>NC_004663.1:4800000-6260361 GCF_000011065.1 Bacteroides thetaiotaomicron VPI-5482
CTTGGTTCCCGTGCCATAGAACATGGACGTACACAGGAACGGCGCTTGGTGAACTTCCTCGACAGTATCAAGCATAAAGCTTCTGCCGTTTACCTGTTGGGAGATATGTTCGATTTTTGGTATGAATTCCGGTTAGTGGTTCCCAAAGGATACACCCGCTTTTTAGGAAAGCTTTCCGAACTCACGGATATGGGAGTGGAGGTACATTTCTTTACCGGCAACCATGATATCTGGTGTGGGGATTATCTTTCTAAAGAATGCGGAGTGATTATTCATCGTGAAGCATTGACTACCGAAATATACGGAAAAGAGTTTTATCTGGCTCACGGTGACGGACTGGGTGACCCGGACAAGAAGTTTAAGTTGCTGCGCTGGATGTTTCACAGTACAACACTTCAGACACTGTTTTCTGCCATCCATCCCCGTTGGAGTGTGGAATTGGGCTTGACGTGGGCAAAACATAGCCGCGAAAAGCGGGTGGACGGCAAAGAACCGGATTACATGGGGGAGAATAAGGAACATCTGGTACTTTATACAAAAGAATATCTGAAGAGTCATCCTAATATCAACTTCTTCATTTATGGCCATCGTCACATTGAACTGGATTTAATGTTGAGTGCTACTTCCCGTGTGCTGATTCTTGGAGACTGGATTAACTATTTCTCCTATGCGGTATTCGATGGGGAGAATCTATTTTTGGAAGAGTATATAGAAGGAGAAACACAAGTTTGATTCTTATTCCATTAAAAAGTGGAAATTCCGATTGATATAAGGTTTCTTGAAGATAGATAGAAACCGGAAAAAGTCAAGACCACGTCTTCAGATTCATTTCATAAGAATAGAATAAATCTGAAGACGTGGTCTTGATGTATTTAGTTGCCCAACTTGAATACTACAGAGGCGTATCCTCCCAGTTTCAAGGTGTAACTGTCGCTGTCTGTATTTTGTTGAGTTTCGCCATTCACAAACAATACTTTCTCAATCTTGTCTGTCAGCGGAAGTTGCATGGCCGTTCCGCCGAAATTATGGATGACAAGCAGTTTCTCGTTGTCCTTGGTCATATACCAGGCGGCAATCGGCTTATAGTCTTTCTCCTGTGATTCGTTGTAGACGGAATGTTTGGTCATATTTCCTTCTGCCAGTGCCGGATAGGTGTTGCGCAATCGGGTGAGGGAGAAATATATGTTCAGAAGTGAATGGGTATCGGCTTGTTGGTCCGCTACCGTTTTCACATTTTTCGAAACGGTGGCATCCGTCTTGTCTGTGTAGTTGGTAGTGTAGCTATCTCCCCATAGCATCGGGCTGCGCACATATTCGTCTCCGTTATCCTTTGTTCCGTAAAGTCCCAGTTCTTCACCGTAATAGATGTAAGGATGTCCGGCGGAAGTGAGTAAGACGGCGGCGGCCAGTTTGCATTTGTCGGCGGATTTACCCAACTTGGACGATGTACGGTCTTCGTCATGGTTACTCAGTTTCGTTGCTTCGATGTAATCGCTTCGATAGTTGGCGTATTTCTGTTGGTAAGAAAGGATGTCTTTGGCAAAATAACATCCGGTACTATTATTGATTCCCCATTCCAGACGATACCAGAAGGAAAATTCAAAAAGGGCGGGCAGACCTTTATAATAAGGAGCTACTTTATCGTATTCCGATAACACTTCGCCTATCATATAGAAGTCGTCCGTATGTCCTTTTTGTTTGTAATAGGCGTTCATATCTTCATAGAACATTTTCAGGAAACGAGGATTTTCTTCGCTGGTCTCACTGTGGTAGATGTGCTTCACGGCGTCGAGGCGGAGGCCGTCCACACCACGGGCGATCCATCCTTTGGCGGCGTCTGCTATTGCCTGATATGCCGGTGATTCGCCTGCCTGGTCTACAGGGCCGTAGTTAAGGTCGGCAAACCAGTCGGTGCAGAAATGAGAATGGAAATAGGTGATCTGCTGGCTGTCGAACATGATGTTGGCAGGGTTGCCGGCGTTGGTCAGTTTGAAATCCTTGTTCAGCGCGAGTTTCTCGGACGAGGAAGAGGCGCCGTATTTTGTTCCGGATGGCCAGAAAGAAGCATTGCTAGTACGGATCAGAAGCCCCCAAGTGGACTCAAAGTCGACGGTGAGTTCATAGATGTTGTTTCCTTTGTCATAAAACTTTTTACAGATGTCTTCTCCGTAGTATAAGTATTTGGCGTTGTCGGTACCTGTGTCTGGATTATCCTCGTCTGCTTTGGTGCCTGTGGAAACGACAAGGATGGGGGAAGGTGCGTTGCTCCAGTCCAGTGTAAATTTCAGCAGTCCTTTCACGGCAGCGGTCTCGTCAGAAACCTGAAACCATTCTGCGGCATTGTATCCGGCTGCTCCTTCTTGGGTGATCATGGCGATTTTGCCTGCTGCGATATCTGTTTTCGGGTCTTCAGAGAAAGAATAATAATTGCGATACGGGCTTTCGGATGATGAACTAGCTTCGGTGAACCACGGGTGGGCAGTGCCGGTGTGGTTCATTACGTAGTCCAGATAAATCTTGATGCCTCGGTTGTGGGCTTCTGTAACCAGACGGTCGAAGTCGCTTTCTGTGCCGAGCTGCGGATTGACTTTGGTGTAGTCTGTGACGTCATATCCGTGATAAGACATACAGGGGTGGATGGGAGAGAGCCAGAGGGCTTTCACGCCTAGTTGGTTGAGATAGTCCAGCTTTTGGGTGACGCCATTCAGGTCTCCATATCCGTCTCCGTCGCTGTCGGCGAAGGAATAGAGCAGTAATTGGTAGGAGATGTCTGCCCGTTTGGTCTCGTCCCATGTGTCGGGAGAGGCGGTAAGTGCGGTCCATTGCCCTTCGACGGGCGGTTCGGGTTCCGGAGCAGGGTCGGTGATATTTTTGTCATCGCTGCAAGCGGTCATGAATGCCATGAGCATTGACAACCACAAAAGAGATAAAAAGTGGAGATGTTTATTCATAATGATGATGTATTAAAGACAATAAGTGTAGTTTCTTAAAAAACAGTAGCCGCCCCGATTTCATTGTATTCGCGACGGCCATTCCCTGTTTCCTTGATTTCTTGTAGTATTATTCGATACGGCCTGTTCCGTTGCCGAAGTTCAGATAAACCTTTTGTCCGGTTTTACCTTGTACCGCAGCTTGGTCACCGCCGTTGCCCCGATAAGCTATTTGTCCGTCGAAGATGATAAACTCTGTTTTCCACCAGTCGCCGGCAGAGACAGCTTTCGGATTTACGCAGATTCGTACTGCGCCATCTTTCAGGAATGCCGGAGAAACAAATTCACCATCAGCCGTTCCGGGCACGGTAAATAAGTCCTGTTCTACCAGTTGCGCATCCCAACCGTTGTATGAGGTATCGCCCATCAGATATACATTCGGCTTTTCAAATTCTATCACTTTATCATCACCGATAACGGAGACGTATACTAAGTACCAGCCGGCTATACCGACTTTCAAATTGCCGCCCTCGTCCGATAATCCGGCAAGGTCTTTGGATTCCTGTGAGATAGCATCTACAAAACCGAAGTCATTGCCCCAGTTGGCTTGCGGTGCAAATTTCACCTGATCGTTAGCAGCGAAATAGAAGATTCCCCAGAAAGTTCCTTTCGTTCCGTTGACCGGAACAAGTGCTTTCCAAGCATTCGGATCACCGGCAGGAGTTCCCCAGTTGTATGCGCTGCCAGTCATGTAAAGTTCGGTGGGCGCACTGTTGTCTTTCACTGTAAAACGGTAGTTGAAGGCATCGAACGAGATTTTGATTTTACCGTCCAGTGCTGTATTAATGGCTCCTGCATTCGTCCAGCTAACAAAATTATCACCGGAGTCATCACCATCTACACTACTTCCCAAGGCTTTGGTCCAGTCTATGTCGTTTCCGTTAATAGCTGAAGCCGGGAAAATCTTGAAGTTCGAAGTACTTTCTATTTCTGCTTCCAGTATATACAGGTTTTCATCGAGAGCGTCCTTCTTCATCTGTTGGGCACTGTTACCGTCCCAGCCTGTGAAATCACCGACTATATAATAGCCGTCGGGATCAACAGCCGGAGTTGTGGCAGGCTGCAAGGTGATGCTTACTTCATTTCCCACCAGTTGAATACCTTCACCGGAAGGAGTTACGGCAGAAGCATTGATAGAGATTTTCAATTCACGTACCACGCTTGCACGGCTTTTGTAGGCTTCCTGCGTCACACTGTCCAGTTGTGCCAAGGCTACTTTAAAGACATGGTCTTCCGTCATGGAAAATGGAATGGTGTGATTCTCATTCAGTGTCAAAGAGTTGACAGCGATCTTACTGCCTTCTTCGGCTGTGGTCGAGCTTAACTTTGCGATTTCTACGGAATCGGCTGTGGCCGCGTCCATGACGATGCTGGCGTCCTTGCCTGCTGTGAAAGTTGCAGTCAACTGTCCCGCCGACTCTTCCTGGGGATTGGACTGGGGATCAGCCCAGTCCTTGAAATCTTCATTACAGGCAGAAAATCCGATTGCTGCCAGAAACATCCCTGTGTATATTAAATGTTTTTTCATGATGAATCGTTCTTTTTAAAGTTAATTACTTCTTTTCTCCTGTACCTGCCGTGAAGTTCAGATGGATCACATTGCCGGCTGAACCCTGTATGGAATAACCGTCTCCCTTTTCTGTCCAACTGTCAATAAGGTTGAAATCACGATAGAAGATTTCACCGTCATGGAGTGTAAACTCAGTTCTCCACCAGTCGAGGTCTGTCTTGAAGCACATACGGACTTCTCCGCTTGCAGTCATGGCAGGAGATACGAAGTTACCGTCTTTGGTGGCGGGAACCGTAAACTTCCATTCGTCGTTGAATGCCCATGAACCGCCGGTTGTGTTACCGAACAAATACACTTCAGCTGGGTAGAAAGTAATGGTAAACTGATAATCATCCCCTTTGACAGCCGCTTTGACGTAGAAGAGATACCATCCGGCGTTTTCTACGACGAAGTTGTCACTGCCGCTGACTCCTGCTCCGGCTTTGTCGGTAACCGTCACGCGGTTGTCGTTAATACCGATATACTCGTTTTCCTTTGTTCCGAACTTGAACTCGGAGTTGGCATCGAAGTAAATCATTGAATAGAACTGACCGTCCATACCGTAGACACCTGCCATCGGTTTCCATACTTTCCAGTCGGTATCCAGCATAGAACCTACAATGAACATTGTCTTGGGAGGTGTCAATGAGCTGGTGCTCTTGGAAATCAGAACGTTGGGTAACTCAATCACATTGGAAAAACATACTCCTTTTCCACTGCTTGTGATGTTGGCCTTCAGGCGGATATATACAGCTACCGGTTCGGTAGGGAGTTCTGCCTGCTCTCCGTTCACGGCCGTCCACAAGTCGAGAAGCGCATTGTTGAGTTCGGAAGCATCCACATTGATCTTTGCTGTCGGGGAGGTGCTTTCCAACACTGTATAGTTGGCTTTGCTCTCATCTGTCGCTTCTATGAAATCCTGTTCAAATGAGGCTTGTACCGTGTAGGTGGTAGCTGCCGGAAAACCGTAGTCCGGTTGCGAACAAGTGAGTTCTACAGTTTGGGCATTCTTCAGGTCATATACATTGTTGGCTGCATACGCGGGCGTATTGAGCGTGAATGTATCGGGTTCGTTCAGGATCGGATTGCTGTCATTGTCTGTTTCGCAGGCCGTAAATAGAGGCAGTGCGAAGGTGACAGCGAGTAATATGTTGGATATTTTTTTCATAATGGCATTCTTTTATATAAGGATGAACTCTTGGTTATTTATAGCCTTCATTTTGTGACATATTCCTGTTATTGTTTATATCCGATACAGGGATAGGATATTTGTTGTAGTATGAAGCGACAGATGTTCCGTTCATTGCTCCACCTTTCCAGTCCCAAAGATATTTATTGGTTGTGAACATACCGAAACGAACCAAGTCTGAACGACGGCGACCTTCCAGATAGAATTCACGTGCCCATTCGTCGATAAGTTCCTGTTCGGTTACGGTCTGTACCTTTCTTGTACAGTTGGCGCGTTTGCGAAGTTCATTGATGTCTCCTGTGGCGTCTCCTCCCTGACGGAAAATGGCTTCCGCACGTGTCAGGTATGCTTCTGCCAAACGGAACAAAGGAATATCTGTGTCAGGATAAGTAGCATGGCTGACGGGTTTTCCGTCAGAGCGGTAATTCTGCCATTTTACAATCGACAAGCCATCGGTGAATCCGCTGATCGCATCTGTCTGAATTTTGCGTCTGCCGCCTCCTACACCAGAGTATAGCAAGGCACGGTCGTCACCGGCAGCTTTGATCATGTCTTCTGTTCTGATGCCGTGTTCTGCATCGAAAGCATCGATCTGCTCATCTGTATCTAAGCCTTTGGTCGGAATTTCAACATCGGCGGGCAGCATCGGCACATCTTCGAGATTGGAGAAGAACTTTTGTACCATTGCTGCACGGGCAAAGATACAGGACCAACCGTTCGTTGTTCCCATACGGGGCATACCGGCTACACGAGTACCACAAACCAGATAAGTTGAACCGCCATAGTTACGTGTCTTCACTCCATCCTGACGGATAGGCAGAATGATTTCCTGCATGGCATTTTCATTCTCGTCGTTATCGGCCATAAACAGTTCGCTGTAATTTGTACATAGCTTATATGCTGAGCCAATCACTTTGCTGGCATATTCTTCCGCTTTTGCATAATCGGTTTGTCCGGTGTATACGCCTGCGTTCAGGTACAAACGTGCGCGGAGCAACCAGTTGGCGGCTTTGTCTGCACGTCCGAAGGGAGCCTGGCGAGGCTCATACATATCAGCTTCAATTTCGTTCAGTTCATTCTGAATGTAGGTATAGAGTTCCGTCCCCTTCTTCTCGACAGGCAAGTCATTGCTAAAGTGTTCCTTAAACGGAGCTTTACCGAACAAGTCGAGGAAGTACCAATAATGGAGGGCACGCAGGAAACGTATTTCCGCACGTTGGCGCAGTGTTTCTGCATCTGTCATGCCTTCGGTCTGGTCGAGGAAGAAGTTATATTGTGTGATGTCATATCCCAAACGGACGTAAACCCACTCTGTGCGCTGGCTGGAAGGACTCCAGCTAATGCTTGTAAGCTGGGGGATGTCCTGATTCTCCTGCCATGCCCAAAGACATTCGTCGGTAGGCAGTTCGTTGCAGTTGAAAGTGGTACGATAGAAACCGGATTCGCCTTCGTCCTGTCCGTCGAGGTCAGGAGAGCCGTCGATACCCTTTTGTCCGGTTACACCCAACATGGCATATCCTTTCACAAATACTCCCTGCTGGTCGAAACTACCTCCTGTCTGAGGGTCGATGGGACTAATATCCAGATCGTTGATACATGAAGTTACTCCCGAAGAGAGAACTGCGATCAGTGCGGCTGAAAATAGCTGTTTGATATATTTTGTTTTCATGATAAATTGATTTAATGAATGTTAGAATTGCAGACTTAAACCTAATAAGAAAGTCATAGCTCTGGGATATGGATTGGCGTCGATACCGCTTTTTACTTCCGGATCAAGGCCTTTGTATTTACTGATAATGAACGGATTCTGTACTGTAGCATATACACGCCCGCCAACACCTTTGTAGGTTTGAGTCTTCCACAGATTCTGGAAAGAATAACCTAACGTGATGTTATCACAACGTAAGAATGATGCGTTATGTATAAAATAGTCGCTCATGTAATCACCTTGTCCGCTGAGACCGAGTGCGACGGCTTCGGCACTGGTGTTGCTATATGCATTATTGGAGAACAGTCCCGAAGTGCTGACGTTGGCTTTGTTGCTCAGGAAGTCATAGTACACGTAGTTATTCAGACTGGCACGTAAGGAGAAGCTGAAGTCAAAGTTCTTATACTGCATTTTGGAGGTCAGTCCCATCAAAACATCGCCTGCCGGTTTTTTGTAGATATATTTGTCTCCGCTGTCTATTGTTCCGTTTCCGTTACGGTCAACAAACATATTTTCAATAGGTTTGCCATTTTCGTCGTATACCTGCTGGTAAACGTAGAAAGAGTTGGCTGCGTAACCTACTTTATGCGCCTGTACCTTGGTATTGTTACCTCTGGAAATCTTATCGCCTGCTTCTACGTAATAATCGCTGTCGTCGCCACCTGTCAACTTGGTGATTTCATTGTGGTTCCATGTAATGTTATAGCTGAGGTCCCAGGTGAAGTCCTTAGTCACAATTGGTTTGGCGTTGATGGAAAATTCCATACCGTAGTTTTCCAGTGAACCGATATTCTGTGTCATCTGGGCATTGAAGTTAGTTCCTACGGGGATCTTAACGCTGTTCAGCAGGTCATCCGTTTTACGGAAGTATCCGTCGATACCGCCTGTGATTCTTCCATTCAGGAATCCGAAGTCCAGTCCGGCATTCCATGTGGTCGTTTTTTCCCATTTCAGATTTTCATTGAAAGCCTTCGGGCGGGAAGTAGAGTAATAGGTATCGCCAAAAGGATACTGGGCATACTCGTTATTGACTACATACAGAGGAAGATAAGCAAAATCATCACCTATGTTTTGCTGACCGGTAATACCCCAGCCTAAACGCAATTTCAGATCAGACAGGACATTTACATCTTTCAGGAAGTTTTCTTCTTTAATCTTCCATCCCAGTGCCAATGACGGGAATGTACCCCAGCGGTTGTCTTTGGAGAAACGTGACGAGCCATCCCAACGCATGGTAAAGGTAAACAAGTAACGGTTCAGCAGGGAGTAATTCAGACGGCCGAAGTAAGAGACCAGTGTATTTCTGGTTGCATAAGCTGTCTGTTCGCGCAATTTGGCGTCATGGGGTTCTTGCGTATAGGAATCCCAGCCCTGGCCTTCTTCAAATCCGTTGCGATGGAAGTGTTGTTCTTCACCACCGACCATGATGTCAAAGTCGTTTGCACCCAAAGACTTGATATACTGTACGTATATGTTGTACGAAAGGTTGTATTTATATTGGGTAACGTCGCCATTCCAACCATAGTAATTATTGCCGAATGAGTATGGAGAAACAATCGTAGTCTGTGTACCTTCCGCATATTCGCCACCTATGCTTGCGTGCAGACGGAGGTCAGGCAGGAAATGGAATTTATAGTCAACGTCTACATTTCCAACAAAGTCGTTGCTGTTCGCCTTGTCATTTTTGAGTTCCAGTGCAGCCAGCGGATTTTGGGGAGAGTTCGGATTGGACGTGTATTTCCAGTCCGGATTGCTGAAACCTGTGGTAGAATTTATATTCTGCCAGTAGCCGCCTGTAAACTGGTAAGGGTCTTCGTTAGAATAAACCGGACGGGTAGGGTCGATAGCCAATGCCCCGCCAATAGCGGCACCTGTGTCGGCATAGCGGTTTTTACCGTTCATGAATTTGGCATTAATGTTGAACTTCAGATGATCTTCAAAGAAGGAAGGAGCCAGGTTCACGGAAGCAGTGAAGCGTCGGAAGTTGGATGTTTTCACAATACCATTGTCGTCTGTATAACCTAAAGATACACGGTAAGGCAGGTTCTTGAATCCTCCGTTGATAGAAACATGATGGTCGGTGCTGACAGCAGTACGGAATATCTGATCCTGCCAGTCTGTATTGGCGGTTCCTAAATCTGCCGGTAATTTGTCACCCCATAACTGATTGGCGTAAGCGCGATATTCATCTCCGCTCAATACATCATAGCGCTTTTGAGTTTTGGAGAAGGATACAGAACCGTTATAGCTTACGCTGGGAGCTTGTCCGTTCTTTCCTTTCTTGGTGGTGATAATAATAACACCGTTGGATGCACGCGAACCGTAAATGGCAGTTGCAGAGGCATCTTTCAGTACAGTAAGGGTTTCGATATCCGCAGGGTTGACCATTGACAAACCGTTTGCCATCCCTTTGATACCTTCATTGTCAATAGCCAGACCGTCAATAACGATCAGCGGGTCATTGCTTGCATTCAATGAAGAACCGCCACGAATACGGATTTGAGCGCCACCACCCGGTGTACCGTCATTGGAGATCACGCTGACACCGGCTATTTTACCGGATAACATATCCTGAGCATTCGTCGTAATACCTTTACTTAGTTCATCGGGCTTGATAGCCATTACCGAACCGGTCATATCGTTCTTTTTCACCTGACCGTAACCGATGACTACTACTTCGTCCAGTATTTCCGTATCGTCTTTCAGTATTACATTCATTTGTGCGGCGACGGGAAGTTCCTGTGGCTGGTATCCGATGAATGAAACAACAATTATGTCACCTTGCTTGGCAGACAACTGGAAGTTGCCGTCGAAATCGGTAATCGTTCCGGTGGTAGTGCCTTTCACCACAACATTGGCACCGATAACCGGTTCACCCGTTGTGTCTTTCACTATTCCTTTGACAGTAATTTGCTGAGCAAATGCGTCAATGGACAAGAATATTCCAGCTATAAGCATAAGCAGGACCTTGAACATAAAGTTTCCTTTTTTCATGTTTTTGTCTTTAAAGTTAATTGTAATTTCTCTTATCATTCTCTCTTAAAAATACCTATTGAAAACCTTCTCTTCGTCATTGTTCTTAGTGCTCGAAAACACTCTCTTTTTTACCAAAATGTATATTCTCTATCTTTGTTATTTCTTTTCCTTATTATAATCTTTTCAAACCTTTAGCTTCTGATTTGTCTTTTACCTCTTTGATGCTGATAGCATATCCGCCTCCGTTAGCTGCGTGCAGGTTCAGCTTGCTCTTATTCGTCAGAATACCTTTCTTGATGGTATAAGCCTGCGGGTTCTCTTTCCAGTCGGCATCTTTGGCATCCGCGTAGACGGTAGCGATGTATTGTTTGCCCGGAGTCAGGAAGTCGAATACGAGTTTGGAGGTATGACCGTTTTCACCGGCTGTGCAGCCTACGTACCAGTCGTCCGTATCTTTTGCCTTACGGGCAATTGTGATGTATTCTCCCGGTTCTGCTTCCAGATAGTTCGTTTCGTCCCAGTCGAGAGCTACGTCTTTGATGAACTGGAAAGCGTCCATAAAACGTTCGTAGTTTTCCGGAATGTCGGCAGCCATCTGCAAAGGACTGTACATGGTAACGTATAGTGCCAACTGGCGTGCAATGGTAGAACGTACCTGAGAATTATTTGCCGGATTCATCTTGTTGCAATGCGTTTCGAAGATGCCGGGAGTGTAATCCATCGGACCGCCAACCAGGCGTGTGAAAGGCAGAATCGTTGTATGATATACTTTGTTGCCTCCGAATGATTCATATTCTGTACCGCGGGCGGATTCATTACCGATCAGATTCGGATATGTACGGCAGATACCGGTAGGGCGGGTTGCTTCGTGTGCATTCACCATGATTTTGTAATCGGCGGCTTTCTTCACTGCATACAGGTAGTGATTGTTCATCCATTGTCCGTAGTGATGTTCGCCGCGGGGGATGATGTTGCCTACATAACCGCTCTTTACGGAGTTGTATCCATTGTCTGCCATAAACTGGTAGGCTTTGTCCATGTGGCGTTCGTAGTTGCGTACAGAAGCGGAAGTTTCGTGATGCATCATCATTTTGATTCCTTTCCTGGCTGCATAGCGGTGGATTTCCTTCACATCGAAGTCGGGATAAGGAGTCACGAAATCAAACACATAGTCTTTGCTGTTGCCGAACCAGTCTTCCCAGCCTTCGTTCCAGCCTTCAACCAGTACTGCATCGAATCCGTGAGCGGCTGCAAAGTCAATGTAACGTTTCACGTTGGCTGTGTTGGCAGAATGTTTGCCGTTCGGTTTTGTTTTGGAGTAATCCGTTTCACCGAGTTTTACGCTGGTCAGTTCGTCGGTGTAAGCCCATGAGCCTTTTCCGGTGATCATGTCCCACCATACGCCGATATATTTCACGGGTTTTACCCAAGAAGCGGCATCCGCTATCTTGCATGGTTCGTTCAGGTTGAGAGTGATACGTGAAGCGAGGATATTGCGGGCGTCATCGCTCACGATAATCGTACGCCAAGGTGTGTTGCAGGGAGTCTGCATATACCCTTTGTCTCCTTTGGCATCCGGTGTCAACCAGGATTCGAATACCATATTCTTGTCGTCCAGATTGAGGTGCATACATGAGTAATCAACCAAAGCGGCTTCATGAAGATTGATGTATAAGCCATCATCCGTTTTCATCATCAGTGCAGTTTGTACGCCTGTCTGTGAGAAAGGAGTCTGAGAAGAGTTCGGAGTGATCGCTTCTTTCATCAGCCCTCTGATTTCTGATAAGCGGGAAATGGTGTAGTCATATTCCTGCGTATCATAGTCACCCGGTATCCAGAAAGCGATATGATCGCCGTTCATGCCAAACTGAGAATGCTCTTCCTTGATCACGAAGTAATTGAGTGACTTCTGCTGAGGAAATTCATAACGGAATCCCAGACCGTCATTGAACAGACGGAAACGGATAACGATAGAACGGTCATTCATGGGTTGATACAGGGTGACTGCCAGTTCGTTATAATGATTGCGGATTTCTTTTTCTTCTCCCCAAACCGGTTGCCAGGTTTCATCAAAAGTAGCCGTTTGGGTATCCTTTACTTCGAAGCCGTCGTACAGGTTGGTCTTTGAGTCAAGTTTTGTCAGGTCTCTGCGGTCCACCCAGTCGAAGTCGGTTCTGGTATTATCTTCTTTCTTCAGTTCCAGTCCGAGAGTGCTGGGTTTGATTACCACTTTGTTCTTATACGTCAGTTCATACGTTGGGGCACCTTTTGAGTCTACTTGGAAGGTCATTACCAGATTGTTGTCCGGTGAGGTTAATTTCTGTTGGGCATTCGCAATGAATGAGATGCAAAGGAATGCGATGAGCGATAAAATCTTTCTCTTTTTCATTCTATTTATGGTATTAAATTATAAGCTAACTAATATTTTTACTCCGCTCTGTTCCGGATATTGCAAATATAGCAACCATCTTGAGACTTTGGGTTGTCTAGAATAAAAATACAAGTTTGTATTAATGTTAATGTTTTGTTTTACAGTAGTTTATTTCTTTTCTGTATTCTGATAAATATAAGTTGAAGTGAACTTATTAAAAGGATAAAAGGTATATTTCACGACTTGGAAGTGTTAATTCATTTCTTAATTCAACCTTTTTCTCTGTCAATAAATCGAAAGCAGATGAGGCAGGAAGTATTTCTTGGTAAGGAACCAGGTCAATGGTCTGTTCCCGGTCGTTTCCATTCAGGAAAACAACGACTGATTTATCACCGTATTTGCGTTCGTAAACGTAGACACCTTTATTCGGTGCGAAATGTTTGAGCTGACCTTTGGCAATGACTTCGTTTCCTTTTCTCCATTGGAGCAGTTTTTGCATAAAGGAGAATGCTTCATTTTGCTGTGGAGTGCGGTTGGCTGCGTCAAAGCAGTTTTTTGTATCGTTCG
This sequence comes from Bacteroides thetaiotaomicron VPI-5482, assembly GCF_000011065.1. Taxonomy (GTDB): domain Bacteria; phylum Bacteroidota; class Bacteroidia; order Bacteroidales; family Bacteroidaceae; genus Bacteroides; species Bacteroides thetaiotaomicron. The sequence continues at coordinate 4,813,351 of NC_004663.1, forward strand.
GCCAGCCTCCGGGGAAGTCGCAGCGGAGCAGGCCGTCTCCATTCGCCTTGTCGGCTGCCATCAGGATTTCAGTTCCATAATATATCTGCGGTATTCCGCGGGTTGTCAGTAAGAACGTCAGGGCTTGCTTGTATCGGTCCAGATTCTTTGTATCTGCTTCCGAACGGTAGAAGCGGGAAGTATCGTGATTGTCGAGGAAGGTCAGCAGGCTCATTGGATGGCTGTAGACGATGTCCTGTGATAGATATTCGTAGAGTCTGAAAAGTCCTCCGTTCCATTCGGTAGTCTCTTCGTCGAAAGCCTTGTTCATCTCTTCCATTAGCGGGAAGTCCATGACAGTCGGGAGATTGCTGTTCTTCGGATAAGCGAGTCTGCTGTCTTTCTGCCAGTAGGAGATGAGTACATTGTTGCCCAGCCATGTTTCACCTACAATGTTGAACTTGGGATATTCTTCATTGACCGCTTTGCACCAGCGTGCCATCATATCGAAGTCGGCATAAGGGTGTGTATCCTGACGGATGCCGTTGATACCGGCGTATTCAATCCACCAGATACTGCTCTGTATCAGATAAGTAGCTACATGACGGTTTCTTTGGTTGAAGTCCGGCATGGTCAGTGTGAACCAACCGTCGATAGCGATTTTCTTTTCGTAATCGGAAGCATACGGGTCCATTTGAGTGGCAGTCTTGAAGCTGGTCTGCACGTAGTTGCCTTCAAAGTTAAACCAGTCTTTGGAGGGCATATCTTTAAACAGATAGTTGTCCGAACCGCAATGGTTGAAGATCATGTCCATTACGACTTTCAGCCCTTTGGCATTAGCTTCCTGAGTAAGTTTGCGGAACTCTTCGTTACTGCCGAAGCGGCGGTCTACCTGATAATAATCGGTAATGGCATAACCGTGATACGATCCTTCTTTCATGTCATTTTCCTGAATCGGGTTGAGCCATATACTGGTGACTCCGAGGTCTGCTATGTAATCCAGATGATTCTCTATTCCTTTCAAATCACCGCCATGACGTGCGAAAGGCTCATTACGGTCTACATTTCCTTCCAGCATTCCGGGAATGATGTCGTTGGAGGGGTTGCCATTGGCAAAACGGTCCGGCATAATAAGATAAAGCACGTCGCTCGAATCAAAACCTTCTACTGCCGAAGCATTCGGCCGGCGCTGTTTAAGCTCGTAAGGGATTTTTGTCTGCTTTTTGCCTTGTTTCAGGATGATGTCAAAGTTCTGTGGAGCAGCCTTCGAAAGGTCTAAATACAGAACCAGATAATTAGGATTCTCCTGCTTCACCACTTCTTGCAGCGTGATATTATCGGCAGAAAGACTGACGTCTGCGGATGATATGCGGTCACCATATAATAGTATCTGCAATTCGGGATTCTTCATTCCTGCCCACCAAAAGGTCGGGGCTACTTTCTTTATAGTGCTTGTTGCGAATACCTGGTGAAGACCGGGTAATAATAATAGTAAGATAATGAATAATAAATTCCTTTTCATGGTAACTAGATTTTTAAAATTTGTTCGGGGGAACCGATGATGCAAATGTAGGTGAATCGGGTATGCCGTATGGCAGTTAGAAAGAAAATATAAATGCTTGTTTTGAATAGGCTGTTGATAATAAGCTTTTTATCGTTATTGCCTCTGTCGAAAAATACAAGTGAAAATGAAAATTGTTATGGCGATATTTTTCGTTTTTATTACTATAATCATTATATTTGTCACATCTTAAAAAAGCACCTTATGAGAAATCTAACCTATTATCTTTTGTTTCTTCTTTTTGTTTATCCTCTTTCCTTGTCCGCAAAGCATACGGATATAAATAAGGCGGCCCTTAAAAAACTGGATGACATTATAAGTAAGAAGGAAACTTATCAGATACGGAGAGAAAAAGACATTACTGATTTAAAAGTACAACTTGCCCATTCCACCGATCCTGCCCGGAATTATGAGTTGTATGCCTCCCTCTTTGGGGCTTACCTTCATTATCAGGCAGATTCGGCGCTTCATTATATTAACCGTCAGATGGAGATATTGCCCCAATTAAATCGTCCGGACCTGGAATATGAGATTGTCATTAACCGTGCTACGGTAATGGGTGTAATGGGCATGTACATCGAAGCTATGGAACAATTGGAGAAGATTGATCCTAAAAAACTGAATGAATGGACTTTGCTTTCTTATTACCAGACCTATCGCGCCTGCTACGGCTGGCTCGCTGATTATACGACAAACAAAACCGAAAAAGAAAAATACCTGAAAAAGACCGATTTGTACAGAGATTCCATTATCGCCGCCATGCCTCCGGAAGAAAATAAAACGATTGTTATGGCGGAACGATGTATCGTGACCGGAAAGGCCGATACGGCTATCGGCATGCTGAACGATGCACTGAAAGATATGGAAGACGAACGTCAGAAAGTATATATCTATTATACCCTTTCCGAAGCATATAGCATGAAGAAAGACGTTGAGAAAGAAGTTTATTATCTGATACTGACTGCTATTGCAGACTTGGAATCTTCCGTCAGGGAGTATGCTTCCTTGCAGAAACTCGCGCATCTGATGTATGAACTAGGGGATATTGACCGTGCTTACAAATATCTGAGTTGTTCGATGGAAGATGCTGTAGCATGTAATGCCCGTTTGCGATTTATGGAAGTGACGGAGTTTTTCCCGATTATTGATAAGGCTTATAAACTGAAAGAAGAGAGAGAACGGGCCGTTTCCCGTGCCATGTTGATTAGTGTCAGTCTGTTGTCGCTGTTTCTCCTCATTGCTATTTTCTATCTGTATCGTTGGATGAAGAAAATATCCGTCATGCGTAGGAATCTAAGTTTGGCCAACAAACAAATGTCTGCGGTCAACAAAGAATTGGAACAGACCGGAAAGATAAAGGAAGTATATATTGCCCGTTATTTGGACAGATGCGTCAATTATCTAGATAAACTGGAAACTTATCGCCGCTCTCTGGCCAAACTTGCTATGTCGTCACGTATCGATGACTTGTTTAAAGCAATCAAGTCCGAACAGTTTATCCGGGACGAGCGGAATGAATTTTATAACGAATTTGATAAGTCATTCCTTAAACTGTTCCCACACTTTATTACTTCTTTCAATAATCTGCTGGTAGAAGAAGCAAGAGTTTATCCAAAATCAGACGAACTGCTGACAACCGAACTCCGGATCTTTGCCCTTATTCGTTTAGGAGTAGTGGATAGTAACAAGATTGCTCATTTTCTGGGTTATTCTTTGGCAACTATCTATAATTACCGGAGCAGAATGCGCAATAAAGCTGCCGGAGATAAAGATCGGTTCGAACAGGATGTAATGAATTTGTAAGTACACTCTAGTCTCTCTTCATGTCTCCAATAGACATAGGTATGATATGACTAATTGATTGTATATGAATGGCTTAGAGTTTCCATGAATTTCCTGCTTTGGAAACTGTCGTTTCCCGGTGTGGGAACGATCGTTTCCTTTAAAGGTAACTCTCGTTTCTCGGTGAGGGAACGCCCGTTTCCTAACGGGATGATGTGTACTGGTTTTAGTTGACAACTTCGTTTGTTATAACTGAATTAGTTTACTCAATATACTTTAATATCTAAATAGGTTTACTTTTGTTATTCTTATTCCTATGTTAGTTGTCTTTTGTTGGTGCTTGCAAATTTATGCATCTTCCTTTATTTACGCAAGCCTTCTTCAGGAAAATGTAATGTTGCCAACAACCAAAAACTCTTCGGTCGGGGATCGCCCTAGCGGCAAGGGGCGGGACCACCCGTCCCGACGAGCGGGTATTATGCTGTTAATCCTCCCGTTTCGCTGACCACTTCCATAGGTGTCCTCATGTTTATCCCTTGATGAGGCCGCACATGATTATATACATATACAGCATCTTCAATGCGCTTGCTTACTTGCTCGAAGCTCTCATCATCACAGTCGAATAGCCAACCGTTTTTAATGGTGTTGTTCATTCTTTCAGCCAATGCATTATGTAAAGGATCACCACACTGCGTCATACTGATGTTGATTTGATGCTCTTTAAGCCTCTCTACATATTTATTTGAGCAATATTGGACACCCCGGTCGGAATGATGAATAAGAGTGCTCATGTCTATGTGATACTTCTCATAGAATGATATTGCCATCTCCAAAGCTTTCAAGGGCCCCTCCGTCTCAAGAGTTTTGTAAAGCGCATATCCCACGATGGCACGACTTGACGCATCGGTAAGCAACGAGAGGTAAGCCCAGCCCTGACCGGTGTTTACGTAGGTTATATCCGCCACTACCATAGCGCCCAATCTTGTAGCGACAAATTTGGGTGCAACATTCAACAGATCGGGGTAGATATAGTAATTATGGTTCGAATTCGTTGTTTTAGGACGCTTGCGACTTGTACGTTGACACAAACCATTGGAGCGAAAAATGTCATAACAACGATCACGACCGATAACCATCTTTGGTCCAAACTTACTCACGCAGCAGGCGTATAACTCGCGCATACCAGCTTTGGGCATGAGTTCCAACAGTTCTTTGCAGTACAACACGATGCTTGTGGTAAGGATATCAACCTCCAAATGTCGGTTCACATGCTTGTAATAACCTTGTCGGGTTATGCCGAAGTAATCACAGAGGAACTTTATACAACCACGTTTGCGTCGGGATGAGTACCTCTGTGACAAGGTGTCGATTACTTGGCATCGGAGTTTTTTCGTACCTTGATATGATACGTGGATTCAGCAAGATTGATGAGTTCTTCGCACGCCTCGTGACGTAAACTCTCATCAGCAAGAGCCCGATGAAGTTTACGGTTCTCAGCACGCAATAGCGATAGTTCTTTCTGGAGCTCAGAAATACTAGAATCAATAGCATCGCTATTTACTGGTTTAGAGGATCTACCCATATCTTTGTCTTCTATTTGATACTTGTTAAGCCAATAAGTAAGAAGCTTGGCACAAAAGCCGTGACGCTTACAAAACTCAGATTTGCTCTCGGGACTTGATAAATACTCACGAATATAAGACATTCGTTCATCATCACTGTAATAGTTGTACTTCTTTTTCGAATATTTCATCTTTATTTTCGATTTTTGAAGTGTCAACTTATTCAGTACACTACAGGAAACATATCAAGAGAAGGGACCCAATGAAAATCATCTATTATAATGATAATATTATTTAGGCACGGATTGCACGAATTTCACGGTCTTTAATTGAATAGAACCGTGTTAATCCGTGAAATCCGTGCCTAAATGAAAATAAATAGTGTTTTGATTACATATTCGTGCAGTCAATTCTTTATTTATATCCGGCAGCTTTAGCTATCCGTTTCGGAATTTCCGTATTGTCAATCTTCTCACCGAACAGTTGAGAACCGGCACCGATAGCAAATACCGGCACATAACCGGCAGAGTGACCGCCGCTTACCCAGCCTACCATAGATATCTGGTCCATTACTTCTTTAGCGCGTGCAGCCATCGGCTCGCTTTTAGAGTACATGCTTTCGGCAAATACCACTTTATTTCTGACAAAGGATTGTTCGAACTCGTCACGCAGCTTCTTTTCCTGTTCCCAGGAAATAGGGAACTGTTTCCAGAAGCCCATTTCTTCACCCAGGAATTCTTTCATGTCTTCCCAAGTCACTTTGTTGCCTTTTGATTTTCTTAGTTCGCTGATACGTCTGGACAATCCGTCAGCAGAATGTTTTTGATATTGCAATGCTTTCAGGTTCAACGCATATTTGCCTGTACCTAGTACGATACCACCGGTTTCGTGGTCGGCCGTAACAACGATCAGTGTTTCTTTCGGATGTTTCTTGTAGAATTCGTAAGCTACTTTGATAGCGTCATCCATGTCCTTTACTTCATTGAATACGGTAGCGGCGTCATTACCGTGGCAAGCCCAGTCAATCTTTCCACCTTCTACCATTAAGAAGAATCCTTTGTTCTTGCCTTTGGTCAGGAAGTCGATTGCGCTTTCTGTGATTTGGGCGAGAGTCAAGTCGTCGCTTTTACGGTCGATAGCATAAGGCAGGCAGGATGGATCTTTGCCTTCTTCCTGTATCAGGATCATTTTGCCGGCATCCTTGCTTTTGGCTTTATAATCGCTGTAGCCACGTGCTACGGTGTAACCTGCTTCTTCGAAAATAGGGAAGATGTTGGGAGCGTCTTTCTTGTCATACGTCTTGTCCGGTTTCAGAAAACCACCGCCTGCATAGAAGTCAAAGTTTGCTTTTGTCAGGTCGACAGCGATTTCATAATTCATATTACGGTCTGCCTGATGAGCGTAGAAAGCGGCAGGAGTGGCGTGGTCTACGCTGACGGAAGTAGTGACACCTACTTTCTTTCCGGCCTTCTTGGCTTTTTCGGCTACGGTTTCAATCGGGTTTTTGTCTTCTCCTACAGAGATGGCACTGTTGTAGGTCTTCTTTCCGGTAGCCAGTGCAGTACCCGCAGCGGCAGAGTCGGTAACAGAGTTTGTCGCGGAGAAAGTGGTTGCCATCGTTGCTACCGGAAATTGGGTGAACAATAAAGGTTCAACGCCGATGCGCCCGTTTTGCAGTTCTGCCTGATACATCTCTGTACCATTTACCTGATTGACTCCCATTCCGTCTCCGATGAAATAGAATACATACTTTGCCTGCTGACCGTTGGCTGCAACGGAAATAAGGACAAAGAGCAGTGTGTAAATCAACTTTTTCATTCTTTTGTATCTTAATATTAGGGTTAGTGATGGACAAAGGTAATAAAAAACGGTGGAAGTGCCGAAGCAAATCCACCGTTTCTTTATGTCATTTGTATGACATTTATGCTTTTACGCGTCCTACGTAAGAACCGTCACGAGTGTCGATTTCAATTGTTTCACCTTCGCTGATGAACAAAGGCACACGTACTGTTGCACCTGATTCTACGGTAGCAGGTTTCAGTGTGTTGGTGGCTGTATCACCTTTCATTCCCGGTTCTGTATAAGTAACCTTCATCTGAACTTTGATCGGCATGTCTGCATAAAGTACAGTTTCGGTAGAAGCGTCAGAAACAACGTCCAGCACTGCACCTTCGAGCAAGAAGTCTACACCATTGATCAGGTCGTGAGCGATGGGGTGTTGGTCAAAAGTTTCCTGGTTCATGAAGATATAGTCTTCTCCTTCTTTATACAGGAATTGGTATGGACGACGTTCAACGCGTACATCTTCCAGTTTTTCACCGATATTGAAACGGCGTTCGAGAACATAACCGCTTACTACGTCTTTCAGCTTGGTACGCATAAATGTGTTACCTTTACCTGGTTTTACATGCAGGAATTCTATACAGAAATAGAGCTTTCCGTCCATACGGATACAAGTTCCGTTTTTGATGTCTTGAGCATTAATCATACTGCTGTTTTTCTTATTATATTATTGTTATTTAATTGTCTTCGTCGTAATTCGAGTGCAAAAGTAATCTAAATCAGTAAAAAACACAAAAACTTTTGAGCAAAAATGACTTATCGCTTGGTTAATTTAAAAAAAGTCTCTATTTTTGCAGCCCGATTACGTAGAATAATAACATAAAAACAAGATACAGTAATGAAAAGAACATTTCAACCCTCTAACAGAAAGAGAAAGAACAAACACGGTTTCCGTGAGAGAATGGCATCGGCTAATGGTCGTAGAGTATTAGCTGCTCGCCGTGCGAAAGGCAGAAAGAAACTGACTGTTTCTGATGAGTACAACGGACAGAAGTGGTAATCATCACTCAGAAACAAAAAAGGCGGAGTTTTAAACTCCGCCTTTTTTGTTTGCTTCTATTTTCATTAAAGTTGGTTATAACTTCCTTTTTATGATAAAAAGTACAGGACTCTTGGCACAGTAGTTAAATAGAGTATTAAATAATGTTTAATGGAATGCTCTTTGTCACTTTTTAGCTTTCTTTGTCACAGATCATAGACGGAATATATGCGACAGACGGTTGTGCTCAGAGAATCCGGAAGCCGCATCCTAGAATATAAGGTTGTTGAAATCTATAGGAGTGGGGAATATAGTTGCAACAATTGTGGTGATGACAGGTGTCCTTGCATTTATGCAGGGACATTTTCATTGCCCACTATTCCGAAATTCAACTAATTTGTAGTATCTTTGGCGCGGATTAACAGCAAAGCGTATGACAATCAAAGAATTCTTTTCTTTTAAAACAAATAAATATTTCTGGGTGAATATCCTTGTCATGATTGTGGCAGTGGTGCTGATTGTGTTCGGCGTGATGAAATGGCTGGATGTTTATACTCGTCACGGTGAGGCGGTGGTTGTGCCCGATGTAAAAGGGATGACTGTGGATGAAGCTTCAAAAATGTTCCGCAATCACGGATTGGTATGTGTCGTTTCCGATTCTAATTATGTGAAGAATATGGCAGCTGGCATTGTACTTGATGTCAACCCGGGAATCGGACAAAAAGTGAAAGAAGGCCGCACCATTTACCTGACTATCAATACACTGAGTATTCCTTTACGTGCTGTTCCCGATGTGGCGGACAACAGTTCTCTGCGCCAGGCACAGGCGAAAGTGCTTGCTGCCGGATTCAAGCTGACCGAGATTCAGTTGATGAACGGTGAGAAGGACTGGGTGTACGGCATTAAATATCAGGGGCGCTCATTGAATGCGGGAGATAAAGTACCTTTGGGAGCTGCATTGACACTGATGGTAGGAAACGGAGAAAACGAACCGTTGGAAAGCGACTCCATGGAAAATGTTGAAGGGGCAGATGAACCTGTTTCCTCAGAATCCCCTTCAAGTCAGGATGATAGTTGGTTTTAATTGATAAATAACGAAACAGATTCACATGATCGAGGAAGAACTTCCGGATGAACTGGAGAATGATTTGGATGATATAGAACCTGTCGGTGACGAATCCCAGCTTTACGAACATTTTCGGGTGGTCGTAGACAAGGGACAGGCGATGGTCAGAGTCGACAAATATCTGTTCGAACGTATTGTCAATGCTTCGCGCAACCGTATTCAGAAGGCTGCCGAAGATGGATTCGTCATGGCTAACGGTAAGCCGGTGAAGAGCAGCTACAAGGTTAAGCCGCTCGATGTCATTACCGTCATGATGGACCGTCCTCGTTATGAGAACGAGATTATTCCCGAAAATATCCCCCTTAATATCGTTTACGAAGATCCATATGTAATGGTAGTGAACAAGCCTGCGGGACTGGTAGTACATCCGGGACACGGAAACTATCACGGTACGCTTGTCAATGCGTTGGCATGGCACATGAAAGATATTCCTGAATATGATGCCAATGACCCGCACGTCGGCCTGGTCCACCGGATTGATAAAGATACGTCCGGTCTGCTGGTGATTGCCAAGACGCCGGATGCCAAGACCAACCTCGGAATACAATTCTTTAATAAGACGACCAAACGCAGATACCGTGCCCTTGTCTGGGGAAATGTGGAACAGGATGAAGGCACGATTGTAGGCAGTATCGCCCGTAATCCGAAAGACCGGATGCAGATGGCGGTTATGTCCGACCCGTCGATGGGCAAGCACGCGGTCACTCATTATCGGGTGCTTGAACGGCTGGGATATGTCACGCTGGTAGAGTGCATACTCGAAACCGGACGTACTCATCAGATTCGTGTCCACATGAAACATATCGGGCATGTACTTTTCAATGACGAACGCTATGGCGGTCACGAAATTCTGAAAGGTACTCACTTTAGTAAATACAAACAATTTGTAAATAATTGCTTTGACACTTGTCCCCGGCAGGCTCTGCATGCCATGACATTGGGGTTCGTACATCCCGTCACAGGCGAAGAGATGTACTTTACTTCCGAACTTCCGGATGACATGACCCGGCTTATCGAGAAGTGGCGAGGCTATATAAGTAACAGAGAAATAGAATGAAACGCACAATTGCTATCGTAGCCGGAGGTGACACCTCCGAATTTCATGTATCCCTGCGTAGTGCACAGGGAATATATTCCTTCATAGATAAGGAAAAGTACACACTGTACATTGTCGAGATGCAGGGGACCCGTTGGGAAGTACAATTGCCGGATGGTGCAAAAGCACCGGTAGACCGCAATGATTTCAGCTTTATGCTGGGAACGGAAAAGATCAGGTTTGACTTTGCCTATATTACCATTCACGGTACTCCGGGCGAAGACGGCCGTCTTCAGGGATACTTTGACATGATGCACATACCATACTCTTGTTGCGGGGTGCTGGCTGCGGCGATCACCTATGACAAGTTTACCTGCAACCAATACCTGAAAGCCTTCGGAGTGCGTATTGCAGAATCGTTGCTATTGCGTCAGGGACAATCGGTTTCCGACGAAGATGTGATGGAAAAGATCGGTTTGCCTTGTTTCATCAAGCCGAGTCTGGGCGGTTCGAGCTTCGGTGTAACAAAGGTTAAGACGAAAGAACAAATACAGCCGGCCATTGTTAAGGCCTTTGAAGAAGCCCAGGAAGTGCTCGTAGAAGCATTCATGGAAGGAACGGAGCTAACCTGCGGCTGCTATAAAACCAAAGACAAGACCGTCATCTTCCCGCCTACGGAAGTGGTGACACATAATGAGTTCTTTGATTATGATGCAAAATACAATGGTCAGGTAGACGAGATTACTCCTGCACGCATCTCGGACGAACTGACGAATCGCGTGCAAATGCTGACCTCGGCCATTTATGACATATTGGGCTGTTCCGGTATCATCCGTGTGGATTATATTGTGACTGCCGGCGAAAAGATCAATCTGCTGGAAGTGAATACAACTCCGGGGATGACCACTACAAGCTTTATTCCCCAGCAAGTGCGTGCTGCCGGACTGGATATAAAGGATGTGATGACTGATATAATAGAAAATAAATTTTAGGTATTAAGTATTAGGTAATAAGTATTAATTCCATGCGGTTTACAGCGCAGCCTAATACTTAATACCTAATACTTATTTATAAACTTCATAGCTTATGGATACTACAGAGTTTGATGAGATTCGTCCTTACAATGATGAGGAACTTCCTCAAATCTTTGAGGAGCTGATTGCTGATCCTGCTTTTCAGAAGGCGGCTACTGATGCGATACCGAACGTCCCTTTTGAACTTTTGGCGCAGAAAATACGCGCATGTAAGAGCAAGCTGGATTTTCAGGAAACATTCTGTTATGGTATTTTATGGAAAATAGCAGCGGACCATACGGATGGGCTGACTCTGGATCATACGGCTGTGCCGGATAAGAGTAAGGCTTATACATATGTCTCCAATCATCGGGATATTATATTGGATTCGGGCTTCCTTTCTATCTTGCTGATCGATCAGGGGATGGATACGGTTGAGATAGCGATTGGCGACAATCTGCTGGTTTATCCGTGGATCAAGAAGCTGGTTCGTGTCAACAAGTCGTTTATTGTACAACGGGCGCTGACCATGCGGCAGATGCTGGAATCTTCGGCACGGATGTCCCGTTATATGCATTATACCATTAATGAGAAGAACCAGTCCATCTGGATTGCCCAGCGCGAAGGACGTGCCAAAGACTCGAACGACCGTACTCAGGACAGCGTGCTGAAGATGCTGGCGATGGGTGGTGAAGGCGACTTGATCGACCGTTTGATGGAGATGAATATCGCTCCTCTTGCCATTTCGTACGAATATGACCCCTGTGACTTTCTGAAAGCGCAGGAGTTTCAGTTGAAAAGAGATATAGAAGGATATAAGAAAACCACTCAGGACGATTTGATCAGTATGCAGACCGGTCTTTTCGGATACAAAGGGAAAGTGCATTTTCAGACGGCTCCCTGTATCAATGACAGGTTGGCGCAGCTGGACCGTTCGTTACCGAAGCAGGAACTGTTCTCCAGCATATCTGCCTGCATCGACCAGAGGATTCATAGTAACTATCGGATCTATTCGGGCAATTACGTTGCCTATGACTTGCTGAAGGGTACATCCGAGTTTGCCGGTCATTACACTCCCGAAGAGAAACAACGATTCGTTACCTATATCGAGCAACAACTGGGCAAAATAAAGATTCCGAATAAAGACGAAGACTTTTTGCGTGGAAAATTGTTATTAATGTATGCCAATCCGTTGGTGAACTATTTAGCTGCTTGCCAATGAATAAAGTAAAGTTACATACACTCTGGCTTTTGGGAATGCTTTTCCTGATGACTGCCTGCGGGGATGATGATGATTACTATTATCCTTCTGTGAAGTTGGAATTTGTCACTGTGAAGGCTGGGGCGGATGGTCTTATACAGAGTCTGCTTCCTGACAAGGGAGAGCTGTTGACTGTTGCGAAAGACCGTACCGGATCAACCATATCTCCGAACTCGGCCAGGCGTGTGATCAGTAACTATGAAGTAAATCCGGAGGATGCTACGGCTGTCATATATTCATTGCAGTCGGTGGTGACACCGGAGCCAAAGGGGGCTGACGATCCGGCTTTTGAAGGCGGACTGAAGTATGATCCGGTAGATGTGACCAGCATTTGGCTGGGGCGTGACTATTTGAATATGATTCTGAACGTGAAGATCAATATCAATAGTGGCAAACAGCACGTGTTTGGTATGATAGAAGAGAGTGTAGAGTCGGAGGGGGATGAGACAGTCGTAACCTTGTCTCTGTTTCATGATGCGAATGGGGATGAGGAGAACTATAATCGCCGTGCTTACATTTCTGTTCCTCTGACGAAATATGTGGATGAAGAAAATCCTCATCAAACCATAAGGATAAAATTCAAGTATCATACCACAGATAAAAATGGTGTGGTGGTAGAATCAAGCAAGTATTGTGATCCGGGATTTGAATATGTTCCGGATGGGAACTGATTAATATAGTACGTATGTTTAAAATGAATCAATTAGTCGTGGGATTATTTTTATTTCTCTCTTCTCTTTTCTCCTGTCAGCAGAAAGGAGACTTTAAAACGGTGAATGTAGAGGATTTCGATTCTATCATTCAGGATGAAGAAGTGCAGCGTCTGGATGTTCGTACACTGGCTGAATATTCAGAAGGACATATTGCAAAAACGATCAATATAAATGTGATGGATGACTCTTTTGCCTCGATGGCGGATTCATTGTTGCAAAAGAGCAAACCGGTTGCATTGTATTGCCGTAGCGGTAAACGAAGCAAGAAAGCTGCGGCGATCCTTAGTGAAAAAGGATTTAAGGTTGTGGAGCTTGGTAAAGGATTCAATGCCTGGCAGGCGGCAGGAAAGGAGATAGAATACTAAGGTTGTTGCTGTACGGCTTTTTTCTATCTATTCTAGAATAAATGGTTGCGCTTTACATAAAATTCTGAAGGGACGCAATCGTTATCGTGCTAGTATACAGTTGAATAGATGTTGCTATATTCTCAATGTATTCTCATGCTTATGAGAAAAAATTCTCATACCTATGAGAAAAATTTCTCAAAGGCATGAGAATCTTTTCTCATAGGTGCGAGAATAAAAGCAAGGTTTCATTCACAGATGTTCCGTTTATTCCAATCCCTCAATCAATCTCTTCAAAACCACTGTAGCCGAGATTTCACGGTTGGCAGCTTCGGGGATAACGATAGACTGAGGACTTTCGATTACATCATCCGTGACGATCATATTTCTGCGAACAGGCAGGCAGTGCATAAAGAAAGCATTGTTGGTTACTGCCATCTGTCGGTCGCTGACTGTCCATTCACGGTCTTTGCTTAATATCTGACCGTAATTGTCGCCTGTATAGGCAGCCCAGTTCTTGGCGTATATAAAGTCTGCTCCTTCGAAAGCCTTCATCTGATCATATTCTACCTTGGCATTTCCTACGAATTGAGGCGCCAGCTCATATCCTTCCGGGTGAGTGATAACGAAATCATAGTCAGTGGCATTCATCCACTCTGCAAAGGAGTTGGGAACAGCCTGTGGCAATGGACGGGGATGCGGAGCCCAAGTCATTACGACTTTGGGACGTGCCGTCTTTTTATATTCCTCAATGGTGATTAAATCGGCAAAGCTCTGCAATGGGTGGCGGGTAGCTGCCTCCATCGAAAAGACAGGACGTCCGGAATATTGGATAAATTGATTCAGAATAGTCTCCTGATAGTCAAAATCGCGATCTTCGAAACGGGCAAAGGAACGTACTCCGATGATGTCACAATAACAACCCATCACAGGAATCGCTTCCAGCAGATGTTCCGGTTTGTCACCATCCATGATGACGCCACGTTCTGTTTCCAGTTTCCATGCACCTTGGTTGATGTCCAGCACCATTACATTCATTCCCAGATTGAGAGCAGCTTTCTGTGTGCTGAGGCGGGTGCGGAGGCTGGAGTTAAAGAAGATCATCATCAATGTCTTGTTTCGTCCCAACTCTACATATTTGAAGCGGTCTTTTTGAATTTCAAATGCTTCTGCAAGGGCTGATTTTAAATCGCCGATGTCCTGTACACAAGTAAATTTCTTCATTTTATCTATCATTAATCGTTATTGTCCAATTGATCATTTGTCGTTTCCTCACTTTACCATCTGGTCTGTCCGTCGCCTTCGATCACCCATTTGTAGGAAGTGATTTCCTCCAGTCCCATCGGACCGCGGGCATGCAGCTTTTGAGTACTGATACCGATTTCGGCTCCCAGGCCGAATTGTGCACCGTCGGTGAAAGCGGTAGATACGTTGGTATATACGCATGCCGCATCTACTATCTTAGTAAACAAGGTGGCACGCTCTTTGTTTTCGGTCACGATACATTCGCTGTGCCTTGAACTGTTTTCCTGTATATGCCCCAGTGCGTCTTCAAAGCTTTTCACCGTTTTGACAGCCATCTTGTAATCCAGAAACTCTGTTCCGAAGCTTTCCGGAGTGGCAGGTTGCAGCAACTCAGCCGGATAATATCCTTCCAGTGCCTGATAAGCCTGTGTATCTGCATAGATAGTAACCTTGCTTTCTTTCAGTTGATCGCAGAGCGCAGGCAAATCCCCCAGACGTTTCTCATGAATGATGGTACAGTCGAGCGCATTGCAGACACTGACACGGCGTGTCTTGGCATTATGGATAATATCCGCTCCTTTCCGGGTATCTCCGAACTCATCAAAATAAGTATGGCAGATACCTGCTCCTGTTTCAATGACAGGAATCCGTGCATTCTCGCGCACGAAATTTATCAGATTGCTGCTTCCTCTCGGAATAATCAGGTCTACATAGCCTGTCGCATTCAGTAATGCTGCCGTAGCCTCTCTGTCTGCCGGGAGCAGTTCTACTATATGTGGGTTGACATGAAACTTTTCAAGTACCTTGTGAATGACGCTGATGATGGCACGGTTGGAATCGTCTGCGTCACTTCCACCTTTCAGGATGCAGGCATTTCCACTTTTCAGGCAAAGGGAAAAGACGTCGAAGCTGACATTAGGACGCGCTTCATAGATGATGCCTATTACTCCGAAGGGTACACTGACTTTGGTCAGCTTCATGCCATTGGGGCGGGAGGTTTCCTTTAAAATCCTTCCCAGCGGGGAGGGGAGAGTGGCTACATTACGTGTGTCGGCAGCGATGCCTTTCAGCCTCTCTTCCGTCAGTTTTAACCGGTCGTACTTCGGGTTACTCTTGTCCATCCGTGCCAGGTCCTTTTCATTTTCTGACAGGATAAAGGATGTTTCGGCAATGGTAGCATCAGCGACCGCATTCAGTATCTGATTGATGGTGTCGTCACTCAGCAATGCCAATTCCCGGCTGGCAGCTTGTACAGCAGCGAAAGTTCCGTTTAAATTTGTAGTCATTTGCTCCTTTTTACGTTTTATATTTTTTATTCGATATACAGATAGTCGTAATGTACTACAGGCTTTTTGCCATGTTTGCCCATTGCTTCCCTGGCTTGTGCGGAATCGCAGTTCGCTTTTCCTACACCAACCTGATTGCCCAGAAAGTCCATGATGCGTACAATATCGTCTTTCTCAAATTCGCCTTCGATGTGGGTGATTCCGACCGGAAGAATGCTGGCTGCCTTCTCCGAACTGAGGATATCCGTGGCACATTCGTTAATATGAATTTCCCCTTTGGCGAATCCTTCGCTGTGGGCAATCCATTTCTTTACACTGGATACCGCTTCGGTGGAAGGGATAAAGCGCGTGCAAACTGTATCGTCCGGCTGTTGCAACAAGTCTACGAGAATATTATCCCGTTTTCCGTTGGCGATGATGACCGTAATCCCTTCGTCGGCTACCTTGCGGGCAATATTCGTTTTCGTCAGCATACCGCCGCGGCCGAAGCTCGATTTGGTAGCCTGGATATAGTTGGATAAATCCTTTCCGTGCTCGATCTCCCGAATGACAGCGGAGGCAGGATCGGAGGGTGAACCGTTGTAGATTCCGTCTATGTTACTCAGGATAATCAGTGCCTGCGCATCCATCATGGAAGCGATCAGCCCGGAAAGTTCGTCATTGTCCGTGAACATAAGCTCGCTGACCGAAATCGTATCATTCTCATTGACGATGGGGATGACGCCGTTTTCGAGCATCACCGTCATACAGTTCTTCTGATTCAGATAATGGCGGCGGGTACTGAAATTCTCTTTGGTAGTCAGCACCTGACCTACCGCAATGCCGTGTTCACGGAAAAGTTCGTAGTAGCGGTTTATTAATTTAGCCTGTCCTACGGCGGAGAATAACTGGCGCTGGTCTACACTGTCGAGCTTTTTCTGTGGGTGTATTTCGCTGCGTCCCGAAGCAACTGCTCCCGAAGAAATGAGAATGATCTCTACTCCGGATTTATTTAATTCTGCTATCTGGTCAACGAGTGCCGACATACGGGTGACGTCCAATGTACCGTCACGGCGTGCCAATACGTTACTGCCTACTTTTACTGCTATTCGTGTAAACTCTTGTTTCATCCTTACTAACGATTTGAAAGCACAAATATAGAGCTTTTTGTCGATATGTTACAAAAACAGGCTGAAAAGAATTATCTTTGCAGCCTGACAGATAAAAGAAAAACAATGAAACATACGAATCCCCAAGTAGAACAAATGACCTCCTTTATCGTGATGGATGTATTGGAGCGTGCAAATGAATTACAGAAACAAGGTGTGGACGTTATCCACCTGGAAGTCGGTGAGCCGGACTTTGACGTTCCGGCTTGTGTGGCGGAAGCTGCTAAGGCTGCCTACGACCGGCATCTCACACATTACACTCACTCTTTGGGGGATCCGGAACTGCGTCGTGAAATAGCCGCTTTTTATCAACGTGAATATGGAGTCACCGTCGATCCGGATTGTATTGTCGTCACTTCCGGTTCTTCTCCCTCTATCCTTCTGGTCTTGATGTTGCTTTGCAACTCGGACAGTGAAGTGATTCTGTCCAATCCGGGATATGCGTGTTATCGTAACTTCGTGTTGGCTGCCCAGGCAAAACCTGTCTTGGTGCCTCTGTCCGAAGAGAATGGTTTGCAATATGATATAGAAGCGATCCGTAAGTGTGTCACTCCGCATACGGCTGGTATTTTTATTAATTCGCCGATGAATCCGACGGGTATGCTGCTGGATGAGAGTTTCCTGAGAAGTGTGGCATCTTTGGGCGTTCCTATTATTTCGGATGAGATCTATCACGGACTGGTATACGAGGGACGTGCGCATAGTATTCTGGAATATACGGATAAGGCTTTTGTCCTGAACGGATTTTCCAAACGGTTTGCGATGACAGGGCTGCGCTTAGGTTATCTGATAGCACCGAAATCTTGTATGCGTTCTTTGCAGAAGTTGCAGCAGAATCTGTTTATTTGTGCGTCCAGCATCGCCCAGCAAGCGGGAATTGCCGCATTGCGACAGGCTGACTCGGATGTGGAACGGATGAAACAGATCTATGATGAACGCCGCCGGTATATGATCAGCCGCCTTCGGGAAATGGGATTCGAGATCAAAGTTGAGCCTCAGGGTGCCTTTTATATTTTCGCTGATGCACGTAAGTTCACTACCGACTCTTATCGCTTTGCATTCGATGTTCTCGAAAATGCGCATGTCGGCATCACTCCCGGTATAGACTTTGGAACGGGAGGCGAAGGATATGTTCGTTTCTCCTATGCGAATTCGCTGGAGAGTATCCGGGAAGGACTGGACCGTATCAGTCAGTATCTTTCTCGTTGCGGCTTCTGATCAGTTCAGTAGCGGCTTCGTACTGGTCTTCAGTGACCAGAACAGATACAGATGGAGCAATATAGGGGGCTAATGTCCCCATGATACCATCTTTAATGACGCAGCGGATGTCATTACTTTCCAACAATCCCTTGATAATTTCTGCTTCCCATGGCGAACCGGAGAATACTTCTATGGCCTTGCTATAATCTTCTTCTTTCATAATCTTATGCTATTTGAGGTTATGTATACAAATATAACAAAAAAGAAGGAAAGATTGATCAGCTTTCCCATATTTATTCGAGAGAAATTCTTCTTACGTCGATTTGCTGGTTCAGGAAGGAAGAGGCCGATTCGACAAACTTCTCTTCCGCCTCTGTGGTGTAAAACAGACAGCTGCCGTTTTGGGTACACTTGGCATTCATTTCCGGGTGTCTGCTTAGGTAGTCCTTCAGACTTTCGGCTACATATTCTCCTTGTGCGACAATGCGGATATGCTTCGGAGTGTATTCTTGTATCTTAGGGAGCAAGATAGGATAATGCGTGCAGCCCAGAATCATCGTATCAATTTCGGGATCTTTGGATAGCAGCTGGTCAATGTATTTCCGGATGAAATAATCGGCCCCTTCGTTCTGTGATTCATTATTTTCCACTAGCGGTACCCACATGGGGCATGCCATTCCGCTCACTTGAATATCCGGGAATAGCTTATGTATCTCTAATGGATACGATTCGGACTTGATGGTACCTGCTGTTGCCAGTACTCCGATATGACGGCTTTGAGTAATGCCACCTATACACTCAACGGTAGGGCGGATAACTCCGAGTACACGGCGTTCAGGGTCAATGCCGGGCAAGTCATTCATTTGTATGCTGCGCAATGCTTTGGCAGAGGCTGTATTGCAGGCCAAGATAACGAGATGACATCCCATTTCAAACAATTTATTGACTGCCTGCAAAGTGAATTCGTACACGATTTCAAAAGAACGTGTGCCGTAAGGAGTGCGTGCATTGTCTCCCAGATAGACATAATCATATTCCGGCAGTGCCTCTCTTATCTTGTTGAGGATAGTCAGCCCACCGTATCCGGAATCGAAAACTCCGATTGGTCCGGGTGTATGAGATAGATGTTGCTTCATGACGAGTGCGGTTTTATATACGCAAAGTTACATGAAAAAAGGGAAAGAGAAAGATGTATGATCTTCTTTTCTCTTTCCCTTTCGGTATTTTATAGCTTATAGCTTCTTATTTGATGCCGAGCTGTGTCTTTACCTTAGGAGTCAGATTAATACTTTGTGACTCATTAACGTAAGCAACCGGTGTTCTTGCAAGGTCGAAGATGTAGATTACGCCTTCGGCAGCACCTACAGCTTTAATTGCGTCGTCCAACTTTTTGTAGATAGGAGCCATTGCGTCAGCCTGAGCTTTTTGCATCTGCTGTTGAGCTTCCTGTTGGAACTGCTCTTGTCTTTGCATCATATCCTGCAGTTCTTTTTGTCTTCTTTCAGCGATGTTAGCAGGAAGAGAGTCCTTAGCGATAGCTTGCTGGAATTCCTGATATTTCTTGTTGAATTCTTCCTGAGTTCTTTGTAATTCGCTGGTCAGTTGTTTGTCTAGTGCTTCAATATCAGATTGTGCCTTAGCAAATTCAGGCATTGCTGAAACGATTTCTTGGGCATTAATATGACCGAATTTCAGATTTTGTGCAAATACACCCATTGGGAGTGCAAGCATCAATACAAGTGCAATTTTTTTTAGCATAGTTCTATAATTTATTTGAATGATTTTTAGTTATTTTCGATGCAAATGTATGAAATTAATTTGAATATCCTAATTTTCTCAGCACTTCATCACTAATATCAATACGTGGATTGGCAAAAATGATGCCTGCAGCAGAGGCTCTGTCGAGTACAAGGTCGTATCCGTGTAGTTGCGACAGTTCCTTTACAGCACCATATATTTCATCCTGAATAGGATTAATCAGCTTCTCCTGCATCTTAGCCAATTCGCCTTCCGGACCGAAGTATTTGCGCTTCAGTTCGGCAGCGGATTTCTCTTTCGCTACAATTTCATCTTCCTTCTTAGTCTTCTGAGCCGCAGAGAGAGTAGAGGACTGAGCTTGATAGTCCTGGAACATCTTCTGTGCTTCCTTGGCAATTACCTCCACTTCGCTTTGATATTTCTTCGTAGCTTCCTGCAATTGCTCATTAGCGCTTTGATATGCCGGAATATTTTTCAGAATATATTCCGTATCGATCAATGCAAATTTTTGTGCACTAGCTGCCATACTGATGGCAAACAGTAACATAATGGATAGAACAGACTTTCTCATGACGTTTAGTTTTTAGTTTTATATTAGAATTCTTGTCCTAAGATAAAGTGGAACTGGCTGCCGCCGTATTCCTTACTACCATTTATCTTGTCGAAACCGTAACCCCAGTCGATACCCATCATACCAATCATCGGCAAGAAGATACGAACACCGATACCGGCAGAACGTTTCAAATCAAACGGATTGAATTTTGAGATATCATGCCATGCGTTACCAGCCTCCAAGAAACCTAACACATAAATGTTAGTACTTGTTTCCAGCATCAACGGATATCTTAATTCGATGCCGAGGCGTGCATAAGCATACCCTTCTTTTCCATATGGTGTCAATGAACTGTTTTCATAACCACGCAATGCAATACTTTCTGTTGCATAACTTGAGTAACCAGTCATACCGTCACCACCTACGTCGAATGTACCGAATGGCGATTTCTTATATTTGTTATAGTGCCCTAACAACCCAAATTCTGTACGTGTCATCAATACCAGACACTTAGGATGTGCGATATAATCCATCAACGGAGTATATGTTTTGGCTTTAAATTTCCATTTGTGGTATTCAACCCATCTATGAAGTTTATTCATATTATCTTGGGTAATACCCCTATCATCTGTTGGATCGTAGAAATAACCTTTATAGTCTTTACCATCAAACAATGAGTACGGAGGAGTAAGCTGAACTGACAGCGAGAAGTCCGAACCTGTACGTGGGAAGATCGGGTTGTCAATAGAGTTACGTGCCAAAGTCAGTGAAAGGCTGAGGTCATTACATTTACCGTTGGTTACCGGGAAATACTGCCAGTCTTTCAGGTTGTAGCGTTGGTAAGCTAGCTCTGCAGACAAAGTAAAGTAGTCATCCGGCCATTTCAGACGCTTACCCCAACCTAGAGAAAGTCCCCACATCTTGATAGACTTGTCGGGGTCATAGTAGTTCTCATAGTTGTTGTAATTGCCATAGTTGTACATACCATAGCCACCATAACCGCTATACATACTATTGTAATAGTTGTTGAAATAGCTCGAGTTGTAGTAACGGCTGCTGATGTCAGTCTGAACTGAGAAGAAAGCCGATACGGAAAGTGAGTTCGGGCGTTTACCTCCAAACCAAGGATCGAAGAATGAGATACTATATGACTGATAGTATTTAGCATTCGTCTGACCGCTGATGGTCAATGTCTGTCCGTCACCTTGCGGCAGGATACCACGGTAGTTTTCACCCGGACGCAGCAAGTTGGCAACAGAGAAGTTGGTAAATTTCAGACTCAGCTTACCGATGATACCTGTTTGTCCCCAACCGGCAGAGAATTCTACCTGGTCATTGGCTTTAGATGTCAAAGGCAGACCTATATCAACTGTTCCGTTTACAGGGTCCGGCTGAATATCCGGCTGCAGTTTTTCAGGGTCAAAGTGTCCCATCTGCTGGATTTCACGTAATGAACGCATCAGGTCATCCTTGCTGAACAGCTGTCCCGGACGAATACGAAGCTCACGACGAACTACGTTTTCATACAGACGGTCGTTACCGCTGATGTTGATCTTGTTAATCGTAGCCTGACGGCCTTCATAGATTCTCATTTCGAGGTCGATGGAGTCACCGACGATATTTACTTCTACCGGATCAAGATTGTAGAACAAATAACCGTTATTGTAATATAAGTTACCGATTGCGTCGTCATCTGTAGAGGTACGTTCTCCCAGCAACTTCTGGTTGTAAACATCACCCTTCTTCATGCGGAGCAGGAAGTTCAGCTGTTCTGAAGGATACAGTGTGTTACCTACCCATGTTACATTACGAAGGTAATATTTCTGACCTTCGTCTATATCCATATATACATCTACCGTCTTTTCGTCGTATTGTGCTACACTGTCCTTTACGATCATTGCATCACGATATCCCAGCTCGTTATACTTATCTATGATCAGCTGCTTATCTGCTTCAAAGTTTTCCGGAACAAATTTCTTGGTGCGGAACAGATTCAGAAGTTTGCCTTTTTCATTGGTCTTCTTCATTACTTTCTTCAGCTTGGATGTTTTGATGGCCGAGTTTCCGGTGATATGGATAGCGTGCACTTTAATCTTTTCCTTCTTGTCGATATCAATGTCAACAATCACCTGATTTTCGTTAGATGGATCGTCCTTTTGCGCGATAATCACTTCTGCATTCTTAAAGCCTTTATCGTCAAAATAACGTTTGATCAATGTCTTTGCACGGTCAACGGTATTCGGAGTGATCTGCATACCTTTTACCATACCCAGTTTGCTTTCAAAGTCTGTACGTTCTGACTTCTTCACACCATGATAGCGTACATCCGCAATACGGGGACGTTGTGTCAGACTGATTTTTAACCAAATCTTGTTGCCTTCTATCTTTTCGGCAGTAATCTGTACGTTAGAGAACAAACCATGTTTCCAGTAGCGCTTGATTGCTCCGGTAATCTCATCACCCGGCACGGTAATCGTCTGTCCAACGGACAGTCCGGATAATCCGATTAACACATAGTCTTCATAATTCTTCACGCCTTCAACCTTGATGTCTGCTATCTCATACTTTTTAGGCGTTCCTGAGTATAAGATGACTGGCTTAGAGTCTTCGTCAGTGTTGGTATTCTGCGTAAAGCCCGTGGCTGCAAAGCAGAACAGGCAGATAAACGTTACGAATATAAAGGAAATACGATAATGCATTTATGTTATAATTTGAAGTTTCGAATTATGTTAGCTGATTTGTTCACTCGTTTTGCCGAACCGGCGCTCTCTTTGCTGATACTCATAAATGGCTTTACAGAATTCTTCTTTATCGAAGTCCGGCCAGAATGTATCACAAAAATAAAGCTCCGAATAAGCACATTGCCATAGCAGGTAGTTGCTTAGTCGGATTTCTCCTCCCGTGCGGATCAGTAAATCCGGATCGGGCATAAAGTTTGTGGTCAGATGAGCAGTTATGTATTCATCTGTTATTTGTTCGGGAGATATTTCTCCCGTTTTTGCAAGCGTTGCAATCTGTCGGACTGCTTCAGTCATTTCCCAGCGGGAAGAGTAGCTGAGTGCCAGTACCAGGCAGGTTCCTGTATTATTAGCTGTGTGTTCTATACATCTTGACAGACCTTCCTGCACTTCTGCAGGTAATTTCTTAATATCACCAATAATGCGGAAACGAATATTGTTCTTCATCAACGTTTCTTCTTCGATAGAATCCACCAATAGATTCATTAAAGCTGCTACTTCTTCCTGCGGACGATTCCAATTCTCGGTGGAGAAAGTATATAAAGTCAGATATTTAACCCCCAGACGTGCAGCATCCTCGATAATTTTATGTACCGTTTCTGCGCCTGCCTGGTGACCGTAAGTTCGTTCTTTTCCCCGCTGTTTAGCCCATCTCCCATTCCCATCCATAATGATGGCTATGTGCTGGGGAATCCGATTTTTGTCTATTTTCTCTATATAGGACATGTTTTGATTATAAGGTTCGTATTTAACTACTTCTTATTACTGTATTAGAAATCCGAGTTTATTAACTCTACCACGCCAGATTTTGTCAATACCTTGACCACCTACCATCCATATATAATGGTTTCTGTCAACTACCATTGTGTAGTTTACTTCTTTTCCCTTGAAGCTGGATTCGTGAAGAGAAGGATGTTGTGTTACTCCTCCTTCAAGTTTCACCGGAGGAAGAATTCCGGGAAGCATGAACATTCTGTCTACCCCTTTCCATACAAGTAATGTCGGGGAGGTATAGAATTTCTGGAATCCCTTAGCATCATCTTTAGTTTCTTTTCCACAAATGTAAAATGCGTCGTTATAATGTATAATAGACGGGTCTACTAATTTCGGACAGTTGTTATTTGATGGAATCTCCATTGGAATCCAGGCTTTACCATCTTCTGAAGCCCAAACGACTGTAGCTGTGTCATTGTCTAAACCGTCTTCTGTATTACCCACAACGATTGCATTCAACGTTCCGCTTTCAGTTGCATATACATCGGCTGACAGGTTGTTTATCGGGAACTCTGCAGGAACAACTGTTAATTTGTCTATATCTTTCTCCCATGTTACATCTTTCTCTGCAAAACTGAAATATTTCTCTCCATTGATTTCTACTATACCTGCTATTCCATTTATCTTTTTATGGTTACTGCCATCACTGTCAGAAAAACTGGTTATCAGATTAGTAACGGAAACGCCATCGGAATTGAGTACTTCATCTTTTGTCCAAGTCAAACCGTCATTGGAATTATATACTTCCTTATTCTTAGTAAGTAAATATAACTTGTCAACGAATCGGATAATGGAGGTAACATCAGCACCATCAGGAAGTTTGCCAGTAGTTTCTTTATCCCATTTTTGACCATAGTTTAAACGATCAGTAGGAGAGCCTGCCGGTATTGCTGTACTGTAAATTTCATTGTTTTGAGCGAATAATAATATCTTGTCCCCAAGCGTTACTACCTTTTGTTTTTCAGCAGTGTTCCTCACGGGATTGTTCGCTATAGGGTCTTTTCCCCAACTGAGTGAATCGGGAACCATCGTATGCATCCGTATATTAACTTTATACTCATTCTGAACCTCCATATTCGGTGCCCATACCTTCAGTACCAGAAAGTTGTTTTTCTCGGTTGCATTTACATACTTAGTCAGGTCAATAGAGTCGTTAATATTAACGATTGAATCCTGATCGTTCTGATCTTTCATCGTCACGATACCGGATGCTGTTGTCAGCGTCTTGATCAGAATACTATTAATGATCGTGTCAGCATTGACAGGCAGTGAATCCACATTATATATTAAACGACTAACTTGGTCAATTGTGAATTTATAGTTTACCCCATAACCTATAGTGTCAAGTTCAAATGCGCGTATAGTCGCATCCGGACTATAATTGACTTCGTTATCATTGTCAAGGCAAGACGTAATAACGAATGACACCATGAAAAAACTCGCAATGATTGATAAAAACTTTATTCTCATTTGAAAGATTGTGTTTATTTACAAGTTGCAAAAATAGGAACATTTTTTCCGATATAGAACATTAAGGGGAAGTTTTATATAAAATTATAGATAATAACGCTGTTTTTATCGACGTAGAACCCCTTGAATAGAACTATTTTAGCTATTTCTCGAAAACATAATGCCAAATCTGTCTGTCGAAGTGTTTTTCAGTCGAATAACTAAAATTATCGCTTATTTCAGGTGCTTTAACACCGGAATTCAGCTTGCACGGACATTTCTCAATATATACTTCATCCCATAGTTCGGCATCAATAAATGATTGGAGCAGCTGACTTCCTCCCTCTACCAGTAAGGACTGTATTTTTTGTTGATATAGCACTTTCATGATCTGTGGCAGAATATCCTGTGTGAATTCAATCGTGCGGTATGTGACGTTCTTCTTGTCCGGATGTTTTTCTGCTGTAAATACGATGGTGGGTACTTCTCCGTCAAACAGACGCAGGCTGTGGGGAAGAGACAATGCACGGTCCAAAACGATGCGTACCGGATTCCGGCCGTACCAGTTGCGGACTGTCAGCGACGGATTGTCCAACAATGCTGTCCGCCTGCCTACCATGATTGCATCAGTTTCCGCTCTCTTTTTATGTACAAGCATGGAAGTAAGAGGGGAGGACAGTACTACGGGATTGCCGTCTGTTCGTTCTACATCAATGAAATGATCAGCCGATTCTGCCCATTTTAGTGTGATAAAGGGGCGGTGCAGCGTATTGAAAGTAATGAAGCGCCGGATCAGATACCTGCATTCTTTCTCCAGTACGCCTACTGTCACTTCTCTTCCGGCGTCCCGCAACTTCTGAATTCCTCGTCCGGCGACCTGTGAGAACGGGTCTTGACAGCCAATTACAATACGGGGAATCTGCTTCTCGATAATCAAGTCGGCACAAGGAGGCGTCTTTCCGTAGTGTGAGCAAGGTTCCAGGCTGACATAAATGGTGGAACGGCTCAATAAAGACTTGTCTTTGACGGAACGAATCGCGTTTACTTCGGCATGCGCCTCTCCGCAGCGGATGTGATATCCTTCGCCGATAATAAGTCCGTCACATACGATAACAGCCCCTACCATCGGGTTTGGAGCGACATTGCACAGTCCGTTTTTTGCCAGTTCAATGCAACGTCTCATGTATTTTTCTTCTTCCATTTTGGTGCTCTTCGCTATATTATTCTTACTTTTGCACTCCGAAATCGTAAAATATGAACCGCATCACTGCTTACATTCGTCAGTCACTACAGGATATTTATCCGCCGGAAGAGGTCAAAGCTCTTTCGATGTTGATCTGTTGCGACATGTTGGGGGTGGATGCGCTTGATATTTACATGGGCAAAGATATAATTTTATCTGCATGCAAACAGCGTGAATTAGAAAACATTATATTCCGTTTGCAGAAAAATGAGCCAATACAGTACATTCGGGGATATGCTGAGTTCTGTGGAAGGAACTTTCGGGTAGCTCCCGGCGTGCTGATCCCTCGTCCGGAGACTGCCGAACTGGTGGACCTGATTGTAAAGGAGAATCCGGATGCCCGTCGCCTATTAGATATAGGTACAGGAAGCGGATGTATCGCCATCTCTCTGGATAAAAATCTGCCGGATGCGAAAGTGGATGCCTGGGATATTTCGGAAGAAGCGTTGGCTATTGCCCGTAAAAATAATGAAGAGTTGGATGCTCAGGTCACCTTCCGTCGACAGGATGTTTTTTCTGCTGACGGAATACAGGGGACATCTTACGATATAATTGTCAGCAATCCGCCCTATGTGACGGAAACTGAAAAAACAGAGATGGAAGCCAATGTGCTTGACTGGGAGCCGGAACTTGCCCTGTTTGTTCCTGATGAAGACCCTCTGCGTTTCTATCGCCGGATTGCGGAACTGGGACGAGAACTACTTCGTCCGGGTGGCAAACTCTATTTTGAAATCAATCAGGCATACGGACAAGACATGATACGCATGATAGAAATGAACCAATATCGGGACGTTCGTGTTATAAAAGACATATTTGGAAAAGATAGAATACTTACAGCTAACCGATGAGTGCACAATTAACAGATGAAGAGGCGTTGAATCGTGTTGCCTCTTATTGCTCCGCTGCAGAACATTGCCGGGCAGAAGTAAATGAGAAATTACAGCGTTGGGGTATAGCCTATGAGACCATAGCGCGTATCCTTGAACGGCTGGAAACCGAAAAGTATATTGATGACGAGCGCTATTGCCGTGCTTTTGTGAACGATAAGTTTCGTTTTGCCAAATGGGGTAAAATGAAAATAGCACAGGGACTCTACATGAAGAAGATTCCTTCCGATGTGGCATGGCGTCATCTGAACGAAATTGATGAAGAGGAATATCTCTCCATCCTGCGTGACTTGCTGGCTTCCAAACGGAAAAGCATTCATGCGAAAGATGATTATGAACTGAACGGAAAGCTGATGCGATTTGCGGTGAGCCGTGGTTTTGAACTCAAAGATATACGTCGTTGTATCGAAATTCCGGAGGAAGAGGAACAATTCAGTTAAAAAATAAACGGATTCTTCTTTCTATTCTCGTTCAATTTCTGTACTTTTGCGGCAAATAATTAATAGTTAGTTTAGTTATGAAAAACTTAGAGAGACTATTTGCGGAGAAACTTTTGAAGATTAAGGCTATTAAACTTCAACCCGCTAACCCTTTTACATGGGCTTCTGGATGGAAATCCCCCTTTTACTGTGACAACCGTAAAACTCTGTCCTATCCTTCTCTTCGTAATTTTGTGAAGATTGAGATTACACGTCTGATATTGGAACGATTCGGACAGGTGGATGCGATTGCAGGTGTGGCTACAGGTGCTATCCCTCAGGGAGCATTAGTGGCTGACGCGTTGAATCTGCCGTTCGTGTATGTTCGTTCTACCCCGAAAGACCACGGATTGGAAAACCTGATTGAAGGAGAACTTCGTCCGGGTATGAAAGTCGTAGTGGTTGAAGATTTGATTTCTACAGGTGGTAGTAGTTTGAAGGCTGTGGAAGCAATTCGTCGCGATGGTTGTGAAGTGATCGGTATGGTAGCTGCCTATACGTATGGCTTTCCCGTTGCCGAGGAAGCATTCAAGAATGCTAAAGTACCTTTGGTGACGTTGACCAATTACGAAGCAGTACTTGATGTAGCACTTCGTACCGGTTATATCGAAGAAGAAGATATTGCGACATTGAACGATTGGCGTAAAGACCCGGCTCATTGGGATGCAGGGAAATAATATTGTATTATTTGATCGGAAATTTTAGTAAGAAAGAACCATTCGGACAATATCTGTTCGGATAGTTCTTTCTTTGATTTTATACGAATAAAGAATTATGGCTAATTTTGAAAGTAGTGTAAAGGTAATACCTTACAGTCAGGAACGTGTGTATGCCAAGCTGTCGGACTTGAGCAACCTGGAATCAGTGAAAGGCCGTTTACCGGAAGATAAAATACAGGACTTGAGTTTTGATTCGGATACACTGAGCTTTAGCGTTTCGCCTATCGGTCAGCTGACGTTGCAGATTGTTGAGCGTGAACCTTGCAAATGTATTAAACTGGCAACTACCAACTCTCCGCTACCTTTTAATATGTGGATTCAGCTAGTCTCAACAGCAGAGGAAGAGTGCAAGTTGAAAGTGACTATCAGTATGGATATCAATCCGTTTATGAAAGCGATGGTACAGAAACCTCTTCAGGATGGTCTGGAGAAGATGGTTGAGATGCTGTCGATGATTAACTATTAAACAGGTAATAAGTAATAAATAATAGGTAATACCCGCGGAGTATCAACGTAACTACGATTATTACCTATTACTTACTACTTATTACCTAATACTTAAATATTATGGCGCAGAAACTTTGGGAAAAATCCGTGCAGGTAAATAAAGACATCGAACGTTTTACGGTGGGACGTGATCGTGAGATGGATCTTTATCTGGCTAAACATGATGTACTCGGTTCTATGGCTCATATTACGATGCTCGAAAGTATCGGTCTGTTGACCAAGGAAGAACTGGAACAGTTGTTGGCTGAGTTGAAGACTATTTATGCTTCGGTCGAAAGAGGTGAGTTTATAATAGAAGAAGGAGTAGAGGATGTGCATTCGCAGGTAGAATTGATGCTGACCCGCCGTTTGGGAGATGTCGGTAAGAAGATTCACAGTGGTCGTTCACGGAATGATCAGGTTTTGCTGGACCTCAAACTCTTTACCCGTACACAGATTCGCGAGATCGCGGAAGCGGTGGAACAACTCTTTCATGTGTTGATTCTTCAGAGTGAGCGATATAAAAATGTCCTGATGCCGGGATATACCCATTTGCAGATTGCGATGCCTTCATCCTTTGGATTGTGGTTCGGTGCTTATGCCGAAAGCCTGGTGGATGATATGCAGTTCCTACAAGCGGCTTTCAGGATGTGCAATCGCAATCCTTTGGGCTCTGCAGCAGGATATGGCTCCTCTTTCCCGTTGAACCGGACGATGACAACCGATTTGTTAGGTTTTGATTCGCTGAATTATAATGTCGTTTATGCGCAGATGGGACGTGGCAAGTTGGAGCGTAATGTTGCTTTTGCATTGGCTACCATTGCCGGAACGATCTCCAAGCTGGCTTTTGATGCTTGTATGTTCAATAGTCAGAACTTCGGTTTCGTGAAGCTGCCGGATGATTGTACTACCGGTTCGAGCATCATGCCTCATAAGAAGAATCCGGATGTGTTCGAACTGACACGTGCTAAATGTAATAAACTGCAGTCTCTTCCTCAGCAGATAATGATGATAGCAAACAATCTGCCATCCGGTTACTTCCGTGACTTACAGATTATTAAAGAGGTTTTCCTTCCCGCTTTTCAGGAACTGAAGGACTGCTTGCAGATGACGACTTATATCATGAATGAGATTAAGGTGAATGAACATATCCTTGATGATGATAAATATCTGTTTATTTTCAGTGTCGAGGAAGTGAATCGACTGGCTCGTGAAGGTATGCCTTTCCGTGATGCGTATAAGAAAGTCGGTCTTGATATAGAAGCCGGAAAATTTACTCATGACAAACAGGTGCATCATACACACGAAGGAAGTATCGGTAATCTTTGTAATGATGAAATCTCCGCATTAATGCAACAAGTGGTCGATGGCTTCAATTTCTGTGGAATGGAGCAGGCTGAGAAAGCATTATTAGGGCGATAAAATATTTTCTGCCAAACTTTTTTGATCGAAAGTTTGGCAGAAACAAGGAAACTCATTATCTTTGCACCCGTTGAAAAAATGCGGAAATAGCTCAGTTGGTAGAGCATAACCTTGCCAAGGTTAGGGTCGCGAGTTCGAGTCTCGTTTTCCGCTCTCTTTGAAAGGATGCTCGAATGGTGGAATGGTAGACACGAAGGACTTAAAATCCTTTGGCCATTGCGGCTGTGCGGGTTCAAGTCCCGCTTCGAGTACGAGTATTCCTGATTAAAAGCTCTGTAAATCATTGATTTACGGAGCTTTTTGTGTGTTTCTACCGCCATATGCCCTGCTGATAAAGGGGCAATTACAACCTCACCGAATATATTTGATAATTATTGTCATTGAATTTATTTTTAATGTTAAAAAAGTATGTGATAGATCTACTGAGATTTAATTTCATACCTTGATATATTATTTAGATAGTATGTTGATATTTTGTTTGGTGAATACCTTCATATATGCTGGTTGTTTTACAATATTTCTTATGCATTAAATAGATGTTAAATCCAGTCTTTTCCTTCGAACTATCTTTTTTTGTGTGATGTTGTTTATTTTGAGAACGTTTTGATACAATGTAAAAGATATTGCGCAATTGAACAGGGTGAATAGTATCTTATTATAAATCGGGAGTAAACTCTTTTGGGAATGTTTTTGTGTTTTCCATGTTTTTACGTTTTTCTCCCTGCTGTAAGTGTGGAGGAGGATGCAAGGGAGTTTACATAATTCAATATATTATGGACTTACATTCAGGATTGCCCTATTGGGTTGTTAAAAATTCATTGTTAGATTACTTTCATCCCTTGGAGGATGATTTTTCAACAGATATTGTAGTTGTGGGGTCTGGTATAACGGGTGCTTTGATGGTACACGAGCTTTGTAGTGCCGGTTTAAGATGTTGCATGGTTGACAAACGAAGCATTGCAACTGGAAGTTCCATTGCAAGTACCGCTTTACTGCAATATGAAATTGATGTTCCTCTTTGTGAAATGGCAGAAATTATTGGAGAGGATAATGCTGTTTCTGCATATCGCGCATCTTTGGCATCAATTGCTGATATTGAAAAGGTATTAAAGGAAACAGGAGTAGATGCTGATTTTGAAAAACGACCAAGTCTTTTTTATGCTAGTATTCCAAAGGATATAGAATTAATTGAAAAAGAATATGTGATACGAAAGAAGCACAATTTGCCGGTTCGTTTGCTGGGAAAAGAGGAGATAAAAAAACTGTATAATATAGAGGTTCCAGGCAATGCACTGTTAAACCGAGTATCGGCGCAGATGGATGCTTACAAAGCGACTACTGGTCTTTTGCTCTACCATATGAAAAAAGATGGACTGGAAATTTTTACTCATACCGGTGTAACAGAATGTGTTGAAATGCCTGAAGGATATATTATAGAAACAGATAGAGGGCATAAAATAGAGTGTAAATATGTGATCATCGCATCCGGATTTGAAGCAGGGAAGTTTTTATCTCGGGAAATTATGGATTTGACTTCAACTTATGCACTTGTGTCGCATCCGGTAGATTCTAAAGATTTGTGGCCTGAACAGTGTTTAATTTGGGAAACAGCTGAGCCATATTTGTATATACGGACTACAAGGGGAAATCGTATCATTGTCGGTGGTGAAGATGAAAAGTTCAGTGATCCGGAGCGCCGTGATGCGTTACTCAGAAAGAAAACTCTTGTATTAGAAAAGAAATTTAGGAGATTATTTCCAAGTATTCCTTTTAAAACAGAAATGGCGTGGTGTGGCACTTTTAGTACAACAAAAGATGGGCTACCCTTTATCGGTAATTGTCCAGATAAGGACAGGATGTTTTTTGATTTGGGATATGGTGGCAACGGCATAACCTTTAGTATGATTGGAGCACAGATTATCTGCAAGAAGTTGCAAGGTATAGATGATGAACGCGGTAGGATTTTCGGTTATGAGAGAATTGAAAAATATTGGTAATTTGCAGAGAGTAAAAGTCAATAGTGACTCAAATCTACTTCTTGAAGGAGGGAAATTTTGGGAGAGTTGCTATTGACTTTTGCTGTACTCTCCCATGTTTAGAATTATATTCATATAAATATTGCTTTCTGATGTAGCTAATATTTTTGAACTCCAGTACCCAGCCATTGCGGCATTCGTGCCTTGCCGTAGAAATAATAGAACAGCAATCCTATCCAGCTGGTAAGAACGATTAAGATAATAGCTATCAGCCGTCTTTCTATTGGTGCATGGATACGCCATATTTCCAGTGCGGCTTTGATAGTCAGTACTAATCCAACAATCCATATTACAAATCCAACCATAGCTTATTAATATGTAAGAAGTTACTATTTATAGAATGATATACGATTAAGAATCAGTCAAGTTTTTTACTTACATCTTTTTTCACTTCGTTATATCCTTCCTTGATTTCTTTCTTGGTTTTCTCTGCGCTGTTTTGAACGTCTTTTTTGGTGTCTTTCCACGCATCTTTTACGGCATCAGCACCATCTTCGATTTTATCGGATACTTTGTCCACTGCATCATTGACGTTTTCTTTCACTTTTTCAACTTGTTGTTTCGCTTTATCCTGTTCTTTTTTATTACGACAGGACGTGAAGGATATTATAGTTGTAACTACAAAAATCGCAAATAATAATTTTTTCATATTCTTTTAATTTAAAATTGTAAAGTCACTTTGAGAATAAATTGGTGGATTCTTCAGGCAGATTCCTGTCTGCCTGAAGAATGACACAAACTTAACGATTCTGAATGCCTATTTCTTTTCAGTTTTTTTGCTTGAAGTCGAAGACTTGCACTCTTTAGCTTGGGCGGTCTTTTTAGTGCCCTTTGCCTCTTCCTGTTTCTTTTCAGTTTTCTTGTTCATAATTCAAAAGTTTTAGTTAATAATTTAGGTTTATTCAGAAACACTCTAGTGTTCTTAATTGGTTTACTAGAATCTGTTTCATTTTTTTGCATCAGCAGCTATTGTATGCATTTTGCCTTTAAGGTCATCTGCCTTTTCAGCTAGGTCGAAAGTTTTGTCTGCAACTTTATCGGCTACGGCAGCACCCGTATCCAATACTTTTTCCTTTGCAGTATCTAACATTTCTTCGACTTGCCCACTTATTTTATGAAAGGCATCACATACTTTTTTCTTTAGTTTTTTGGCTTTAGAAGTTCGTGAAAAACGATAGACGAGGGCGCCAATGACCGATCCTATACCAAGACCGAGCCATAAATCAGAAGTTCTATTTTCCATAATTAAGTTGGTTTTAGATAGTTAAAAATAGAGTTTGGTAATAAGTAAGAAACTGTATGTAAGTTAAGTTCTTAAAGTCACATACTTATTAGTGGGTTTATATGTAAATATATAGATATATAATTAGTATTTTATAAAGGAAAAATATTTTGCTTGTTGAATGGAAAAATATTTATTCATATCGCTAGAATATTCATCTTTATAGTCAGCTTGTTTGCTGTCTCATACTTGATAAACAATAAATTATTGTTCCTATGATAGAACTGACTATTAATCTGATCCATAAATTTGAACTTATACTTTTCATGGCTGTAGATTTTATTGATGAAACAATGTTTAAAACTTATTTTTTTTAGAAAAATATGTAGGTTTACTCTATTACACTTCCCCGATTTATTATGTTACTTTTGTTATATCATCCGAAATGTACTTAAGCTCCTACTGTATGAAAAAAAACACGGGATTAAAAAAAATAGTTCGAAGTTTGAAAATGGAATTAACATCATTTTTTATTTTATGGAAAATTGAAAAAGAGGCTTATGGATTTTAAATGCATAGCCGAAGGAATAAATATATGATTGAAATTGTCCTAATAATAAGATGATTCCTGTTCGTGTATATTTATGATCTGATGCTGGAAAATCGTACAAAAAATGACTAATATAATTTAGAAAGAACACTTATCTATTTCCGATGTTTTTATTGGGGAGTATTTGGGGTATTATGCGGTATTTCCGATAGATGAGATAGTTGTGTTTTTTAAGTTTCTGTTTTTAACATATAATTATTAATTTATTCAGTTGCTGTTTAAATAATATTTTCATATTTTTGCAAATATATTTTTGAGTGTTTTGTGAAAGGAATGAAGATAATTGTAAAAAATAGAAAACTTTTAGTGTTTATAGTTCTTCTCATTAGTAGTGCTGTGAGCAAGGGGCAGATTTATAAGTACATAGGGTTGGAAGACGGTTTGAACAACCAGAAAATCTACCATATTCAAAAAGACCGACGCGGATATATGTGGTTTTTGACTCAGGAGGGGGTAGATCGTTATGACGGTAAACACATCAAGCATTATACTTTCTCGGATGACAGTATGAAGCTGGACTCACGGATAGCTTTGAACTGGCTTTATATGGATCAGGAAGATGTATTATGGGTAATCGGGCAGAAAGGACGTATTTTCAGGTATGATTCACAACATGATAAATTTGAATTGGCTTATGTACACCCTGAATTGATCCGAAATAAGTTTCAAGCATTTCTTGATTATGGTTATCTGGACAAGAATGATCATATTTGGCTATGTTACAAAGATACAATTACCTGGTATAATATTCGTACTGGAACAACACAACATATGCCAAAGCCTGTCGATGGTGCAATATCTACTATTGAGCAGGCTGATGGCGGTCATTTTTTTATCGGTACGGGAAGCGGTTTGTTTTGTGTCGGGATAGAAAAGGGAGAACTGAAACAAATTCCTGATGAAGTAGTAAAAAGCATCGTTACACCTGTTCACGAACTGTATTACCATACTGTGTCAAAGCAATTATTTGTGGGTAGTTATAAAGAAGGGATACTTATATATGATATTGGTAAAACCCAAAAAATCACTCCTTGTTATGCACCAAACAATGTGGAAGTTAATCAGATTGTTGCTCTGAACGCTGATGAGTTGTTGATAGCTACGGGTGGAAAAGGAGTATATAAGCTGAATGTAAATACTTGTAAGAGTGAACCTTATATAACGGCTGACTATAGCAGTTATAATGGAATGAACGGAAACAATATCAATGATATCTATGTGGATGAGGAGGAGCGTATTTGGCTTGCCAATTATCCTACTGGTATTACCATTCGTAACAATCGTTATGGAAGATATGATTTGATAAAGCATTCTCTTGGCAATAACCGGTCGTTAGTGAATGATCAGGTGCATGATGTGATAGAAGATAGTGACGGTGACCTTTGGTTTGCAACTAGTAATGGAATTAGTTTTTATCAGACCGATACAAGAGAATGGTGTTCTTTTTTTAGTTCTTTTGATCCGGTGCCGGATGATGAGAATCATATCTTCTTGGCGTTGTGTGAAGTCTCTCCTGGTGTGATATGGGCTGGTGGTTTTACGTCTGGAATTTATAAGATAGAAAAGAAGAAAGGGTTTAAAATAAGCTATCTTTCGCCTGCGGCCATTGCAGGAATACGTCCTGACCAATATATTTATGACATTAAAAAGGATTCGAGCGGTGATGTATGGTCCGGTGGATATTATCATTTGAAACGCATTAATCTTGAGACTAAAAATGTTCGTTTGTATCCGGGAGTAAGTTCCATCACCACCATTCTGGAGAAAAATGCCCGTCAAATGTGGATTGGTACAAGAATGGGACTCTATCAGCTTGACAAGCAATCCGGTGTTTACCGGTATATTGACTTGCCTGTTGAATCTCCTTATATATGTGCATTATACCAGAGAGAAGATGGTATCCTGTATATTGGTACTCGTGGAGCAGGTCTTCTTGTTTATGATATCAATAAAAAGAAGTTTATTCATCAGTACCGAACTGATAATTGTGCACTGATTTCTGATAATATTTATACGATTATTCCGCGTCAGGATGAAAATCTCCTGATGGGTACGGAAAATGGTATTACGATTTATTCACCTAAAGATCATTTTTTCCGTAACTGGACACGGGAGCAGGGACTGATGAGCGTAAATTTTAATGCCGGTTCTGCCACAACTTACAGTAACAGTACGCTTGTCTTTGGTGGCAATGATGGTGCT
The DNA here is from genome assembly GCF_000011065.1 of Bacteroides thetaiotaomicron VPI-5482. Classification (GTDB taxonomy): domain Bacteria; phylum Bacteroidota; class Bacteroidia; order Bacteroidales; family Bacteroidaceae; genus Bacteroides; species Bacteroides thetaiotaomicron. The sequence goes on from NC_004663.1 coordinate 4,850,006, forward strand.
GTTAAGTTTCCGACAGACATAGAAATACCTGAGCCATATTATTCGCGTTTGTTATTACGGGATTTTATGATAGCTTATCATCCTGTCTATCCTGGTGATGACGGATCTCCCTTGAAGAAGGATATTAACGAGACTGATTGTCTGGAATTGGCCTACGGTCAAAATACTTTTTCGCTTGATGTGGCTTCCATAAATTATGATTATCCTTCTAATATTCTTTATTCATGGAAAATCGACGGTTATCATAAAGAGTGGACCCGTCCGAGTCAAGATAATCGGATTGTTGTTAGAAATCTGCCTCCTGGCAGTTATACGTTACAAATTCGTACTGTATCTAATGAGGAGAAGTATAAAACTTATGAAACAAGGAGTATTCAGATCATTATTACCCCTCCGGTGTGGGCCAGTATGTGGGCAATGGTGGGGTATGCAATTCTGGTGGTCTTGATTATGATTATCATATTCCGTGTTATCATGTTGCATAAACAAAAGAAGATTTCTGATGAGAAGACACGTTTTTTTATTAATACTGCTCATGATATACGTACGCCGCTGACATTGATAAAAGCACCGCTGGAAGAAGTTGTTGAAAACCATATGGTGGCAGAGAAGGCATTACCCCATATGAATATGGCCCTAAAGAATGTGAATACATTGCTTCAGCTGACAACCAACTTGATAAACTTTGAACGGATCGACGTATATTCGTCTACTCTTTATGTTTCTGAGTATGAATTGAATTCTTATATGAATGATGTTTGTGCTACTTTCCGCAAATATGCTGAGATGAAGCGTGTCAGATTTGTTTATGAGAGTAATTTTGATTATTTGAATGTGTGGTTTGATAGTGACAAAATGGGGTCTATCTTGAAGAATATTTTGTCAAATGCGTTGAAGTACACGCCAGAGAATGGTAGCGTGTGTATTTGTGCTTGCGAGGAAGGGAATACTTGGAGTATTGAGGTAAAGGATACAGGAATTGGTATTCCTTCATCTGAACAGAAGAAATTATTCAGAAATTGTTTCCGGGGTAGTAATGTAGTCAATTTGAAAGTGACCGGAAGTGGGATTGGATTGATGCTGGTATATAAACTGGTTAAGTTGCATAAAGGAAAGATCCATATTCAAAGTGTTGAACATCAGGGAACATGCGTGCAAATTACTTTCCCGAAGGGAAATACCCATTTGCATAAAGCAAAGTTTATCTCTCCAAAAACGCCGAATGAACGTATGGATGCTGTTGTACTGGGGGGAACTTCTGACTTGCCGGTCTTGGAGGCACCTCAGATAAAAACCTCTTTACAGCGTATTCTGGTAGTGGAAGATAATGATGATTTGCGTAATTATCTTGTGGATATGCTTATGGCAGGGTATAATATCCAGTCCTGTTCCAATGGCAAAGATGCGCTTGTCATTATAAAGGAGTTTAATCCAGATCTTGTTATATCCGATATAATGATGCCTGAGATGAGTGGAGACGAACTGTGCTCAGCTATCAAAACGAGTGTGGAAATGTCTCACATTCCAGTCATATTGCTGACTGCGTTAGGGGATGAGAAAAATATACTCGGAGGACTGGAAATCGGAGCAGATGCCTATATAACCAAGCCATTCAGTGTGGGTATACTAAAGGTGACTATTAAAAACATATTGGCAAATCGTGAATTGCTCCGTCAGGTCTATAATAGTATCGAAAATAAAGAAAAGCATTTACCTGTCAATTGTACTAATACTTTGGACTGGAAATTCATAGCTTCAGTCAAGGAATGTATAGAGAAGAATATGGGAGATTTGGACTTTGGGGTAGATGTACTCAGTAATCAGCATCATATGAGTCGAACAAGTTTCTATAATAAACTGAAAGCGCTGACCGGTTATGCTCCGGCTGACTACATCCGGATGATCCGTTTGCAACGTGCAGCACAATTATTAAAGCAGAAAGAATATACAATAACGGAGATTGCTGAAATTGTCGGGTTTTCGGATGCGAAGTATTTCAGGGAGGTATTTAAGAAGTATTATAATGTCAGTCCAAGTAAGTTTGTGAATTCGGATCAGGAATAGAGTAGACGAGATATCGTTTTATACCATTGTTGTTTCTTATAAACTTTTGGAGAGGATTATAGGACGCTAAATTCGAAAAAGAAGAAGATGTCAAAAGCAAGATAAATGTATCATCCTGCTTTTGACATCTTCTTTTTTTAATAGATTATTTATAATAACTTGTTGGAGCCGAGTATGATCAGCATTGTATATCCCAAGATAAGTCCTATAATTCCCATAATGATACCTACCTTTTCCATATCTTTTTGCTGAATCATTCCTGTGGCATGTGCCAGGGCATTAGGTGGTGTACTAATTGGTAATATCATTGCCAGCGATGATCCGATGGCGACTCCAATTAATAAAGTCTCTACACCTCCCAACGATGACAGGTTTTCACGCATGCTGATTCCGGCAATGGCGAGAATAGGGACGAGTAATGCTGCGGTGGCTGTGTGTGAAATAAAGTTGGCCATAGCATAGCAAATCAGTCCGGAACCGACAATCATCAGTACAGGGGGCCATGTGCTGAATGGGATGGCTTCGATCATATGCTTTGCCAGTCCGGTCTCTTGCAAGGCTACGCCCAATGCGAAGCCGCCGGCTACCATCCAGAGTACACTCCAGCTGATCTCTTCCAGGTCACGTTTGGTAATAACGCCTGTTATACAAAAAACAGCTACCGGAATCATTGCCACTACATTGGAGTTTACTCCTGTAAATTTGTCGAACATCCACAATAGAACCGTTATAGCAAAGGTGATATAAACCACAATGGAGCGCCAGTCTTTCTTTGCTTCACCTTCAATTTGCAGTTCGATGCTCTTTTGTTTGAATGGAAACAGTCGTAAGAGGATAAACCAGGCTATAAACAGTACAATAATAGTGTAAGGCAACATAAAGCTCATCCATTCTCCAAAACCGATATTCAGATTTAATCCTTCCGGATCATTCAAATACTTTAAAGCAATGGCGTTAGGTGGTGTACCGATAGGAGTTCCCATACCACCTACATTGGCAGCAACGGGAATGGCCATAGCCAATCCGATTTTCCCTTTTCCATCTGCCGGGAGTGCTTTTAATACGGGAGTAAGGAAGGTAAGCATCATGGCCGCCGTAGCCGTATTGCTAAGAAACATGGAAAAGACAGCTGTAACGAGGATGAATCCCAATAGCACATATCGTGATTGTGTTCCGAAAGGTCTCAGCATAACTCGTGCCAACAATACATCCAGTCCACTTTTGGTTGCTGCGATGGCAAGAATAAATCCACCTATAAACAGCATGATGATAGGATCGGCAAAGCAATGCAGGATAGACTTATATTTGACTGTCTGTCCTAATTCCTCCGCAGGAGTATTTTGGGTTAAGAACCATAAACTACTGTCGGAAACGGTAAGTAATAATAGTACAACAATAAGAACGGAAGTGGTCCATGCCGGAACAGCTTCGAACACCCACATGAGTGTGGCGAAAATGAAAATGGAAATAAGTCTTTGTTCTATAACGGTCAACCCTTCTATTCCAAAAGTATCAATGGGAAGGAACCATAAAATAAGAGAGAGGGTAATAGCTATGGTTAACTTTATACATCGGGCCACTGTCTGATTCTTTGCTAACCGTTTAGCTTTCTTTAAGTCCTGATAAGCTTCTACTAGGTGGAAGCCGTGAAAAATCTTGTACATAATATTAGAATGAGATAAAATTAAAAAACGTTTGCAAAATAACTTTTTATTTTGTATTTAGTTAGTCTGACGTTAAAGATTTCTTTTATTTAACATATTTATTAAAATTTTATGCAGATGACTTGCTGTATTGAAAAAAGTAGTATTTTTGCCGCCGCTTTTGGAAAATGCATTTATAAAGTTTCCAATATTCAGTATTATTTTAATCAAAAAACATGAATTATTCTTGCAGAAAAACCATCGTTCCCATTATAATAGGAACATTACTTTCAGGCGCCTGCTCGAACGATGAACCAACCGGGGGAAAAGGCCATCAACAAACTTATTCAGTGGTATTAAAAGGAATTACGGTAGCAGGAGAAGAATCTTCTGAAGAGCTCAAAGATGTATCGGTTTTCCAGTTTAGTGACGGGAATTTATATAAAGAGGAACAGCTGACTCCCGGGCAAGGCGGACAGTCGGAGATTTCTGCGGTCAGCGGATCTCGACTTTATTTTCTGACCGGACTGGAGATTCCTGCCGGAGAGAAAGCTAAAAGTGAAGAAGAATTTCGTAATACGATTATCGGTGAAGGATTGCATGATAATTCTGCGCCGGATTTCATGGCGGCTGTAGTCGAATTGGAGAGCGGAGTAGTGACACGCAGCAATGCGGAGGTCAATGTAATTATGAAACGCGGTGTGGCGCGCATTGATTTGAACACAACAGCCGACAGCAAAACGCAGATAAAGGAAGTCATCGTAGAGAATGCTCCTGCCGAGACTTTACCATTCCTCGAAAATGTCCGGGCGTCGGATAAAACGGTGAGCTATCGGAAGGAGTTCTCTTCTGCATTCGATGGCAAGCAAGAGGGGGTATTCCGTCTGTTCGAAAGCACACGTCCTGTCAATATCATCTTGCGTGGAACCTATGGTGAAGTCCCTATCAGGTTAAAAGTCGAATTACCAGTTGTCGAACGCAATAAAGTATATGAATTGGCAGTGCTCAATGTGGGAGCTGAAGTGACAGGCGTTTTTGAGATCAAACCGTGGGAAGAAGGGGAAACGATTGTCGGAAAGCCTGATACGAACCAACGTCTTTTGCTTAATGCGTCGAAATCCAGGATTCCGGAAGGGGTGAAGGTAGACTATGAGAATAATATACTGGAAGTGCCTGCTACAGGTGCTGATGACATGACGCTGGCGTTCGTTACAGACACTCGTATCGATATTTCTTCTACAGAAGGTGCCGGTAGCGGAACAAGTGTAGGCAATATGTCCGTGTCGGAAGAGGCGGAAGGTATCGTGTCGTCATTTAATGTATCGGTTGCAGCGCAAGGCAGCGGTCGCCTGGGCTATACGGTTTTGGTGCATTTGAAAAATGCCTTGTTGAGTGGAACATATGATTACGTGGAGATACGTGTGGCTCCGAGTGACAAACAGATTGAAACTGTGGAAATCGCAGGAAATGTATGGATGGCATTTAATGCGCGTAGCCGCGATCTGGAAGATCAGATTTATCCGTTGGACGGGGCTACGGTCGAAGATATGTATCATAAAAGTTGGATTAACACGGTGGGTGGTCTGTTCCAGTTTGGACGTTTATATATGTACGTGCCTTGGCAGGGGTATAATCCTTCCAACAATTTAGGTAACCAGACGGCTGATGCACCTTGGGTGAATGATACACATATGCCTTGCCCTGAAGGATACCGGATACCGACTGGTAACGAATGGCAGTCTCTGCTTCCTGCAGACCAAGAGATTCCGGGTAGATATAAGGCAGGAAATGGAGAAACAATTGCCGCTACACTTCACATCGGAGAAGGAACACTGATAACTCCGTCCAGTGGTGTGACGGGAACACAGCATTATGTGAAGTTTACTTCGGAAGACACCGGTCGCAGCCTTATTATTCCTTTGGCTGGCTCGAAGGGAGATAAGTCGTCATCCAATAATCCGGCTTTCGGGAAAAGAGCTGTGTTGTGGACAAACGAACGTAACGGTCTTCCGGGCGGTTATGCATGGGCTTACTGGTTGCCGTTCGAAGGAGCCGAGACAACCGTTATTAAGAAACAGCGGTTACAGATGGAAGCATTTGCATCCGTACGTTGTGTAAAGAAATAGAGGAGGCTGTTTATGAAGATGCTAAGAATCATAATGATATTACTGGGCGCATTATTGCTTACCAACTGTTCGGGCGATTTTGAACAGGAGACCGGCATTGTTCCTTCCCATTCCGGACAAGTGTCGTTTTTGTTTGGGTTGCAGCAAGATGATGCGTCCGTGGTGCAGACACGCGGAAGCAAACCGGAGCAGATCACTCGTATGTGGTATGCTATTGCCAATGAACGTGGAGAGATTATTAAGCCCTTATATCAGAAGCTGGAAGAAAACTTCTCAAAATTGACTATTGAAGGATTGAGTATGGGGGATTATACAGTCGTTTTTTTGGCTACTACGAGCGAGGAAGAAGATGAGGCTGTTAAAGAACCCGAAAAACTGTCCGATGACTGGTTGATAAATCATGCGGAAAATGCGCCGTTAGATGCGGTTTACTTTTATAAGAAAATAGAATTGCATATCGGCAGAGATCAGGCTTCGGTGTCGCATACAGTGGTCTTGGAGCGTTCTGTAGGGAGAGTGGATGTCGATTTGAATGTATCGTCCGATTATATGTGGAGATTCATTCGTAAAATCGATATAACTTTCGACGATGCCGAAGGAATATATGGGACTCTTGGTGCAGACGGGAAATATTCCGGAACCAGAAAGATAGAATCTTATGACATTACCGGGAAATACTCGTTTTACTCATTGCCCGGCACAAAAGCATTATCCGGATTTGTGACGATTGAGTCCGATCGCAGTGACGGAACTCAGTTTGTCCGTAAATACCGTTTCACGGATTGTAAGATTGAGGCAGGCCGTGTATCTCATATTAGTATTGATTATTTGCATCCGGAAAATCAGGATGGTTCACTTTATGTTCGTAAGGAGGACTTCTTTCGGTTTCGCGCGGATACGATGTTTTTGGCCAGTGAGCCACGTGAGGTCTTTTATGACAGTCGCCGTCGTTCTTTTTATGCGAATGCTCCGTTGCAGGTTTCCATTTCAGACGAACATCAGTTGCTTGTCAAGTTCTTTTCTCCTGTAGGTATTCAGGATGTGAAGATTATGTGCCGCTTTAATAAATTTAGCATGGAGTTCTTCGAACTGGCACATTTTGAACAGATTTATCCGTTTATGGAAGCGTCATTCCCCTTGCCGGTTGTAGATTCGGAACGGACATTCACTACAAGTAGTGGACGGAAGATAGTGGTGCCTGCACAGCCCGGACTTTCCAATGATGATGTGACGCTTGTTATTCGTACAGAAGATCCGTTTATGAAGAAAATAGAACAGATAGACAGTCGCTGGTTTATACGTTTTTCTTCTTATTCGGCTGACAATGGTCATGCGTATTGGCGTCATATGAATCCGTTATTGTGCCGTCACGGAGTGGCGTTGGCTGTCAATATGGCTTTCATGTTCTCTTCCGAAGAGTTTAATATGGAAATGAACAAATACGAAGGTTTGTTGAAAGACAATGGAGGAAATCCGATCAATCTGGATGCGTTGCGTCAAAGAATCCGTAATCATGGCGGGCTTGTGCTGGGTTGTGTTGCCGGTGTCGGCGGATTAGGTGGAGGCAATACGTACGGCTTGGCTAATTATTGTTATACCGGTGTTTATTTTGATGCGACTCCTCCGGATGCCCATCCGCATAATTATCCCCGTCAGGCCATGTTTCATGAATACGGGCATTGCCTTGGGTATAGCCATAGCAGTACGATGACATATGGTGACCAATGGACGGTGTTGTGTGCAACGGTTTTTGTGGATATGGGAAAGAATGGCAAATTGCCGGTATGTTCGAAAGAGATAATAGCACAGTTACCGATGTAATCTGAAATCTTTTTCCTTCTTGCTTATTGCAAGTACAAGAAAAGCCCCGAACCATCACGGTCCAGGGCTTTTTTCATCATTATAAACATGTATATAAGCAATACTAAATTTAAACACGTAAGACATCACGCATACAAACGGCGCTAACTGCCCATTATGGGCTGTCAACATTTGCAAATATATATATTTATAGATTAAGAAAGAATATCGCATCGTCACGAGTGAATATTCTGAGTAAAATGATATTAAATCAGTAGTAATTTCAAATGGTTCCGCCATCACAACGAAACGACATTTGTAATAAATTCAATATTAAACATGTCTAACTTTGTACTTTGACAAACTTTCAATTATGACTAAGACTGCAAAGATACGGCTTTTTTAATAAATATGCAATAATTATAATGTTGTAAATTCACTTCTGTCATTCGTAAGGGGGAGGCTGTTGAGCGGATATTAAATTGGGGAAAGTTTTATTTGACTGTCGTTGATGGATGTGGGATTTATAGGATATAGAATCACGACCTATAAATACTTGTTTTTAGAGTAAATATTGAGAATATATTAAAAATGGAACATATAATACCAAAAATAGCACTTGCGGTAGTGCTTTTTAATAATTAACTTTGCATAATTTTATGTGATAAGAAATATTTAATATTTAACTATGAAGATTATGAAGAAAAGATTGTTGTATTTGTTCATGCTTATTTGTTCCATAAGTTTATTTGTGAGTTGTAGTGATGATGATGATGTGAAATATCCTGTTGATAGTGAACTTGCAGGTGCATATAAGGGAACGATGGATGTATATTATGTGGGAGTATCTACTCCTATTGCTTCTGATATGGTTCAGAAGGTTTATATTTCAAAGGCTTCAGATACTGCCGTTAAATTAGAATTGAGAAACTTTACTATTACCGTGGCGGGTACTGAACTTCTTATTGGTGATATAACAGTGGATAATTGTGCTCTGACAAAAAGTGGTGATACATATAAGTTCTCAGGCAATCAGAAGTTAAGTCTTGTGGTGGGTGTGTGCAATACATCCGTTTCGGGGACAATTGGTAAGGATGCTGTAGATATGGTTATTGATGTAGATGTAGAAGGCGGAATGAAAGTTAAAGTCAATTATAAAGGTGCTAAACTATCGGGAAGTGAAAAATCAGAGGCTAAAATTACTAGTTTTACTATTGATAATGAGGTTGTGACAGTAGCGCCGGTTATTGATGAAGAAAAGGGTACAATCTTGTTTAAAGTGAATGACGAAGCTACTGATGATGATTTGAAATCATTGACTCCGATTATTGAAATATCAGAAAAAGCTACAGTGGCTCCCAAAAGTGGTGTCCCACAGGATTTTTCCGCTGGTAAAACTGTTACCTATACAGTTATAGCAGAAGATGGAACGACTAAAAAATATGTAGCTTCAATAGCGGGTAGTCAGAATTTTTTAAAGTATTCATTTGATACTTGGGTTGTTCAACATGAAGGTTTGAAAAATGAATATTGGAATCCGGCTCCAGTGGATCAATTGAGCACTTCCAATGAAGGAGCAGGGCTTTTAGCTACTTTAGGTTTTAAAGGTGGTTTTCCTGTGGTAGAAGATAAAGATGGTTATAGTGGCTCCTCTGCCAAGTTGATAACTTTATATACAAAAGGAGCTGGTTTTGGATTGGCTCCTGCGATAACTTCGGGCTCTTTATTTACTGGTAGTTTTAAGACCGATGCATCAGATCAGTTAAATTCTACTAAATTTGGTATTCCATATGCAAAAAAGCCTTTGATATTTAAAGGTATTTATAAATATACTCCTGGTGATAACTATGTAGATGGTTCTGATAAAAAGAATGTTCTGGAGCATCTGGAAATTGTGGATGAGTGCTCTATAATGGCTGTTTTGTATGAAGCTGTGGATAGTGAAGGCAAAGAGGTAATACTTACTGGGCATGATATTGCATCTTCGGAGTATCGTGTAGCTGTAGCTGTATTGGAAGATGGTGGAGCAAAAGCTGAGTGGACTACTTTTGAGTTGCCATTCAATAATTTGGACGGAAAATCTTATGATATGTCTAAATCATATAAACTGGCAATTGTATGTTCCTCAAGTAAAGATGGTGCAGCTTTTAAAGGAGCTGTAAATAGTACTTTAATTATCGATGAGTTAGAGGTTATTGGAGAATGATGAGGAGGTTAGATTGAATCAATTAGTTAGAAATATAACTTTGAAAACTATAGTATTTTTGAATAAAAAGGGGGGATTTTAATCTCCCCTTATTTAATGCTCTTTTGTTAGATGTAGTGTAAATATGAACCTTAAAAACTCTATAATAACAGTGTTTTGGGTAATGTAATCTTAAAATCAGATCATAAAATACAAAGAATAGACCTTGTGATAACTAATATAAATATGTTACTTTGTACCCGATTTTGCGATCAAATAGATTATTAATTAAATAACAGAATTATGAAAAAGAGTTTGTTGTATTTGTTTATGCTTATTTGTTCAGTCAGCCTTTTTACGGCTTGTAGTGATGACGACCCAGAAACTATTCGGGATGGTGAAATTGATGGAGTTTATTGGGGTAAGTTAGATGTTGATGCAGCTGGAGTTATTGAAGTTAATGATATAACACAAAAAGTATATATTTCTAAGACTGGTGAAAACCAAATTAAGATGGAGCTGAGAAACTTTAGTTTTCAGACATTGAATCTTGGTACTATTGCAGTAGAACAGATTTCTGTACAAAAAAATGGTAATAGTTATACTTTTGCAGGTAGTCAGAATATTACATTATTAGTTGGTGAATGTGCTGTAACAGTGAATGGAACTATTGAAGGTGATAAACTGGCAATGAATATAGCTGTTGTTGCTGGCGGAACTTTGAATGTGAAGGTTGATTTTGCAGGAACAAAACTGTCTGCAGATCAAAGTTCAGAGGCTGCGATCCAGAGCTTTGTAGTTAAGATAGGAGATGCGAATGTAGAGGGGAAAATAGATGGGAATAATATTAGTTTTATTATTCCAGATGGATTGGAGAACTTGACGTTTGCGCCTACTATTGTTATTTCTGATAAAGCAACAATAACTCCTGCTTCTGGAGTAGAACAAGATTTTTCATCTCCTGTAATATACACAGTGACTTCCGAAGATGGAATTGTAACTACTAAATATACAGTTTCTGTATCAGGTCAAATAAGAGATTTTGGATTCGATGAATGGGAGACTATCAAATCATCTACATCGGGTTCTACAGAACAATATGATGTTCCTAAAGGACTTTATGGTACTAGTAATCCGGGAATTATGACAATTAACGAGATGTTTGGTTCAAATCTTCCAGAGCTGTTCTCATATACAGTTTCTCCTGTAGAAGGACAAAGTGGTAAAGCAGCTAAATTGCAAACAGTTTATACTTACATGTTTTTAAATGGTATGGATTTTAATGCATTATTAGGAGGGTTGGTACCTTATGTAACAGCAGGCTCATTATTTACAGGTATCTTTAAAACTGATATGAATAATACTTTGAATAGTACAAAGTTTGGTGTTCCTTTTGTTGGGGAACCTGCTACTTTTACTGGCTATTATAAATATACTCCAGGGACAACATATTATAATAATAAAAATGAAGTCGTAGCTGATAAAACAGATGAATGTTCAATATATGCAGTTTTGTATGAAGAACTTTTGGATGAAGAGAATAACAACATTCCGTTGAATGGAGACTACAATGATCCTGATCTATATATTGGAAGCTCTAAACGTATTGTAATGAAGGCCGTTTTGGAAGATGGAACAGCGAAGAGTGATTGGACTAAGTTCTCTATCCCATTTAAATTATTGGAAGGGAAAAGTTATGATGCAACTAAAAAATATTATTTAGCTATTGTGTGTTCCTCAAGTGCTGAAGGAGACTACTTTATGGGCGCTCCTGGTAGTACCTTATTTATTGATAGTTTTACGGTAACACCTCAATAGTGTGTTGAGTATAAGAAATATATAACAGAAAAAGCCGTTAATTCCAATTGTATACATTAATGCAATTAAAATTAACGGCTTTTTTAGTTGTTTTTATTTAAATAAATTGTAGTGTTTTCTCTAGAACGCATATCCGAATCCTATATTCAAATAAATAGGATACATAGCGAATGAGATGGTATCAAAATCCTTTTTGAAGATATCGTTCAAGCCCCATGTTAAATCAGCATACACATTTAAATGTTTGAATGCTCTCCACTCACCGCCTAGTTGCAATCCCCATTGGAATTTACGCAGATTGTCAGAGAAATCATAAGTAGCAATGCTTTCACCAGTAAAATCTACTCGCGAACCTGTCTGATCCGGAGTACGCAAGTGACCTTCATATACATGTCCGGAGAAGTTTCTTTCAATAAGATAAGATACATACGGACCTGCTGAGACTTTCCAACGTTTGCTTACTTTATAGTTGGCAACTACTGGGATAGTCAGATAAGAGTTTTTGACTTTAGTCTTTACACCACCGGTCCATAAGCCTTGTAACTCTCCACCGTTGGTGTTGATAATCTTCATCCCATAGTTCTTTACTGTAGCTTCTGTGGTCATATTCTTGTTTTCAAGTCGTACCCCTACAGTCATTCCCCATTTCGTGTCAAACCATTTAGTTGCGTTTCCTTCAATTGAAATGGCGAGGCCACCAGGGGCATAGCTATCTATTTTGCGAATTTCTTCAGGTAGAGGCAATGGAGAAGTTCCTCCAATACTGAAACCTGCCTTGATTCCATATTCCCATCCGTGTAAGTACGACCAGATGATACCTTGATTTCTTTCTTCTTGCGCCTGCGCTGAAAGTGTACTTACTAATAGTAGTACAGCTATAATATTGAGTAATTTATATCTTTTCATTTTCTTGTTTTTTTAGTCTTCGCAAATAAGTTCTACTTCATCGACATACAGTGTACTGCCTACTGCTCCCTTAAAATAAGCACCGTCTACACTGGACGAAAGCACTATACCTAATTTGTATTTTCCATTCTTTAATTTGGTATCATCAATTACTCGTCCTTTTACCGGTTCGAAAGGAATTTCAAAATCAGTCCATTGATCTGATTCAACAACATCTTCCGGTTTAATTCGCGCTAATGATACTAACTTATCTGAAGTAAATACATCATCACCATTAAGCATGACAGAATTGTTCTCAGCTTCATACATAACAGCATAAATATCACATTTGTCTCTTACACCCTCTTGTGGTTTTCCTTCTACGGAATATACATCTCCTGCTTTAAATTTATAATGTCCTTTGAGCGTTTTAGGGCGTTTATAGAACTGGAAACCGAAATTAGTGGCTTTTCTAGGATCTGTTAATGCATTTCCTACCTCAAATGTTCCGATAAATAAGTTACCGGCAGCAATATACATCTTTACCATTGCTCCAAAACTACCGGTATCACGAGTTTCCAATTTAACTCCTTTACCTCTGAAACCATTGGCTACCTGTACAGTTGGGTAATCTGTTTTGGAGTTTGCCATACCTGTCAATTTAAAACCCGGATTACCACTTGACCATTGTAATACTTTAGATATTTCTTGTGAAGTGCCCGGCTGGAATTCATAAAAGATATCGTAGTCATTGGAAGGTAATAACTCTTCAAAGTTGAAAGAAGTAGGTAATTCTGCTAAAACAACCTTGACGGTATAAACAGGTTTCCATTGACCGTCTTCTGATGTGACAGTGAATTTCCGGGAATGTGTCTCTTCACTAAAGTCATATGTGGCTTCTGTATCTCCAGCAACTTGATCATTTATTTTTATAGTGGCTCCTTCCGGAATTACAAATTCTAACTTTTGTTTGGACAAGTCAGCTCCCTTGTTTACATATACATTGATCAGCTTTGAATCAGCATTGATGTTTGCTAATTGTACATCATCACCTGTACAAGCATCAATGGCTGCTTCTGAGTTCAGTGCTTCATCCTGTATGCAGGAAGTTGCAGCACAAGCTAGTATGAAACAGGCTATTAAAGTCTTAATTTTCATGCGGTTTAATCTTTTTAGTTACTAATTCAGTCTCTTTATATAAAACTCGGGTGCAAAGTTAAGTTTCTTTTTGAAATCTAGCGCTCTGTTAGTGAGGTAATTCAATAAAATTAGTGCCTTTTATAAAAATAGTGTGGACTAAAAGAAGAAAAAGGCTTTTGCTTAGTTTACTAATAATTCATTCCAAAATACCAAAGTGGGATAGATCGAATGGGTGCTATATTCGTGCTCGTACTCTTTAAATAACTTGTTGAAGTTTTCGTATAAGCAATCCATAGCTGAAGTGCATTTATCTGCAATGATGTGATAATTGCACAACAAAAGTGCAGTATTATGCATATTTCTGCACTTTTGTTGTGCAGAGAATTATCAAGGATTGCTCAATAGTAATTTAGCATCACTTTTGCTCTCATGCTCTAACAAACTGTCTGTATCCCTTTATTCATCGTGGTTTTCGGTGTGGTAGCAACTGTGGTAGCAGGTATGAGAGCAAATGCTTGCCCTCACTTTTCTAAATCCAATCTCTAACCTTTGTAGTATCTTCATTTTATTCCTGTAATTCCAATGTCAATTTAGGATAAGACAACTAAATTAGTTTCCTCGTCTTGAAACTATAGTTTCAGCGAAGAGAAACCATAGTTCCAAAGGCTTGAAACCATAGTTCCAAAGGCTTGAAACTTTAGTTCCAACAGCTTGGAATCATTAGTTCAAGCGTTTGAAACTTTCTGAAACATCTGTCGATTGGATTCACTTTGACCGTATGTTTGGATTGACTCGACCATGTTAGTTATTTCAATTGACCAGTTCTTTTAGGAGAAGCATTGAATCATTTATTGGCTAATAATGTATGGGGTATCAGTCATTAATAGCTGAGATGTCAGATATTAACATCCTGTAAATCAAAAGATAGCAATGTAGAAACGATACTAGTCAGGACGAAACAGAGTGAGAGCAACCGTTTGCTCTCATACCTGCCACCACAGTTGCTACCACACCGAAAACTACGATGAATAAAGGGATACAGACAGTTTGTTAGGGCATGAGAGCAAAACTGCTGTCAAATTACTATGGAGGCTATTGTGGAAATTCTGATTAATAAATCTACAGATATTCCATACTTATATTTGAAAAATAGTATCTTTGCAGTGACTAACATTTTATAATGGGACGCAGGGAATCCTGCTTTTGATAAGTTGCAGGCATTTTTTGCTTGTAGCTTTCCTCATAGGCGGTTTCGTACCCCCGTGGGGAGTATGTAATGTACCTCCAGCGTCCTAAGATGTGTTAGTCAACGGGAAAGGCGAAACCGTTCTTTTTTGCCCCTTTATTAAACTTTTATCTTATGGATACTGAAAACGCTTTGACTAACGCGAAAGAAAGTCCCAATGAAATTTTTTTTGAAGAAGAAGCCCGTCTATGGGCAGAGGTGTATGGCAAGCAATCTGATAAGCCGGACCTTGAGTCTCTTCAACGTATGCTGGAGAATATGAACCATTTGTTGCTTAGCTTAGAACTTCCGTGGGCACGCTTTATTCCTATCTTGTACCGAAGTTTTGCCCTTTATATGCGTCGTCCGGACGAAAATACAAATAATCGGAAAGCCTACCAACTGTCTGCCCAACTTATGGACTCTGTCGTTTACTTGTCACAGCATACTAACTTGATTCATCACATACACCTTTTCTGTAATATGCAGATTGCCGCTCTTGAAAAGCTAAAGAATGAAAAAGTAGAAATTGAGCAAACTGAAGATTAAACAAACAGAAAGTCAACCAATCTAAAGGTTACTTCGTTTTAAAAGAATCATACAAAGACTGAAAAGCCGAGTGCGATCTCCCATCGTACCCGGCTTTAATCTTATATGTTTAACCTAAAACCTATGAAACTTTTCTTTTATTAATCACACGCATTGCTGCTGTATAATATTCGCATGGAACAGAAATGAGTATACTGTTCAATCCATTGTCTTTCATTGATGCCTCGATATACGCTGCTTTCAATAAACTCTTTACGCTGGCTACTTCCCAGGGACTACCAGCAAAAACATTGACCTGAGAAACCTTTCTACTTGTAATCATATTCTTTTTGTGTTTTAATTGTTATGGCTGCAAATATAGGAAGTTGGATTTATAGATTAGAGCAATTTTGAGTCATAATAGTATAGAAATGATGCAATGATCTGATTTTAGCATAAATTGGTCAGTTTTTAGCATTGGAAAAAAGTGGAGAGAAAGGAGTGAAAGCTATATGCTAGTCGTCAGCCTTCTGATGATTTACCGGCTTATGTCCCATTTTCTCTTCAAAAAGTTCTTTTATTCAATTAAAATATATTTCTTTGCAATCATTAAAGACCTTTGGATATACTTAAACTATACGCATAAGCGCCATTAATATAGATCGAAATGACTGCAATTAATTTTAATTCGATATATACTACCTATTATAGGAGAGCATTCCTGTTTACCTTATCATACGTCCATAATGATTTGGTAGCTGAAGATATTGTATCGGAAGCAATCATTTATTTGTGGGAATTAAGTAAAAAACAGGAAATTCCGAGTATCGAAGCTGTATTAATCACTTATATACGTAGCAAGTCACTCAATTACCTGAAACATTTGCAGGTTCAGGAAAACGTCTACCAAAACCTGACAGATAAGGGACAACGGGAATTGGAAATCCGTATTTCAACCTTGGAAGCCTGTGATCCGAAGGAAGTTATGTCCGAAGAATTACGCTCAAAGGTGAAAACATTGTTGGCTGGTATGCCGGAAAAGACGCGCATTGCATTTATATCCGATCGTCTGGATGGAAAATCTCATAAAGAAATAGCTGAAGAATTGGGTATCAGTGTCAAAGGAGTGGAGTATCATATAAGCAAAGCTGTGAAGCTGCTGCGTGATAATCTGAAAGAGTATGCTCCTTTCCTGATATTTTTTATTTGATGATCTTGAAAATATCTTTTTCTCCTCTTTTTTTAATAACAGCAAAAAAAGTTGTATTTCTCACTAGGGATTATTTTTAGTGAGTGGTATTCTATATGAAAGGGGGAGCAAATATACTCCTGTTTATTACTTATAAAGTAACTCAACTTATAATATGAATCAGAATTTACTTTTAAAATATATATCCGGAAAAGCCTCTCAAAGGGAGAAAGAAGAAGTTGCAGCATGGATTGATGCCGATGCCGCTAATCTCAAAGAATTTATGTCACTCCGCAAAAGTTATGATGCACTTGTTTGGCAGGATGCGGATGAGTTGAAAACGGGGCGTGACAAGCTGCTTTCACTACGCACTTTTACGATGAAGGCGATGCGGATTGCGGTTATATTTGTTTTGGCTTTCGGATTAAGTTATATACTGATACAAACTCTGCAAAAGGAAAATGTAGAAATGCAGACCGTATATGTGCCTGCCGGACAACGTACGCAAGTGACGCTTGCTGACGGAACAATGGTATGGGTAAACGGAAAAAGTACGCTGACTTTTCCCAGTCAGTTCGCTTCCCGTACCCGTAAAGTGGAACTGGACGGGGAGGCCTATTTCGAAGTTCAGAAAGACCCGGAGAAACAGTTCATTGTTTCCACAGCCCATCAGTCTGCGATTAAAGTGTTGGGCACAAAGTTCAATGTAAAGGCGTATAGGGATTCCGAAGAGATTACTACCACTCTGATAGAAGGGAAAGTGCATTTCGAATTTAATAATACCGCACAGAAGCCTCAGTACATTACTATGGCACCCGGTCAGAAGCTGATCTATTATTCGCAGAGTGGAAAAACGGAGCTCTATACTACTTCCGGTGAGGGAGAACTGGCATGGAAGGATGGTATTATCGTCTTTAAGCAGACATCTTTGCAGGATGCTCTGGAGATTTTGGCAGACAGATATGATGTGGAATTTATCGTTCGACGCAATGTGCCCGATGATGACCTGTTCTCCGGGACATTCACGAGCAGGAGCCTGGAGCAGATACTGAATTATATAGAAGCTTCTTCGAAAATACGCTGGCGTTATCTGAACAGTGTACAAGGAAGTAAAGAGAAGATGAAGATAGAAATTTTTATTTAGTGTTATTAATAACCTTATTTCAAAAAAGCTTATTGCCATGAAAAACAAAGACCCTTGAAACTAAAAAAGATACGGGATGATATTGGTCGTATCTTCCCGTATTGAGCCCAGTAATCGTGAATCTACTTGTTTCCCGACAAGTATAACTACTAGTTTTTTAATTAAACTCGTTACAAATTTATGCAAAATTATTGTATCGTCCAATTTCTTGGAGGATTAAACCTTCTTAGGCGGTCTTCAAGGAAAATATCACTATCTATGAAGTTACTATTTATACTCATTGTCTGCTCATTCGGACTGGCATATGCGTCCGATGGATATGCGCAAAAGACTTCCATCACATTGAAGGCAAACGATTGTACCATAGAGGAAGTGCTTCACAAAATCGAACTTGAGTCCGGATTCGGCTTTTTTGTAAACAGTAAGAATCTCGATTTGAAACGCAAGGTGTCGGTGTCAGTGTCTAATAAGAATATATTCCAGGTTCTGGAGCAAGTCTTTAAAGGTGTGGGCATCGAATATAAAGTCTTGGATAATAAAATAGTACTGGCTGCAAAAGAAAAAGACGTTGCACAGCAGAGAAAAGAAAGACTTATTGCCGGCACGGTAAAAGATAAGAATGGAGAGCCGTTGATTGGTGTCTCTATCCGGGAGAAGAGTTCCGGTGAGGGAACCATCACCGATATGGATGGAAACTATAAGCTTTCCACTTTATCGGCGAATCCTGTTCTTGTATTTTCCTATGTAGGTTATCAGTCAAAAGAAGTACCCGTAAAAGGAAATGTTGCCAATGTGGTGCTAGAGGATGCGACGCAGGAACTGAATGAGGTGGTAGTGACGGCATTGGGTATCAAACGCTCGGAGAAGGCATTGTCATACAACGTGCAGCAGCTGAGCGGTGATGAACTGACTACTGTGAAAGATGCGAACTTCATCTCTTCTCTGAATGGTAAGGTGGCCGGTGTTAATATTAATTCGTCCAATACCACGGGAGGTGCTTCGCGTGTCGTGATGCGTGGTGTCAAATCTATCACTTCTTCCAATCTGGCGCTTTATGTGATCGACGGTGTACCGATGTATAACATGATGAATGGAGGTGGCGGTGGTATCTATGACCAGCAGGGTACGGATGGCGCTGCCGACATTAACCCGGAAGACATCGAATCTATCTCTATGCTGACCGGACCTTCTGCCGCAGCTCTGTATGGTAATGCTGCCGCTGCCGGTGTTGTGCTGATAACCACCAAGAAGGGGTCTGCGGACAAGACTTCTGTCACGGTCTCCAATAATACTACTTTCTCGAAGGTGTCAATGATGCCTGAGATGCAGAGCAAATATGGTAACCTGCCCAACAGCCTGGATAGCTGGGGACCGATTGTAAACAGTGACTACGATCCGCGTGACTTCTTCCAGACCGGAGCGAATGTCATTAACTCATTTGCTTTGTCAACCGGTAACAAGAAGAATCAGGCGTATTTGTCGGCTTCTACTACCAACACCACCAATATATTGCCCAACAGTGGATACAACCGCTATAATTTCACTGTCCGTAACACGACCAGTTTCCTGAAAGACAAGATGACACTCGATGCCGGTGCCAGTTATATTCTTCAGAATGACAAGAATATGATGTCGCAGGGTTATTACTATAATCCTCTGCCGGGACTTTACCGTTTCCCTCGTAGTGAGAATTTCGATGATGTACGTATGTTCGAACGTTATAATTCCGGTATGGACCTGATGGAGCAATACTGGCCTTACGGCGGTACTTCAAGTGGTCTTGCCAACCCCTACTGGATACAGAATCGCCAGTTGCGGGAGAATAAGAAGACCCGTTATATGATCAACGCTTCCCTCAAATATCAGTTGTTCGACTGGCTGGATGTGGTAGGACGTGTGAAAATAGATAATTATGATAATCGTAGTACTTATAAGGCATACGCTTCTACCGGCACACTGGTGTCGGGTGACCGTGGAACGTACAGTGACACCTCTACACAATCAAAGAACACGTATGCGGATGCGATTGCTACACTGAATAAGAGTTTTAACGACTGGTCGGTCAATGTCAACCTTGGTGTGTCACTGAGTGACAGCCGTTATGAAATGATCGGATATGAAGGCGGATTGAAACTTATCAATTTCTTTGCCGTCCACAATATCGATTTCAATAAAGCATGGAAAGCAAAACAGTCCGGCTGGCATGATCAGACACGCGCTATCTTTGCCAATGCGGAAATTGGTTGGAAATCGATGATCTATCTGACTGCTACCGGACGTAACGACTGGGATTCAAGACTGGCTTTCTCCGATTACAAGTCTTTCTTCTACCCGTCAATAGGACTTTCCGCCATTCTGACGAGTATGTTTAATGCTCCTGATTGGCTGACATACCTGAAAGTTCGCGGTTCGTACACTGAGGTAGGTAACTCTTACGGCCGCTTCATGACTACCGTTACTTACCCTTACGATGAACAGACACAGAGCTGGACCAGTACCTCTTCTTATCCGAACACGAAACTGAAACCGGAACGTACCAAGTCATGGGAAGTAGGTTTGGACGCACGTATCCTCAATGACATCAGTCTTAACTTGACTTATTATCGTTCCAATACTTATAATCAGACATTCTATGCGGACTTGTCGCTTTCTTCGGGATATTCTAATATTCCTATCCAAAGTGGAAACATCATGAACGAAGGTCTGGAAATGTCATTGGGTTATAACAAGCAGTGGAAAGATTTCCTCTTTCAATACGAACTATACATTGACATGGAATAAGAACCGGGTAAAACGGTTGGCTGACGGTGTGTACAACTATGCCACCGGACAACCTATCCAGATGCCGGAACTGTCTCCGCTTACTTATGGACATACGGATGCCCGCCTGATTTTGCGTGTCGGAGGATCAATGGGAGACGTATACGGACAACGCTTGCTCAAACGTGACTTGAATGGCTACATTCTTAATGAAGAAGGTGTCGGACTGGCTATGGAGAACAAAGAAACCTACTTAGGTTCTATTCTGCCTAAGATGAATATGGGCTGGAGTTTAGGATTCGGTTATAAGGGAGTTAATCTTGGCATGACTTTCACCGGACGTTTCGGAGGTATTGTTATCAGTGAGACGCAGTCCGTACTTGACGCTGCCGGTGTTTCCAAAGTCAGCGCGGACGTACGTGACGCAGGAGGCGTGCAGATTAATCAGAGCAAAGTCTCTGCACAGACTTACTATCAGACCATTCAGGGAACTGCGGCTTACTACACGTATAGCGCTACCAATGTACGACTCGGCGAACTTTCACTTAGCTATACATTGCCTAAAAAATGGTTTGACAATAAGGTCGGAATGACTGTTGGGCTGGTAGGAAAGAATTTATGGATGATTTATTGCAAGGCTCCTTTCGATCCGGAACTGACCACTTCAGCTGCATCTAACTTCTATCAGGGATTTGATGCCTATATGCTTCCGAGTACAAGAAATTTCGGATTCAATGTTAAATTTCAGTTTTAAATAATAAATAGGTATGAACAAGATAATAAAATATATCGGAGCAAGCGCAGTCGTATGTATGATGGCGGGGTGTACTACTAACTTTGAAGATTTTAATACCAACCCTTATCAGCCTTCAAAAGTACCGGCAAGTAACTTACTGTCTACGATGTTTAACGTGTATGCTTGTCCGCAACAGAATGCTTGTCAGGAGATTAATTGTATGTGGGCCAGCTTTAGCGGTCAAGTGACTGCGACAGCTAACTGGAGCTTTGGAAAGAATATCTTTGCTTATTATAATGCGTCCGAAGGGCACAATGACAGTTCATGGGGAAGACTCTACGGCTATATCTATCCTTCTTTCTTTCTGGTCGAGAACTCTACGGAAAAGAAAGGTGTCATTTATGCCATGGCTCAGTTAACCCGTGTTTATGGTATGCAGTTGCTCGCATCTTTGCAAGGTCCCATTCCTTACACACAGATGAAGGCCGGCGAAACGGAAGCCCCTTATGATAATGAGCAGACTGTATGGCATGCCATGTTTGACGATCTGGATAATGCGATCACCATTCTGAAGTCGGCGGCAACGTTCGGCGTAAATCAAGATTTGGCTGTGGTAGACCAGTTCTATAAAGGTGACTGCTCGAAGTGGCTGAAGTTTGCCAATACGCTGAAACTTCGGATGGCTATCCGCATCTCGGGAGTAGAACCGGAATATGCTCAGACCAAGGCTCAGGAAGCTGTACTTGGAGGTGTGATGGAAAGTGTGGGCGACAGTTCTTATGATACGACTAATGGCGGAATCAATGAAAATGGATATGCTATTGTCAGCGGATGGCCCGAAGTAAGAGCCAATGCCTGCCTCGTGTCGTACATGAACGGATATAACGATCCTCGCCGTCCTGCTTATTTTACTCCGCAGACTCAGACTGCTGCCGGTGGGTATGTAGGTGTCCGTTCGGGTTCGGCAGAAATACCTGAACCTACGGTATACGCCAACTATAGCAAACTCTTTATCGCTACCGACAAAACATTGCCACAACCGGTAATGTACGCTGCCGAAGCTGCTTTCCTGCGTGCGGAAGGAGCACTGAAAGGCTGGAATATGGGTGGAGATGCCAAGACTTTCTATGAAAAGGGAGTTCGATTGTCTTTTGAGGAATTTGGGGTATCGGGTGCCGATGATTATTTGGCTGACGCTACATCTATACCGGGAAATTATGTGGATAATTTAATTGCCGGACATACCGGAAACAATTATACGAACCAGTCGTCCATTACGATCAAGTGGGAGGATGGAGCTGATGACGCGAAGAAACTGGAAAGAGTACTTACCCAGAAATGGATTGCCTGTTATCCCGACCCGATGAACGGATGGGCAGATTTCCGTCGGACAGGCTATCCTAGAATCTTCCCGGCAACTGAATCTATGAATGCCGATTGTAATACGGGGCGCGGACAACGCCGTCTTCGTTTTACACGAAGTGAATACAATAACAATAAGGCGAATGTGGAAGCGGCCGTCAGTATGCTTAGCAATGGAAAAGATTCTAATGGAACTGATCTTTGGTGGGCAATGAAAGAAAATGGTACTTATTAATAGCTTAAATTAGGAATAACAATATGAAGAAATTATTATATATCATATTTGGAGTAATGGGTGCACTGATGTTTATACAGTGCAGCGACTGGACTGAAATGGAACCGAAGTTCACCGAACCGGTGAATATCAATGGTGAAGACTATTATAAGGCACTGAGAGAGTATAAGAAATCCGATCATCCGATTGTTTTCGGCTGGTACAGTGAATGGACCGGAACCGGAACGAATATGAACAACCAGTTGAGAGGTATTCCCGATTCAATGGATATCGTCTCTCTTTGGGGAGGGGCTTTCAACCTGACTGAAGCACAAAAAAGTGACCTTAAGGAAGTGAGAGAGAAGAAAGGTCTCAGAGTTTTGTATTGTCAGCATATCACAGATATAGGCAGAAGTCATACGCCTGCTTCTGTTGAGAATGATTTCATCGTGGATGGCGTACAGTACAACTCTAAGGATGAAGCGATGGCTGCTTATTGGGGGTGGTATGGCAATTATGGTGACACTTCGGAAGAAGGACAAGAAAAAGCTATCCGTAAATATGCGCGGGTGATTATTGATTCAATCAATAAGTATAACTATGATGGATTCGATATCGACTTTGAACCGAATTTTGGCTATTCCGGAAATCTGAGTGGAAATTCGGACCGTATGCATATTTTTTTGGATGAATTATCGAAAGAATTCGGACCGAAATCGGGAACTGGACGTATATTGATGGTCGACGGAGAACCGCAGACACTGAACAAGGAGTCGGGCCCTTTATTAGATTATTATGTGGTTCAAGCCTATTACTGTAGGTCGGATGAGGGATATAGTGATGCTTTGGATGGTCGTTTTGACAGATTATTAAATAAATTCGGTTCGATAGAGGATGAAGCTACGATTCTTAGTAAAACAGTTTGGTGTGAGGACTTTGAAAAGCATAAAGGGGATGGCGGACCGGAATTTACAACTCGTGATGGTATTGTGACTTATTCATTGAAGGGAATGGCGATGTACTATCGTCCGGGAGTAGATGCCCGCATTGGCGGAGTGGGTGCCTACCGTTTTAATCTTTGTCGTCCGGTGAATGACTATTTCTTTATGCGTGAGGTTATTCAGGTTCTGAATCCCGCTAATCATTAATTGCAAGAACATAACTAAAAAAGGATAATTATGAAGATGATTAAATTTTCAAGATATGTTGTGCTGGGGGCAGCTTTGGCTGTTGTCACCGGATGCAACGATGCAAAACTGTCAACTATCGATAATGGAGTATATATTGCGGAAGCGGCTCCTTCTAATACGTTTAGTCAGCAGATAGAGGCACAATTGGTGGACGAGGGAGATGTGATAAAAACATTGACCGTCCGTTTGGTTCGTGCTATTGATCAAGATGTAACTGTAACACTGGATATTGATCAGCAACTCATTGATGAGTATAATCAACAGCATGAAGCGTCTTACGAACTTTTGCCGGAAGAATTCAGAAGTTTTGAACGCACAGTTACGATTCCCGCAGGTGAAGTGTCTGCACCAGTCATTAATCTTACTATAAAGCCGTTTACCACCCCCAATAACGAGGCTTATGCGATTCCGGTACGGATCACTTCCGTAGCCGGACCGATAGGACTTGTTGGTAACGCAAACCATATTCTTTATCTGCTTACTTCCCCTAATAAACAGAAAGCGGTGGTTTTGAAATCAGCAAATAAAACCAGTCTGAACTTTAAAAACGAAATACCTGTTACTCAGTGGACTATAGAGTATTGGATCAAGTTCGATAATACAACGGGCAGACCGACAGGAGATTGGGTGGGTCCTGCCAATATTGCTTTCAGACGATTAATTTTCGCAGACAATTCGGCTCCTATTTCTTTCAATGGCGTTTTATTGCGTTATTGGGCGGATGGAGCAAAAAAGATTGCGCCATGTTTGCAGTGTCAGTTGGATGGAAACTATTTTGATAGTGAGGAATTTTGGTATCCGGATATATGGTATCACATTGCTTATACTTATGACGGATCTACTATTTCCCTCTATAAAGATGGTACATTGAATAATAGTAAAGCCGATTCAAGAGACTTTACATTCAATAATATTTCTTTAGCACAGAGTTTCGGCTGGAATATGCAGGTAGAATTAGCTCAGATTCGTCTTTGGAGCAAATGCCTGACAGAGAACGCTATTCAGGAAGGAATGTCACGCCAGATATCCGGAGATTCGGATGGTTTGATTGGGTATTGGAAGTGTGATGAAGGAAAAGGAAATGTATTGAAGGATAATAGCCCGAACGGTAATGATATAACGCTTACCGGAATTCCTGCATGGAGTGAACAATACAATTTCTATCATCCTAATGATTAAGCGGATGGTTGGAGCTTTATCAATTGATTAGAGAATCCGATACTTACAGATAGTGAAAAGAAAAGCCGGCTGCAATCCTTTGCAGCCGGCTTTTTTATAAATGGGTTTTATGCCTTATTTCTCATCGTTCTCGCGAATTTCCACGCGACGAATCTTGCCGCTGATAGTCTTGGGCAGTTCGTCAACGAACTCAATCACACGCGGATATTTATAAGGAGCAGTCACCTTCTTGACGTGGTTCTGCAATTCCTTGATCAGTTCTTCTCCGGCACGTGCTTTATAGTCTTTGGACAATACGATAGTAGCTTTAACTACCTGTCCGCGAATCTCATCGGGTACTCCGGTGATGGCACATTCTATGACGGCAGGGTGCGTCATCAAAGCGCTTTCCACTTCGAACGGGCCGATACGGTAACCGGAACTCTTGATTACGTCGTCTGCACGTCCTACAAACCAAAGGTATCCGTCTTCGTCTTTCCACGCTACATCACCTGTGTAGTAAATGCCGTCGTGCCAAGCCTCGTGTGTACGTTCCGCATCCCGATAGTACTCTTTGAAAAGTCCGAGAGGTTTGCCTTTGCTGGTACGGATCACAATTTGTCCTTGCTCTCCGGCTTCCACGGAGCGACCTTCACTGTCGATCAGGTCTACGTCATACTGCGGATTGGGCAGTCCCATGCTTCCCGGTTTCGGTTCCATCCAAGGCATGGTGGCAACTGTCAGTGTCGTTTCCGTCTGTCCGAAACCTTCCATCAGCTTGATGCCTGTCAGTTTCTTGAAGGTTTCGAATACGGCAGGGTTCAGTGCTTCTCCGGCAATGGTGCAATACCGCAGTGAAGACAAGTCATATTTAGTCAGGTCTTCATGAATCAGAAAGCGGAAGATGGTTGGAGGTGCGCAAAGGGAAGTCACCTGATACTCCTGTATCTTTTCCAGAATAGCTGCGGGCGTGAACTTTTCGTGGTCATAGACGAAAATGTTGGCTCCGGCGATCCATTGTCCGTAGAGTTTTCCCCATACGGCTTTTCCCCAGCCGGTATCGGCGATGGTGAGGTGGAGGCTGTTCTCATCCAGATTGTGCCAGAAACTACCCGTAACGATATGGCCTAACGGATACGTAAAGTCATGTGCTACCATTTTAGGTTCGCCGGTAGTGCCGGAAGTGAAGTACATCAGTGAGATGTCGTCATTCGTATTGGCATGTCTCGGGCGGATGAAAGGGGCAGCGTTATCGATTCCCTGATGGAAATCTTCGAATCCTTCCGGAACTTCCGGACCTACACTGACCAGCTTTTCCACGCTCGGACACTCGGGAAGAGCATCTTTGATGTGTTGCAGTATGATTCCTTCGCCGGCAGCCACAATCATTTTGATGTCGGCAGCGTTGCAGCGATAGATGATATCTTTCTTTGTCAGCAGGTGAGTGGCGGGGATCACCGTTGCTCCCAGCTTATGCAGGGCGATGGTGCTGTACCAGAACTCATAGCGGCGCTTCAGAATCAGCATCACCATGTCTCCGCGACCGATGCCGAGGCTCTGGAAGTAAGAGGCCGTCATGTCCGTATAGCGTTTCATGTCGGCGAAGGAGAACTGACGGCTTTCGCCTTGGTCATTGGTCCAGAGCAGAGCGTTCTTGTCGGGTTGTTCGGCAGCCCAGGCATCTACTACGTCGTAGCCGAAGTTGAAATTCTCCGGTACGTTTATTTTCAGGTTCTTGATGAAATCCTCTTGTGAGGCAAAGCTAGTCTGTGCTAAAAATCTTTCTACCATAACGTTATTACATAATTACGGCCAGAAAACGTACCGTTTTGCCATCGAGCGCTTTCATGCCATGTGGAAGTTTTGAATTAAAATAAATACTGTCTCCTTGGTTCAGGATGATTTCCTTGCCCTCGATGTTGATAAGCATACGGCCTTCAACCACCAGATTGAATTCCTGTCCGTTGTGGTGGTTATAATGGATCGGCTCATCGTCTCCCTTCGGTTCGACCGTGACGATGAAAGGATCGGCGGTGCGGTTCATGAAGCCCGACGCCAGTGACTGGTATTTGTAAGCCCTGGTACGTTCGATGCTGACTCCTTTGCCGGCACGGGTCACGAAGTAGCTGCTCATTTTCGGCTCTTCGCCAAACATCAAAGTATCCAGTGCGATGTTATAGGTACGGGCTATCTTTTGTAGCATACTAACGGAAATGTCGTATTGTCCTGTCTCTGCGAGCCGGTATTCTTCGGCAGATATGTCGCAGTCGCGGGCGATATCTTCAGACGTTAGTTCCAGTACGTCACGTAATCCGCGAAGGCGTTCTGCGATCTGTTTAATTTGGTCATTCATACAAGTGGTTGTTTTTTGATTATTAATAATTTTGCGGTATTATTTGGATGCTTTCATCGCTTTGATGACGGCGGAGGTAAATCCGTTGTGTTCCAGTTCGTTGATTCCCTTGATCGTAATTCCGCCCGGAGTAGTCACTTTGTCGATTTCCACGCTGGGGTGGGTGTCATTGTTCAGAATTAATGCGGCGGCTCCCTTGACGGACTGGGCTACCATTTCCATCGCATCTTTGGGACGGATGCCCATTTCGATGCCGGCCTGCATGGCTGCCTGGATGTATTTCAATACGTAAGCGATGCCGCAGGAAGTCAGTGCCGTGGTGGCGGCTATCTTATCTTCGGGGATGAGCATGGCCATTCCCATTTCGTTGAACAGGCGGAGCATAAACAGGTTCTGTTCATCGTTCGTGTTGCGTGCCGCGATAAGCGTCATACTTTCCAGTTCGCTGATGGCAGTGTTCGGAATCAGGCGGAACATCGGCATCTCCGGTGCTATCACAAAGTGTGCGAGTTCTTCAAAACTGATACCTGCCGCTACGGATACGAGCGTCTGTTTGCTCTTCAGCTTCAACTCGCGCATGACGGACTCCACAAACCAAGGCTTCACGGCGAGAATGACAACATCTGCTCCCGTTGCCGCTTCCGTATTGCTCAGAGTGGTGGAAATGCCCGGAAATTCTTCTTTCAGTTTCTCCAGTTTGCCTGCGCTGGGGTTGGATACAATGATATCTGAGTCTGCTATCAGACTTCCTTTTGCCAGGCCGCGGGCTATAGAACCACCCATGTTTCCTGCACCGATAATAGCTATTTTCATATGCGCTTCTTTTTTAATGTATTCTTACAGACAAAGGTAACGGTAAATTGCGAAAAAACAAAAAGCAGCCTGAATAAGAACTGTTTTTCTGTTCGAGGCTGCTTTTTTGTTCGCTGTTTATTAATCAAATATCAGTTAGAGTACTCTTTTGAAACGGGCAAGGAACTCGTCCGCTTCCTCCATGCTGAGGCAGAGAGGGGGCAATAAGCGGAGTACATTCGTCCCGCTGGCTCCCGTAAATACGTGTTCGTCGTAGATGAGGCGGCTGCGCAATTCCTTGATCGGTTCTTCAAATTCGAGTCCGATCATCAGTCCGCGTCCGCGCACCTCTTTGATTTGCGGGAATTTCTTGAGTTCTTCCAGCAGGTAGTCGCCGACTGCTTTTGCATTTTCTACCAGATTGTCCTGTTCGATGACGTCCATTACGGCAAGAGCTGCCGAGCAGGCCAGGTGATTTCCGCCGAATGTAGTTCCCAGTTGTCCGTAGACGGGCTTGAACATCGGGCTGATCAGTACACCTGCCATCGGGAATCCGTTTCCGATGCCTTTGGCTACGGTGATGATGTCTGGCTGGATATGGTTGTATTGATGGGCAAAGAATTTTCCGCTACGGCCGTATCCACTCTGGATTTCGTCCAGAATCAGAATCGTTCCGGTTTCGGTACAAACCTTGCGAAGTTCCTGCATAAATTCGGTAGTCGGTATTTTGATACCGCCCACTCCTTGTATTCCTTCGATGATAACAGCGCATACGTCACCTTTCGCCAGTTCCTGCTTCATCGCTTCGATGTCATTCAGAGGGAGATAGGTCACATGACCGTTGTTGTTGATCGGAGCAATGATGGTGGGGTTGTTCGTAGCCTCCACTGCAAGGGATGTACGTCCGTGGAAGGCTTTGCTGAAAGAAATGACTTTGGTGCGTCCGTTATAGAAAGAAGCCAGCTTCAGCGCGTTTTCATTGGCTTCGGCTCCGCTGTTGATCAGAAACAGCGAGTAGTCTTCATAACCGGAAATCTTTCCCAATCGTTCGGCTACTTGTTGCTGCAGCTTATTGATCACCGAGTTTGAATAGAAACCAAGGGTTGCTACCTGATTGCTGATCATCTCCACATAGTGGGGATGCGCGTGTCCGATGGAGATGACGGCATGGCCTCCGTAGAGGTCCAGATATTCCGTACCGTTCTCATCCCATACCTTACAGCCTTGTCCTTTGACTATATTGATGTCATATAAAGGATATACGTCGAATAATTTCATAATTCTTCTGTTTTTAGAAAGCGGAAGGTTTCAGCCGTAATCCTACGGTTTCTTCCAGGTTGAACATCAGGTTCATGTTATGAACTGCTTGTCCGCTGGCACCCTTCAGCAAGTTGTCGATACAGGAGATAATCAGTAATTTGTCACCATGTTTCTCCAGATGTATCAGACATTTATTGGTATTTACGACTTGTTTCAAGTCTATATTCTTATCTACAATATGCACGAAGGAGTCTTTTGCATAATATTCCTCATACATGCGAACGATTTCTTCGAGTGCAACTTTCGTTTTTACGACAAGAGTGGCAAAGATGCCGCGCGGGAAATCTCCCCGATAAGGAATAAAGTCGATCTCTGAATCGAAGCTGTTCTGCAACTGCTTCAGTGATTGCTTGATTTCCGGTACGTGCTGATGATCGAAGGCCTTGTATATACTGATGTTATTGTTACGCCAACTGAAATGACTGGTAGCACCGGGCTTCACGCCGGCACCGGTACTTCCGGTGATGGCATTGACCGAAACATCGCCTGTCAACATCAGATTCTTGGCTAGCGGAAGCAAACCTAACTGGATGCAGGTAGCAAAACAACCGGGGTTGGCTACGTGCTTCGCCGTACAGGTAGCACGACGGTTCAGTTCCGGCAGACCGTAGATGAAGTCATGATCGTCACTCTTGATGCGATAATCCATCGAGAGGTCGATGATTTTCAAATCTTCCGGCACGTTGTGGCTTTCCATGAATTTCTTCGTGTCACCGTGGGCGGTACAGAAGAATAGTACATCTATTGCGTCCAGAGGTAACTGGTCGGTAAATCTCAGGTCGGTTTCTCCGTAGAGTCCTTCGTGTACGTCGGTGATTCGGTTTCCGGCATTACTGCTGCTGTTGATGAATACGATTTCAGTTTCCGGATGGTTGAGCAGCAGACGGATTAATTCGCCTGCTGTATATCCTGCGCCACCAATGATTCCTGCTTTAATCATATCTCTTCGTCTTTATGGTTATTGTAGTAAACACGTAGCGGAGTAGAAGTTACCTTAATAAAGCCCTTAGCATCTTCGGCTGTCCAGCCCTTCTGCATTTCACCATATTCGCCGAACTTCGTTTTCACGAGGTCGTCTTCCGATTCTACACCGACGGTAGAGAAAGAAAGCGGGCGGAGCTCGAGGATTGCCGTACCGTTAACGTTACGCTGGCTTTCCTGAAGCATGGCTTCGATGTCACGCATCACCGGTTCGAGATACTGGCTTTCGTGGAGGAACATTCCGTACCAGTTGGCCACCTGATCTTTCCAGTATTGCTGCCATTTGCTCAATGTGTATTTTTCGAGGAAGCGGTGAGCACCGATAATCAACATCGGAGCGGCAGCCTCGAAACCCACACGGCCTTTGATGCCGATAATCGTATCGCCCACGTGCATATCACGTCCGATACCGTATGCGGCACCGATCTCTTCTACCTTCTGGATAGCTTGGATCGGATCATCGAATGTTTCGTCATTGACAGCTTTCAGTTCTCCCTTTTCGAAAGTGAGACGGAGTTGTTCGCTGCCTTCTTTTTCCACATGTTTCAGGTAGGCTGTTTCCGGTAATCCCTGTGCGGAGTCGAGGATTTCGCCACCACAGATGGATGTACCCCACAAACCTACGTTATAAGAGTATTTCAGTTTGGTGAAGTCCGCGCTGAAACCATGTTTGTTCAGATAGTCGATTTCTTCCTGACGGCTTAATGCCATATCACGGGTCAGCGTGATGATTTCTACATTCGGAGCCAGTACAAGGAAAGTCATGTCAAAACGAATCTGGTCGTTACCTGCTCCGGTAGAACCGTGGGCAATGGCATCCGCACCGATTTCGTTGGCATAACGTGCGATGGCCAATGCCTGGAAGATACGTTCCGAGCTGACAGAGATCGGGTAAGTACCATTACGCAGCACATTTCCGAAAACCATATATTTCAGACTCTTTTCGTAGTATTCCTGAGTAACGTCCAATGTTACATATTTCACTGCTCCCAGTTTGTAGGCGTTTTCTTCGTTTGTCTTCAGCTGTTCTTCGCTGAAACCGCCCGTATTGGCACAAGCTGCATATACTTCGTAACCTTTTTCTTTAGCGAGGTACATGACGGTGAACGATGTGTCCAGTCCGCCGCTGAATGCCACCACTACTTTTTTCTTCTTTTCTTCCATAGTGCTGTATATATTAAATGTTATTTCTTTCTTGTTCTTTTTTTATGTTCCGTGGGTCTGTCGGATCGTACAGCATGGCTGTGCAGATGCAGAACTTACGGTTTTTAGCTGCCAGTATATCGTGGTTGGTGCAGCCTTCGCATCCTTTCCAGAAAGCTTCGTCGTCTGTCAGTTCATTGAAAGTGACAGGGACATATCCTAGTTCGGTGTTCATTTTCATCACTGCGGCTCCGGATGTCAGACTGAAAATCTTAGCTTTCGGCCATCGGAGACGTGCCAGTTGGAAAGATGCTTGTTTGATGCGCTTTGCCAATCCTAATCCGCGAAAATCGGGATGTACAATCAGACCGGAGGTTGCTACGTATTGCTTGTTTCCCCATGATTCGATATAGGTGAAACCTGCGAATGTGTCGCCACAGAGCGCGATTATTGCTTTGCCCTCTTTCATTTTAGTCGCTACGTATTCGTGTGTGCGCTCTGCGATTCCGGTTCCTCGTACGGCAGCAGCATTTCTGATAGTTTCCAAAATAGTGTCAACGTAAACCTCATGTGAGGCGTCGGCTACCATAACATCTATTTGTTGAGTGTCCATTTCTTTATATATAATATAAGTATAGTTATTCGATATTCGGAATGATGAGCGACAAAAGCTGACGTACTTTGCTTGTGGCTACTCCTTCACGCAGAACCAGCATGATGGTATCGTCGCCGGCAATGGTTCCCAGAATCTCGCTGAACTCATTGTTGTCGATATCATAAGCCATGCTGCTGGCGTAACCGGGACGGGTACGGATGACAGCTATATTGCCGGAAAACTGTAGGGAGATAAATCCATTGTTGCGCAACATCTCACCGGCACTCTGGTCAGTGGAACGTTTATACATGATGTTATTCGGCAATACATATACATACTTGCCGTTCATACTTGCAGCTTTGGCTACTTTCAGTTGTTTCAAGTCGCGGGAGAGGGTGGCTTGTGTCAGTTCGAAGCCTTCACGGTTCAGCTCTTGCAGTAGTTCTTCCTGCGAGCCTACCTCCTTGCTTGAGATAATCATTTTGATGGCGTCTAACCGATTTGCTTTCTTCTTCATTGTATAATTATTCTAAGAATGGCGCAAAATTATGCATTATTTCGGAGAAAACATGCATAAATCATGCTTTTTTTGCATAAAAAGTAAAATTTATACTGATGTAAGGTTTGGCTATGCAGATTTGTGTCAAAATGCACATCCTTTCTATCAAAATGCGTAAGGAAAAGGAGGAAGGAACCGCCTATCTTTGCAATGTAGGTAAATGGATACCTTAAATATATAGACAAAATACCATGAAACAGAACTTTTTTGCAGTCGACCTGGGCGCAACAAGCGGCCGTACAATCTTAGGCTCTTTTATTGAAGGCGGATTAAATCTGGAGGAGATTAATCGTTTTCCTAACCACTTGATCGAGGTGGGTGGACATTTCTATTGGGATATTTATGCATTATACCGTCACATTATCGACGGATTGAAATTGGTAGCTCACCGTGGCGAATCTATTGCCTCTATCGGTATAGATACATGGGGAGTAGATTTCGTCCTCCTTGGAAAAGATGGAAACCTGCTTCGCCAGCCTTATGCATATCGTGATCCGCATACGGTAGGAGCACCGGAAGCCTTTTTCTCTCGTATCTCTCGTAGCGAGGTATATGGTAAAACTGGTATTCAGGTAATGAATTTTAATTCACTTTTCCAATTAGATACTTTGCGTCGCAATCATGACAGTGCATTGGAGGCAGCAGACAAAGTTCTGTTTATGCCGGATGCGTTGAGCTATATGCTGACCGGGAAGATGGTAACTGAATATACCATTGCTTCCACTGCCCAATTAGTGAATGCACATACGCAACGTCTGGAACCGGAGTTGCTGAAAGCAGTCGGACTGCAAGAAGAGAATTTCGGTCGTTTTGTCTTCCCAGGTGAGAAGATAGGAACATTGACTGAAGAAGTGCAAAAGATAACAGGATTGGGGGCAATTCCTGTGATTGCGGTGGCCGGACATGATACCGGATCTGCTGTAGCAGCTGTTCCCGCACTTGATCGTAATTTCGCATATTTGAGTAGCGGTACTTGGTCGCTGATGGGGGTGGAAACAGATGCACCGGTAATCACTGCTGAAACAGAGGCTTTGAACTTTACGAATGAAGGTGGCGTAGAAGGCACAATTCGCCTTTTGAAGAATATTTGTGGAATGTGGTTGCTGGAACGTTGCCGTCTGAATTGGGGAGATACAAGCTATCCGGAATTAATAACCGAAGCGGATTCGTGTGAACCATTCCGTAGTTTAATCAATCCGGATGACGACTGTTTTGCAAATCCTGCGGATATGGAACAGGCCATTCGTGAATATTGCCGGACTACTGGGCAGCCGGTTCCTGAGCAACGTGGACAAATAGTACGTTGTATCTTTGAGAGTCTGGCTTTGCGTTACCGTCAGGTGTTGGAAAACTTGCGTGCGCTTTCTCCTCGTCCTATCGAAACTCTGCATGTGATTGGTGGAGGTAGCCGTAATGACTTGTTGAATCAGTTTACTGCTAATGCTATCGGCATCCCGGTTGTGGCAGGACCGTCTGAGGCAACAGCTATCGGTAATGTCATGATTCAGGCAATGACGGTGGGAGAGGCGACGGATGTTGCCGGTATGCGTCAGTTGATAAGCCGTTCAATTCCGTTGAAGACTTATCACCCACAGGATATGGCAGCTTGGGATGCGGCTTATATCCATTTTAAAAACTGCGTTCGATAAATTCCGGAGAATCAAAAAATAATCGACAGAATAATATTAACTTTTAATAATAGAATATCATGAAAAAAGAAGAAATGATTCAGAAAGCGTATGAGATTGCTGTTGAACGCTATGCAGCAGTAGGTGTAGATACTGAAAAGGTACTGAAAACCATGCAGGACTTCCACTTGTCACTTCATTGCTGGCAGGCTGATGATGTAACGGGATTTGAAGTGCAGGCAGGTGCACTGAGCGGAGGTATTCAGGCAACCGGTAATTATCCGGGCAAAGCTCGCAATATTGATGAACTGCGTGCCGACATTCTGAAAGCCGCTTCTTATATTCCGGGTACACACCGTTTGAACCTGCACGAAATCTACGGGGATTTTCAAGGTAAAGTGGTAGACCGCGATCAGGTAGAGCCTGAACATTTCAAGAGCTGGATTGAATGGGGTAAAGAGCATAACATGAAACTCGATTTTAACTCTACTTCCTTCTCACATCCGAAATCTGGTGATTTGTCACTGTCTAATCCGGATGAGGGCATCCGTCAGTTCTGGATTGAGCATACCAAACGTTGTCGTGCCGTTGCCGAAGAAATGGGTAAGGCGCAGGGTGACCCGTGTATCATGAATCTTTGGGTACATGACGGAAGCAAGGATATCACTGTAAACCGCATGAAATATCGTGCATTGTTGAAAGATTCTCTGGATCAGATATTTGCTACTGAATATAAAAACATGAAAGACTGTATTGAATCAAAAGTATTCGGTATCGGTCTGGAAAGCTATACAGTAGGTTCCAATGACTTCTACATCGGTTATGGCGCATCCCGTAATAAGATGGTAACTTTGGATACCGGTCACTTCCATCCGACTGAAAGTGTTGCCGACAAAGTATCTTCTCTTTTGCTTTATGTGCCCGAATTGATGCTGCACGTAAGCCGTCCGGTTCGTTGGGATTCCGACCACGTAACCATTATGGATGATCCTACAATGGAACTGTTCAGTGAAATTGTTCGTTGCGGTGCGTTGGAACGCGTACACTACGGTCTCGACTATTTCGATGCTTCTATCAACCGTATCGGTGCTTACGTTATCGGTAGCCGTGCTGCTCAGAAATGTATGACACGCGCTTTGCTCGAACCGATTGCCAAGCTGCGTGAATACGAAGCTAACGGACAGGGATTCCAGCGTCTGGCTCTGCTCGAAGAAGAGAAAGCGCTTCCATGGAATGCAGTATGGGATATGTTCTGCTTGAAGAACAACGTTCCGGTAGGCGAAGATTTCATTGCAGAAATCGAAAAGTACGAAGCGGAAGTAACTTCTAAACGATAAGTGATGGATATTCTAATAGGCTTGTTGATTATAGCCATCGGTAGCTTTTGCCAGTCCAGTTCCTATGTACCTATTAAAAAGGTGAAGGAATGGAGCTGGGAAAGCTTCTGGTTAGTACAAGGTGTGTTTGCCTGGTTAGTGTTCCCGTTTCTGGGATCACTGCTGGGGATACCCGCAGGAGGCAGTTTGTTCGACTTGTGGGGAGCCGGAGGTGCTGGAATGAGCATCTTTTATGGTGTATTATGGGGAATAGGCGGATTGACTTTCGGACTCTCCATGCGTTATCTGGGTGTTGCGCTTGGACAAAGTATCGCATTAGGTACTTGTGCCGGATTCGGAACCCTTTTTCCTGCCATCTTCGCCGGAACCAATCTGTTCGAAGGTAACGGACTGATTCTTCTTCTAGGAGTTTGTATTACGCTGGCGGGTATTGCTATCATTGGTTATGCCGGTGGCTTGCGTGCACAGAATATGAGCGAAGAAGAAAAACGGGCTGCCGTAAAAGACTTTGCATTGACAAAAGGTTTGCTGGTAGCACTTCTTGCGGGTGTGATGAGTGCCTGCTTTGCTTTGGGACTGGATGCCGGAACTCCTATCAAGGAAGCTGCTTTGGCAGGTGGTGTGGATGGACTTTATGCAGGTCTTCCTGTTATCTTCCTCGTGACTTTAGGCGGATTCATGACAAATGCCGCTTACTGCCTGCAGCAGAATATAGCTAATAAGTCTGTCGGTGACTATGCCAAAGGAAAGGTATGGGGTAACAATCTCGTCTTCTGTGCGTTGGCCGGTGTGCTGTGGTATATGCAGTTCTTCGGATTGGAAATGGGTAAGAGCTTCCTCACGGAAAGTCCCGTGTTGCTGGCTTTCTCATGGTGTATCCTGATGGCGCTGAACGTAACCTTTAGTAATGTATGGGGAATCATCCTGAAAGAGTGGAAAGGAGTATCTGCCAAAACAATCACAGTGTTGATCTGTGGTTTGGTAGTCTTGATCTTCTCACTGGTATTCCCGAACTTGTTTTAATAATAAATAGATATGAAATCAATTTTAGAAAATCGTCCGGCACTTGCCAAAGAAGTAAACAAGGTAGCTGAAGTTGCCGGATACTTGTGGCAAAAAGGATGGGCTGAACGTAACGGTGGTAATATCACTGTAAATATCACAGAGTTTGTAGACGATGAAATCCGTCGGATGGAACCGATTAGCGAAGTAAAATCCATTGGCGTTACATTGCCTTATCTGAAAGGATGTTACTTTTATTGCAAAGGAACCAACAAACGCATGCGTGATCTGGCTCGCTGGCCGATGGAAAATGGTTCGGTGATTCGCATTTTAGATGATTGCGCCAGCTATGTGATCATTGCCGACGAAGCGGTGGCGCCGACTTCGGAACTGCCTTCCCACCTGAGCGTACACAATGATTTGCTGAGCAAGAATTCTCCTTATAAAGCATCTGTCCATACTCACCCGATCGAACTGATTGCCATGACTCATTGCGAGAAGTTCCTTCAGAAAGATGTGGCAACCAATCTGTTATGGAGTATGATTCCTGAAACGAAGGCGTTCTGTCCGAGAGGTCTGGGTATCATTCCTTATAAATTGCCTAGTTCGGTAGAGTTGGCGGAAGCCACTATCAAGGAATTGCAGGACTATGATGTAGTCATGTGGGAAAAACACGGTGTTTTTGCCGTAGACTGCGATGCTATGCAGGCTTTTGATCAGATTGACGTGCTGAATAAGTCGGCGCTGATCTATATTGCTGCGAAGAATATGGGCTTCGAACCGGATGGTATGAGTCAGGAACAAATGAAAGAAATGTCCGTTGCTTTCAATCTTCCTAAATAATACTTGTATTAATCACTGAATTTATCTACTTTAGCGACCGCAGCATTTTCTATCGATGGAGAATGTTGCGGTAACTTTAAAATTATGACACAACTATGAATCGCATTATTCTGAATGAGACCTCTTATTTCGGTGCAGGATGCCGGAGTGTAATTGCTGTGGAAGCAGCCAGACGTGGCTTTAAGAAAGCCTTTTTCGTAACAGATAAAGACCTTATCAAATTTGGTGTTGCAGCCGAAATCATTAAAGTATTTGATGACAATCATATTCCGTATGAACTTTATAGTGATGTAAAGGCTAACCCTACCATTGCTAATGTGCAGAATGGTGTGGCTGCCTATAAGGCTTCCGGTGCAGACTTTATCGTAGCTTTGGGTGGTGGTTCTTCTATCGACACGGCAAAGGGGATTGGTATTGTTGTGAATAACCCGGATTTTGCCGATGTGAAATCTCTGGAAGGTGTGGCTGATACCAAACATAAGGCTGTTCCTACCTTTGCATTGCCTACTACTGCCGGAACTGCTGCTGAAGTGACTATCAATTATGTGATTATCGACGAAGATGCACGCAAGAAAATGGTATGTGTAGACCCGAACGATATCCCTGCTGTAGCTATTGTAGATCCGGAACTGATGTATTCCATGCCGAAAGGACTGACTGCCGCTACAGGTATGGACGCGCTGACTCACGCCATCGAAAGTTATATAACTCCGGGTGCATGGGCTATGAGCGATATGTTCGAACTGAAAGCGATTGAAATGATTGCTCAGAACTTGAAAGCAGCGGTAGATAACGGTAAAGACACAGTTGCCCGCGAAGCAATGTCGCAGGCTCAATATATTGCCGGCATGGGATTCTCCAATGTAGGTTTGGGAATCGTACATTCCATGGCTCACCCGTTGGGCGCTTTCTATGATACTCCTCACGGCGTTGCCAATGCGCTGTTGTTACCTTATGTCATGGAGTACAATGCTGAGTCTCCGGCTGCTCCGAAATATATCCATATTGCCAAGGCGATGGGCGTCAATACAGACGGTATGACAGAAACTGAAGGTGTGAAGGCGGCTATCGAGGCAGTGAAAGCGCTTTCTCTGAGTATCGGTATCCCACAGAAATTGCATGAAATCAATGTGAAGGAAGAGGATATTCCGGCATTGGCGGTGGCTGCATTCAATGACGTTTGCACAGGTGGTAATCCGCGTCCTACGTCAGTAGCGGAGATTGAAGTATTATATCGGAAAGCATTCTGATTTTAATTGTATAAGGTTTGTTTTTTATAAGCATCCGGAGGATCTGGACAGGTGCTCTGGATGTTTTTTTACTGTTTAGCGTGTGTTTTTTGAAAATAATTCCTACTTTTGTTCAATTCAATTGTATGAAAACACGCCTGTATGACTGAGGATAATAATTTGGGATTAGAATTTAAATACTTGATAGTTAATGACATGGACCGCAAATTCGGTCTGTGGGTGAATACGGTTGGCTATCAGTCTATCCCTCCCGATTCTCCTTATCCGCTGAAGGAGCATCCGTCCGGTTACTATTTCAATGCCGAAAAAGGAAGAGTATTGCGGGAATATCAATTGGTCTATATTACAAAAGGGCGCGGTTTGTTTTCTTCCGATTCTACTCCTGAAAGACAAGTTTGTAAAGGTCGGCTGATGGTGTTGTTTCCCGGACAGTGGCATACTTATTATCCATTGCGGCAGACCGGATGGACGGAATATTACATTGGTTTTGAAGGTCCGGCGATTGATACGATTGTGGGCGATGCCTTTCTTTCTCAGGAAAGACAGATATTGGAAGTCGGTATTAATGAAGAACTGGTATCTTTGTTTTCCCGCGCTTTGGAAGTGGCAGAAGCGGATAAAATATCTGCCCAGCAATACCTTTCCGGAATCGTACTTCACATGATTGGTATGATTCTTTCGATTTCCAAGAATAAGGTCTTCGAGATGAGTGATGTCGATCAGAAGATCGAGCAGGCAAAGATACTTATGAATGAAAATGTATCCGGCAATATTGATCCGGAGGAACTGGCGATGAGACTGAATATCAGTTACTCATGGTTCCGCAGGGTTTTTAAGGAATATACCGGCTATGCACCCGCCAAATATTTTCAGGAACTGAAACTTCGTAAAGCCAAGCAAATGTTGGTGGGAACTTCCCAGTCAGTAAAAGAAATTTCTTTTTTTCTGGGCTTCCAGTCTACCGAATATTTTTTCTCCTTTTTCAAAAAACGTACCGGGCTTACTCCGCTTGAATACCGCTCGTTCGGTCGGGAAGAATAAACATAAAGTTATTTATTGTTAATCTCCTCGATGTGATTTAACCTTTCCGTTTTAATCTGGTCAAATATAATATTGCAATGATGCAATCGGTTTATTATCAGATTAACTATAAAAGAAAAAAGAAATGAAAAGAATCGTATTTTGGATGGTAGCTTTGCTACTGATGAGTGGTGTGGCAATGGCACAAGGAAATCGCCAGGGTGGAAGACAACAGATGGATCCGAAAACCCGTGCGGAACGTATGACAGAGCGTATGGTGAAAGAATACTCTTTGAATGAAGATCAAAAGCAACAATTACAGGATGTCAACCTTACATGGGTGCAAAAGATGGCTGCTAATCAGGGCGGACGTTCGAAAGATAATAAAGCTGCCAAGATGACTAAGGAAGAGCGGGAAAAGAAGATGGCGGAAATGAAGAAGTCCCGTGAAGATTATGATGCCCAGTTGAAGAAGATTATGACTAAAGAACAATACGATAGCTATGTGAAAAAACAGGCTGAACGTGAGAAACAGATGAAAGAAGGGCGTCAGAACCGGCAAAAAAGACAAGGGTAATATAGATTGTAATGAATGGATGTACTTCCTTTCGGAAGAAGAATTAAGGAGATACTACTGATTTTTGAGGTAGTATCTTTTTTGTATTCGGGTGATTCTTATTTT
Organism: Bacteroides thetaiotaomicron VPI-5482; assembly: GCF_000011065.1. Lineage (GTDB taxonomy): Bacteria > Bacteroidota > Bacteroidia > Bacteroidales > Bacteroidaceae > Bacteroides > Bacteroides thetaiotaomicron. Next base: position 4,890,678 of record NC_004663.1, read on the forward strand.
GCTTTTTGAGGTTGTGAACAAGTCACATCCTGCTTGTTTAAAAATGAGTCTCTTATATAGTTAATTTGTTTGTTACTAATTAATTAACCTGTTAATAACTTTGTTGATAACGTGGTTAATATAAGATTGGGGTTGTGAATAAAGGAACTGTAATCAGTAGAATCTTACCGGAGAGAGATAAAAAAAGAACCACTTAAAAAGCGATTCTTTAGTAAGTTGCGGAGATCCGACTCGAACGAATGACCTTTGGGTTATGAGCCCAACGAGCTACCAACTGCTCCACTCCGCGATGTTTAACGGGTGCAAAGGTACGGCTTTTCTTGAATAAAACAAATTATTCTCCAATTATTTTTTAGAAAAAAGATCGAATTATCTATATTGTGCTGAAAATGAGAGAGGTATTGATGGAACTTTTTTTAGTACCTATTAATATACAAATGTTAATATTCTGTGCGTTTTCTTGTGTGGTCTAAAGAAAAGAATTACTTTTGCTCAAAATATTCAGCAATGTGCAATTTGTATAACCTATGACCGTATCAAAAACGAAAGCCAAGTTAGTAGACGTTGCCCGCCAGCTTTTTGCAAAGATGGGGGTGGAGAACACTACGATGAATGATATCGCCCTCACTTCGAAAAAAGGTAGAAGAACGCTTTATACCTATTTTAAAAGTAAGGATGAAATCTATTTGGCTGTTGTAGAATCGGAATTGGATATCTTGTCGGATATGATGAAGAGGGTGGCTGATAAAAACATTTCGCCGGACGACAAACTGTTGGAACTGATATATACCCGATTGGATGCAGTAAAGGAGGTCGTTTATCGGAATGGAACCCTGCGTGCTTATTTCTTCCGTGATATATGGCGGGTAGAAAAAGTGCGAAAGAAATTTGATGCGAAAGAAATCCAGATTTTTAAAGCTGTGTTGTTGGAGGGACAGGCGAAAGGAGTGTTTCACATTGATGATGTGGAGATGACTGCCGATTTGATACATTACTGTGTGAAGGGAATTGAAGTTCCTTATATCCGTGGGCATATAGGAGCTCATCTGGACGAAGAAACAAGAAATAAATATGTGTCCAACATTGTGTTTGGCGCACTGCATAGAACAGAAATTTAATTAAATAACTTTTAGTATGGGATTATTAGACGGAAAAACAGCCATTGTAACCGGTGCCGCCCGTGGTATTGGCAAGGCTATCGCTCTGAAGTTTGCTGCCGAAGGTGCAAACATTGCATTTACTGACCTGGTCATTGACGAAAATGCAGAAAAAACAAGGGTAGAACTGGAAGCAATGGGTGTGAAAGCCAAAGGTTATGCTTCTAACGCTGCTAACTTTGAAGATACTGCAAAGGTCGTAGAAGAAATCCATAAGGACTTCGGACGTATCGATATTCTGGTGAACAATGCCGGTATCACTCGTGACGGTCTGATGATGCGTATGAGCGAACAACAATGGGATATGGTAATCAATGTGAACCTGAAGTCTGCATTTAACTTCATCCACGCTTGTACACCTGTTATGATGCGTCAGAAAGCTGGTAGCATTATCAACATGGCATCTGTAGTGGGTGTTCACGGTAATGCGGGACAGGCTAACTATGCTGCTTCCAAAGCCGGCATGATTGCATTGGCCAAGTCTATCGCACAAGAACTGGGCTCTCGTGGCATCCGTGCCAACGCCATTGCTCCGGGATTCATCCTGACAGATATGACTGCTGCTCTTTCTGACGAAGTGAGAGCTGAATGGGCAAAGAAAATTCCTTTGCGTCGTGGCGGTACTCCTGAAGATGTGGCAAACATCGCTACCTTCCTGGCATCAGATATGTCTTCTTACGTATCAGGTCAGGTGATTCAGGTAGATGGTGGTATGAATATGTAATCGAACAGTATGACTGTCGTATACGAAGACAACCATATAATTGTAGTCAACAAGACCGCTTCCGAGATTGTCCAGGCAGACAAGACGGGCGATACACCGCTTTCGGAAACTGTGAAGCAGTACCTGAAAGAGAAGTATCAGAAACCCGGAAATGTTTTCATCGGTGTGACACACCGGCTGGACCGCCCCGTAAGCGGCCTTGTTATTTTTGCCAAAACGAGTAAGGCACTCACTCGTCTGAACGAGATGTTCCGTACCAGTGAAGTGAAAAAGACTTACTGGGCAGTAGTAAAGAATGCCCCCAAAGAGCCGGAAGGTGAATTGGTGCATTATCTGGCACGTAACGAGAAGCAGAACAAGAGTTTTGCTTATGACAAAGAAGTGCCGAATAGCAAGAAAGCGATTCTGAATTATCGGCTGATCGGACATTCGGAGAATTACTATCTGCTTGAAGTAGACTTGAAAACCGGACGTCATCATCAGATTCGTTGCCAGTTGGCAAAAATGGGATGTCCCATTAAAGGAGACCTTAAATATGGCGCTCCGCGTTCCAATCCCGATGGCAGTATTTGCCTGCATGCGCGGAAGGTACGCTTCATCCATCCCGTGTCAAAAGAGCTGATAGAGCTCGAAGCCCCTCTTCCCGAAGGAAATTTATGGAAAGGATTTGAACTGCTTTAGTCAGTGCAAGTCCTTTTTCTTTTGCCAAAAGAGTAAATATCCCTGCCATCCATTCGGTAAACTCTGGCGACAGCCTGATAGTTCCGGAATAGAGTTTATATTTGCATCATGAAAACTATAATTCATGAAGTAAATCCTACCATGAAACAATTTCGAATTAACAAGAAAAATACAGATGAACGCATTTAAACTTTTAATGGCTGCTTCCTGCTTTTTAGGTCTGGCAACGAGCGGAGTGGCAAAACAGGACTATTCAAAGAGTGAGGGATTGTTACAGTATGTCGATCCTTATATCGGCTCCGGTTTTCACGGGCATGTATTTGTCGGAACGAGTGTTCCGTACGGCATGGTGCAACTCGGACCCAACAATATCCATAAAGGCTGGGACTGGTGTTCGGGATATCATTATTCCGACAGTATTCTGATTGGTTTCTCTCATACTCATTTAAGCGGTACGGGATGTACCGATCTGGGGGATATTCTGATTATGCCTCTCAATGAAATCCGTACTCCCAGAGGTAACCAGGATGATATACGTGACGGTTATGCGTCGAAATACTCACATGACAATGAGATAGCCCGTCCGGAATATTATTCTTTAATTCTGGACAGATACAATATCAAGGCCGAACTGACAGCTACTGACCGGGTAGGTTTTCATCGTTATACCTATCCCGAAGGAAAACCGGTCTCTATACTGATTGACCTGCGTGAAGGAAACGGTTCCAATGCATACGACAGCTATATTCGCAAAGTAGATGACTATACAGTGGAAGGTTATCGGTATGTCAGAGGGTGGAGCCCGTCGCGAAAAGTATACTTTGTGCTGAAGAGCGATCAGAAGATCGAGAAATTTACGGCTTATGACGATAATACCCCCAAACTTTGGGATCAACTGAAAGTAGAATCGGTGAAAAGTGTGCTTACTTTCGGCAATGTGAAAGAAGTAAAGATTAAAGTGGCTATTTCTTCCGTAAGTTGTGACAATGCAGCGATGAACCTGCAAGCGGAACTTTCTCACTGGGACTTCGACAAGGTGGTGAAGATGAGCAGTGACCGCTGGAACAAACAGTTGGATAAGATGACCGTAGAATCAGACGATGAGGCTGCCAAACGTGTGTTTTATACCGCACACTATCATACCATGATCGCTCCTACATTGTATTGTGATGTCAATGGTGAGTATCGGGGGATGAATGATATGATTTACACAGACCCGAAGAAAGCGAATTATACCACTCTCTCCCTTTGGGATACTTATCGCGCCTTGAATCCTCTGATGACTATCATTCAGCCCGAAATGGTGGACAATGTAATTAATTCAATGCTTTCCATTTATCGGCAACAGGATAAACTTCCTATCTGGCCTTTGATGAGCGGCGAAACAAATTGTATGCCGGGATATAGCTCTGTTCCGGTGATTGCAGATGCTTATCTGAAAGGATTTACCGGATTTGATGCGGAAGAAGCCTTGACGGCTATGAAAGCGACAGCAACTTATGAAGGGCAGAACGGAGTTCCTTACGTGATGGCCAAAGGATATATCCCTGCTGATAAAATCCACGAAGCTACTTCCATCGCTATGGAATATGCAGTAGATGACTGGGGAATCGCCGCTATGGCACAAAAGATGGGGAAGACGGCTGATTATGAGACATTCTCGAAGCGTGCCCATTACTATAAGAACTATTTCGATTCTTCTATCCATTTCATCCGTCCGAAACTGGAAGACGGTTCATGGCGTACTCCGTACGATCCGGCACGTTCTATTCACGGAGTCGGCGATTTCTGTGAGGGCAACGGATGGCAATATACATTCTTCGCTCCGCAAGATCCGTATGGATTGATCAGCCTGTTTGGCGGTGACAAGCCGTTTACATCGAAGCTCGACAGCTTCTTTACGAACAATGACAGTATGGGTGAAGGTGCTTCCAGTGATATCACCGGTCTGATCGGACAATATGCGCATGGCAATGAGCCGAGCCATCACATAGCCTATCTCTATACCTATGCCGGCGAACAGTGGAAAACAGCGGAAAAGGTTCGTTTCATCATGAGCGACTTCTACACAGATCAGCCGGACGGTATCATCGGTAATGAAGACTGTGGACAAATGTCTGCATGGTATCTCCTTTCTGCTATGGGATTCTATCAGGTGAATCCGTCTGACGGTGTGTTTGCATTCGGCAGTCCTCGTTTTAAAAAGATAGAAGTGAAAGTGCGTGGTGGTAAAGTGTTTACTGTTGAAGCACCGAATAATAGTAAAGATAATATCTATATTCAGAAGGTTTATCTGAATGGCAAACCTTATCATAAAAGTTATATTACGTACGATGATATAATTAACGGCAGTACTTTAAAATTTGAGATGGGCAAAAAGCCTGCCAAGAATTTTGGTAAAGCTTCTGCCAATAGGCCGATCGTTTTGAATAAATAGGTAAAAAATAGTTTTTAGGATAGGTATTGGTTAGGATGATGAACGCCTTCAAGTGTTTGCGGAAGCATATATTTGAAGGCGTTTTCTTATTGTCAATGACAGATATGGAGATGAAAAAAGAAGGCGTATCAAAAGTCAGTAGTAACTAAACTCCCCTCCTACGGGTACTCCTCCTTCCTGAAGGAGGAGGGTTTAGTTACTTTTGACTTTTGATACGCCTTCTTTTTGTTTGTGAGATATTACTTCTGTTTTATTTTCGGTTTATCAATAAACCTCCAACTCGTAGATTCTTGCAGCCTTCAGACTGTTGTTTTGTGTAGATTGTGTAACCAGCAGTCTGACGTAACGTACCGAAGTCGGCTTAAACTGGCGAACTACCGTGTTTTTCTTGTTATCACTCAGTTCATCAATCGTTTTCCATTCTTCGTCCGGACTGTTTCTGCCTTGTAAGAAGCAGGTATGAGTGATAAAGACGCTGCCTTCATTTCCGGCATTTACCAACTTCCATCCACGGATCGTCTGTTCCTTTCCGAAGTCGAAGTCAATGTAGTTGGGAGCCGTGCTTGTATCACACCATTTCGTCTTCACATCACCGTCTACGGCATATCTTGCAACTTCTTTTTCGTTGGTTTCACCGGAACATTTGATTAGTTTGGCTTGTTTCAACAGGTTTGTTTTAGTCGTCGCTTCTTCTCCATTGTCTGCTTTCAAGGCTGTGCGGAACAATTCCGAGGCCGGAGTTACTGCCGGATACTTCTCATTAACCAGCGTTGCGGCAAATAATACGATATCTGCATGATCCGGCAAAGTAACCGTAGTCGCTCCTTTAGGAATATCCATGCCAAACTTGAACATATACGTAAACTCATAAGCCTCATCTTTGTCAGAAGCATGACGGTGAGTGCCGACATAAGCGATTTCTGCATCTTTCAGGAAGCCTTCCGTATGTCCCAGATGCTCCCACTGACCGATAAAACCGGTATAGGAAGGTACGGTGATTTCCTGTGAGTTGTTACCGGTGCTGAAGGTAGCAACTGCATCTTCACCGGCAGAGGCTGCCAGGAAATAGATACGGTTGTAAGAATGTCCGGTTGGCAACTGAAGTACATTGCCTTTGCAAGTCAAACCATTGGCAATTTCTTTCTCTCCCAAGCGGAAAGGAATGCCGTCGGCTTTCAGGATGGAGTCGGGGAGAAGTTCTGCTGCATAGCTGTTGCCCGATTCGAAGTTCCCTTCTTTGCGGAAAGCATTCCAACTGAAACATCTGCGATCATAGTCCAAAGGAAGATAAGCGCATGCCGGAGCTTGAAGATCAGCTTTTTTCTTCAGCTTCACTTTAAATGTCTGTATGCTGTAGGGAGCGATGGATACATTCAGCTGGTTCTTGTTGAAGTCAGCACTGCCGATCTCTTTTTCCGTACCGTCTGCAAGTACTGCCTTCTCTATTTCACCGGCGAAGGTGATGGCTGCCTGTTGCGGAGCTGCGCCTCCTGTTTCATATACACGTACTACATATTCATCGGATACTTCCGCTTTTTTCAGCGCTTTGATAACGACTTGATCGTTGCTTGAACGTACAAAAGCAAATTCTTTACCTAGTGTTCCGGCATGTTTCGGACTGCTGAAGGCTTTGATCGGCTGATTCAGAATTTCAGCTTTGATGGCGGTGGCGGGTTTGTCAAGTGCTCCGTTATGTCCTGTGAGGCTATAAGTAAATGTATGGAAGCCGAAGTCCTGGTGATCCTGATAAGCGTAATTTCCTTTTGTTTCCGGTGTATGGAGAAGAGTCAGACGGATCGTGTTGTTATCCGGTTTATCCCAGCCATATTTACTGTCATTTAGGATCGATACACCGTAGCTGTTGTTCTTATCGGTCAGGTCTGCCCATTGCTGCGCATATACTTCGTAAGCGGTCTGTACATTATTACCTCTTTCCACGCTGCCGATTCCCAGATCGTAAGTAGCCTTTTCATTTTCTATATTCAGAGGAAACTCTGCTTTCAGCAGTGTGTTTGTTGACTGCCAGTCTATTTCGTTATAGAAATCTATGCGGTCGGCACGGCTGCCTTCGTAGAGGCGGATGTATTGCTTGAAGAGCGATTTGCCATACTTCTTCTCAATGCAGAGTGCTTTACGGAGTGCGCCGTTTTCCACTAAAGTGATCTTTGCGCCGTCTGTGATGGAGACAGGTTCACGGTCGATGGTCTCTTTCAGGATTTCCCATGCAGGCCATGCGTACGACTTGTTTTCGGTGAAGAGTGCCAGGCGAATCGCTTTTCCATCTTTTACGAGTTCTTTGTTGTTGCGCTTGTCGGTCAGTGAGATGATATCTCCGTTTTTATCCAGTGTGATTTTGTAGACGGAGTTTTCGATGGCTGAGGCGGCTGAAGGAGAGATCGTTTTTTCAGATCCTCCGGTGCGGACATCGTACACTGCATAACTGTTTGCGGGCAGTGACGCTGCAACCAGGATGTGAGCACGTCCGTTCTCGTAACCGATCATTTGCGAAGCGACTTTCTTGCCTTGTGCATTGTATACAGTGAAGCCTTTCGGGGTTTTAGGCTGTTCGAGGATGATCTCTGTCAAGTCCGATACCGGGAAAGCGTTTGCATTATAAAGAACGACAGGCGTTCCTTTCACGCGTGTATCCATCTGTCCGGCAATGGCGTTGACGGAAGAAGTCAGTACTTGTGAGAATTGTTTTAGAGAGATCAGTTCATCGTTCCATGAGAACTCATAGGCACGGGGGATACTCGTTCCCGTCAGGTCATCATGGAATTGATGGAAGATGAAACGTTTCCATGCCTCCGTCAGCGTGTGTTGCGGATAGCTGGCAGTACCCAACCATTCGGCAGCGACCGCCGCTCTTTCTGCTGCATCGCCCAACTGTTCGTTTTGCCGGTTGTACAGCTTCATGGCTGCCTGCGAAGTATAGCAACCTGTTCCGTGAACATCCATCAATAACTCTCCGTCAAATACCGGCAGTTCCGGGTGATTGTTGAACGGCAGATAATCTTTGAACAACTGATCGCTGGTAGCACTGATCACCTCTACCGGGCCATCACCTTTGATTCCCTGTTCTACAGAACGTACCGAACCCAGAGTAGGAGAGCCACCGATATCCCCTGTTCCATAATAGCGGTAGACCGTATTGAGCGGAGTACGTTGGGCTAATTTTTCCAGATCTTTATTCTTCGAGAGATCTTCGTTGTTCCATTTGCGTCCGTAGTCATATCCGTGGGCTAGCATTACTTGTTTGCCGTCAATGCCCTTCCAGAGTCCGATGGTAAACGGATGCTTGCTCTTTCCATAGAAGGGATGATTACGCCAGTCCAGCTTCTGTGAAGAGAAGCCGATCAGTCCGCAGTGTGCGGCAATGGTGGGAAGCGTCCATCCGAATCCGAAGCAGTCCGGCAGGAAGATATCCGTTCCTTCTTTTCCGAACTCTTGCCGGTAGTACGTCTGTCCGAGCATGATGTTACGGATGGAGGCTTCGACGGAAGGAACCAACACATCACTTGCTTCCCAGCTACTTCCGGCGATATGCCAGCGGCCTTCCTCGATGAATTTCTTCATCTCTTCATACTGTTCGGGATAGTATTCCTTCATCCACGCATACTTCACTCCCCCTTCAAAGTTGAAAACGTATTCGGGATATTTCTTTAGCAGAAATAAGTTCTGACTAATGGTATTCCAGACATATTCGTTGATTGTTGTCTGGATGTCCCAGTTCCACTGGGTGTCGAGGTGGGCGTCCGACACCATATAGGCTTTCACCTTTTTCTTCGCGGTGTCATCTTGTGCATAGCTTCCTCCTGCTAAGGCAAGGGCGAGGGCTACGGCAATTACTTTTTTGTTCATCATGGTTTATTTTTAACAAGTTTAGTAGTTTACAAATTTATACAAAACTAATGGAATTAATTCTATTAGGGTTTAGAATAGTACTTCTTTATGGAAATGGCACGGATATTTACCTTTTTGGCACCACTTTACATCTAGAAAGTATTCTTGTCCGGTTCGGGCTGCATCTTGTCAGTCATAAAGAATGATTGCTCAAGAAGCTTTTTGTCATTCAAAACGTGTCCAAATATAGCGGATTTCGAATGATTAGCTGTCCTTTGTAGTGCCAATATGTAGGCAAATATATTTTGTCTGTTCAGAGTACTCTATGGATAATTAGGGTATAAGATAAGTAGCTGATTATCATTCTATAATATATGTTTGTGAACAATGAAAGTACAGCAGGTGTCGGCAATGACAAACCAGTATCAATACTCTCTGACCATTTTATCTTATCATGTTTTTTAGATGTTGCGGTAATAACTCCCATGATATGCTCTCCATTTGTTTCCCGGTCATTACGTTTATTGCAGTTGATGTAGAAAAGAAATTTACAATGATTCTTTTAGTGTTTGTTGATAAAATAGCTTTTCTTGCATAACTTGGTTATATAAACTCAAATTCCCGTTCTCCATGTCCCGGCATGCAGATGAGCTGCATAATCTCCAAAGTGGCATGAGATTTCATTGTGATAAGGTTGCCTGCACCTTTTATCTGTATTTCTTAATAATGTGATGTCTGTATACATTCCATAGTTATCCCAATATGTGTCTGTTAGTAGGCCGGGACCTGTTATGTCTAAAATCTCCTGTTGCGATTTTAAGATTATTGTGGCTCTTTCTGCCATTTCATCCATTATTCTGTGTAAAAAAGGATGTTTAGGGATTCCACCGAACATATAGTTGGCTATTCGAAGTCGATATCTTAAATTCAAGGCTTCTTGCTCTGCCTGGCAGACAATTTTCTCTTCTCCTAAAACCAAATTATACTTTCTCAACTCATCAAGTGGCTTTAAACTTAACATATCTAAATCCATATAGAATCCTCCATAGAGGTATACAAGGGCTAATCTTAAGAAGTCTGCTTTTTGTACATTGTGATAGAATGCATTATAGGCTTCGATGTATTCAGGTAAATCTTGATTTAATATATCCTGTGCATCATCCTTATTATATAGGCGGATATTCCAGTCCGGATGATTGACTTGTATTTCTTGTTTGCATTTCTCGAATAGTTCGGGGAACGGTTCATCTTTGCGTAGAAAGATAAGGTGTATATTCTTTGGGATCATTATTTATTTTATTTTTAAAGGTTACTTACCAAACCAGGTACCAAAGAAATAGTGTATGGCATGAGCCTGATTGATACGCTCTTCCATTTCTTTAGGAATCTGGTTGTTTTTTATTTTCTCTACCTCCCATTGTCCGATAGGATATATTGTCTTTGATTCGAGGATACGTATGTCTTCTTTATGTGGAAATGCGTTGAATGCATGCGTTAGCAAGAAAGGGCCTGTGGAATCCAGTATATCAAATCCGTTATTAACAACTTTCCCACCGGAATGATTGATTAACCTTTGGCATACAAAGTTGATAAAATCATTATCGGGTGTTGACGCCATGAAAGCGTTGCAAATGATATATTCAAAACCAAAGCGTTTAGCATGCCAGTCGGGTTCCTTACCTACGATAAAATCCGATCCTTCTAGTAAGAACTCAATATTTTCGAGGCACTCGAAATCCATGTCTACGTACAATCCTCCATAAACTTTCAAGAGAAGATAGCGTATAGCGTCTGCTCTTTGTATGTTACAAGGATATGTATCATACTTCTCCAGGAAATCAGGGAAATGTTTGCAGACAAATTCCCTGTTCATTTCATCTGTCCATAGGATATATTCCCAATTCGGGAGATATTCTTTCCATGTTTGTGGCAGTTGGTCAAGAGGAGAAGGTACATCTTTTGTTTTCCATGTTTGGTGGATAATTCGTGGGATTCTTAAACTGTTTTTCATAGTCTTTATTGTTGAAATATTTTCTTTTCTTTAATATTTTCTCTTCTATATCGAATGAGGGTTTCATTGCTCTTCAACATGTCCGGAGTGTAGATTTGCGGTTGATAATATGCCTCTTCCAGTTTTTTAAACTTTCCATCCGGCATTATCTGATATTTAGTATCTATACGTTGCCCTTTCAGGTTATCTAGGTGTATAAAATTTCTTTTTATACTATCGAACTGAATGATGTAATTATTTTCAGGAAAGTTCAACTGTTGAACATTCACCGTAAAATCTTTATTGATTTGTGCTTCCATGGTTCTAGCTTTGCTGCATGTTCCAGGCCATTCACAAATGGGAATGTAGTCAATGATTGCTCCTGCAAAATTGAATGTAACTAACCAATGTTTATCCATATCGTGAAGAGCTGACCAAGTTCTGACTATTCCCATGATATATTTTCCATTAGTATCTTCAATGAGAGAAAGAACTGTTTCAATGGGAGGTCTCTTGTCTCTTTTGTCAAGATTAGCATAGAATGGAGAATTGCTTATTCTATAAGATGTACCTTGAGTTACTGCTCTCGTATGTTCAAAATCATCACGAGAGATACTGTTGTTGTCTTGGTAAACAAAGAATGAAATATCATAATTGATGGGTAGCTTTAGGAACTCATTTTTTGAAAAAACATAGAATACACGTTGCAAGTTCTTTTCTTTTATATCCGATAGCTTCACTAAAGAAGTGACTTTGTAGCTGTTTTGGCCATACATAGATAGTCCGCTTGCCATTATTAATATAATTAAAATTGCTACTTTTTTCATGGTTGATTATTATTTATAGATGATGATAGAGTCCACGGTAAAAGTGGACTCTATCGTTTCGTTCTAGGTTATACATTTTTATATTATAAAGATGTTGTATCATATTTCCCACCGTCGTTGGGTCTTACTTGAGTTACAGTATAATATCTGTTAGCAACCTTTGTGCTTCCCTCTAGCTTTAAATTTTCAGTTTTGTAGTAAAGGCGATTAATGTTGCTACATCCATCATCAGAGTTGGAAGTTGCATTATCCATAAATGTATAGTAATACTGTTGTCGTGAAGTATCATATCCTCTTCCTGTAACTACAATAAAATGGTCTGTACCGTCGATGTTTGGATTTAAATCGAGATCATAATCAACTCCTACTATGATAACTCGTTTTGCATTGAGATGTTTATCGATACATTCAATTGCATTTTTGTAGTTTTGAGCTGGATCATTTCCCCAGTTTGTTAATAATCCATTTGCAGAATCAACTAGCTTAAAAACATTTAAGCTACTTCCGTAATTGGATAATCCATATTTTTTTAGTGTTTCTTTGCAAAGACTTAAGCAATTAGCTCCTTCTCTCCAACCAACAAACCTACTTTTGTCCATTAATTCTATTGGATCTTTGGGAACGGGTTTGTCTCCACCTCCAGGTTTCGGACCATCACCGCTAGTTCCTCCACCGCTAGTTCCTCCACCACTAGTTCCACCACCAGTCCACCCGCTACCACTTCCCCAATCTCCACTTCCCCAGTGTCCGCTTCCCCAATACTCGCCAGAACCACTACCGCTGCCGGAACCACTACCGGAACCGAAACCTGATCCGCTACCGTAGATAGTTACGTCCGGTGTCATCCATCCAATGCCACATACATAGACGGTGGTATCTAAGGCTCCTTGGGCATTAAGCCGTTGATAAACTTCTTCTGTCATGCAATCATTGGGACCTGTACCTGCCCCTGAATTGTAACTGGAGATCAATATGGTTTGGTTGATCCCTCTTAATTTTAATTTCTCCGCTTTACTTTTCTTTTCCATAATACATGATAATTTTAGTGTTTATAAATAAAGTCGTTTCTTTTGGATGCATAGATAAGTTTATACACTTGTTTAAGTTGAAATCAATTGATACATATCACCCCATGATAAAGAAGATATTCTACTTCCGTCAGAATTAATTTGTAAGTTTGTTCTTTATCTTTGCTGATTTCAGATGAAAAACAAGGTAGCAATTCGTTGAACAGACATTCAAATGTCTTCTCTTCTTCTATGAGAATCAGAATATTATAACATAAATCGTTAATAAGCACTTCTTTAAAACCCTCATATAGCAGACATGGAATGCATACTATATCAAAGTGGTCTGAATGGCACTCTTTGTTTATACGTTCTTTAAGCAGTTTTTTTGCTTCTGTCGGCCAGGGTTCCGGAATTTCGTAAATGGATAGGTAGGGATTTCTATTAATAGTAAATATGGCTTGTTCCTCTTTTCCGGCATTTAGAAACATGAAATAGGAAGATGAGCATTTCTCCCAATCATACAGATCGGTATAAGATAGCTTTTCCCATTTTTTGGACAAAGAATGAAGATAATCTTGATAGGATGCAATACACATTTGTACACTCAAATCGGGGAAGGTAGTATTTTTAGCCTTGTTTTGCATTCGCTTATGATTATTCGCGAACAATTCTACTACTCTATTGTAATAGTCAGGATATTTATTTAATAGAGTTTTGCTAAGTAAATCACAAATCCGTTGGTTCTTTTTATGTCCGCCGATGATATGTAATAGTTTGGCTTTGTCGTATAGATAAAAATTACAGAAATCATCATAAATGTATCCATTGTCACGAACGCTGTGATCAAGGACTGTTGCCACAGGTTTGTTATAACTGTTTGACTGGGCATAAAACAATATTTGTTCAAAGAGGATATTGTTATTTATGTGAATATCTTTGCTGTTTATATCATTTAAATGGTTTGATTCGATAAAGTTAAATGCAGTCCGGCAGTATTCAGCTATAAACTCCAAGTCATTTCCTCCGATAATTCCTGCATTATATGACATGATAGAGTCTTTTTCTAATTCTTTTTTTAGGAAGGATGGCATTAATAAATCTTTTTGTAGAATATGATTCATCATACTTTTATAATAACTGCTTCCTATTTCTTTGTTCTGAGCAATCAATTCACTCATCTCTATGGTGTTGTCTAGTTTATTAGGCAAATATACATCTCCGTCTACATGTATGAAGGGTTCTTTTTGGAGTGAATAGGTTAATAACTTGGGATATGCCCAATGAGGTTCAGGGCAAGTTAGATTGTCGTATTGAATGATGATATCTGTATACGGTAGTTTCAATTGTTCGGCAAAGATTTCATATCCATGGGAATCGGTATATAAAACGATATTTTGATAGTTGTCTTTTAAAGAAAGACAACTTAATGCCCATGACATTAAATGGTATTGTGGATTCATCCATCCAAAACTATTGTCTAACAATGAATTATTTCCATGCCAAAAGGTTTGTACTATTTTCATAACTATTGATTTGTTGTGTGTTATTTCTATAGTGATAAAATTAGTAATAATGTGGAGGAAAAGGTCCTTCAGATAGGGCTAATTCGCATGGTTGGCGCAAATGTTTACTTTTTTGGCAGTGAAATATGTTTTTTGTGCATCAATCTTGATAAATATAAGAACTGCAAGGATCAGCACAACCTCTGTTCATTCAGAATTGTGTAATCCTTGCAGTTTTATTTATGTCGGGTAGAAAGAAACAGTTTGTTTAGGGCAGCGGATCTGCGGCAGCAGGTTTCTTCGGATTGTAGATAGCCATACCCACCTTGGAATCTGCGCAACCATAATACAGATACCATTTATCCTTATAATAAACCATCCCTTCGATGAACACCGTTCCGTCTACATACTGCCCGCTCTTTTCGAAACTATCCATCGGGCGGAAGAACGGTTCGTCGAGACGGGTGATGAAACGGGTCGGGTCATTGGCGTCGAAGAGGGCTTGTCCGGCAGCGTAAACATTGGCGGTATAGCGTTTGTCGCCTCTGCTTGCACTGTTTTTACCATTATACAGAAGTACGATTCCCTTTGGAGTATAAATAGCTGGAGGACCGCATTCCGTCAGCTGGCTGTCGAAGTGTCCGTCACGGGGTGAAAACAGTTTTCTCAGCGAGCCGTCCGTATTTACGTATGGAGTCCAGTTGACTAAATCTTCGGAAGTGGCGGCAAACACATGTTCCTCTCCCCAATACATGAAGTATTTTCCGTCGATTTTCTTGATCACCTGTTTCCCATTGACAACTTCGGTCAGAATGGAGCCGGACTTGCATCCTAAATTGAAGAACTTGCCGTCATACGCTTTGGCAAAAGCGGGACCGTGCTTTGTCCAGTCTTTCAGATTGCGGGAAGTGGCTATTGCCAGACGCGGAATGTGGCGGTTCCATTGCGTATAGGTCATCACATACAGTCCTTCTGCTGTGACGGCGATACGCGGGTCTTCGCATCCGCCCGGCCATTCCAGTTTCTTTTGAGTATCGTTATCCGGATAAAATACCGGGGTCTTTTCCCGCTTGAAGTGAATGCCGTCGCTCGAAGTGGCGTATCCGAGACGTGAGGTACGGTGACCGATACCGACACCGGATTTATCTTCTGCCCGATACAGCACGACAATCTTGCCGTCATGCAGGGTAGCAGCCGGATTGAAAGTGTCATTGGATTCCCATGCAACGTAATCCTGTGTCATCGGACAATAGAATTTCGTGTTCTCTATAGGAGATATCACCGGATTAGCTCCCTGTGGTCGTTCGAAGCCTCCGAACGCCCAGTCGGGTAATACGTTCTTTTTGTCGTTGGAAGGTTGTCCCAAGGCGGTACAAGTCATCATGGTTGTAGTAACCAGAAATAAAAAGGTTGATTTCATATTATATAATTATTATTGGGGGAGTAATATATACTCTCTACATATAAATTAAAAAATAAAAATATGCTGTCATCTGTCACATAAATGGGGGCAAATAGATGATTATGTGATTGTTATGAGGTGACGGCAAGGTGTGATAGCAGAGTGACAGTAGTTTTGCTGTCACTGTGGCATCGCGGAGACGCTTACGGCGAAGAAGGTCGGTTTCTGCGCCTTGATACTAAAGTTTCATCGGCGAGAAACCAAAGTTTCATCGGTGAGAAACTGTGGTTTCATCAGTGAGAAACTTTAGTTTCAGCAGCTTGAAACTCTAGTTCCAGTGACTTGAAACTTTAGTTCCAAAGGCATGGAAACTCTTGTTTCATACAGTGAAACGATTGGTTCCAAAGCATGGAACTATCGGTTTCACCGTATGAAGCAGTTATCTTATAAGTAAAGATGGAGTAGAGACTACTGAATGCTGTTCAATAAGTCCACTTTGCCTTCATTGACCAGTTTGAGGATCAGCTCTCCGAACAACGTATTCTGCCATGCAAACCATGCACGGGTAAAGTTTTTCGGGTCGTTTTTGTTGAATGATTCGTGCATGAAGCCGGTACCTGCATCCGTATCCATCAGCATTTTGATGCAAGTTTTGATTTCTGCGTCATTCTGGCTGGTGAAGGCTTTCATCATGATACTCATGGGCCATATCATGTCATATCCGATATGCGGACCTCCGATACCTTCCCCGGCACTGCCTTTGAAGAAGTAAGGATTGTCTTCGCTCCATACAAACTTGCGGGTATTCTGATAAATCGGATCAGTCACTTTGACGTCACCCAGATAAGGCAAAGCGATGAGACTCGGCACGTTGGCGTCGTCCATCAGTAGCTGATTGCCGAAGCCATCTACCTCGAAAGCATAAATCTTACCGTATTTCGGATGGTTGCAGACAGCATATTTCTTTAATGCTTTTTCTACTTCATCCGCCAGTGCGGTACATTCTTTGGCCAGCGCCGGTTTCCTGTTCACGGTGTTCAGAATTTCGGCAGCTTTGCGCAAGGAAGTAACGGCAAAGAAGTTGGAAGGAACGAGGAACTGGAAAGTCGTAGCGTCATCCGAAGGGCGGAAAGCGGAAGCAATCAGTCCGACAGGTTTCACCGGATTGCCCCAACCGTCATTGGTCATGGTGTCGAGTGCGCGTTCGGTCTTACGCTGGAATCTGTACGGACCTTTCGCGTCGTCCTTACGCTGCTGTTCCTTGAAAGTCTTCAGCACATTTGCAATGGCCTGCAGCCATTCGTCGGAGAATACGCTGGCATCGCCCGTTGTTTTCCAGTAATGGTATGCCAGGCGGATCGGGTAGCAGAGAGAGTCGATTTCCCATTTGCGTTCGTGAAGTTCCGGTTTCATGTCCGTCAGGTCGCTCATCCATTCGCCTCCTTCGGAGTTCATGTTGAAGGCGTTGGCGTACGGGTCGATATTGATACATTTAAACTGGCGGTTGATGACTCCTGCCAGCATCTTTTTCAGTTCGGGGTCTTTATTGGCAAGCTGCACATAGGGCCATACCTGCGCACCGGAGTCGCGGAGCCACATGGCGTGGATGTCTCCGGTGTATACAAAAGTGTCCTCTTTTCCGTCGAAGTGAACGGTAGTGTCCAGTGTGTTCGGAAAACAGTTCTCGAACATCCATGCCAGTTTCGCATTGGTCAGTAGTTGCTTGATGTGGTCAATCTGTCGTTCCACTTCCTGCGATACGAATAAGCGCTTGGAGGCTTCGGGACGGTTGGTCTGGTAATTATTGACCCGGGTATTGTCTTGCTGGGTCACAAATTCGCGGTTTTCCATTGCTTGCACGCCGGCAGCGCCCGAAAGTGCTGCGCAGAGGCAAAGTGTTTTGGTTATATTCATGGTAATTGTTTTCTTTAATTCATGTAAGGGTTAATAATCAATGTTTTATTTCTCGATTTCAGCGAACAGCTCGATCAGGCAGGCATTATCGAGCAGCCATTTATAAGGTTCCTCGTTATGTCCTGACCAGTCTCTGCCCAGTAATCCGTTGGCATCCCGGTAGTTTCTCCATGCGTGGAGCGCGTTCTCTGCCATCGCACGGACATAAGTCGGGTTGTGGTCAATCTTCTCCAGCGCCTTGAAGCCTCTGAACAGAATCACGTTAAACCACGACATATCCTTGTGTACCTTGACTGACGGGTCTTTCTTATCTGCTTTCGAACGGAAAAAGGCATCGGTTCCCGCGGCTGTCTTCTGGGCATCGCGCAAGTAATCCTTGTCTCCTGTCTCTTCGTACAGTAATACACCTGCCTGAATCATTTGTCCACTGTTGTAGGCGTACTTGTCTTTCGAGACTTTCCCTTTCAGGTTGATATTGTCCCAGTAAAGGAAGTCGTCGGGATCACACAAGTGTTTTCTGGTCCATGCGTAAGTTTCCTTGGCCTTGTTCAGATACTTTTTGTCCTTCGTCAGACGGTATAGCTTGACGCCGAGTACTGTTGACGGGGCATTGGAGCAGGTATGCTTCGCTTCTTTCTGCTGTTCGCACCAGAAGATTCCTCCGCCCAGTTCGTCACTCCAGCCGCTGTAGATGTATTCGTACAGGGCAATGGCCTTTTTCAGATAGTCGGCCTTCTTTGTGAGGCGGTAGTAGTCGCAATAATCCAGTGCGATCCAGATGTTGTCATCGTAGTAGCGTCCATGCTGACCGTATTTGACAGGGTACGACTGATAGCATGCCGGAAGGCGTTCTCCGTCCCAGTACTGTTCCAGTCCCGGCAGGATGCGCTTTTCCAGTATCGTCTTGTACTTCTTGTCTCCGGTAGCCTGGTACATGGCTACGCAACCGGACATCATCCCTGAGTAGGGCCACAGAAAGGAGGCCTTCAAGGTTCCGTTCTGCTGTGCTCCGCCTGCCAGATAAGTGATTTTCTGGTCGGGATTCACGGGATATGTTTCGGTAAGCAGCCCGTCTTCCGTCTGATATAAATTCAGAACATTGTCGAGGATAGAGTCGGCAATGGACACGAAAGGATGATTTTTCACCGTTTTTCCGGAAGCGGAAGCGAGGCAAAACAACATACAGGCTACAAAACATATATTTCTCATATGGGTATCAGATTATTAAATGAAGTATTCGGGGTTATTTTTGCTGACGTTGGTCAAACACCAGTTCCACTTTTACAGGGAAATGGTCGGATGGTGTACGTGCTTCATAAGCCTTAATGGTGATCTCTTCCGGACAATCTCTCACGTCCTCCTTTTTACTGTTTTCCCGTACACTCCGATAGGTATCTGTCAGCACACCGTATCTCTTGACGTGGAAAGAAGGTGAAACGAAGATATGGTCGATGCGGCTTTCGGTAAAACTGTTCGGATCGAAGTTGTTGAAAGTTCCGTTGAGCGCATATCGGTAGTCGCACTTCTCGTAAGAATCACAGAGGACGCCTTTGCTGACAAATGCGTCGTAGGACTGGTGGGTCTGGTCGACGTTGAAGTCTCCCGTCAGGATAGCCGGCAGATTCTTGCCTCTTCCCAGCTCTTTCATCTTTTCCTGTACGAGGAAAGCGCTCTCCACACGGGCTTTCTTGCCGATGTGGTCCATGTGGAGATTGAAGAACAGAAACTCGAAACCGGTATCTTTGCATTTGAAGTGCCCCCAGCTGCAAATACGAGGCAATACGGCATCCCAGCCTTTGCTCGGCACGTCCGGAGTTTCCGACAGCCAGAAATCTCCTTTTTCTACGATGTCGAATTTGTCGGTGCGGTAGAAGATAGCGGAGTGTTCGCCTTTGTCTTTACCGTCGTCGCGGCCTACGCCGATATAGTCATAACCGGGAAGGGCTTCTTTCATGTCTTTCAGTTGGTGAAGGAAGCATTCCTGTGTGCCGAAAATATCGAAATCGTGATATTGCACCATCTGGGCAATCACCGGATAACGCTGTCCCCATCCGTCTCCACGGGCGGAGTCGGAACCGTTGGCATTTCTCAGGTTGTAGGAGGCAACGGTGAGCGAAGTAGGCTGATAGCTCTGACAGTTGCAGAAGACTATCGCTGCAAGAAC
Organism: Bacteroides thetaiotaomicron VPI-5482; assembly: GCF_000011065.1. GTDB lineage: Bacteria > Bacteroidota > Bacteroidia > Bacteroidales > Bacteroidaceae > Bacteroides > Bacteroides thetaiotaomicron. Next base: position 4,910,329 of record NC_004663.1, read on the forward strand.
GATAAATAAAAGGTTTCTTAGTTTCATGTTTTCTTTAGTTTGTTTGGATTAGATCATTCATTAAAGCATTCAAAAGTACGACATTTTATTCAAATGAAAGGGAATAGGGAATATCTTTTTCAGTCGTTCCCCGCTGTTTGTTCGGCGTAGGACTCATCTGATACTGGATATTCGCTCCTTTCAGTAATTGGTCGTGCGTCAGATAATTGCGGGTGAATGCCTTGCCATTTACCTTCATATCCTTCACATAACGGTTGTCGGTGTTATTGTTGCTTGCTTTTATTGTGACGGTTTTTCCATTTTCCAGATGCAGCTTGGCTGACTTGAAAAGGGGAGTTCCCAGAATGTACTGATCTGTTCCCGGACAAACGGGGTAGAATCCTAAAGCCGAGAAGACATACCAGGCAGAAGTCTGACCGTTGTCTTCGTCACCGCAATATCCGTCGGGGCCTGCCGTGTAGAGCTTGTCCATGATTTCACGAACCCAATGCTGGGCCTTCCACGGTTCTCCCGAATAGTTGTAAAGATAAACCATGTGCTGGATAGGCTGGTTGCCGTGAGCGTACTGTCCCATGTTCATTACCTGCATTTCACGCATTTCGTGGATCATGCCACGGCTTTCCATACCCTGTTTGCCCGGAATGACAAAGACGGAATCCATCATGTTGTTGAATTCTTTCTTGCCTCCCATCAGGTCGATCAGTCCTTGCGGATCATGGAATACGCAGAAACTCCAGTGCCAGCTGTTACCTTCGCAGAACTCGCCGCTCCAGTCTACTGCATCAAATTTGGGGTTGAACACACCTTTGTCGTCTTTGCCTACCATCAGTTTGCGTTTCGGGTGGTAGACGTTCTTGTAGTTGAGTGCACGTTGTTTGAAGATGTCGATTTCGCTTGCCGGTTTGCCCAGTTTCTTGCCTAGCGTGTAGATGGTCCAGTCGTTGTACGCATATTCCAGCGTACGGGCAACATTCTGTCCTATACCGATATTGTTGGGGACATAACCCAGTTTGTTGTAGGCGTCGTATGCAAGGCGGCCCGAAGCTGTGCCGCGGAGATGGGCGTTTGCGTCATGTTTCAATGCTTCCCAAAGTGTTTCGATGTCATATCCGCGCAGTCCTTTGATATAGGCGTCGGCTACTACGGAAGCGGAGTTGTTGCCGACCATACAGTCACGGTGTCCGGGACTTGCCCATTCCGGAAGGAATCCGCTTTCAAGGTACGCATTGACCAGTCCTTCCTGCATCTTCTGATTCATGGACGGATACATCAGGTTCAAGAATGGGAACAGACAGCGGAACGTATCCCAGAAGCCGGTATCCGTAAACATATAGCCCGGTAGCACTTTTCCGTTGTAAGGGCTGTAGTGTACGACCTGTCCTTTGGCGTCTATTTCATAAAAGCTGCGTGGGAACAGCATCGAACGATAGAGGCAGGAATAGAAAGTGCGCAGATTGTCGATATTATCGTCTTCCACATCTACTTTGCTCATTTCACGGTTCCAGATGTCTTTTCCTTTAGTGACCAGCTGGTCGAAACTATCCTTGCCCAATTCTTTGAGATTCAGTTCCGCCTGCTCATAACTGATAAAAGAAGAAGCTACACGTGCGTGAACGATCTCCCCTTTCTGGGTAGCGAATCCGATGATCGCTCCGGTATGGTTGCCCTGAACTTCTGTTTCGTTCGGGAGAATGTTGTTCTCTTTCACGCCGGAAGTAAAGGTAAACGGCTTGTCGAACTGGATGACAAAATAATTCTTGAAGTTCTCCGGCACTCCGCCGCTGTTCTTGGTAGAATAACCGATGATCTTGTTTTCTTCCGGAATCACCTTTACATAAGAGCCTTTGTCGAATGCGTCGATAACGACATAAGCGTTCTTGGTTTCCGGATACGTGAAACGGAACATAGCGGCACGCTCCGTCGGAACGAGTTCCGTAGTAACGTCGTGGTCTGCGAGATATACCTTATAATAATAAGGTTTGGCAACCTCCGCCTTGTGCGAGAACCAGCTGGCACGTTGGTCCTGGTCGAATACCAGTCCGCCTGTGATCGGCATGATGGAAAACTGACCGTAGTCGTTCATCCACGGGCTGGGTTGATGTGTTTGTTTGAAGCCCCGGATTTTGTCGGCATTGTAGGTATATGCCCAACCGTCGCCCATTTTACCGGTTTGCGGTGTCCAGAAGTTCATTCCCCACGGCAGTGCCGTAGCCGGATAGGTATTTCCGGTCGATAACTCAAACTTGGACTGCGTTCCTACCAGCGTGCTGACATAGTCTACCGGATTCTTGACGGCAGAAATTTGCATGCTGTACAACACCGCACCTCCAATAAATAACAGGTGTTTAAATGAAAAATGTGTTTTCATGAACAAATGAATTTATGAATAAAATTAGTTTCTGTGACGAAAATAGAGAGAAAAGGAATGCCGCTACCGGAAGTCGAAACACTAAATCGCCCTGTGGCGCTATAATTAACCAAACTGGCACGCATTCTTACATATATTCTGCGCCAAAAAAGTGCTGGAAAGTTTTTTTGTTTACCTTTGTCATATTGCAAATCTAAGGATTCTATGCCATGAAAAAACATTGTATTTTACTTTTCTTCTGCTGCCTTAATCTGCTGATGAATACAGCCGGTGCCTATAATCTGAAGCAGGTTGCTGACAAAGAATATATGTCCAACAGCTCTATTACTTCTCTGTGCCAGGACGACAAAGGACTGATGTGGATCGGCACTTGTGACGGACTCAATATCTATGACGGTCAGGAGATCGAAGAGTTTAAGACCCGTGACAAGGAGGATTACTTATCCGGCAATCAAATTGATAATATTATCTATACCGGCAACGATACTTATTGGTTCCAGACCTATTATAGCCTGATTCGTCTGGACCGTAAAACGAACTCCATTACACGCTTTAATGAGTTTCAGAAACTCTTCTTGATGAATAAGGATAATCATAGCACCTTGTTTATCATTAAAGACACCAACTGCATCTATTATTTTCATAAGAAGGAAGGCATCTTTAAGAAAATCAATGTGACTGGTATCCCGATATCGGATGTCATTACTTTCTTCTTTGATAAAAATAACCGTATGTGGGTGATGATGAAAGGGTATAACCGGTGTTATGACCTGCAACAGGACCCTCTGACGGAGAATATCACTTTAGTATCGCAGAAAAGCGGTTTGGATCATCACACGCCATTGATTTGTAGCTTTTACGATGACGCCGCCGTTTACTATGTGGATAAAGAATACAATCTCTATGCCTTTCATATTGAGAGTAAAAAGAATGAATTTATAGCTAACCTGGGAGCGAACATACAGGCGCATGACAAGATTTCCTCCATTGTTAAATATCATGATAGCTTTTTTGTCGGCTTAATGATGGACGGTGTTCTGACGTTGGAAAAACAAAAGGGCAGCGGTGAATATCAGATTCAGACCTTACCTATAAATAGCGGAACATTCAGCCTGATAAAAGACCGCTTTCAGGATGTTGTCTGGATTGGTACGGATGGGCAGGGCGTTTATCTTTACTCAAATCCTCTTTATTCTATAAAATCGGTGGTACTGAATAACTATACCGAAAAGATAGAACGGCCCGTGCGTGCTTTGCTGCTTGACAAGGAGCGTACTTTTTGGATCGGTACCAAAGGGAATGGAATACTTAAAATTTTTGATTATGAGGTACAAAAGAATATCTCGGACTGCCGCTCGGAGATACTGACAACATCGAACAGTGGTTTAGGCAGTAATGCGGTCTACTGTATCAGAGAAAGTAACCGTAACTTGCTATGGATCGGTGATGAAGAAGGACTGAACTTTTATTCGTATCGTGAACGCCGTATCAAGAAACTTCCTCTCTGGATTGATAATGAGGAATTCAAATACATACATGATATTTATGAAACGGAGGACTCGGAATTGTGGCTGGCCAGTGTGGGGATGGGAGTAGTCAGAGCGCGTATCGGAGGTACACCGGATCATCCGGTTCTTGAAAAGTTACAACGATATGTGGTCAATGGCGGAGAATTCGGCTCTAATTACTTCTTTACGATCTGCAAGGGGGACAGTCTGAACCTGTTGTTCGGCAATATGGGATACGGGGTATACCGCTTCAATGAAACGATCAACGGATTGGAACCGCTGACCACTCATAAGTATGAGAATATGAACTTGAACAAGGTAGTACCTATTATAAAAGATGATGCGGACAATTATTTGATCGGTACTACTTATGGAGTCATCAAGTATGCCTCAGAAAACTCTTATCAACTGTTTAATGCGAAAGACGGTTTTCTGAACAGTACTATTCATGCCATTCTGAGGCATTCGTCCGATAACTTCTGGCTGAGTACGAATCAGGGATTGATTAATTTTGATACCAAAAGAAATGTATTCCGCTCTTACGGCTTTGGCGACGGGCTTAAAGTCGTCGAATTTAGTGACGGAGCTTCCTACAGAGACCCGCAAACGGGTATACTGTTTTTTGGAGGAATCAACGGCTTTGTAGCTATTCAGGCAGACGGACGTCCCGAACAGCTTTATATGCCTCCCATCTACTTTGACAAACTCTCTATCTTTGGAGAACAATACAATCTTGGAGAGTTTATCACCCGTAAAAAAGAGAATGAAGTACTGAATTTGAAATACGACCAGAACTTCTTTGCCGTTTCATTCACCTCTGTCGATTATCTGAACGGAAATAACTGCACCTATTCTTATAAACTGAAAGGATTGAGTGACCAGTGGATTAATAATGGTAAAGAAAGTTCTGTCTCTTTCACGAACATGGCTCCCGGTGAGTATACGTTATTGGTGAAGTACTACAATAGTGTATTCGATAAAGAAAGTGAAGTCTATTCTTTGTTGATACGGATCGGTGACCCGTGGTACGCCTCTTGGTGGGCATATCTCATTTATTCTTTATGTCTGCTTATGATAGCCGCCATGCTGGTACGTTCGTTTATTCTCCGCACCAAACGGAAAAAGCAGGAACTGCTGAATGAAATAGAGAAACGCCATCAAAAGAATGTATTTGAGTCGAAACTTCGTTTCTTCACTAATATAGCTCACGAGTTCTGTACCCCGTTGACTCTTATCTACGGTCCTTGCGGACGTATCCTTTCATCAAAAGGACTCAGTAAATTCGTAGTCGATTATGTTCAGATGATTCAGACGAACGCGGAACGTTTGAATAACCTGATTCATGAACTGATCGAATTCCGTCGTATCGAAACCGGAAACCGGGAAGTGAGGATCGAAGCCCTGAATGTATCTTCCTTAATGAAAAATACGGCCAAGACCTTTGTCGATATGGCTAAATCCCGGAATATCACGTTCCTGAGCAAGATACCCGAGCAAGTTTCCTGGAACTCAGACAAAGGTTTTCTGAATACTATTATTATCAATCTGATATCCAATGCCTTCAAGTATACTCCGGATGGGAAAAGTATCAAAATAGAAGTGGATACCAACGATGAAAACCTGCTGGTTCTCCGGGTGGCCAATGAAGGAAGTACGATTAAAGAAGAAGACTTTCAATATGTTTTCAACCGTTATGCTATCCTGGATAGCTTTGAAAACCAGGATGAAAAGAACTTCTCCCGTAATGGGCTGGGACTTGCCATTTCCTACAATATGGCGAAATTGCTGAATGGTACGCTGAAGGTGGAAAATACGCCTGACGGCTGGGTATTGTTTACTTTGTCATTGCCTCCGCTGGAAGTGACTACCGGCGTATCGTCTTCTAAACGAATCACTTCGGAATACATTCCAAAAATAGAGTCGCAACTGGTGCTGAAACTTCCTCACTATGAATTTGACAAGATGCGGCCTACATTGCTGGTGATTGATGATGAACTGGAAATGTTGTGGTTCATCGGGGAAATCTTCTCTAACGATTTTAATGTGGTCACCCTGCAGGAGCCGGAACGGGTGGAGCAGGTATTGAATGAAGTTTATCCGAATGTGATCATTTGCGATATCATGATGCCGGGAGTTGGCGGTATCGAATTGACGAAACGGATTAAGTCGGTGAAGGAAACGTCACATATACCTATTATTATGGTTTCCGGCCGGCATGAAATGGAACAGCAGATGGCTGCACTTTCTGCAGGAGCCGAGATGTATATCACCAAACCGTTTAATGCCGAATATCTCCGTATCTCTGTTTGTCAGATGTTGGAACGTAAGGAAGTACTGAAGGATTATTTCAGTTCAGCAATCAGCTCTTTTGAAAAGACAGATGGTAAACTGACACATAAGGAATCGAAAAAGTTCCAGCAATCTGTTCTGAAGATTATCAATGACCACATTCAGGAGAAGGAACTGACTCCCCGTTTCATAGCCGATCATTTGGCTATCAGCGTTCGCAGCCTTTACCGGAAAATGGAGGAGATGGGGGAAGAAAGTCCTACGATTATGATTAAGGAGTGTCGTTTGTATGTAGCGAAAGATTTGCTGCTGAAAACGAAAAAGACGATTGATGAAATTGTATTCGAAGCCGGATTCTCTAATAAGGTCACTTTCTTTAAAGTATTTCGTGAAAAGTACGGATGCACGCCAAAAGAATTCCGGACCAAACACTTGGAAGAAGTACAATAATTATTGGAGTGGTATGGCAACAATTAGAATTTTTTCGAATTTTCATTCGAAAAAAATAATACTGAGTAATTGGAGGATTTTTCTCTTTATCCCTACCAGTAGCAGTTTTAATTTATGAAATAGAAAGATATGATAGTGTCGCATTTAGTTTATATATGAGTAAATGTCTATGCCAAAGAAGTAAAAAAGGAAGTTCGTTCTCCAGTTATTGTTTTCTTGATTTTTATCTTGATTTTAATAGCGGGGAATTTAACCTTTAAGGAGAACTGGAATACTATTAAATCATGCCAAAATAGTAAATATCCCTGCCGTATAATATAAAACACAAAGAAGGAAAACTAAAAATCTTGGCAAACACATTAATTTTGCTGGTGCATTAAAAAGGTCAGAATAATATAATATGTTTAACTAAATATCTCATGAAACTATGAATCAACAACACGATCCTCCACCTGTTTTTTAAGTATGTAATGATCCCTTTTTACTTTTTATTTTATTTGAATTAAATTTAATATCTTATGAAATCTAATTTATTTATGAAGCGAAAGCTTGAAATCGGACTATCTTTATTAATTGGAACGTCCGTTTTTGGAGGATGCAATAATGACTTGGCTCCGATACGCCAAAGTCAGACTTTTCCTCCCAATTTGAATGCACCAACTGTTTTTGAGAGTTTCTCTCCTGATAGTGGTGGCGTAAAGACTCAATTAATTATTCGTGGACAGAATTTTGGTACGGATACTGCCTATCTGAAAGTGACTGTTAATAATAAGCGTGCTGCTATTGTAGGAGTAGCGGATGATGTAATTTACGCTATTGTTCCTGCGCGTGCTGATACTGGTTATGTTCGTTTATTTGTGGGCAAAGATGATAATGTCGAAGAATATGCTTCCCAAACAAAATTTATTTATCAGTTTAAACGTAATGTAACAACTTTGATGGGTAGACAAGGGCAAAGTGGGCGTGATGACGGACCATATGCTGAATGTAAACTACAACGTCCTTGGTTTGCTTTGGCGGATAAAGATGGTGCCTTGTTTTTTATTGATGAGGGGCGTGGACAAAATAAAAATGGTGCTTTGCGCCGTGCTCAGGAAGGCTGGGTGGAAACTTTGGTGCAAAATTCGAGTGGTCCATTCCAAAGTCCTACCTGTCTTGCGTTTAATCCCAAGCAGGACACTCTTTATATTTCTAATATGTCCTACGGAAGTGATATAAAAACTAGTTTTAACATACTATATGTAACACGTGAAGGTGGTTTTATGGATGTGAAAGGGCTATGTAAGTTTGAAAAAGCAGAAACGCAAGGTTTAGCTGTGCATCCACAGACTGGTGAAATTTTCTTTTGTAATAAATCTGGTGGATATATTTATCGCTTTAATGGTCCCGATTATGAGGATTATGAACCATTATTCCAAATAAACAGAGCAGATAAAATAGATACTCGTATGGTTTTTAATCCCGAAGGTACGGCTTTATTCGTGGTAGTTTGTAACAGACATTGTATCTATAAAGTTCCTTATAATGCATTGACTCATACTTTTGGTGAGCCTGAACTATTCGCAGGTGGCTGGGATGAATCCGGTTATGTCAATGGTAGTGGGGTGACTGCTCGTTTCGATAATCCGAGACAACCTGCTTTTGATCAGGATGGGAATATGTTTGTCCCTGAATATGGACGACATACTATTCGTAAAATTACTCCAACAGGTGAGGTGTCTTTGTATGCTGGATTACCTGGTCAAGCAGGATTTACGGATGGTCTTCCAGAGAAGGCTAGATTTAATAAGCCTGAATGTGTGACAGTTTATTTAGATAATTCACTATATGTAGCCGATAGAGATAACCATCTTATTCGTCGTGTAACAGTGGAATAATAATGTATAAAAAGATATATTCATGAAAAATACACAGAAATATTTCATATTACTTTTGATGTTGATATTACTTGTTCCAAGCAATATATGGGGACAAGAAACAAAAAAGGAAATTATAGTCAAAGGTGTAGTGGAAGATGATTTAGGGCCGATAATTGGTGCGTCAGTCGTTGCTAAAAACCAGGCAGGTGTGGGAGTAATCACAAATACTGAAGGTAAGTTTTCTTTGAAAGTGGGACCTTATGATGTATTGGTAGTGACTTTTGTTGGTTATCAGCCATATGAGCTGCCTGTTCTGAAAATGAATGATCCCAATAATGTAACTATAAAGTTATTGGAAGATGTTGGCAAAATTGATGAAGTGGTAATTACAGCCAGTGGACTTCAACAAAAGAAAACTCTGACTGGGGCAATAACCAATGTTGATGTAAAACAGTTGAATGCTGTAGGAAGTAGTAGTCTTTCTAATTCATTGGCTGGTGTGGTTCCCGGTATTATAGCCATGCAGCGTAGTGGTGAACCGGGTGAAAATACATCTGAATTCTGGATTCGAGGTATTAGTACCTTTGGTGCAAAATCAGGAGCCTTAGTTCTTATCGACGGAGTAGAACGAAATTTTGATGAGATTTTGCCGCAAGACATTGAATCGTTCTCAGTACTGAAAGATGCATCAGCAACTGCAATATATGGTCAGCGCGGTGCAAATGGAGTTATCTTAATTACCACCAAGCGTGGGGAAAAAGGTAAGGTGAAAATTAATGTAAAAGCAGGATTTGACTGGAATACTCCTGTAAAAGTGCCAGAGTATGCAAGTGGTTATGATTGGGCGCGTTTAGCCAATGAGGCTCGGTTAGGACGCTATGATTCCCCGATTTATACTCCTGAAGAATTGGAGATAATTAGATCAGGTTTAGATACTGATTTATATCCTAATATTGATTGGAGGGATTTAATGTTGAAGAGTGGTGCACCTCGCTATTATGCTAATATTAGTTTTTCAGGTGGTAGTGATAATGTACGTTATTATGTCTCTGGACAATATACCAGTGAACAAGGACGTTACAAAACGTTTAGCTCTGAAAATAAGTACAATACCAATACGACTTATGAACGATATAATTATCGTGCTAACGTAGACATGAACATAACTAAGACAACAGTACTGAAAGTTAGTGTAGGTGGATGGTTGGTGAATAGGACTACGCCTACTAGAAGTACTGGTGACATATGGGAGGATTTTGCCAAATTTACTCCTTTGTCTACTCCTCGTAAATGGTCTACAGGACAATGGCCGAGAGTGGATGGGCAAGATACTCCTGAATATCATATGACACAAAGAGGATATCATACGAAATGGGAGAGTAAGGTGGAAACTAGTGTAAAGTTAGAGCAGGATCTTAAGTTTATTACGCCCGGTTTGAAGTTTGAAGGAGTATTTGCTTTTGATACTTATAATGAGAATATAATAAAACGGGAGAAAAAAGAGGAAGTATGGGAAGCCCAAAAATATAGAGATGAAAATGGTAAATTGATTTTGAAAAGAGTGGTCAATAGAAGTCCGATGAATCAAAATAAGGAAGTTAGGGGTGATAAACGATACTATTTTCAGGCGTCATTAGATTATAACCGTTTATTTGCTCATGCACATCGTGTCGGTGTTTTTGGCATGGTATACCAAGAGGAAAAGACGGATGTTAATTTCGACTCCAGTGATTTGATTGGTTCTATTCCTCGTCGTAATTTGGCTTATTCCGGTCGTTTTACTTATGCTTATAAAGATAAATACCTTGCTGAATTTAACTGGGGATGTACTGGTTCAGAGAATTTTGAACATGGAAAACAATTTGGTTTCTTTCCTGCTGTTTCTGCCGGTTATGTAATTTCTGAAGAGGCTTTTATGAAAAAAGCATTGCCATGGATAGATCAATTTAAGATCAGAGCTTCTTATGGTGAGGTAGGTAATGATGTATTGGATGGTCGTCGATTCCCTTATGTGTCTCTTATAGATACTGATGATGGAGGATCATATTCATTTGGGGAATTTGGAACAAATAGAGTGCAAGCCTACCGTATTAGAACTTTGGGGACTCCTAATTTGACTTGGGAGATAGCTAAGAAATATGATGTAGGTGTTGACTTTTCTTTTTTTAATGGGAAAATTAGTGGTGCTTTAGATTGGTTTTTGGATAAACGTGATGACATCTTTATGCAGCGTAAACATATGCCATTGACTACCGGGCTTGCTGATCAGACTCCAATGGCCAATGTCGGAAAGATGAAGTCTTATGGATGGGAAGGAAATATAGGATTTACTCAATCTATTGGTCAGGTGAATCTCCAACTTCGTGCCAACTTTACTTATCAGACTACTGATATCATAGATAAGGATGAAGCAGCCAATGAGTTATGGTATAAAATGGATAAAGGCTTTCAGTTAAATCAATCGCGTGGATTGATTGCTTTAGGATTATTTAAAGATCAAGATGAAATAGACCGTAGTCCGAAACAGACAAGTAACAGACCTATCCTTCCCGGTGATATTAAATACAAAGATGTAAATGGTGATGGAGTTATTAATGATGATGATATTGTGCCTTTAGGATATCGGGAAGTTCCGGGATTACAGTATGGTGTCGGTTTAAGTGCTAATTGGAGAAATTGGAATTTGAGTGTACTTTTCCAAGGAACAGGTAAATGTGATTTCTTTATTGGCGGTAATGGGCCTCATGCTTTCCGTAGTGAACGTTATGGTAATATTTTACAGGCAATGGTCGATGGTAATCGTTGGATACCCAAAGAAATATCAGGCACGACTGCTACTGAAAATCCAAATGCGGATTGGCCGCTTTTGACATATGGCAATAATGATAATAATAATAGAAAATCAACATTTTGGTTGTATGAAAGAAAATATTTGCGATTACGGAATGTTGAAGTCAGCTATGATTTTCCACAAACTTGGACGCGTAAATTTTTTGTAAGTAACTTACGTCTAGGCTTTGTTGGACAAAATTTGTTGACATGGGCTCCTTTTAAAATGTGGGATCCGGAAGGGACTAGAGAGGACGGATCTAACTATCCGATAAATAAAACATTCTCATGTTATCTTCAAATAAGCTTTTAATCTTTTGAAAAAACAGATCATGAAAAAACTAGTATATTATATATTGTTATCCATAAGTGCGTTATCTTTTTCGGCATGTACCGATTATATTAATGTGGATAAATATTTCTACGATCAGGTATCATTGGATTCAGCCTTTTCCAAACGTATTTATGTTGACGGATGGTTATCCAGTGCTTATAGTGTAATGAATAAGCTAGGTGAATACAAGGAACCGTTTCGCTGGGCAAGTGATGATCTTTACCATCCTGATATGAAAGAATATGTGGAAGGAAGTTATAGTGCTGATAAACCAAAGGGTGATGAAAATGCTGGTGAGTCTCGTTTATGGAAATATTATGAAGGTATCCGTAAGGCATCTACTTTCTTGGATAATGTAGACCGTTGTCCGGAACTAACTATGGATGAAATAGCTGATATGAAAGGACAAGCCCGCTTTTTACGTGCTTATTGTTATTGGGCTTTGATACGTGTTTTTGGACCAGTACCTCTTATTCCGCTTGAGGGACTAGATGCTGACCTTTCGTATGAAGAATTGTCTTTGCCACGTACTCATTTTGATGAGATAGTTAGTTTTATTGATACGGAACTTGCCGAGACAGCCCGCTTGTTACCCATGAGAAGAACTGTCAACAATTTGGGGCGTCCTACACGAGGTGCGGCTTTAGGACTTCGTGCACGTGTATTACTTTATGCTGCAAGTCCTTTATATAATGGAAATCTCGATTTCTTCAACGTAGTAGATAATAAAGGAAACCAGTTGATTTCTCAAACGTATGATGAATCTAAATGGGCAAAAGCAGCAGCTGCTGCCAAAGATGTAATAGAACTGGCTAAAACCTCAGGTTTGTACGAGCTTTACACCATAGCTCCTAAAATTGGGACATTGGATATGTATCGTCCGCCGGTGCATCCCGAATATTCTACAAAAGATTATCCTGATGGTTGGGCGAATATTGATCCGTTACTTTCGTATAAGTCAAATTTTGATGGTTCAGTTCAAGGTTCCAAGAATCCGGAATTGATTTTTACAAGAACCAGTGATGGAACGGGGACTATTAATGATTGGATGTATCAAGCTTTACCCAGAACAATAAGTGGAAATAACCGTTTATGTGTCACACAAAAGCAAGTTAATGCATACGCAATGAATGATGGACGCACGATTTCGGAAGCTGCAAACACGGGTGATTATGTGACGACAGGTTTTACAACTGAAGCATATTCGGAAAATAATCCATTTCTACCGGCTAAAGTTAGTCTTATGTACAATAAACGTGAACCTCGTTTTTATGCATCTATCGCATATAATGGTTCGGTATGGGAAGCAGCCAGTGCTTCGGAACCTCGATATCGTAATCAACAGATCTTTTATTATCGTGGAACTGAAGATGGTAAACAAGGTTTTAAAGAAGAATGTCCTCTTACAGGGATGACTTTGAAGAAGTTTTATAATTCGGAAGACTCCAGAACAGATGGTGGTTATGTTATAGAAAAAACCGAAATGACTATTCGTTATGCTGAAATATTGCTGATTTATGCGGAGGCATTAAATGAATTATCGGAGGGGGAAGTTTATCATTTAAAGACCTACTCTAATGAAGATGTAGAAATAAAGCGTGATGAGGATGAGATGCGTTATGCTATCAAGCGTATTCGTATGCGTGCCGGAGTTCCCGATTATACGAATGAGACTTATAAAAATCAAGCAGATTTTCGTGTAAAACTGAAAAGAGAACGGCAAGTGGAATTGTTAGGAGAAAACAGTATGCGTTATTTTGATCTCCGCCGATGGAAGGATGCTTTGACAGAAGAAAATCAATTATTGCAGGGTTGTAATATTAATATTAGTGATGATGATACTTATATTGCAGACTTTTACAAGGAAACTCCAGTCTCTTCAGTACATAAAGTCTTTGAACAGCGTATGTATTTATTCCCATTCCCGACATACGAATTAAAGCGCAATGTAAATTTGACACAAAACCCGGGTTGGTAATTAAAACAGTATCATGTTATGAAAAAAGTAATGATTAAAAATATAATAAACAGCCTTTTACTCGTTGTCGTTTTGGGAGTATCTTCTTGCAATGATCAATTGGCTGATGAATTGTTTGAAAAAAGAACATATTTAATAGAAAATGGCTGGAAAGATTATCAACTCGAAGTAGATGATGACAATACCGCTATATTACCGGTTTACTTTGGTATAAACGGCACATCTTTGAATGATAAGGATATAACTTTGACTTTAGATGTAGATCCTGATACACTTGAAAGATATAATTGGGAGAAATATAAAAATCAGAAAGAACTTTATTTAAAACTATTACCAGAGGAATCTTATACTTTTGATGCAAGCTCATGGACTATTCCAAGTGGTGAATTAAACACGTCAGCATATATAAAGATTTCATTGGATAAAATAAAAGAAGTTGGTAGTTTATACAATGATTATGTATTGCCTCTCAGAATAAATTCTTCAGTAGGAGAGCCGATAGGGAGAAGTAAGTACACGAAAGTATTGGCACATATTGCTTTTAAAAATGATTTTTCTGGTCAGTACACAGGAAAAGGTGTCATAAAGCAAATAGGGACAAGCTTTACAACGGATATAACCAGCACCAATATCTATGCTATCAATCAGAATACATGTTATATGTTTGTTGGCGACAAGACTCGTGAAAAAACAACGAATTATCTAGATTATGTTGTCGAAATTACCAAAGATGACGAAACAGGTACTTTTGTGTTAACTTCTCCAGTGGAAAGTTTGAAGTTTAAATCTTATTCATCTCAAATAAGTCGTAAATATACATTGAATTATGGTGATGACAGATATTATATAGAAATTACAACTGTTGATTTTTCTTATGAATATCAAGACTCATCTTATAATAATGAGCCTGTGCTAATGAATTTTCAAGGAAGTTTTACGATGACTAAAAACGTATGGAAATATCAATATCCGGATGTGGATGTAGAAGATTAAGCCATGGTTGCTGGAATGAAAATATCAGTGGCTATTCTAACTGTTTGTTTAAACCCTAAATTTTGTATATATGAAAATTGTGAAGTATATAGTTATCGTATCATTATTTAGTATTTCTGCATGTAGTGATGATGATGATAAAAAAAACAATGAGCGACCTGGGAATCTTGTAGAGTTACAGGTTGATGTAAATGAGATTAATATTGCGCAAGGAGATACCCGTACTGTAAACATTACGTCAGGTAATGGGGAATATGTTGCGACTTCGGCTAATGAAGAAGTAGTTGTCGCAGAAATAGATGGAAATGTGGTGAAACTAACCGCTGTTGAGGGGCATAATAATGCTCAAGGAGTTGTTTATGTTAGCGATAAGTATTTCCAACGCACTAAAATTCTAGTTAATACGGCGGCAGAATTTGAATTGAAGTTGAATAAAACTTTGTTTACGCTTTATTCTCAAGTGGAAGGATCTGATGAAGCTCTCATCAAGATCTATACAGGAAATGGAGGTTATTCTCTTGAAGTGATTGATGATAAAAATTGTATTGAAGTTGATCAATCTACGCTTGAAGACACAGAATCATTTATGGTGAAAGGCATTGCTCAAGGTAATGCTGAGATTAAGATTACTGACCAAAAAGGAAAAGAAGCTTTTGTGAATCTGAATGTAATTGCTCCTAAGCAAATTACGACTGATGCTGACGAAAAGGGCGTTCTGATAAATTCTAATCAAGGATCACAACAAGTGAAGATTCTTACAGGTAATGGAGAATATAAGGTTCTTGATGCTGGTGATGCAAAGATCATTCGTTTGGAAGTTTATGGTAATGTGGTAACGGTGACCGGAAGAAAGGCCGGAGAGACTTCATTTACTTTGACTGATGCAAAAGGACAAGTTTCACAGACTATTCATGTAAAGATCGCTCCTGAGAAGCGTTGGTATATGAATTTAGGAAAAGAGTATGCAGTTTGGACTCACTTTGCAGAGATGACTGGTGAGGGACTAGAGGCTGTGAAAGTTGAAACTAACGGCTTTAAACTTAAAAAAATGACTTGGGAGCTAGTTGCTCGTATCGATGGAACTAATTGGCTACAGACCTTTATGGGTAAGGAAGGCTATTTTATTCTTCGCGGTGGTGATTGGGAAAATAATAAGGGTAGACAGATGGAGTTGGTAGGTATAGATGATAAACTAAAACTGAGAACTGGACATGGAGCCTTTGAACTCGGAAAATGGTCTCATATTGCTTTAGTTGTAGATTGTTCGAAAGGTAAGGATGATTACAATGAAAAATACAAGCTTTATGTTAATGGTAAACAAGTAAAGTGGGACGATAGCCGCAAAACCGATATGGACTATTCTGAGATTGATCTTTGTGCAGGTAATGACGGGGGTAGAGTATCAATCGGAAGAGCTAGTGACAACAGATGCTTTCTTGATGGTGCTATACTCGAAGCACGTATCTGGACGGTTTGTCGTACAGAGGAACAACTTAAGGCTAATGCATGGGAGCTTCATGAACAAAATCCCGAAGGGTTATTAGGGCGCTGGGATTTCTCGGCTGGAGCTCCGACATCTTATATTGAGGATGGTACCAATTCGGATCATGAGTTGCTGATGCATATTTCGAAGTATGATAGCTGGAATGCCACAGAATTTCCTATGAGCAGATTTGGGGAAGCTCCCATTGAAGTACCTTTTAAATAACTTTTAAATTCGAAGAAAAATGAAAGCAATATTCAAGCTGTTGATATTGAACTTTTTGACTCTGTTTATCTTTCCGTCTTGCAGTGATGATGATAAGTCAAAGTCTGAATTGAATGACCCCATCAGTGGCAATATTTCTCCGGTAGGTTCATTTGCGGTAGAAGCTACCAATAACGAGAATGAACTTCTGGTGAAATGGACCAATCCCAGTAATCGCGACGTGGATATGGTAGAACTCTCTTACAGGGACGTGGAAGCGAGTTTGTCTCGTGCTACCGACTTCTCGCCGGGACATATCATAATACAAGTAGAGCGTGATGTCACACAGGAATATATGTTGAAGGTTCCTTATTTTGCTACTTACGAAGTTTCTGCCGTAGCTATCAGCAAAGCCGGCAAGCGATCGGTACCCGAAAGCCGTGTGGTGATGCCTTATCATGAAAAGGTGGACGAGCCGGAACTGAAACTGCCGGAAATGCTGGACCGTGCACATTCTTACATGACTTCTGTCATTGGATATTATTTCGGCAAGAGTTCCAGAAGCTGCTGGCGTAGTAATTATCCTTATGATGGAAAAGGTTATTGGGATGGTGATGCGTTGGTCTGGGGACAAGGCGGTGGGCTTTCGGCATTTGTTGCTATGCGTGATGCAACCAAAGAGAGCGAAGTGGAGAATCTTTACGGTGCAATGGATGATATGATGTTCAAAGGAATACAGTATTTCTGTCAGCTGGATCGTGGAATCCTGGCTTATTCCTGCTACCCGGCTGCCGGTAACGAACGTTTTTACGATGATAACGTATGGATCGGGCTCGATATGGTCGACTGGTATACGGAAACGAAAGAGATGCGTTATCTGACACAGGCAAAGGTGGTATGGCGCTACCTGATCGATCACGGTTGGGATGAGACTTGCGGAGGAGGTGTACACTGGAGGGAGTTGAACGAACACACTACCAGCAAGCACTCTTGCTCTACCGGACCTACTGCTGTGATGGGCTGTAAGATGTATCTGGCAACTCAGGAACAGGAATATCTCGACTGGGCGATCAAATGTTACGACTATATGCTGGATGTATTGCAAGACAAGTCCGATCATTTATTCTATGACAATGTACGCCCGAATAAGGATGATCCCAATCTGCCGGGTGATCTTGAAAAGAACAAGTATTCCTACAACTCCGGACAACCATTGCAGGCGGCCTGTCTCTTATATAAGATTACCGGCGAACAGAAATATCTGGATGAAGCGTATGCGATTGCTGAAAGCTGTCATAAGAAATGGTTTATGCCCTATCGTTCCAAAGAGCTGAATCTTACTTTCAATATCCTTGCTCCGGGACACGCTTGGTTCAATACGATCATGTGCCGTGGATTCTTTGAACTTTATTCTATAGACAATGACCGTAAATATATCGATGATATCGAAAAGTCAATGATTCATGCGTGGAGCAGTAGCTGTCATCAGGGTAATAACTTGCTGAATGACGATGATCTGAGAGGGGGAACTACCAAGACCGGTTGGGAAATACTCCATCAGGGAGCATTGGTTGAATTGTATGCCCGGTTGGCAGTATTGGAACGTGAAAACCGATAGTTGAACGATTCCCGTTCAGGGAACATATGAACATAAAAAAGCCATCCCCGGAATAGACAAAGTAGGGATGGCTTTTTTGTAGTGTGCTTATTTACCGTAGATTAACATTTATATCAAATGAAAATGGTGGAGTTATTTCATTTGGGGTACAAGTGGGTATAGTGAATAACATAGGGTCAAAGGATATATAATACCCTCCTGGAGTACGGTTGGTAACTGATATACTACACCCATGATAATTAATATAGGCTTTATCCATTGAAATAGTATATGTTTCTCTATAGCCTGATTTTTTATAGTATTTATCCTTTACTGTATAAGTTAAATTTTTATCTCCATATTTTATAGAAGCTGCAAAATTGGATAAATCTTTCTCCCATAAGTAACCTGTGTAGGATGCGTTAAAAATGAAATTGAGTTCTACTATTATATTGTTTTTTGTTAACGAAATCCCATCGCTATTATAGATATTGTTAAATGCATATAGTGAATATGACCATGGAGATAGTTCGTATGAATATTCATATTGTCTGGATCCAGGAATTTTAGCTAACTCCTCTTTATCCATAGTTCTTGCTCTAAAATATATTTCTCCAAATGGATAATAACTTTTCTTCAAATATATTGGATTCTCCATTTGAATTACAGCATCTTTCCAATCTCCATCATAGAAAGAATTCACTTTACAATATTGAAGTTGTATATATTGTCCTTTATGTCCATAATCATATTCTCCGTTTTCATTATATCTGTCAGTTCTAATATATAATATCCACATATCAGTTGTATCTTTATGACTAGTGTTATCTAAATCAGGGCGCGAAATATATGGCATGTCTAAAACAACTCCGTTAGAACGAGTAATTACATTATTTTCAATGGGTGGAGGTGGGGATGGAATTAATGAATCCTCATTTGAACAAGAATAAATTACAGAACTAATAAATAGTAATAGTAATAATAATTTGTAATTTAAAGTTTTCATGGCTTTAACTTTTTAAGGTTAATATATTGATTATTCTCAAAGGTAGTATATTAATACTAGAACTTATGCTAAAATTCAATGTTTGATGGCATGAATGCTTTTAATTTTTAATTAATTGGTAGAAATAAGCTCATGTTGGACTATGGTTTGGTAAAAATGTATGGTACAAAGGCGAAGTATTTCAACCGGTCGGTAATAAACCGGTCGGTTAAGAATACCCCCAAACGCTTCCCCGGGTCTTTATGTTTGAAATAACAAAGGACGTATGAGATTCTCTAAGGTGCAATTTTAGTACCTTTTGAGGTTATAAATGACTTATCAGAGGATAATTGTAAAGAATTTGATAGATTATATCGCCTTTTCGCAGTTGGTGGATAAGATGAGGCGATCAAAACCATGTAGACCTATAGGCTTCTCAATTCCGAATAAATATATGAAGAAAGAATAACTACGGCTAATTACTGCATGATCTCCGATTGCTCCGTTGATTATTTATTAACCTTAATTGGAAACCATAAAAAAGCCATCCCCGGAATAGACGAAGTAGGGATGGCTTTTTTTGTAGTGTGCTTACTATTGTTCGGCAGACTATGTTCCGTGAGTTTTTGGAAAGGTTATTCCTTGACAGGCTCAGCCGGTTTGTCTTTGGATGCAGTGTCAGTAACGACTGTATCGTTGACAATAGCGGTCGGTGCACTCAGTTCTGTCTTAACAGGTTCCTCGCTCTTGGTTACAGTATCTTTTACTACTGTATCATTAACGATAGCTGTTGCATTAACTTCTGCCAGGGCTGTCGCAGCTTCTGCAGAGTTCTGAGCCTTAACAAGGAATGAACCACCACAAACAAACATAAACATTGCTACTACTAATACTAATTTTTTCATAATCGTTTGCTTTAATGATTATTAAACATATATTTTCAATTCTCTCTTATGTGTTAAGGAATCGGTTGTTACATTATCTAACGGCTAATTAAAGATCAAAGTGTGTGCCAAAGACTGATGTGTGCTAACAATGCGTTGATTATAAGTGGGATATGTAGATTATGTACATTATCTATAGTGTGGAAACGTATGGGGAATGTGTGGAAAATGGGGCAGGGAGTGTGGAATTATTCCACAATAGTGTGCTTTGCTATGCAGGTAATAATAAGTAATGAAAGAATGGTTGTGATACAATGAACTTATGTTTAAGTGACAGTGAGTTGAAATGTAGTAAATAAGTGACCGTTCTGCTACTGTTTATTAGTCGGTCATATTGATTCTCTAACCATTATAACCCTGTTTTTATTTCGTTGCACCTAGGTTTGATAGTCGTTGCACGTAGGTTGAATAGTTGAAGCACCTTAGTGCTATATTCGTTGCACCTTGGTGCAACGAAAGAAAACTGCTGACTTTTGACACATTTACATTTGCAGTATTAAATATCACAACAAAATATAAGTGTATATTTGAAAAGTAGAGTTGCAGTGAACTAACTTTGACACTAGTCTTAAATGACTATAGGCTGAATCAGACTGCAACTCTCTTAATAGGAGAACCTAGCCAGTTAGAATTGTAGGCTCACGACCTAATAAATGTATTAGCTGTTTCTCCTTCATGTTTAATACTGTAAATACAAAGTTATGAATTATTCTCATTTTGTAGGTCTTGATGTAGGAAAAAAAACTTTCGATGCATCATTAATGTCCGCAGACGAAAAAGAGTTGTCTCACAAGTCTTTTGATAACACTCCAACTGGGATCCAATCTTTATTGGATTGGATAGCTGGTTATCATCTCTCTTTATCCAAACTCTTGTTCTGTGCTGAAAACATGGGAAGTTATGTCACAGAGTTATCTGTTTCCAGTGTCTCCATGGGATTTTCCCTGGCTTTGGTTTGCCCGTTGACCATCAAGAAGTCCATAGGCTTGCAACGAGGCAAAAATGACCGCATTGACGCCAAAAGAATAGCGAACTATGCGGTATTACACTATCGAAAACTGGAGTTATACAAATTGCCTGACAAAGACTTGGTGAGACTGCGGGGATGGATTATTATACGTGACAATTTGGTCAAGCAAAAAGTATCAAGCATAAAGTTATTGGAAACATTCTCCTGGATGGCTAAGTTGGCTGATGTGACAGAATCCATTTCTTTTTTGGAAGAGCAGCTCAAGTCGATAAAAGAAAGAATCCTGGAGGTGGAAGAGGATATGGAGCAACTAATAGCCGCCAGTACATCGCTTTACACAAACTACTTGCTATTAAGAAGTATAAAAGGAATAGGAATTATCAATGCCATTGTATTACTGTGTGTTACTGACAATTTTCAAAGATTTGACAACCCGAGGAAATTTGCCTGCTATTGTGGGGTCGCCCCATTTGAACATACTTCAGGTATTTCCATACGGGGAAAAACGCAGACTTCTTCATTGGCTAACAAAGAAGTAAAAGTATACCTTACCCGGGCAGCTATTACTGCCATCTCTTGGGATCCGCAGATGAAAGCATACTATAAAAGGAAAATAGCAGAGGGGAAACATAAAGCATCTGTAATCAATGCTGTAAGAGCCAAAATCATAGCAAGGTCTTTTGCTGTGATACGAAGGCAGACTCCATTTGTAACATTAGCCGTATAATAAAAAGGTCCTTAACTTCGAAAATATCTTAGGTTTAGGAAGTAGCTATACACTTCTGAAGAGTAGGTATGTCTATATACAAACTTACCCAAGGATACGTTAATGTTCGTAAACTTGGGTAAGATTTTATAGATATTGTTTGGAGAGGACTTAGAATTCACCTTCATACAATTAATGTAATTCCCGACTAAACAGGTGAATAATTACTTAATTTCGTCCGGCCAAGGACAAGGTTTACCCGTAGCTTTGACTGTAGGACGTTGGGCATCAACTTTTCTCAAATAGGTTCCTAATTCTTTAGAAAGCCGTTTCACAATATCCGGATGTTGTGCGCTGAGATCATTACTTTCGCCTATATCATCGGGGATATTGAATAGTTCTTTTTTACCTGTACCATAGTAATAGATTAATTTCCAGTCACCCTTGCGTACGGCACAGTTAAAGTTGATTCCCGGACCGTCGTTTCCCCAGTTGTTGGGCATATTCCAGAAGAGGCTGCGTCCTTTGGAAGGATTCCTGGTCTGTTTCAGTAAAGGCATGAAGCTGATGCCGTCGATAGGCTGAACTGTCTTGTATTTTTTGATGCCCGCCATTTCGAGGATAGTAGGATAGAAGTCTTCTATCAGCAGGTAATCATTGCATTTGCTGCCAGGGGCTACGACACCGGGCCAGCTGACGATCATCGGTTCACGGATGCCGCCTTCATAGGTGGAGCCTTTACCACTGTTGAGAGGATGATTCTGGGTGTGCAGTTTGCCGTCACGCCAATACGATTCGGCGGCAAGTCCTCCGTTGTCGCTCATGAAGATAATAATAGTGTTGTCGGCTTCTCCGCTTTTTTCCAGCCAGTCCATCAGATCGCCCAGACTCTTGTCCATGCCTTCGATCAGTGTGGCGTATGCGGCTTCATGGTCGGTCATGCCTTTTTTCTTGTATTTGTCGTAGAAACGTTTGTCCTTGTCCAAGGGGACGTGGATGGCGTATTGGGACATATACAGGTAGAAAGGCTGGTTGTACTTCTTAGCTTTGTTCAGAGCTTTGATGGCTTCCAGAGTTAATGCTTCGGTGACGAAGGTCTCCGTACCCCAGTACTTTTCAAGTCCGGGAACGGCCATGAGTGATATTGGCTTTCCGTCTTTGTTGTGACCGTAATTCTCTTCTCCCAGATAGCTGGCGAGTCCTCCGGCAGCATGTCCGGCTATGTTTACTTCGAAGCCCCAGTGGTGCGGGTCTTCTCCCGGAGTGTCTATGGCACCGAAATGTGCTTTTCCGCAATGAATCGTATGATAGCCGCTGTCTTTCAGTAGTTGTACGAAGGAGGTTCCTACGAATGTGTTGTTGGTGCCGGGCACTTGGCTTACTCCGTTGTAGTTCCAGTCCGGCACATCCAGTACTTTATCCTTGCGGTCTGTCTTTGTGTTCTTTTGCAGCGTCCAGTTGGTTACCCGGTGGCGTGCCGCGTTCGTTCCGGTGATGAGGCTGCATCGGGTGGGGGAACTGATACTGCTGGCATACGCTTGTGTGAACATCATGCCTTGTTTGGCAAGTCGTTCCATGTTGGGTGTTTCGTACAGCTTATTGTAATCTGTCTTTTGTGTCCAGAAGGGGAGTGAAGTGTCTTGCCATCCCATGTCGTCTACCATGAAAAGGATGATGTTGGGGCGTTTGTCCACACGCTGTGTCTGGGCAGACTTCTGTGTTTGCAGGCCGGTGGCAGCCAGTGGCACGAGTGCGAGGGGGAAAAGTATTTTTTTGTTCATGGATTAATTATTTAGTGTTATTTCATTATTTCAATTCTGCCGGCCTTTTTGATCGGTATGCTCCGTAATTCCTGTTTCCCGTGGGAGTCTGCCCATATTCTTAATGTACCGGTGCAGTGGACATCCAATATCAGCTTCTCGGTAGTACGTTTGAGTATCTGCACGGTAGCAGGCGAAAGGTATTTTTCTTGTATGCCGATCACTGCCCAGCCTTTACGGATGGGGCAAAGATGGAACAGACTATCTATAAATCCGGATAACTTTATTTTTCTTTCAGATGCGTTCAATACTTCGGCGCTCTGTTTTTCCCAGTTGAATGCGAGAATGCTGTCGCAAGAAGAATCTGCGGATTTGCCGGTGCTTTCCCGTAACAGGTAATCTTCCCGTTTGACGAAACTTTCTACTTCCCGATAAGCGGGAGAAGTGTTCAGATTGTAGCAAATGACTGAGAGCGCTTCGTCTCCTGTAGGGGCAAATACACGGTAGGCTTTACCGCTTTGCAGGGGATTGGTCAGTATGGATTCCGGAGTCGGGATGGCGGGAGCCGCCGGACGGAATATCTTTCCGGTTTCATCAATCAGGGGGCGGATATTATCGGCAATAAATTCGCTTGGAGAGTCGGACAGGTAAACAGGTCCGCCGGAGATCGCTTTCGAACGTGCCATCAGACTGCCGCAAACGGTATCGCAGGAATGAAACATATCGTGGTCGGGCCAGACGGTCTGCCCCAGTATGAGTGTATTGGTATATGACTGGAACAGATGTGATTTAGCCATATTCTCGTCATATTTCTTATAGTCGATGCTGGCACGGGTTACGCTGCTGTACAAGGTATGGTCAATGTTCAGCACATTTTGTGCCAT
The DNA here is from genome assembly GCF_000011065.1 of Bacteroides thetaiotaomicron VPI-5482. Taxonomy (GTDB): domain Bacteria; phylum Bacteroidota; class Bacteroidia; order Bacteroidales; family Bacteroidaceae; genus Bacteroides; species Bacteroides thetaiotaomicron. The sequence continues at coordinate 4,934,470 of NC_004663.1, forward strand.
GCAGTTCATCAGTCCCATTTGCATTCGATGTGTCTGATGTTCCAGGGCAAGGTTGCAGTCTTTAGCCTGTCGGATAACCTGCGTTCCGCCCATATAGAGCGGGAGGGTGAAGGATTGATTGTCTATCTTCAAGAAGTCAAATCCATACTCCTTCATGGTACGGACATAATATTCGTACCATGTTTCTATCTTTTCTGTACTGGTGCCGGGCAGTAAACTGCCGTTGTAGGAGTGTAGAACTTGCCGGATTTCCGGCGGAAAGTCATTCTCGGCAGAGATTCCCATCCAATAGCCGGAAAGGCTGTACCATAGCCCTATCCATCGGATTTTATCTGCTTGTTTGCGCTTCATGATGCGGCTCCATCCGTTCGGAAAACGTTTTTTGTCGGGGACGAGACTGGTCAGTTGCCGGTTCTTGTTCGCTATGTGTCCGTCGTCAATTAAGACATAACGTACCGGTATGCCGGATGCTTCGATGGCATCGATATCGTTCAGTATTTTCGTTTCATCAATGTCATAATGATAATGTTCCCAAGTACACCATCCCAGATAGTCGAAAGCATTGAAATACTGTTTGTCCGCTCTTTTGCGGAGGGCAGATACGGCTTTGTCTGCGATTAACGAATCGTAGGCGTCACTGAATACATGGTAGACGGATGAAGATTTCCGGAAAATCAGGAGGGGGAGTCGGCCGGTCAGTGCATCTTCTCCTAGTGTGGAGACATACAATGTGAGTGTGCCGTCCTGATTAACCTGAAACCAGCTGAGGCTGTTGCTACCCGCAATGGCTTTGGCGAACAGATATTCTCCGTCTGCAAGTTCAAGGAGCAGTGCGTCGCCCGATGCGGACGGCAGGGCATTGGAAGGAATGCTTGCATAATCGCTCCGTGTGAGGTCTTCGAGATGGTTGAACATCCAAGGGAGCAACCGATTGGTGTTATTCGGCCATTGATAGTCGCCGGGGCGGGAATCACGGCTGAAGAATATGCCACGAACATACAAAGGAAGTGCAACCTTATACGAAAGAGTGCTTTGGTGTTCCGGCACTTGTTGTTCGTATAAAATGGGGGTGGATGGAGTATGGGTGTTCAGGTCGATGATTTCTTCCATCCGATAAGCTGCAACATCTTTGTATGTCTTCCCTTTATGGTAGATAAACGGGTTCTGTGCAGACAGCGATACTTCCGCAAAGATGCCCGTCAATAGCCATAAACAGATGTGGATTATTCTTTTCATACCTCTTGTGTTATTTTACGGAATAGGCGCTGAAGTTTATAATATCCGGCAGTGCGATAGATTCGGATACGGTCAGTCTTAATGCTGTGGCTTCTACCGGTTCAAACTTTTCGATTCGTTTGTGCCCCACGGATTCTCCTTTGCAGACTGTTTGCCATTTACCGTTCACTTTGGCTTCTATCTGATATTGCCGGATGCGTTCTCCGTTTTTGATGTTTTCCTGGATGATGCAGTAATTGACAGACTGCTCCTTTCCAAGTTTCAGTGTCAGGCTTTTCTTTTGTCCCGAAATGCGGGCTATCGGGGAGGAGAACCGCCGATTGATTTCATCTCCCATTTCTTTCAGGCGCTGTGCGTCTCCGGCAGGGATTAATCCGGTCGGGTCAGGAGTTAATCCGAGAATGAGGGTGGCGTTTCTTCCTACTGACTTTTCATATTTATCCATCAGCGTGTTTAGCGGATAGATGTTGTTCTCGTCATCCGGTTCCCAGAACCATTCGTGGCGGCCGTTTGCTCCCCGTAGCGGAGTGTCTGCCATCGCCGGTACCCAGTATCTACCGTTCTTATCGCCATGTTTTAACAGTTCGAGTTGGTCGATACTGCTTTCAATGCGTTTATGGTGTGAGCAAGGGACGGGAAAGGTAGACCAGCAGGGATATTCCACTGTACCTGTCTCCGAACCTCCCCAACGGAAGTCGGCACGGTCGATGTTATGATAGAAAAGGCAGTTTGGCTGATACTTGTTGACAATCGGTTCCACGTCGGGGCCATCGGCACGGGGATCATCGGCTCCGCCGTCAAACCATATCATATATAAATCTCCGTAGCGGGTGCAGAGTTCTGTCACCATTTTCTCGCACAGGCGCTTGTACCATGCCTGGCGGTTGCGGGCGAACGCTCCTTCTCCTTCGGCCTTGAAGTTATGGATGCCCAGCAGGGAGTTCCATCGGATACCGATATAGATGCCCGGTTGCAGACCATATTTGCGGCAGGAGTTGACGAAGTCACGGACAATGTCTCCTTTCCCGTCTCTCCATTTCACGGCTTTCAGGCAATAAGGGTTGACGTCGCTTTGCCAGAGTCCGAAACCTGTTTCGTGGGTAGCAGTCAGTACGGCAAATTTGCATCCGGCAGCTTTGGCAGCTTGTACCCATTGGTCAGTATTCAGTTCGGTCGGGTTGAAGATGTTGTAATCTTCGATGGGATTGATACGGTTGTTGCCTTGTCCGTAGCGGATGCCGTCAAACACGTGCAGGTCATAATGGAAGACAGCTCCCATTTCCGCCTCATGCCATTTGAGTTGATGGGGCTTGGGGACGGGGAGTTCCTGTTGTTGTGCGAAGCTGCAAACTGAGTATAGGATAAAAAGAGAGAGATAGCAAAGTTTCTTCATGGTGTTTATTTAGTTACGGTTTCAAGATAATGGGCAAATGAATCGTTGGTATGGAGTAGCCATGCCTTGAGTTGTTTGTTGAATTGCCGGACCAGACGGGGGGATTGTCCGGCAATATTATCCATTTGATAGGGGTCTTTGGTTCGGTCGAAAAGAACTGTTTCGTCTATTTTTCCATTGGTTGCGTGGACTGCGAATGTATGGGTTGACGTACGTAGCCCGCGGTATCCGGTGGCATGATTGTCAAACTGTACATAATAATAAGGTTGTACCACTTCTTTTTTACTCTTGCCCAGAATATGGCGGGATAAGTCGAAAGTCTGTACCGTTTCGGGTATTTCCTTCCGGAATCCCATCAGGGAAAGGAGAGAAGGATATAAGTCGGCGAAGGCGATCATCAAATGGTCGTCTTTGCGTGGCTTTATCTTTGCCGGCCACGAGATAATCATGGGGATGCGCATGGCTTCTTCGTAGAAGATATCTTTTCCGGCATTGTTGTGAGCTCCCATGCAGATGCCATGATCGGAAGTAAATACAATGATGGTATTCTCAAACAGTCCGTTGCTTTTGAGGGTTTCGATGATACGTCCTACCTGCTCGTCTACCCCTGTGATACAGGCGTAATAATTGCGTATGTTATTTCTGAAATAGTTTCCCATTTCGGTTCCTTTGGCGGGTATGTCGGGGCGGTGGGCACAGAGGGCTTCCACATCTATATCCTTATATAGGGCTTTGTATTTGTCGGGAACCAGTTCGTAACCGGTATGCGGAGGATTCATCGATACGACCAGTGCGAAAGGTTGTTTATTCTCTTTTTGTGTCTGAATGTATTCGATGGCTTTGTCCGCTTCGTATGCAGGGCCCCATTGGTTGACGTAGTAGAAACTGTCACGTGGAGCAGTCGTGTCCCAGTACATCGGTTTCAGATGATAATCGTATGTCCCGTAGGCTGTCCAGTATTCAAATCCGTGGCGGCGTTCGGGCGGACACCATTCGTTCCACGCTACTTTGCCACGATTGTTGTAAGTGTCTACATAAGGCTTGTAAGGAGAATCCAGATGCCATTTTCCTATGTATCCCGTACGGTAGTTCATGTCTTTTAGTACATCACTCCAACAGCGGGCCTCCTGTGGAAGCTCCACTCCGTAAGGTGCTGTTTGTGAATTGCAGTTGCCTGTTACTTTATTATGCAGGGGGTACATGCCCGTCATCAGCATGGCACGGGCGGGTGATGAAACAGGATAACTGCTGACTGCATTAGTGAATAAGACTCCTTCGGAAGCCAGATGATCCAGGCAAGGAGTCTTTACAGGTTCTTTGCCCAGACAACCTAGTGCGTCTCCCCGATACTGGTCTGCCATGATGAAGACAAGATTCGGAGACGTCTGGGCGGCAAGCGGAAGAACCGGAACGACGAGTGTAGCTCCGATGAACCATTTATGATAATATGTACTCTTTGGTATGTGCATTATCATAAAAATTTCTCCTTTGTGTCTGACAGGTTAAGATAAACTAAGGTCATTGTATTTTATTTAAAAGGTGTACATCAGGTTGTTGTATGGCTGCAAATGTACGCAAACAATGTGGTTCCGAATATGCCTGTTTCTTTCATTCAACATACATGTTTAATTCATAAGTCCATTTCTTTATTCGTTTTTTTGTATGTTCTGACTTAATTTCGTTTATTTGCCCTAAATTGTCTAATAGAATGAAGCACTTAAGTCTAATCCTCATTATCCTGATTCTGAGTTGTTGCCCGCTGCATCCTGCCTATGCTTTTTTTGATAAAGATATTCGGCTGCTGACAATGAGGGACGGATTGGCGGATAACACGATTCCTTGCATCTATAAAGATGAAGACGGATTTATGTGGTTTGGGACGGATAACGGATTAAGCCGTTATGACGGCAAAACAATTCAGAACTTCAAGCCTGCGAATACATATGTTTCGATTGCTGCCATTGTGCGACTGTCAGATGACTTTTTAGGAATTGTATCCGATGGATACCTTTATTATTTCAACCGGAAGCGGGAAACTTTTCTTCCGATACATACTGAATCAGATACTGCCATAGGTGTATTTAATGTCCTGCCCGCTGACGATTCTTCTTTTTGGGGAATATCGGGAAACAGACTGATACTCTGTCAATGGGAGATACAACAAGGAAAGGAAGAAGAAAAAACGGCTGTTCGGGTACGCATACAAAAGACCTTTCAGTTATTGGAAGAAAAAGGAGAAGTCTTTTCTTCTCTGTGCTATCATGAAAAAGCCGGGAGCGGAATATGGCTGACAACTAACCGGGGTAATCTGATCTTGTTTCATCCGGATACTCCGGGGGCGTATCAGAAGATACCGCTGACAGACGGAAAAACATTACAAGTCACTTCCATCTTGAACAGAGACGGAGTTGTCTGGGTTTCTACCATCGGCAAAGGCATTGTCCGTTATCACACGAAGTCGGGGCATATGGACCGGATTTCGTACGGCGGGACAGGAAAAGAGAATCTCCTTTCTCATACAGATGTTTATCAGACTATATTTATCGGCAATAACCGCTATCTGGCAGTGACATGGGGTGGCTATACACTGTTGATGCCGGATGAAAAGCAGCCGGAAGAACTGACGTCGGAGATATATAACAATACACATACACAGATTTACCGAAACCTCGAAACACGTATGATTTCTGCCTGTTACGATCCTAACGGCCTGCTTTGGATCGGTACTAACGGTGGAGGAGTGATGTATTCTGATTTGAGGTCACAGTTTTATGACCGTTACTATCAGGACAGGCATAACGAAATATGTGATATCCTCATGGATGATAGTCATCGGTTATGGTTGGCGACCTATCACAAAGGAATCATGCGAAGTGACATACCGTACGCAAAAGGGAAAAAACTTAGTTTCTCTAAAGTCGATACAGGTAGCGGGAAATCGGAAGAAACGATGTTGTGTGCCTTGAAAGATGTAGACGGCAATCTGTGGTTTGGAAATATAAACGGTACGTTGACTGTTTATCATGTCCGGACCGGTCGTTTTGTGATTCATTCGCTGTTGGTAGACGGTGTTGCCAACAGGGCTTCGGTATGGGCTTTGTATATGGACGATAAGAACAGGCTCTATGTAGGTACGGAAGACGGGCTTTTATTGTATAACCGTCAGACAGGTATATGCGTTAAATTATCAGCAGCACATTATTTAAATGAGAAAAGACAACCTTTCATTCGTGCGATTGCTCAGACAAAAGATGGAACGATATGGCTGGGGACCAGTAATATGGGAGTTTGCAGAGTAGTTGAATCTGCTTCCGGAGGTATCTCCGTAGAAAATGGATATGAGCAGAAGATGAACATGGAATATCGTTCGGTACGTTCGTTGCTGGCATCTTCGGATGGGAATTTATATATAGGATATACGGATGGCTTTGCCATCCTGTCTCCACGACAGAACACGATCAGTGCCCGTTATACCACGAATGACGGACTGTGCAGTAATTTTATCGGCTGCATAGCGGAAGACAGCGAAGGGCATATCTGGCTGGGAAGCAACTCCGGCATATCGCGGTATGGTCGTCGTCAGCATCTCTTTTACAATTACTACATAGCAGGTAGTAACCGTTCTGCCTTATTCAGTGACAAGACTTTGTTTTTCGGAAATAATCAGAGTCTGACTTATTTCAATCCGGAGGATATAAATGCCTATCCGACCAACGGACGGGTGTTAATAACCGGTTTGGAAGTGGATAACCATCCTGTCGGGACTGGAGAAAAGATTAATAATCAGATCATCCTCAATCAATTCATCCCTTTTACGGATCGCATTGTACTGGATAATGATAACAAAGATTTCTCCTTGACTTTCAACAACCTGTCCTACTCGGACGAACAACAAAAATATAATTACCGGCTTTTGCCTTATCAGGGGAATTGGCTGATTTCTGATGAGGGAGAGAAAGCCTCGTATACCAACCTCCCAGCCGGTGAGTATGTATTTGAAGTGAAGAATATACATCCGAACGGTCAGACAGGGGCGGTGACTTCGCTGAAGATCATAATTCTACCTCATTGGAGTCAGACTTTTGCTTTCCGGCTTTTCGTTTCCCTGTTATTGTTGGGAGGAGTGGCTTATGGAGTACGGTTGATCAGACTACGGCAGAAACGGATGGAACACGAAATGCAGATGAAGCATGAACTGTTGACGGTCAGTATGGAGCGTGAGAAAGAACGTCAGATACGTGTGGAACGCGAGAACTTCTTTACGGGCGTTGCCCACGAACTGCGTACTCCGCTGACTTTAATCCTTGCCCCGTTACAGGAATTGATGAAACAGTGCAATCCATTGGATGACTTTTATAAGAAATTGCAGGTCATGTATAAGAATGCGGCCTCACTGCACACCTTGGTCGATCAGTTGCTTTATGTACAAAAGATAGAGGCCGGGATGGTCAGACTCCAGTTATCCGAGACTGATTTGGTACAGTTGGTCTGCAATGTGTCGGAACCGTTCCGGCAGATGGCTGAAATCAAAGGTTTGCAATTTGATATTGATTTGCCCGAAGGGAAGTTCCTGTATTGGGTAGATGAGGGAAAGATCGCTTCGGCCGTGCAAAACCTTCTTTCAAATGCGTTTAAGTATACCCCTTCGGGAGGGCGTGTCTTGCTTTCTGTCTCTCATCTGATGAAAAGTGGGCAGGGTTATTGCCGGATCACCGTTTCGGATACAGGTGCAGGGATTCCGGAATGGTTGCAGAAACATGCTTTTGAATCGTTCGTAACGGGAGATAATGTACCTGAGATGTCAACGAAGGCAGGAATAGGATTGCATATTGTGAAGAACACGATGGACCTGCATCATGGATTGGTAACGCTGAAGAGTGTGCCGGACGAAGGAAGTATCTTTGCCCTTTATATTCCCGAAGGCAAAGAGCATTTTGCAAAAGATTCTTATGAACTTATTGACAGCCATCAGGGAAAAACAAAGCAAAATGAAGAGCTGAAACCGGAACCGTTTCTTCCAATACCGGAAAACAAAATACAGGAAACAGCGGCTAAAAAGAGTCTGCTGATCATCGAAGATAATGAAGATGTCCGCGAATATATCCGGAGCTTATTCATTTCCAGATATGCCGTCAGTGAAGCTTGCAATGGTGAGGAAGGGGTGCGGATAGCCAAAGAACAGTTGCCCGATCTTATTATCTCGGATGTAATGATGCCCGTAAAGGACGGCTTTACTTGTTGCAGGGAAATTCGTATGCAGCAGGAAACCGCGCATATTCCTATCTTGATACTGACTGCCAGAGCAGAAGATGCTGACATCCTGCAAGGCTGTAATAGCGGAGCGGATGATTATATGATGAAACCCTTTAATCCGGAGATATTAAAGACCAAAGTGGATAACCTGATTTTGCAGCGTGAGCGATTGAAGCGGATTTATACGAAAGCCCTGATGCTGAAACAGGAATCGGAAGAGGGGGAGAAAGAAGATGCCTTCTTGCAACAACTGATTCATATCATAGAAGCTAACCTTTCCAATGCGGACTTTAATGTAAAAATGTTGGCGGAGCAACTGAATATGAGTCAGCCTACCTTGTACCGGAAGGTGAAACAGCGCAGTGATTTGTCTGTTATAGATATGATTCGCAGTATACGTATAAGCAAGGCGGCGACATTGATTCTGGAGAATCGCTATTCTATTCAGGAAATTTCGGAAATGGTTGGTTATTCCGATACCCGTACTTTGCGCAAGCACTTCATGGAGCAGTTCGGCGTATCTCCTTCTAAATATATGGGTAGTACTGATCGATAACCTACAAGTCGATATTATATAGTTTCAGCTTATTATATAATGTCTTCCGGTCGATATTCAGTAATTGTGCCGCTTTGCTCTTGTTATTTCCGGTTTGGCGCAATGCCTCCAGAATGTGTTCTTTCTCTGTTTCTTCGTTGCGTAGCGCCATGCTTGCGGAACAAACGGTACTTGTTTCCAGTAATTCGGTCCCTAATTCAAGAAGAGTGATGAAACTTCCTTGTGCCAGTAAAGTCGCTCTTTTTACGATATTCTTCATTTGGCGTAAGTTGCCCGGCCAGTGATAATTGAGTAAGGCTTGTGAGGCTTTCGAGTCAAAACCGATCAGATGCTTGTCCAGTTCCTTGTTTGCCTGATCGAGGAAGAAGTTGGCAAACAACAGGATATCCTCTTTCCGTTCTTTCAGGTCGGGCATCCGCAGGGTAAATTCATTGATGCGATGGAAAAGGTCTTCACGGAAAGTACCTTTCTCGATAGCCTGTTCCAGATTCTCGTTGGTGGCGGATACCAGACGGATATCAACCGATACCTCTTGCGTGGAACCGACCGGACGAATCTTTCTCTCTTGCAAGGCACGGAGAAGTTGTATCTGTACCTCGTAACTGAGATTTCCTATTTCATCCAGGAAGATAGTGCCTCCATTGGCGGCAACGAACGCTCCGGTCTTGTCCGTCAGTGCTCCTGTAAAAGAGCCCTTCACATGGCCGAAAAACTCGGATGCAGCTAATTCTTTGGGAATCGAACCGCAGTCTACCGCGATAAACGGCTTGTCATTCCGTTTGCTCAGTTGATGGATGCGGTGCGCCACATACTCTTTCCCCGTTCCGCTGGAACCGTTGATCAGTACGGACATATTGGTGGGAGCTACCAGACCTACATAATTATAGAGTTGCTTGGCGGCATCACTTTCTCCTTCCAGATAAGCATGATGGGTTTCGGTGGCGTTTCCGGACGAAATGGAAGAACCTTTCTTTGCAGAAGTTTTGGCTGCGGTATGCGTAGTCGGCGCTTCTTTCGCTTGCAAAGCTTCTGACATCTTTTTGAGTAGTTCCTCCGGATTCACCGGTTTGGCAACATAATCGCGTGCTCCCAGTTTCATCGCTTGTACTGCCGATTGGATATCGGCATAACCGGTCATGATGATCAAAGGAATATCGATTCCTTTTTCGTTCATCCATTTCAGAAGATCGATTCCGTCGTGATCCGGTAAGCGTAAATCGGACAGGATTAAGTCTGCCCCTTGTCCTTCAATGTGCTTCTGGGCACGGGCAATGTTACTGACTGATGACACCTCAAACCCTTTTTTACTTAGCCAGGTTTTCAGCATCATTCCGAAAGTGATATCGTCTTCTATTATCAATATGGATTTCATCATACTCTCTTTTGCCTCTTTTAATGCTACAAAGGTAAGAGGATTTGGGCGAAAGTAGTATATTTGCAAACTTAAATTAAATAAAAGTGTTATGAAAAAGATTGCATACTTACTATTAACCATATCGTTTTGCGGACTTACGGCCTGCAAAACCGGAACAAAAAAAGGAGGAAATATGGACAACGAAACGTTGGTAAAGATTGAAACAACCTTGGGAGACATCAAGGTTAAGTTGTATAATGAGACGCCGAAACATCGTGATAATTTCATTAAGCTGGCAGAAGACGGCGTTTATGAAGGAACGCTATTCCACCGTGTTATCAAAGACTTTATGATTCAGGCAGGTGACCCGGATTCAAAGAATGCACCGAAAGGAAAGATGCTGGGTGCAGGAGATGTGGGTTACACCCTTCCGGCCGAATTTGTTTATCCGAAGTATTTTCACAAAAAAGGCGCTTTGTCTGCTGCCCGTCAGGGAGACAATGTAAATCCGAAGAAAGAATCATCCGGTTGCCAGTTCTACATTGTGACAGGCAAGGTGTACAACGACTCTACATTGCTGGGCATGGAAAGCCAGATGAATGAGAATAAGATCAATGTTATTTTCAATACGTTGGCTCAGAAGCACATGAAAGAAATCTATAAGATGCGGAAGGAAAACGATGAAAACGGTTTGTATGAATTGCAGGAGAAGCTTTTTGCAGAGGCGGAAGCGGAAGCTGCCAAGCAACCGGAATTTCACTTTACGCCGGAACAGATCGAAGCTTATACGACTGTAGGAGGTACTCCTCATCTGGACGGTGAGTATACGGTTTTCGGTGAAGTAATCGAAGGCATGGACATCGTGGATAAGATTCAGCAGGTGAAAACCGACCGTAGCGACCGCCCCGAAGAGGACGTGAAGATTGTAAAAGTAGAAGTACTGGATTAAGTAGAATGAAGATTAACAGGCATATTTTGGACAATGGGTTACGTCTGGTACATTCGCAGGACGAAAGTACGCAGATGGTAGCTCTTAATGTATTATATAATGTGGGAGCCCGCGACGAACATCCCGAGCATACAGGCTTTGCTCATTTGTTCGAACACCTGATGTTCGGAGGTTCGGTGAACATTCCCGATTATGATATGCCGCTGCAACTGGCAGGCGGCGAGAATAATGCCTGGACCAATAATGACATAACCAATTACTACCTCACTGTACCCCGGCAGAATGTAGAGACCGGCTTTTGGCTGGAATCCGACCGTATGCTGAGCCTTGATTTCAGTGAACGGAGTCTGGAAGTACAGCGTGGAGTAGTAATGGAAGAATTCAAGCAGCGTTGCCTGAACCAGCCTTACGGAGACGTCGGTCATCTTTTGCGTCCTCTGGCATATCGGGCGCATACTTATCAGTGGCCTACCATCGGAAAAGATTTGTCGCACATAGCCAATGCGACGCTGGAAGAGGTGAAAGCATTCTTCTTCCGTTTTTATGCGCCGAACAATGCAGTGCTCGCCGTAACGGGAAATATCTCTTTTGAGGAAGCAGTTGCATTGACGGAAAAATGGTTCGGTCCCATCCCTCGCAGGGAGGTTCCTCAACGGAATCTGCCGCAGGAACCGGAGCAGACAGAAGAACGACGGTTGACAGTAGAGCGTAACGTACCCCTTGATTCACTATTCATGGCGTATCATATGTGCAGTCATGATCATCCGGATTATTACGCTTTTGATATATTGTCGGATTTGTTGAGCAACGGACGTTCCAGTCGTCTGAATCAACGCCTGGTACAGCAAAAACAACTGTTTTCGAGTATTGACGCTTATATTTCCGGTAGTGTGGATGCCGGATTGTTCCATATCTCGGGCAAACCCGCGGCAGGTGTTTCGCTGGAACAGGCGGAAGCGGCCGTACGTGAAGAACTGGAACGTTTGCAGCAAGAACCTGTTGACGAACAGGAACTGGAAAAAGTGAAGAATAAATTCGAATCGACGCAGATATTCGGCAATATCAATTATTTGAATGTCGCTACCAATCTTGCTTGGTTTGAACTGTTGGGCAGGGCGGAAGATATGGAAAAGGAGGTAGAGCGTTATCGCGCTGTTACTGCCGGACAATTGCAAAAGGTAGCTCAGTCTGCTTTCAGGAAGGAGAATGGAGTGATACTTTATTATAAGAAACAAATATCCTGACTTCTCCTTACCGGCGGGATATTTATTGGAGGCAACGGCAGGATGCGGAGTTGCCGGAATATGCGATTAACTACGGAAAAATAAATGAGAAATATCTATAGTATATATAAGGAGCATTACAAAGCACTGATTTCTCTCGGATTGCCCATTGTAATCGGGCAAATAGGAGTTATTGTGCTGGGGTTTGCCGATACGTTGATGATCGGTCATCATAGTACGATAGAACTGGGTGCTGCTTCCTTCGTCAATAATGTATTCAATCTGGTGATTATTTTCAGTACAGGCTTCTCGTACGGGCTGACTCCTATCGTGGGAGGTTTGTATGGAACTCATCAGTATGCTTCGGCGGGGCAGGCGTTGCGTAACAGCCTGCTGGCAAATTTGTTGGTGGCATTCTTGCTTACCATCGGTATGACTGTCCTTTATTTTAATGTGGGAAATCTGGGACAGCCGGAAGAACTTATTCCCCTGATAAAACCTTATTATCTGGTTCTGCTGGCTTCGCTCGTCTTTGTGATGCTGTTCAATGGCTTCAAGCAGTTTACGGATGGAATTACGGATACTAAGACCGCTATGTGGATATTGCTCGGCGGAAATGTGCTGAATATTATCGGCAATTATATCCTGATATACGGAAAGCTGGGCTTGCCGGAAATGGGCTTGCTGGGAGCAGGTATCAGTACGCTGTTCTCGCGTATCATGATGGTAGTCGTATTTATCATAGTCTTTATGCGGAGTCCGCGTTTTCTTCGTTTTAAGCTCGGCTTCTATCGTCTGGGATGGTCGAAGGCTATATTCGGACGATTGAATTCGCTGGGTTGGCCGATTGCTTTTCAGATGGGAATGGAGACAGCTTCGTTCAGTCTGAGTGCGGTGATGATTGGCTGGCTGGGTACCATTGCGCTGGCTTCTCATCAGGTCATGCTGGCTATTTCTCAGTTTACGTTTATGATGTATTACGGGATGGGAGCAGCTGTGGCTGTCCGTGTGAGTAACTTTAACGGGCAGGGCGATATACTCAATGTACGTCGTTCGGCTTATGCCGGTTTTCATTTGATGATGGCGTTGGGTGTTGTGCTTTCTTCCATCGTATTCCTCTGCCGCAATTATCTGGGAGGTTGGTTTACCGATAGTACCGAAGTGGCGGCTATGGTAACTTCGCTTATCCTTCCGTTCCTTGTATATCAGTTTGGAGATGGATTGCAGATAACCTTTGCCAATGCCTTGCGTGGAATCTCAGATGTAAAACTGATGATGCTGATTGCCTTCATTGCTTATTTCCTTATTTCGCTTCCGGTCGGCTATTTTTGCGGATTCGTGTTGGAGTGGGGGATCATAGGTGTCTGGATGGCATTTCCTTTTGGGTTGACCAGTGCCGGTCTGATGTTATGGTGGCGTTTCCATCACAAGACGAAACTACCGCCTTCCATTCAAAATTCATAATTTAAAATCTTAATTGCCTATGGCTTCCTTTCGCTCCACCAAACTGAAAATAACCATCGGCTATATATTGCTGCTGGCGATTCTTCTTTTTTCTCTGGTGTTTGTGCATCAGGAGATGGAGACGCTGTCGGCTGCGGACGATCAGCAGAATCTGCGGACAGACAGTCTGCTGAGTCTTCTCCATGAGAAAGATCAGAATACCCTTCAGATGCTGCGGGTGCTGAGCGAGGCGAATGATAGCTTGCTTTCCGCCTCGGAGATTGAAGAAATCATATCAGAACAGCAGGACTCGGTGATTACTCAGCAACGGGTACAACACCGGGTTATTACCAAACGCGATTCTCTGATCACTACCCCGAAGAAGAAAGGCTTCTTCAAACGATTGGGGGAAGTGTTCGCGCCTTCTAAGAAAGATACTGCCGTGCTGGTCAATACTTCTCTGGAAATTGCCACCGATACGATATTGGAACCTGTCAAGTCGGCGGACTCCCTTCAGCATAAGATTCGCATGGCTACCGAAGAGAAACGGTTGCAGCGGAGGCGAACGATCCGGCGTACCAGTACGAGGTATCAGCGGATGAATACACAGCTGACCGCAAGAATGGATAGTCTGATAAAAGGATACGAGGAGGAAATGTCTGCGCGTGCCCGTCAAGATGCGGAACTTCAGCAAGAGGTGCGGATGCGTTCGGCTAATATCATTGCCGGAATTGCCATTGGTGCCGTATTCTTATCCGCCTTTTTCCTGATCTTAATTATGCGGGATATTACTCGTAGCAACCGTTATCGGCGTCAGCTCGAAGAAGCGAATAAGCGGGCGGAAGACTTGCTTGTTGCCCGTGAGAAACTGATGCTTGCCATTACCCATGACTTTAAGGCGCCATTAGGCTCGATAATGGGATATACGGAACTCTTGTCCCGCCTGACCGAAGATGAACGGCAGCGATTCTATCTGGACAACATGAAAAGTTCTTCAGAGCATTTACTGAAGTTAGTAAGCGATTTGCTTGATTTCCACCGTCTTGACCTCAATAAAGCGGAAGTGAACCGGATTGTTTTTAATCCTGCTCAGCTGTTTGAAGAAATCCGTGTTTGCTTTGAACCTCTGACGGCGGCTAAAGGCTTGGTCTTGCAATGTCATATCGCTCCGGAATTGTCGGAGAAATATATCAGTGATCCTTTACGTATTCAGCAGATAGTGAATAATCTCTTGTCCAATGCGGTGAAATTCACTCAGCAGGGCAAGATCACATTAACTGTTGGTTATAACGCTTCGAAGCTGACAATAGCGGTTGCGGATACCGGCAAAGGGATGGCATCGGAAGATCGGGAACGCATCTTCCAGGAATTTACCCGCCTCCCCGGTGCGCAGGGAGAAGAAGGATTCGGACTGGGATTGTCCATTGTGCATAAGCTGGTTCTTCTGCTTGAAGGTACGATCGATGTACAAAGCACGTTAGGAAAAGGAAGTTGCTTTACTGTCGTGTTGCCACTCTTTCCGGTGGGCAAGTCAATAGTGGAAAATAAACCTTGCGGGAGCAGAATTAAGAAACCATCGAAAGATACGGATGTTTCTCCGGAAGAGACAGATGCCGTACCGGCCATGAAGGTGATCCGTGTGCTTCTGATTGATGATGATAAGATTCAGCTGAACCTGACTGCTGCCATGCTGAAACAGCACAACATCGATGCTGTTTGCTGCGAGCAGTTGGAAGAACTGATAGAGCAACTGCGCTCTTCGACGTTTGATGTACTGCTGACCGATATACAGATGCCTGCTATCAACGGTTTTGATCTGGTCAAATTATTGCGTGCCTCTAACATTCCGCAAGCCCGCAATATTCCTGTTATTGCTGTCACGGCACGTAGCGAAATGGATGAGAAGGCTTTGCATGAACATGGCTTTGCCGGATGCCTGCACAAACCTTTTACGGTGAAAGAATTGCTGGTAACTCTGAATGAAGGACAAATGTCAGCTGATGAGGCGCATATAACACATGATATGCAATTGATTGCAGATGCGCTGCCTGAAGATACTTTATTCAACTTTTCTGCACTGACTGCCTTCTCGGAAGATGATCCGGAAGCGGCGTGTTCTATTATCCGGACTTTTATCGAAGAGACCGGCAAGAATGCCGACCGGATGCAACAGGCATTAACTGACAGGGAGGTGGATGGAATAGCCGCTATGGCTCATAAACTCCTTCCGCTTTTCACCTTGATCGGAGCTTCTGAGTCTGTTGCTTCATTAAGATGGCTGGAGTCTTGCCGGGGGGAAGAATTCTCCGAAGAAATAGAAAAGACTACGTTGGAGACTTTGGAGGCGGTGCGTAAAGTTGTTCGTGCTGCTGAGGAGTATAGTTTCGGTTTACATTAAATCTCTCTCGGCAGCTCCTTTGGAACAGCCTATATAGTGCCATGCTTGTGCCACCCTGTTGGCACAGTTGTGCCAAAGGCATGTCACAGTCGTGCCACTGCGGTGGCACAAGCGTGCCAACGTAGTGGCACGGGCATAAGCTCGTAGCATAGTGAGAAGGTGCTGCCTTGACAAATATCTCACCTTCCGAATGAACGGAATGAACGGGATGAAATTGCGCTAAATGCAACCATAACCTCCGGCTTTTTCACATTTTAGCTTTTGGACAAACCTTTTTTCAAAGTAATTTGTTTACTTTGTATCACTTTTACACTGACACATCCTGCATGAAACGAAAATGGATAAGACGGGTGGGCTGGATATTGCTTACTCCTATAATACTTTTTGTAATACTGATGGTATTACTTTATATACCTCCTGTTCAGAATCTTTTGCGACGGGAGGTTACTGCGTATGCTTCTAAAGCAACCGGAATGCAGATTCAGGTGGAACGGATAGACCTTCGTTTTCCGCTTAATCTGCTGGTACGAGGGGTGGAGGTCATACAGCAGCCGGATACCTTATTGTCTTTGGAAAGCCTGAATGTCCGCGTACAGGCATGGCCATTGCTCAAAGGAAAAGTAGAAGTTGACGAGGTTACCTTAAGTCAGGTGGCGGTCAATTCTGCCAATCTGATAGAGGGGATGCAGATAAAAGGCGTTTTGGGACGCTTCTTTCTGCAAAGTCATGGAGTCGATTTATCGAACGAAACGGCAGTTGTCAATCGGACAGAGTTATCCGATACTCATATACAACTTCTGATGACTGATACCACGACCACTCCCAAAGATACGACGGCATCTGCTCCTGTGAACTGGAAGGTGAACCTTCATCAACTGAAGTTGAAGAATGTATCATTCGGTATGAAACTGCCTGCCGACTCCATGAAGATGGCGGCATACATAGGCGAAGCGACCATTGATGACGCCAAAGCGGATTTAAAGAACCAGTTTTATGGATTGAAGCAATTCCTTTTGTCGGGTGCCTCTGCCAGTTATGACACTGGAGAGGCCCAACCGTCGGAAGGTTTTGACGCCTCTCATATGGCAGTCCGGAATATCCGCATCGGATTGGACTCTCTGCTCTACGAAGGCAGAAATATGAACGCTGTGATTCGTGAAATAACGATGGAAGAGCGTTCGGGACTGAGTATTACTTCACTGACAGGGCGGCTCTTTTCGAATGATTCTATCATCCGCATTCCTGAACTGAAACTGCAAACCCCACATTCAGAAATAGACCTGTCCGCCCAGACTTATTGGGAACTCGTAAATATCCCGACGACAGGACGTTTATCCGCCAGCTTTAACGCACATATAGGCAAAGAGGACGTGATGCTTTTTGCCGGCGGACTGCCTCAAACGTTTAAAGAAGCATATCCGTTCCGTCCGTTAGTGATTCGTGCCGGTACGGATGGAAATCTGAAAGAGATGCAGATTTCGCGCTTCACGGTAGACTTGCCGGGAGCTTTCTCGCTAAAGGGGGGAGGAATCCTTGAAAACCTGACGGACAGTCTGACTCGTTCGGGAACTATTGGGCTGGATATGGTTACCCGGAATCTGAACTTCCTGACAGGATTGACTGGAGTCACACCCGATGGCTCTTTAGTAATTCCCGACAGTATGAGTCTCAAGATGAAGATGGAGATGAACGGCCCGCAGTATAAAGCAAAACTCGATCTGAAAGAAGGCAAGGGCAGCATGAATGTAAATGCTGCATTAAACAGTTCGACAGAAGTTTATACGGCCGATCTGAAAATAAACGATCTGCAACTGCATCATTTTCTCCCGAAAGACTCGATTTATGAACTATCTCTTTCGGCAGATGCCAAGGGCAGGGGACTGGATGTCATGTCCTTTCATTCTTTAGCCAATCTGAATCTTTCTTTGGACCAGCTTCATTACGCCCGCTATCATCTTTCGAATGTTCATTTGACGGGAAATCTTAAAGGAGCTTTGGCAACGGCTCAGCTTACGAGTGACAATGAACTTTTGAAAATGACGGCGGATGCAGAATATAATTTAGCTCATAGCTATCCAGACGGTAAAGTGACAGTTGACGTTACTCAGCTTGATTTGTACGAACTGGGACTTATGCCCAAGCCGATGAAGCGTCCGTTGGCATTCAATTTAAGCGGAGAGGCACGGCAGAATCGTGTTTTCACTCATTTCACCGCCGGTGATATGAAACTGAATCTGAGTGCCCGTGCCGGTGTATATCCTCTGATTCGTCAGTCTACCCATTTTGTAGATGTGTTGATGAAGCAGGTGGATGAAAAACTCTTGGATCATGCTGCTTTGCGTGAAGCATTGCCGTCGGCTATTTTCTCTTTTTCGGCAGGAAAGGAGAATCCGTTGGCATACTATATGGCAATGAAGAATATATCGTTCCATGATGCTTCCATGAAATTCGGCACTGCTCCCGATTGGGGAATCAACGGCAAAGCAGCCATCCATGCTTTGAAAGTGGATACCTTGCAACTGGATACGGTCTTTTTCACCGTCAAACAGGATACTACCCGTATGAATCTCCGTGCCGGAGTAATCAACGGACCGAAGAATCCCCAGTTTTCCTTCTCCACTATTCTGACAGGCGAGATTCGCGACCGCGATGCCGAGCTGCTGGCAGAATATAAGAACGAAAAGGGGAAAACCGGTGTGTTGCTTGGAGTCAATGCCCGTCCGCTGGTTGGAGGACGTGGAAAAGGGGATGGACTGGCTTTTACACTGATTCCGGAAGAACCGATTATTGCGTTCCGTAAATTCCACTTCAACGAAGATCATAACTGGATTTATCTGCATAAGAATATGCGCGTGTATGCCAATGTGGATATGTGGGATGATGAAGGTATGGGCTTCCGTGTGCATTCGGTACAGGGAGATACGGTTTCTTTGCAGAATATCGATGTCGAAATCCGGAGAATCCGCTTGGATGAAATAACGAGCGTACTGCCTTACTTCCCCGAAATCACCGGATTGTTCTCGGCAGAAGCACACTACATACAGACCGAAAAGGACCTTCAGCTCTCTGCGGAAGCATCCATTGATGAACTGACTTATGAACGCCAGCGCATTGGTGATATTACTTTGGGGGCTACATGGCTGCCGGGCGAACAGGGAAAACAATACCTCAACGCTTATCTGAATCATGATAAGGTAGAAGTGCTGATAGCAGATGGCAAGCTGCTCCCTACCTCGACGGGAAAGGATAGCCTGGAAGTAAATACGACGTTGGAACACTTCCCGCTTCGTATTGCCAACGCCTTTATTCCCGACGAGCTGGTTACGCTTGCCGGTGATATGGACGGTGACCTGAATATAACAGGCAGTACCGAGCAGCCATTGATAAACGGTGAACTGATACTGGACAGCGTATCTGTCCTGTCACGCCAGTATGGTGCTAACTTCCTGTTTGATAACCGCCCTGTGCAGTTGAAGAACAATCGTCTGATATTTGATAAGTTCGCCATTTACACCACGGGAAAGAATCCGTTTACGATCGACGGTTATGTCGATTTCCGTGATATGTCCCGACCGATGGCGAGTCTGAATCTGCTGGCGGAAAACTATACCTTGTTGAATGCGAAGCGTACTCGCGAAAGCCTTGTCTACGGAAAAGTCTTTGCGGACTTGCGGGCAACCATAAAAGGCCCGTTGGACGGGTTGAATATGCGTGGAAACCTGAATTTGCTGGGCAATACGGATGTCTCGTATGTACTGACCGATTCACCGCTGACCGTGCAGGATCGTCTGGGAAGTCTGGTGACATTTACTTCATTCAGTGATACCACCACAGTTGTCCGTCAGGAAGTGCCTACCGTATCTTTAGGTGGATTGGATATGCTGATGATGGTTCATATCGACCCTTCAGTCAGGGTGAAAGTGGACTTGGACGCCAGTGACAATCGTATCGAACTGGAAGGAGGTGGCGATCTTTCGATGAAATACACTCCGCAGGGAGACCTGACATTGACCGGACGTTACACACTGAGCGGTGGACTGATGAAGTATTCTCTGCCTATCATTGCAGTCAAGGAATTTGCCATCGATAACGGCAGCTATGTAGATTGGACCGGAAACCCGATGGACCCCATGCTGAACTTCAAGGCAACTGACCGTATCCGTGCTTCCGTATCCGAAGGAGAGAACGGAGGAACGAGAATGGTTAACTTTGACGTTTCCATTGTCGTAAAGAACCGGTTGGACAACCTGTCTTTTGCTTTCGACGTAGCGGCCCCGGAAGATGCGACCATACAGAATGAACTGACAGCAATGGGAGCGGAAGAACGTGGAAAACAGGCACTTTATATCATGTTGATGAAAACCTATCTCGGCACCGGACCGATCGGCGGTGGAGGCGGCGGACTTGGCAAGTTGAATATGGGTTCTGCCCTGAACTCCGTACTGAGCAGTCAGATAAATTCACTGATGGGTAACCTGAAGAATGCCAGCGTCTCTGTGGGTGTCGAAGATCATGACGCCTCGGATACCGGCGGCAAGCGTACGGATTACAGTTTCCGTTATTCGCAGCGCCTCTTCAATAACCGCTTCCAGATTGTAATCGGTGGTAAGGTATCGACGGGCGAAAATGCGACGAATGATGCCGAATCCTTCATTGACAACATCTCTTTGGAATATCGTCTGGACCGTACGGGAACCCGTTATGTCCGTTTGTTCTACGATAAGAACTATGAGAGTGTACTCGAAGGGGAGATTACGGAAACCGGAGTCGGTCTGGTACTTCGCAAGAAACTGGATAAGCTCAGTGAACTGTTCATCTTTAAGAAAAAGAAGTAAGAATGAAAGATATACGTATTAACATATTAGCAGGCTGTCTTATAGGTATAGTGTTGTTTTCGGCGTGTTCGGTGACGAAACATCTGCCCGAAGATGAAATACTCTATACCGGAGGAAAAACGGTGATAGTCAATAAATCATCGACACGGGTTGGTGAAACTGCTTTGACGGAAATCAATGCAGCGCTTGCCAAAACTCCCAGTACTACTCTGTTGGGAGGTTTTCTGCCTATTCCTTTTAAAATGTGGATGTATAACGACTTCGTGAAATACAAGAAAGGATTCGGTAAGTGGATGTTTAACCGCTTTGCCGCCAATCCGCCCGTATTTATTTCTACTGTCAATCCCGAAGTACGTGTCAAGGTAGCCACTAACCTGCTCCGTGATTACGGATATTTCAATGGAAAGGTGACTTACGAGACTTTGGTCGATAAGAAAGATAGTCTGAAAGCAAGTCTGCTCTATACGGTAGATATGAAGAACCCTTATTTCATTGATACAGTGTATTATCAGCGTTTCACTCCCCAGACTCTGAAGATCATGGAACGCGGACGTCGTATGTCTTACATCACCCCCGGCGAACAGTTTAATGTGGTGGATTTGGATGAAGAACGTTCCCGTATCAGTACCCTTTTGCGTAATCGGGGATATTTCTACTTCCGTCCGGACTATATGACCTATCAGGCAGATACAACCTTGGTTCCCGGCGGACATATCAGTCTTCGTCTGATTCCTCTTCCGGGATTACCGGCTGCCGCTCAACGTTCTTACTATGTAGGAGATGCTTCGGTCTATCTCTTCGGAAAGAATGGCGAGGCACCTAATGACAGTATCTTGTACAAGAATCTGAATATTCACTATTATGATAAACTGCAGGTCCGTCCGAATATGCTCTATCGATGGATGAACTATCAGCAGTTTGTACGGAGCAAACAGATGAGGGCTTCCAACCGTACCCGTCTTTATAGCCAGTACCGGCAGGAGCAGGTGCAGGAGAAATTGAGTCAGCTCGGTATATTCAGCTATATGGATATGCAATATGCTCCCCGAGATACGACAGCGGCTTGTGATACACTGGATGTCACTATGCAGGCTACATTTGCCAAACCGTTGGATGCAGAACTGGAACTGAATGTAGTAACGAAGAGTAATGACCAGACCGGTCCCGGTGCATCTTTCGGTGTCACTCGTAACAATGTATTCGGAGGTGGTGAAAGCTGGAACGTAAAACTGAAAGGCTCTTATGAGTGGCAGACCGGAGGCGGTGAGAAGAGCTCACTGATGAACAGTTGGGAAATGGGGCTTTCTACCTCTCTGACTTTTCCGAGAGTCGTGTTCCCGCATCTGGGTAAACGGGAGTTTGACTTCCCGGCCACGACGACCTTTCGTCTGTATATCAACCAGCTGAACCGGGCAAAGTATTATAAACTGCTGTCCTTTGGCGGCAATGCTACATACGATTTCCAGCCCTCCCGTACCAGCCGGCATAGTATTACTCCTTTTAAACTGACATTTAATGTCTTGCAGCATCAGTCTGAGGATTTTAAAGAGATAGCTGAAGCTAATCCTGCATTGTATGTCAGTCTTAGGAACCAGTTTATTCCGGCGATGGAATATACGTATACGTATGACAATGCTTCGGGTCGTCGGATAAAGAACCCTATCTGGTGGCAGTCTACCGTCACTTCGGCGGGTAATATCACTTCCCTTATTTACCGTGCTTTTGGCAAGCCGTTCAATGAAGAGGATAAGAGTTTGCTGGGGGCTCCGTTTGCACAGTTTGTGAAGTTGAATACAGAGTTGCGTCATTTGTGGAACATAGATAAGAATAATGCGATAGCCAGCCGCATGGCAGTAGGTGCACTGTTTACTTATGGCAATGCTACGATAGCTCCCTATAGTGAACAATTTTATGTAGGTGGTGCCAATAGTATCCGTGCTTTTACAGTGCGCAGTGTCGGTCCGGGCGGTTATCATCCGGAAGAGGGAAAATATTCCTACCTGGATCAGACAGGAACCTTCCGCTTTGAGGCGAATGTGGAATATCGTTTCCGTATTTTCAAGAGCTTTTGGGGAGCTACCTTTCTGGATGCAGGAAATGTGTGGTTGTTGCGCAAAGACAGAAAGCTTTTGGCTGATGGAAAAGAAGCACGTCCCAATTCACAACTGCGTCTGAAGACTTTCCCTAAACAAATAGCTTTGGGAACGGGTGTCGGTATCCGTTATGACATGGATATTCTCGTATTCCGTCTCGACTTCGGTATTCCTCTGCATCTGCCTTATGATACGGAACGTAGCGGCTATTATAATGTAACCGGAGCTTTCTTCAAGAATCTGGGAATACATTTTGCTATCGGTTACCCGTTCTAATGAATGATTTTTGTACGATTTTAGTGAATAATGATTGATATTTGTCCTGTTGGATTCAACTATTTTTGTAAATTTGCAACGAAATCTGATGCCATTGACATCACTAACCTTTTAATATTACACAATTTATGAAACCAACTTTATTCTTATTGGCTGCTGGTATGGGTAGCCGTTATGGAGGCTTGAAGCAATTGGACGGACTGGGTCCTAACGGCGAAACTATTATGGATTACTCTATCTATGATGCTATCAACGCAGGATTTGGTAAGCTTGTATTTGTAATCCGCAAAGATTTTGAACAGGATTTCCGCGAAAAGATTATTTCTAAATACGAAGGCCACATTCCTTGCGAACTGGTATTCCAGTCTATTGATGATCTTCCGGAAGGATTCACTTGTCCGGCAGACCGTACAAAACCATGGGGTACAAATCATGCGGTAATGATGGGAGCTGATGTGATTAGTGAACCGTTTGCGGTAATCAACTGCGATGACTTCTATGGTCGTGACTCGTTCCAGGTAATGGGCAAATTCCTGTCTGCTCTTCCCGAAAATTCCAAGAATGTTTATTCAATGGTAGGTTTCCGTGTGGGAAATACGTTGAGCGAGAGCGGTACGGTATCTCGTGGTATCTGCAGTACAGATGCTAACAACTTGCTGACTTCCGTAGTGGAACGTACGAAGATTCAACGTCTGGACGGCGAAGTAAAATACATCGATGATAACGGTGAATGGACAGCTACTCCTGATACGACTCCGGTAAGTATGAACTTCTGGGGCTTTACTCCCGACTACTTTGCTTACAGTGAAGAGTTCTTCAAGACTTTCCTGAGCGATCCGAAGAACATGGAGAACCTGAAGAGCGAATTCTTTATCCCGCTGATGGTGGATAAATTGATTAACGACGGAACTGCAACTGTAGAAGTTCTGGATACTACCAGCAAATGGTTTGGTGTAACTTATCCGGAAGACCGTCAGAGCGTAGTGGATAAGATTCAGGCATTGGTAGATGCCGGTGAATACCCTGCTAAATTGTTCTAAAGAAAAGCTTTTGATAAAGACCAGGAAGCAGTCATTCATGAGAATGACTGCTTTTTTTGTCTTTCATAACGGATAATACTGCCCTTTATCCAATAATTATTCATTATCTTTGCAATCCAAAATCTTATAAATCAGAGACAGACGTGATTTCAGTAGAAGGATTATCAGTAGAATTTAATGCGACACCGCTCTTTGCGGATGTCAGCTATGTTATCAATAAAAAAGACCGCATCGCTTTGGTCGGCAAGAATGGTGCGGGCAAATCGACTATGTTGAAAATATTGGCAGGTCTGCAAAACCCGACCCGTGGAGTGGTAGCCGTCCCTAAAGATGTAACAATCGGCTATCTGCCGCAAGTCATGATCCTTTCGGATGTCCGCACGGTGATGGAGGAAGCAGAACTCGCTTTCGAGCATATTTTCGAACTTCAGGCAAACCTTGAACGGATGAATCAGCAGCTTGCCGACCGCACCGACTATGAATCCGAAGAATACCACCAGTTAATAGA
This sequence comes from Bacteroides thetaiotaomicron VPI-5482, assembly GCF_000011065.1. Taxonomy (GTDB): domain Bacteria; phylum Bacteroidota; class Bacteroidia; order Bacteroidales; family Bacteroidaceae; genus Bacteroides; species Bacteroides thetaiotaomicron. Next base: position 4,959,027 of record NC_004663.1, read on the forward strand.
CCGCTTCACACACGAAAACGACCGCTTCCTGATGATGGGAGGAACCAATTTTCAGGCGGAAATAGAACGTACCCTGTTGGGATTGGGCTTTAGCAGGGAAGACTTTAACCGTTCGACTTCCGAATTCTCCGGCGGCTGGCGTATGCGTATCGAACTAGCGAAGCTCTTGCTCCGTCGTCCGGATGTGCTGCTCCTTGATGAGCCGACTAACCATCTGGATATCGAGAGTATACAATGGCTGGAGAACTTTCTGTCTACCCGTGCCAATGCTGTTGTGCTGGTCAGCCACGACCGTGCTTTCCTTAATAATGTAACTACCCGTACGATCGAGATTACCTGCGGTCAGATTTATGACTATAAAGTGAAGTACGATGAGTTTGTCGTATTACGTAAAGAACGTCGTGAGCAGCAGCTCCGTGCCTATGAGAATCAGCAGAAGCAGATACAGGATACGGAAGACTTTATCGAACGTTTCCGCTATAAGGCAACCAAAGCCGTACAGGTGCAGAGTCGTATCAAACAACTGGAAAAGATAGACCGTATCGAGGTCGATGAGGAAGACAACTCTTCCCTCCGTCTGAAATTTCCTCCTGCCAGCCGCAGCGGGAATTATCCGGTTATCTGTGAAGACGTACGCAAGGCATACGGACAGCACGTTGTTTTCCATGATGTGAATCTGACGATCAACAGAGGAGAAAAAGTCGCATTTGTCGGAAAGAACGGAGAAGGTAAATCTACGTTAGTGAAATGTATCATGGGCGAGATTGATTTTGATGGTAAACTGACGATCGGGCATAACGTGCAGATCGGTTACTTTGCACAGAATCAGGCGCAGATGCTGGATGAAAACATGACGGTATTTGATACGATCGACCGTGTGGCGACAGGAGATATCCGGTTGAAGATACGTGACATTTTGGGTGCATTCATGTTTGGCGGAGAGGCTTCGGATAAAAAAGTGAAAGTACTTTCCGGTGGAGAGCGTACTCGTCTGGCTATGATTAAGTTGCTGCTGGAACCGGTGAACTTCCTGATTTTGGACGAACCTACCAATCATTTGGATATGCGTTCCAAAGATGTACTGAAAGAAGCTATCCGCGAATTTGACGGAACAGTGATACTTGTCAGCCACGACCGTGATTTTTTGGACGGACTTGCGACTAAAGTATATGAGTTCGGTGGTGGAACAGTGAAAGAACATCTTGGCGGTATCTACGATTTCCTGCAAAAGAAGAAGATCGACAGCCTGAATGAACTTCAGAAAGGAGTTTCTCTCTCTACTTCTCCTACCGCATCTGCCAAAGGAAACGAAGCGGATACAGAGCAACCTTCGGAGAACAGACTCTCGTATGAAGCGCAGAAGGAACTCAATAAGAAGATAAAGAAGTTGGAACGCCAGGTGGCGGACTGTGAGGCTTCGATTGAAGAAACGGAATCGGCAATCGCCATTCTGGAAGCAAAAATGGCAACCCCGGAAGGAGCATCGGATATGCAACTGTATGAACGGCATCAGAAGCTGAAACAGCAATTGGATACCACCGTTGAAGAGTGGGAACGGGTTTCGATGGAACTGGAAGAAGTGAAAAACTAATTTATTATATAATATGAAAGTAACCAAGTATTTACCAATTCTTGCCGTATGCCTTATGACAACAGGATGTAATAGCAAGAAAGAGGCCGTACTAACGTCCGGTATCGACCTTGCTAATCTGGATACCACGGCAATGCCGGGTACAAGTTTTTATCAGTATGCCTGCGGTGGGTGGATTGAAAGTCATCCGCTGACAGACGAGTATTCACGCTTCGGCTCTTTCGATATGCTTCACGAGAAAAGCCGCGAACAGTTGAAAGAACTGATTGCAGAACTGGCTGCAAAGAAAGACAACGCTCCGGGCAGTGCTGCCCAGAAAGTGGGTGATCTTTATAACATCGCTATGGACAGCGTGAAGCTGAACAAAGAAGGAGCAGCTCCGATCAAAGAAGAAATGGCGGCTATCGATGCGCTCAAAGATAAAGAAGAGATTTACACTTACATTGCCGAAAGTCAGAAGAAAGGAATACGTCCTTACTTTACCATGTTTGTTAGTGCGGATGATATGAACAGCTCTATGAACATGGTTCAGACCTATCAGGGCGGTCTCGGAATGGGACAGCGTGATTACTATCTGGAGAATGACGAGCAGACAAAGAGTATCCGCGATAAATATAAGGAGCACCTCGTTAAAATGTTCCAGTTGGCCGGCCTATGACGAAGCTACCGCACAGAAAGCAATGGTGGCTGTGATGAACATCGAAACACGTCTTGCCAAAGCTGCCCGTTCACAAGTAGAATTGCGTGATCCGCATGCCAACTATAATAAGATGGATATGGAAACGCTGAAAAAGAACTTCCCTACTTTCAACTGGGATGCTTATTTCACTACTTCGGGACTGAATGACTTGAAAGAAGTGAATATCGGTCAGCCTGCAGCCATGAAGGAAGTTGCCGATGTTATTAATACAGTGCCTCTTGAAGACCAGAAGTTCTATCTTCAATGGAATCTGATCGATGCCGCAGCCTCTTTCCTTAGTGATGATTTCGTAGCACAAAACTTCGACTTCTATAGTAGAACAATGTCTGGCAAGAAAGAAATGCAGCCTCGCTGGAAACGTGCGGTAAGCACTGTAGACGGCTCTTTGGGTGAAGTAGTAGGACAGATGTATGTCGAGAAATACTTCCCTGCCGCTGCCAAAGAACGTATGGTTGGATTGGTGAAGAATTTGCAGACTTCTCTGGGCGAACGCATCAAAGCGCTGGAATGGATGAGCGAACCGACAAAGGTGAAAGCATTAGAGAAACTGGCTACTTTCCATGTAAAGATCGGTTACCCGGATAAATGGAAAGATTACTCTGCTCTGGAGATCAAAGACGACTCTTATTGGGCAAATATCGAGCGTGCCAGCCAATGGGACTTCAATGACATGATCGCGAAAGCCGGTAAGCCGGTCGACAAGGACGAATGGTTGATGACACCTCAGACAGTAAATGCTTACTATAACCCGACAACCAACGAAATCTGTTTCCCAGCCGCTATCCTGCAGGCTCCGTTCTTTGATATGAACGCTGACGATGCGATGAACTATGGTGCTATCGGTGTGGTAATCGGCCATGAAATGACTCACGGATTCGACGATCAGGGTCGTCAATACGACAAGGATGGTAACCTGAAAGACTGGTGGACAGAAGAAGATGCTAAAAAGTTCGAGGAACGTGCTCAAGTGATGGTTAACTTCTTTGACAGCATAGAAGTGGCTCCCGGTGTACATGCAAACGGTGAACTTACTTTGGGAGAGAACATTGCCGACCACGGTGGCTTGCAGGTTTCTTTCGCGGCTTTCAAGAAAGCAATGGAAACAGCACCGCTGGAAGTTGTTGACGGATTTACTCCCGAACAACGTTTCTTCCTTGCTTATGCTAATGTATGGGCCGGACACATCCGCCCGGAAGAGATTCTCCGACTGACCAAACTCGATCCTCACTCTTTAGGAAAATGGCGTGTGGACGGAGCATTGCCTCATATCCAGAACTGGTACGAAGCATTCAATATCACAGAACATGATCCTATGTTCGTAGCGAAGGATAAACGAGTGTCTATCTGGTAATATATTTTGATTAGAAGCTCTATGTGCGAAGGAGCGTTGACTTTCCAACAGGAACAGTCAACGCTTTTTTTTATTAATTCACACCTTATTTATTACGTACGATAAACAATATTTCGTAACTTTGCGCATCAAATACTTAATAAGCAATTCAATGTCAGAGTCTAAAAGAATAAAAACTGCATTGGTATCTGTATACCATAAGGAAGGTTTGGATGAAATTATTACCAAACTTTACGAAGAAGGAGTCGAGTTTCTCTCAACAGGTGGAACTCGTCAGTTTATTGAATCACTAGGATATCCCTGTAAGGCAGTGGAAGATTTGACCACTTATCCTTCCATCCTTGGTGGTAGAGTGAAGACATTACATCCGAAGATTTTCGGAGGTATCCTTTGCCGTCGTGACCTGGAACAGGATATTCAACAGATTGAAAAGTATGAAATCCCCGAAATAGATTTGGTTATTGTCGACCTGTATCCGTTTGAAGCTACCGTAGCTTCCGGCGCATCCGAAGCAGACATCATTGAAAAAATCGATATAGGTGGAATCTCTTTGATTCGTGCTGCTGCCAAGAACTATAACGATGTCATCATCGTGGCTTCTCAGGCACAATATAAGCCATTGCTGGATATGCTGATGGAACATGGCGCTACTTCTTCACTCGAAGAACGTCGCTGGATGGCAAAAGAAGCGTTTGCCGTTTCTTCTCACTACGACTCAGCTATCTTCAATTATTTCGATGCCGGCGAAGGTTCTGCTTTCCGTTGTTCGGTAAACAACCAGAAGCAACTCCGTTACGGTGAAAACCCTCATCAGAAAGGTTATTTCTACGGAAATCTGGACGCCATGTTCGATCAGATTCACGGTAAGGAAATCTCTTATAACAACTTGCTGGACATCAATGCTGCCGTCGATCTGATCGACGAATACGAAGATTTGACTTTCGCTATCCTGAAACATAATAATGCTTGCGGCCTGGCTTCTCGTCCAACTGTACTGGAAGCATGGACAGACGCGTTGGCCGGTGATCCCGTTTCCGCTTTCGGAGGCGTATTGATTACTAACGGAGTGATTGACAAAGCAGCAGCTGAAGAGATCAACAAGATATTCTTCGAAGTGATTATCGCGCCGGACTATGACGTAGACGCGCTCGAGATTTTGGGACAGAAAAAGAACCGCATCATCCTGGTTCGCAAAGAAGCCAAACTGCCTAAGAAACAGTTCCGTGCTTTGTTGAACGGTGTATTGGTGCAGGACAAAGATATGAATATTGAAACGGTTGCCGATCTGAGAACTGTGACAGACAAAGCTCCTACTCCGGAAGAAGTGGAAGATCTGTTGTTTGCCAACAAGATCGTTAAGAACAGTAAATCAAACGCTATCGTGCTGGCAAAAGGCAAACAGCTTCTTGCAAGCGGTGTGGGACAGACTTCACGGGTAGACGCCTTGAAACAAGCGATTGAAAAAGCCAAATCATTCGGATTCGATCTGAACGGTGCGGTAATGGCTTCAGATGCTTTCTTCCCCTTCCCGGATTGCGTAGAAATAGCAGACAAAGAAGGTATTACGGCAGTCATCCAGCCGGGCGGCTCGGTGAAAGACGATCTTACTTTTGCTTACTGCAACGAGCACGGTATGGCGATGGTGACCACCGGTATCCGTCATTTTAAACATTAAAAACAGGTATTGAGTATTAGGTATTAAGTATTAACCTTGCGGATAAGGCAGTCTACTTTATACCTAATATTTAATACCTAATACTTAATACTTAATACTTTATATTAATGGGATTATTCTCTTTTACACAAGAAATAGCGATGGACTTGGGGACAGCCAATACCATCATCATCACAAACGGGAAAATTGTGGTGGATGAGCCTTCGGTTGTGGCCTTGGATCGCCGTACAGATAAGATGATCGCCGTTGGGGAAAAGGCGAAGTTGATGCACGAAAAGACCCACGAAAATATACGTACTATTCGTCCGTTGAGGGATGGAGTGATCGCCGACTTCTATGCTTGCGAGCAAATGATGCGCGGTTTGATTAAGCAGGTAAATACTCGTAATCACTTGTTTTCGCCGTCACTTCGTATGGTGATCGGTGTACCGTCGGGAAGTACGGAAGTAGAACTCCGTGCCGTTCGTGACTCAGCCGAGCATGCCGGTGGGCGTGACGTCTATCTGATATTCGAACCGATGGCTGCGGCAATCGGTATCGGTATTGATGTAGAAGCGCCCGAAGGAAACATGATCGTGGATATAGGTGGTGGGTCTACGGAAATTGCCGTTATCTCTTTGGGAGGTATCGTTTCCAACAACTCTATCCGTATCGCCGGTGATGATCTGACTGCGGATATCCAGGAATACATGAGCCGTCAGCATAATGTGAAAGTCAGCGAACGTATGGCAGAACGTATTAAGATCAACGTAGGTGCCGCACTGACCGAGCTTGGCGATGACGCTCCGGAAGATTACATCGTTCATGGACCGAACCGTATCACAGCTCTTCCGATGGAAGTGCCCGTATGTTATCAGGAAGTGGCTCACTGTCTGGAGAAATCCATCTCCAAGGTTGAAACAGCCATCTTGAGTGCATTGGAAAATACGCCGCCCGAACTGTATGCGGATATTGTACACAACGGTATTTATCTTGCCGGTGGTGGTGCATTGCTTCGCGGACTGGACAAGCGTTTGACAGATAAAATTAACATACCTTTCCACATTGCTGAAGATCCTTTGCACGCAGTAGCCAAAGGTACGGGTGTGGCATTAAAGAATGTAGACCGTTTCTCTTTCTTGATGAGATAAATAATACGGATCATTATTCATGCGGAATTTAATAAACTTCCTTTTGAAATACAATTACTGGTTCCTCTTCATCGTATTAGAGGTAGCCAGTTTTGTTTTGTTATTTCGGTTCAACAACTATCAGCAGAGTACTTTTTTTACATCTGCCAATGTCGTTGTGGGGGCAGTTTATGAAGTTTCGGGAGGAATAAGCTCTTATTTCCATCTCAAATCGGTCAACGCAGACTTGCTGGATCGTAATATGGTGCTCGAACAGCAGATCACTAATCTGGAAAAGGCGTTGCGGGAGCATCAGGTTGATTCGGTCACTGTAAACAGCATCAAGGAGATACCTCTGACAGATTATCAGTTGTTCAAGGCACACGTCATTAAGAACAGTCTGAATCAGGCGGATAATTATATAACGCTCGATCAGGGTTCTTCTTCCGGCATCCGTCCCGAAATGGGAGTGGTGGACGGAAACGGAATAGTGGGCATTGTCTATGAAACCTCCTCTTCGTATTCACTCGTGATTTCGGTATTGAACAGCAAGTCAAATATTAGTTGCAAGATTGTCGGAAGTGACTACTTTGGTTATCTGAAGTGGGAGCATGGAGATTCCCGTTATGCGTATCTGAAAGATTTGCCTCGTCATGCAGAGTTTAATCTGGGTGATACGGTGGTGACAAGCGGCTTCTCTACCGTATTCCCTGAAGGAATCATGGTAGGAACAGTCGATGATATGTCCGACTCGCACGACGGATTGTCTTATTTGCTGAAAATCAAGTTGGCTACCGATTTCGGCAAGGTGAGTGATGTGCGGGTGATAGCCCGGAACGGTCAGCAGGAACAGAAAGAACTGGAAAATAAGGCTGTGAAATAATGATAATTACCTATATACATAGAATCGGATGGTTTATCGGGCTGGTACTTCTTCAGGTACTGATCCTGAATAACGTACATATTGCCGGATATGCTACTCCCTTTCTCTACATTTACTTTATACTGAAATTCGCTTCCGGAACTTCCCGGAATGAGTTGATGTTGTGGGCTTTCTTCTTCGGACTAACCATTGATATCTTTGCCGATACTCCGGGGATGAATGCTGCGGCAACCGTGCTGCTGGCTTTCCTTCGTCCGTCCTTGCTGCGCCTGTTTACTCCGCGTGACAATCTGGACAGTATCATCCCTTCTTTCAAGAGCATGGGCATCACTCCTTTCCTGAAATATACCACGGCAAGTGTTTTTGTCCATAGCCTGGCATTACTCAGCATTGAGTTCTTCTCATTTACCAGCATCTGGCTGTTGTTATTGCGGGTGATTTCGTGCACCCTTCTGACTTTAACCTGCATTCTTGCTGTAGAAGGAATAAGGAGATAGGAATGGCAAAAGACTATAGATTAGAAAAGCGGAAATTTGTTATCGGGGGGATTGCTTTAACTATTGTGTTGATTTATCTGATACGCCTCTTTGTATTGCAGATAACGACAGACGACTACAAGAAGAATGCCGACAGCAATGCTTTCCTGAATAAAATTCAATATCCCTCACGGGGTGCTATTTACGACCGTAACGGCAAACTGCTGGTATTCAACCAGCCGGCCTATGACATCACTCTTGTCCCGAAAGAGGTCGAAAATCTGGATACACTCGATTTATGTGAGTCGTTGGGCATTACTCGTGCTCAGTTCCTTAAGATCATGAGTGATATGAGAGACCGCCGCCGCAATCCGGGATATTCCCGATATACCAACCAGCTGTTCATGTCACAACTCTCTGCGGAGGAGTGCGGTGTCTTCCAGGAGAAACTGTTCAAGTTTCCCGGTTTTTATATTCAGCGGCGTACGATCCGGCAATATTCATACAATGCTGCCGCCCATGCTTTGGGGGATATCGGTGAGGTATCCGTTAAAGATATGGAGGCGGATGAAGAGGGATACTACATCCGCGGAGATTATGTAGGAAAACTGGGAGTTGAAAGATCGTACGAGAAATACCTGCGTGGAGAAAAGGGAGTAGAGATTCTGTTGCGCGATGCGCATGGACGTATCCAGGGACGTTATATGGACGGAGAGTATGACCGTCCTTCCATTCCGGGCAAGAATCTGACTCTGAGTCTCGACATCGATTTGCAGATATTAGGCGAACGGTTATTGAAAAATAAGATTGGAAGTATCGTAGCTATCGAACCGGAAACCGGAGAAATCCTTTGTCTGGTTTCTTCTCCGAATTATGATCCGCATCTGATGATTGGTCGTCAGCGTGGCAAGAACCATCTGATGCTGCAACGCGATAAACAGAAACCGTTGCTCAATCGTGCGTTGATGGGAGTCTATCCTCCGGGGTCAACTTTCAAGACGGCACAGGGACTGACCTTCCTGCAAGAAGGAATCATTACCGAGCAAAGTCCTTCTTTCCCCTGTTCTCGTGGTTTCCATTATGGGCGTCTGACAGTGGGATGTCATGCTCACGGCTCACCTTTGCCATTGATTCCGGCTATTGCGACTTCTTGCAACTCCTATTTCTGTTGGGGGCTGTTCCGTATGTTCGGCGATCGCAAGTACGGTTCACCGCAGAATGCCATCACAGTCTGGAAAGATCACATGGTTTCTCAGGGATTCGGCTATAAGTTAGGAGTTGATTTGCCCGGAGAGAAACGGGGCTTGATACCGAACGCGCAATTTTATGACAAGGCTTATCGTGGACACTGGAACGGACTGACGGTCATCAGTATCTCCATCGGACAAGGTGAAATTCTGTCTACCCCTCTTCAGATAGCTAACTTAGGGGCAACGATTGCCAATCGCGGACATTTTACAACACCACATATTGTGAAGGAAATTCAGGATGCGCAGTTGGATAGCATTTATCGACATCCACGCAACACAACCATAGAGCGAAGACATTATGAATCTGTGGTAGAAGGAATGCGTGCTGCTGCCACCGGAGGTACTTGCCGTATGCTGTCCGTGATGGTGCCGGAACTTGAAGCCTGCGGAAAGACAGGAACAGCGCAGAATCGCGGACATGACCATTCGGTGTTTATGGGCTTTGCTCCGATGAACCAGCCTAAGATCGCCATTGCCGTATATGTAGAGAATGGAGGTTGGGGAGCGACTTATGGAGTGCCGATCGGTGCATTGATGATGGAACAATATATGAAAGGGAAGTTGTCGCCCGAGAATGAGTTAAGAGCAGAAGAAATCAGTAACAGAATCATTTTATATGGTAACGAGGAACGATAGTTTGTGGAAAACACTGGATTGGGTAACGATTGGTATCTATCTGCTTTTGATTGTCGGCGGATGGTTCAGCGTTTGCGGTGCCAGCTATGACTATGGCGATCGTGACTTCTTTGATTTCTCTACCCGTGCCGGAAAGCAGTTTGTATGGATTATCTGCTCCTTTGGTCTGGGATTTGTTTTGCTGATGCTGGAAGACCGGATGTATGATATGTTCGCGTACATTATATATGTAGGGATGATTGTGCTGCTTATTGTTACCATCTTTATCGCACCGGATACGAAAGGGTCGCGTTCGTGGCTGGTGATGGGGCCGGTCAGCTTGCAACCCGCCGAGTTTGCCAAGTTTGCTACGGCACTGGCGCTGGCGAAATATATGAACTCATACTCATTCAGCATAAAGAAAGAAAAGTGTGCCTTCGTCTTGGGCTTTATCATTCTTCTTCCGATGCTCCTGATTATCGGACAGCGGGAGACGGGGTCGGCATTAGTTTATCTTGCCTTCTTTTTGGTGCTTTATCGGGAAGGAATGCCCGGTGTAGTGCTTTTTGCCGGTTTGTGTGCAGTGATTTACTTTGTTGTCGGCATCCGTTTTGACGAGGTCTTTATTGCCGATACTCCCACACCGTTGGGCGAATTTATCGTGTTGTTATTGATTCTGTTGTTTGCCGGAGGAATGGTATGGGTGTACCCCAAAAAGTGGGAACCCACACGGAACATTATCGGAGGAAGCCTGATCATTCTGCTTATCGCATATTTAATATCGGAATACGGAATACACTTTAGTCTGGTATGGGTGCAATGGGGGCTTTGTGTTCTTGTGATAGGTTATCTGCTCTATCTGGCATTGAGAGAGCGTCAACGTTCCTATTTCCTGATTGCTCTGTTTGCCATTGGCTCTATCGGCTTCCTGTATTCCAGTAACTACGTATTTGATAATATCTTGGAATCCCATCAGCAAATCCGCATCAAGGTTGTACTCGGTATGGAAGAAGACCTGACGGGAGCGGGATATAATGTCAATCAGTCAAAGATAGCCATCGGTTCCGGTGGATTGACTGGAAAAGGCTTTCTGAATGGCACACAGACGAAACTGAAATATGTGCCCGAACAAGATACTGACTTTATCTTCTGCACAGTGGGAGAGGAGCAGGGATTTGTCGGTTCGGCTGCTGTCCTGTTGGCTTTCCTTATATTGATTCTGAGACTGATTGCTTTATCCGAGCGGCAGACTTCCATTTTTGCACGTGTCTATGGTTATTCCGTTGTCAGTATCTTCCTTTTCCATCTTTTTATTAATGTCGGGATGGTGCTTGGGCTGACTCCGGTCATTGGTATTCCTTTACCGTTCTTCAGTTACGGAGGTTCTTCCTTGTGGGGATTCACCATTTTATTGTTTATCTTCCTGAGGCTGGATGCCGGAAGAGGCAGAAGGCTTTAATCTATTCTCCTTGTTTTTCAATCCGGATACCGACGTCATTGAGTCCGGTTAATTTCTCATCCTGCATTCCGTGCACAATCTTAACTGTGTAGTTTCCGGGATGCAGCGGGCGGACAGATTTGACAAAAACTGCTGTTTGATAGATACTTCCCCACCCATTGCCTGTCCATCTTCCTGTGGAATCAGCCAGGTTGACCGCTATCGTGTCAGTGCGCCATACTGTGGAGTCGAGCAGATTCTCATGAATGAATAAGTAAAGGTTGCGGTAAGGGTATTCACTTCTGTTGCGAACTTCCGCAAATAATCTGAGTGTACCAGGAATACTGTCCGTAACAGGACACTGAAAAGAGAGTGTATCACTCTTTCCCCATCCCTCATTGGGCAGGGACTGGTAGGAGTGATACACGGTATTTTCATTACAGGCTGCCATGAGGCAGGCACCGAATAAACAAAATAAGCTATTCCTGAGCAGGCTTTTCATTATTTTGCGGTTTCTCTTGATTCGAATTTCTTTCAGGTCTGGGAATACGTTCCTGGTTGGGTTGTCTTCCTTGTTCCTGCGGGCGTTCCTGATTTTGAGGACGTTCCTGTTTGGGTTGCCGTTCTCTATTCTGCGGACGCTCTTGATTACGTTCTTGATTGCGTTCCTGATTTACCGGACGCTCTTGATTTTGTGAACGCTCTTGATTCTGCGGACGGTTCGGATTCTGTGGACGTTCCTGATTCTGTCCTCTTTCCGGACGTCTGTTCTCATTATTCCGTCCTTGATTCTGTCCTCTGTTCCGGTTATTATTGTTATTGTTTCTCGGACGATTTTCTCTGTCTCCTCTTTCTCCTCTGTTGCCGTTCTCTGACGGTTGGGGACGATTCTCGTTCTCCCCCCTCTGAGGTTGCTGCGGACGATTTCCACTTTCGGCCTGTGCCTGCGGGCGGTTGTCATTATTTCCTTTTCTCTTCTTCTTGTTCCGGTTACCGTTGTTTCCGTCCTTATTATTTCGGTTACGGTCGAAGCGGGTGAGGCTTTCCTGTTCCAGCAAGTCAATCGGCTTTTTGGATTCTTGCTTCACTTCAGCTTCGAGCAGACTATCCGGTTTCATTCCTTTCTTGTTCATGGCAATTACCTCAAAGGCACGTTTTCCACTGATTGTTACCAGATTGGCGGGGAAGTTCTTGTCCGTAGAGTAAGAAACATGATTACTCAGAATATCAGCCTTGAAGAAGTAGAAAGTGCCGTCCTTTGTTTCCAGTTCGATTTCTTTGGAAGGGAGGCGCTTCTGAGCTTCCACATAGCAGTCCACCTCATAGTTGAGACAACACTTTAACTTTGCGCACTGTCCGGCAAGCTTTTGAGGATTCAGTGAAATGTCCTGAAAGCGGGCGGCACTTGTAGATACCGATACAAAGCTCGTCATCCAAGTAGCGCAGCAAAGCTCCCGTCCGCAAGGACCGATACCTCCGATACGTCCTGCTTCCTGTCGTGCACCGATTTGTTTCATTTCAATACGGACACGGAAAGCTTCGGCAAGTACCTTAATCAGTTGGCGGAAGTCCACACGTTCGTCAGCAATGTAGTAGAAGATGGCCTTATTGCCGTCGCCCTGATATTCCACATCACCGATTTTCATATCCAGGTTCAGGTTCAGTGCGATCTGGCGGGCACGGATCATGGTCGCATGTTCCTTTGCTTTCGCTTCGTTGAATTTCTCCATATCCACCGGTTTTGCTTTCCGGTAGATTCTCTTTATTTCAACATCAGTCTTGAAGTTGGCCTTCTTCATTTGCAGCGGGACGAGTCTTCCCGTCAGGGTCACGACGCCGATGTCATGGCCCGGAGCAGCTTCTACGGCAACGATGTCTCCCTTTTCCAGTTTGATCTTATTGCTGTTGCGGTAATAGCCTTTTCGGGTGTTTTTAAATTGCACTTCCACCATATCACACTCTTCCGCGTTGCCTGGTATGTCTGCCAGCCAATCGTAAGTGTTCAGTTTCTTATCTTGTCGGGAGCATCCTTTGCAGCAAAGACCGCCGCTCCCATTATGAAGCTTATATTCCATAGTTTATATATTTATTATTGCTTCAACAGTACGATCATCTTCAGAGAGAAGTCGAAAAATACCATCTTGGCATTTACATTTTGTTCTATATGCAGTTGCGCTTCGCTTAGTTCATCCATGATGCCTATTACGTTCCTTTCGTTGACGAAAGGAGCAAAGCGAGAGGCGAAATTCTGTTCGTTGATTGTCATGTATGTCAGATCACGCTGATGGAGATTGAATATAAAGTTTTCGCGGATCATGCGCTGGCAGTATTCCAGAAAGTTCTTCTGGCGTTCACGTCCCATGCCGGCAACCTGTTCGCTCCAGAGCTTCATTTCCCTGATTTTCCGTTGATAGGACAATCGCATCAGGCTGACAAATAAGTCGAAGAAGAGCTGATTCTCTTCATTCAGATGAATAGTTTCCAGTGCTTTGATAAAGTTCCCGTTTGCCAGATGGGCAATGGAAAGGCTGTCGGCAGGCTGGATACCGTATTTGGACTGCAATACGCGGTCGATGGCCGGTTCGTCTATTTTTCGCACGTTCATGCGTTGAGTACGGCTCAGAATAGTAGGCAGAATCATTTCCGGAGCTTCCGATACGAGCAGGAAGATAGTTTTCTCAGGTGGCTCTTCGAGCAATTTCAATAATTTGTTGGCACATACCGGATACATCTTTTCGGGCAACCAGAGAATCGTGATCTTGAATCCTCCTTCGCTCGATTTGAGGCTGAGTTTCTTCAGGATTTCATCGCTCTCTTTTGCGTAGATGATGGCCTGTGCATTCTCGGCATCCATTTCTCTCAGCCAGTGATTCAGGTTGAAGTACGGATTCTTCAGAACGAATGGTCTCCAGTCGGCGATATAGTCGTCGCACACTTCCCGTTTTCCTTTAGAACTTTTCACGATGGGGAATACGAAATGTACGTCCGGATGTACCAGTTTATTGAATTTCACACACGACGGACATACTCCGCAGGCATCCGTCTCACCCCGGTTGGTGCAACTGATGTAGCGGGCATAAGCGATAGCCAGCGGCATCTTACCGACTCCTTCGGGGCCACAGATCAGTTGGGCATGCGGTATGCGCCCTTCACTCACTTCCTGAATGAGTCGTTGCTTGATTTCTTCTTGTCCGATTACGTCTCTGAAAAACATATCAATAAATGATTTTAGCCACTTCTTTGATACTGTCCACTGCTCCGATGGAGTAGAAGTGGATGCTTGGCACTCCATGTGCCATTAACTCTTTGCATTGGGCGACACACCATTCGATACCAACCTGTTCGGCTTCCTTGTCGTTCTTGCATTTCAAAGCCTCCTTGACCAAATCTTCCGGCAAGTCTACTTTGAATGTCTTGGGCACCATGCTGAGTTGAGATAACTTCTTGAATGGCTTGATGCCCGGAATGATAGGTACATTGATACCTGCTGCCTTCGCTTGCTCTACAAATTCGAAGTATTTCTTATTGTCGTAGAATAACTGTGTCACAGCATATTCCGCACCTGCTTCTACTTTCTTTTTCAGCCAGAAGAGATCGGATTCGATGTTGGGAGCCTCCTCGTGCTTCTCCGGATAGCAAGCCACACCGTAGGAGAACGGGCTGTTGGTTACTTTCATCTCCGAACCGTCTACAAAGATTCCCTTATTGAAGTTATTGATTTGCTCCTGCAACTCGATAGCATGATGGTATCCGTCGCCCTCGGGAGTGAATACTGATTCATGTTTGGCCTTATCTCCCCGAAGTACCAGCAGATCGGTGATATTGAGGAATTGCAGGTCGAGCAGTACATATTCGGTTTCTTCACGGGTGAAGCCGCTGCACAGTATGTGCGGAACCACCGTTATATTATACTTGTTCTGGATAGCGGCAGCTACGGCAACAGTCCCCGGGCGTCTTCTCAGCCGGTTTCGCTGGAAAAGTCCGTTGCCCAGATCCTTATATACGTATTCGCTGCGATGCGTGGTGATATTGATATATTTCGGATCAAACTCCCGAAGGGTATCGACAGTCTGATACAGCTTTTCGATGCCTGTACCTTTCAGTGGAGGAAGGATTTCGAAAGAGAAAGCTGTTTTTTCGCTGTTATGTATTAAATCAATTACTCTCATTCTTTTTCGTTGATGTTCGTTGTCTACTTGAATTAAAAGTGCATATTGGGACAAAAATACGAAAAAAGAAAGATTTCTTCTTGATTTGTTTGAAAATAGTTTGGTTTTTATCGCACTATTACATAAAAGTGGGGATGGATAAAATAAAACGGACCCTTATTTAGAGTGTTCCAGGAAATTCTCCAGAGCGGCGATCTTGTCATTCCGCAGATATTGCATATCCATGACCGGAATGTAGCTGTAAGGGATAAACTGTAACAATCTCACTGCTGCGAATTTCTTGTCAGCCGACATGAGGACATCCAGCCGAAGATTTCCGCCTGTTCCTTTCTCAATATTGATATTGTTAGAAAAATTGCCTGATTCGATCATTTCTTTCAATGGTTCAAGGTATTTCAGATTGAAAGAATAGTTCTTCTCTTTGACCACGCTTTTAGTCAGCAGATATCTCATTTCCCTGGAACGGAATTTAAGTTGGTATATGCCAAGCAGACAGAGTAATATATTGCCGATAAGATATAATATGCTATCTAAAGAAATGCCGTCCATAATGAGGAGGATCGCTTCAGGTAAGTGACATAATCCTATTAATAAAACAATAACTCCGATGATTGTTTTTTTTACGTTGAATCGTTGTCTGATATCCTGATTGGATGAACTATCAGTTCTTGATAATTGATTTGCCATAGTCTTTTCTTTTTATACTCTTTATACCTATTTTCTATGCACTTATGATTAAGTGTGGTTGCAAATGTAGGAGGAATCAACTGAAATGCGGTGTTCCATTCAGGACGAAAATTGTTCAAAAGGAGACTAAAGGAGTATAAACTTCGGGGTCGTTTTCGCATATATTTGTGAAAAAAGGCAATCTTGAAGAGAGAATGTTTTGATATTCTCTTTTTAAGACTGCCTTTCGCTCATTCTCTGACGAGTCGGAAATTACTTGTCGAGAAATGATTTTTTCATTCTGGCAATGTCAGTCAGGTAATCCTGAAGATCTTGTTCATGCTCTTCTTCTTCAGCAAGGATATGCTTGGCAATGTCGCAAGTAGTGAAATCTTTTCCATTGGTAAAGTCAGCAATTTCCTGATAACGCAGTATTGCGCAACGCTCAGAAGCTACATTATCTTTTAGCAGACTTACAGAATCAAACCCTTGGGGAGCATCATATTTGCATCTTGCCAGTTCGAACCATTTCTTCGGGTCCAATACGGGTACTCCTTCCAGTTCGATAATGCGGTCGGCAAGCAGTTGCGCATGTCTGCGTTCTTCTTCCGCATGTTCTTCGAATTCGCCTTGTACATCTGCACGCATGGCGCCTTCTACTACTAATGCACCTACCCAGTATTGGTAATATGCCAACCATTCTTCGGACAATGCTGCATTCAACTGTGAAATCAAGCTTTCTACATCAAGCTTTCCTTGTAAGATTTTTACGCTTTCTCTAGCCATAATTTAAAAGTTTAGGTTACTATATTCAAGTCGGGTATGTAACAGACGGGAGATGTTTTTGTTTGAGAGTTAGCAGTGATTTAACAGTGATTTTATATATGCATGGTATGCAAGCGTTGAAATGAGATTTCTCCTGTAATATATAAGTGTACAAGATAGAAAAATGCCAATATGGCAGATAGATTGATTGATTTAGGGGTGGATGTTCGTGTGCCATTTGGTATTCTTTTTTTTGTGTTCGGTAACCGGGAATGCTTGCTTCATGCTGAATCAAGCACAACCGGTTTGCTAAGACAAATGATTGAAGCATCAATAGCAGGCAAATAATAAGAGTAGATTCAAGGCGAGTATATTTTCTGCTTACTATGAATTAAACACGTGTTTTGCTCCCATGCTCTCACTTTTTGCTTGTATCGTCTTATTCATCGTTGTTACAGCTGTTGTAGCAAGTGTTGTAGCAGTGTGGGAGCAGGCATTTGCTCTCACTCTATATCCATGCTTTAATACACTTTTTACTTGATGTTGTGGTTTGATATTCAGCGTGTTAATGTCTGATAGCCCCTCTTTTGTTGTCTGTACTGTATTGGATTTAGTTGACAACCTCGATGAAGCGTTAGTTTCCTCGGAGGAAACGGCAGTTCCCTTTAAAAGGAACGGTCGTTTCCATTAAAAGGAACGCCCGTTCCCTCACCGGGAAACGACAGTTTCCATTCCAAGAAATGATAGGAAACTATAAGTTATTGATGTGTACTGGTTTTAGTTGACAACTTCGTTTGTTATAACTGAATTAGTTTACTCAATATACTTTAATATCTAAATAGGTTTACTTTTGTTATTCTTATTCCTATGTTAGTTGTCTTTTGTTGGTGCTTGCAAATTTATGCATCTTCCTTTATTTACGCAAGCCTTCTTCAGGAAAATGTAATGTTGCCAACAACCAAAAACTCTTCGGTCGGGGATCGCCCTAGCGGCAAGGGGCGGGACCACCCGTCCCGACGAGCGGGTATTATGCTGTTAATCCTCCCGTTTCGCTGACCACTTCCATAGGTGTCCTCATGTTTATCCCTTGATGAGGCCGCACATGATTATATACATATACAGCATCTTCAATGCGCTTGCTTACTTGCTCGAAGCTCTCATCATCACAGTCGAATAGCCAACCGTTTTTAATGGTGTTGTTCATTCTTTCAGCCAATGCATTATGTAAAGGATCACCACACTGCGTCATACTGATGTTGATTTGATGCTCTTTAAGCCTCTCTACATATTTATTTGAGCAATATTGGACACCCCGGTCGGAATGATGAATAAGAGTGCTCATGTCTATGTGATACTTCTCATAGAATGATATTGCCATCTCCAAAGCTTTCAAGGGCCCCTCCGTCTCAAGAGTTTTGTAAAGCGCATATCCCACGATGGCACGACTTGACGCATCGGTAAGCAACGAGAGGTAAGCCCAGCCCTGACCGGTGTTTACGTAGGTTATATCCGCCACTACCATAGCGCCCAATCTTGTAGCGACAAATTTGGGTGCAACATTCAACAGATCGGGGTAGATATAGTAATTATGGTTCGAATTCGTTGTTTTAGGACGCTTGCGACTTGTACGTTGACACAAACCATTGGAGCGAAAAATGTCATAACAACGATCACGACCGATAACCATCTTTGGTCCAAACTTACTCACGCAGCAGGCGTATAACTCGCGCATACCAGCTTTGGGCATGAGTTCCAACAGTTCTTTGCAGTACAACACGATGCTTGTGGTAAGGATATCAACCTCCAAATGTCGGTTCACATGCTTGTAATAACCTTGTCGGGTTATGCCGAAGTAATCACAGAGGAACTTTATACAACCACGTTTGCGTCGGGATGAGTACCTCTGTGACAAGGTGTCGATTACTTGGCATCGGAGTTTTTTCGTACCTTGATATGATACGTGGATTCAGCAAGATTGATGAGTTCTTCGCACGCCTCGTGACGTAAACTCTCATCAGCAAGAGCCCGATGAAGTTTACGGTTCTCAGCACGCAATAGCGATAGTTCTTTCTGGAGCTCAGAAATACTAGAATCAATAGCATCGCTATTTACTGGTTTAGAGGATCTACCCATATCTTTGTCTTCTATTTGATACTTGTTAAGCCAATAAGTAAGAAGCTTGGCACAAAAGCCGTGACGCTTACAAAACTCAGATTTGCTCTCGGGACTTGATAAATACTCACGAATATAAGACATTCGTTCATCATCACTGTAATAGTTGTACTTCTTTTTCGAATATTTCATCTTTATTTTCGATTTTTGAAGTGTCAACTTATTCAGTACACTACATATTGATATCTAGCTGTATAGAGTACTATCGGTAATGCTATAGAGTTTATGTTCATGTCTTAACTGATTTGAATCATTTCAGTATAATTTTGATTCAACTACTGATTCACATTTTTAATTTTAAAATATGCAACAGGGTTATTTGTAGTTTAAGAAATAATTCATATCTTTACAAGACAGCATAATACTTTTGAAACTGAAAAAATAATTATTGCACATATTGATACTATCTGTGTTTTCAAGGGTTCAACGGAAAAATGGGAAAAGAATTTTTTATCCCCTCGTTTAACTTACTTGTTTGTTTTTTATTCATATAAGCAAAACTATAATAATGAAACATTTATCATATGTGTTAACACTAGTGCTAATATTTTTTGTAGCTTGTAGACGGCAACAATCAGTGTCTACTCCGTTAAATGCTGCAGAGCGAATACTCAAAGACAATCCGGATAGTGCTTTTCGTATTATACAAAGTATTCCTTATCCTGATAAACTGGATAAGGAAGATTTAGTGCGTTGGTGCTTGATAGCTGGTAAAGCTGCTGACAAATTGAATACGTCTCTTCCTCCTTCTTACTATTTCGATCATGCATATTCTTGGCTGATTAAATATGGAATAACTAAAGATCAAGTAGATATAGGGTTGTTTTGGGGGCGCTCTCTAGTGGCTGATG
Source organism: Bacteroides thetaiotaomicron VPI-5482 (assembly GCF_000011065.1). Taxonomy (GTDB): domain Bacteria; phylum Bacteroidota; class Bacteroidia; order Bacteroidales; family Bacteroidaceae; genus Bacteroides; species Bacteroides thetaiotaomicron. The sequence continues at coordinate 4,978,738 of NC_004663.1, forward strand.
GGGAATATGATAAGGCAATGAGCATTTATGCAGAAGTATTGGCAATCGCAAAAGAGAAAGAACTATATAATGAAGCAGGCTATATATGTACGTATATAGCTGATCTATATGATTTTAGGGATATGCAAAAGGAGGCCAGACATCAATATGAAGAAGCTCAAGGACTGTTTAAGAAAGCGGGAAATATCAAAAGTCATGTATTTGCTTTACAAAATATAGCTCGTGAATGGGCCTTTTTCGATTCTCTGGAATGTGCTTTAAAATATATGGGAATAGCGGATTCTATTGCCCAGCAGTTGAATGATAATGAGGTTAGCTCTTCTCTAGATAATGCTTTTGGTAACATTTATTTGGCCTTGAACCAATACTCTAAAGCAGAATATCATTTCCTTAAATCAACATCTTTGGATAAAGAAAATGAATTGTATAATACAAACTGTCTGATCAAGCTATATCTGCAAGTAGGTGATATTTTAAAAGCTCGTGAGCTTTTGTATACACTACCTTTAGATAGCTCTGAATATGAATATGGTATAGAGCGGGCTTTTTATCGGGTAACTAAAGCGGAAGGTAGCTATAAAGAAGCACTTAAACATTTAGAAACATGTGAATCCATTAGTGACTCTATTACTATACTACAGAATAATACAAAAATACTGGAAGTAGAAAAGAAATTTAATAATTTGAGGCTTAAAGAAAAGAATCATCAATTGGAACTCACTCAGCAAAAGTATATGATTATAATTTGTATATGTTTGATTTTTGGTATAGCTATCACATTACTCTATTTGCTGTACAGGCAAAAAACCAAAAATGAAATGAATAAGCAAGCCCTTGAGTTGAATAATATAAAACTAGAGTTGGCTAATGCCTTTATAGAGTTGGATAAAAAGAAAAATCAATTAGTGGTTTCGCAAAAAGAGAATGAAAGTAGTCAAAGTCGATTAGAAAATGAAATTAAAAACTTAACCTCTAATTATAAGAAATTGCAGCGAAGAAGAATTGTTACGTCAATAATTTTTAGAAAATTAGTGAATATCGCTGAACGTAGTACGAATTGCAATGAACCATTACTAACGGAGCAATTATGGTTCTCTATTGTTTCTGAAATAACAGAAACTTATCCGAATTTAAAAATGTATTTATTAGAACGATACCCAAATTTATCAAGTCAGGAATGGGAATATTGTTGTTTATGCATGTTTAATTTTGATTCGAAAACCGAAGCTAGATTGCTTGGTATTAATCCTAGTTCAGTTTCTACAAAGCGATTAAGATTCAGACAAAAATTGGGAATCTCTGCTTTATAGGAAGAAGCTAACTTGTGTGAGTACCTGATTAACGAGCTTTTAAAATAATCCTATTTAAGTAGTTCTTTTCTGAATAAGGCAATGCATGCTGCTATATTGATAGTGGCATGCACTTTTTTTATTTTAATGCTCTGAAAGTCCCCTTGAAATAGTGAATGTATACTATATGTCTATGTTGTTTTTATAAGTTGTTGATAATCAAGTTCTGCCTGTCTATTTTGATATTGTTTTGAATATAACAAACGAATCATCTATCCCCTATATTTGCAAAAAACAAAATTAATAAATATGAAAAAGTTTGAGCTTGTATTATTAGTGATGTTATTAATACATAGTTTTTCAGTTATGATTGAAGCTAAACAGCATGTTAAAACTAAAAGTGATTGGGTTATACAAAGAACTCCTGTTGACCCCGAATGGCTTAAAGTGTATGTGGATGATGAAAGCAAAAGGCTCTGTCTTAATTTTAAAGACAGTTTTGCTCATATAATTATTGAGGTAAAAGATATCGAAAAACAAATCGTATATCCGTCTATAATATTCCCTGTTGCGGCAGGAGAGTATACTCTTTATTTAGGTGATCCAGCCGAATTGCGCGATGAGTTGTATATGTACACCACGAGTACAGCGGTTGTATGAAAGAAAGAACTTTAAGGATTGATATATAGATATTTCAGAAGGAATAGTATTATCAATGCAATAATTATTTAAATCTAAAGTTATGAGAGCAAACACAATGTCTAATTTAAGGATAAGACTACCTACATTTAGGTGAGATACTAATCTTTATCAAGTAATTTTTTGACACTTAATGTTTAATTTGAATAGTCATGAGAAAGTTATTTATGTTATTTTCTTTTTCTATGATGATTCTCTGTGGATGTACGGACGAATCGGAGGAAGTAAATACGAACAATGAAACTACTACTGGTATAACTACTAGGGCGGTTGGTGTGGTTGTATGGGAAGCTCAACCTGGCACTGTAGATATTCCTTTTGGACAAGCTGTAACCATAGGATTGGATGGCTCAGTAACAAAATGATGTCTAAGGGATATGTGCCTTTATTTATATCGAAAGGTTATTAATTAAAACTTGTAATATTATGAAATCATTATTTTTTAAAAGTATACTCTTAGTGGTATTCTTGGCTGTTGCAGTTCTTGCAAATGCACAAATTAAGTATTATTCGAATGGTAAATTAACTATTGGCAATACCGAACCTTATTCATTTTATCATACGACGTTTAGTGGAAACGGAATATATATGAAATGTAATGCTAGTAACTTCTTTCAAATTGATTGTAGCCCGGCTGCAACTCGATTGGCTAGTCATTATGATCAAGTTGTTTTCTATAATACAGCATCCGGAGTATATAATAGTATTCAGGTGAAAAATGTATATAACTATTCTGATGCTAGAGCAAAAATTAATATTAATCCATTAGGTTATGGTTTAAATGTTCTGTCTAAACTGAATGCTGTAAGTTATGATTTCAAAGATAAGAATGAACCGGCAGCTGCTGCTTTTCGAGTAGGTGGAGATGGTAAAGAAATTGGGTTGTTGGCTCAGGAAGTTGAGAAAGTTCTTCCGAATATAGTATTGACTGACCCGGATGGGAATAAACTAATTAGTTATACAGCAATTATTCCTATAATGATACAATCAATCAAGGAATTAAAAGCAGAAGTTGAGGCTTTGAAAGCAAATAAATAGATCGACTATGCAGCAAAGACATATAGATAGATATTCCTATTTTAATGAACTTGCAATAACTTCTCGAGACTTTTATATTGATTATCTCGAGAAGTTTGTTGCTATAAAAAGAGGTATGAATATATTGGAGATAGGGTGTGGGGAAGGAGGAAATTTGTTACCATTTGCCGAAAAAGAATGCAATGTAACAGGAATAGATCGTTCCGAAGAACGAATCTCTCAGGCAATTAGTTATTTTAAACTTTTAGGTTTTAATGGGCGGTTTATTTATTCTGATTTTTTTGATTTTAGTTCTGAAGAGGATATGAATAAATATGATATAATTTTGATACATGACGTTATAGAACATATAGATAAATGTCGGAAAGTTGAATTTATACTTCATGCTAAAGAGTTTCTGTCTGAAACAGGTATAATCTTTTGGGGATTTCCTGCTTGGCAAATGCCGTTTGGTGGACATCAACAAATATGCCGTAATGGATTTTGTTCTAAAATGCCATTTATTCATCTTTTACCTTTATCTGTGTACAATAAAATTCTATTTATTTTTGGTGAAAATGATTCATGTATTAAAGAATTGTTGAATATAAAAGCTGCGGGGCTGTCTATAGAGCATTTTGAAAGCATAATAAAAGAAAGTAATGGCAGAATTGTAGACCGAATTTTGTGGTTTATTAATCCCCATTATAAGCAAAAGTTTAAATTAAAACCGCGCAAACTTATGCCAATACTTAGTTCTATTCGATATATTCGAAATTATTTTTCTACTTCCTGTTTCTACATAACTAAATGATTGTATCTTATAAAGAATTGGGGTTTCATATGTCCAGAGGGCGAACGAAGCCCTATTTTGTTTTAAGACATGCAACAAGCTGTGTGACTACTCATGACAGCTACTTTCAACTTCCAGAGCTCCCCTCTACTGTATCTATCCTGTGTTTTATATAACAGACTATTTCATGAATCTGATATTTCCTCTTCATTTCCCTGATGTATACGCCCGCGCTCACTCACCTAACGCGCGTGTGAATATAATAATGTGCATGCCTTTCCTCTATTCCTCCTGTATCCGAGAAAAATATGTTCTATAACATCCTTATGATTCAACACTTTAGCGAGTCTTTTCAAAAATAATTCAAAAAAAGAGTGATTTAAGTTTGGAGTATATTTGAAAAGGGGCTACTTTTGCACCCGCTTTCCAAGAGAAGAAAGCCTTGATAAATTGACTTAGTGTAAAAGCAAGTGTCTGCTTAACCATAAGAACAAAAAAACTTCCGATAAAGTTTGGAAGATAAAGCTAAAAGTTCTTATCTTTGCAGTCCGATTCGCAAAGAAAAGGTGTTACGCTTTTCTTCTTTACCTTCTTTCCCTTTCGCTAAGAGAGCCTGAAAAACGATAGAAAAAGAAAAACGAAAAAAAAACTTCCGAAAATATTTGGTAGTTAAAATAAAACCTCTTACCTTTGCACCCGCTTTTAAAACGAAAGCAAGATGTTCTTTGAAATATTGATAAACAATACAAGTAGTACAAGAAAAAAATAGAACCGTCAATACTTGTCTTATATGTAGTAATATGTATGAGTCATAAGGTATTAATGAAGTCAATAAATTGTACGGCATCCTGAACAGAGCAAAAATCAGCTTTATGCTGACTAACAATACTTTTACAATGAAGAGTTTGATCCTGGCTCAGGATGAACGCTAGCTACAGGCTTAACACATGCAAGTCGAGGGGCAGCATTTCAGTTTGCTTGCAAACTGGAGATGGCGACCGGCGCACGGGTGAGTAACACGTATCCAACCTGCCGATAACTCGGGGATAGCCTTTCGAAAGAAAGATTAATACCCGATGGTATAATCAGACCGCATGGTCTTGTTATTAAAGAATTTCGGTTATCGATGGGGATGCGTTCCATTAGGCAGTTGGTGAGGTAACGGCTCACCAAACCTTCGATGGATAGGGGTTCTGAGAGGAAGGTCCCCCACATTGGAACTGAGACACGGTCCAAACTCCTACGGGAGGCAGCAGTGAGGAATATTGGTCAATGGGCGCAGGCCTGAACCAGCCAAGTAGCGTGAAGGATGACTGCCCTATGGGTTGTAAACTTCTTTTATATGGGAATAAAGTTTTCCACGTGTGGAATTTTGTATGTACCATATGAATAAGGATCGGCTAACTCCGTGCCAGCAGCCGCGGTAATACGGAGGATCCGAGCGTTATCCGGATTTATTGGGTTTAAAGGGAGCGTAGGTGGACAGTTAAGTCAGTTGTGAAAGTTTGCGGCTCAACCGTAAAATTGCAGTTGATACTGGCTGTCTTGAGTACAGTAGAGGTGGGCGGAATTCGTGGTGTAGCGGTGAAATGCTTAGATATCACGAAGAACTCCGATTGCGAAGGCAGCTCACTGGACTGCAACTGACACTGATGCTCGAAAGTGTGGGTATCAAACAGGATTAGATACCCTGGTAGTCCACACAGTAAACGATGAATACTCGCTGTTTGCGATATACAGTAAGCGGCCAAGCGAAAGCATTAAGTATTCCACCTGGGGAGTACGCCGGCAACGGGTGAAACTCAAAGGAATTGACGGGGGCCCGTACAAGCGGAGGAACATGTGGTTTAATTCGATGATACGCGAGGAACCTTACCCGGGCTTAAATTGCATTTGAATATATTGGAAACAGTATAGCCGTAAGGCAAATGTGAAGGTGCTGCATGGTTGTCGTCAGCTCGTGCCGTGAGGTGTCGGCTTAAGTGCCATAACGAGCGCAACCCTTATCTTTAGTTACTAACAGGTCATGCTGAGGACTCTAGAGAGACTGCCGTCGTAAGATGTGAGGAAGGTGGGGATGACGTCAAATCAGCACGGCCCTTACGTCCGGGGCTACACACGTGTTACAATGGGGGGTACAGAAGGCAGCTACCTGGTGACAGGATGCTAATCCCAAAAGCCTCTCTCAGTTCGGATCGAAGTCTGCAACCCGACTTCGTCAAGCTGGATTCGCTAGTAATCGCGCATCAGCCATGGCGCGGTGAATACGTTCCCGGGCCTTGTACACACCGCCCGTCAAGCCATGAAAGCCGGGGGTACCTGAAGTACGTAACCGCAAGGAGCGTCCTAGGGTAAAACTGGTAATTGGGGCTAAGTCGTAACAAGGTAGCCGTACCGGAAGGTGCGGCTGGAACACCTCCTTTCTGGAGCGATGTCGTAACAACGATTTCATAGGTTCTATTATTGTACTACTGGTACTTGTTTATTTATAACATATAGATCAACCATCTATAGAAGTATAGATAGAGATAAACAAGAGAAAAGAAAGAAGCCGAGTCTAACATCAGGTAGACAAGGTTGAACTAGTCCTATAGCTCAGTTGGTTAGAGCGCTACACTGATAATGTAGAGGTCGGCAGTTCAACTCTGCCTGGGACTACTCCGAACAAAAATTGTCGTTGTCAATTCATTATTGCAATGTTCAATTACTCTTGGGGGATTAGCTCAGCTGGCTAGAGCATCTGCCTTGCACGCAGAGGGTCAACGGTTCGAATCCGTTATTCTCCACAGTCTCTGAAAAGAGAAACGATCTTTGACATGATGTACAAAAAGTAAAATTTAGTAAAGAGCTAAAAGTATATATCGAACCGTACGTTTTAAGTACAACACTATTAAGTACTTTGGGTTAATACCTGATACTTAATACCTGATACTTAAAAGTAAGTTTGAAAGAAAGTAAGCAAGGGCGCATGGCGGATGCCTTGGCTCTCGGAGGCGATGAAGGACGTGATAAGCTGCGATAAGCTCTGGGTAGGTGCAAATAACCTTTGATCCAGAGATTTCCGAATGGGACAACCCGGCATTCTGAAGGAATGTCATCCATCTTTGATGGAAGCTAACGCAGGGAACTGAAACATCTTAGTACCTGTAGGAAAAGAAAATAATAATGATTCCCCTAGTAGTGGCGAGCGAACGGGGAATAGCCCAAACCACCCATGTTACGGCATGTGTGGGGTTGTAGGACCACGATGTCGCAAGACATTTGATGAGTAGAATCCTCTGGAAAGTTGAACCATAGACGGTGATAGTCCGGTATACGAAGTCAAATTAAGCGTAGTGGTATCCTGAGTAGCGCGGGACACGAGAAATCTTGCGTGAATCTGCCGGGACCATCCGGTAAGGCTAAATACTCCCGAGAGACCGATAGCGAACCAGTACTGTGAAGGAAAGGTGAAAAGCACTTCGAATAGAAGAGTGAAATAGTCCCTGAAACCGTGCGCCTACAAGCGGTCGGAGCTGCTTAAGCAGTGACGGCGTGCCTTTTGCATAATGAACCTACGAGTTACTTTTTCCGGCAAGGTTAAGCATCTTGAGATGTGCAGCCGAAGCGAAAGCGAGTCTGAACAGGGCGTCGAGTCGGAAGGAGTAGACGCGAAACCAAGTGATCTACCCTTGGTCAGGTTGAAGGTTAGGTAACACTAACTGGAGGACCGAACCGATAAGCGTTGAAAAGCTTCCGGATGAACTGAGGGTGGGGGTGAAAGGCTAATCAAACTTGGAGATAGCTCGTACTCCCCGAAATGCATTTAGGTGCAGCCTTGTGAGTTACTAATGTGAGGTAGAGCGACTGATAAGATGCGAGGGCTTCACCGCCTATCAAGTCTTGATAAACTCCGAATGCGCATTAGTTCTATCACAGGAGTGAGGGCATGGGTGCTAAGGTCCATGTCCTAAAGGAGAAGAATCCAGACCATCAGCTAAGGTCCCCAAATAAACACTAAGTTGAACTAACGAAGTCAGATTGCTAAGACAGCTAGGATGTTGGCTTGGAAGCAGCCATTCATTTAAAGAGTGCGTAACAGCTCACTAGTCGAGGAGTTTGGCGTGGATAATAATCGGGCATTAAGTGTTTTACCGAAGCTATGGGATCAGTAATGATCGGTAGGGGAGCATTCCACTCTGCGTCGAAGGTGAAGCGTGAGCTTTGCTGGAGCGTGTGGAAAAGCAAATGTAGGTATAAGTAACGATAAAGGGGGTGAGAAACCCCCTCGCCGAAAGACTAAGGTTTCCTGATCAACGCTAATCGGATCAGGGTTAGTCGGGTCCTAAGGCTCAGCCGAACGGTGAGGCCGATGGCAGAACAGGTTAATATTCCTGTACTACCTTAAGGAGTGACGTGGAGACGGAGCAGTGACAGCGCCGCGGACTGACGGAATAGTCCGTTGAAGGGTGTAGATGTTGATCATCCCAGGCAAATCCGGGATGAGAGTCGAACCTGATAGTATGGAGCGTTCTTCGGAACAATCCAATAGTGCGTGTAAGCATACTCCCAAGAAAATCCGCTAAACTTAATCCTTAAGGTACCCGTACCGCAAACGGACACACGTAGTCGGGTTGAATATACTAAGGCGCTTGAGTGATTCACGGTTAAGGAACTAGGCAAATTGACCCTGTAACTTCGGGATAAAGGGTCCCAACGAGAGTTGGGCGCAGAGAATAGGTCCAGGCAACTGTTTAACAAAAACACAGGGCTGTGCCAAATTGAAAGATTACGTATACAGCCTGACACCTGCCCGGTGCTGGAAGGTTAAGAGGAGATGTCATCGCAAGAGAAGCATTGAATTGAAGCCCCAGTAAACGGCGGCCGTAACTATAACGGTCCTAAGGTAGCGAAATTCCTTGTCGGGTAAGTTCCGACCTGCACGAATGGTGTAATGATCTGGACACTGTCTCAACCGTGAGCTCAGTGAAATTGTAGTATCGGTGAAGATGCCGATTACCCGCGATGGGACGAAAAGACCCCGTGAACCTTTACTATAGCTTAACATTGAATTTGGGTAATTGATGTGTAGGATAGGCCGGAGACTTTGAAGCAGGTACGCCAGTATTTGTGGAGTCGCTGTTGAAATACGGCCCTTTGATTATTTGAGTTCTAACTCGTAGTTGCGAGGACACTGTTTGGTGGGTAGTTTGACTGGGGTGGTCGCCTCCAAAATAGTAACGGAGGCTTCTAAAGGTGCCCTCAGGACGATTGGTAACCGTCCGTAGAGTGTAATGGCATAAGGGCGCTTGACTGGGAGACTAACAAGTCGATCAGGTAGGAAACTAGAGCATAGTGATCCGGTGTTTCCGTATGGAAGGGACATCGCTCAAAGGATAAAAGGTACTCCGGGGATAACAGGCTGATCCCTCCCAAGAGCTCATATCGACGGAGGGGTTTGGCACCTCGATGTCGGCTCGTCACATCCTGGGGCTGGAGAAGGTCCCAAGGGTTGGGCTGTTCGCCCATTAAAGTGGCACGCGAGCTGGGTTCAGAACGTCGTGAGACAGTTCGGTCTCTATCTATCGTGGGCGTATGAAATTTGCGTGGCTCTGACACTAGTACGAGAGGACCGTGTTGGACTGACCGCTGGTTTACCAGTTGTGCCGCCAGGTGCATTGCTGGGTATCTAAGTCGGGATTGGATAAGTGCTGAAAGCATCTAAGTACGAAGCCAGCCACAAGATTAGATTTCTTAGGGTCGTTAAAGACGATGACGTTGATAGGATGCAGGTGTAAAGGTGGTAACATCAAAGCCGAGCATTACTAATTGCCCGTTCACTTTCTTTCGGACGGTGCGGATCGCGATATATACGTTTAGCGAGCGTATCAGTAAGTTCATTCATTTGACTCTGATATCTTACTTAAGTTTTACTTTTCATCATGTCATAACCTTATTGAATTTATTCAGGTGGTTATAGCACGAGGGTTCCACCTCTTCCCATTCCGAACAGAGAAGTTAAGCCTCGTCACGCCGATGGTACTGCGTAACAGTGGGAGAGTAGGTAGCCGCCGTTTTTAGAGAAGCCCTTCAGGTAGAAATACCAGAAGGGCTTTATTGTTTTTTGTCCTTCTGAAATTTGTGACATCATTTTTAACAGCAATAATCCTCATAATACCTATTAAAAAAGTGAATATTTACTGGTAATTTGTATGTTATGAGGATATTTATTTGTATCTTTGTCGCCCGAATTGTAATCTAACGATTTAAAAAAGAGAGAAGCTTTGGGAAAGTTTGATAAATACAAAATTGATTTGAAAGGCATGCAAACAGACTCTGCTAAGTATGAGTTTGTTTTGGATAACCTTTACTTCGCCCACATTGATGGTCCTGAAGTTCAGAAAGGAAAAGTAAATGTTACTTTGACTGTGAAAAGAACCTCTCGTGCTTTCGAACTGAGCTTTCAGACAGACGGTATAGTATGGGTACCATGCGACCGTTGCCTGGACGAAATGGAGCTACAGATCACTTCGTCTGACAAACTGATGGTGAAGTTTGGACATGAATATGCAGAGGAAGGCGACAACCTGATTGTGATCCCTGAAGAAGAGGGAGAAATCAATGTTGCATGGTTCATGTATGAATTCGTTGCACTCTCTATCCCAATGAAGCATGTACACGCTCCGGGTAAGTGCAACAAAGCTGTTACTAGCAAGTTGAGCAAGCATCTCAAAACAGATGCTAATGAAGATAGCGATGAAGTCTTCGACACAGGTGGAGATGATATCGTAGTTGCGGAGGAAATGGAGGAACAAATTGATCCCCGTTGGAATGAATTAAAAAAAATATTAGATAATAATTAAAGTTTTAAGAAAATGGCACATCCTAAGAGAAGACAATCAAAAACAAGAACAGCAAAGAGAAGAACTCATGATAAGGCAGTAGCTCCTACATTGGCTATTTGTCCGAATTGCGGAGAATGGCATGTTTATCACACTGTATGTGGCGCATGTGGTTACTACAGAGGTAAGCTCGCTATCGAAAAAGAAGCAGCTGTATAATTAGTACAGTATACTCAAGACAGCCGAGGGGGAAAACTCTCCGGCTGCTTTAAGTATTATAGTATCGCTAATTTAAAATAGGTTTGATGGAAAAAATAAATGCAGTAATCACAGGAGTTGGAGGATATGTACCCGATTATATCTTGACTAATGAAGAGATATCAAAAATGGTAGATACCAACGATGAATGGATTATGACTCGTATTGGAGTAAAGGAAAGACATATTCTGAATGAGGAAGGATTAGGTAGCTCATACATGGCACGCAAAGCTGCCAAGCAGTTGATGAAGAAGACTGGAGCCAATCCTGACGATATCGATTTGGTTATTGTTGCTACTACTACTCCTGACTATCACTTCCCTTCTACAGCTTCTATTCTTTGCGATAAACTCGGACTGAAAAACGCATTTGCTTTCGATTTGCAGGCCGCTTGTTGCGGTTTCCTGTATTTGATGGAAACAGCTGCTAATTTCATTCGTTCGGGAAGATATAAGAAAATTATCATTGTCGGTGCCGATAAGATGTCGTCAATGGTTAACTATACAGATCGTGCTACATGCCCTATCTTTGGTGACGGCGCCGCTGCTTTTATGATGGAGCCCACTACGGAAGATTTAGGTGTTATGGATTCGATACTGAGAACTGATGGTAAAGGCTTGCCTTTCCTCCATATGAAAGCTGGTGGTTCGGTTTGTCCTCCGTCTTATTTCACTGTAGACAATAAAATGCACTATCTGCACCAGGAAGGAAGAACAGTGTTCAAATACGCGGTTTCAAGTATGTCGGATGTATCGGCTGCAATTGCAGAAAAGAATGGTCTGACCAAAGATACTATTAACTGGGTGGTTCCCCACCAGGCAAATGTACGTATCATTGAAGCTGTGGCTCATCGCATGGAACTCCCGATGGATAAAGTGCTGGTGAACATTGAACATTATGGTAACACAAGTGCCGCTACGCTTCCTCTGTGTATCTGGGATTTTGAAGATAAACTAAAGAAAGGTGATAACATTATATTTACAGCATTCGGCGCCGGATTTACATGGGGTGCGGTTTATGTAAAATGGGGTTATGACGGAAAAAAGGAATCGTAACGTAAGTTACTGAATTATAACACAAAAAACGCATCCTATTTCGATTCGATGCGTTTTTTTGTCTCAACCAATAAAATAAAGAGAAATGCATAAAGCAGGTTTTGTAAACATCGTAGGGAATCCGAATGTCGGAAAGTCGACATTGATGAATGCTTTGGTGGGAGAACGTATATCAATTGCTACCTTCAAAGCGCAGACTACCCGTCACCGAATTATGGGAATTTATAATACGGATGATATGCAGATTGTTTTTTCTGACACTCCGGGAGTATTGAAACCTAACTATAAGTTGCAGGAGTCGATGCTGAACTTCTCAACTTCTGCACTGACAGATGCGGATGTACTGCTTTATGTGACTGACGTGGTGGAGACGCCCGATAAGAATAATGAGTTTATGGGAAAGGTGCGTCAGATGACGGTTCCTGTCCTGTTGCTTATCAACAAAATAGACCTTACGGATCAGGAGAAGCTGATCAAACTGGTCGAAGAGTGGAAGGAACTGCTTCCGCAGGCTGAGATTATTCCTATTTCTGCCGCATCTAAGTTTAATGTAGACTATGTGATGAAGCGTATTCAGGAACTGTTGCCTGATTCTCCTCCTTATTTCGGCAAAGATCAGTGGACGGATAAGCCTGCCCGCTTCTTTGTGAATGAGATTATCCGTGAAAAGATTCTGCTATATTATGATAAGGAAATCCCCTATTCGGTGGAAGTAGTAGTGGAAGAATTTAAAGAGGAAGCGAAAAAAATACATATCCGGGCAGTGATTTATGTGGAACGTGATTCACAAAAAGGAATCATTATCGGCAAGCAGGGAAAAGCATTGAAAAAAGTAGCTACCGAAGCACGCCGGGAATTGGAACGTTTCTTTGGAAAGACGATTTTCCTGGAAACTTATGTGAAGGTTGATAAAGATTGGCGTAGTTCGGATAAGGAACTGCGGAACTTTGGTTATCAGTTAGATTAAGAGTATTCATGCGACTGGGATAGTCGTGAAAAAACAAGGTATTGAGCTATGAATAATTTAGTTGCAATTGTAGGACGCCCTAATGTGGGCAAGTCTACCTTATTTAACCGTCTGACGAAAACTCGTCAGGCAATTGTGAATGAAGAAGCGGGTACAACCCGTGACAGACAGTATGGCAAGTCCGAATGGCTGGGCCGTGAGTTCTCCGTGGTAGATACCGGCGGATGGGTAGTGAACTCTGACGATATCTTTGAAGAGGAAATCCGGAAGCAAGTATTGCTGGCTGTGGAGGAAGCAGACGTTATTCTGTTTGTAGTGGATGTGATGAACGGAGTGACTGACCTGGATATGCAGGTTGCGACTATCTTGCGACGTGCTAACAGCCCGGTGATTATGGTTGCCAATAAGACAGATAATAATGAATTACAATATAACGCTCCTGAGTTTTATAAATTAGGATTGGGCGATCCGTATTGTATCTCTGCTATCACCGGAAGTGGTACAGGTGATTTGATGGACTTGATCGTCAGCAAATTCAATAAAGAGACTTCGGAAATTCTGGATGATGATATTCCCCGCTTTGCTGTGGTAGGACGCCCGAATGCGGGAAAATCCTCTATCGTAAACGCGTTTATCGGAGAAGACCGTAACATTGTAACGGAGATCGCCGGAACAACCCGTGACTCTATTTATACTCGTTACAATAAATTCGGATTTGATTTTTATCTGGTAGATACAGCCGGTATCCGTAAAAAGAATAAGGTGAACGAGGATCTGGAATACTATTCGGTAGTCCGTTCGATTCGTTCGATTGAAAATGCGGATGTCTGTATTTTGATGCTCGATGCTACAAGAGGCGTTGAAAGTCAGGATTTGAATATTCTTTCTTTGATTCAGAAAAATCAGAAGGGACTGGTAGTCGTGATTAATAAGTGGGACCTGATAGAGGATAAAACAGCGAAAATGATGAAGGAGTTTGAAGCGACTATCCGTTCACGTTTTGCTCCCTTTGTGGATTTCCCGATTATATTTGCTTCTGCATTGACCAAACAGCGTATCCTGAAAGTGCTTGAAGAAGCCCGCAACGTGTATGAAAACCGTACGACGAAGATACCGACTGCCCGTCTGAACGAAGAGATGCTTCCGCTGATTGAGGCATATCCGCCTCCATCCAATAAAGGTAAATATATCAAGATTAAATATATCACGCAGTTGCCGAATACACAAGTGCCTTCATTTGTGTACTTCGCCAATTTGCCGCAGTATGTGAAGGAACCGTACAAACGTTTCCTGGAAAACAAAATGCGTGAGAAGTGGAACCTGACCGGTACACCGATCAATATTTATATCCGACAGAAGTAAAAGGTATATTCGTATGAATAAAAAGAAATCGCCCGGCAATATTCCATTGCCGGGCGATTTCTTTTTATTTAAGAGGATTATTCGTCTTTATTTAACTGGAAGTCCTTACGGCGCAAAACGAAACTGTTACTCAGGTATTTTTCACGCACAATCTTGTTTTCTGCCAATTCTTCCGGTGTTCCCTGAAACAGGATCTTGCCTTCGAACAGCAGATAAGCGCGGTCAGTGATACTTAATGTTTCCTGCACATTGTGGTCGGTAATCAGGATACCGATGTTTTTATCCTTCAGCTTCCACACAATCTGCTGAATATCTTCTACTGCGATAGGGTCGACTCCGGCAAACGGTTCATCGAGCATAATGAACTTCGGGTCGATGGCAAGACAACGGGCGATTTCAGTACGACGGCGTTCACCTCCGGACAACTGGTTACCCTTGTTCTTGCGTACCTTCTGAAGGCGGAACTCGGCAATCAGACTTTCGAGCTTGTCTTTTTGATAATCTTTGGGCTTATTGGTCATTTCGAGTACGGAAGCGATATTGTCTTCTACACTCATCTGACGGAATACGGAGGCTTCCTGTGCAAGGTATCCGATACCTGTCTGCGCCCGTTTGTATACTGGAAACTTGGTTATCTCAAGGTCGTCGAGAAAGATTCGTCCTTCATTAGGAGTAATCAGTCCTACGGTCATATAGAATGAAGTCGTCTTACCGGCACCGTTCGGTCCCAGCAAACCCACAATTTCACCTTGCTTCACGTCGATGGATACATGGCTTACAACGGTTCGTTTACCGTACTTTTTAACCAGGTCTTCCGTGCGAAGCACCATCTTGCTTTCTTCCATATTCTAGTTATTTTGCGGCAAATGTAGTAAAAATAAGCTGAAATAATGTACATTTGCAGACAAATAGTGTGAGTTATGATAAAAGCATTGAGAACTGTCGGACGATATATCATACTGATGGGACGTACTTTTTCCCGTCCCGAGCGTATGCGTATGTTTTTCCGGCAATACCTTAACGAGATGGAGCAACTGGGTGTGAACTCCATCGGCATCGTGTTGTTGATTTCGTTTTTCATCGGCGCGGTGATTACTATTCAGATTAAATTGAATATTGAAAGTCCATGGATGCCTCGCTGGACAGTGGGATATGTGACACGTGAAATTATGTTGCTGGAGTTCTCCTCTTCTATTATGTGTTTGATTCTGGCGGGAAAGGTCGGCTCGAACATTGCTTCGGAACTGGGAACAATGCGGGTGACGCAGCAGATTGACGCACTCGAAATAATGGGTATTAATTCCGCCAATTATCTGATACTACCCAAAATAACGGCCATGGTAACTGTGATCCCTGTGTTGGTGACGTTTAGTATTTTTGCCGGTATTATCGGTGCTTTTTGTACCTGTTGGTTTGCCGGTGTGATGAATGCGGTCGATCTGGAATATGGACTGCAGTATATGTTTGTCGAATGGTTTATCTGGGCGGGTATCATAAAATCCCTTTTCTTTGCCTTTATTATTGCAAGTGTTTCTGCCTTTTTCGGCTATACGGTAGATGGTGGTTCCATTGCTGTAGGAAAGGCTTCTACGGATGCTGTGGTAAGCAGTAGTGTGTTGATTCTGTTTGCAGATTTGGTATTAACTAAACTTTTGATGGGATGATTGATATTAGAGGACTTTATAAATCATTTGAAGATAAAACGGTATTGAGTAATATCAATGCGTCTTTTGAGAATGGAAAGACAAACCTGATTATCGGTCAGAGCGGCTCTGGTAAAACGGTCTTGATGAAATGTATCGTAGGCTTGCTTACTCCCGAAAAAGGAGAAGTGCTGTATGACGGACGTAACCTTGTCTTGATGGGGAAGAAGGAGAAAAAGATGCTTCGCAAGGAGATGGGGATGATTTTCCAGAGTGCGGCGCTTTTTGACTCCATGTCGGTGCTGGATAATGTAATGTTCCCGCTGAATATGTTTAGCAACGATACACTGCGTGACCGTACCAAGCGTGCCATGTTCTGTCTGGAACGTGTGAATCTGACTGAGGCGAAAGATAAATTTCCGGGTGAAATCAGTGGCGGTATGCAGAAGCGTGTGGCTATTGCCCGTGCTATCGCATTGAATCCGCAGTACCTGTTCTGTGATGAACCGAACTCCGGGCTGGACCCCAAAACGTCATTAGTTATTGATGACCTGATTCATGACATCACTCAGGAGTATAATATGACGACTATTATCAATACCCATGACATGAACTCTGTGCTGGGAATCGGTGAGAAAGTGATTTATATTTATGAAGGACATAAGGAATGGGAAGGGACGAAAGATGATATTTTCACTTCTACCAATGAACGGCTGAATAACTTTATCTTTGCTTCGGACCTGCTTCGTAAAGTGAAGGATATGGAAGTGCAGAATATGGAAGGCTGACGGAAAAGTAAATAGAAGGACATAAAAAAACTTCTGTCATCAGGTGGCAGAAGTTTCTTTTTTTTCTTAGCTATATTAGCGTCGGCAATTAAGCTCTGGGTCTAGCTTCTTTAACTACCATTGTACGGCCCATGTACTCTGCACCGTTCAATTCTGCGATTGCTTTAGCAGCTGCTGCATCGTCTTCCATTTCGATGAAAGCAAATCCTTTGGATTTACCGGTTTCACGATCCATAACTACTTTAACTGATGATACTGCTCCGTAATCTTCCATCACTTGTTGCAGATCTCCTTCCTTAACACGGTAGTTAAGGTTTCCAACATAAATGTTCATAATGAAAATGATAAAAAAATAAATAAATGAATAAAACTCTCTGGATAGATGGTTACTAATAAAAAGATTAAAACGACAGAGAGTTTACAAATGCGTTTTCGAAACAGAAGTAAAAACCTTGTAATCAAATCGAGAAACTAATGGTCCATCAATCCGCAGCAAAGAAAAGAATAATTTTTGGATTGACCATCTTTTTCTTACTTTTATTTGCAGGCAACGAGAAAAAAACAAGGATGCGTGGCTAGTGAACCGCTGCCTGTCATGCAATTGTCATTTGTATATTCCAAAATAGATGCGAAATAAATCTGCAATGTCTTTTGAAAATTGAAAGATTAGCACTAATTTTGCACCCTCGTTTGAGTTAGAACAAAGTATAAATCAAATAAATAATTGTCAGAATGAACGTTTCATTACAAAACATTGACAAAGTAAGCGCACAGCTTACTGTGAAGCTTGAGAAAGCCGACTATCAGGAAAAAGTAGACAAATCGTTGAAATCATTCCGTCAGAAGGCACAGATGCCGGGATTCCGTAAAGGAATGGTTCCGATGAGCCTGGTTAAGAAGATGTATGGTAAATCAGTGATTGCAGAAGAAGTGAATAAGGTACTGCAAGAAGCTGTTTACAACTATATTAAAGAAAATAAGGTGAACATGCTGGGCGAACCGTTGCCTAACGAAGAAAAACAGCAGGTTATCGACTTCGATACAATGGAAGAATTCGAGTTTGTGTTCGATATCGCTCTGGCACCTGAATTCAAAGCTGAAGTAAGCGCTAAAGATAAAGTAGATTACTATACGATCGAAGTATCGGATGAAATGATCGAAAACCAGGTGAAGATGTATACTCAGCGCACCGGTAAATACGACAAAGTAGACGTTTACGAAGATAACGACATGCTGAAAGGTCTGTTGGCTCAGCTGGACGAAGAAGGTAATACGAAAGAAGGCGGTATTCAGGTAGAAGGTGCTGTATTAATGCCTTCTTATATGAAGAACGACGATCAGAAAGCTATCTTTGCTAATGCAAAAGTAAATGACGTATTGGTATTCAACCCGAATGTTGCTTACGACGGACACGCTGCTGAACTCGGCTCTCTGTTGAAGATCGACAAGGAAATCGCTAAGGATGTGAAGTCTGACTTCAGCTTCCAGGTAGAAGAAATCACTCGTTTCGTACCGGGTGAACTGACTCAGGAAGTATTTGACCAGGCATTTGGTGAAGGTGTAGTGAAGACTGAAGAAGAATTCCGCGCTAAGATCAAAGAAGAAATCGCAGCAAGATTTGTTGCTGACAGCGATTATAAATTCCTGATCGACATTCGTAAAGTGATGATGGACAAAGTAGGTAAGCTGGAATTCTCTGATGCATTGCTGAAACGTATCATGTTGCTGAACAACGAAGAAAAAGGCGAAGAATATGTAGCCGAAAACTACGATAAGAGCATTGAAGAACTGACTTGGCACCTGATCAAGGAACAGCTGGTAGAGGCAAACGATATTAAGGTAGAGCAGGAAGATGTGCTGAAGATGGCGAAAGAAACTACCAAAGCACAGTTCGCTCAATACGGAATGTTGTCTGTACCCGAAGATGTGCTTGATAACTATGCACAGGAAATGTTGAAGAAGAAAGATACTATCAACAACCTGGTAAGCCGCGTAGTGGAAGTGAAGCTGGCTGCAGCTTTGAAAGCTCAGGTAACTTTGGAGAACAAGAACGTTTCTATGGAAGAATTCAATAAAATGTTTGAATAATCGTTCGGTTGAATAGAACATAAAGTCACAGAAACACAGAGTTTTTATAAAATTATAACTCTGTGTTTTTTTGTGTCTCTGTGTTCTTTTTCGTTTCTTTGCACTTACGTTTATTATAAATTTAATTAGAAAGGAACAATAACATGGATGATTTTAGAAAATACGCAACCAAGCATTTAGGAATGAATGGCATGGTGCTGGACGATGTGATTAAATCGCAAGCCGGGTATTTGAATCCCTATATTCTCGAAGAGAGACAGCTGAATGTAACTCAGCTCGATGTATTCTCCCGACTGATGATGGATCGCATTATTTTTCTGGGTACACAAGTAGATGACTATACGGCAAACACGCTTCAGGCGCAGCTGCTCTATCTGGACTCTGTAGACCCGGGCAAGGATATCTCTATCTATATCAATTCTCCGGGCGGTAGTGTGTATGCCGGACTGGGTATTTACGATACCATGCAGTTTATTTCAAGTGATGTTGCTACTATCTGTACAGGTATGGCTGCTTCGATGGCTGCCGTATTGCTGGTAGCCGGTGCCGAAGGCAAACGCTCTGCATTGCCGCATTCACGCGTGATGATTCACCAACCGATGGGCGGTGCGCAGGGACAGGCTTCGGATATTGAAATCACAGCCCGTGAAATTCAGAAATTGAAGAAAGAACTTTATACGATCATCGCCGATCATTCGCACACTGACTTTGATAAGGTATGGGCCGATTCGGACCGTGATTACTGGATGACAGCTCAGGAAGCGAAAGAATACGGAATGATTGATGAAGTATTGATTAAAAAATAAAAATGGCTGATTCAAAGACAAAGAAAAAGTGTAGCTTCTGTGGTCGGTCGGAGAATGAAGTAGGATTCCTGATCACAGGAATGAACGGCTATATCTGCGACAGCTGCGCTACTCAGGCTTATGAGATTACTCAGGAAGCCCTGGGCGAAGGCAGAAAAAGGGCGGGAGCTACCAAACTCAACTTAAAAGAACTGCCCAAACCGGTAGAAATAAAGAAATTCCTCGACCAGTACGTAATCGGACAGGACGATGCGAAACGCTTTCTTTCTGTATCAGTTTACAACCATTACAAGCGTCTTTTGCAGAAAGACAGCGGTGATGATGTGGAAATTGAAAAATCAAACATTATCATGGTGGGTAGTACCGGAACCGGAAAAACATTGCTGGCACGTACTATTGCCAAGTTGCTTCATGTCCCGTTTACGATTGTAGACGCTACGGTATTGACGGAAGCCGGTTATGTCGGTGAAGATATTGAAAGTATTCTGACCCGTTTGCTTCAGGTGGCAGATTATAATGTGCCGGAGGCTGAGCAAGGAATTGTGTTTATCGATGAGATAGACAAGATTGCCCGCAAAGGAGACAATCCTTCTATCACCCGCGACGTAAGTGGAGAGGGTGTGCAGCAAGGTTTGCTGAAATTGCTTGAGGGATCGGTGGTGAACGTTCCTCCCCAGGGAGGCCGTAAGCATCCCGACCAGAAAATGATTCCGGTGAATACCAAGAATATTCTCTTTATCTGTGGTGGTGCTTTCGATGGTATTGAAAAGAAAATCGCCCAACGGCTGAATACGCATGTGGTAGGATATACCGCATCGCAGAAAACAGCAGTGATCGATAAGAATAATATGATGCAGTACATTGCTCCTCAGGATTTGAAGTCATTCGGCCTGATTCCCGAAATAATCGGTCGTCTTCCGGTGCTGACTTATCTGAATCCGCTGGACCGCAATGCACTCCGTGCTATTCTTACCGAGCCGAAAAACTCTATCATCAAGCAATATATCAAGTTGTTTGAAATGGATGGTATCAAGCTGACATTTGAAGATTCTGTTTTCGAATATATCGTTGACAAGGCTGTAGAATATAAGTTAGGTGCCCGTGGATTGCGTTCTATTGTGGAAACAATCATGATGGATGTCATGTTTGAAATCCCTTCAGAGAGCAAAAAAGAGTATAAGGTAACGCTGGATTATGCAAAACAACAGCTGGAAAAAGCGAATATGGCAAGGCTGCAAATTGCTTAATATCAAATAGTAAGGCTACTGAAAATGATTGTTTCTGTTTTTTCTTGAAAATATTAGTCGTATTTTGCTTGGTAATTACGAAGTTGTTTATAACTTTGTTTGGCTCTCTTGCAATGGAGGGCTTTACTTAAAGTTAAACCATGAACTGAATAAAACAACCTAAGTTAAGATGGCAGGGAAGATTAATTTAACAGATGAACTGAAAAAGTATTTCGGATTTAATAAGTTCAAGGGAAACCAGGAAGCAATCATTCAGAACTTGCTTGATGGTAAAGATACCTTTGTGCTAATGCCTACCGGTGGCGGAAAATCTTTATGCTATCAGTTACCTTCGCTCTTGATGGAAGGTACGGCAATTGTTATTTCTCCGCTCATTGCGTTGATGAAGAATCAGGTGGATGCAATGCGTAATTTCAGTGAAGAGGATGGCATCGCCCATTTTATAAATTCTTCATTAAATAAAGGCGCAATAGACCAAGTAAGGTCTGACATCCTTGCCGGAAAAACAAAATTGCTATATGTGGCTCCTGAGTCATTGACAAAGGAAGAAAACGTAGATTTTTTGCGTTCGGTGAAAATTTCGTTCTATGCGGTAGACGAAGCTCATTGTATTTCCGAATGGGGGCATGACTTCCGTCCGGAGTATCGGCGAATTCGTCCGATCATTAACGAAATAGGGAAAGCTCCCTTGATTGCGCTTACTGCAACAGCAACACCGAAGGTACAGCACGATATCCAGAAAAATCTGGGGATGGTGGATGCACAGGTTTTCAAATCCTCGTTCAACCGTCCGAATCTTTATTATGAGGTACGCGCAAAGACCAATAATATTGATAAAGATATTATCAAGTTCATCAAGAACAATTCGGAAAAGTCGGGCATTATCTATTGCCTGAGCCGGAAGAAAGTAGAGGAACTTGCTGAAATTCTTCAGGCAAACGGAATAAACGCGCGTCCTTATCATGCAGGTATGGACTCAATGACGAGAACGAAAAACCAGGATGATTTCCTGATGGAAAAGGTGGAAGTGATTGTGGCTACCATCGCTTTTGGTATGGGAATTGACAAGCCGGATGTACGGTTTGTGATCCATTATGATATCCCGAAGAGTCTGGAAGGGTATTATCAGGAGACAGGACGTGCCGGCAGAGACGGCGGCGAAGGCCAGTGCCTGACCTTTTATACAAACAAAGACTTGCAGAAACTGGAAAAGTTCATGCAAGGAAAACCTGTGGCAGAACAGGAAATTGGCAAGCAGCTTCTGTTGGAAACCGCTGCTTATGCCGAATCTTCCGTGTGTCGGCGTAAGACATTGCTGCACTATTTCGGTGAAGAATATACGGAAGAAAATTGTGGAAATTGTGACAACTGTTTAAACCCTAAAAAACAAGTGGAGGCTCAAGAGTTATTATGTGCCGTGATTGAAGCGATTATCGCGGTGAAAGAAAATTTTAAGGCAGATTATATCATAGACATACTACAAGGTAGAGAAACGTCGGAAGTACAGGCTCACCTACACGAAGATCTCGAAGTGTTCGGTTCGGGTATGGGAGAAGAAGACAAAACATGGAATGCAGTGATCCGACAAGCTTTGATTGGCGGTTACTTGAGCAAAGATGTGGAGAATTATGGTCTCCTGAAAGTGACGGAAGAAGGGCATAAGTTCCTGAAGAAGCCAAAATCGTTCAAGATTACTGAAGATAATGATTTTGAAGAAACGGAAGAAGAAGTACCTGCACGTGGCGGTGGCTCTTGTGCGGTAGACCCGGCTCTTTATTCAATGCTGAAGGACCTACGGAAGAAGCTGTCCAAGAAACTGGAAGTTCCTCCTTATGTCATTTTCCAGGATCCGTCTTTGGAAGCGATGGCTACCATCTATCCGGTGACATTGGATGAACTGCAGAATATTCCGGGCGTAGGTGCCGGAAAGGCGAAACGCTATGGTGAAGAGTTCTGTAAGCTGATCAAACGTCATTGCGAAGAGAATGAAATCGAACGTCCGGAAGATTTACGTGTACGTACGGTTGCCAATAAATCAAAGATGAAAGTGGCTATTATTCAGGCTATCGACCGTAAAGTGGCGCTGGACGATATCGCTCTTTCCAAAGGAATCGAGTTTGGTGAACTGCTGGATGAAGTGGAAGCAATCGTTTACTCCGGAACTAAACTGAATATCGACTACTTCCTGGAAGAAATTATGGATGAAGATCATATGCTCGATATCTATGATTACTTCAAGGAATCTACGACAGACAAGATTGATGATGCTCTTGACGAACTGGGCGATGAATTTACCGAAGAGGAAGTCCGACTGGTGAGAATCAAGTTCATCTCTGAAATGGCTAATTAAAAAAGCGAAAAAAATAGGCGTGCAGGTATGCTGTTTTGAATAAAAACCGTATATTTGCACGCAATAAATTTTTAAACGCACAGCCCTATGTCATTTATTGCTGATAAGATTGTAATGGATGGGTTAACTTACGATGACGTATTGTTGATCCCCGCTTATTCTGAAGTTTTACCGCGCACTGTCGATCTCTCGACAAAGTTTTCAAGAAACATTGAGTTAAAAATTCCTTTTGTGACGGCTGCCATGGATACGGTTACCGAAGCGAAAATGGCTATTGCCATTGCCCGTGAAGGTGGTATCGGTGTGATTCACAAAAATATGTCTATTGAGGAGCAGGCAAGACAAGTTGCCATTGTAAAGCGTGCTGAAAATGGTATGATTTACGATCCTGTTACTATCAAGAGAGGTTCTACTGTCAGCGACGCTTTGGGAATTATGGCTGAATATAAAATCGGTGGTATTCCTGTAGTGGATGATGAAGGTTATCTGGTAGGTATCGTTACTAACAGAGATTTGCGTTTCGAAAGAGACATGACAAAGCATATTGATCTTGTTATGACTCCTAAAGAAAGATTGGTTACTACTAATCAGTCTACCGATCTGGAATCTGCTGCACAGATTCTTCAAAAACATAAGATTGAAAAGTTGCCGATTGTAGGAATGGATGGCAAACTGATCGGTCTTGTTACATATAAAGATATTACAAAGGCAAAAGATAAGCCGATGGCTTGTAAAGATGCCAAAGGTCGTCTGCGGGTAGCTGCAGGTGTCGGCGTTACTGCTGATACGCTGGATCGTATGCAGGCATTGGTGGATGCCGGTGCAGATGCTATCGTAATCGATACGGCTCACGGACATTCTATGTACGTTATTGAAAAACTAAAAGAAGCAAAGAAACGCTTCCCGAATATTGATATCGTGGTAGGTAACATTGCTACCGGAGAAGCTGCGAAGGCTTTGGCAGAAGCTGGTGCTGATGCAGTGAAAGTAGGTATCGGTCCGGGTTCTATCTGTACGACTCGTGTTGTTGCAGGTGTAGGTGTTCCTCAGTTGTCGGCTGTATATGATGTAGCCAAGGCACTGAAAGGTACAGGTGTTCCTCTGATTGCTGATGGTGGTTTGCGCTATTCCGGTGATGTGGTAAAAGCATTGGCTGCCGGCGGATATTGTGTGATGATCGGATCATTGGTTGCCGGAACAGAAGAGTCTCCGGGTGATACTATCATCTTTAACGGACGTAAATTCAAATCATATCGCGGTATGGGTTCATTGGAAGCAATGGAGAATGGCTCTAAAGACCGTTATTTCCAGAGCGGAACTGCCGATGTGAAGAAATTGGTTCCGGAAGGTATTGCTGCTCGTGTTCCTTATAAAGGTACACTTTACGAAGTAGTTTATCAGTTGTCCGGTGGTCTTCGTGCAGGTATGGGATATTGCGGTGCTGCTAATATTGAAAAACTTCATGATGCGAAGTTTACTCGTATTACAAATGCCGGAGTGATGGAAAGTCACCCGCATGACGTGACGATTACCAGTGAATCGCCTAACTATAGCCGTCCGGAATAATTTATATAAACGGTAAACGATTAGCGGTGAACGGTGAACAGGCTGTATGGCATATGTTCGTTGTTCACCGTTTGTCGTTTTTAAATAAAAATCAATGATGAAAAGAAATCTGCTTTTAGGATGGATAAGTCTCTTCGGAGTATTAGCTTTCGCTCAGGAAGATCCCGTAGTGATGCGGATTAATGGGAAAGACATACCTCGTTCGGAGTTTGAATACTCCTATCGCCGGCATGCGGACGGTAATGGTATGAAATTGTCTCCTAAAGAATATGCGGAGTTTTTCATTCAGTCTAAGTTGAAAGTGGAAGCAGCCAGAGCGGCCGGACTCGACACAACTTCGGCTTTTCGCAAGCAACAGGAGGCTTATCGGACAAATTTGCTGAGATCATACCTGCTGGATGATCAGGAAATGGATGGCAATGCCCGTATTCTATATCAGAAGATGAAGGAAAATGTACGTGGCGGACAAGTGCAGATACAGCAAATTTACAAATATCTGCCTCAGACCATTACATCCCGGCATTTACAGGAGGAACAGGCTCGCATGGACTCTATTTATCAGGTGATACAAAATCAGCCGGGTGTGGATTTTGCCCGTTTGGTGGATCGGTTTTCGGATGATAAACGTTGTCGGTGGATAGAAAGTTTGCAGACAACCTCGGAGTTTGAGGAAGCAGCTTTCTCTTTAGCAAAAGGTGAAATATCCAAACCTTTTTTTACTCCGGAAGGGATTCATATTCTGAAAGTCATAGATCGAAAAGAAGTGCCTGCATATGAAGTCGTTAGTGACAGCCTTCTAAATCGTTTAAGGCGTCAGCCGTTGGATAAAGGAACGGAAGCCATCGTAGAACAACTGAAAAAGGAATACCAGTATATTCCGAATATGGAGTCTTTGGAGGAAGTATTGCAGAAAGGTGGAACGGAGCGGACTTTGTTTACCATCGACGGGCAGGCATATACAGGGGAAATGTTTAAGCGGTTTGCTGCATCCCATCCTCAGGCTGTAAAACGACAGTTGAATGGCTTTATAGCAAAATCTCTGTTGGATTATGAGAGTCAGCATATGGAAAGAAAGCATCCGGAACTTCGTTATACTTTGCAGGAATATGCAGAGAAATGTTTGGCTGAGGAAATCGTGCATCAGAAAGTAGATTTACCGGCTGTTAACGACCGGGTGGGATTGGCTACGTATTTTAAGTTTCATTCATCGGATTACCGATGGGAGCATCCCCGATACAAAGGAGTAGTGTTGCATTGTGCAGATAAAAAGACTGCTAAACAGGCTAAAAAGCTACTGAAAAAAGTTCCGGAGAATGAATGGGAGGATATGCTTCGCAAAACATTTAATACATCCGGTGCTGAAATAATTAAAATTGAACAGGGTGTTTTTGCCGACGGAGATAATAAATATATAGATAAATTGGTCTTTAAGAAGGGCGCTTTTGATCCTGTAGTGTCTTATCCTTTTACTATTGCTGTAGGCAAAAAACAGAAGGGACCGGAGGATTACAGAGAGGTAATTGATCAGGTGAGAAAAGATTATAGAAACTATCTTAACGCATATTGGGAGCGGGAATTGAGGGAGTCCGGTAAGGTTGAAATAAACCAAGAGGTTTTAAAAACAGTTAATAATAACTGATGTAACCGATTATTCACTATCTTCGTACCTTAAATAAGTAGATTTGAATTGACAATGCGAATATTAGTCCTCTTACTAATTACCCTTCTCTGTTGTGGAGCGTGCAAAGAGCAGTACGACCACAAAGGCAAGACTGCATTGGTGGAGGTAGATGGTAACTTTTTGTATAAAGAAGATTTGATGTCTGTACTACCGGTCGGATTGTCAAAAGATGATAGTATTCTTTTCGCTGAGCATTACATTCGTAGTTGGGCGGAAGAGATTTTGTTGTATGAAAAAGCAGCGAATAATATTCCGGATAATGTGGATGTAGATAAGCTGGTGGAGAATTACAGGAAAGCTTTGATTATGCATACCTATCAGCAGGAATTGATAAATCAAAAACTGACGAATGATATTTCGGAACAGGAAATAGCGGATTATTATGAGAAAAACAAGGAATTGTTTAAATTGGAATCTCCGCTGATCAAGGGATTGTTTATTAAAGTACCGTTGACGGCACCTCAGCTGAACAATGTTCGCAGATGGTACAAGACGGAAAAACAGGATGCTGTGGAAAGTCTGGAAAAATATAGTTTGCAGAATGCGGTGAAGTATGAATACTTTTACAATAAATGGGTTCCGGTTACGGATGTTCTGGACTTGATTCCATTGAAAGAGGCGTCACCGGAGCAGTATGTAGACAAGCACCGACATGTGGAACTGAAAGATACGGCATTTTACTATTTCCTCAATGTGAGCGATTATCGCGGGGCAGGTGAAGAGAAACCGTATGAGTTTGCCCGGTCGGAAGTGAAGGATTTACTGGTCAATCAGAAACGGGTGAACTTTATGGAACAAGTGAAGAATGACCTGTATCAGCAGGCTGTAAACAAGAAGAAGATTATATACAATTATTAAATACAAAGAATGAAGAAGTTTGTGAACTTTAGATTTATTGTTACCCTTGTCCTGGCAGTATTTGCCAACGTGGTAACTTATGCACAGGACAATGTAATTGATGAGGTAGTTTGGGTAGTAGGTGACGAAGCTATTTTGAAATCAGATGTAGAAGAGGCCCGTATGGATGCCTTGTACAATGGACGCAGATTTGAAGGCGATCCTTATTGTGTAATACCCGAAGAAATCGCTGTGCAGAAGTTATTCCTGCACCAGGCAAAGTTGGATAGTATCGAAGTTTCCGAAGCGGAAATCATTCAGCGTGTAGATATGATGACCAATATGTATATCCAGCAGATTGGTTCTAAGGAGAAAATGGAGGAATACTTCAATAAGACTGCTACTCAAATTCGTGAAACGTTGCGCGAAAATGCCCGTGACGGACTGACAGTACAGAAGATGCAGCAGAAACTGGTAGGAGATATCAAGGTAACTCCGGCAGAAGTACGCCGCTATTTCAAGGATCTTCCTCAGGACAGTATCCCTTATATTCCGACTCAGGTAGAGGTGCAGATTATTACACTGCAACCTAAAATTCCTATTGCTGAAATTGAAGATGTAAAGAGACGTCTGCGTGATTATACAGACCGTGTGACAAAGGGTGAAATTGATTTTTCTACACTGGCACGTCTGTATTCCGAAGATAAGGCTTCTGCTATCAAAGGTGGTGAACTTGATTTTATGGGACGTGGTATGCTGGATCCGGCTTATGCCAATGTAGCATTCAGTCTTCAGGATCCGAAGAAAGTTTCTAAGATCGTAGAATCTGAATTTGGTTATCATATTATCCAGCTTATCGAGAAACGTGGCGACCGTGTGAATACCCGTCACATTCTGTTGCGTCCGAAAGTATCTGAAAAGGAGTTGACTGAGGCTTGTGCCCGTCTGGATTCTATTGGCGATGATATCCGTCAGAATAAGTTTACATTTGATGAGGCTGCCTCTGTGATTTCACAGGATAAGGATACTCGTAATAATCACGGTCTTATGGTGAATACGAATGAGCGTACAGGTATCACTACTTCTAAGTTCCAGATGCAGGATTTGCCTCAGGATGTTGCGAAAGTGGTGGATAAGATGAATGTAGGCGAAATTTCCAGAGCCTTTACGATGATTAACGAGAAGGATGGAAAAGAAGTTTGTGCCATTGTAAAACTGAAAGCAAAGATCAACGGTCATAAAGCTACCATTGCAGAAGACTATCAGGACCTGAAAGAAATCGTGATGGATAAGCGCCGGGAAGAAATGTTGCAGAAGTGGATTCTGAACAAACAAAAACATACGTATGTACGTATTGACCCGAATTGGCAGAAGTGTGACTTCAAGTATCCGGGTTGGGTAAGGAACGATTGATGTTTAAACAGCTTGACTTTATATGCTGAAACAAAACAAAAAAGATAAACAGCAAGACGGGCATAGATGGCTTCTTATAGGCTTTCTATGCCTGTTTGCCGTATGCCTTGTGGCGCAGGTGAAGCCTACCGGACAGACTAAAAAGGCTGAGACTCCGGCTGCGAAAACTCCAAATGGAACGAAGCAAACTGATAAAGATATCAAGAAAGAGCCCGAAAATAAGAAGACGAAAGTATATTTGCTTCATGCCAATCAGGGACAGGCCGACAAGCTTGCCCGACCGGATGTTCAGGTACTGATTGGGAATGTAA
Source organism: Bacteroides thetaiotaomicron VPI-5482 (assembly GCF_000011065.1). Classification (GTDB taxonomy): domain Bacteria; phylum Bacteroidota; class Bacteroidia; order Bacteroidales; family Bacteroidaceae; genus Bacteroides; species Bacteroides thetaiotaomicron. Next base: position 5,007,729 of record NC_004663.1, read on the forward strand.
AGCTGCGTCACGACAGTATGTATATGTTTTGTGACAGTGCTTTGATTTACGAGAAAACCAATTCGGTAGAAGCATTCAGCAATGTACGTATGGAGCAGGGGGATACCTTGTTTATTTACGGTGATTATCTTTACTACGACGGGATGACACAGATTGCGCAGATTCGTGAGAACGTAAAGATGATCAACCGGAACACGACGCTTCTGACCGATAGTCTGAATTATGACCGTCTTTATGATCTCGGTTATTATTTCGAGGGCGGTACTTTGATGGATGAAGAGAATGTGTTGACCTCGGATTGGGGAGAATACAGTCCGGCTACCAAACAGTCGGTATTCAATCATGATGTGAAATTGGTGAATCCCAAGTTTGTCCTGACGTCGGATACACTGAAATATAATACTTTTTCCAAGATTGCTACCATTCTCGGTCCTTCGAATATCGTAAGTGACAATAATCACATCTATTCGGAACGAGGCTTCTATAATACACTCAGCGAACAGGCTGAATTGTTGGACCGTTCTATCCTGACGAATGAGGGAAAGAAGTTGATTGGTGACAGTTTGTTTTATGACCGGAAAGTGGGATACGGTGAAGCGTTCGATAATATACGAATGACGGATACCATTAACAAGAATATGTTGACCGGCGATTATTGTTTCTATAACGAATTGGCCGACTCTGCTTTTGCTACCAAACGTGCAGTTGCTATTGACTATTCACAAGGAGACAGTCTCTTTATGCATGGAGATACGTTGCAGCTTATTTCCTATAATCTGAATACGGACTCTGTTTTCCGCCTGATGAAAGCTTATCATAAGGTACGTATGTACCGGACGGATGTACAGGGAGTTTGTGACTCACTGGTTTATAATTCAAAAGACTCTTGTCTGACCATGTATACCGATCCGATTCTTTGGAATGAAGGTCAGCAACTGCTTGGCGAGGAGATCAAGATTTATATGAATGACAGTACCATTAACTGGGCCCACATTATCAATCAGGCACTGACGGTGGAGATGAAAGATTCTGTTCATTATAACCAAGTGTCCGGTAAAGAGATGAAAGCCTATTTCGAAAATGGTGATATGCGTCATATTGAAGTGATAGGTAATGTGATGACCGCTTTCTACCCGGAAGAAAAAGACAGTACGATGACCGGATTTAATAATATGGAGGGGAGTGTGCTCCATCTTTATATGAAAGAGAAGAAGATGGAAAAAGGGATGTTCGTAGGTAAGTCCAACGGAACATTATATCCGATGGATCAGATCCCTCCCGACAAGTTGCGGCTATCTACATTTGCCTGGTTTGACTATGTCCGCCCTTTAAATAAAGAAGATATATTCAACTGGAGAGGCAAGAAGGAAGGAGAGACACTGAAACCAACCACCGACCGGAAGCCAAAGACAGATAAGCGAAGTTTAATTAATATGAAGTAATATGGGAATGTTTTTCAATTCGATGAGAAAACCTCGAGGCTTTAATCATCAATACATTTACGTAAACGAGCGGAAAGAAAAGCTTGAGAAGATGGAGGAGAAGGCGAAACGCGAGTTGGGAATGCTTCCGGATAAAGAATTCAGTCCCGAAGATATCCGTGGTAAGTTTGTCGAAGGTACGACGCACCTGAAGCGCAGAAAGGCAAGTGGCCGTAAGCCTGTATCTTTTGGAATCATATTGATTATCATAGCTTTCCTTTTATATTTGTGGCATTATTTAGCGACGGGAAGCTGGTCATTTTAACTACTAAATAAACTATGAGCGATATAATTCATTTGTTGCCTGATTCGGTAGCTAATCAGATTGCTGCCGGTGAAGTGATACAACGTCCGGCATCTGTTATTAAAGAGCTAGTGGAGAATGCGATCGATGCAGATGCTCAAAATATACATGTGTTAGTTACGGATGCCGGTAAGACCTGCATCCAGATTATAGACGATGGAAAGGGAATGTCCGAAACGGACGCGCGACTTTCCTTTGAACGCCATGCGACTTCTAAGATTCGGGAAGCAGCGGATTTGTTTGCTTTGCGTACGATGGGGTTTCGTGGAGAAGCACTGGCTTCCATTGCAGCTGTGGCGCAGGTTGAACTGAAAACACGGTTGGAATCGGAAGAACTGGGAACAAAACTGGTGATTGCAGGCTCCAAAGTCGAAAGTCAGGAAGCTGTTTCCTGTTCCAAGGGAAGTAACTTCTCTGTGAAGAATCTGTTCTTCAACGTGCCCGCCCGTCGCAAGTTCCTGAAAGCAAATTCAACAGAACTAAGTAATATTCTGGCAGAGTTTGAACGTATTGCTTTGGTTCATCCCGAAGTAGCCTTTTCGCTTTACAGCAATGATTCCGAACTGTTTAATCTGCCTGTATCTCCTTTGCGGCAACGTATTCTTGCTATCTTCGGCAAGAAGCTGAATCAACAGTTGCTGAATATAGAGGTGAATACTACGATGGTGAAAATCTCAGGCTACATAGCGAAGCCGGAAACTGCCCGTAAGAAAGGTGCTCACCAATATTTCTTTGTCAACGGGCGTTATATGCGCCATCCTTATTTTCATAAGGCAGTGATGGAGGCTTATGAACAGTTGATTCCCGTTGGCGAGCAAGTTTCCTACTTTATTTATTTTGAAGTGGATCCGGCTAATATCGATGTGAATATTCATCCCACTAAGACAGAAATCAAGTTTGAGAATGAACAGGCTATTTGGCAAATACTTTCGGCATCAGTAAAGGAGTCGTTGGGCAAGTTCAGCGCCATTCCTTCCATTGATTTCGATACGGAAGATATGCCGGATATTCCTGCATTTGAGCAGAACCTGCCTCCTGCACCTCCGAAGATTCATTATAATTCGGATTTCAATCCGTTCAAAGTATCTTCCGGTGGAAGTGGCGGCGGATCATATAGCCGTCCGAAGGTGGAATGGGAAGGACTGTATGGTGGATTGACCAAGGCAAGTAAGATGAATGAGCCTCAGCAGGAACCGGAAATGGATTGGGAAAATTCTCCTTTCGAGGAAGAACCGATGGTTGCTGAAGAGAAAACTATTTCGGCGGTATCTGCCGCTTCCTCCACTTTCTCATCGGCTTCCTCTACTTTATATGCCAATGAATCGGTGATTGAGAAAGGGAATCTGCATTTGCAGTTCAAAGGTCGTTTTATTCTGACTTCGGTGAAATCCGGATTGATGTTGATCGACCAGCATCGTGCGCATATCCGCGTACTTTTTGATCGGTATATGGTGCAGATAAAACAAAAACAAGGTGTTTCGCAGGGAGTGCTTTTCCCCGAGATATTACAGCTGCCTGCTTCAGAAGCGGCTGTCCTGCAAGGAATCATGGATGATTTGTCGGCGGTAGGTTTCGATCTGAGTGATTTGGGTGGCGGTAGTTATGCCATCAATGGCATTCCTTCGGGAATAGAAGGATTGAATCCGGTTGAGTTGGTACGGAATATGCTACATACAGCTATGGAAAAAGGGAATGATGTGAAGGAGGAAATCCAGAATATCTTAGCTTTAACACTGGCACGTGCGGCGGCTATTGTCTATGGTCAGGTATTGAGTAATGAGGAAATGGTAAGTCTTGTAGACAGTCTTTTTGCCTGTCCTTCACCAAATTACACTCCGGATGGCAAAACAGTCTTGACAACAATCAAGGAAGAGGACATCGAGAAATTATTCAAATAAAACAAATAAAATCATCATTTCTTAAAACCTTTTAGTTCAGTTCGTGTTATTTAAATAGTTCAACAAAGAAAAGATTATAATAACCACTTAACTATTAGGTATATGAAAAAGATTCTAATGTTGCTGGCTTTTGCCGGCGTTGCGTCTGTCGCTTCTGCGCAGCAAACCGTGACTGTAACTGAATACGAGGTTATTCAGGTACAAGATAAACATCAAGTAATAACTAACCCATTCTGGAGCAACTGGTTCTTCTCTGTAGGAGGCGGTGCACAGGTATTATTTGGTAATAACGACCATATCGGAAAATTCAGAGATCGTATTGCTCCGACATTGAATGTGTCAGTTGGTAAATGGGTAACACCCGGTTTCGGGTTACGTATGCAATATAGCGGACTGCAATCCAAAGGATTCACCACCAATGAATCTGCAAATTATGTAGTCGGTGGCCCGAGAGAAGATGGCTCCTACAAACAGAGATGGGACTATATGAATCTTCATGGCGACTTGCTGATTAATCTGAATGCACTTTTCGGTGGTTACAATCCGGATCGCGTATATGAGATTATTCCGTATATCGGTGCCGGTTGGGCTCATTCTTATTCTAAGCCTCATACAAACGCTGCTACCTTCAATGCAGGTATTATCAACCGTTTCCGTTTGTCAAACGCTGTAGATTTGAACCTTGAACTGAGTGCAACAGGGCTGGAAGGTAAATTTGATGGTGAACATGGTGGCAAACCCGATTATGATGGTATCTTAGGTGCTACTCTCGGTGTGACTTATTACTTCCCGACCCGTGGATTCCAACGTCCTGTTCCACAGATTATCTCCGAACTGGAATTGAGACAGATGCGTGATCAGATGAATGCTATGGCAGCCGCAAATATGCAGTTGCAGCAACAGTTAGCCAATGCACAGCAGCCTGTAGTGGAAGAAGCTGAAGAAGTCGTTGTAACAGATGCCAACATTGCACCGCGTACTGTATTCTTCAAGATCGGTTCAGACAAATTGTCTCCACAAGAAGAAATGAACTTGTCATATCTTGCCAGCAAGATGAAAGAATTCCCGAACATGACCTATACAATCAACGGATATGCAGACTCTGCAACCGGTACTCCTTCTATCAACCAGAAGTTAAGTCTGGAACGTGCACAAGCTGTAAAGGACCTGTTGGTTAAGAAATATGGCATCTCTGCAGACAGACTGTCTGTTGCAGCAGGTGGTGGTGTCGACAAGTTCGGTCAACCGATTCTGAATCGTGTGGTATTGGTAGAATCAGCTCAATAATACATTTGATATTGTAATATAGATACGGCTGTTAAGTGGGCCGTATTTATGAAAGGAAAGACTTGCTCAGGTAAAGATATCCCTCGGATACTTTACTTGGGCGAGTCTTTTTGTTTCCAATGATTTGCATATCCTATAATTTTTTGCGAATATTGCAATCAAATGCATTGGTCTTAGACATAAGTTTCTTACTTTTGAACAAGGATTCCGGTTTTTATGATTGTTACTATGAAATGTAGATACCTTCTATCTTTAGTCTTTTTATTGCATATATGGGTATGCAAGAGTAATGTTATAGATAATAGTGTCTATGATTATGGTCTTACGTTTCTGGCTCATTCTACCAATCAGGATCAGCGGACCAATCTGGATCTTACTCCTGCGGCTTCTTTGTCTTTTCCCGAGGACGGTTTCTCGGTGGGATTCGATATAAAGTTGAGAAATGAACTGTATACTTATGGTTATGTTGTACGGGTCATAGCAGATGATTCTTCCTGCTTTGATTTTATCTCCTACCTGCTTTATTCCCGATTTAATATTGTATTGACTGACAAAGACCGGGTGATCAAGAATACGGAGATTGCAGATTCGGTAAAGATTGTAGCAGACAGATGGATACACGTCGATCTGCAATTTGCCAAAGACCGGATTCATATTGCTGCAGACGGTATCCAGGCGGAAATCAATCATTCCCTGAGCAACTTTAAGGATATCAAGATCTATTTCGGAGGCAGCAAGCATCCCCGTTTCTTCTCTACAGATGTACCTCCTATGACCATTCGTAATATAGAACTTGCTGATATTCAAGGTAAACTGCTTTATAAATGGGAATTGGCTGCTCATGATAAAGATGTGACTTACGATAGTGTCAGAAATAAACAGGCTTTTGTACGTAATGGCGTCTGGGAGATAGATAAACATACTAAATGGGCGGCATTAGCTTCGTTGAATGTGCACCATATTAATCCGCAGGTGGCTTATGACGATGTGTCGGGACGTTTTTTCATAGCAGGAGGCGGTCAGTTATTTGTTTACGATGTGAAGGCGAATCGTATTGATTCGATTGCTTATAAAGGACATCCTTATATAGGAGCTTCCAGCCAGATTATTTTTGATGCCAAACGAAACAGGCTCTTGTCTTATACACCGGATTTCAACGATTTGAATGTCTATGAGTTTGACCGGAAATGCTGGACATTAGAAACTCCGGTAATGATTGATACCCGCCAGCATCATAATCGTATTATCAATCAGAAAAGAGATGAACTGATTGTTTTTGGTGGCTATGGTAATCACCGCTATAATTCACAGTTGAGCAGAATAAACCTGTCTGATCCGCAGGGGTGGTCGATCAGTTCCCTTGATTCCTGTCTGTTTCCCCGCTATTTAAGTGCGATGGGGGCGGAGAATGAGGACTACTTATTGATCATGGGTGGTTATGGCAATCAGTCGGGTAAGCAGGAAGAATCTCCAGGAAACTTTTATGATCTTTACCGGTTGAATTTGAAAACAGGTAAATGCACCAAGTTATGGGAGTTTGTGAATGACAGGCAGCACTTTACTTTCGGTAATTCAATGATTATCGATACACCGTCGAATAGTGTATATGCTTTGACATATAATAATGACCGGTATAATACTTTTGTTTATTTGAGCCGGTTTGATATACAGACCAGACAACCGGTTCAGGAAGTGATGAGTGATTCCATTGTTTATAACTTCCTCGATATTCATTCTTATTGTGATATGTTTCTGCATAAAGAGACATCTTCTATTTATGCCGTGGTGTTGCAGGAAAAAGAGCCCGGAATATCTAAAGTCGAATTTTATAAACTGGCATTTCCACCTTTGTCCAAGGAAGATATTTTGCCTCATCAGACTGGCGGAATGAAGCCGGTGATATTGATATCCGGTATTTTGGCGGGACTACTGTGCCTGATAGGAGGAAGTATATGGTTATTGCATAGTAAGAGAAAGAGAAAAGTGAATGTGGCAGTCGGTCCGGTTGCTACGGAAGAAGTAAAAGACAGATCGGTCGAAGAAGAACCGACCGAACAAAAAGTATCTTCCGTTTTATTATTGGGCGGATTTCAGGTCTTTGATAAGCAAGGCGGTAACATCACGGGAGATTTTACGCCTACTCTTAAGCAATTATTCTTGTTTTTACTGCTGAATACCATCAAGAACGGAAAGGGAACAACTTCTCAATGCCTGGATGAAACCTTCTGGTTCGATATGAGTAAGTCCAGTGCATCGAATAACAGAAACGTGAATATCAGAAAGCTAAGGCTGATCATAGAGAAAATCGGAGATATCAATATTGCCAATAAGAACGGCTATTGGTATCTGAATCTGGGGAAAGACGTGACCTGCGATTATCAGGAAGTGATGAGATTGCTGGATCAGATAAAAGATACCATTACGGACAAAAAGATAATCAATAAAATCATATCCCTGGCGAGTGCCGGCGCATTGCTCCCTAACGTCAGTGCCGAATGGATTGACGAATATAAGTCAGCCTACTACGTTCTGTTGACGGAAATACTGCTTTCTGTGGTCAACCGTCCCGATATAAAAGAAGACTCCAGGCTTTTGCTGAAAATATCAGATGTAATTCTGCTTGTTGATAATATAGACGAAGACGCTATCCGCACTAAATGCAGAGTCTTGTATCAGATGGGGCAGAAAGGTTTGTCCAAGCAAAGTTTCGATAAGTTCTGTATTGAATATGAACGTTTGCTGAATGCCAAGCCTGATTTCTCTTACGATGATATTATAAATTCACTCTAAATTAATCCTCTATTAATAATTTTCCGGTGCTTCCTGTTGGTCGGTGGAGAGATAGTTCCTCATCGGTGGCGGAGCCTGTCCTCATCGGTGCCGGAAATAGGTCTCATCGGTACCCGAAATAAATCCTTGCGGAGTAAGGCACTCATTATACCATCAAATAATAATTGTTTTTTTTTATCATGAAAACATTATTGATAACTAGATACTTATGCGAAAAGAATGAAATTCTTTATCGCTATTAATCTAAAATTAATATGGCATTAAGGACTGGAATTCTATATTTGCTTCAGAAACGGACGGGATATCCTCCACTATGTTTCTGATGACTTGAGCGGATCGAACTATAACCTTATAAAATGATGGAAATATGAAAAACGACACTTCTTAACTACTGCTTGGACTTACTTGTCAGAGAAAGTTTTCTTGAGATGAAAACGGTTTGAATCAATTAATGTTAATCTATAAATTATGAAAACAGGAAAGAGCAAAGATCATTTGCAAAGAGTTTTTTTAAGGTTCCTTTATTTGATAATGGGGAGCATCCTTTCTTTGGATTCTGTTATGGCGCAGGAAAACCTGAAAATTTCCGGGCAGGTGACAGACAATAAAGGAGAAGCCATTATCGGAGCCTCAGTGAAAGTTCTGAAAACGGGTACGGGGACTATTTCGGATATGGATGGTAAGTTTACTATTCAGGTTCCTGTGGGAGCTGAACTGGAGATAGGATATGTCGGCTATAATCCGAAGAGAGTGAAAGTGGTGAATAAAAACTTCGTAACGGTAGTCCTTGAGGAGAATGTGGTAGCATTGGGCGATGTAGTTGTTGTCGGATATGGCATTCAGAAAAAGGAAAGTCTGACAGGAGCTATCGGAAACCTGAAAGTAGATGATATCGTAAAGACCAAGGCACCTAGTTTGGCACAGGCTATTCAAGGAAAGGTAGCCGGTCTGCGGATCAGACAGGAGAATGGAGAGCCGGGTAAGTTCAGTTCCAATATCAATGTCCGTGGCTTCGGAACTCCTTTGTTTGTGATTGACGGAGTGGTGAGAGACGGTTCCAGCGAATTTCAACGGTTGAATCCGGAAGATATTGAAAGCATATCTTTTCTGAAAGATGCTACTGCCTCTATCTATGGTATGAATTCGGCGAATGGTGCCGTGATTGTTACCACCAAGAAAGGGGCTACAGGCAAACCGCGTATTACGTTGAACGCCAATGTCGGCATTACTTCTCCTACCAATGTGCCGGAGATGGCCAACGCCAGACAATATATGACCATGCGAAATGAGGCGGAAATCAATGCAGGCAGACCGGCTTATATCACAAAGGACGAATTGACCAAATGGCAGCAAGGTGCTCCCGGTTATGAGAGTGTAGACTTGTATGATGCCGTTTTCAATAAGCACGCCACACAGTTCCAGACGACTCTGTCCCTGGAAGGTGGTACCGACAAAGTAAGTTATTACGGTAGTTTCGGTTATGCCACCGATAACAGCTTGTTGAAGAATAACGCATTGACTTATGATAAATATACATTCCGTTCCAATGTCAGTCTGAAGATTACCAAAGACCTGACAGCCAGTATCAATCTTGGCGGACGTTATGATACCACCAACCGTCCCTGGTTTCCTTTCTATGATATATTTAAGAGTACGCGTGTAAATCCGCCGACTACTTCTATCTATGCCAATGACAATCCGGATTATTATAATAACTTCTCTTATGTTCCTAATCCGGCAGCTATGATCGATGCCGATTATACCGGCAGCGCTAAAGAGCGGAATAAGAACTTGCAGACACAGTTTGCATTAGAGTATAATATTCCTTATGTAAAGGGGCTGAAGGTGAAAGGTACTTTTATCTACGATTACAATAACTACGGATATAAGGCTACGCGGAAAGGTTTTAAGACATATACCTATGGCGAATATACGGGCGAGTATACAGCGGCAGATGCCAACTATCCGGCTTTGCTTCAGGATAATCGCAGAGAATCGGAACGGGTGGATATGCAGTTTCAGACAAACTATAACAGAACGTTCGGCAACCATACCATCGGAGCTACTTATGTCTTCGAAAGACGCGAAGAGAAAGCAAACTGGATGAATGGTGAGCGCAAGTTTGACTTTTTCACAATCGGTGAACTGGACAATGCACGCGAATCTGAACCAGAAGTATCCGGTTCCTCGGAACACCAGGCTTATCTTTCTCATATCGGGCGTCTGACCTATGATTATAAAGGCAAATATCTGGCAGAGCTTGCTTGCAGATACGACGGTTCTTATCGATATGCTCCGGGCAGCAGATGGGCATTCTTTCCGTCCGCTTCCGTAGGATGGAGAATTTCGGAAGAGAGCTTTATCAAAGACAACTTCAAGTTTGTCGATAATCTGAAACTTCGTTTCTCTGCCGGTCGTTCGGGGCAAGATGCCGGTGATCCGTTCCAATACTTCTCCGGTTACACGTTGAACAGTGGCGGATATGTATTCAGCCAGGGAAATTATACCAATGGAGTAGCTTCTCCTGTGATGATCAATAAGAATCTGACCTGGATTAAAGTGAATATGTATAATATTGGTATTGACTTTTCAATCTTTAACCGGCTGATCGCAGTAGAGTTTGATATTTATCAGCGTGACCGCAGCGGCCTGTTGGCCGACCGTTACGGTTCTCTTCCCAATACGTTCGGTTCCAAGTTGCCACAGGAAAACCTGAACGGCGACCGTACGAGGGGTATTGAATTTACATTGACTCATACCAACAAAATCGGTGATTTCCACTACAGTGTATCCGGTAACTTTAACTTGGCGCGTACCCAACGCCGTTATATAGAGAGCGGTCCTTACAAGAGCAGTATGGAAAGATGGAGAAACCAGTCATCCAACCGCTGGGGAGATTTTATCTGGGGGTATCAGACGGACGGACGTTTCCAGAACTTTGACGAGATTAATACATATCCGATTCAGAATGGGGATAACGGAAATTCCAAGGAACTTCCCGGTGACTACATCCTGAAAGACGTAAACGGTGACGGAGTGGTGAATGATCTGGACAAGACCCCTTTATTCTGGTCCGGCAGCCCGTTGATTCACTATGGTTTCAATGTGGAAGCATCCTGGAAGAACTTCGACTTCTATGCTCTTTTTCAAGGTTCTGCCCTGTACACGGTGCAGTTTGACGAGGTATACGCAAAGATGCTCTGTTTCAAGGGTGGCAATACCCCCGAATACTTCTACGACCGTTGGCATCTGTCCGACCCGTATGATGCGAACAGTGAATGGATACCGGGAGAATGGCCGGCCATCCGTCTGGAGCAGGACATGGGATCGTTCTATACGAGGGATTCGCAGATATGGCGTAAGAACGCTTCTTATCTGAGACTGAAAACAATTGAGATCGGCTACACCTTCAGTCCCCGACTGATGCATAAACTGGGTATCGGTAGTTTAAGAATCTATGCGAACGGAAATAACCTGTTTACTGTCTGTGACCCGTTTGTAAAGGCATTCGATCCGGAAAAGATTGAAGGAGACTATAGTGCCGGCTTGAATTATCCTCTGAATAAGAGCTTTAACTTTGGATTGACCTTGAACTTTTAAAGAAGATGATTATGAAAATATATAGTTATTTATTATTGGGAGCTATGTTCCTGCTGGGCGGATGTAGCGATTTGCTTGATATCGATCCGAAGAATAAAATTCCGGCGGATGAATTGTTCTCTACTCCGGAAGGAGTACAGGCACATATGGCCAATCTGTACGGTCGTTTGCCTATCGAAGATTTTACCTATTCACCGAATCGCGGCTTCAATGTGGGAGTCGGTACGGATGTGAATAATGCCGGTTTTATGGCTGCTCATTTCTGTGATGAGGCTATCCATCCGGAGTACAATGACTTTGGAGAAGAGTGGTTCGATTATTGGGAAGACGGTTATAAACTCATTCGTGATTTAAACAGTCTGTTGGTTACTATTCCTACATTGACCAGTATTACCGAACAGCAAAAGAATGAGATCAATGCGGAAACTCATTTCCTGAGAGCTTATACCTATTTTGCCTTAGCCAAAAGATACGGTGGGGTACCTATCATTAAAGAACCGCAGGAGTATAACGGTAATATCGAAGAACTGCGTGTCCCCAGAAATACGGAGAAAGATACTTGGGACTTTGTCTTGGAAGAATGTGACCAGGCAGTATCGCTTTTTGGAGATGCGAATGAAAATGATGTGCTGAGAGCGAACAAATGGGTAGCATTGGCACTGAAGTCAAGAGCAGCTCTGTATGCAGCTTCCGTTGCCAAGTTTACTCATCAGCCTTATGTCTCTTTCTCTGGTCCGGCTGTTGACCAGAAGCTGGTAGGTATAGAAGTTATATCGGCTGATCATTATTATGATGAATGTATATCAGCTTCACAGGAAATCATGAATAGTGGTAAGTTCGGTCTTTACAAACCTTCCCCCGCTACTCCGGAAGAAGCGACAACCAACTATCAAAAGTTATTTGAACAACCTTTCCAATGTCTGGACGGATTGAAAGAGCCTATCTTCATGAAGGCCTATGCTGCAAATACCATTCTGGCACATAACTATGATGTCTGGTTCAGCCCCCGTCAGATGATCCTCGACCCGAATCTCTATCCCGGTCGTATGAATCCGACACTGGATTTTGTCGACTCTTTCGAAGATTATACGGATGACGGAACCGGAACACCCAAGCCGATCAGCACTCGTGTGGATGGAAATGAAAGTGATTATAATGGATTTAACTTATCCACCCGATACCTGTCTTTCCCGATAGATAAACCTTACCAGGCATTTGCCGGTCGTGATGCCCGTTTGAGTGCCATGGTGTTATTCCCGGGACAGAACTTCGGAAGTACGAAGATCATTATCCAGGGTGGTCTGGTGAAAGCTGACGGTTCCGGTTATCATTATAGGACTCAGGCTTCGGAGAAGGGACAGGATGGTCTGATCTATTATACTTACGGAGCGGAGAAAAGCACGGAATATTCAGGATTCGATCCGACTTTGGGACATTATACCCGCAGCGGATTCCTGTTTAAGAAGTTCTTGCAGATAGAAAGTCCGGTTGAGCAGGCATGGAGTAAAGGTACACAGCCTTGGATCGATTTCCGTTATGGGGAAATTCTTCTCAACTATGCAGAAGCTGTTATCGAAAAGACAACCTCTACTTCTGCTGAAAAACAGGCTGCACAAGACGCTTTGAATGCGGTCCGCAAAAGAGCGGCTCACAAAGATGACATTGCATTGACTCAGGCGAATGTTCGCAAAGAACGTTTTGTCGAGCTGGCATTTGAAAACAAACGCAGATGGGATTTGTCGCGCTGGAGAACTTTCCATAAGGAATTTGAAAACCGGGTGAGAAAGGGACTTGTACCTTTCCTTGACCTGCGGACAAATCCTGCGCATTATGTATTTGTACGTGTCAATCCGTTGGGCATTGAATCAAAGACCTTTGATTATAGCTGGTATTATAAGAGTATTCCGGGTACGGGGGCTAATGGTCTGGTACAGAATCCTTAATTAGTATATTCTAAAATATAGATTAGATATGAAAAAGCTTCTATTTTTATTATGCGTTGTAGTAGCAGGCAGTATGTTTTACTCTTGTGAAAAAGATAATCTCGAAGGGCCGGATGCAATCTTTGCCGGCGAACTGAGAGACCGGAAGACCGGAGAACTCATTCAACAGGAGATATCGGACGGTTCCCGCGTTTATTTCATCGAACAGGGGTGGGGAGATAATCCTCCTGTTCAGAATATGGTCGTTAAAAAAGACGGAACGTTTTATAACGGTATGATTTTCTCCGGTGACTATAAAATCATCCTGAATCGTGGGAACTACGTTCCTTTGGATACTCTGGATATGAAAATAAAGCCGGGAAAGAATTATCAGGTCTTCGAAGTGAATCCTTATCTGCGGATCATTGAACCGGAAATATCTGTGATCGGAAGAAAGGTAGTGGCGAAATTCAAACTGGAGCAGGTGACCAGTAACGAGGTCTATCGTATTTCGTTGTTTGCACACTCTCACATCGATGTATCCAACAAACTGAATATTGTCAACCGGACAGAAGAACTAAACCGTTCCATTACTGATGGTGAGGCTTTCGAATTGTCTATCAATCTGGAAGACTACACTTCCACGCTGGTTCCGGGCAAGAGTTATTATTTCCGGATCGGTGCACAGTCTCACGGAAGTGAGACAAAGTACAATTATTCGGCATCTGTACAGTTGGATATTTAGCATAAAAACGGAAAAGCCATGAGAAAGTATTTACAGTTGGTATTCCTTGCGGTCTCTGTCTTTTGTTCAGAGATATTGTTGGCAGAATCTCGTGATCCGGTCCGGATACTGGATTTGAGAACGCTCAATGAACTTGATCTGAAAGAACAGGAGAAGGCGGAGCAACTATGGGACATTATGCATACGACAGCTACCTTGCAAGGCATTGTGAATCGGAATAGTCCGAGATTGTACATTCGCTATGTCAAGAACGGGCAGGGAGAGAATGTCGATGATTATTGGTGGAATAAATACCGTCAGGCAGGACAGTGGCTGGCGGGACGTGATACGATAGCTTACACGGAACTGTCGGATGTCGTGACCGTTTTCAGAAAAGAAATACGCGGAGTGGTTGTTTATGACTCAAAAGTAGCATCTACCAGTAATATTGCTTCATCTGTGGCAGGAATCGAGAATCTGATAGCTGTGCGCTATGACATATCTCCCAATAGTCTCTATACCCGTTTGGTACTGCAAGGACCGAAGCTGGCTGTGAAATGCTGGCTGGTGAACAAAGATGGTTCTTCTCTTTTCACGGGCAAAGGAAGGATTGCCGGAACCGGTCAACCTTCGACAGGATCTCTGAAAATCGATCCCTATGTATGGTTTATAGAGAAATACCTGAAGAAAGGGTTATGCAATACGGAGTACGCCGCTTATTACATCGACCAGTTCTGGCGTACCGATCCTACCCGGACGGTAACGAACCATCACCAATTGACCAATCATGACTTTTTTGTCAGCAAGAAAGCTTTTTTCTTTGACCTTTCTCCTTGGGGAGACGAGCCGGCAACGGATGATCCGACACAAGAAGAAGGACTGGACTTGCAGATACTGAAAACTTTTCTGCAAGAAGCCTATAAGCAAAATAAAGGAGAGAAATTCTGCTATATCGGAGGTTTCCCGAGCTGGATTTATAAATATACGCAGCATGCTGGAGGAAAGCATGAAGATGTAGCTACCGAGTGGGAATTTTCCCGTATTATCAGTGCTTATAATGCCTTTAAGGATGCCGATGCCATCGGACTGGGAGCATTGGCTAACTCCTCCTTCTGGCAACATTTTCCTCTTCAGGAAAAGTATCCCCAAAAGTGGGTGACACATCAGGAACTGATGGACAGAGGCTATCTGAACCGTGACGGAACAATCAACTTTCAGGGACGGAACTTTATCCTCTTCTATGTAGGCGATTATGATTCCTCCTCCTGGATTGCTCAGACTACCCCTTTCCTGTGGGACGAACCTAGCCGGGGAGAAGTGCCTTTGATGTGGTCTGTCAGTCCTGTACTTGCAGAACGCGTTCCGATGGTGATGCATAATTATCGGGTGACGGCTACTCCGAATGATTATTTTGCCGCTGCTGACAATGGTGCCGGATATTTAATGCCGGGTATGTTGCAAGAGCCTCGCTCGGTGTCCGGATTGAAAAGCGGATTGAGTGCATGGGCAAAGCATTGCAGCAAATATTATCAGAAGTGGGGATTGACCATTACAGGATTTGTGATTGACGGCGAAGCCCCCGGACTGGATTCAGACGGATTGGACTGTTACGCATCGTTCAGTCCGAATGGAATAGTTCCGCAGAAGATGCCTTTGACATTGCTGCACAATGATATGCCGGTGATCCGGGCAGATTATGATATTGTAGATCATGATTACCGCAGGGCAACGGATGTGATTGTGGAAAGAGTGGAGAAACGTCCGGTTCCTTTCCATTGGTTCAGAGCCATATTGAAGTCACCTTCCTGGTATAAAGGGATTTGTGATGAGTTGAAACAGCGGCATACGAATATTGAATTGCTGGATGCACCGACATTTTTTGAACTCTATCGTATCTATCTGAAGCAGCATCCGGATGCTGCTGCCGGAAAGATAACGATGAACTAACCTGATTAATGAACAGACATATTCATATAGAATGATGATGAACAGATTGAATATAAAAAGAACAGTCGGCTCCTGTTTGATGGCGATGGCGTTTTTTTCGTGTACCCATACGGATCAGACGCCCACGAAAGACTTTGTCGATTATGTAAATCCATATATCGGCAATATCAGCCATCTGCTGGTGCCTACTTACCCAACCGTACATCTGCCGAACTCGATGCTCAGGGTCTATCCGGAAAGGGGAGACTATACATCGGACAGGGTAAACGGCCTTCCGGTCGTGGTGACCAGTCATAGAGGCAGCTCGGCTTTTAACCTGAGTCCGGTGCAGGGAGAGGTATCCCGACCGATTGTATCTTACTCCTATGATTTGGAGAATATTACCCCCTATAGTTATTCCGTATACCTGGATGAGGCTGATATACAGGTTGAGTATGCCCCTTCACATCAGGCTGGTATTTATCATATCAGTTTTGGGACGGAAGGTGATAATGCTCTGGTGGTGAATACGAAGAACGGAAAGCTGGTCGCTGAAGAAAAAGGAGTCAGTGGCTATCAGGTTATTGACAACACTCCTACCAAAATCTATCTGTATCTCGAAACCAGTCAACTACCTTTACGCAAAGGGGTACTGGCAGATGGAAAAGTTGATATGGAAAGTAAGGAAGGCAGTGCCATCGCTTTGTATTATGGAAGCGAGAAGAACCTGAATCTACGTTACGGAATTTCCTTTATCAGTGCCGAGCAGGCAAAGAAGAATCTGCAACGTGACATCACCACCTATGATGTAAAGGCGGTGGCGGATGCCGGACGCAGGATATGGAACAAGACATTGGGCAAGATTGTGATAGAAGGCGGTTCGGAAGACGAAAAAGAAATCTTCTACACTTCCCTTTATCGTACCTACGAACGCATGATCAATCTTTCGGAGGACGGGAAATATTACAGTGCTTTCGATGGCAAGATTCATGAAGATGGCGGAGTACCTTTTTATACAGATGACTGGATATGGGATACTTACCGGGCTACACATCCGTTGCGTATCTTGATAGAACCGCAGAAGGAACTCGATATGATTCGTTCATATATACGGATGGCAGAACAGTCGGACAGAAGATGGATGCCTACCTTCCCCGAGGTGACCGGAGACAGTCACCGGATGAATGGCAATCATGCAGTGGCAGTTATCTGGGATGCTTATTGCAAAGGATTGAAAGACTTTGATCTGGAGGCTGCTTATGAAGCCTGCAAAGGAGCGATTACAGAAAAAACGTTGTTGCCCTGGCTGAGATGTCCGTTGACGGAGCTCGATAAGTTCTATCAGGAAAAAGGATTTTTCCCTGCACTGAACCCTGGCGAAGAAGAAACTTGCAAGGCTGTTCATTCGTTCGAGAGACGACAAGCGGTTGCGGTTATGTTGGGTAACTGTTACGATAATTGGTGTCTGGCACAGATAGCCAGAACATTAAACAAGACCGATGACTATAAGAAGTTTATGAGGATGTCTTATACGTACCGGAATGTTTATAATGCGGAAACGGGTTTCTTTCATCCCAAGAACAAGGACGGAAAGTTTATCGAACCGTTTGACTATCGATATTCGGGAGGACAGGGGGCACGTGGCTATTATGGTGAAAACAACGGTTGGATCTATCGTTGGGATGTGCAGCACAATCCGGCGGATTTGATTGCCTTGATGGGTGGACAGGCTTCATTTATCGAGAGATTGAATCAGACATTCAATGAACCGTTGGGGCGGAGCAAGTTTGATTTCTATCATCAGTTGCCGGACCATACCGGTAATGTCGGCCAGTTCTCTATGGCAAATGAACCTTGTCTGCATATTCCTTATTTGTATAACTATGCCGGTCAGCCGTGGATGACACAAAAAAGGATTCGCGTTTTGCTGAACCAGTGGTTCCGTAATGACTTGATGGGCGTTCCCGGTGATGAAGACGGAGGTGGAATGACTGCATTTGTGGTATTCTCCATGATGGGCTTTTATCCGGTAACTCCCGGTTCTCCAACTTATAATATCGGCAGTCCGGTATTCCAATCCGCAAAGATGGAGGTAGGTGACGGACATTATTTTGAGATCATAGCGGAGAATTATGCGCCGGACCATAAGTACATCCAGTCGGCTACCTTGAATGGAACGCCGTGGAATAAGCCGTGGTTCAGCCATGCGGATATTCAAAACGGCGGACGTCTGGTTTTGCAGATGGGAGATAAGCCCAATAAGAAGTGGGGGATAGCTTCGGATGCCGTGCCGCCCTCTTCAGAGAGTTTGCCGGAATAAAGTCAGAATAATAATATTAAAATCTAAAATATAACACAATGAAAAAGATGATTGTACTCACCAGTCTATGGTCGTTTTTATTTATCTTTTCCTTTTCAATGTTCGGTTGCAGCGAGGATGACGATGAATTTGGAACAACGGCCGAAAGAGGAAATGAAGTCCGTACTCCCCGTGTGGAGGAGATCAATGGAAAAGCAGTGGTCACCTGGATTGATCCTTATATTACGGATATCAAGGAGGTGCAGGTAAAGGATTTGCAGACTAATGAGCAACAGACGGTTGCCAAAGGAGTGCAGAGCGCGGAATTTGCGATTACGGACAATAGCCTGTTGTCTTACCGATATGAAATGAAAGTTGTCAGAACGACCGGAGAGATGTCTGCCGGAGTGACTGCCCGTCTGGTGAAGAACTGGGCGCAAAAGCTGCATCCTTTGATGGATTATCATAGTGATGCGACTCCTCAAAGTGGTATGTTCTTTAAGAATCAGCCGGTGGCGAAAGTGAATGTATTCGATATTCGTGATGACGAAAATATATCGAAGCTGACCACTGCTGTCATGCAGGGAGTGATTAACCAGGAACAGGCACTGACTTATCTGATCTGGTTACAGCAGGATTTGACGCAGCTGGATGATGCCGAAGTGCAGTATGAGATGCAGCCTTTGGCGAATACTTCCCGCAACAGAGGCTTTGCGGCATTATATAATATGTATAAAGACCGCTTCAACTGCCTGGTAGTCTGGGATGAGAATCAGCCTTGGTCATGGAGTATGGCACAGATGATTTCGTCACAGGAGAAAGGCATTCCGGTTACGGAATCCATGAGAAAGTTTATAGAGGATGAGCTGGGAATAGGAAATCTGGAAGTTAGGGATATACGTAACCAATGGTCATCAAAGGCAGAAGCTTATGGCTGGGCGATAGCGCACTATGCCGACAAATGCCATCCGAAGCTAACTTTCTCCGGTGGATTGCGGAGTGATTATAAAGATAATCCGTGGAGAATGTACGATTACGTAGCTGCTTCTAAAGGCTTTGTCTTCTGGTTGGACGACTCTAATGGAGATGACAAACAGATCATGGATAATATCTTCAATAGCGGATCTTATCCGGTGGGTTCTTCGGTATTTGGTTATGGAATGAATGCCAATGGCGACGAACTGAATAAGATTACCAACATCCATAATGCAGGATTTGTAGTGAGTGACTATTATGCGAATGGCAGTTATTGGTGCAGTTTCCCGAGCAAAGCCTTCCAGCAGCGTAAAGGGATAGCCGGAGAAGTGAAGCCGGGTAAGATATATGTCGCTATCAGTCTGAGTGACGGAGACAATATTCAGTTCGATGCAAATTCTCTTTATCAGATATTCAAGGAAGGAAAGCGCAGAGGCGAAGTTCCGGTAGGAGTGACTTTGGCGGCAGGCTTGCAGGAATTGAATCCGAAGCTACTTGAATTTTACTATAAGAATATGACTCCGAACGATGAATTGACGGCAGGGCCTTCCGGTTTCCAGTTTATCTATGGTGATTATTATGCGCAGAGCGGTAAATATGCGGAATGGTTGGAAATGAACAAGAAGTGGTTATCCACTGCCGGTTTCCACACGGCGCATCTCTGGAATACAGACGAGCAGATGTATTTCGAACAATACATGAAGAGCAAGGCTGTCGATGCGATTATGGACGGATCTAACCGGACACATACCACAGGCTCATCTTACAAATTGGTAGATGGCGTGGTGCGTATTGATCAGGGGACTATGTGCCGCAATAATGGAGACGTATACCGTGATCTGATGTCTGTATCTCCCAGCCCGCGGCGTCCTTTATTCCGGCATGTCTATCTGTTGACCAACTATTACGGATTTGAAGGAAATAAAGTGGTAGTGTACGAGAGACTGATCAAGGAACTCGAACGGGTTGAACAGGATTGTCCGGATACGTATGAATTTATGCTCCCGATGGATTTGGCCGCTTCTATCAGGAAGTACATAGAAGAAGGCGGTATTTATTAAAGGAATTATAAACGAATCTAAAACAAATGAGATATGAAAAATAGATATAGTATCCGGTTACTGGTTATAGTCTTTCTTTCGGCTTTCGCTATGGGTATCTGCTACTCATGTTCGGATGATGACGGAGAAGGAGTGAAGGTATATGAGTATCGTGAACAGATAGGCAAGAAGATAAAAGTGTTGACCGACCTGCAGGCTGAATCCCAGTTCGGGCTTCGGGAAGGAATGTATCCTGAAACAAGCCGGGCGATTCTGGAAGATGCGATAGCCAAGCTGAAAGATTTCCTTCAGACGATAAAAGAAGCGGGAGTGGCGGAAGCTCGGATTCCCGAAGAGACAGCCAGACTGCTGAAAGAATCGGACGAAAAGATAGCCGAGTTTAAGGCGACTGTCCGGACGGAAGACTTACTGGTTCCGGCAGAGCTGGAAGTAAGCGGAAAGAATGGCGGATATATTGACTTTGGCGCTCATCCGGAGTATTCCACATTCGGTGAAGTTGGCAAGCAGGCATTTACTGTTGAGTTTTGGGTAAAGCTGAAGGATGTAGAAGGCTTCTTCTATCTGATCTCTACCTTTACGGATGATGATACGAACAATCACGAACGCAAAGGCTGGTGCGTGAATAGCTACAACTATGGTGGCAACAACATGCGTATGACATACGGAATGGGCTTTAATGACCTGATGGAACCTGCCTTCGGATTTGCCACCGTTAATGAGTGGGTACACTTGGCTGTGGTGACGGATGAAACCGGAGTAGACGGCGAGATGAATGGAGGCAGACCTGTCATGACCAAAATGTATATGAACGGTGAACTGAAACTTTCGACCACCTCTCATCAGGATGCTTCCAAACCGTATGCTTCTAACGACAGCAATGTCCCGATGGTGGCATTTGGCGGCATGAGTGCTACAGGCAACCGTATCGGTGATAAAGGTGCTAACGGAAGTATGAAACATCTGCATATCTGGCGTACCGCCAAGACTCAGGATGAAATCCGCCGGTTGATGGAGCATCCGGAGAATGTGACGGGCGAAGAGGACGATTTGGTTTGCGGATGGACTTTCGCGAAGATGGCGCTTGACGACCAGGAAATTAAAGACTTGACCGGAAAGTATACGGCAAAGCTGGTCGGAGACTATAGGTGGATTGAATTAGAATGATACGAAACAGAAAATACAGGATAGATATGAAAAATAACTATTTATATAATTGGGTAGTGATAGTGTTTATGATGCTTCAGATGCTGGCATTTACTTCTTGTTCTGATGATGATGACAATAGCGGCTGGCCGACGGAAACGGACAAGACCGAAATCTTCATAGAGCGCTTCAGTACATTGGTGACTAACCTGACTGCGCTGCGGGATGGAGCTACATATGGCGAACTGAAAGATAACTATCCGGTATCCAGTAAAGCCATGCTGGATGATGAAATTGTTTATCTGGAGGAAACGATCGCTAAACTGAAAGAAGGAAACAAAAAGTTGGCTGACAGTGAAGCCGACCGCATTATCCGTGAAGCTAACCAGATAGAGAAGAACTTCAGAGCGACCAGACGTACCGAAGACTTTTTACCGGTTGCCGCTGAACTGTTGGTCAACGGAAAGAATGGCGGATACATTGATTTTGGTGTTCATCCGGAGTATTCAGCTTTTGGCGAGCAGGGGCAACAAGCATTCACAGTCGAGTTCTGGGTGAAGCTGACAGATGTGGACGAATATCTCAATAGCTTTGTATTCTTGCTTTCCACCTTCACGGATGATGATACGAAAGATCACGAGCGTAAAGGATGGGCGGTAAACAGTCACTTCGGCAGATTACGTATGACGTATGGTATAGGCTATAGTGACTTGTTTGAACCGGGCTTCTCATTCAGCACACTAAATCAGTGGGTTCATGTGGCAGTTGTCACTAACGAGAACGGAGTGGACGGAGAAGTCAGAGACGGAATTCCGGTGATGACCAAGATTTACGTCAACGGTCAGTTGATGTTGTCGGAAAGAGGCCGGGATGACCGTTTGCCATATACTCCGAATGATAAGGAAGTGGCTATGGTTGCCTTTACCGGGCTTAGCGCAACTGCCAACCGTATCGGAGAAAAGAGCACCAATGGATGTATGCGTCATCTGCATATCTGGAAATCGGCGAAGACACAGGCCGAAATACAACATCTGATGGATACTCCGGAATCCGTGACTGGAAGCGAATCGGATCTGGTATGCGGATGGACATTGAATAAGACTGTTTCGGATAACAATAACATCAAAGATCTGACGGGCAAATTCTCAGCCAGGCTGATCGGAGATTTTCAATGGGTAGAGAATAGATAATTGTTTTACGAACCGGGTAGTTCCCAAGGCCGTCGGATAGCTGGCTTTGGGACTACTTTCTTAAACAAACGAACATGAGGAAAGAACTTGTTTTTGTTTTATTGGCATTATTTCTGTGTGCCGGCTGTAACGGTAACAAAAAGAAAATGAACGGTGAACACGATTTGGATGCGGCAAACATTACGTTGGATGACCATACGATCAGTTTTTATTATAATTGGTATGGAAATCCGTCAGTGGATGGAGAAATGAAGCACTGGATGCACCCGATAGCCCTTGCTCCGGGACATTCGGGAGATGTCGGTGCCATATCCGGACTTAATGATGACATCGCCTGTAATTTTTATCCGGAGCTCGGAACGTACAGCAGCAATGATCCTGAAATCATTCGGAAACATATCCGGATGCATATAAAAGCGAATGTCGGTGTACTGTCTGTCACTTGGTGGGGAGAAAGCGATTATGGCAACCAAAGTGTGTCTCTCCTGCTGGATGAGGCTGCAAAAGTAGGGGCAAAGGTGTGCTTTCATATAGAGCCTTTTAATGGACGCAGCCCGCAAACGGTAAGGGAGAATATTCAATATATAGTGGATACTTATGGTGATCATCCGGCTTTTTACCGTACGCA
The DNA here is from genome assembly GCF_000011065.1 of Bacteroides thetaiotaomicron VPI-5482. Lineage (GTDB taxonomy): Bacteria > Bacteroidota > Bacteroidia > Bacteroidales > Bacteroidaceae > Bacteroides > Bacteroides thetaiotaomicron. The sequence goes on from NC_004663.1 coordinate 5,030,957, forward strand.
CGGCAAACCTCTTTTCTTTATCTATGATTCTTATCTGATCAAACCTGCCGAGTGGGCGAAGTTGTTTGCTGCCGGGGGAGAGATAAGTGTGCGTAATACCAAGTACGACGGTCTTTTTATTGGTCTGACATTGAAGGAAAGCGAGTTGCCCGACATTGAGACAGCGTGCATGGATGGCTTTTACACTTACTTTGCCGCAACAGGTTTCACAAATGCTTCTACTCCGGCCAACTGGAAATCCATGCAGCAATGGGCAAAGGCACATAATAAATTGTTTATTCCGAGTGTCGGTCCGGGATATATTGATACCCGGATTCGTCCTTGGAACGGAAGTACCACCCGAGACCGTGAGAATGGAAAATATTACGATGATATGTATAAAGCTGCCATAGAAAGCGGTGCTTCTTATATTTCGATTACGTCTTTCAATGAATGGCATGAAGGAACTCAGATAGAGCCGGCTGTCTCAAAGAAGTGCGATGCTTTTGAATATTTGGATTATAAACCATTGGCTGATGATTACTATTTGATAAGAACTGCCTATTGGGTAGATGAATTCCGGAAAGCAAGATCTGCTTCGGAAGATGTTCAATAATATGCTATATCTTGTCGGTTTTGCCCATTTGTAATTAAAATGTTCTATATTTGTGATACATAACTCAAATATAGAACATTATGGGTGAACTTTATGGCACATGTGCATTGCTTGCTGCAGTGTTGTTTTTTGTTCTGCTGCAAAAGTTTGAAAGCCGGTTCGGCAAGGTAGACAAAGAGCTTGGCGAGATAAAGAAACGAATGGACGACCTGCTCAAAGCTCAGGAGAAAATGGCTTCCGGCCCTGTAAGGGCCAAAGAGGATGTAACGGCAGAGACTTTGGACAATACGGATATACTGCCTTATGTAACAGAAGAATTGCCCGATTCGACAGTGACAGCCTTGAAGGAAGAGAAAGCTGTCGAAGAAAAAGCTGTTGAAGGCATACAGCCCATTATGGCGGAAACTACACCGCAGAAATTAAATGCTTCCCTTGAAAAAGAATCTGCTGAGGCCACTTTGCAGGAAACTTCTCCAGAGGCTCCTCTCGAAATACCGTCTGTTTCCAAACGGAAGCAGGTTAATTATGAAAAGTTTATCGGTGAAAATCTTTTCGGTAAGATTGGTATTCTTGTATTCGTCATCGGAGTCGGCTTCTTTGTAAAATATGCCATTGATAAAGACTGGATTAACGAAACATTGCGTACCGTACTTGGTTTCCTGACCGGCTCCGCATTGCTGGTGGTTGCCGAACGCCTGCAAAAGAAGTACCGCACATTCAGCTCCTTGCTTGCGGGTGGCGCCTTTGCCGTTTTCTATCTCACGGTCGCCATTGCCTTTCATTTTTATCACCTTTTCCCTCAGACGGTCGCCTTTATTATTCTGATAGCTACAACGCTGTTCATGTCTATCCTGTCCATTCTGTATGACAGGCGCGAACTGGCTATCATCTCACTTGTCGGGGGATTTCTGGCACCTTTCCTTGTTAGCACCGGGAATGGTAACTACTTGGTACTGTTCACTTATATGAGTATCTTGAATCTTGGAATGTTCGGACTGTCCATCTATATGAAATGGGGAGAACTTCCGGTGATTGCATTTGTTTTTACTTATGTGGTAATGGGAATCTTCCTGTTGACAGGCTTTACTACAGGATCGACACATATTTCCGTCCATCTCTTCATCTTTGCGACGCTGTTTTATTTCATCTTCCTCCTGCCGATATTATCGATACTCCGGATAGAAGCCGTGAAAAAGAACAGGGGATTGCTGCTGGTCATCATAACCAACAATTTCATTTATCTGTTATTAGGAATCCTGTTCCTGCGTAATATGGGACTGCCGTTTAAATCGGAAGGATTACTGAGTTTATTGATCGCTATCATCAATTTAGTTTTAGTCATCTGGCTACGGATGAGCAAGAAAGATTATAAGTTCCTCATTTATGCGATGTTGGGACTGGTACTGACATTTGTCTCCATCACTATACCTATTCAGCTGGATGGAAATTATATCACGCTGTTCTGGGCAGCGGAAATGGTGCTGCTGTTATGGCTTTACGTAAAATCGAAGATTGGAGTATACGAACGTGCAACACAGGTATTGATGGGACTGACCCTTGTTTCATATCTGATGGATATATATAATGTACTGATGACCTCTTCCTCCTCCGAAACCATTTTCCTGAACAGTTCTTTTGCTACTTCCCTGTTTGTCGGTCTGGCCACCGGAGCATTCGCTTTACTGATGGGGCGTTACCGTTCTCTCTTTACCGAAGCCCGTTATCTGAGATACACTCCCTGGAATTCGATCATGCTTCTTGCTGCTGCCGCCATCCTCTATTATACATTTATGGCAGAGTTTGCCTTGCACTTGGCAGGAGCTACAAGAAGCGGAATGATGCTGGCGTTTACTTCTGCTGCCATCTTTATCCTTAGCTATACTTTCAAAAAGCGCTTCCCGATAAAACAATACACAATCCCTTATCTGACAGCTATGGGAATGAACGTGCTGATCTATGTGATCAATATATGGGGAGACCAGTGGGTATACACGAGCCTGACTCCTGCTTTGCTCCGATGGTTTGCGGCAGCGTTTGTTATAGCTAATCTGTACTACGTTGCCCGTCAATACTATACATTAATAGGATTGAAAACTCCTTTCACCGTTTATCTGAATGTCTTGGCGCTCTTCCTTTGGCTGACGATGGCACGTTCTTTCCTCCTGCAAGCAGGAGTAGAAGATTTCGATGCCGGCTTCTCCGTTTCACTGAGTATCGCAGGATTTATTCAAATGGCACTGGGTATGCGTCTGCATCAGAAAGTACTGCGAATCATCAGTCTTTCAACTTTTGGAATCGTCCTGTTGAAGCTGATTCTGAAAGACTTATGGGCAATGCCAACAATCGGTAAGATCATTGTATTTATCATTTTAGGATTGATCCTGCTGATCCTCTCATTCCTTTATCAGAAACTAAAAGACGTACTCTTTAAAAATGATGAAGATGAAACTGATTGAGCAGACTATATAATAAAGTAAAGGCTGCCTGTTCGAAAGTGGACGGCAGCCTTTACTTTATTATATTCGTCTTTATTATCTTTATTCCTGTGAAGCCGCGAAGCGTTTCACCTGCTCTTCAATCAGTTCTTTGTCATCGAAATAGTTGATCTTCATAGCCTTCTTCACATCCGCCAATGTTTCGGCAGCGGCAGCTCTGGCTACTTCGCATCCTTTTTGTAGCATCTCGTAAACGGCAGGAATATCCTTGCTGAACTCTTTACGACGATTGCGGATCGGTTCCAGTGTTTCCTGCATGATAGCGTTCAGGAAGCGTTTTACCTTCACATCACCCAGTCCACCGCGTTGATAATGCGCTTTCAGTTCATCCAGATTCGGATAATCCGGCAGATAGCGTTCGAAGTGTTCCGGACGGCAGAAAGCATCCAGGTATGTAAATACGGTATTACCTTCAATCTTGCCCGGATCCTGTACGCGGAGGTGTCCCGGATCGGTATACATACTCATGATTTTCTTCTGAATTTCTTCCGGTTCTTCCGACAGGTAGATACAGTTGCCGAGTGATTTACTCATCTTGGCTTTGCCGTCCGTTCCCGGCAGACGCAGGCAGGCAGCGTTGTCCGGCAACAGGATTTCCGGTTCTACCAGCGTTTCGCCATAGATATAGTTGAAACGGCGGACGATTTCACGAGCCTGTTCGAGCATCGGTTCCTGGTCTTCACCGACGGGGACGGTGGTTGCCCGGAAGGCAGTAATGTCCGCAGCCTGACTGATAGGATAAGTGAAGAACCCTACAGGGATGCTTGCCTCAAAGTTACGCATCTGTATTTCTGATTTCACAGTCGGGTTACGTTGTAAGCGGGATACGCTTACGAGGTCCATATAGTAGAAACTAAGTTCGCAAAGTTCCGGAATCTGTGACTGGATGAAGATGGTAGCCTTGGACGGGTCTATTCCACATGCCAGATAGTCAAGAGCAACCTCAATTACATTTTGACGTACCTTCTCCGGATTATCTATATTGTCCGTCAACGCTTGTGAATCGGCAATAAAGATAAACATCTTACTATAATCACCTGCATCTTGCAGGTCAACTCTGCGCTTCAATGAACCTACATAGTGTCCGATATGAAGTCTCCCGGTAGGGCGGTCACCGGTGAGTATGATTTTTTCTTTTCCCATTGTTGTTACCTTATTATAATAGATTTAGCGACAAAGATAAGGATAAAAAATGAAAGATGCGTCAAAATGGAGCTACTTCGTTACTAATGCTTACTATTGCTGGCTTTTGGTATCAGATGGCAGGGGGACGGTGCCTGTTTTCACAGTAACAAAGCAAATAAAAGAGAATATTCTTCTTCAAATTCTTTGTAGTTTTAGAAATATGTCGTTACTTTGCACAAATTTTGAAATCGACAATGAATCAACAAGAAATAAGAAGTAAGTATTATCTACATTCGGATGTTTTCCACCCGGAATCAACAACCTTCTTCTTTTTTCTCCAAAAACGATATTTTAGTTCTTTGGTAATGCGTTAATCCTTTTACGAGGGTAACGCATTTTTTTTATTGGCAAAACTTAGAAATAACAACTTACTATAACAACAAAAGAAATGGAAAAGGAAATCAAGAAAGTTCTCGTTTTGGGTTCTGGAGCACTCAAAATCGGACAAGCCGGAGAATTTGACTACTCAGGCTCACAAGCACTGAAAGCTTTGAAAGAAGAAGGTATCAGCTCAGTATTGGTAAACCCGAACATCGCAACCATTCAGACTTCTGAAGGAATTGCCGATAAAGTGTATTTCCTTCCCGTAACTACTTATTTCGTAGAAGAGATTATCAAGAAAGAACGTCCCGACGGCATCCTGCTGGCATTTGGCGGACAGACTGCATTGAACTGCGGCGCCGAACTGTACACGCAAGGTATTCTTGATAAATATGGAGTGAAAGTACTCGGTACATCGGTAGAAGCTATCATGTACACGGAAGACCGTGACCTGTTCGTGAAGAAACTGGATGAAATCAATATGAAGACTCCGGTAAGTCAGGCGGTAGAAAGCATGGAGGATGCCATCGCTGCTGCCCGCAAGATCGGTTATCCGGTGATGGTACGTTCGGCTTACGCGTTGGGAGGTCTGGGTAGCGGTATCTGCGCTAACGAAGAAGAATTCCTGAAACTGGCCGAAAGCTCTTTCGCCTTCTCCAAGCAGATCCTGGTAGAAGAATCTCTGAAAGGCTGGAAAGAAATCGAGTTCGAAGTGATCCGCGACGCGAACGACCACTGCTTCACTGTAGCCAGCATGGAAAACTTCGACCCGCTGGGTATCCACACCGGTGAATCTATCGTAGTAGCTCCGACCTGCTCATTGGACGACAAAGAACTGAAACTGTTGCAGGAACTGTCTGCGAAATGTATCCGTCACCTCGGCATCGTAGGTGAATGTAACATCCAGTATGCGTTCAACTCAGATACGGACGACTACCGTGTGATCGAAGTAAATGCTCGTCTGAGCCGTTCTTCCGCGCTGGCATCCAAGGCTACCGGTTATCCGCTGGCATTCGTTGCCGCCAAGATCGCATTGGGTTACTCACTCGACCAGATCGGTGAAATGGGCACTCCGAACTCTGCATATCTTGCTCCGCAACTGGACTACTATATCTGTAAAATCCCTCGTTGGGACTTGACGAAATTCGCCGGTGTATCCCGCGAAATCGGTTCAAGCATGAAGTCGGTAGGTGAAATCATGTCTATCGGCCGCTCTTTCGAAGAAATCATCCAGAAAGGTCTTCGTATGATCGGACAAGGCATGCACGGTTTTGTCGGTAATGACGATGTACACTTCGACGACCTTGACAAGGAACTTTCACGTCCGACAGACTTGCGTATCTTCTCCATCGCACAAGCTATGGAAGAAGGATATTCCATCGACCGCATCCACGAACTGACTAAGATCGATCCTTGGTTCCTCGGCAAGCTGAAGAACATTGTTGACTACAAGGCGAAACTGTCTACATATAATAAGGTGGAAGATATTCCGGCTGACGTGATGCGCGAAGCTAAAATCCTTGGTTTCTCTGATTTCCAGATTGCCCGCTTCGTACTGAACCCGACCGGCAACATGGAAAAGGAAAATCTGGCAGTACGCGCTCACCGTAAAGCCCTGGGCATCCTTCCGGCAGTAAAACGTATCAATACTGTTGCTTCCGAACATCCGGAACTGACTAACTATCTGTATATGACTTATGCAGTAGAAGGTTACGATGTAAACTATTATAAGAATGAGAAATCAGTAGTCGTACTGGGTTCGGGCGCTTACCGTATCGGTAGCTCGGTTGAATTTGACTGGTGCTCGGTGAACGCAGTTCAGACTGCCCGCAAACTGGGTTACAAGTCTATCATGATCAACTACAACCCCGAAACGGTTTCTACTGACTACGATATGTGCGACCGTCTGTACTTCGACGAACTCTCTTTCGAACGTGTACTCGACGTGATCGACCTTGAACAACCGCGCGGTGTGATCGTATCCGTAGGCGGACAGATTCCGAACAATCTGGCTATGAAGTTGTATCGCCAGTCAGTTCCTGTACTGGGTACTTCTCCGGTTTCCATCGACCGTGCCGAAAACCGTAACAAGTTCTCGGCAATGCTCGACCAGCTTGGCATCGACCAGCCGGCTTGGATGGAACTGACCAGCCTTGAAGAAGTGAAGGGATTTGTAGAAAAAGTAGGTTATCCGGTATTGGTTCGTCCTTCTTACGTACTCTCGGGTGCGGCTATGAACGTTTGCTACGATGACGAAGAACTGGAAAACTTCCTGAAGATGGCTGCCGAAGTATCTAAAGAATATCCGGTAGTTGTTTCTCAGTTCCTCGAAAATACAAAGGAAATTGAGTTCGACGCGGTAGCTCAGAACGGTGAAGTGGTTGAATACGCTATTTCCGAGCACGTAGAATTTGCCGGTGTACACTCCGGTGACGCTACACTGGTATTCCCAGCACAGAAGATTTACTTTGCAACTGCCCGCCGCATCAAGAAGATCAGCCGTCAGATTGCTAAAGAACTGAATATCTCCGGTCCGTTCAACATCCAGTTCCTTGCCCGCAACAACGAGGTGAAGGTAATTGAATGTAACCTGCGTGCTTCCCGTAGCTTCCCGTTCGTATCTAAGGTGCTGAAACGCAACTTTATCGAAACAGCTACCCGCATCATGCTGGATGCTCCGTACAGCCAGCCGGACAAGACTGCGTTCGACATCGACTGGATCGGTGTGAAAGCTTCTCAGTTCTCTTTCTCCCGTCTTCACAAGGCTGACCCTGTTTTGGGCGTGGATATGTCTTCTACCGGTGAAGTAGGTTGTATCGGCGACGATTTCTCTGAAGCATTGCTGAACGCAATGATCGCTACAGGATTCAAGATTCCGGAAAAGGCGGTGATGTTCTCTTCCGGTGCTATGAAGTCTAAAGTAGATTTGCTGGATGCGAGCCGTATGCTGTTTGCCAAGGGATATCAGATTTATGCTACTGCCGGAACGGCTGCATTCCTGAATGCTCACGGTGTAGAAACAACTCCGGTTTACTGGCCGGATGAAAAACCGGGTGCTGAGAACAACGTGATGAAGATGATCGCTGACCATAAGTTCGACTTGATCGTCAACATTCCGAAGAACCACAGCAAACGTGAGTTGACGAATGGTTACCGTATCCGTCGTGGTGCTATCGACCATAACATTCCGTTGATCACCAATGCCCGTCTGGCAAGTGCTTTCATCGAAGCATTCTGTGAACTGAAACTGAGTGATATTCAGATTAAGAGCTGGCAGGAATATAAATAAACTGCTTTAGCTGTATATATATTGAGGAGACTCTCTCTTTGGCATACCAAAGAGGGAGTCTCTTCTTTTGTAGATATGACTCTTCTTTTTGTTTGTTGTCTGCGGTGTAATGAGTCGTAAGATAGTGCTAATGTTCTCTTCAGCTCCTTATATACTTGCTTTTTCCTATAAGGAAAGTAGGAATAGAGTGCCGTTCTCTTTAGCTCTTCACGGCCGTGAACAGGTCTGCTCATGGCTGTGATCAACTCTTGTCACGACCGTGATCAACTCTTGTCACGACCGTGAACAATGCTTGCCACGGCCGTGAACAACTAAAGAGATCGGTGTCTTAATGGAACAATAAAGGCACTATAAGAGAAAGATACCGGTAGTATACGGTATTTGTTGCGTAGGATCAGGACTCGGATGAAGTAGGCTTGATGGGGAGATAGCAGTAGGTGAGATGAACAGTGAGATTGGGAGGGAAGTGACAATAAAATGTATGGATGCAGCTATTGTCACCGTATTATCACCGCTTATTATCACCGATGATATGTTTATAATCAGTTAGTTAACTTCGAAAAGTGATAAGTGACAATAAAAAAGCGTTTTATTGCTTAGGGAAGAAACGTTTGTGTAGCTTTTGGTTATACAGGTTTGAATTGATTCGTAACGGTTCAAAAATGAATGAAACAGTAGTATCTCCATTGGGGGCACCCCCATTTTAAGATACTATTACTATCATTTTGCTCAAATCCGTACGTAAATGAAATGAATGATTGTGCTTCTTCCAGAAGCGGATTACACAGATTGATACGGTTTTTGGTAGATTGTACCGCTAAAAAAATGTGAAATCTGTGTAATCCGTATCTAAATCTTATGGTTTGCTTACGCAATAATTGTATACTTTCAGATTCTGTACCTTACTATTAAAGTTTCCTGCTTTCTCCAGCGGGAAAACTAGTGTACGTACATAGTTCATTGAATCTTTTCCCGCATTAAAGTAAAGTTTCTGCGTATTCATTTCATCAACCACTTTACCGTTGACTCTCAGCGTTGTGCTGCGATTGTTTCCTTCTATCTGAATTGTTGCTTTTTCTCCCGGATTCACTTTGTAGGGGAAGGTATTCAGATAGCCGTCGCGTGCAAATCCCATCATCCCCCGAATAGGGTCTGACAGATAGAATACGGCGTTAGGCGAACGGAACAATTCGGTTCCTTCACTTTCTTTTGCTCCGGTAATGTCGAAACTGACAGTGTAATTATAGCCAATTTCCGGATAATCGGAAGTGCTGCCGGGAGCGACTGTGGAACGTTCGTATACCAATTCCGGCTTTTTGCCGATTCTTGCCAGTTGGTTGACTCCGGGCGCTTCGCTGAGGAGGGCACGTTTTTCATTGAATGTTTCATAAGGAATGCCCGTTTGAGCGCCTGTCCACATCTTTACAGAGAGTGTTTGCAGGGGCGAGAATATACGGTGATGGATGTCTTTCACCGAGATACCGTTGCCGACATGGTCGTTCCAGATGGCAAACATACCGCCAAGAATGGAAGGATGTTTTTCGTCGAATACAGCTTTGCCGATATGGGCGGGTGTCCACTCCTTATATAAGTATGGTTCGTTGAGGTAATCATAATAGTAGCCGGCTTTCGGAACGATATATACCAGTCCGTCCGGAATACTGATCAGTTGATATCCGTCTTTGATCATAGTTGCCGGATCGGCGTATCCGTTGTACCAAGCATTCATGACGACATTTTCTGATTTGACGGGCGTATCGCCTTTGGCATGGCTGAGCGCGCCCCATACGACTGCTTGCTTGCCGAAACCTTCCACAAAACGGATGTAATGGTCGGTGAAAGCACGGAATTTTTCTACCACGTCTTTCTTCGCGTTCGAGTATTCGTCTGTACCGATATGTACACGCTTGCCTACGAATACCGGATTGTCGCCCTCCAGATATTCTTTGAACAGAGCATCTACGAATTCGTAAGTTTCCGGCTTGAATAAGTCAAGGTGATCCATGCCGTACTCCTTGCTTCCGATTTCCGGTTTGTAATGGGTGAGAGCCAGTGAGTGGGCGGGAACGTCAATTTCCGGAATGATTTCCACGAAGTTGGATGCCGCTTGTTTCTGGAAATCGATGAATTCTTTCTTGGAGTACGAGCCGTCACGGGCTGTCAATCCCGGATAAGTCTCCGATTCCAGCCGGAAGGCAGCGTAAGTCTTGTCCCAGTTGTGTTCGAAGTATTGCTTGAATCCATTATCGTTCAGATGGACTTGCAGGGTGTTCATTTTGTAGTAAGCCATGATTTTCACCAAGTCCTGCAGATAAGCCATCGGAATGAACTTACGGCCACAGTCTATCATGAAACCGCGAAGCGGATAATCGGGATAATCACGAATCGTTCCTTGCGGGAGTGAGCGTTCCTGATTTTGTTCCGCCAGTTGCAGGAGTGTGCGTGTGCTCCAGTAAAGACCGGTCGGGGTGGGAGCGGAGATGGCTACACGGTCGGTTATCTTGATGGCGTAACCTTCCTCACCGAGCTTCTTGTCTGCCGACAAGGATAGGACGAAATCGCCGGACGTGGCTTTGCCTTGTGCTACGCTTAATGTCTGCCCGAACATCTGTTGATAATCGTCGGCGAACATCCGGGCTATTCTCAGTAATTCGGGATTTTGGGAAGTGCAGACGATTCGGGTGTCTTTTCCCGGAGTGAAGTTACCGTCTTTTCCCGTCCATTGTTTGAGTTCGGGGACAACAAACGGTTTCGGGTTGACAGCGGCACGGGTTAAGCTACCCGTCAGACAAAAGATGACCAATAAGGCCAGAGCTTGCAAAGATACAAACTTGTTTCTCATAAGGGGGATTTTTGTGTTTTTGTTAATTAATAAATGATTATAGTTAATTATTGGCTGAAAGTAGGCATAATTTGGATATCTGTCAACAAGTGAAGCTATTTATTTTTTATTTTTGTGTTTTTCAAAATGATTAAACCTGATTCAGAATGTTAGTACTTCTATCTTGTGCCAAGACGATGAGTGCGGTGTCGAAGGTGAAAGTTCCTTTGACCACGAGTCCCCGTTTTCAGAAGGAAGCGGCGGAAATAGCGTTGCAGATGTCCCAGTTTTCTGTAGACGAATTAGAACGTCTGCTGCGTGTAAACGCAAAGATTGCTGTGGAGAATTATAAACGTTATCAGGCTTTTCATGCGGAAACCACTCCGGAATTGCCTGCTTTGCTGGCATATACCGGCATTGTATTCAAACGGCTGAATCCGAAGGACTTCTCTGCAGAAGATTTCGGGTATGCGCAGGAACATTTGCGGCTGACTTCTTTCTGTTACGGTCTGTTGCGTCCTTTGGACGTGATTCGTGCTTATCGGCTGGAGGGAGATGTCGTATTGCCTGAACTGGGGAATCAGACTTTGTTTTCTTATTGGCGGTCGCGTCTGACGGATACGTTCATAGAGGACATCCGATCGGCAGGAGGAATCTTGTGCAATCTAGCCAGTGACGAGATGAAAAGCCTGTTTGACTGGAAGCGGGTGGAGAGCGAAGTCCGTGTGGTCACTCCCGAATTTCATGTCTGGAAGAATGGAAAGCTGGCTACGATAGTGGTGTATACCAAGATGTCCCGTGGCGAGATGACACGTTTCATTTTGAAAAATAAGATCGGAACTCCGGAGGAACTGAAAGGATTCTCGTGGGAAGGGTTCGAGTTTGACGAATCGCTTTCGGATGAAAGGAAATTGGTATTTATTAATGGGATGGGAGAATAAGGAATATGACAGAAGTAGAGAAGATGCGTAGCAGCCAGTTGGCTGATATGTCCGCGCCGGAGTTGCAGGTGCGTTTTGAGCATGCCAAGAAGTTGCTGGCGATCATGCGCGGGTTGAGCACGTATGATGACGGGTACAGAGAATTGCTGGAAGAACTGGTGCCGGGTATTCCTGAAACTTCGGTGATCTGTCCTCCTTTCCATTGCGATCACGGAGACGGGATAAAGTTGGGCGAACACGTCTTTGTCAATGCCAACTGTACTTTTCTGGACGGAGGGTATATCACAATCGGTGCCCATACGCTAGTCGGCCCTTGCGTACAGATTTATACACCGCATCATCCGATGAATTATCTGGAGCGTCGCGGTTCGAAAGAGTATGCTTATCCGGTTACGATCGGCGAGGATTGCTGGATTGGCGGCGGTGCTGTCATTTGTCCCGGTGTGACGATTGGCAACCGTTGTGTGATAGGAGCGGGAAGCGTCGTGACGAAAGATATTCCCGACGACAGTGTTGCAGTCGGGAATCCGGCGCGCCTTATCCGTAAGCAGGCTTGACCGGGAATCTTATTTCCCGGATTTGAGTGTTCCCACATTGTTGGCTTTATCTTGTTCTGTTTAGTGGACAGGCTTGGAGAAGGGAAAGTTGCATGAAAAAAACTTTTTTCATTATTTGCTGATAATCAGTTGGTTTTTATTTTTGATAAAAAGTTTCTTGAAAAATAATATGCAAAATGTTTGGAGGTTTCAAAAAAAGCCGTACCTTTGCATCGCTTTTGAAACGGAAGTGTACGGGCGCTTAGCTCAGCTGGTTCAGAGCATCTGGTTTACACCCAGAGGGTCGGGGGTTCGAATCCCTCAGCGCCCACAAAGAATACCGAAACACTTCCGTCAACAAAAGGGCGCTTAGCTCAGCTGGTTCAGAGCATCTGGTTTACACCCAGAGGGTCGGGGGTTCGAATCCCTCAGCGCCCACGAAATAGAAGTCTTACGAAGAAATTCGTGAGACTTTTTTTATTTCTTACCGCTTTTATACAAACTTTCTTTATCCTTTTGCCTTATAACTCAGGAAAAAGAGTTAATTTTGCAGTCTGATAATTATCTAAGAAAACGTATGGAACTTGATGTATTAACGGCCATATCTCCGATTGATGGTCGATATAGAGGCAAAACTAAAGCTTTGGCAGCTTATTTCTCTGAATTTGCACTGATTAAATACCGTGTACAGGTAGAGGTGGAATACTTTATCACCTTGTGCGAACTTCCTTTGCCGCAGTTGAAAGGAATCGATAGCAGCGTGTTTGAAACTTTACGGAATATCTACCGTAACTTCTCGGAAGCAGATGCGCAACGCATTAAAGATATCGAAAGTGTAACCAACCATGATGTAAAAGCCGTAGAATATTTCCTGAAAGAAGAATTCGATAAGCTGGGTGGAATGGATGACTATAAAGAATTCATTCACTTCGGATTGACTTCTCAAGACATTAATAATACGTCTGTGCCTCTTTCTATCAAGGAAGCTTTGGATAAAGTCTATTATCCGCTGATCGAAGAACTGATTGCACAACTGAAAACGTATGCAACAGAATGGGCTGAAATCCCGATGCTTGCCAAAACTCATGGGCAACCGGCTTCTCCGACTCGTTTGGGTAAGGAAGTGATGGTATTCGTTTACCGCCTGGAACGTCAGCTGGCTATGCTGAAAGCATGTCCGATCACTGCAAAATTCGGTGGCGCTACCGGAAATTACAATGCTCATCATGTAGCATATCCTCAATATGACTGGAAACAATTCGGTAATCGGTTTGTTGCAGAGAAACTGGGACTGGAGCGCGAAGAATATACCACTCAGATTTCGAACTACGATAACTTGTCTGCTGTCTTTGACGCGATGAAACGTATCAACACCATAATGGTGGATATGAACCGTGACTTCTGGCAGTATATTTCTATGGAATACTTCAAGCAGAAGATCAAAGCCGGTGAGGTAGGATCAAGCGCGATGCCGCATAAAGTGAATCCGATCGACTTTGAAAATGCGGAAGGTAATTTGGGTATCGCAACTTCTATTCTGGAACACCTGGCTGTGAAACTGCCTGTTTCCCGTTTGCAGCGTGACCTGACAGACTCTACGGTGCTCCGTAATGTAGGCGTGCCTTTCGGTCATATCGTGATTGCTATTCAGAGTTCACTGAAAGGACTTCGCAAACTGTTGCTGAACGAACCGGCTATTTACCGTGATCTGGACAACTGCTGGAGCGTAGTGGCTGAGGCAATCCAGACGATTTTACGCCGCGAGGCTTACCCGCATCCGTATGAAGCATTGAAAGCTTTGACCCGGACCAACCAGGCTATTACAGAAAGTTCTATTAAAGAGTTTATCGAAGGCTTGAACGTAAGCGAAGATATTAAAAAAGAGTTAAGAGCAATTACTCCGCATACATATACGGGACTTTAATTGTTTACTTATACAATAAACGTGTTTTTTAAATAGGCCGTGAGGCCAAAGTCTAATTTTATTCGAATAAAAAAAATGAGCACAGAAAACGAAGAATGGCGCGAAAATTCTTACAATGAGGAGAATACAGGTGCCGGCCGTGATGGTAACAAGTCTTACAACAGAGAAGGTGGAGAACGTCCGTATCGTCCTTCTTACAACCGTGAAGGTGGGGATCGTCCGTATCGCCCGCGATTTAATCCGAATAGTGAAGGTGGAGAGCGCCCACAGCGTTCTTATGGTGAACGTTCTTATGATCGCCCCCAACGTCCTTCTTACAATCGTGAAGGTGGAGACCGTCCGTATCGTCCTCGCTTCAATAGCAACAATGAAGGAGGCGAACGTCCGCAACGTCCTTACAACCGCGAAGGTGGTGAACAACGTTCTTATGATCGTCCTCAACGCCCTTCTTACAACCGTGAAGGTGGAGACCGTCCGTATCGTCCGAGATTTAATCCGAACGGCGAAGGTGGCGATCGTCCGCAGCGTCCTTACAATCGTGAAGGTGGCGAGCAACGCTCTTATGGCGACCGTCCGTACCGTCCCCGTTTTAACAGTGGCGAAGGTGGCGACCGTCCTCAGCGTCCTTATAACCGCGAAGGTGGTGATCGTCCATATCGTCCCCGCTTCAACAGTGGTGAAGGTGGTGGCTACCGTAATAACAACGGTGGTGGCTATCGTCCGAGATTTAACAATGACCGTTCGCAGGGTGGCTATCGTCCGCGTCCGCGTACCAGTGATTACGATCCGAATGCTAAGTATAGCATCAAGAAGCAGATTGAGTACAAGGAACAGTTTGTTGATCCGAACGAACCGATTCGTCTGAATAAGTTCTTGGCTAATGCCGGTGTTTGCTCACGTCGCGAAGCTGATGAGTTTATCACAGCAGGTGTGGTTTCTGTAAACGGTGAAGTAGTAACTGAATTGGGTACAAAGATCAAACGCTCGGATGTGGTGAAGTTCCACGATGAACCGGTAAGCATCGAACGTAAGGTATACGTACTGTTGAATAAGCCGAAAGATACGGTTACTACATCGGATGATCCGCAGGAACGCCGCACGGTAATGGATCTGGTAAAAGGCGCTTGCAACGAACGCATTTATCCGGTAGGGCGTCTTGACCGCAACACGACTGGTGTACTTCTGTTGACAAATGACGGTGACCTGGCTTCCAAGCTGACACACCCGAAATTCTTGAAAAAGAAAATATATCATGTTCATCTGGACAAGAACCTGACAAAAGCAGATATGGATCAGATTGCAGCCGGCGTACAGTTGGAAGACGGTGAAATCCATGCAGATGCTATCAGCTACACAGATGATTTCAAGAAAGACCAGGTAGGTATCGAGATTCACTCCGGCAAGAACCGTATCGTTCGCCGTATTTTCGAATCACTGGGATATAAAGTAGTAAAACTCGACCGTGTATTCTTTGCCGGACTGACCAAAAAAGGTCTGCGCCGCGGAGACTGGCGTTACCTGTCGGAAGCAGAAGTAAACTACCTCCGCATGGGGTCGTTTGAGTAATATATAATATTGTATTAAAAAAGTTTTATGGAAAAGATTGGTAGAACAAAAATTGTTGATCTGTTGAAGCGCGAAGATATTGGCGCTATGGTCAATGTGAAAGGATGGGTTCGCACCCGCAGAGGTAGCAAACAAGTTAACTTTATCGCACTGAATGACGGTTCTACAATAAATAATGTGCAGATCGTAGTAGATCTGGCTAATTTCGATGAAGAGATGCTGAAACTGATTACTACCGGGGCTTGTATTAGCGTGAACGGAGTAATGGTGGAATCTGTGGGTTCCGGTCAGAAGGTGGAAGTGCAGGCTAAAGAAATCGAAGTGCTGGGTACTTGCGACAATACATATCCATTGCAGAAAAAAGGTCACTCCATGGAATTCTTGCGTGAGATCGCTCACTTGCGTCCGCGTACCAATACCTTTGGTGCAGTGTTCCGCATTCGTCACAACATGGCGATTGCTATTCACAAGTTTTTCCATGAAAAGGGATTTTTCTATTTCCATACACCGATTATCACAGGTTCCGACTGTGAAGGTGCCGGACAGATGTTTCAGGTAACTACCATGAATCTGTATGACTTGAAGAAAGACGAAAGAGGTTCTATCTCTTATGATGACGACTTCTTTGGCAAGCAGGCAAGTTTGACAGTATCCGGTCAGTTGGAAGGTGAATTGGCTGCCACTGCTTTGGGCGCTATCTACACATTCGGTCCTACTTTCCGTGCCGAAAACTCCAATACTCCCCGCCATTTGGCAGAGTTCTGGATGATTGAGCCGGAAGTTGCGTTCAACGACATTGCTGATAATATGGACCTGGCAGAAGAGTTTATCAAATATTGTGTGAAATGGGCGTTGGATAACTGTGCGGATGATGTGAAGTTCCTGAACGATATGTTCGATAAGGGCTTGATTGAACGTCTGCAAGGTGTATTGAAGGATGATTTCGTTCGTTTGCCTTATACGGATGGTATCAAGATTCTGGAAGATGCCGTTGCGAAAGGTCACAAGTTCGAATTCCCTGTTTACTGGGGGGTAGACTTGGCTTCCGAGCACGAACGTTATCTGGTGGAAGAACACTTCAAACGTCCGGTGATTCTGACTGATTATCCGAAGGAAATCAAAGCCTTCTATATGAAGCAGAACGAGGATGGAAAGACAGTACGTGCGATGGACGTTCTTTTCCCGAAGATCGGTGAGATCATTGGTGGTTCTGAACGTGAAGCGGATTATAACAAGTTGATGACTCGTATTGAAGAAATGCATATCCCGATGAAGGATATGTGGTGGTATCTGGATACCCGTAAGTTCGGTACTTGTCCTCACTCCGGTTTCGGACTCGGTTTTGAACGTCTGTTGCTGTTTGTAACAGGTATGTCAAATATCCGTGACGTGATACCGTTCCCACGTACACCGAGAAATGCTGATTTCTAATATTTCGGTATATTTATGTAAAACTCGCATAATCTTTTGATTGTGCGAGTTTTTTTATGCATTTGATTGTTACTTTCTCAAAATAAATCTTTATATTTGGACATGCGCATTCAAGAGTGTTAACTAAAATCATATTGTCATGAAAAAGCTCTATTTCTTTACCATGCTTTCAATTATGTTGTTAGCGGTAACAGGTGCGACGGCCCAAAAGAAAACCAAATTCAAACCGGCCGATTTGAAAGGGATCTGGCAGTTGTGCCATTATGTATCAGAATCTCCCGATGTTCCGGGATCGTTGAAACCCAGTAATACATTTAAGGTATTGAGTGATGACGGCAGAATCGTGAATTTTACCATTATTCCCGGTTCGGATGCGATTATCACAGGATATGGTACGTATAAACAGTTGACTGATGATTCTTATAAAGAGAGTATCGAGAAGAATATCCACCTTCCGATGCTCGATAATCAGGATAATATTCTGGAGTTTGAAATAAAGGATAATGATTATCTGCATTTGAAATACTTCATCAAGAACGATCTGAACGGAAATGAACTGAACGCTTGGTATTATGAGACCTGGAAACGGGTGGAGATGCCGGCTAAGTTTCCGGAAGATATTGTGCGATAAATTAGATTGCAATATAGATTCTTTGTTGTTTTTTGACCTCCCCGGTGTCAATCCGGAGGAGGCCTTTTTATTTTCTGCACCTTATCTACAAATATAGTAAGTTTCCCTTGTCATTCAACCCGATAAATCCAAAAAAAGCTAGAAATAGTTTGCCAATTCAAAGAAAAGCCGTACTTTTGCAAGCCGATTATTATCACAAAATGATAAGAGATTAATTCATAGCAAGTTAGTCCTCCTTTGTCCGGGGAGGCTGATATGTGGTGAAGAAAATTTTTAGTAGTAACATTTAAAAAACAAAATTAGAGTGGATACTTTAAGTTACAAGACCATTTCTGCAAACAAAGCGACCGTAACCAAAGAATGGGTTATCGTTGACGCTACAGACCAAACTTTAGGTCGTCTGGGAGCAAAAGTTGCAAAATTGCTGAGAGGAAAGTACAAACCAAACTTTACTCCTCACGTAGACTGCGGTGATAACGTTATTATCATCAATGCAGACAAAGTAAAACTGACTGGTAACAAATGGAATGACAGAGTATATTTGTCATATACAGGCTACCCTGGTGGTCAGAGAGAAATGACTCCTGCCCGTTTGATCACTAAACCGAACGGCGAAGAGAGATTACTGAAAAAAGTAGTGAAAGGTATGCTTCCTAAGAATATCTTGGGAGCTAAATTGCTGGGTAACCTGTATGTATACGCTGGTAGCGAACACAAACATGAAGCTCAGAGCCCGAAAATGATTGATATTAATTCATATAAATAAGATATAATGGAAGTAGTAAATGCATTAGGCAGACGTAAACGTGCAATTGCACGTGTATTCGTAAGCGAAGGTACAGGAAAGATTACTATTAACAAGAGAGACCTTGCAGAGTACTTTCCATCAACTATACTTCAGTATGTTGTAAAACAACCATTGAACAAGCTGGGTGCTGCTGAGAAGTATGACATCAAAGTAAACTTGTGTGGTGGTGGCTTCACTGGCCAGTCTCAGGCATTGCGTTTGGCAATCGCTCGCGCATTGATTAAGATGAACGCTGAAGATAAGGCTGCACTTCGTGCTGAAGGCTTCATGACTCGTGACCCACGTTCTGTAGAGCGTAAGAAACCGGGACAGCCGAAAGCTCGTAGAAGATTCCAGTTCAGCAAGCGTTAATGTGCTGCCTGACCGAGGAATATGTTTAGTATCTAAACTACTGGGACTCTGCTCATAGACTACCCAGCGGTTGGTTTAGAAAAAACAAAAAAGAAAGTAAACGATTTAAAGAAAAAACAAGATGTCAAGAACAAATTTTGATACTTTATTGGAAGCCGGTTGCCACTTCGGACACCTTAAGAGAAAGTGGAACCCTGCAATGGCTCCTTATATTTTCATGGAACGCAATGGTATTCACATCATTGACCTCCACAAAACAGTTGCAAAAGTAGACGAAGCTGCTGAAGCTTTGAAACAGATTGCCAAATCAGGCAAGAAAGTTCTTTTTGTTGCTACTAAAAAACAAGCAAAGCAGGTTGTAGCTGAGAAAGCTCAGTCTGTTAATATGCCTTATGTAATCGAGCGCTGGCCGGGTGGTATGTTGACCAACTTCCCGACTATCCGTAAGGCTGTGAAGAAGATGGCTACTATCGATAAATTGACTAACGATGGTACATATTCTAACCTTTCTAAGAGAGAAGTTCTTCAGATCTCTCGTCAACGTGCAAAATTGGACAAGACTTTGGGTTCTATCGCTGACTTGACTCGTCTGCCGTCTGCATTGTTCGTTATCGACGTAATGAAAGAAAATATCGCAGTTCGTGAAGCTAACCGTCTGGGTATCCCTGTATTCGGTATCGTTGATACTAACTCTGATCCTACAAACGTTGACTTCGTAATTCCTGCTAACGATGACGCTACTAAATCAGTAGAAGTTATCCTGGATGCTTGCTGTGCTGCAATGATCGAAGGTTTGGAAGAAAGAAAAGCTGAAAAGATCGATATGGAAGCTGCTGGTGAAGCTCCTGCAAACAAAGGCAAGAAGAAATCAGTAAAAGCAAGACTCGACAAGTCTGATGAAGAAGCTATCAATGCAGCGAAAGCTGCTGCCTTCATCAAGGAAGACGAAGAGGCTTAAATATATAAATGTGCCAATTTGCTAGCGTGCAGGCGTGTGGTAGTTACCTCATCCTGCATTGTATTGGCAGATTGGCACATTTTTTGTTTTGAAAATTATTATTCATTTAAATAAAGGAAATTATTATGGCTGTAACTATGGCTGATATTACCAAGCTGCGCAAAATGACCGGAGCTGGTATGATGGATTGCAAGAATGCATTAACAGAAGCTGAAGGCGATTACGACAAGGCAATGGAAATTATCCGTAAGAAAGGACAAGCTGTTGCTGCTAAGCGTTCAGAACGTGATGCTTCTGAAGGTTGCGTTTTGGCTAAGACTACCGGTGACTATGCCGTTGTCATTGCTCTGAAGTGTGAAACTGACTTTGTGGCTCAGAATGCTGATTTTGTGAAACTGACTCAGGATATTCTTGATCTTGCTGTGGCTAACAAATGCAAGACATTGGACGAAGTAAAAGCTTTGCCGATGGGTAACGGTACTGTACAGGATGCAGTGGTTGACCGTAGCGGTATCACAGGTGAGAAAATGGAGCTTGATGGTTACATGACTGTAGAAGGAACAAGCACTGCTGTTTACAATCACATGAACAGAAACGGTCTTTGCACCATTGTTGCTTTTAACAAGAACGTTGACGACCAGTTGGCTAAGCAAGTAGCTATGCAGATTGCTGCCATGAATCCGATTGCTATTGATGAAGATGGCGTTTCTGAAGAAGTAAAGGAAAAGGAAATTGCTGTTGCTATCGAGAAAACAAAAGCTGAACAGGTACAGAAAGCTGTAGAAGCTGCTTTGAAGAAAGCTAACATCAACCCTGCTCATGTAGATAGCGAAGAGCACATGGAAAGCAATATGGCTAAGGGCTGGATTACAGCTGAAGATATAGCTAAGGCAAAGGAAATTATTGCTACCGTTTCTGCTGAAAAGGCTGCACATCTGCCGGAACAAATGATTCAGAACATCGCTAAGGGTCGTCTGGGCAAGTTCTTGAAAGAAGTTTGTCTGCTGAATCAGGAAGATATTATGGACGCTAAGAAGACTGTAAGAGAAGTATTGGCAGCTGCTGATCCTGAACTGAAGGTTCTTGACTTTAAGCGCTTCACTCTGAAAGCTGAATAATTTATCTCAAAAAGATAATAGAGAAGGGCGGAACTTTGATGGTTTCCGCCCTTTTTTATTATCCTCCGACCCCTTTGGTCTTTGTATATCCTTCTTTTATCAGCAGGTCTATCACTTTCTGCTTGAAATCTCCCTGTACGATGATTTCTCCGTCTTTGGCCGAACCTCCGACTCCGCATTTACTTTTTAGCATTTTTCCGAGTTCTTTTTGGTCATTCTCTGTTCCAACGAATCCGGTGATGAGTGTAACTACTTTGCCGCCACGGTTTTTTCGGTCGAGAGAAACCCGAAGGTTCTGTTTGCTCTTGTCCAGCGTCACTTGTTCCTGATCGTCATCCATGTCATAGTTGAAATCAGGATTTGTAGAGTAGACCACGTTCAATCTATCTTTCCAATCATTATTTTTCATATACTTCAACTTTTATTGTGTCAAAAGTAATATTTTGTGGGGAACTTTGCAATCTTTTGTTTACTTTGGCGTCTAATAATAAAACGAAATAAGACTAATAAACAGAAAATGATGAAACGATCCATAGCGTTTGCTCTCATATGTTCTTTTACTATTTCTCTTTGGGCACAAACATTTAAAGGCAGAGTAGTTGATCTTGCAGGAAATCCGATCCCCTATGCGGCACTCTATCTGAAAGAACTTAAAACAGGCTTCACCACCGATGATAACGGCTGTTTTCAGACCTCGCTCCCGGCGGGACAATATACCTGTGAGGTTTCTTCTTTAGGTTTCGCTGGACAAACATTCTCCTTTTCCATATCTGCCGGAGATGTGGAAAAGAATATTGTGCTCTCCGAACAAATATATAGTCTGCGGGAAGTGAATGTGGTGAAAGATGCGGAAGATCCGGCCTATTCCGTAATGCGTAAGGCGATTGCGAATGCTCCTTATTACCGGACACAGGTGAAGGGATTTAGGGCCGGAACCTATCTGAAAGGCACAGGAAAAATGAAGACTATTCCCGCAATTCTAAAGCTGTCGAAGGAAGTCAGAAAAGAGTCGAAAGAGTTTCCTGATGGGCAAAACCTATCGTACTTCAGACAAGAAAGCATGGATTGGCTGGAAAGGCTTGCCTTCCTATGTGTCTGAGTATAATTTTGTGGATGGCTTCTGGCTGGGAGCTAAGTTTGAAACAGGGTTGAAGCTATCGGAGGCATCTACTTTGCGATTCACTCCTTCTGCTTATTATACCACTGCCCGTAAAGCGGTAGCAGGGCAAAGTGAACTCTCCTTGAGTTATGCTCCGAGGCGACGGGGATATCTGGAACTGTCCGGCGGAGTTCTTTCTGCCGATTATAATGGAGAAAGTGGAGAATCCCGTCTGATAAATACCGTTGCCTCTTCTTTCTTCGGGCGGAATGATGTGAAACTCTATGAGAAGCGTTTCCTGTCTTTCCAAAATAAGATCGAACTGGCGAATAGTTTGTTGCTTTCTACCTCGCTTTCCTGGCAGCGACGACAGATGCTGGAGAATCATATACACCGGAGCTGGTTCAAGAAAGAAGCGGAGTCGAATATTCCGGACAGCCGGGCATTCTATCCGATGCCGGAAAATGAATTATTGAAAGCTTCCTTTGCCTTGGAATATACACCGGCTCATTATTACCGGATGTACAGAGGAAAGAAAGTATATGAAGAATCCAAATGCCCTACCTTTACATTGCGTTATGACCGTGCTTTCCCGTTGAAAGGGGCTTTGCCTTCTCCGTCCTATCACTTGGCGGAGTTTTCGGCCAGGCAGAGCATAGAGTTCGGAATGTTTAATACACTAGACTGGGCTGTTAATGCCGGAACATTCTGGAATAAGAGCGGTATGCAATTCCCCGATTTCAAGCATTTTGCGACCACAGGTTTGCCGGTGACGGAACGCTCGTTTGATACAGGATTCTCTTTGCTGGATAATTATGCATACTCTACCAATACCCGTTGGGTACAAGCTAATATTTCCTGGTACACACCCTGTCTGTTGCTGAAATTTCTTCCTTTTCTGAAAAAGAAGAACCTCGATGAAGCGCTGCATCTCCGTACACTTGTGGAATACGACCGCCGTCCCTATTCGGAAATCGGTTACTCCATCGGATTCATGAAACTGGCACGGTTAGGCGTCTTCCTTGGCTTCGACAGTTTGAAATACCGCTCGGCGGGAGTTTCCGTCAGCATTCCGTTGTCAACGTTTGCGGGAGAATAGCACCTGTGTAGAAATAGTATGAATCATTCTTGCAATTCCGAAAAAAAACGTATTTTTGTCAATCTTATAACCTGAATAAATAAAAGAAATGGCCGAGAACCAAAAGATACAGCAGATAGATTGTACGAAAGTGCCGGAGCCTACTTTGCGCAGACTGCCTTGGTACTTGTCGAATGTCAAGTTGCTGAAGCAAAGAGGCGAACGTTTTGTCTCTTCTACGCAGATATCTAAGGAAATAAATATTGACGCTTCACAGATAGCAAAAGACTTGTCGTATGTGAATATCTCCGGGCGTACACGTGTAGGGTACGAGGTCGATGCGCTCATTGAGGTTTTAGAGCACTTCCTGGGGTTTACGGAGATACATAAGGCTTTTCTTTTTGGAGTCGGCAGTCTGGGAGGCGCACTTTTGCAGGACTCCGGTCTGAAGCATTTCGGGCTTGAGATTGTGGCTGCTTTTGATGTAGACCCGACTTTGGTCGGCACTAACCTCAACGGGATTCCTATCTACCATTCGGACGACTTTCTGAAGAAGATGGAAGAATATGACGTGCAGATTGGCGTGCTGACCGTTCCTATCGAGATTGCCCAGTGCATCACAGATATGATGGTGGACGGGGGAATCAAGGCAGTCTGGAACTTTACCCCGTTCCGTATCCGTGTACCTGAGGACATCGTGGTACAGAATACATCCCTTTACGCTCATCTGGCGGTGATGTTCAACCGCCTTAATTTTAATGAAATCAAATAATGAAGATTATTGCCGTAGGAATGAACTATGCCCTGCACAATCAGGAGCTGGGACATACATCCGTAAATAAAGAACCGGTTATTTTCATGAAGCCCGATTCGGCTATTCTGAAAGATGGCAAACCGTTCTTTATCCCCGATTTTTCGAATGAAGTACATTATGAGACGGAGCTTGTAGTACGCATCAACCGTTTGGGAAAGAATATTTCTCCCCGTTTTGCCAGTCGTTATTATGATGCATTGACGGTAGGCATTGACTTTACCGCCCGTGACCTGCAACGGAAATTCCGCGAAGCGGGCAATCCGTGGGAACTTTGCAAAGGTTTCGACTCTTCTGCCGCTATCGGCACCTTTGTTCCGGTAGACCGCTACAAAGATATCCAGTCTCTGAATTTCAATCTGATGATTGACGGCAAGGAAGTGCAGCGCGGCTGTACAGCCGATATGCTTTTCAAAGTTGATGACATCATTGCCTACGTCAGTAAGTTTGTGACTTTGAAGATTGGCGATTTACTATTTACGGGCACGCCTGCCGGAGTAGGGCCGGTCAGTATCGGTCAGCACTTGCAGGGATATCTTGAAGGAGAAAAGCTGCTTGACTTCTACATACGTTGACCCGTGTATTCTTTATTTGACTCATTTATTAAATAGCTTATGAAAATAAGAGTAGGTTTTGGCTTCGACGTACATCAGTTGGTCGAAGGTCGTGAATTGTGGCTGGGCGGTATCCGTCTGGAACATTCCAAAGGGTTGTTGGGACATTCGGATGCTGACGTATTGCTGCATACGGTTTGCGATGCCTTGTTGGGAGCCGCCAATATGCGCGATATCGGTTATCATTTTCCGGATACTGCCGGAGAGTACAAGAATATCGACAGCAAGATTCTTTTGAAAAAGACAGTGGAACTGATTGCGACCAAAGGATACCGTGTCGGGAATATCGATGCGACTATTTGCGCGGAGCGTCCCAAACTGAAAGCCCATATCCCTTTGATGCAGGAAACGATGGCAGCCGTCATGGGAATCGATGCGGAAGATATCTCGATCAAGGCAACTACGACGGAGAAACTCGGTTTTACCGGACGGGAAGAAGGCATTTCCGCTTATGCTACTGTGTTGATAGAGAAGGACTGACAAAGCAGATTACTAACCCCCTTAAACAATAAATAGTATGAATCGAACTTTAAAATTATTCTTAGCACTGGTCTCTTTGTGTATGACCGTCTTCTGCTTCGCCCAAAAGAGCGAATTACGCTTCAATAAAGACGGTAAATTTAAAATCGTACAGTTCACCGACGTCCATTTCAAGTATAAGAATCCCGCTTCCGACATCGCATTGGAACGTATTAATCAGGTACTCGACGAAGAACAACCTGATTTTGTAATCTTCACCGGAGATGTCGTTTATTCTGCTCCGGCAGATAAAGGTATGTTGCAGGTGCTGGAACAGGTATCGAAGCGTAAGCTGCCGTTTGTTGTCACTTTCGGCAATCATGATAATGAACAGGGAATGACGCGGGAACAGCTATATGACATCATCCGTCAGGTACCCGGCAATCTGATGCCGGATCGTGGCTCGGTCCTTTCTCCGGATTATGTCTTGACCGTGAAAGCCTCTTCCGATGCGAAGAAGGATGCAGCCGTCCTGTATTGCATGGACTCTCATTCTTACTCCCCGCTGAAGGATGTGAAAGGTTACGCATGGCTCACGTTCGATCAGGTCAACTGGTATCGTCAGCAGAGCGCAGCCTATACAGCACAGAACGGCGGGAAGCCATTGCCGGCACTTGCTTTCTTCCACATTCCTGTGCCGGAATACAATGAAGCAGCTTCCGACGAAAATGCCATCCTGCGCGGAACCCGCATGGAAGAAGCCTGTGCTCCGAAACTGAATACAGGCATGTTTGCTGCCATGAAAGAGTCCGGAGATGTGATGGGAATATTCGTGGGACATGATCATGACAATGATTATGCAGTGATGTGGAAAGGAATCCTGTTGGCTTACGGTCGTTTCACAGGCGGAAATACAGAATACAATCACCTGCCGAACGGTGCCCGTATCATCGTGCTTGATGAAGGCGCCCGCACGTTCACTTCCTGGATTCGTCAGAAAGACGGTATTGTCGACAAAGTGACCTATCCGGCAAGTTTCGTCAAAGACGACTGGACCAAGCGTTAACTATTGCCAGCTTCACATTGCTGAGGCGGGTATATTTGGAACCGTAGCTTTCGAACAGGCGTGACACCCGCGCCGATGCTACATATATAATTTCTCCCGGGCGATATTCATGCTCTATTCCGGATAGAGTGCATGATACCGTACTGGGAGTTTTTGATGGGATGCTCATCGTCACCAGGTTGCCGCTGGCGTCGTTCAGAGTCAGTATCTGCTTGACGAAAAATTGCGGAGTCGTTCCGTATACTCTTGTTTTATACGGATCGTCTTCCAGGCGTACCCGCATGACTTTCAACTTTAAGTCCGTCAGCTTCTCGTTCACTTCTCCTAGATAGCGGCTTTTTCGGCGTACCTCTTTGCTCTTCCGCAGCATCACGTCCAGATGTACCGAATGATATGCCTGCGCTATTTTGACGAAACGCTCCTGTTTGGGAATCTTCGGAGTAAACTTATAGGCGATCCAGCTTAGATAGGCAGGATCGACTTTGAGGATTTCGTGCAGGAAGTGTCCCCTGTATTTGCCGAAAAAGATGAGGTCGTCACCGTTGCTCTGCATTCTCTTCTCGTTGTAATCCATCAGGATGAGGCACCGTCGCGAATAATAAAACATGGTGCTTGCTATCCGCAGGGACTCGTTGATATCCGGAGATAAATCGTGTATATAGAGAATCGATTGCTTTTCGGGCAGGGGAGAGTAGAGCCAAAGGGAATAGTTGGGCTTTCCCGGTCGGGGCAACACCACCAGATAAACCCCTGCCTCTTTAAAGGAGGCTCTGCCTCGGTTGTATTCATTCAGTTTGGCATACAATAAGGCTTGCTCGCTTTCGGAAATTCCCGGTAATTTTGGATTAGCCATAATTGTTCTCGCTTTTGGTATAATTCAAATATACTGATTTTCTTTCAGAAAAGCAAGCCTTGGCGGGAGTTTCTTCGAATAAAGCCTGTTGGTGAAGTTAACTCGTTTCCGATTCAGATTTGAATCAACCGCTGATTCGCATTAATAGCTAATAAAGCGAAAATAAAAATTAAGTCCGAAGATTATTCTTCTCATAACATCATAAGGTGTTCAGATCAATGACACAAAAAGAGAAAGGTAGTATTGTAGCAATAATTCATCGATTTACCTAGAAAATAAAGAATCTTTCAAAATCAGCACCCACATCTATACGAAAGACTTTGACTAATTATGCGGTAACAGCCAATCATTTATTAATAAATTCTTTCATCGTTTATTATAAACGTCCTCCAAGTTTATTATAAACTCTAATTTCGTTATTCCTGCAATAAACATCCATTTTAAGCAACAAAAAGGGCTGCAATTCCCATAAGGAATCGCAGCCCTTAGCTTGTATCAGACTATCCAACAAGCATTACCCGGAGTGGGAATGCCTGCAATCTGTTATTATATAATACTTATTATTGCTCATTTTTCGTCTATATTATCAATGTTATTGAATTTGCTTCCGGTTTACACTTACAAAGATACAACATTAAAAGCGGTTTGTCAAGTCCTCCATGCTTCTTTCATACATCTGATTACAAATCATACGGATTTGCGCCGAATGATAGTCAGTAGTATCTTGAATCATTTTTAAACCGTTTTGAATAATTAAAGAGAGAGTAGGAAATGATTGTCTGATGATGGCAATGGGGCTGTTGCCTGTTCATTCATTAGGGGACACAAACTTTTCATTTCCTTTTTTATGGCTGTCTGACTATAATCTTGTACTTTTGTATTCTTCTAATGATTGGAAATTCGGATGAAAGAACGAAATAAAAGAGTATTGGTTGGCATGAGTGGCGGTATAGACAGTACCGCTACCTGTCTGATGCTACAAGAGCAGGGATATGAAATAGTAGGAGTCACGATGCGTGTTTGGGGAGACGAGCCTCAGGATGCCCGCGAACTGGCTGCACGAATGGGAATTGAACATTATGTGGCTGACGAGCGTATACCTTTTAAGGAGACCATCGTGAAGAACTTTATCGATGAGTACAAGCAAGGACGTACCCCGAATCCGTGCGTGATGTGCAACCCCTTATTTAAATTCCGTGTACTGGCGGAATGGGCCGACAAGCTGGACTGCGCCTACATTGCGACCGGACATTACTCCCGGCTGGAAGAGCGGAGCGGGCACATCTATATTGTAGCGGGAGATGATGATAAAAAAGATCAGTCCTACTTCCTATGGCGGCTGGGGCAGGATATACTGAAGCGGTGTATCTTCCCGTTGGGCGACTATACGAAAATAAAGGTGCGTGAGTACTTGGCGGAGAAAGGATATGAAGCTAAGTCTAAGGAAGGCGAAAGTATGGAAGTCTGTTTCATTCAGGGAGATTACCGTGATTTTCTGCGCGAGCAATGTCCGGAACTGGATACGGAGATCGGTCCGGGATGGTTTGTCAACTCCGAAGGAGTGAAGTTGGGACAGCATAAGGGAGCACCTTATTATACCATCGGTCAGCGGAAAGGACTGGAAATTGCCTTGGGCAAGCCCGCTTATGTGCTGAAAATCAACCCGCAGAAGAATACAGTGATGCTGGGAGATGCCGAACAACTGCAGACGGAATATATGCTGGCGGAACAAGACCGGATAGTAGATGAGCAAGAACTGTTCTCATGCGAGAATCTTGCGGTGAGAATCCGTTATCGCAGCCGCCCGATACCTTGTCGGGTGAAACGTCTCGAAGACGGACGCTTGTTGGTGCGCTTTCGTGAGACGGCTTCGGCTGTTGCCCCCGGTCAGTCTGCCGTGTTCTACGATGGACGGCGGGTACTTGGCGGTGCGTTTATCGCTTCGCAGCGGGGGATCGGACTGGTGATCATAGAGAATAAAGACAAATTGTAGAATAAAATAAATAGAGAGATTTAGATGAAAAGATTAGTATTAGCGGCATTGATCCTGACTACAGCGGTGGGAGCATCTGCTCAATTTACCTCTACCGATACCTTGAAATATCGGATCAGCCTCACAGATAAGGCTGCAACCACTTATTCCATCCAGCAACCGGAGGAGTTCCTTTCCAGAAAATCCATCGACCGCAGGTTGAGACAGAAGCTGGCTATCGACTCTACCGACTTGCCGGTATGCAAGAAGTATGTAGATGCCATACGAAAGAAAGGCGTCCATGTGCTTGTCACCGGAAAATGGGATAATTTCGTTACAGTCTCCTGCAATGACAGTATGCTGATCGATGAAATAGCCAAACTGCCTTTTGTCCGTTCCACCGAGAAAGTGTGGCAGGGAAAAGTGTCGGCAGTTACCAAAAGAGATTCGCTGATCAATGATCCGCAGCGTTCGGACAGCCTGTATGGGCCCGCTATCACTCAGATTGAAATGAGCCGAGCCAACCTTCTCCACGATGCCGGATTCAAGGGACAGGGCATGACGATTGCCGTTATCGACGCCGGATTTCATAATGCGGACAGAATCGAAGCGATGAAGAATATCCGCATACTCGGGACACGCGACTTTGTGAACCCCGAAGCGGACATCTATGCCGAAAGCAACCACGGTATGTCAGTACTGTCTTGTATGGCAATGAATCAGCCGAATGTCATGGTCGGCACCGCACCGGAAGCCTCCTACTGGTTGCTTCGCAGTGAGGATGAGGCTTCCGAGCATTTGGTAGAGCAGGATTACTGGGCGGCAGCCATCGAATTTGCCGATAGTGTGGGCGTGGATGTTGTGAATACCTCACTGGGTTATTATACCTTTGACGACCCGACCAAGAACTATCGTTACCGTGACCTGAACGGACACTATGCACTGATGTCAAGGGAGGCTTCGAAGGCGGCAGATAAGGGTATGGTCCTCGTTTGCAGTGCCGGTAACTCTGGCAGCGGCTCATGGAAGAAAATCACTC
The DNA here is from genome assembly GCF_000011065.1 of Bacteroides thetaiotaomicron VPI-5482. GTDB lineage: Bacteria > Bacteroidota > Bacteroidia > Bacteroidales > Bacteroidaceae > Bacteroides > Bacteroides thetaiotaomicron. The sequence goes on from NC_004663.1 coordinate 5,060,918, forward strand.
CTCCGGGCGATGCCGAGAATGTACTGACTGTGGGTGCTATTGATAAGAAGAAGTTACTGGCCCCGTTCTCTTCTGTCGGCAATACTGCCGACGGACGTGTGAAACCGGATGTCGTAGCAGTCGGCCTCAAGGCGGATATAGTGGGCACAGACGGTAATCTTCGTCTGGCCAACGGAACCTCTTTCTCTTCTCCTATCATGTGCGGAATGGTAGCTTGCCTGTGGCAGGCCTGCCCGAGGTTGACCGCCAAAGAAGTGATCGAACTGGTGCGCAGCGTAGGCGACAGATCCGATTTTCCGGACAACATCTACGGTTATGGCATTCCGGATCTCTGGAAAGCATACCAAATGAGCAAAGAATAACGAACGGTCCGCTATTCTTCGTTGTTAGGCTATATCAAATTCGCATCTCATTATAGAAATGTGTCATTCATTTATCGTTAATTATGCCTATGGATTCTCTTTCCCTACTAGAGCTAAACGCGCTTGTCCGGCGAAGTCTGGAGCAATGCCTGCCCGATGAATATTGGATACAGGCAGAACTGAGCGATGTCCGTTCCAACACTACCGGACACTGCTATCTGGAGTTTGTGCAGAAAGACCCGCGCAGCAACAATCTCGTAGCCAAGGCACGGGGTATGATCTGGAGTAATATCTACCGCTTGCTGAAACCTTACTTTGAGGAAACTACTGGACAGTTATTTGCTTCCGGCATCAAAGTCCTGGTGAAAGTAACAGTCCAGTTTCACGAACTCTACGGTTACAGTCTGACTGTTCTCGATATCGACCCTGCCTATACGCTGGGCGATATGGCCCGCCGCCGTCGTGAGATACTCATGCAACTCGAAGAAGAAGGAGTACTGACTTTGAATAAAGAATTGGAAATGCCGGTTCTTCCTCAACGTATAGCGGTCATTTCCTCTGCCACCGCAGCCGGATACGGAGATTTCTGTCATCAGTTGCAGCACAATTCTGGCGGATTCTTTTTCTATACCGAACTGTTTCCGGCGTTGATGCAGGGCAATCAGGTGGAAGAGTCCGTATTGGCTGCATTGGATCGCATCAATGACCGGGTGAACGAGTTTGATGTAGTGGTTATCATACGAGGCGGAGGGGCGACTTCGGATTTATCCGGTTTTGATACGTACCTCTTGGCGGCCGCTTGTGCCCAGTTCCCGTTGCCCGTCATCACCGGTATCGGTCACGAGCGGGACGATACGGTGCTCGACTCTGTGGCACATACCCGGGTGAAGACTCCGACGGCTGCTGCCGAACTTCTGATTCACCGGATCACCGAATCGGCAGATCATCTGGAAGAGTTATCCGCCCGTCTGCAACAAGGGGCGTATGCCCTGCTCGAACAGGAAGGACGGAGGCTGGAAATGATTCAGACCCGCATCCCGAACCTTGTTCACCGAAAACTTACAGATGCCCGCTTTGCCTTGCTGGCAGCCGGAAAAGACTTGGCGCAAGCCACTCAGACCCTGTTGTCCCGTCATCGTCACCGACTGGAACTTTTGCGGCAACGTGTGGCGGATGCTTCTCCCGACAAACTGCTGAGTCGTGGATATAGCATCACGCTGAAAGACGGAAAAGCGGTCACGGATGCCGCTTCGCTGAACCCCGGAGACCAGTTAGTGACCCGTCTGGCTAAGGGAAGTTTCACTTCCGAAGTCCGGCTCGATGAGCATTATTATTCATCTTAAATACAATAAATATGGCAGCTAAAAAAGAAACATACTCTCAGGCAATGGAGCGTCTTGAGAAGATAGTCCGTCAGATAGACAACAACGAACTGGATATCGACACTTTGAGCGAAAAAATAAAAGAAGCCAATGAAATTATTGCCTTTTGCACCGAGAAACTGACAAAAGCGGATCGGGAAGTCGAAAAATTGTTGCAAGAAAGGCGGCAGTCTGAATAATAAAAGTTATTTTTGCGAATCAAAGCGTAAAATAAACTAATACATAACGATATGAAAGAAATAGACTGGGCGAATCTGTCGTTCGGATACATGAAGACAGATTACAATGTGAGAATCAATTTCCGTAACGGCGCATGGGGCGAACTGGAAGTCAGCAGTGATGAACATCTCAATCTGCACATGGCAGCTACTTGTCTGCACTATGGTCAGGAAGCTTTTGAAGGTTTGAAGGCTTTCCGCGGCAAAGACGGTAAAGTACGTATCTTCCGTCTGGAAGAAAATGCGGCACGTCTGCAATCTACTTGTCAGGGCATTCTGATGGCCGAACTGCCGACCGAACGTTTCAAGGAAGCGATTCTGAAAGTTGTAAAGCTGAACGAACGTTTCATTCCGCCTTATGAAACCGGTGCTTCTCTATACATTCGTCCGTTACTGATCGGAACAAGTGCCCAGGTAGGCGTACATCCTGCCGAAGAATATATGTTCGTGGTATTTGTAACTCCGGTAGGGCCTTACTTCAAAGGTGGTTTCTCTACCAATCCGTATGTGATTATCCGCGAGTTCGACCGTGCCGCTCCTCATGGAACTGGTATCTACAAGGTAGGCGGTAACTATGCGGCCAGTCTGCGTGCCAACAAGAAAGCGCACGATCTGGGCTATTCCTGCGAGTTCTATCTGGATGCAAAAGAAAAGAAATATATCGACGAGTGCGGCGCAGCCAACTTCTTCGGAATTAAAGATAATACGTACATTACTCCGAAGTCATCTTCTATCCTGCCTTCGATCACCAACAAGAGTCTGATGCAGCTGGCAGAAGACATGGGCATCAAGGTAGAACGACGCCCGATACCGGAAGAAGAACTGGAAACGTTCGAAGAAGCGGGTGCTTGCGGTACAGCTGCGGTAATCAGTCCGATTCAGCGTATCGATGACCTGGAGAACGGAAAATCATACGTTATCTCTAAAGACGGCAAGCCGGGACCGATCTGCACGAAACTGTATAATAAGTTGCGTGGCATTCAGTACGGTGACGAACCGGATACACATGGTTGGGTGACGATTGTAGAATAATTGATCTTTAAGTATAATCTCTTTTAATTGCGTAATTACTATGTTAAAACAAAATTCAGAGTTGCGTGCTCAGGCACGTGAAGCCCTTCGGGGTAAGTGGCCTATGGCAGCCGTTGCTGCTCTTATTTATTCGGCTATCGCCGGTGGTTTGTCTTCCATTCCTTTTATTGGATGGATCGGTTCTTTGTTGGTCGGACTGCCTGTTGCATACGGTTTTGCTATTTTGATGCTGGCTGTATTCAGAGGAGCGGAAGAAGTTGATTTGGGAGTGCTGTTTGCTGGATTTCAGGAATATAGTCGTATCTTGACTACTAAACTGCTGCAGGCTGTTTATACTTTCCTGTGGTCATTACTGTTGCTGATTCCGGGTATCATTAAGCATTATTCTTATGCGATGACGGACTATATTCTGAAAGACGAACCTGAATTGTGTAACAATGCTGCCATTGAAAGAAGTATGGCAATGATGGAAGGCAACAAGATGAAATTGTTCCTGCTTGATTTGAGCTTCATCGGTTGGGCTATCCTTTGCCTCTTTACTTTCGGTATCGGATTCTTCGTTTTGCAACCCTACGTGCAAGTATCTCACGCTGCTTTCTATGAAGATTTGAAAGCTCAGCAAGGCGGTATTAATATCAATGTAGAAGTAACTGTAGAAAGCTAATAAGCGAATAAATATCATTCTATAGAATGGAGTACGGAGCAATCTGTACTCCATTTATTTTTGTAGTTTACGCCAAAAGTAAGTACCTTTGCGTTCTAATCAGTAATGAGATGGGAAAGAATAAATTAGAGAAGTTTGCCGATATGGCGAGTTACCCGCACGTGTTCGAATATCCTTATTCGGCGGTGGATAATGTGCCTTTTGACATGAAGGGAAAATGGCATCAGGAGTTTTTCGGAAATGATCATCCGATTGTGCTCGAACTGGGCTGCGGACGGGGTGAATATACCGTCGGACTGGGCCGGATGTTTCCCGATAAGAACTTTATAGCAGTTGATATCAAAGGCTCCAGAATGTGGACAGGCGCCACGGAGTCCTTGCAGGCAGGAATGAAGAATGTCGCTTTCCTGCGTACAAATATCGAAATCATCGAACGTTTTTTTGCAGCAGGTGAAGTCAGCGAAATCTGGCTGACCTTCTCCGATCCGCAGATGAAAAAGGCTACCAAGCGGCTGACCTCCACTTACTTCATGGAGCGCTACCGTAAATTCCTGAAACCGGATGGAATCATCCATCTGAAAACCGACAGTAACTTTATGTTCACTTATACAAAGTACATGATAGAAGCCAATCAGCTTCCTGTCGAGTTTATCACCGAAGATTTGTATCATTCGGATTTGGTAGACGATATTCTGAGTATTAAGACTTATTATGAACAACAGTGGCTCGATCGTGGTTTAAATATCAAATATATCAAGTTCCGTCTTCCGCAAGAGGGAGTTTTGCAGGAACCGGATGTGGAAATTGAACTTGATCCGTACCGTAGCTACAACCGTAGCAAGCGGAGCGGACTGCAAACGAGCAAATGATAAGTAATAAGTGACAAGTAATAAGTAACAAGTAATAATAGTAATTGGGTGGAACTATCAATTTTCCACTCTCAATTCTGAACTAATTATGACTCTTTATCCGAAATTAATATTGGATGCGCTGGCAACGGTGCGTTATCCCGGTACGGGAAAGAATTTGCTGGAAGCGGAGATGGTCGCCGATAATCTCCGCATTGATGGCATGGCGGTTAGCTTTTCATTGATATTTGAAAAACCGACCGATCCGTTCATGAAATCAATGCTGAAGGCTGCTGAAACAGCTATCCATACATATGTATCACCGGATGTGCAGGTAACTATTACAACGGAAAGCAAGCAGGCAGCCCGTCCGGAAGTGGGCAAACTGCTTCCGCAAGTAAAGAATATAATCGGTATCTCTTCCGGTAAGGGAGGGGTAGGCAAATCTACCGTATCCGCAAATCTGGCGGTGGCTTTGGCTAAGTTGGGCTACAAGGTCGGTTTGCTTGATGCTGACATTTTCGGTCCTTCCATGCCGAAGATGTTCCAGGTGGAAGATGCCCGTCCGTATGCGGAAAAAATCAATGGACGTGACTTGATTATTCCGGTAGAGAAATACGGTGTAAAACTGCTTTCTATCGGTTTCTTCGTTGATCCGGATCAGGCTACACTTTGGCGTGGCGGTATGGCGAGCAACGCATTGAAGCAGCTGATTGGCGATGCCGATTGGGGGGATCTTGATTATTTCCTGATTGACCTTCCTCCCGGCACAAGTGACATTCATCTGACTGTTGTCCAGACGTTGGCAATGACGGGGGCAATTGTTGTTAGTACTCCGCAGGCGGTAGCGCTGGCGGATGCCCGCAAGGGAATCAATATGTTTACGAATGATAAAGTGAATGTGCCTATTTTAGGACTAGTTGAGAATATGGCTTGGTTTACGCCTGCCGAACTGCCGGAGAATAAGTACTATATCTTTGGTAAGGAAGGAGCCAAGAAACTGGCGGAAGAAATGAATGTGCCTCTGCTAGGTCAGATTCCTATTGTACAAAGTATCTGCGAAGGTGGGGACAATGGTACTCCGGTGGCGCTGGATGAAGATACGGTAACCGGTCGCGCTTTCTTGTCATTGGCTGCCAGCGTAGTTCGTCAGGTAGATCGCCGGAATGTGGAGATGGCTCCGACTAAGATTGTAGAGATGCATTAATAAGTGCTCTTATTCTATTTATTCTAAACACAAAAGAGGCTGGTTTAAACCAGCCTCTTTTGTGTTGTTTATCGTAGTCTAAACATGATAGGGATAGTATATTTCACGGAAACAGGTACTCCATTATTTTCTCCCGGTTCCCATTTGGGCATATTGCTGATGATGCGGAGAGCTTCTGCATCCAGCGTTGGAGAGACACTGCGTACCACTCGTGCATCTGTTATCTGACCATCTTTTCTCACAATGAAAGTCACAATGACTCTTCCTTCTTCTTTTTGTTTGGCTGCGTTTTTCCAATACGTAATGTGCTGTTTCAGATACTGATCCAGTTCTCCTTGTTCTTTGGGAAACCTCGGCATCTTTTGTGCAGTCATAAAGACCTTGTCGGTAGTACTGTCAGGTTGTTGTTCTCCTGTTGCTTTGGTGGTAGCTGCAGGGGTTGGGTGAAAATTAATTGGAAGGGTAAACTTTACGTTGACCACTTTTCCATCTTTTTTTCCCGGTGTCCAGGTTGGCATAGCTGTGATGGCTTGAATAGCTTGTTTATCCAGTTCCGGATGTAAACTGCGGACTACGGCTACACTGGTGATTTCTCCTTTTTTGCTGATGACAAATTGAGTAATCACACGTCCTGCTATACCAAGTTTCTGCACTTCTTCCGGGTATTGAATGTTTTCTCCCAGATATTTGAATAAGGCTTGGGTGCCTCCGGGAAACTTAGGCATTTCGTCTACTGCTTCATAGATTGTTTCATCTTTATCTTTGTTGTTATCGTTAATGATTAACGAATCAACATTTGAAGTGAACGCTTCCGTTGGTTGCACTTTAGCTTCCGCATAATGGCAGAAACCGAGACTGAACGCGATTAGTGCTAAGAGGAAAGGACGTTTCGTTCCGTTCGCTCTTGATAGTTGTTGGTGTTTCATTTTGTTGTATGCTTTTTAGTTAATTGTTACTCTTTGATTAGATGATCTTACTTTTCCAATGCTTTCATCAATTGTTCTTTCATGGTGTCCACTCCGGGGAATCCGGTTTGTTTATAAGTGATGTTTCCTTCTTTGTCAATAACAAAGTAAGTAGGAACGCCCCGGATACTGAACTTCTCACGCAGATAGCTCCACTGTTCATCCGTCACACGGAAATGTTCTCCGTGAATGTCAGGAATCATGTTTTTCCAGGTTCCCAGTGGAGACGTTTCACCTGTGATGTAAAGGTAGATAATGTCTTTGTCTTTCAGTTCTTCTTTCATCGGGAGAATCTGTTTGTTGGCAGACCGGCATGGACCACACCATGTTGCCCAAAAATCAACTAACAGCGTATGTCCCCGGAATTTGGAGATAATGGAGGGGAATAAATCTTCATTCGAAACTTCTCCTGTCTCATTAACGGTGAATCCTGTTTTCTTCTTGTTGATTTCTATTTGTTTCAGCAGGTCGTTGTTCATAGCCAGAGCCATGTCGTTGTATGCTGCGGGCATCGTTGACAGTTCTGCCTTTTGCTTATCGTTAAGTGGATTGAGATCTCTCATGGAGACTCCAATCATCTGTGCCTTCAGATTTTGTATTAAGTAACTGGCAGCTGTATGATTGCTCAGACTCTTAAGAATCTTATCATCTATACCTATACGGCGTATGATGTCAAACAGTATCGGGTATCTGCTGTTGTAACAGGCTTTAGGTGAAAGGATATACGTGAAGTCCTGAAGACTTTCATAATATCCTTGCGGAATATCAATCTTAGTCTCGGCATAGTATTTATTTGCTTTTTCTCCTTCCAGCCCATTCGTCATGATATGAACTAATTTCAAGTTCCTTTCAGTTTCGATAATCTTTAGTGCGGCAGACAATTCGAGGTCTGTATTAATAATCTCCTTATATGCAGGGCTTCCTTTCGACTGTGTGATTTGTTTTCTGAACTCAGGGAGTCGGGCAAGTATTTGAGCTTTATATTCTTCAGCTGTTTTACCATTCAGCTTTTTAATCTGTTGTTGGTATTCTTCATAACTATTACCTTCAGTGAAACTGAAACTCATAGGATGATCAGCCAGCTCTTGCTGTACTCCGGCTAAATAACCTCCGTAATAGATTTCTTTTCCGTATGGCTTTTCTGCTTGGCGGAGATGTGACTGCTTGCGGGCATTTTCGCGAAGATTGATAACGACCGAAGTGGTTTCTCCCGGTGCTAATAAGTAGCTGACAGCTCCAAAAGGAAACCTGATCATGCATGGGGTGACCATGAAGACATTCATCTCATGATAAAACGTTCCGTCATCCTGGATGCGGATTTTTCCTTCCTGAGCTTCGTCTCTTATTACATCTTGAAAATAAAGACTGCCTTTGTTGGGCATCCCTTTTTGGTAGTCAAGGATTCTTCCTTTGAGAATTGCTTTGGCGTATTTAACGACTGGTTCGGGCAGCGTCGTTTTATGGTCTGCTTTGGTGACTGTAACGTCTTTAGGCAGTTTGAACTTGCTGAATGTTTTCTTGTCCAGCTGTATGCCCCATATCTTATATGCTCCCTCAAAGTCTCCTTCAGAGAAATCCAGGCAAGTCACGTTTTGAGGAATGGGTGGGAAAGTTAATTGGAATTCGGCTTCGCCGGATTCGGGCATCCAGAACTCTTTGTCCAGTGTAATGCCGATTCCCTTCCGGACAGGGTATAGGTTGCCATTGTTGTCTTTCAGTACACTGCCGGTTGCGATCTTTATCCAGTATTTGGGCCGATAGAAAGCTTTGATATACACAGTGGTGACTGTGTCACTCATGACAATTTTGTCTATCTCTATACTTGAGGAACTCTGAGCTAAAAAGGGAGGACGTTCTACGATTCTGTCTTTAGCTTGTGTCATACAAAGTATGCTTAGCAGCAAACTTATCATTAATGCGAATCTTTTCATACGATTAGGCTTTTATCTCCAACAAATGTAATCATATTATTGTAATTATCTATGCGAAAACAGAAAAAGGAGCAGAATCGTTTACGATTGCTCCTTTTTTCTGTTATTTACTTGTTAGGGGAATAATGATATTTTCGGTTTTGCTTATTGAAGTCGGAATGTAATAGGGAATGTATATTCTACGGCAACGGCTTGTCCGTTCTGTTTTCCCGGTTCCCACTTAGGCATACCCCGCACTACACGAATCGCTTCAGCGTCCAACCATGCCGACGCGCCTTCTAATATTTTTATATTCGACACGTTACCGTCTTTTCCGATGACAATCTGGACCAGCACTTTTCCTTGTTCCTTATTCTGCTGGGCCATAGTCGGATATTTTATATTTTTGGCTAAGTAGCGCATTAATCCCTCCTGTCCTCCGGGAAATTTAGGCATCTCGTCTACGACTTTGAAAGTTGGTTCATTATTGGGTGTGGCTTCTTTAGGACCATAGCCCACCACTACGACCTCTTCAAACTTTTCTATTGCTACTGCTTCGGGTGTTTCTGCCGGTTTTGCAGGTTCCGGACCGGACAGACGGAAAGTTACGGGAACCGTAAATCTTACGTTCACAGCTTGTCCTCTTTGCTTGCCGGGTTTCCAATTAGGCATGGCAGCAATCACTCGTTCAGCTTCCTTGTCAAGATAGGGGTCTACGCCTCGAACTGTTTTAACGTCGGAAATACTACCGTCTTTTTTGACTACGAACATCACAATCACACGTCCTTGCTTTCCATTTTCATGAGCTGTTGCCGGATATTTGATGTTCTTGGCGAGATATTCCATCAATGCTGATTGTCCACCGGGGAAGTCGGGCATTTCTTCTACAACTTCAAATACGACAGAATCATTTACAGTAGCACTTTTAACGGGTGCCGGAGGGGGAGGAGGAGCTACCTCTTTTGTTTTCTGCATTCCTTTTTTATCCTGTAATGTCGCTACTCCCGTCATTCCATCGGGAAGTTCCGGACCATTGGCGAGTTCGGTTTGCGAAACACCTTGTTCTTCCGGTGCTGCCATCATTTCTTTGGCAAATTCTTTCGTTGTACGAGCTACTACTTCGATGTTGCTGATAATCATCAACAGGGCAGCCAAGGGAAGGAACATCAGATATTTAGTCCTTCCTATTTCTTTGGTTCTTCGTTTATTCATCATTTTGATACGATTTTTAAGTGGTAAAACATTGAAACTATTAGATAAATTTGCTGCAGCCTTGTGATGTGCCAGTCCCAGCAAGTGGTACTGGTATGATTTACTATCATGTCCCGTCTCTAATACCCGGTGATCTGCCATGTATTCCAGATTACCTCTGACTTCCCGTTTCATCAGCCAGACGAAGGGATTGAACCAGCAGAAAGTACACATAATCTCGCTGACGAGTACATCTGCTGAGTGATATTGGCGGGCATGAGTCTCTTCATGCGTGATTATTTCGCTGATCTCGGATTCTGTATGCGATTCCGGATGTATGAATATCCAGTGGAAGAAGGAAAAGGGGCCTGTACCTTTCTTTAATATGTGTACACGTGATCCTTGTATCGTGCTTTTCGGGCATAGGAAATGCAATCGTATGATACTGCCCAGCTGGATCAGGAAGCGTAGGGCAAGAAGTAATACACCGGTCCAGTAGATAAATCCCAGAATTTGTGGGATTAGCTCCTGCCAGTTGGCCGTTGTTTCCTGTGGTGCCTCGATGATTTGCTCCGGAAGTATGATCGTAGCATAAAGATCTGCCATTGCCACCATCGGCTCCTGCTCCTTTATCCACTCTTGAATATTCAGTAAGGGATAGAGCAGAGAGATGCCAAAGAAGCATAACAGAGCGGTCCGTCGCCAGTGGAAGAAGGTGTCTTTATGAAAAAACAACCGATAGAAAGCGTAGAACAATGCGATGGCTACGTTTATCTTTAAGAAATAGGCAAGTTCCGGAGTCATATCGATAAAGTTTCAGTTTATTTTTCTTTTCCTTTCTCTATCAGTTCGATAATGTCCTTAAGGTCATCCGTAGATATCTTCTGGTCCTTTGCAAAGAAAGAAACCATTTCCTTATAGGAGTTCTCGAAATAGTTGCGGACAACTCCACTCATGAAGTGGCGTTTGTATTCATTTTCACGAATAGAGGGAGTATATTGGTAGGTATTCCCTATATGTTTCGATTTAACGTATCCTTTCCGTTCGAGATTTTTCACGATGGACGCAACGGTGGTATAAGGTGGTGCCGGTTGCGGAAACTTGGATACGATGTCCTTTACGAAACAGTCTTGTAACTCCCAAATGTAGATCATTACTTCTTCTTCTTGTATAGTTAACTTTTCCATGGAGATGATGTTTAATTACGATTCTTTCGCAAAGCTACGAATATTTCGTAATAAAGCAATAGCTAGTCGGTTAAATATTGTAAATGCCTGTTTGGAATGGGGTGATTTGCGGGTAAAAGCCCCTAATTCTCGTAAGCATGAAAATAATGTGGATAAACGTTATATTCATCCAAATAAGCAATCTTTAGGACATTTAGGTGAACAAAAAGCCTATCGTGGCTTTTTTATATAAAATAAATGAAATACTTTTGTAGAGTATAATAGAACGTATGTTAATAAAAGGAGAGTGCGTTTCAACACAAAGCAAAGCTTGAAAGATTCCCCGTACTCGATAATGAAGCTATTAACTATGCAGCCCGGAGGGAGGAGGGAGGCAAACTAAAAAAATGACTGATATGAAAAAAGGTTTGATTTTTGTGCTGTTTGCACTTGTTTCTATCGTTTCTTATTCTCAGATTTCCTGGAATGCTAAGGTAGGTATGAACATGAGTAATTTCACAGGAGACGCTGATACGGACATGAGAGTAGGTTTTAATGTTGGAGTGGGAATGGAATATCAGTTTACTGATATGTGGTCTATTCAGCCTTCGTTGATGTTTACTCAGAAAGGTGCAAAACTGGGTGATATCAAGGCTAATCCGATGTACCTGGAACTGCCGGTAATGGCTGCTGCAAGATTTGCTGTGGTAGACGGACAAAATGTAGTTGTAAAAGCCGGTCCGTATCTGGCATGCGGTATTGCCGGTAAATACAAGATGAATGGCGTTAAGGAAGATTTCTTTGGTGACAACAGCGGAGGTAAAAGATTTGACTTCGGACTTGGAGTGGGTGTTGCTTACGAAATCAACAGATTCTTTGTCGACCTGACCGGAGAATTTGGTTTGACTAAAGTGTATGATGCCAGTGGCTCTCCTAAGAACATCAACTTCTCTATCGGAGTAGGTTACAAATTCTAATTGAATTATATTCTCTTTATAATACCATTCATAAAGTCCTCTGCCCAATAGATGGAGCGGAGGACTTTTTCATTTCCTCCCATAAAGAATTTTCTCTTCCTATAAAGAAAAACGATGTATACTTCCGAAGAAGCACACATCGTACTAAACTCTCTCCCTTTTAATTGTCTCAATCGGTCATCTGTTTGGCCAGATTCTCTTTTTCTTTCAGTTCTTTATATCTCTCTATGGCGTGTTTCCGGCTCATCAGTATTTGCCAGCGGTATACCCAGCAAGTGGTGAGGAAATAAACGCCTGCTTGTATCCACAGTGCCTTGTATTCAAAGGCGACTTCGCTTAAAGTAGCTCCCATATTATTGATCTTCACAAAGCCGTTGATGCCGAATGTGGACGGGAAAATGTAAGAAACATATTTCCAGAACGGAGGAATGGCGGCTCCCGGCCACGAGATACCGGAAATAAACAGCAGCGGTACGGAAGTGAATACAAAAATCAGCATACAGGTTTCCCGGTTGCGAATGGCGATGGAGGTGGTCATTGCAAAGAAAATGCAGGCTGCCAGATAGGGGGCGACAAATAATACCAGTGAACCGGGTTGCCCGATTTGGTTGAGGCTGAATAGTCTTGGCACGATATGCAGCACGTAAAATGATACCAGTACGTACACAAGGAAGTAACTTAGCCCCTTGCCAAGTACAATTCGCAACGTTCCGTTATAATGCCGGTTGATGGGGACAAGGTCTTTAAACCGGTTGTTTTCCCGGGCAGTTCCTGCTGCCAGTCCGATTCCGAGCAATAGCGTTTGCTGTATGATCAGCACCAATACGGCAGGAATCAGGAAAGCGGCAAAACCGGCTGTAGGATTAAAGATGGAAATCTCTTCATATTCTATCGGATAACCGGTGATTTCGTCCTGTCGCTCGGTCGTGTTCCCGCTACGCGCGATCTTTATATCTTTATTCATATCCAGTGATACGGCCGTATTGGCGATCAGCATGGATTTATAGTACAGCAATCCGCTCATGTCGCAATAGATGCTGACTTGCGTCTGTTTCCCTTTGGCGATGTTGTCGCTGAAATCAGATGGGATATAGATGATGCCGTATGCAAGCCGGTTCTTCAGCATTTGCTTGGCTTCTTCCATATCGGCACAATAGGCAACAATCTGAATGTCCGGTGTGGCATCCACCTTCCGGAGATATTCGCGGCTCAGGGATGAATGAGAGTCATCGACTACAACGGCCGGAACTTCTCGTACTACTTCATTGTCATAGATAAAGCTGTACAGTAACGGATAGCCCAGTGGGACGAGGATAAAGAAAATCAGTACCCCCTGGTCGCGGAAAGTTGTCTGAAACTCGCGCTTCCAGATATAAAACAGGTCGTTGATGCCTTGGGCTATCTTGTCTTTAAATTTTATATCTTTCATCAGGGTATGTATTTATAGTAAACCAATGCTTCTTTCAAGCGGTGAACCACAAAGAAGGGAAGCATCATGAATATTAATAATGCCATATAGTTGGACCATGAGTAAGCCATGCTGTATCCGTTGAGCGCCTGATCTACATAAATCAGGAAATAATGACGTAACGGAAACAGGTTGCTCAAGGCCTGCAAAACAGGATTCATTGCCATCACCGGAAAAGAAAAACCGGAGATGGAGAATGAAATCACTCCCCACAAGGAGGCAAAACTTAATCCGAGGCGGAGTGTAGGCAGTGTACCTATCATGACGATGCCGCAACACTGGGATGCCAATACAAGGCAGAGCGTGGCGAATATCATCGGGAAGATGCCACTGTTGCAGGGGAAATGCAGAAAACCGTACAGGTATACATTATAGAATATCCCCATTATGAAAAAGACCACCGTATGCGGAAGCAGTTTGCCTGCCAAAGCAATGTAAATGGAATTGTTACTCATTCGCAACCATTCACGGGCAGTGCGGTCTTTGATTTCTACACCGATAGAATAAACGGTAACCATGAAGATGAGCAACATGAGTACTCCCGGTATCAGTGTATTGCACAGGTATACCGAATAGTTCAGCCACGGATTGTTCAGTGGATGTGTGTCAATCACGATCGGTTGCAGGAAGCCCATTGCCTGATCTTCCGTAGCCCCTTTGGCGTACAGTACGCTCCTTGCCGCAGAGCCGGCAGTGAGTTCTCCCATCATTTTCATGTCTCTGAATAGTAAAGAACCTGCAATCAGATAGGAGTAATTGGTGTAGAAAGAGATTTTGGGCTGCCGTTGGCTTTGTGCCTCTGCCGACAAGCCTTTCGGGATATAGAAGAAACCGTAGATCTTGCCTTCCTGCACAGCGATACGCGCGTCCGTCACATTGCTGTAATGAGCTACGACACCTGTTTGCGAGAAAGCATCCAGATTGCGGACAATGTTGCGTGAAGTAGACGAGTCATCCATGTCTACCACGCCGGCCGGAAGATTCTGCGGAAGGCCCGAATCCATCAGGGTTGTGAAAAATAGGTAGCAGAATAATGGAGCGATGACCATGCAAAAGAGATAGAGCGGGCGTGATACTAACCGCCTGCACTCCCTCTGCATGACCTGCCATAAGGCTACATATTTCTTCTTTCTCTCTTTCATGATTATTTGTTAATGATGACGGACATACCCGGACGGAGGTTCTCCACTTTTTCCATCGGAGAAGCTTTGACTTCAAATGTCTTCAGGTCGAACTGACCGGTAGTCTTGGTTGCCTTCCAGGCAGCGTAAGTACCTAAGTCTTTCAGATAGTATACTTTGAGTTTGACTGTTTTATTATCCAGTGCGGGAACAACGGCTTCAAATTCTGCTCCCATAGTCAGGTTTTTGAGCAAGTCTTCGCGTACGTTGAAAGTCACCCACATATCATTGAGTTCGGCTATGTTCATGATAGGGGCACCTGTACCTACCAATTCGCCTACTTTCGGGAAAATCTCGGAAACTTCTCCGGCAGCCGGAGCAATCAGATAGGTTTCCTTAATGTAAGATTCTACTTCGGCAACAGCTCCTTTTGCACGGTTCACCAACGCTTCGGCAGCCATCTTGTCTTCACGTTCCGCACCGTTCTTTGCCATTGTATATTGTGCTTTGGCAGCTTTCTCGGTAGCGATGGCAGCGTCGCGTTGTGCGGTAACCTCGTCCAGCTTTTGTGCGGGCATCACTCCTTGTTCATACAGGTTCTTGACTCTCTTGTATGATTTCTCGGCAATTGTAACACCTGCCTGAGCTTTCTGCCACATTTCATAGGCTGCCTGAATCTGTTCTTCGCGTGCACCTTTGATTGCTTTTTCGTTTTGTGCCTGAGCGGCAGCTTCGGCGGCACGTGCCTGCTCCATTTTAGCCACTACATCGGGGGCTTCCAGAATAGCCAGTGTATCTCCGGCATTTACGCTTTGTCCTTCTTTCACGCGAAATTCCAGTATACGTCCCGGAACTTTGCTTGAAACGCGGTATTCGGTAACTTCAGCCTGCCCCTGAATAATCTCAGGACCTTTGCGGAGCATGAAAAAGCCAACGACTGCAACGATTGCAATAACTCCCAGTAAAGTAAGAAATGCAAGCAGCATATTGCTGTTTTGTGATTTTATAGGTGCCATATTATTGATGAATTTTAAATTACGAATAATAAATTGATTGAATACCTCAGTCTTTAATTGTCAATTGTCCATTGTCCATTATTTCAGCGTTCCCAAAGACTTCTTCAGATAAATCTCCGTCAGCTTCACGTCGATTTGTGCGTCAATCTTTTCCGATTGGGCGGACAGCCATGCCGTTTGTGCTTCCAGGACATTGCTGGTGGCAATGACCCCTTCTTTGAAGCCTAAGGTGGCATAACGGAGATTTTCGTCAGCCTTTTCCATATTCTTGGTTGCCATTACCAGTTTTTTGCTGGCTTCCTTTACTTTAAAAGCGGATTGGTTAACTTGCAATTCGATCTTTTCTCTCGCATCCTGAAGCTGATATTGTGCGATTCGTGCTTCTGCCTTGGCGGCTTTGGTCTTGTAAATGCCTTCCCCCCAATGCCAGATAGGTATCTGTACCATAACGCCCACATTCCACATTCCTTTGAATTTATTCTCAAAGCTGTTGAATACGGAAGGATTGGTCACCATATAATTTCCCATCAACGCAATGGACGGAAGATGTTCGGCGCGGGTAACATTTATTTTCTGTTTATAAATCTGAGTAGCCAGTTCAAGGCTGCGTATCTCCGGACGGTTGGCGTAAGCGGTGGACATGTCGAAGTGGGTCTCCGGTGTGAGCAGTGGAATGTCCTCCATATTTTCGTCTGCCAACGTGATAGGAGAGCTGAGATCAATGCCACATAGTTGACACAACAACATTCGGGCCAGGCTTAATCCGTCTTCCACTTTAGTCAGTGTCATTTCCGCTTCGTTGACTTTCACACGCACGGACAAACCGTCGGCTTTTGTGGCAACTCCTTCGGCAATCATCTTTTCCACATCGCTGTCCAGCTGCTGCAAAAGTTTGAGATAGCCTTCGGCCAGTTTCTTCTTGTTCACTAAGGATATGACTTGCCAGTAAGCCTGGTCAGTGCTCATGATAACCTCCTGCATGCCTCCTTGATGTTGCTGTTGCGCTAATTCTTCGGCATACTTTGTGATTTTATTATATGCACGGATTTTGCCGCCCATGTATAATGGCTGTGTCAGCGTGATGGCACCTGCATATACATTTCTTGTATCTGTGCGGAGCGCATCCACCAGTGAGTTTCCTGCCTGGTCGAGGGCGGGTAAGGCAGCTCCTAACTTTTCACTTAAAGAAGCGATAAGCGGTCTCAACTCCGGGTGTGCGGTAGCAATCTCTGTAGCCGTCTGTTGTATCGGACCGGCCAAATTGGTCCCCAATCCCGAAAGCGCCGCTTTCTGGTCATTGTTCAATAATGAAAATTCTTTTTGATTTCTCATGTAAGTTCCCGTAGCCGAGAAACTGGGCAGGTAGTTGGTAAATGCAGCTTTGTGCTGATAATGAGCGGCATTTATTTTTTCATTGCTTATCAACAGATCTTTGTTGTTGGCAAGAGCTAATGCGCGGCAACTATCTAGGCTTAGGAAGCTTTGCGCTTTTACTATAAAAGTCAGGCTCAACAGAATTGTCAGAAGAAATAGTTTTTTCATCGCATCTTACATATTAATAAGGTGATACTTCTTTTTTAAATAACCCCGTTATCATATAAATTGTTTATTGAGATAGTTCATTTTTTTATACTTGTTGACTTAAACAATAATTGCATAAACAACGATGCAAATGTATGTGCTTTCTGTGAAAACGCAAAATGAATTAGCTTTTTTTAAATGCTTCTCTTTGGAAAATATGCTATACTTGCATTTTGAAACATGATAAACATACTATAATGTTATTAAATCTGACAGAAGAACAAATCGCTCAACTCGCTCCGGACGCTGCGTCTGTCAAAGCAGGAAAAGGGCTGGCGAACCGGACTAAGTGGGTACTTCTGGAGCATAGTGACCGCGCCATCTGGGGACACTGCCAAGGAAGTGGAAAAACGCCTTATCAAACAGTAGTTGATACAAAGAATATTGCATTCAAATGTTCTTGTCCCAGCCGTAAGTTTCCGTGTAAACATGGGTTGGGGCTTTTATTTATGTATGCTTCCCATGCTGATCTTTTCAAGGAAGCGGAGGAACCGGACTGGGTAACGGCATGGCTCTCCAAACGTGAAGAGAAGGCGGAGAAGAAAGAGCAGAAAGAGAAATCGGAAACTCCGGTGGATGAAGCGGCACAGGCCAAGAGGCAGGCCGTGCGTCATCAGAAGGTATTGGCCGGAATTGATGATCTTCAGATCTGGATGAAAGACTTGCTCCGCAACGGGCTGCTGAATATCCCGGAAAGAGCACATACACTATTTGAACCCATATCCCGCAGGATGATTGATGCACAGGCCGGCGGATTGGCGGGCAGGTTACGATCGCTACAGGAAATCAATTACTATACAGACAGTTGGAAATATGAGCTTACCGACAAATTGAGTAAACTGTATCTTCTGACAGAAAGTTATAAGAATCTGGATTCTCTTTCTGCTGAGTGGCAAACGGAAATCCGTATTCAGGTTGGATATCCGCAGGCGAAGGAAGAAGTGATGTCCGGCGTACCGGTGACAGACCAATGGATCGTTTTGCATACCAGAAGCCGAAAAATAAATGAGCTGCGGACAGAAACTTTCTGGTTGTACGGGAAGTCCAGTCACCGTATGGCCCTCTATTTAAACTTTCTGGCTCCCGGAGCGTTGCCGGAATTTAATCTGGTTCCCGGCGGTGTCTATGAAGGAGAGTTGTATTTTTATCAGGGTGTTGGTGCCTTGCGTGCCTTGCCCAAAAACATGAAATGGCTGGATAATACCTTCCTGCCTTCATTGTGTGCCGATATACCGGTTGCCATGCAATCTTACAGAGCAGTTATACAGACTCATCCGTTTGCGGAGGAAGTTCCTCTCTTGGTGGACAATGTCAGACTGGTAACAAGCGGAAATACGCACTATCTACAGGATGCCGGAGGCGTGGCTGTTCCGGTGCATATTGAAGAGACTGCACGTGTTGATATACTGGCTATAACAGGCGGAAAACCCTTCTCGGCTTTTTTGCTGGCAGACGCCGTTTCCTGTGAATTGAAAACAATCTGGTATCAATCTGAATTTTATTTTTGGAAAGATGAACTTAACTGATCATATCATCAATGTGGCATTGCTTGGCACTGCCACCCGTGAACTGATAACGACTGATTTTCCGGAAGAGTTGCAAGAAACTCTCCGCGACATTCAGGCGAAAGCAGAGGATGCGGAAGCTCTCTTCTATCAGCAGTCCGCTTTGGGCTTTGCCTTTGCACGTGCCGGAGTGGAAGCGCAATCCATTGCAGGAGTTGTCAATGTGACAGAAGCTCCGGAAGAAGACAAATCTTACTTCCTCCGTGAAGTGGGAGAGTTGCTTACTTCCCTGTATCTCAATAAAAATCAGTATCTTTTGCTGTATGCTTACCGGAAAGCTGCCGATAAAGGAAAATTGATCCCTCCTGCCTATCTGCAAACTTTATTGCGAAGAGCTTTTGACCGGAATAATCCCTACAGGTATGAGGAACAGCACTGGCTGTCTCTGCTGACAGGGCAAAGAGGACGTTGGCTTCTTCCGCAAATGGGATTTCCTGTATGGGGAGAATCCGGCAACGAAACTTGGGAAACCGCCTCTCACGAAGAACGGAAACGAATGTTGTCCAATCTGCGGAAAAATAGTCCGAAGCAGGGGCTTGCCTTATTGCAGACCGAACTGAAGAATGAGTCGGCTGCCCATCGGGATGAACTGATTCAGTGTTTGCGGTGGGGGTTGAGTAAATCAGACGAAGCATTCCTGCAAGAGATCGTGGCGACCGACCGGAGCAGTAATGTCAAAGAAACGGCCCGGCGATTATTGTGTAGCCTGCCGGACTCCGAACTGGTGAAAATATACGAAGAATTATTGCGGGGGAAATTACATTTCAATTTCCTTTTGGGATGGTCGTATGATAAGATTGAATTTACCCCTGAAATGAAGAAACTGGGACTTGAAGAGGTGAGTTCCAATAAAAACGAGAAGGATGATCGTTTCTTGTTACGCCAGTTGGCGGAACGTGTTCCATTAAGTTTCTGGAGTGAGTTTTATGACTGTCCGCCGGAGAAGGCTGCCGGCAAACTGGCGAAGAACCCTCCTTTTCAGAAACTGTTCGACCTGTCAAAACCGATCCTGAATTTCAGCGACTCCGGTTGGGCATATCATACCTTGAAGGAGAATGCGGATGAAAAAATGGCGGACGCGTTGATGGGGTTATTGCCTTCCTCCCAACGGGAGGAAATAGCTTTTCAGTCGGAGAGAGGCGGCTATATTCCGGATAGCTGGTTCAACGAAGACGGCATCGGATGGGGAATGAAATTCTCCACTCGTGTATTCCAGCGGATGCTTCGGAATAATTACTATCTTCCTAAGGAGACAGCCGAACAACTGGCATTATACTTCCCGTCCGAGATGAGAAAACCCATCGAACAGACAGCGCTTGCAATGGCCGCACAGGATAATAATACCTCCACTCGTTTTTGCCGGTTGATGATGGAATACATGGATTTGAAGCAGAGAATAGATACCTTATTAAATAATGATTAATAAAAACAGAAAAAAGATATGAGCACTTTATTAAGACAACATGCTGAACAGCAATTTGCAGAAGAACTTCACGAGTTGAAACAGAATGAAACAAATCCCGTTCCGGAGAATTGGGAGATGTCTCCGCAGTCAGTGGTTACCTACCTGATGGGCGGTAAATTGAAAAACGGATTTGAAGTTTCTCCTAAATATATAGGTAACCGTCGTCTGATGGAAATAGCTGTGGCAACCCTTGTCACCGACCGTGCGCTACTACTTTACGGACTGCCCGGAACTGCAAAAAGCTGGGTGAGCGAGCATATTGCCGCTGCTATTTCCGGTGATTCCACTTTGATAGTGCAGGGGACGGCCGGCACCGGTGAAGAAGCGATCCGTTATGGGTGGAACTATGCCCGTTTGCTGGCGGAAGGTCCGAGTGTGGGGGCATTGGTGCAAACTCCGGTAATGAAAGCTATGCAGGAAGGTAAGATAGGCCGTATTGAGGAGCTGACACGCATCGGTTCCGATGTGCAGGATACACTGATCACCATTCTTTCTGAAAAGACATTGCCCATCCCGGAGCTGAATACAGAAGTACAGGCAATCCGCGGTTTCAATATCATCGCTACTGCTAATAATCGGGATAAGGGAGTCAATGATCTGTCAAGCGCCTTGAAGCGCCGTTTCAATACGGTCATTCTTCCCTTGCCGGATTCTATTGATGAAGAAATAGATATTGTGCGCCGACGGGTAGAGAGCTTTGAGAAAGTAATGCAGCTCCCGGCTGAGAAGCCTGCTCTGGAGGAGATTCGCCGTGTCGTTACTATCTTCCGTGAACTTCGTCAGGGTGCTACTGCTGACGGTAAGACGAAACTGAAGACTCCGAGCGGAACGCTTAGCACGGCAGAGGCTATTTCGGTGGTAAACAATGGACTGGCGATGGCAGGTTATTTCGGTGACGGAGAAATTCATGCCGAAGATCTCGTATCCGGTATTTTGGGGGCAGTGGTCAAAGACCCCGTACAGGATAAAGTCGTTTGGCAGGAATATATGGAAACGGTCGTGAAGAATCGGGATGGCTGGAAAGATATTTACCGTGCTTCAAGGGATATGATTTAAAAAGAAAGGAAGAAATGGCTATTCATTTACTAGGCATCAGGCATCACGGTCCCGGCTCGTGCCGCAATGTGCTGAACTACTTGCAGGAACTGCAACCGGATCTGATTCTGGTAGAAGGTCCGGCAGAAGCTGAAGCGCTGCTGCCCTGTGTGGAAAATCCGCAGATGACGCCTCCGGTAGCTTTGCTGGCATACCAGCCGGACGAGCCTCAGAATGCAGTGTTCTACCCTTTTGCGGAGTTCTCGCCCGAGTGGCAGGCGATACGTTATGCCGTACAGAACCGGATACCTTTCCGCTTTTTCGACTTGCCTCTGATCTATTCGCTGGCTCTTCGGACACAAAAGACCTCTGAACAGGAGACGGAAACGACCGCTGAAGTCGCAGAAGCCGGCGACCCGTTCGACTGGCTGGCTCATGCCGCAGGATTTACCGATGGTGAATCCTGGTGGGAAACTATGATTGAACACCGGCAAGAACCTGCCGATATCTTTCAGGCGGTACAAGAGGCTGTGACTGCTCTTCGGGAAGAACTTCCGGGGCACACCTCTCCGCGTGACCTGATACGTGAAGCGTGGATGCGTAAAATGATACGTGCGGCACAGAAGGAGAATTTCGAACGCATTGTCGTCGTCTGTGGTGCATGGCATGTACCCGCTCTGGACGATATGCCCAAAGTAAAGGACGATAATGAACTACTGAAGGGACTTCCCAAAGTCAAGGTAGAATGTACATGGATTCCGTGGACGTATGACCGGCTTGCTTTCCGCAGCGGGTACGGTGCGGGAATCGAATCTCCGGGCTGGTATCATTATCTCTGGCATCATCCGGAGGATGATGGCACGCTTTGGGTGAGCCGGATCGCCTCTCTGTTGCGGCAGAAGAATATGGATATCTCGGTAGCCCATGTTATTGAAACCGTCCGTCTGGCACAGGTGACGGCTGCTTTGAGAGATCTGCCTTATCCTTCTCTGAATGAATATAACGAAGCCGTCACTACGGTGATGGGTTTCGGAGATGATATATTGTTGCAGATTATCAAAGAAGAACTGATCATCAGCAACCGCTTGGGAAGTGTACCTGATGACGTTCCCAAAGTGCCTCTGCTGGTAGACGTGGAGAAAATACAAAAACGTCTGCGTGTTCCGTTCACCGCCGAGATCAAAGAACTGATATTAGACCTCCGCAAGCCGAACGATCTGGAGCGAAGTATCTTCTTCCATCGCCTGCAACTGCTGGGCATTGACTGGACTATCCTCGGACGGATAGACGGGAAAGGTACTTTCAAGGAAAAATGGACCTTGTATCACAAACCGGAACAGATCATCCAAATCATTGAACGGGCTATCTGGGGAAACACGGTGATGGAAGCTACGCAGAAATATCTGTTGAAACAGATGGCGGAGATTCAGCATATCCCGGAACTGACAGCTTTGTTGAGTACGGTCCTCCCTGCCGATCTTCCGGCGCTGGTGGAAGCGATGACCGTACAGTTGGACCGTCTTTCGGCTGCTTCCACCGATATTCTGGAAATGATGGAAGCGGTCCCCGATCTGGTGAATATTGTCCGTTACGGAAACGTGCGTAACCTTGATTTCTCGAAGGTCGGTGATATGCTCGAAGCCATGATTGCCCGTATTCTTGCGGGTGGTGTATTGGTGTGTATCAATATCGATGAAGAGGCTGCGGGTGATCTTTTGAATAAATTGGTTGCCACGGACTATGCGCTCTCCATTCTGAATCGGGAAGAACTGAACCTGATGTGGCGCAATTTCATCGGTCAGGTACGTTCTTCTGCCAATGTGCATCCGTTGTTGTCCGGTTATGCTACCCGTCTGCTGAATGACAAAGGGGAAATCTCCGCAGAGGAGATGGAGACGACACTCAGTTTTTATTCTTCCGTTGGCAATGCTCCGGCAGATATGGCATACTGGTTCGAAGGCTTTTTGCGTTCATCCGGTTCGATCCTGTTGCTGGACGACCGTCTCTGGAATTTGGTGAATAACTGGGTATGTTCGCAGGACAAAGAAACATTTATGGAACTGTTGCCTGTATTGAGGCGTACTTTCAGCGAATTTACCTCTGCCGAACGTCGTAAGCTGGGTGAGAAAGCCCGTCGTACGGATTCTACGGGCACATCATCTGCCGTAGGAGCTTCGGTAACGGAGAATGAGTGTCTGAATCGGGAAGAAGCAAAGAAGGTAATCCCCGTGATTCGTCAATTATTGGGACTGGAAACAAAGTAAAGGAAAGAAGATGGAAGAAGAATTACTGAAAAGGTGGCGTCTGATACTGGGCGGCGATGAGGCTGACGGTACAGGCGTGACATTGAATCTGGAAGAACAGCGGATAGATCATTCTCTGGAAGCTGTATATGATAGTGACAGAAGAGGAGGGCTGGGTTCCTCGGCTCCCAAAGTAAGCCGATGGCTTGGAGATATCCGTGAGTTCTTTCCGCAGACGGTGGTACAAGTGATTCAGCGGGATGCCATAAAACGTCTGAATCTGACCAGTCTGCTTACCGAAAAAGAAATGCTGGAAACGGTCGTCCCCGATGTTCATCTGGTTGCCACCCTGATGTCGTTAAGCCGGGTGATTCCCGAAAAGAATAAGGAGATGGCACGTCAGGTAGTCCGCAAGGTGGTTGAGGAGTTGCTTCGCAAACTGTCGGCTCCTACGCAACAGGCGGTAACCGGTGCTTTGAACCGTTCCAGCCGTCGCAGGAACCCGCGTTACAATGAGATAGATTGGAAAACGACCATTACCAAGAACCTGAAAAACTACCAACCGGACTATAAGACGATTATTCCCGAAATCCGTATTGGCTACGGGCGTAAACGGAAAGCGATGAAAGATATTATCCTGTGTCTGGATCAAAGCGGTTCTATGGGGACGTCGGTCATTTATTCCGGCATATTCGGTTCTGTGTTGGCATCCATTCCGGCGGTATCTACCCGTATGGTGGTTTTTGATACGGCAGTCGTTGATCTGACGGATGATTTGCAAGATCCCGTGGATCTGCTTTTCGGGGTACAGCTCGGGGGAGGAACCGATATAGCCCGTGCGCTGACTTATTGTCAGGGAGTCATTACCCGTCCGCAGGACACGGTGATGGTGTTGGTGACTGACCTTTACGAAGGAGGAGACTCCAGAGAAATGAGAAAGAAATTTGTCTCGTTGGTCAATAGCGGTGTGCAGTTGATTGTCCTTCCGGCGTTGAACGATGACGGTGCTCCGTCCTATGACAAGGGGCATGCTGAGTTTCTCGCTTCCATAGGAGTGCCGACATTTGCCTGTACTCCGGATAAGTTTCCGGACCTTATGGCGGCTGCTTTGAGTAAACAGGACATTGGAATGTGGGTTTCTCAGAATGTAAAGAGTGAATGACAGCTATTGGATAGAAAAGAAAGAAGGCTGTCCCTCATAGCGGAGGACAGCCTTTCTTAGCTTATATAAATGTAAGGGGATTGCTAATTACAGAGCACCTACTTCTTTCAAAGCAGCGTTTGTTCCGTGAACAGCTTTTGCGCTGGCAGCGAACTTAGCTTTTTCGTCAGCGTTCAGATCCAGTTCGACGATCTTTTCGATACCGTTCTTGCCAAGGATTACAGGAACACCGATGCAAATGTCTGATTCACCGTATTCTC
The DNA here is from genome assembly GCF_000011065.1 of Bacteroides thetaiotaomicron VPI-5482. Taxonomy (GTDB): domain Bacteria; phylum Bacteroidota; class Bacteroidia; order Bacteroidales; family Bacteroidaceae; genus Bacteroides; species Bacteroides thetaiotaomicron. Next base: position 5,085,756 of record NC_004663.1, read on the forward strand.
CTTCCAGATATACTGAACAAGGGATCATCTTCTTTTGGTCGTGAAGGATAGATTCAACTACGAATGCTCCTGCTGCACCCGGTGCATACCATGCAGAAGTGCCCAGTAACTTAGTCAGAGTAGCACCACCTACCATAGTAGCAGCAGCCACTTCGTTCAGTTTTTCTTCAGAGATGAAGTTAGTTACAGGCATACCTTTGTAAGTAGCGAAGCGAGTCAAAGGAATCATAGTAGTATCACCGTGACCACCGATAACCATACCTTCTACTTCGTTGGCGTTGCAGCCCAAAGCCTGAGACAAGAAATATTTGAAACGAGAGCTGTCCAGTGCGCCACCCATACCGATGATGCGGTTCTTCGGCAAGCCCAGAGCTTTCAATGACAGGTAAGTCATTGTATCCATCGGGTTAGAGATAACAACAAGGATTGCATTGGGAGAATATTTCAAGATGTTTTCTGCCACTGATTTAACGATACCAGCGTTTACACCGATCAGTTCTTCGCGAGTCATACCCGGTTTACGAGGAATACCTGAAGTAATTACAACAACGTCAGAGTTAGCAGTCTGAGCATAGTCGTTAGTGCAGCCTACTACAGTTGTGTCGAAACCCAACAGTTGAGCTGTCTGCATCATATCCATTGCTTTACCTTCTGAAACGCCTTCTTTAACGTCCAGCATTACTACTTCGTCTGCTACTTCATTGAAAGCAAGTACATTTGCACATGTAGCACCTACGTTACCTGCGCCTACTACGGTTACTTTTGACATAATACTATATATTTAAAAAGTTGATAATTTATTTCATGCTTTTTAGCGCGACAAAATTACAACGATAATCCTAATTAAAGAAATTTTTCCGTAATAATTTTCGTTAAAGAAAATGCCCAAGACTATGTTACTCTGTTACGAAATGATTACTTTTGTGCCCGTTATCGATTAACAATTGGAACTATGAACAAAAAAAGCCTTCTTATTGCAGCTGTAGCTGTTTTGGTGATAGCGATTATCGGCATCACTTATTTGTTGTTTACTGAAAAGAAAGCCAATCGCGAGCTGGTACAGGAATTTCAGTTGGATAAGGAAGATTTGGAGAATGAGTATAGCCAGTTTGTGCAAAAGTATGATGAGTTAAAGTTTACGGTAACTAATGACTCTCTCGCACTGTTGCTGGAGCAGGAACAATTGAAAACTCAACGATTGCTCGAAGAACTCCGTACCGTGAAAAGCTCGAATGCAACGGAAATCCGTCGTTTGAAAAAGGAGCTTGCCACTTTGCGTAAGATATTGGTAGGCTACGTCAATCAGATAGACTCACTGGACAGAATCAATAAGCGCCAGCAACAGGTGATTGCAGACGTTACTCAGAAATACAACACTGCTTCACAGCAAATCAGTACACTTTCCAAAGAAAAGGAGAATCTGGATAAGAAGGTGACACTGGCTGCCCAGCTCGATGTGACCAATATCCGTATCGAACCGCGCAATAAACGGGGGAAGGTTGCAAAGAAAGTGAAAGACATCGTGAAGCTGGCTATCAGCTTTACAGTCGTGAAGAATATTACGGCAGAGAATGGCGAACGTACCATCTATATACGTATCACCAAACCGGATAATGACGCACTGACCAAGAGTGCATCCAACACTTTCTCTTACGAAAACCGTACACTGACTTACTCCATCAAAAAGTATATCGAATACAACGGTGAGGAACAAAACGTGAATGTATTCTGGGATGTAGAAGAGTTTTTGTATGCCGGAAACTATCGTTTGGATATCTTCGAGGGCGGTAATCTGATCGGCTCTCAGAAGTTTACGCTGGACTAACCGATATAAATTCAAGAAAAAAATGCGCCAACAAGCAGTAAAAGGCTTTTTGGCGCATTTTTCTATTAGAAAAAGGTTAACTTTGTGAAAACTAATAGAATAATGCGTATGAAAAAGCACTTGACTCAGCTACTACTATCATTACTGTTTCTGGTGGTGACAGCCATGACTTGCGATGAACAGGATTTGGCTGAACCGATAGACATCTCCTGCATTTTGAAAGAAGTGGAGTTATATCATTGGGATAATGCAGGTGAGAAACCTAAGGAGGCTCTTGATAACAAAGTTCTCAAAGAAGCTTATATGATGGAGATTCGTTTGCTGACAGATGCGGGGGAAAAAGATCCGGAATCTTATGACACCGATCATTATCTTCGCCATGTATTATCGGATGGCATCAAAAAGATTCAGATATTTACGGAAACAGCTTTTAATGAAGAATTTCCCGCAGGAGCAGAAGTCACTTCCTGCTTTTATGACTATCCAAAGACGTTTGTTAAAGATCAGCAGACAGATTATACTGTTAATGGAGGGGTTATATCCATGATAGATGAAGTAAACAAGATATATAAGGCGTTATTGACCATTCCCCAATCAGGCGGAGAGTTCCGTTTTCGTGTAGTGCTGACAATGGAAAGCGGTGAAACGGTTGAACGGCTGAGCGATCCGGTTACTTTCTATTAAATCTGCTGTCTATGAAGAAAGTACATTTATTAGCCATGCTATTGTTTACTGCATGTGTTGTGCCTGTATCGCAGGCGCAGGAAAGCCTGTTTCTTAAAGATCCATCTACCAAGAATAAGTTGCTACAGTTAGACTTGGATGTGGGAACCTGTTTTGACCTGGCTTATCGGGGGAAGGGAAATATGTACACTGCAATGTCGGACCGGAAATCTGTGTTTCCTGCTATCAACCTTCGTTTGCAACATTTCTTTTCGCGTAAATGGGGATGGTATACGAATATCCGTTTGGGGATTCCCGTGAAATATAGGCGGGATTGTTATACTGAATTAGTCCATGCAGTCGAAGCGGATTACTATGTGAATAATCTCATACCGGGAACGCAAAAACCGGACGTTAATCCCTGTCTGGATTTTGGTGTTGCTTATCGCTTTGAAAATTCCCATTGGGCTTTTTATCCTCGTTTGGGGATTGGTGTGAATAGCATTTCCTATCAGCGTGTTTGTGCGGAACTAAAGAAAAAAGGAGGAAATGAATTATATAAGATAGAGTATAGAGGGGATGATGAAAGTAACTATGGTAGTGAGAGTATCGATGCTTTTATTCTTTCGGCAGGTATTACCGCCAACTATAAGCTCAGTCGAAATTGTTTTTTACTGTTGAATGTCAATTATATACAGCCATTGGGGAGATTTACTTATCGTAAATATGTAACAGACCTTTATACGGGAGAAAAGGTGGAGAGAGGAGTCTATAAAAGTTCTACATTCGCCCGTGATCTGAATGTAAGTGTCGGATTCGGATTCCCTTTTTATCTGGGAAGAAAGACTAATAGAAAATCATCGCATAGAGAAAGAACCAGGCAGCTGATGGAACAGAAACGGAAAACATACGGGTTGTTTCCGGGAAATAAGTAGCCATTTAATCATTTCTTTGCAATGATGAGCGAATAGAATTTAGCCTTTATACAAAGTTTGAAAAAGAAAAAACTCTGCCATTCACAACAATTGGATTAACATTCTTATGATATACTTACGTGTCAGCTAGTCTCTCTATAAAAATAAAAACTATAAATTGCTGTCATCTGTCACTTTGTTGGGTATAATATCTTGAATATGAGTGATTAATGAGGTGACGGCAGTAGGTGACGGCAGTGTGACGGCAAATTTTGCTGTCACACTGCCTTGTTTTCAATGGTTCCTTATGGTCTGTTTGTAGTTCTATATAGAGCTTTTTAGTTTCTCCCGTTTGAAACTTTTGTTTCTTCAGCTTGGAACTAAAGTTTCATCGGCTTGAAACTAAAGTTTCAAAGCCTTGAAACCAAAGTTTCGGACGCTTGAAAACATTGGTTCCAGCGTATGGAAACTAGTTATACTAGAGTGTATGATGTCAAAAGTCAATAGTAGCGAGTTCAGTGTAGTCGATGTGCGTGTGACGGCAATAGTTGTCATCACCGTGCCGTCACCTGTTGCCGTCACAGCGTTAAGCCTTGACTATGAGTGTGTTATTTATGTTTTTGTGATGGGTGACAGCAGTAATTGGATAAACAATACATAGAGAGAGGAGCCGGTTGATACATCTATTATAATGAGATTTGTCAGATTGATAATCGTTTAAGAGCTTTTTAGGTGCCTTAACGACAAAACAAGTGGCTGATTGTGTTATATTCCCTAAGTAACCAAATAAAAATAACAAGATTATGAAACAGAAAAGAGCTAAAATTGGATTTACCGGATGTGCCAAAGCGTATATCCGGAGTTTGCAGGAAGAAGGGCGCTATTCTACGGCACATGTGTATAAGAATGCGGTTCTTTCATTTACGAGATTTCATGGCAGTACGTATATTGCATTCGAGCAGATCACTCGCGAGTCTTTGCGACGTTACGGACAATACCTGTACGATTGCAAACTGAAACTCAATACGATCTCTACCTATATGCGAATGCTGCGCTGTATTTACAATCGTGGTGTGGAAGCTGGTATCGCCCGTTTTATCCCCCGATTGTTTCGTGATGTATATACCGGTGTGGATGTCCGGCAGAAAAAGGCAATGCCCGTAAAGGAACTGCATACACTTCTTTATAAAACACCCCAGTCTAAGCACTTGCGGCGTACTCAGGAGATTGCCCGACTGATGTTCCAGTTCTGCGGAATGCCTTTTGCGGATTTTGCGCATTTGGAAAAGTCGGCATTGGCACAAGGGGTATTGAGATATAACCGTATCAAGACAGGCACTTCTGTAAGTCTTGAGGTGCTGGAGTCATCTCTGCCCACGATCAGTAAACTTCGCAATAATGACCCTGTTCGGGAAGATGGAACGAATTATTTATTCAGTATTCTGAGAGGGAATAAAAGCCCAAAAGGTGAAAGCATGTATAAAGAATACCAGTCGGCGCTTCGTCGGTTCAATAATCAGCTGAAAAGTCTTTCAAGGGAACTTCACTTAAAGTCGGCTGTCACCTCATATACCATCCGCCATTCTTGGGCAACGAATGCCAAATACCAGGGTATACCTATTGAAATGATCAGTGAATCATTGGGACACAAATCTATTAAGACGACTCAAATCTACCTGAAAGGTTTTGAACTAGAAAAGAGAACAGAAGCAAATCGGTTGAATTGTTTTTACGTTGAAAACTGCAATAATTAGAATAGAATATAATCAGAGTGCTGGCTATTAGTGTGTTATCATGTCTATTACTTCTTGGGTAACGGAAATAAATACGACGCAAAGATATATAAAAAGAATCTCATATCCCAAACTTATTATACATTATTTTATTTCTCTGACTTAAGAAAATAAAATAACACTATGAGAACACGAATACCACTGACTTCATGTTCCGAACCCTTATTGTTTGTCATCCGACAAAATCTCCTTCATAACCCTTTTATACAGTGCTTCTCGCAAAGGCCGCTGCCTTTTTCGCTTCTTTTCCCCTATGTGTAAAGTCCGGTAATGGACTTCCGTTACCTAAGAAGTAATAGATAAATGTAAGTAGTAAATTGTGACACGCAATTCAAACAACAAGCTCATTTTGCATGCCTTCTATTTACTTTGGTTCTGAATTTATCCATTGGGATATATGCTTGCAAAGGTACACACACAGTGACAAAATAAAGAGAATGAACATTGCTTCGATGTGGGCAATGTCTTAAAAAGGGTTTTTAGTTTACTTATTTAAAAGTAAAAGAAGAAATGGAAAGTTTATGGAAAGTCTGGTTCTCCAGAAGGAGAAAGGTGTATGTTCGGATAGCCCGTCAATATGGTTCCACTCCGTGGCGGGTGTATTATTTAGGACATGGAGGCAGGTGCAGGTCGCTCAAAGACATGCAGATATTGGAAGCGTTACAGCGGCAGGGAGTTATTTCGCATATTTACCCTTGGTGATAATTGACTGAAAAATACTTGAACATATTTAATTATGTGTCCGACAGAAATATGAATAATTATAAAATATGGGGTGAGATGTTTTTCTAAAAAGGTTACTGTGAAGTACCCGAACGGGGATAAACCCTTTATAGCATGTGTATGTTTCCCACAACATGCTTATTGCTTATATAAACGGAGTCTCTTGGATGCCCGTTTTATATAATTGTTTGTTTTTGTTTAAGTACATTCTGTCCTGGTGAGGAAGGATGTACTTTTTTATGCCCGAAGGTCCGGAATCAGATAGTTACGAAGGTCCGGTCGGAAGATCAGCGCCTTCCGTCCGCTCCCCACATCATCTTGCTGCGGAGGGTATCGAAGAAAATATGATTGAACCGTTTCACTACTTTTATACTGTAGTCTGCCCGGCGAATGGTCAGCTGAGTTGTCTCCTTGCACGTTTCGCTGCTGCCGTCGATGGCAACGAGGAAGTTATGGCTGCGGCTTTCCACGTCCAGCGTGATTTCCCAGTCGTCACGAATGACGATAGGACGGACGTTGAGGCTGTGCGGAGCTACCGGGGTAATGGCGATCGTATTGGAATGAGGAACGATGATCGGGCCGCCTACGCTTAATGAATACGCAGTAGAACCGGTAGGAGTGGCAATCACCAGTCCGTCTGCCTGATAAGTATTCAGATAAGCACCGTTGATCGCAGTGCGGATGCTGATCATGGAAGAACTGTCCCGCTTGAGCACCGCAATTTCGTTGAGGGCATAAGGCGACTCCTGGAGATTTCTGTCATTGCAGATAAGCTGCAATACACTTCGTTCCTCCACACTGTATCTGCCAGCCTGAATCTCTTCGAAAGTCACCTCCATCTCTTCGGGTGAAACATCGGCAAGAAATCCCAGCCGCCCTGTGTTGATGCCTAGAATGGGGATTTGTTTTCTACCCACCCGGCGGGCAGCTTTCAGAAATGTGCCGTCACCTCCGATGCTGATAACCATATCGGCTGTGAAGTCGTTGCCTTCGAGCAGGGCGTCGACAGGCACTTCCATTTTTAAATCTGCCGTCAGGAACTGGTAAAACTCCCGGCACATACAGATTTCCGCTCCCTGCTTCTTGAGAAGCTCGAACAGTCTGAGTGCATGCAAAGACTTTTTAGGCTGATACGTATTTCCGAAAATGGCAAATTTCATAAGCTGTTTCATTAGTTTCGGTTGCAAAATTGGCATTTTTTCTTGGATTTCTACTTTAAATAACCAAAAAAGAACTGAGAATGCGTTTCGTATTATTAGGCAACTAATAATAATATTTGTATTTTTGCGGCAAATATTGCGTAAAACTATGACTAAATTAAGTGTAAACATAAACAAGGTTGCTACATTGAGAAATGCACGCGGAGGGGATACCCCCAATGTGGTGAAGGTAGCACTTGATTGTGAAGCTTTCGGGGCTGACGGTATTACTGTTCATCCCCGTCCCGACGAACGCCACATCCGCCGGGCAGATGTATATGATCTGCGTCCGTTGTTGCGGACTGAATTCAATATCGAGGGCTACCCGTCGCCGGAGTTTATAGACCTGGTATTGAAAGTGAAACCTCATCAGGTGACGCTGGTTCCTGACGATCCTTCGCAGATTACTTCCAACTCCGGTTGGGATACAAAAGCAAATCTGGAATTTCTGTCGGAAGTTCTCGATCAGTTCAACAGCGCAGGCATCCGTACTTCCGTCTTTGTTGCCGCCGATCCGGAGATGGTGGAATATGCGGCAAAAGCAGGTGCCGACCGTGTGGAACTTTATACGGAACCCTATGCTACGGCATATCCGAAGAATCCGGAAGCGGCTGTTGCCCCATTTGTGGAAGCAGCCAAAACAGCCCGCAAACTGGGTATCGGCTTGAACGCCGGACACGACTTGAGTCTTGTGAATTTAAACTATTTCTATAAAAACATTCCTTGGGTGGACGAAGTATCCATAGGTCATGCCTTGATCAGCGACGCATTGTATCTGGGACTGGAACGTACTATTCAGGAATATAAAAACTGTCTACGCTAATGAATGTATTGATGTTATTGGCCCAGGGTGCCATGAATATGGCCGACTCGCTGGCAACTGCCAACCCGGTGCTGACTCCGGTCAGCGCTCCCGAGATGAATATGCTTGATATGGCTATCAAGGGTGGTTGGATTATGATTGTACTGGGTGTACTGTCTGTAGTCTGTTTCTACATCTTATTTGAACGTAACTATATGATCCGTAAAGCGGGAAAAGAAGACCCGATGTTCATGGAACGGATCAAGGATTATATCCATAGCGGTGAAATCAAAGCGGCTATCCAGTATTGCCGCACGATGAACACTCCTTCGGCACGCATGATTGAAAAAGGAATCAGCCGTCTGGGACGTCCCATCAACGATGTGCAGGTTGCCATTGAAAATGTCGGTAATCTGGAAGTAGCCAAACTGGAAAAAGGCCTGACCGTCATGGCAACAATCTCCGGTGGTGCTCCGATGCTCGGATTCCTCGGTACGGTGACCGGTATGGTACGCGCATTCTACGAAATGGCGAATGCGGGAAGCGGAAACATCGATATAACCTTGCTTTCCGGCGGTATCTACGAAGCCATGATCACCACCGTAGGCGGTCTGATCGTGGGTATCATTGCCATGTTTGCTTACAACTACCTGGTGATGCTGGTAGACCGTGTAGTAAACAAAATGGAAGCTCGTACGATGGAATTTATGGATCTCTTGAACGAGCCTGCCCAAAAGTAACCCTGAGACGTTAATCACTATCATTAACCACTAATCAATAATAAAGTGGGATTAAAAAGAAGAAATAGAGTATCGCCCAATTTCAGTATGGCATCCATGACGGACGTCATCTTCCTGCTGCTGATATTCTTTATGATTACCTCTACGGTGGTGTCGCCCAATGCCATAAAGGTGTTGTTGCCGCAAGGCAAACAGCAGACTTCGGCCAAACCGCTGACAAGAGTCGTGATCGATAAAGACCTGAACTTCTACGCTGCTTTCGGCAATGAGAAGGAAAAGCCGCTGTCGTTGGACGAACTGACTCCGTTCCTGCAAGGTTGCGCGGAGAAAGAACCGGAGATGTATGTGGCATTGTATGCAGATGAGTCGGTGCCTTACCGTGAAATCGTGCGGGTGCTGAACATTGCGAATGAGAATCATTTTAAAATGGTGCTGGCTACACGCCCGCCGGAAAACAAATAAAGTAAGTAGTTGCTACTTAACTACTAAAAAAAAGAAACAATTATGGACGACAGAAGAAAAAAGGGTGAATTCGTCGGCGCGCTGGGTGCACTGTTGGTACACGTGGCAGTGATAGCTCTTTTGATTCTGGTGAGCTTTACGGTTCCCCAGCCGGATGAAGACGCAGGCGGCGTACCTGTGATGCTGGGAAATGTGGAGTCTGCCCGAGGCTTTGACGACCCTTCGCTGGTGGACGTGGATATACTGCCCGAAGAACCGGAAGCACCTGCACCTGCGGAAACGCAGCCGGAACTGCCCTCGGAACAGGATCTGCTGACACAGACCGAAGAAGAAACGGTAGTGCTGAAACCGAAAACGGAACCTAAAAAGGAGACCGTGAAACCCAAAGAGGTAGTGAAGCCCAAAGAACCGGTGAAGAAACCCGAAAAGACAGAGGCGGAGAAAGCTGCCGAAGCGAAACGTCTTGCCGAAGAAAAAGCGGAACGTGAACGGAAAGCCGCCGAAGAAGCTGCGAAGAAAAAGGTTGCCAACGCTTTCGGAAAGGGAGCGCAGATGGGAGGCAGCAAAGGTACTTCCGCCAGCGGCACGGGAACAGAAGGCAGCAAGGACGGCAATTCATCCACCGGAGCGAAGACCGGAACCGGAGGTTACGGAACATTTGACCTCGGCGGACGTTCTTTAGGTACGGGCAGTCTGCCAAAGCCTGCCTATAATGTGCCCGAAGAAGGACGTGTGGTAGTCAATATCACCGTGAATCCGGCGGGAGTAGTCATTGGAACCAGTATCAATCCTCAAACGAACACCGTGAACTCCACCCTGCGGAAGGCAGCGGAAGACGCGGCGAAGAAGGCTCGCTTCAACACCGTGGAAGGACCGAACAACCAGACTGGAACCATCACTTATTATTTTAACCTGAGATAGTATCACTAATCAAAAATATAGGATTATGGGAACTGTATATGCTTTTTTTGCAGATGGCTTTGAAGAAATAGAAGCCTTTACTGCTGTCGACACTTTGAGACGTGCCGGACTGAATGTAGAAATCGTATCTGTCACTCCGGATGAAATTGTAATGGGCGCTCACGATGTGTCATTGCTCTGTGATATAAACTTTGATAACTGCGATTTTTTTGATGCCGATCTGCTGTTGTTGCCGGGAGGAATGCCGGGAGCAGCTACGCTCGACAAGCATGAAGGACTGCGTAAACTGCTTCTTGACTTTGCTGCCAAAGGAAAACCGATCGCAGCGATCTGCGCGGCTCCGATGGTATTGGGCAAATTAGGTTTGCTGAAAGGCCGGAAAGCCACTTGTTATCCCAGCTTCGAGCAATACCTGGAAGGTGCGGAATGTGTCAGTGAACCCGTAGTTCGGGACGGAAATATCATCACAGGTATGGGACCGGGCGCTGCTATGGAATTTGCTTTGGCCATCGTAGATCTGTTGGTCGGCAAAGATAAAGTAGACGAACTGGTAGAAGCGATGTGCGTAAAACGCTAAGCTGTCTATGAAACAATCTGTGATTATTGTCGCCGGTGGAAAGGGCTTGCGAATGGGAAGCGATCTTCCCAAACAATTTCTTCCTGTCGGTGGCAAACCTGTGCTGATGCATACGCTGGAAGCATTCCGCAAGTACGATGCGATGCTTCAGATTATTCTGGTACTTCCCCGTGAACAGCAGGACTTCTGGAAACAGCTTTGCGAAGAACATCATTTTTCGGTGGAACATCTTGTGGCAGATGGCGGCGAGACCCGTTTTCATTCGGTGAAGAACGGGCTGGCACTTGTGCAGGCTCCCGGTCTGGTAGGAGTGCACGACGGAGTTCGTCCGTTTGTAACCCTTGAAGTGATTCGCCGGTGTTACGAGCTGGCGGAACAGCATAAAGCTGTGATTCCGGTGGTGGATGTAGTCGAAACGCTGCGCCATCTGACGGATGCCGGAAGCGAAACGGTGAGCCGTACTGAATATAAGTTAGTGCAGACTCCTCAGGTTTTTGAGGTGGAGCTGCTGAAACAGGCTTATGGACAGGAGTTTACTCCGTTCTTTACGGACGATGCTTCGGTGGTCGAAGCAATGGGCGTACCCGTACATCTGGCAGAAGGTAATCGTGAAAACATAAAAATAACAACTCCCTTTGACCTGAAGATCGGGAGTGCTCTCTTGTAAATGTTCGATTTAACCACACGCGACATCAAATTTATCTCCGGTGTAGGGCCTCAGAAGGCCGCAGTATTGAACAAGGAGTTGGAAATCTACTCGTTGTACGATCTGATTTATTATTTTCCTTATAAATATGTTGACCGGAGCCGCATCTATTACATTCACGAAATAGATGGCAATATGCCGTATATCCAGCTGAAAGGAGAGATTCTCGGCTTCGAGACGATAGGCGAAGGGCGGCAACGGCGGCTGACGGCCCATTTCTCCGACGGTACGGGAATCGTCGACCTGGTGTGGTTTCAAGGTATCAAATATATATTAGGCAAGTATAAACTTCACGAAGAATACATCATCTTCGGTAAGCCTACCGTGTTTAACGGGCGTATCAATGTGGCGCATCCCGACATCGACAAGCCGGATGATCTGAAACTTTCTTCCGTCGGACTGCAACCTTATTATAATACGACGGAGAAAATGAAACGGAGCTTTCTCAATTCGCATGCGATTGAGAAGATGATGGCTACGGTGATCCAGCAGATACAGGAACCGCTGCCGGAAACGCTTTCTCCCAAAATCCTGTCGGACCATCATCTGATGCCTCTGACAGAGGCACTCCGGAATATCCATTTCCCGACGAATCCCGATTCGCTGCGCAGGGCTCAGTATCGTCTTAAATTCGAAGAACTGTTCTACGTGCAGTTGAATATCCTCTGCTATGCGAAGGACCGCCAAAGACGATATCGTGGATATATCTTTGAACGGGTAGGGGATGTTTTCAATACTTTCTATTCGCAGAACCTTCCTTTCCAGTTGACGGGTGCACAGAAACGGGTACTGAAAGAAATAAGGAATGATGTGGGAAGCGGCCGGCAGATGAACCGTCTGCTTCAAGGAGACGTGGGTAGTGGTAAAACCCTGGTAGCATTGATGAGCATGCTGCTTGCACTGGACAACGGTTTTCAAGCGTGCATGATGGCTCCCACCGAAATTTTGGCGAACCAGCATTACGAGACAATCAAGGAACTGCTTTTCGGTATGGATATCCGTGTCGAACTGCTGACCGGATCTATCAAAGGAAAGAAGAGGGAAGCGATCCTGACCGGACTGCTGACGGGAGACGTGAAAATCCTGATAGGTACGCACGCGGTCATTGAAGACACGGTGAACTTCTCTTCTTTGGGACTGGTCGTTATTGACGAACAACACCGCTTCGGAGTGGCACAGCGTGCCCGCCTCTGGACGAAAAATATACAGCCGCCTCACGTGCTGGTGATGACCGCCACACCTATTCCGCGTACACTGGCGATGACGTTGTATGGCGATCTGGATGTTTCTGTCATTGACGAGCTGCCGCCGGGACGGAAACCGATAACCACCATTCATCAGTTTGACAACCGTCGGGAAAGTATGTACCGCGCCGTACGCAAGCAGATAGAAGAAGGACGGCAGGTGTACATCGTCTATCCTTTAATAAAGGAAAGCGAGAAGATCGACCTCAAGAACCTGGAAGAAGGTTACCAGCATATCTTGGAAGAGTTTCCCGGCTGTACCGTTGCCAAAGTTCACGGCAAGATGAAGTCTGCGGAGAAAGATGAGCAGATGCAGCTCTTTATTTCCGGACAAGCTCAGATTATGGTTGCCACTACCGTCATCGAAGTCGGGGTGAATGTCCCCAATGCTTCTGTGATGATCATTGAGAATGCCGAACGCTTCGGACTTTCGCAACTCCATCAGTTGCGCGGTCGGGTGGGACGTGGCGCTGAACAGTCTTATTGTATCCTTGTGACGAACTACAAACTGACTGAAGACACGCGGAAACGGCTGGAAATAATGGTGCGCACCAATGACGGCTTTGAAATAGCGGAAGCGGACTTGAAACTGCGTGGTCCCGGTGATTTGGAGGGGACGCAGCAAAGCGGCATTGCCTTCGATCTGAAGATTGCGAACCTTGCCCGTGACGGTCAGCTGTTGCAGTACGTCCGTTCGATAGCCGAAGATATCGTAGATAACGACCCGTCGGCCCAAAGTCCGGAGAACGAGATTCTGTGGCGGCAACTGAAATCTCTCCGGAAAACGAATGTTAACTGGGCGGCTATAAGTTGAAAAACGGTTAAACATGCAGTTTATTTGCGGGAATGTGTTGCAAAACATGTTTCTTTTCTATTCCTCCTATTTATAGGGCTTTAACGCCGCTTTTCCTGTTCTTTTTATCTCCGTACTTCTGAAAAATAGTTAATGACTTACTTGCCCTTTCATCGGAAAATACTATCTTTGGGGGAATTTTTTATAGTAAATGTATAGTTTAATCTTTTGAAAGTCACACATCATGATCGAAAAAACGCTGGTTATTTTGAAGCCGTGTACCCTTCAACGGGGATTGGTTGGTGAGATCACTCATCTCTTTGAACGTAAAGGACTACGGTTGGCCGGCATGAAAATGATGCAACTGACGGATGAATTATTAAGCGAGCATTATGCCCACCTGAGCAGCAAGCCTTTCTTTCAGCGCGTGAAAGATTCGATGATGGCAACTCCTGTCATTGTTTGTTGTTACGAAGGTGTGGATGCTATTCAAGCAGTCCGTACGTTGGCGGGACCAACTAATGGACGTCTGGCTGCGCCGGGAACCATTCGTGGGGATTATAGTATGAGTTTTCAAGAAAACATCGTTCATACTTCCGATTCTCCGGAAACTGCGGCTATCGAATTAACGAGATTTTTTAAACCTGAAGAGATATTCGACTACAAACAGGCGACTTTTGACTACCTGTATGCGAACGACGAATATTAATTGAATTGACAAGAACGAATGAATTTCAATTGCATTATTAAAACAGGATTGGTAGCTGTAGCAGCTATGGTCAGCCTGAGCTCTTTCTCTCAAGACCTGATTGCCCGCCAAGCTCCGATAGACAAGAAATTAAAAACCGTAGACTCTTTGGCACTTCAGAAACAGATCCGTGCCGAACAGTCGGAATATCCCGCCTTAAGTCTTTATCCAAACTGGAACAACCAGTATGCACATGCTTACGGCAATGCTATCATCCCCGACACTTATACCATCGACCTCACAGGCTTCTGTATGCCGACTCCGAGTACGAAGATTACTTCGCCTTTCGGTCCCCGCTGGAGAAGAATGCACAATGGTCTGGACCTGAAGGTGAACATCGGTGACACGATTGTAGCTGCCTTTGACGGTAAAGTACGTATCGTGAAGTATGAACGCAGAGGATATGGTAAATATGTAGTGATTCGTCATGACAATGGATTGGAAACCATATACGGACACTTGTCCAAACAACTCGTTGAAGAAAATCAATTGGTAAAAGCCGGCGAAGTGATCGGTCTGGGTGGTAACACCGGACGTTCTACCGGTTCTCATCTCCACTTTGAAACCCGCTTCCTGGGAATCGCCATCAACCCGATTTATATGTTCGACTTCCCGAAACAGGATATCGTAGCCGATACTTATACTTTCCGCAAGACGAAAGGTGTGCGTAGTGCCGGTTCTCACGACACTCAGGTAGCCGACGGAACGATCCGTTATCATAAAGTGAAGAGCGGAGATACATTGTCACGTATCGCTAAAGTGCGTGGAGTATCGGTCAGTACGCTTTGTAAGCTGAACCGTATCAAGCCGACGACCACCTTGCGTATCGGACAAGTTTTACGTTGTTCGTAAAGATGTAATACAATAATAGCTTTGGAAGAGGGCACTTTAATATAATTTAGAGTGCCCTCTTTCTGTTTTTACTTAATTATTGTTACCTTTGCGCACTATTTGGAAGAAGATGAAAGATACCAAGCAACAATTTGAACATGTCATTGCCTTGTGCCGTGACTTATTCTCCAAGAAGCTGCACGATTACGGGCCTGCATGGCGTATCCTGCGTCCGGCTTCGGTTACTGATCAGATTTTTATCAAAGCTAACAGGATTCGCAGTATCGAAACCAAAGGGGTGACTCTGGTTAACGAAGGAATCCGTTCGGAATTTATTGCGATAGTCAATTATGGCATTATCGGTCTGATCCAGCTGGAACTGGGCTACGCCGAATCTGCCGACATCAGCAATGAGGAGGCTTTGGCTTTATATGACAAGCATGCAAAGGAAGCGCTGGAGCTGATGCTTGCCAAAAATCATGACTATGATGAGGCTTGGCGCAGTATGCGTGTGAGTTCCTACACAGACTTGATTCTGATGAAGATATACCGTACCAAGCAGATTGAAAGTCTGGCAGGGAACACGTTGGTGTCGGAAGGTATCGATGCTAACTATATGGATATGATTAATTATTCAGTATTCGGATTGATTAAGATAGAATTTGAAGGATAAGAACTTACATATCATCCAGAAGACAGGAGCGAATGTCTGCCGTTTCCTTTTAGCGGCATCGTTCATCTTTTCCGGTTTTGTGAAGGCTGTCGACCCGCTGGGCTTCCAGTATAAGATACAGGACTATCTGACCGCCTTCGGGGTGATTTCATGGTTTCCTTCTTTCTTCCCGTTGTTGGGAGGCATAATATTATCCGCCATCGAATTTTCAATCGGTATCTTCCTGTTCTTCGGTATCAAGAAAACAATCTCCACCACATTGGCGTTGGTGCTGATGATCTTCATGACACCGCTGACGCTGTATCTGGCGATTTTCGATCCGGTGTCGGACTGCGGTTGTTTCGGCGATGCCTGGGTATTGACTAACTGGGAGACATTTGCAAAGAACATCGTACTGCTGCTTGCCGCGATTGCTACATTCCAGTGGAGGAAAATGCTGATCAGATTCGTGACCCGAAAGATGGAATGGCTGATTTCTCTGTACACGATATTCTTTGTATTTACACTGTCGTTCTATTGTCTGGACCGTCTGCCTGTGCTGGACTTCCGTCCTTACAAGATCGGACAGAATATCATGAAAGGCATGAGTATCCCCGAAGGAGCGAAGCCGAGTGTATATGAAAGTGTCTTTATCCTGGAAAAGAACGGGGAAAAGAAAGAGTTTACACTGGACAATTATCCGGACAGCACATGGACCTTTGTCGATACGCGTACCATTCTGAAAGAAAAAGGATACGAACCTTCGATTCACGACTTCTCCATGATGGATCTGAGCACGGGTGATGATATCACGGAAGACGTGCTGACGGATATGGGATATACCTTCCTGCTGGTGGCACATCGTATTGAAGAGGCGGACGACAGTAACATTGATTTGATTAATGAGATATATGACTACTCGGTAGAGCATGGTTACAGATTCTACTGCCTTACTTCCTCACCGGAAGAGCAGATAGAATTGTGGAAGGACAAGACCGGTGCGGAATATCCTTTCTGCCAGATGGACGACATTACGCTGAAGACGATGATTCGCTCCAATCCGGGACTGATGCTGATAAAGAACGGTACGATTCTGAACAAATGGAGTGATGAAGACATTCCGGATGAATATGTACTGACTGACAAACTGGAGAATCTGGAACTCGGTCAGCAGAAGGTCCGGAGTGACGTACATACGATTGGATACGTATTCCTGTGGTTTGTCATTCCGCTGTTGCTGGTGTTGGGAGTGGACATTCTGATTGTCCGCCGACGCGAACGGAAGAACGAAAAGCGGAAGCAGCAACAGGAAGTAAAAGAACAATAAATTTATTAACCCTTTAAATAAAGAACAAAATGAGAAAGAACATTGTTGCAGGAAACTGGAAAATGAACAAAACCCTTCAAGAGGGTATCGCTTTGGCAAAAGAACTGAACGAAGCATTGGCTAACGAAAAGCCCAACTGTGATGTAATCATCTGTACTCCGTTTATCCACTTGGCATCTGTTACTCCGTTGGTAGACGCTGCTAAGATCGGTGTAGGTGCTGAAAACTGTGCAGACAAGGCATCCGGTGCATATACAGGTGAAGTTTCTGCTGAAATGGTAGCTTCTACAGGTGCAAAATATGTAATCCTGGGTCACTCAGAACGTCGTGCTTACTACGGTGAAACTGTTGCTATCCTCGAAGAAAAAGTAAAATTGGCTCTGGCTAACGGTCTGACTCCGATCTTCTGTATCGGTGAAGTGCTGGAAGAACGCGAAGCTAACAAGCAGAACGAAGTAGTAGCTGCTCAGATGGAATCTGTATTCTCTCTGTCTGCTGAAGACTTCTCTAAGATCATCCTTGCTTACGAACCGGTTTGGGCTATCGGTACAGGTAAAACAGCTTCTCCCGAGCAAGCTCAGGAAATCCACGCTTTCATCCGTTCAATCGTGGCTGACAAGTATGGCAAGGAAATCGCTGACAACACTTCTATCCTTTACGGTGGTAGCTGCAAGCCTTCTAACGCTAAAGAACTGTTCTCTAACCCCGACGTAGACGGTGGACTGATTGGTGGTGCTGCTCTGAAAGTTTCTGACTTCAAGGGTATCATCGATGCGTTCAATGCATAATTAGAATATCTTTCGGGAACTGACTAAAAAGTAGATAGTAACTCTAAACTCTCCTCCTTCCAGAAGGAGGGGAATTGCAGATAGTATCGACTTTTTAGCCACTTCCTGAAATTAAACTTTTATCGAATGAGAAAACTAGGTTTACTTTTATGGATGCTGGCTTTTACCGCTGTTGGTGCACAGGCGCAGAACATCATCAAGAGTCTGGAACGTACAGTGCCGGGACAGGGAAAGGTGACGATTCATCAAGACCCTAAGATAGAGGCATTGATAGGCGTGGAACGTCCTTCTATGGGCGAACAGAAAGTGTTGAAGGCAGCCGGATTCAGAATACAGGCGTATGCCGGTAATAATACCCGTGAGGCAAAGAATGATGCTTATCGTGTAGCTTCCCGCATCAAAGAGTATTTCCCCGAACTGACGATTTACACTTCGTTCAATCCTCCCCGCTGGCTTTGTCGTGTGGGTGATTTCCGGAGCATTGAAGAGGCGGACGCGATGATGCGTAAACTCAAGGCAACCGGTGTATTCAAAGAGGTCTCTATCGTCAAAGACCAGATCAATATTCCTTTATAATTGTATCATGTTAGAAAAAGAAGAAATTGTCTCTCCGAATCTGGAGGAGTTGAAAAGTCATTATCACAGTATTATTACTTTGTTGGGTGAAGATGCCGGAAGGGAAGGTTTGCTGAAGACCCCCGAACGTGTTGCGAAGGCTATGCTGAGTCTGACAAAAGGTTATCACATGGACCCTCATGAAGTGTTGCGTTCGGCTAAGTTTCAGGAAGAATACAGTCAGATGGTGATAGTGAAAGACATTGATTTCTTCTCTCTCTGCGAACACCATATGTTGCCGTTCTACGGAAAAGCACATGTGGCATATATCCCTAACGGCTATATCACGGGATTGAGCAAGATTGCCCGGGTAGTCGATATCTTTTCCCATCGCCTGCAAGTGCAGGAACGCATGACGCTGCAAATCAAAGATTGTATCCAGGAGACACTGAACCCATTGGGAGTGATGGTGGTAGTGGAGGCAAAGCATATGTGTATGCAGATGCGCGGCGTAGAAAAACAAAATTCTATTACTACTACTTCAGACTTTACAGGAGCTTTCAATCAAGCCAAGACTCGCGAAGAGTTTATGAATCTGATTCAGCACGGCAGGGTGTAATACGCTTTACAAAATGTGGACGATGTAGTTCCCCGTCAATGAGGATTGCCTCCGGTACCGATGAAGGGGTGTCTCGGCACCGATGAGAAATTTAGCGTAATACAACGCGGTCGCCCAGGCGCTTCGCCATCAGACTTTGCACTTCCCGCATCTCATTATAACGCTGCATCAGCGAATTACATTTCTCATTGTCATGAGCGAGTGCCGGATCTTGCAGGGCATAAAGCATATGTTTCAGTTCTTCCGTGACAATCGCATACTTGAAGTTGATCATCAACATAGGGACGAGTTCGTACAGCCGTTCTTCATCTGTCACGATCTTCTGTGATTTCGAGTGATATTTACTTAGCTGATAACGTACATTGATCAAGTCCACGCTCAACCGGCTGATGGTCTGGTCGGGATGTGCCAGGAAATAGCGTTCCGCGATAAAACCGGCATCGTGTATATGCGTGGCGGCTTCTGTCAGAATCTGTCGGTGCAACGGATTATGGAAAGCCAGGTCGTCTTCCTTCAGATCATTCACCACATATTCGATAACGGTTACCGGAATTTCATTTCCTTCTTCGTCGGTAAGGTTGCACATCACTTTTTCACCATAACGGACTACTGCCTGCAGGATCAATCGCTCAAACTTATAGAACTCCTGACCTTCTTTTCCTTCCTGCGGAATAAAGGAGGTATAAGAATCTCCGGGAACAGTGGTATCCGTAGTGGAGGCAGGTGCATTGCCGGGAGGAAATCCTGCTGCACCTCCTGTAGCAGCGGACATCGGATCTGCGAAAGATACGATATTGCCATCGTCATCATATTCGGGTTCCGGTGGCATTCCTGCATTGGCGTAGGGACTTGATGGAGTAGAATAAGTCGGAGCACCGGAATAAGCCGGTGTGCCGGAAGCGGCAGCTGTACCGGAAGTATCTCCGGTTGTTGAAGATGAATGATTATAGCTGGGACGATTGGCTTTTTCAGCCTGCGCCTCTCTTAATTTGGCGACTTCCGCTACCAGCAGTTTTTCTTCGATGCGCAGATGTTGGCTGCATTCTTTGATGTAGACATCCCGTATAATGGCTTCCGGTATGACGGAAATGCTTCGTACGATATTCGAAATCAGTTCCGCGCGTTTGATCGGATCTCTTCCCGCGTCTTCCATCAGAAGGTCGGTCTTGAAGCGGATGAAATCTTTCTCGTGCTCACGGATGAATGCCTGGAATTCTTCCGAATTATGTTTGCGGGCGAAGGAGTCCGGGTCGTCTCCGTCCGGAAGCAGGCATACTTTGATGTTCATGCCTTCTTCCAGCAGCATATCGATTCCGCGGATAGAGGCTTTGATACCGGCTACGTCACCGTCATAGAGTACGGTAATGTTATTGGTGAAACGGTGGATCAGACGAATCTGTCCCGGCGTCAATGCGGTGCCCGATGAAGCGACTACGTTTTCTATGCCCGACTGGTGCATGGAGATAACGTCCGTGTATCCTTCCACAAGGAAACATCTGTCCTGCCTGACAATCGCCTGTTTGGCAAAATAGATTCCGTATAGCTCGTTACTCTTGTGGTAAATTTCCGACTCGGGAGAGTTGACATATTTCACCTTTACCCCTTTGGTGGCGGTGCTGAGCACACGTCCGCCGAAGGCGACCACCTTTCCGGAAAGGGTATGGACGGGGAAAATCACACGTCCCCAGAAGCGGTCACGAAGACGGTGGTCATCCGTTTCGTAGCAGATTCCCGTTTTCACCAGGAATTCTTTCTTGTAGCCTTTGCGCAATGCTTCTTGTGACATGGCATCATGGCTTTCCGTACAGTAACCCAACTGGAATTTCTCAATGATGTCATCACGAAATCCACGCTGACGGAAATAAGCCAGACCGATGCTGCGCCCGTCCACATGATTCTTTAAGATATTCTGAAAGTAATCGCGGGCGAAGTTGTTGACAATGAACATACTTTCGCGCGTTGTCTGCGCCTGTTTCTCTTCATTGGTCAGCTCCCGTTCTTTGATTTCGATGTTGTATTTCTTGGCGAGATATTTCAGTGCCTCGTAATACGACATCTGTTCGTGCTCCATGATGAAGTGGACCGAGTTTCCGCCCTTACCGCAGCTGAAACACTTGCAAAGTCCTTTGGCAGGGGAGACGCTGAATGACGGAGTCTTTTCGTTGTGGAACGGGCACAGACCTACATAGTTCACTCCGCGTTTGCGCAGGGTGACAAACTCAGACACTACATCTACAATCTGTGCGGCATCTAAAATTCGGTCTATGGTAACTTGATCTATCATTCTTCTTTTCTCCTGTGATTCCGTTTTTGCGGATACAAAGGTACATATAAAAAAATCCCCTGCAAAGAACTTTCTTGCAGGGGATGGTTAAATCTTATCGAAGGAGAGGATGATTTACTTGATCTTTTCCCGAATCTTGGTGAGGTAGGCTTTCATACCTTCCGCATCTTTCTTTTCGATGATTTCGAGAAGATTCTTCAGCTCTGTACGGATATTGGCCACTTGTCCCGGGGTGCGTGGGTTGAACAGGATTTCCTGCAGCAGGTAGTCATCTTCGCTCAGCAGCCCCTTTGCGATAGCCATGTGCTTCTTGAAAGTTGTTCCCGGAGCTTCCTGATGCTTCATCACGGCAGCAAATACGAAAGTCGAAACGAATGGGATGGAGAGCGAGTATGCCACCGTTTCATCATGTTCGTCGAACGTATATTCGAAGATGTTCAGGCGCAGCGTCTGGTAAAGGTCTTTGAAGAAAATCTTTCCCAAATGATCTCCTTCGCTGATGATAATCGCATTCTCGCTGCTCAGATTGCTGAGACTGGCAAACGTCGGTCCGAACATAGGGTGACTGGAAACGTAGCGGAATCCGCTTTCTTCGTAGAACTTCTTCAGTCCTGTCTTTACGGAAGCGATGTCACTGATGATACAGTCTTTGGGCAGCACAGGCAATACCTTGCGGAAAGCATCCAGCGTGTATTTTACGGTGACGGCATTGATGACCAGTTCGGGTTCGAATTCTTTGATTTCCTCCAGTGTGGTGAAACGATACGTGTTATACACGAAACGCAACTGGTGCGGGTTGACGTCAAACACGGCCGTCTCGTGCTGAAAACTCAGTATATCCGTAAAGAAGGAACCCATTTTACCGGCTCCGAGGATTAATATTCTCATATCTATTATTATTGGGGAGTTTCTCAAAAGTCAATAGTCTCTCTAAAAGTTAATAGTATCTCACATTGGGGTGACTAAAAAGTCGATTCTATCTCTATTCTCCTCCTTCCAGAAGGAGGAGAGTTAAGATACTACCGACTTTCTAGTCGGTCTCAGTTGTGTTACTGCTGACTTATTTGTTAGTTTCCATTTGATTTTTGAGTTCTTTTGGGCTTTTTATTTATTAATAATCTCTATCTGCTGGCGGACAGACTCTTCGTGGATTGCTTCGAAGATCAGCTTCATAAAGTCTGCGCTCATACCGCATTGTTCTCCTTGCGCACCGCGCTTTTCCAGGATTTCATTGTAGCGTCCTGCTTGAAGAACGGTGATTCCGTGTTCTTTTTTGTAAGTACCGATCTCACGTGCTACGCGCATTCTCTTAGCCAGTTCCTGGATGATGTTATCGTCGCATTCGTCGATTTGCTTACGCAGTTGGCTTAGGCTTTCTGTCGTCTGGGTTTCGGTACGGATCACCAATAAGTTGAGGATGTAGTCGAGTACATCGGGCGTTACCTGTTGAGAAGCGTCGCTCCACGCACAGTCCGGATTGCAGTGACTTTCCACGATCAGACCATCGAAGTTCAGGTCCATTGCCTGCTGGCAGAGCGGGGCAACCAGTTCGCGTTTTCCTCCGATGTGACTCGGGTCACAGAAAATCGGCAGGTTAGGCAGACGGCGACGCAGTTCGATAGGAATGTGCCATTGCGGAAGGTTGCGGTATATTTTTTTGTCGTAGCTGCTGAAACCACGGTGGATAGCTCCCAAACGCTTCAAGCCTGCGTTGTGGATACGTTCCAGTGCACCGATCCACAATTCCAGGTCTGGGTTTACCGGATTTTTTACCAGCACGGGGATGTCGACCCCTTTCAATGCGTCGGCAATTTCCTGTACGGCGAAAGGATTGGCTGTGGTACGTGCGCCTACCCAAAGGATGTCGATTCCTGCTTTCAGACATTCGTAAACGTGTTTGGCAGTCGCTACTTCGGTAGAAACATACATACCTGTTTCTTTCTTCACTTCCTTCAGCCAGGCAAGTCCTTCCACACCGATTCCTTCGAAACCTCCCGGTTTGGTACGCGGTTTCCAGATACCGGCACGGTATATCTTTTGTCCTTTGGCTGCCAGTTGTTTGGCGGTTTCCATTACTTGTTCTTCAGTCTCTGCGCTACACGGGCCGGCGATAACAATCGGTCTTTTGGCTTCGATGCCCGGTAATAAAATTGATTCGAGTTCCATATTCTTATTGTTTTTATTTTATTCTTGTTCTTACTCTTTCGGGCAGGCGTTTCCTGGTCTGCCGCTGATTTACTTTTATCGGTCTTTTCTTTTTAAGAAAGCTTCTTGATTCTTTCCAATGCTTCCGCCAGTTTGGCATCCTTGCAACAAAGGGAAATACGGATAAACCTTGCTCCGTTGCTGCCAAAGATGAATCCCGGCGTGATAAATACCCTTGCCTGGTGCAATACTTTTTCGGTCAGTTCTTCTACATCCTTGCACGAAGCGGGAATCTTTCCCCAAAGGAACATACCCACCTGGTTTTCGTCGTAGGTACACCCCAGTGTTTTCATGATTTCGCCGGCCAGATGGCGACGGCCGCGATAGTTGTGGTTGTTACCTTCGTACCAGTCCGCTTCGGCTTCCAGAGCTGTGGCGGCTGCCAGTTGCATGGCACGGAACATACCGCTGTCGATATTGCTTTTTACTTTCAGTATCCATTGTACGAATTCGGCATTCGAAGCCAGCATTCCGATACGCCATCCCGGCATATTGTGGCTCTTGCTCATGGAGTTGAATTCGATGCAGCACTCTTTGGCTCCCGGTACGCTGAGAATACTGATCGGCTTTTCGTTCAGGATAAAGCTGTACGGGTTGTCATTCACGATGACGATATTCTTGCGGCGTGCGAAGTCTACCAGACGTTCGTAGAGTTCCGGAGTAGCGTTGGCTCCTGTCGGCATATTCGGATAGTTGGTCCACATTAGTTTCACGCGGTTCAGGTCCATCTTTTCCAATGCTTCGAAATCGGGCATCCAGCCGTCTTCTTCTTTCAGGTCGTAGCTGATTACTTCCGCACCGAGTATTTTACTCAGAGAAGTATAGGTGGGGTATCCCGGATTCGGCACCAGTACCTGTTCGCCCGGATTGACAAAAGCCAGCGTGACGTGAAGGATACCTTCTTTGGAACCGATCAGCGGCTGTATTTCCGTATTCGGATTCAGTTCCACTCCATACCAGCGTTGATACCAGGCTGCGAAACCTTTACGAAGTTCCGGTATGCCCACATACGGTTGGTAACCGTGTCCGTTGGGATCGTGAGCATTGTTGCACAATGTTTCGATGGTAACCTTTGAAGGAGGCATATCGGGACTTCCGATACCCAGACTGATAACGTCTTTTCCTTCTGCATTCATTTGTGCTACCTCTTTCAGCTTCTTTGAGAAGTAGTATTCGCTGACACTTGCCAGTCTTTCGGCAGGAGCGATTTTATACGTTTGACTTTCCTTCTGCATATTCGCCTAATATTTTAAGTTCTTTGGTTAATGGAGTAATTGCTGCTATAGATTGTTTATATCTCAGATAATCATTGAAAGATACATCGACGTAAAACTGATATTCCCATTCCCGTCCGATGATCGGCAGCGATTGTATCTTTGTCAGATTGATGTTGTAGAACGAAAGAATGGATAATACTTGCGACAGGCTTCCTTCTGTGTGTGGCAATGTGAATACCATGCTTGCCTTGTTGGTCGCCTTTGCGTGATGCTGGCGGAGTTCGTCCACTTGCCACGGATCGGCAACTACCAGAAAACGGGTGAAGTTGTGCTTGTTGGTTTCGATGCCTTCTTGGAGCACTTTCATTCCGTAGCGTTCTGCCGCCGTTTTCGAGCAAATGGCTGCATGCCCTTTCAGGTTTTCTTTCTTGATGATTTCCGCGCTGCGTGCCGTATCTTCTCCTTCCACTACTTTGAGTTGCGGATGCTGATTCAGAAAATCACGGCATTGCATCAGGGCGATAGGGTGGGAGTTGACTTCTGTCAGGTCTTCCCAGCTTTCTTCGGGCAGGCAGACGAAGCTATGTGAGATGCGCAGCTTGTATTCGCCGATAATCTGCGTACCGCTTTGTCTCAACAGTTCATTGTTGTGCAGCAGGCTTCCCGCTATCGTATTTTCGATGGCTAGCATTCCGATGACCTGGCTGTCTTTCCGTATCGAAGTAAACACGTCTTCGAAGTTGGCACAACAGATTAACTCTATTTCTTCTCCCTCGAAGTACTTGTGTGCGGCGATATCGTGATATGAGCCGAGTGTTCCTTGAATTGCTATCTTTTTCATTGTTCTAATAGGGTTATATAAAAAAATCCCGCGTCCATATGGAAGCGGGATTTATATGATTAATTTCTTCATCTCAGTCCTTAAGCATCATGTCACTTGATACATACAAACTCCCGCTCTACTTTCTGGCTAAAGTAAAAGTAAAAAAAGAAGTAATATGCATAAGAAAATGATTTCATACGAATCTTTGTTTCTGCTTTGGTTTCTAATTCTGGGGCAAAAGTAATAATTTTCTGTTAGATGCGAACAAAAAGCGATACTTTTTTTGTTTTCTTCTCTAAAAAAGATGAAAAGGTCACCTGATATGACAGTAATGTTTCAGTTAAAAATGAGTATATACCGCCGTCTGCCTAGAAGATTCCCGGGAGTGCTTCCGGTTTCGGTCCCAGGTTCTTGAATTCTCCGTTCAGACTAGCTTCGTCTTTTGGATTCAGCTCCAGTGACTTCTTCATGTCTTCTACGGAACCGTCTTTATCACCGTTCAGTAGTTTGGCGCGTCCGCGTTCTTTATAGGCTTCGGCGAAGTTCGGGTTCAACTCGATGGCTTCGTCAAACAGGGCGATTGCTTCCGCCAGTTTCTTCTGATTGATATAAAGCTGTCCTAGATAGAGATAGGCTTGTTCGTTGAATGGGTTTATTTCCGTTACGAACTTGTAGTCCGTTTCCGCTTCTTCTTCCTGTCCGTTGGCTTCTTTCACCTTGCCACGCAGCAGGATGGCGGTCTCTTCTTCCGGATTCTGGGCGAGTACGGCGTCTATGTCTTCCATTGTTTCCTTGTATTGCTTCATTTTCAGCAGAGCTTCCGCACGCATCAGACGGGCTTCGATGAAGTCGTCTTTCAGAGTGATGGCTTTCGTCAGATGAGCGATGGTCATGATTTCGTCATCCTGTCCTTTGCGGGCTTTTCCGAGGAGAAAGTGTGCGACTGCATTTCCCTCTTCGATGGCGATTGCTTTGCCGGCAGCCTCTTCCATTGCTTTGTAATCTTCTTGGATGTAGCAGACATTGGCCAGTGTGAGGAATGTGCTGGTCACATGAGGTTCCATTACTGCCATTTTCTCCAGAAGTTCGCGGGCTTTTTCGGTTTCTCCCATCGGGATGTAAAGTTGGCTGAGATAGCCCATCGTTTCGAAATCCTCTTCGATGGCAAGCGCCTCGGTAAAGCACTTTATGGCATAATCCGGACGTCCCATGCGTTGTGCACGCAAACCGTCATATTTGAATATCTCGAAGTTTTTCTGATCGTTTTTCTGTTTTTCACTCTCCGGAGTTTCGGACTTACCGGAGAAAAAAGACTTAAAAAAGTTCGGCATGATAGTGTTGTTTTAGAGTTTATCTGCAAATGTAATAACTTATTTTGAAATATGTAGCATTCCGTCCTGCATCTTCAGCTCGCCTTCGTCCAATAAATATCGGATTACTTGTCCGATATCCTCTTTTTCCGCCTTTATCTGATCGGCTGTTTCGGCAGGAGTGAGAGGGCTGTGGCTGAGTAAGTCGAGTATTTGCCTTTTCACTTCTTCGTAAGATTCCTCGGATAAGTTGTCGGTGGCACGCTTGCTGAGGCAGACATCGCATTGCCCGCAGTTGTGTTCGTTTTTCTCTCCGAAGTAGCGGAGAAGCATCCGGCTCCGGCATATGTTTTCGGTGGTGACGTATTCTTCCATTGCCTTGATGCGTGCTTCATAGCGGGCTTTGCGCTCTTCGTAGACGCTGGCGGGAATATGCAGGAAGCGTAATTCCAGTCGTTCGCGCGTATATATAATATAAGGTGTCTTTTTGCGGGGAATGTAGTCCACGATACGGCGTTTGGTTAACGTCACCAATATATTATAGATTTGCTGGCGTGTCAGTCCGGTGCGGACGGCAAGAGACTCTTCGCTGATGTAGGCATAATCGGTGAAAACTCCTGTGTATGAGCGAAGAATACTCTGTATCAGAGCTTCCGCCTCCTTTCCCATCTCCCGCAACTTGTATAGTTCGTCCCGACGGATGGTAAAGAGAATCCGTGATGAATTATCCTGTTCGTCCGTGTATTCCAGATAGCCTGCCTGAGTCAGTATTTTCAAGGCACTGTCTACCGGCACCGGAAAGTATTTGAACTTCCGGCAGAACTCTTCCAGATTGAATTCACGGATACATTGAAAACCGTCGCCCATCGCCATTTGGTAATAGTACTGGAGATGTTCGTAGACATTCAGAATGTACTCTTTGTCGGGGAAGGTGTCGACCACTCGTTTATGGAGTGTTGTCTTGTCCGATTTGGAGTACAGGATGACGGCATAGGCTTTCTCTCCGTCTCTTCCGGCACGTCCGGCTTCCTGAAAGTAGGCTTCGGGAGAGTCAGGCAGGTCGAGATGCAGCACGATGCGGACATCCGGCTTGTCGATACCCATGCCGAAGGCATTGGTTGCCACCATGACGCGGACTTCTCCGCTTTGCCAGCGTTTCTGCCGGAGGTCTTTGACGGCGTTATCCAGTCCGGCATGATAGAAGTCGGCGGTTATACCTTCGTTCATCAGCAGTTCAGTGATTTCTTTGGTACGGCGTCTGTTGCGGACATAGATGATGGCACTGCCTGATATTCGTTGCAGGATATATAGGAGTTCTTTCGTTTTGTTGTCGGTTTTGCGCACGATATATGCCAGATTCTTCCGTTCAAAGCTCATTCGGAAGACATTTCCTTCCCGGAATTTCAGACGGGCCTGAATATCTGTTACGACTTCCGGAGTGGCCGTAGCTGTCAGTGCCAGTACCGGAACTTCCGGCAATAGTTCCCGTATCTCTGCAATTTTCAGATATGCCGGGCGGAAGTCGTATCCCCATTGTGAGATACAGTGGCTTTCGTCTACCGTAATCATGGAGACTTTCATCGAACGCAACTTGGTGCGGAATATTTCCGTATCCAGCCGTTCCGGAGAAATATAAAGGAATTTGTAATTGCCGAAGATGCAGTTTTCGAGTGCGGTAAGTATTTCCTGCCGCGTCATGCCCGAATAGATGGCAAGAGCTTTGATTTCCCGCTTCCGCAGATTCTGCACCTGATCTTTCATCAGGGCGATAAGCGGGGTGATGACGATACAAATGCCCTCTTGGGCGAGAGCGGGCACTTGAAATGTAATAGACTTACCGCCTCCGGTAGGCATCAGTCCCAGTGTGTCTTTGCCTTCGCCGATACTGGTGATGATCTCCTCCTGCAAGTCGCGGAAGGAGTCATAACCCCAGTATTGTTTTAATATCTCCTGATACTTATTCAATCGGCTTTATATCCTCGATTTGAAGTTGGACTTCGCCACGCTTGTGCGTGTTCTCCTCGATCGTATAGCAGATGTCGAATGAACGCTTCGTCTTGATATAGCGCACATGAGAACTCTGTCCGAATGCGATGCCGTTCATGACGTTATTCGACTTGTTGTCAACCAGTTCCAGCTTGATATGTTCCTGATCGCGTCCCACTACTTTGCTGGTTCCGTAGTCATAGACGTGATGCGTACAGAAGATCGGTTTGATATTGTCCGGACCGAAAGGGTTGAATTTCTTCAGGTCATTGAAGAATTTCGATGTGATGTCTCTGAAGTCGATCTCCGCATCTATATTGATGACGGCGCTGGTTTGTTCCGGCAGAATATGTTGTGACACATATTCTTCGAATCGTCGGGTAAAGGCTTCCACATTCTCCACTTTCATGGATAACCCCGCTGCATAGGTATGTCCGCCGAAGTTCTCCAACAGGTCGCGGCAATGTTCAATCGCTTTGTACACATCAAATCCGGAGACGGAACGTGCGGAACCGGTGGCCATATCATCCGTCCGTGTGAGTACTACTGCCGGGCGGTAGTAAACTTCTGTCAGACGGGATGCTACGATGCCGATGACACCTTTGTGCCATTCCTCATTATAAAGCACGATGGAACGGCGTTCGGACAGCCCTTCCAGATTGGCCACAATATTGTTAGCTTCTTCTGTCATGCTCTTGTCGAGGTCTTTCCGGGTTTCGTTGTACTGATTGATCTGTCCCGCTTTCTCCAGTGCGGCAGAAAAGTCCTTCTCTGTGAGGAGGTCCACCGCTTCCTTACCGTTCTGGATGCGTCCCGATGCGTTGATACGTGGTCCGATTTTGAACACGATATCGCTGACGGTGATCTCCTTTTCGGAGAGTCCGCATACATCGATGATGGCTTTCATGCCGACGCTGGGGTTGCTGTTCAGTTGCTTCAGGCCGTGATAGGCGAGAATACGGTTTTCGCCCATGATCGGGACGATGTCCGATGCAATGCTCACCGCTACGAGGTCGAGCAATGGAATCAGATGATGAAATTCAATACCATTGTTGATAGCAAATGCCTGCATAAACTTAAAACCAACTCCGCAACCGGAAAGGTGGGTGTATGGATAAGTGTTGTCCAGGCGTTTGGCATTCAGGATTGCGACGGCAGGGGGGAGGATATCGTCCGGCACATGATGGTCGCAGATGATAAAGTCGATTCCCTTTTCTTTCGCATACGTTATTTCCTCCACTGCTTTGATTCCGCAGTCGAGTACGATGATTAATCCTACGCCAGTCTCTGAGGCATAGTCAACTCCTTTTTTAGAAATGCCATACCCTTCGTTGTAGCGGTCGGGTATGTAATAGTCAATGTTCGAATAGAACTGTTGAATAAACTTGTAGACCAATGCTACGGCAGTAGTACCGTCTACATCATAATCTCCATAAATCAGAATACGCTCTTTCTTTCCCATCGCCTTGTTCAGACGTTCTACTGCAATGTCCATGTCCTTCATCAGGAACGGATCGTGCAGGTCGGGCAATTGCGGGCGGAAAAACTTCTTGGCATCTCCTGCCTTCGTTATTCCCCGCTGCACCAAAAGTTGTCCAAGTATCGGGCTAATGCCTAATTCCTGGGCCAATGTCTGGCTTGTCTCTGCCTGTTCGGGTGTAATGGGTTGATAATTCCATTTGTGATTCATTTTATATATTGTTTTTTCTTTTTCTGTTCTCAGGGGTCAGAAAGGCGCTACTTTCCAACAAGGGGTAAAAGTACGAAAAAAAGCGGAAGGGTATAGTAGATATGACGAAAATATTTCAAAACCTGTGGAATTAGCTCCTTACGGGCTTGGTATTCAAATGGAGCAAATGCATACAGATTTGAATCAACCGCTGATTCGCATTAATAGCTAATAAAGCGAAAATGAAAATTAAGTCCGAAGATTATTCTCCTCATAACATCATAAGGTATTCAGTTATATGACACAAAAAGAGAAAGGTAGTATTGTAGCAATAATTCATCGATTTACCTAGAAAATAAAGAACTTTTCAAAATCAGCACCAACATCTATACGAAAGACTTTGACTAATTATGCAGTAACCTCCAATCATTTATTAATAAATTCTTTCATCGTTTATTATAAACGTCCTCCAAGTTTATTATAAACTCGGATTTCGTTATTCCTGCAATAAATATCAATATTAAGCAACAAAAAGGGCCGCAATTCCCATAAAGAATCGCAGCCCTTAGCTTGTATCAGACTATCCAACAAGCATTACCCGGAGTGGGAATGCCTGTAATCTGTTATTATATAATACTTATTATTGCTCATATTTCGTCTATATTATCAATGTTATCGAATTTACTTCCGGTTTTCACTTACAAAGATACAACATTAAAAGCGGTTTGTCAAGTCCTCCATGCTTCTTTCATACATCTGATTACAAATCACATATAAATGAATTAATTTATATCCGAATATATTAGTTATATGACGGGAGAAGTATATCTTTGTGTGATTAGTTGCTACACGAAATATGAATCCAAAACTTACAGACTGTTTATGAGAAGAAATCTTGTTGGTATCATTGTTCTAATCTTGTTGTCCGTTAGGGTAGTAAATGCACAGACTGTTGCTGACTCTATAGCAATAGTGACAGCTCCTTGGGAAGTGGTGATGGATGAAAATGGAATTGTACATAAGCGGGCTTCCATCCCTTTTCTTTATCAAGGCACTCAGTCCATTAATATATTGGAGATAAATCCGAAGACTGGCAAAAAGATCGGCATTGCCTTTACCGGACAATTGGAAAAAATAAGCCGGATTGCCCGGAAACATCAGGCCATCGGAGCCATCAACGGTTCCTATTTTGATATGACGAAAGGAAACTCCGTCTGTTTTCTGAAGGTGGGAAGTCAGGTTGTGGACACTACTTCGTTGGATGAATTGAAGTTGCGGGTGACAGGAGCAGTTTATGAGAAGAAAGGAAAAGTGAAGCTCATTCCTTGGGACAGGCAGATCGAGAAGAACTACAAGAAAAATAAAGGTTCTGTGTTAGCTTCTGGCCCGTTGATGCTGAAAGACGGGGAATACTATGACTGGAGTCAGTGCAATGCCAATTTTATAGAAACCAAACATCCGCGTAGTGCTATTTGTCTGACTGAAGAAGGAAAGATTCTGTTTGTTACTGTCGATGGGCGATCTCCGGAAAATGCTGTCGGAATCAACATTCCGGAACTGGCACATCTGCTTCATGTATTGGGTGGAAAAGATGCGCTGAATCTGGATGGAGGAGGTTCTACCGCCTTATGGCTGTCCGGTGCACCGGAAGAGGGAATTGTGAACTTTCCCTGTGATAACAGAAACTATGATCATCAAGGAGAGCGTAAAGTGGCAAACTTCCTTTATGTTCATTAAGAGAGTATTCACATGGTTGCTGTTCACTTTTGGAGAGAGGAATTATATATAATATAATGTATAAGCAAGTAATTTCTATTATATAGCGGACATGATTCAGTATAAAACTTTTCTTATCGCTCAGGTTTTGGCTCTCCGAAGTCAGGCAGCGATGAGGAATGGTCCTGGCACCGGGAAGGCTTATTTCTTTCAGTTTTTCTTCTTGCGTACGTCCTTCCCTTCGAATTTGCAGATTGCCTCTATCCAGTCTTCGGTTAGCGGCATCGACTCATGTTTTTCCAGGTCGAAAGTTACCATGATCGATTTGCAGATACATTTCACCTCTAGGGTTTCCGTGTCGATCACCCGTTGGATGAGATGAAAGCTTTTGGTTCCAATTTCAGAAACGGCGGTTTGTACGGCAATATGATCGGATGCGAAAATCTGCTTTACAAAATTGGCTTCGATATGAACGACCACTATGCCGATCTTTTCCCAGTCCACTCCCGGACATACGGAGGCGAAATATTCAGTCTTCCCCAAGTCATAGAAAGAAAAGTAGACAGTGTTGTTGACGTGACCGAATTTATCTACGTCGTTGAAGCGCAACTGGATAGGCAGTGCATGATGAAATACGATTTCTTCCATTGTTTTCCCTTAATCTTTTTTATTTCGACGCAAAAGTACTACTTTTGCGTGTTATTCTCAACAGAAATAGTTCAAGAAATGATAGAAGATATTAAAAAAGCCTGTCAGGTGATGAATGAAGGAGGTGTCATCCTTTATCCCACCGATACCGTATGGGGCATAGGCTGCGACGCTACTAACGAAGAGGCTGTACACCGGGTGTATGAGATAAAAAAACGTGCCGATAGCAAGGCTATGCTGGTACTGGTAGACTCTCCTGTGAAGGTGGATTTTTATGTACAGGATGTCCCCGATGTGGCATGGGACCTGATAGAAGTAGCCGACAAACCATTGACTATTATTTATTCCGGTGCACGGAATTTGGCCCCGAACCTGCTGGCGGAAGATGGCAGCGTGGGTATCCGGGTGACCAATGAAGAATTCTCCAGACGACTTTGTCAGCAATTTCGTAAAGCCATTGTTTCCACTTCTGCCAATATCAGCGGACAGCCGGGAGCGGCCAACTTTACTGAGATCAGCGAAGAAGTCAAGTCGGCAGTGGACTATATAGTCAGTTTCCGACAGGATGATATGAGCCGTCCCAAGCCCTCAAGTATTATAAAGTTAGATAAAGGCGGAGTGATCAAGATAATTCGTGAATAGATGAAAAGAGAGGAGAGACAGAGTTTACTACAGCGTTGCATCAAATGGCGGGAAGCTAATATTAAGGAAAAGCAGTTTATCCTGATATTGAGCTTTCTGGTCGGGATCTTCACTGCGATTGCCGCTTTATTTTTGAAGTTCCTTATTCATCAGATACAGAATTTTCTGACAAACAACTTTAATGCGACATCGGCCAACTATTTGTATTTGGTATATCCGGTGATCGGTATTTTCCTGGCGGGATGGTTTGTGCGTAATATCGTGAAGGATGACATCAGTCATGGTGTTACCAAGATCCTGTATGCGATTTCGCGTCGTCAGGGACGTATCAAACGACATAATATCTGGTCGTCTACAATTGCCAGTGCCATCACGATCGGCTTCGGTGGATCGGTTGGAGCGGAGGCACCGATTGTGTTGACGGGTTCGGCCATCGGCTCCAATCTGGGAAGTGTTTTCAAGATGGAACACCGCACGTTGATGCTGCTCGTCGGCTGTGGCGCGGCAGGGGCGATTGCGGGAATCTTTAAGGCCCCGATTGCCGGACTGGTATTTACGCTGGAAGTGCTGATGATCGACCTTACGATGTCTTCTCTGCTTCCTTTGCTGATTTCCGCCGTGACTGCGGCAACTGTTTCCTATATCACAACCGGAACGGAGGCTATGTTCAAGTTCAACCTCGACCAGGCTTTCGAACTGGAACGTATCCCTTACGTGATCTTGCTGGGAATCTTCTGCGGACTGATTTCTCTCTACTTCACACGGGCGATGAACTCCATAGAAGGGGTATTCGGAAAACTCAAGAACCCTTATCAGAAACTTGCTTTTGGCGGTGTGATGCTGAGTGTGCTGATTTTCCTTTTTCCTCCGCTCTACGGTGAAGGCTATGATACAATCGAACTTCTGCTGAACGGAACTTCGGCAGCGGAATGGGACACGGTTATGAACAACTCTATGTTCTACGGCTATGGTAATCTGTTGCAGGTTTATCTGATGCTGATTATCTTGCTGAAAGTGTTTGCTTCCAGTGCGACGAACGGTGGCGGCGGGTGTGGTGGTATTTTCGCTCCTTCGCTTTATCTGGGGTGTATTGCCGGATTCGTGTTTTCTCATTTCAGCAATGACTTTGCCTTTTCCGCCTATCTGCCCGAAAAGAATTTCGCCTTGATGGGAATGGCGGGTGTTATGAGTGGGGTTATGCACGCTCCGTTGACAGGAGTGTTCCTGATAGCCGAGCTGACTGGAGGTTACGATTTGTTCCTGCCGTTGATGATTGTGTCTGTCAGTTCTTATTTAACGATTATAGCTTTCGAGCCTCATAGTATTTACTCCATGCGTCTTGCCAAGCGCGGTCAACTCCTCACACATCATAAGGATAAGGCAGTGCTGACCTTGATGAAGATGGAGAATGTGGTGGAGAAAGATTTTGTAGCCGTGCATCCGGAAATGGACTTGGGAGAGTTGGTAAAAGCCATTGCCGCTTCCCACCGTAATATGTTTCCGGTGACGGATAAAAAGACCGGCGAATTGTTGGGAATTGTCCTGCTCGACGATATCCGCAACATCATGTTCCGGCAAGAACTTTATCACCGTTTTACTGTTAATAAATTAATGACATCTGCTCCTGCCAAGATATTCGATACGGATGGAATGGAACAAGTGATGCAGACGTTTGATGATACCAAAGCATGGAATCTGCCGGTAGTGGACGAAGAAGGACGATATCAGGGATTTGTCTCCAAATCAAAGATATTTAACTCATACCGCCAAGTACTGGTACATTTTTCTGAAGATTGATTATGAAGAAAGAAGATTTAAGGATAGTTTATATGGGTACTCCCGATTTTGCGGTGGAGGCCCTGCGTCAGTTGGTAGAGGGTGGTTATAACGTGGTAGGCGTGATAACGATGCCCGATAAACCGGCCGGACGCGGACACAAAATTCAATATTCTCCTGTCAAGCAATATGCACT
Source organism: Bacteroides thetaiotaomicron VPI-5482 (assembly GCF_000011065.1). GTDB lineage: Bacteria > Bacteroidota > Bacteroidia > Bacteroidales > Bacteroidaceae > Bacteroides > Bacteroides thetaiotaomicron. The sequence goes on from NC_004663.1 coordinate 5,121,110, forward strand.
CGAACAGAACTTGCCGTTGCTGCAACCGGAGAAACTGAAGGATGAGGCTTTTGTGCAGGCACTTCGTGAGTGGAAAGCTGATCTTCAGATTGTGGTTGCTTTTCGTATGTTGCCGGAGGTGGTCTGGAATATGCCGCGGTTGGGTACTTTCAACCTGCACGCTTCGTTGCTTCCTCAGTATCGGGGTGCTGCTCCTATCAATTGGGCGGTTATCAACGGCGATACGGAGACTGGTATCACTACCTTCTTCCTGCAACACGAGATTGATACCGGAAAAGTGATTCAGCAAGTACGTGTCCCCATTGCCGACACGGATAATGTGGAAGTGGTGCACGATAAACTGATGATCCTCGGTGGTAAGCTGGTGCTCGAAACCGTGGATGCGATCTTGAATGATACGGTGAAACCAATTGCTCAGGAAGATATGGCAGTGGTGGGCGAACTACGTCCCGCTCCGAAGATATTTAAGGAGACTTGCCGGATTGACTGGAATTCTCCGGTGAAAAAGGTGTATGATTTCATTCGTGGTCTGTCGCCTTATCCTGCTGCATGGAGTGAGTTGGTCAGTCCGGAAGGAGAAGCGGTGGTGATGAAGATTTTTGAGAGCGAGAAGATTTATGAGGCACATCAGTTGCCTGTCGGAACAGTTGTGACGGATGGCAAGAAATATATAAAGGTGGCTGTGCCCGATGGATTTGTTTCTGTCCTCTCTTTGCAGCTTCCCGGCAAGAAACGTCTGAAGACCGATGAATTGCTTCGTGGATTCCGCTTGTCGGATGGATATAAAATGAATTGATAGAATGAACTGACCACGGTCAAGCTAACTTAGAACTTAAAACAATAGAATGATGAAACCGATTATTTCTCCTTCCATCCTTTCTGCCGACTTTGGTTATCTGGCGAGAGATATTGAAATGATAAACCGCAGCGAAGCGGAGTGGGTACATATTGATATAATGGATGGAGTATTTGTTCCTAATATTTCATTCGGCTTCCCGGTGTTGAAGTATGTAGCAAAGTTGACGGACAAACCGTTGGATGTACATCTGATGATAGTCAATCCGGAGAAGTTTATCCCTGAAGTGAAAGCGTTGGGCGCACATACGATGAATGTTCACTATGAGGCTTGTACGCATCTTCATCGGGTGATTCAGCAAATCAAAGAAGCTGGAATGCAGCCGGCAGTGACAATCAATCCGGCAACTCCTGTTGCTTTATTGCAGGATATCATTCAGGATGTGTATATGGTACTTATCATGAGTGTGAATCCGGGTTTTGGCGGGCAGAAGTTCATTGAGCATTCTGTAGAGAAAGTCCGTGAATTGCGTGCTTTAATAGAACGGGCCGGTTCAAAAGCATTGATTGAAGTGGATGGAGGTGTGAATTTGGAAACGGGTGCCCGACTGGTGGAAGCTGGAGCGGATGTGCTGGTAGCCGGCAATGCTGTCTTCGGAGCACCGGACCCGGAAGAGATGATCCGCCAGTTACACAAGTTGTAACGGACACATTGAATACTGCCTCTTTACATCAGTATCCTTATATACGCCTGATTATCCCGTGGATAGCAGGCGTTTTTTGTGGAGATTGGTTCTTTGATCAATCGACGGAACTGTTTTGGAGTATTCTGAACTTTGGTCTCTTTGCCGGACTGTGCATTGCCCTCTATTTTCTGAAACGGCGTTCACTTCGGTGGTGTTTTGGAATATCTGTCTTTGCACTTTGTTTCGCAGGCGGGTGGCTAGGCATTACTTGTCAATTAAAACGAACGGTATATGACTTTCCGGAGAAGGAAGCGGTTTATCGGGTACGACTAACGGATACTCCGGAGACTAAAGAACGGACGTTGCTCTGTAGGGTATTGCTTAAAGAGCTGCGAGATTCGTCAGGGGTATGTCCGATAGGGCGAAAGGCTATTCTTTATTTGCAGAAAGATTCATTGTTTACTTTATTGAAACTGGGGGATAAACAATTAAAGATAGGAGATGAACTGCTGGTATCTGCCCGCATTGCTCCACCCGCTAACGGAGGAAACTTTGATGAGTTTGATTATGCCCGCTATTTGATGCGTCATGGCATTAGTGGAACGGGGTACGTAGCATCCGGGAAATGGGCGTTATGGTCACCATCTATCAGGTATACTGCGATGTTTTGTCAGGAAAAGGTGATAAACCTTTATCGGAAGCTGGGATTTGAAGGAGATGAACTGGCTGTGCTTTCAGCGTTGACCGTGGGTGAGAAGACCGATTTAAGTGACTCTATCCGTGAAAGTTATTCAGTATCCGGTGCCAGTCATGTCTTGGCTCTATCCGGCCTGCATATAGGGCTTTTGTATGCTTTGCTTTTCCTCCTTTTGAAACCTCTAACAAGGAAGTGGCAGGCAGGGCGATATTTCCGTTCCGTTCTGCTCCTTGTTTTATTATGGTCTTTTGCCTTTTTTACTGGTCTGTCGCCGTCTGTAGTCCGTTCGGTAAGTATGTTCTCGGTTTTGGCAATAGCGGAACTGTTCGGACGCCAATCATTGACTCTGAATACACTGGCTGCTACCGCATGGGTAATGCTGTTTGTCAATCCGGCTTGGTTGTTCGATGTTGGTTTTCAATTATCTTTTCTAGCTGTACTTTCTATTTTGATGATTCAGAAACCGGTCTATCAGTTGTTGCCTGTGAAGAGCAGGATAGGAAAATATGTTTGGGGATTGATGAGTGTATCGATAGCTGCGCAAATAGGAACTGCTCCGCTTGTAATGCTGTATTTCTCCCGTTTCTCCACTCATTTTCTGCTGACTAATTTAGTAGTCATACCTTTGGTGACTGTAACTTTGTATGCTGCCGTTCTTATGCTTCTTCTGACTCCACTGCCTGCCGTTCAGTTTGTTATGGCGGGAGCAGTCAGATTCCTGTTGAAAGTGCTGAATGATTTTGTCCGGTGGGTTGAGCAACTTCCTTATGCTTCCTTGGATGGTATCTGGCTTTATCGTCTGGAGGTGTTGGGCATCTACATTTTCTTGTTGCTTTTCCTTTATTATTTGAAGACCCGAAGGTTCAGGAATCTTGTTGTTTGCTTTTCCTGCCTGTTGTGTCTGGGCATTTATCACACGGTCATGCGCTGGTATGACCGTCCTTGTCCGAGCCTTGTATTTTACAATGTCCGTGGTTGTCCGGCGATTCATTGTATTGCTGAGGATGGGACTTCTTGGCTGAACTATGCCGATACCCTTTCTGATAAGCGCCGTTTGCAGGCTGTAGCGGCTAATTATTGGAGACGTCATCAACTTCTGCCTCCAATAGAAGTAACGGCTGATTGTCAGAACGTTGACTTCTGTCGTCATCAGCAGATTGTATTTTATCATGGCTACCGTATTTGTATGGTGACCGATAATCGATGGCGGAACAAATCTGCCGCTTCGCCGTTATTTATTAATTATATGTACTTATGCAAAGGCTATAACGGTCGTCTGGAAGAACTTACCGGACTCTTTTCTCCATCTTGTATCCTGTTGGATGCTTCCCTTTCCGATGATCGCAAACAGTTCTTCCGGGAGGAATGTAAGAGACTGCATCTGCATTTTATCACTCTGTCTGAAGAAGGTTCTGTGCGGTTTTTGCTCTAAGTACGAAGAATTATCGTACATTTGCAACTCGAAAAAGAATATGGTATGTTGACTAAAGTAATAGAACAGGCAAAAATCGACCACTTTACCAAGTGGTTTGAGCGCGCTGACAAAATAGTAATCGTTTCTCATGTGTCGCCCGACGGTGATGCTATCGGCTCTTCACTGGGGCTTTATCACTTCCTGGATTCACAGGAGAAGACAGTAAATGTAATTGTTCCTAACGCTTTCCCCGATTTCCTCCGCTGGATGCCGGGCAGCAAGGATATCCTTTTGTATGACCGCTATAAGGACTTTGCGGACAAATTGATTGCCGAAGCTGATGTGATTTGCTGTCTGGACTTTAATGCCTTAAAGCGTATTGATGAGATGGCGGATGCCGTGGCAGCTTCTCCGGCACGCAAAGTGATGATCGACCATCATCTTTATCCCGAAGAATTCTGTAAGATTACCATGTCTTATCCTAAGATATCTTCCACTTCAGAATTGATATTTCGTCTGATTTGCCGTATGGGGTACTTTAGTGATATCTCAAAGGAAGGAGCAGAATGTATCTATACCGGTATGATGACGGATACAGGTGGCTTTACCTACAATTCCAACAATCGCGAGATTTATTTTATCATCAGCGAACTCCTTTCCAAAGGGATTGATAAAGATGATATCTACCGTAAAGTATACAATACATATTCAGAGAGCCGCCTGCGTCTGATGGGGTATGTGTTGTCAAATATGGTGGTTTACTCAGATTACAATGCCGCATTGATATCGCTGACAAAGGAAGAACAAAGTAAGTTTGACTATATAAAAGGTGACAGCGAAGGGTTTGTGAATATTCCCCTTACCATTAAGAACGTATGTTTCTCCTGTTTCTTGCGGGAAGATACGGAAAAGCCGATGATTAAGATTTCGCTCCGTTCGGTCGGTACTTTCCCATGCAATCAGCTTGCAGCTGAATTCTTTAACGGAGGCGGTCATCTGAATGCTTCGGGCGGTGAATTTTTCGGAACGATAGAGGAGGCGAAAGCCGTTTTCGAACAGGCACTGGAGAAATATAAACCTTTGTTGACAGCCAAAAGCTAAGAATGGAAGGTTAAAAGTAGACAGAGAAAGGTTAAAAGTTACCAACTTTCAACTTTCCCCTTTCATCTTTCAATGAATTTGAGATACATTTGTGCAGAATATAGCTAAATAACAGATAATGAAGAAACTTGTATTTTTATTTCTCTCTTTGTTGGCAGCCGGAGGTATATTCCAGGCGTGCGACGATTCAAAGACTTATGCTGAAATGTTGGAGGACGAAAAGAATGCGGTGAATAAATTCATCAAAGATAAAGGAATCCGGATCATTTCACAGGACGAATTTGAGAAGAATGATACTGTCACCAATTTGGAACGGAATGAATACGTTGCCCTCTCCGATGGTGTATATATGCAGATTGTAGATCGTGGAAGTGCTGAGAACAAAACGGATACTTTCGCTAACAACAATGAAATCTGCGTCCGTTATATCGAAGAAGATATAATGACACGCGACACTACCTGTTTCAATGTTTTCCTCGAAGAGTGGGGAGATGCAAATCAGCTTTACACGAATCCTGCTGTATTCCGTTATGTAGCCGAAGGCAGCTATGTGTACGGTACTTTCATACAAATGGACTATTATTGGGCAAGTTATTATCAATCAACAGCAGTACCTGCAGGCTGGCTGCTTGCACTACCTTTTGTGCGCAACTATGCCCATGTACGTTTGATCGTTCCTTCCAAGGTAGGACATTCATCAGCACAACAATACGTCAATCCATACTATTATGATATTTGGACATTCAGCAAAGCACTGAATTAACCCCCATATAAATCTTAGTTAAAAGACCTATGACTCTAATCAAATCTATCTCTGGAATCCGCGGAACTATTGGCGGAGGAGCGGGTGAGGGACTAAATCCGCTTGACATTGTAAAATTCACCTCGGCTTATGCTACTTTGATTCGTAAGACCTGTAAGGCACAAAGCAACAAAATTGTAGTGGGACGCGACGCCCGCATCTCAGGTGAAATGGTAAAAAACGTAGTTGTCGGCACACTGATGGGAATGGGCTGGGATGTTGTAGACATCGATCTGGCTTCTACCCCGACTACCGAGCTGGCTGTGACGATGGAAGGCGCCTGTGGCGGTATCATCCTGACAGCTTCTCACAACCCCAAACAGTGGAACGCACTGAAACTACTCAATGAACATGGAGAATTCCTGAATGCGGAAGAAGGCAATGAAGTACTTCGTATTGCTGAGGCTGAGGAATTCGACTATGCCGATGTAGACCACTTGGGCTCTTATCGCAAAGACCTGACTTACAATCAAAAACATATTGATAGCGTACTGGCTCTCGACCTGGTAGATGTGGAAGCTATCAAGAAAGCGAATTTCCGTGTAGCTATCGACTGTGTAAACTCTGTAGGAGGTATTATCCTTCCGGAACTTCTGGAACGTCTGGGTGTGAAACATGTAGAGAAACTCTATTGCGAACCTACCGGAAACTTCCAGCACAACCCCGAACCACTTGAAAAGAACCTGGGTGACATCATGAACCTGATGAAAGGTGGAAAAGCGGATGTTGCATTTGTTGTAGACCCGGATGTTGATCGTTTGGCTATGATCTGCGAGAACGGTGTCATGTACGGTGAAGAATATACATTGGTTACTGTAGCTGATTATGTATTGAAGCATACTCCGGGCAATACGGTTTCTAATTTGAGCTCTACCCGTGCTTTGCGTGATGTAACCCGCAAATACGGTATGGAATATAGCGCCTCTGCTGTAGGAGAAGTAAATGTAGTCACCAAGATGAAAGCAACGAATGCTGTAATTGGCGGTGAAGGAAACGGTGGAGTGATCTATCCTGCCAGCCATTACGGACGTGACGCTTTGGTAGGTATCGCTTTATTCCTCAGCCATCTGGCTCACGAAGGGAAGAAGGTGAGCGAGCTTCGTGCTACTTATCCTCCTTATTTCATAGCCAAGAATCGGGTAGATCTGATACCGGAAATCGATGTGGATGCTATCCTGGCTAAAGTAAAGGAAATCTATAAGAACGAGGAAATCAATGACATCGACGGTGTGAAGATTGACTTCGCTGATAAGTGGGTGCACCTGCGCAAGAGCAATACGGAACCGATTATTCGTGTGTACAGCGAGGCTTCGACCATGGGAGCTGCTGAAGAGATCGGTCAGAAAATTATGGATGTAATCAATGAACTAGCCAAGTAACAGCAATCAACTAGCTTTGAGCATAATAAGAGAGGGAGGACTAATAAACGAGTCCTCCCTTTTTTCATGCCTTTCTGAGATACCTATTTGTTAATGTGAGGTTTGTAACCGCTGAAGGCGAAAAAAACTTTTGGTAATTTGCTACCGAAAATATACCTTTGTGCATATTATTATCTGATTACTTTCCAAAATGCTATGAGAATACGCCTGATTCTAGTTTTTATCACATTGATTTGTCCATTGATTAGCATAGCTGACAATGTAAAGGATGCCTATCTTTTCCAAAAGGTGGACTACCAGCAGGGATTGTCCAATAGCGCCGTACTTTGTCTTTTTCAGGATAATGAGGGATTGATGTGGTTTGGTACCTATGATGGGGTAAATTGTTACGATGGGAAAAGTATGGAAGTATTTCGTTCAGACTTTTCGGAACAAAAGACGCTGAGCAATAACATTATTCATTCTATTCAGCAGGCAGACAGCAGTTGCTTATGGATAACTACACATTTGGGAGCCAATCGTTTTTCGAAGGATTCACGGCAGGTAATCTGCAATTATGAATTTGACACTGATTTCGTGATTCATTCCAACCATGCAGGTAATACATGGGCGTTGAGTTATGACTGGATTGCCTATTACAATACCCACCATCGCCGTTTTGTGCGGATTCCGATGCCCGATATTAAAATGCTGAAAGTAGATGTTCGCGCGTTTGTTACCGACGAAGGTGAATTATACCTTTTCCCTTATGAAAGCGGTGACCTGTATCGTTTCTCTTTAAACTCTTTCGATCAGGATACCTTGTCTACGCGTCTCACTACTACTCCCTCACATTTTCACTCCAAGCAGATACAGTATGTCTGCTATCAGAATGGTGTATTCTGTTTCTATGATTCGGATTATGATCTTTTTGTGTATGATATATCAAGAAAGTCTAAGATTTACATCCGTAACATTGGTGAGATGGTTCATAAATATGGGCAAATAACGGGAATTGTACCTTTCTATGAGGATATTGTTATCGCATTCCAGACGAATGGTCTGATTCGCTTGCGTCTTTCTCAAAAGTATGCAGAGGAGATTATCGATCAGAATATGCGTATCTATGGTATTTATAATGACTCCCGGCAAGGGGTACTGTGGGTAGGAACCGACGGGCAAGGAGCCATTATGTATTCCAAGAAGTATTCTATTGCCACTAATCTGATGTTAAACAGTTTCTCACCTAATTTGACCCGTCAGGTAAGGTCGATAATGACCGACAAATACGGGGGACTTTGGTTTGGAACAAAGGGAGACGGGCTGCTGCATGTGAAAAACTATCGGGACGGGGTACACGCATCCAACACAGAGGTTTACTCGCTGGATAAAAAGCAGAATGCGATGTCGTATGTCAAGCAGAACAGGGAATTTCAGGTATACTCCATGTTGGAGAGCCGTTATAGGAATGGATTCTGGGTTGGAACCGGCTCTTCGGGCTTGTGCTATTATTCTTTTGATAATGGAAAGTTGCATGAACTTTCAAATAGGGAAACAGGAACTGGAAGAGAAGTGGCAGAAGTGCATTCCATCTTTGAGGAAAGCGATAGTGTCCTTTATCTGGCGACTTCGGGTAAAGGTTTTTATAAAGTAATAGTAGATAACAGTAAGCAGGACGTTCAAATCAAATCGTGGAAGAATTATCGTTTTTACCATGAGCAACAAGAGCTTAACCTTTTTTATAGTATGGTGCCACAAGGAGATTCCCTGTTGTGGCTGGGAAGCAGGCAAAAGGGATTGATACGTTTTGACCGGAAAACGGAAGAGTATCAGATCTATTCCCTGAATGAGATTCTGCATAAATCTGTAGACGATATTCTCTGTTTGCACTGGCATGGAGAGCAATTGTATGTGGGCACTACCTCCGGCTTGGTGCGCGTTACTTTTAAAGAACGCAAACTGGAAGCGGATTATATCGGTCGTGAACAAGGGTTGCTTAATGACATGATTCATAGTATTCTGGAAGATGCCAACGGGCTGCTGTGGCTGGGTACGAATCGCGGACTGATCAAATTCAATCCGGAAAATTCATTTTCTCATGCCTATTATTACAGCGGAGGCATTCAGATAGGAGAGTTTAGCGATGATGCATATTACCGTTGTCCATATACCGGTTGTCTTTTCTTCGGAGGAATCAACGGATTGCTCTACCTTGATAAGAAGGTGTCGGCAGCACCGGAATATTATCCGGAAATATTATTGCGTAAGCTGATCATAGAAAAGACATTTGTCAATTTGCAAGACCATTATTTGCCGGACAGGAAAGGGCTGCGGATGCAGGGAGCCAATCTTTCGTTTTCTTTATTCTTTGTTGTACCTGATTATGCCAGTGGTGGCGATGTGGAATACTCGTATATGCTCGAAGGTTATGATAAGGACTGGGGAGCTTTCAGCAGTGTGAATGAAGCATCCTATTTCAGCGTCCCGTCCGGAGATTATCTGTTTAAGGTTCGCTATAAGAAAGATGTGTTTGCTACAGAATACAAGACCTTCACGATTCCCGTACACATTCTGCCCCCTTGGTATCGCACAGTGTATGCGTACATTGTTTATATACTATTGGGTATCGTATTGGTAATGTATGTGATTCATCTTTTCCGCAAGTATTTTCGTCATGAACGGATGATGAAGAAACTGCTGGAGTCGGAAAATCGAAATATATCTCTGGCGGCGGATAGTTATCAGGCGCGTGAGGTGCTCAATACTTGTACTCTCATTTATCAGGCTTGTGATCAGCTAAACGACAAGAATATCTCCTCTGAAGGACATGCAGAGAAAATAGGTCAGATTCGTGAATCCGTGATGTCCTTGCTCTTTGGGTGTGGGTTGGGTGATGAATGTTTCCGTTTGTTGTCGTCGCTGCATTTTTCGGTTTCGGGGCGTTTGTCTCTTTTGAAGATGGCGGAAGAGGTGCTTCAAGTACTTGAAAAAGAAGGCCATGATGTCTCTTCGATACAGTTAGACATTCCGGAAAATTTCACTTATCCCGCCTATAAGAATGCGTTACGTTGTATCCTTTATTTCAGTTACCTTTATATTTCCAGTTGTAAGACAGAGAAGGTATCGGTGACGGTGACAGAAGAAGCAGGTTGTATGATGCTGACATTTGTTTCTCCGGATGAAACAGTGAAAGGATTGAAGGATGTATTGTCCGGAGAAGAACTCTTGTCTATCAGGGCGAAAGATTCGGATGATATGTTTAGGATACGGACCATGCAACGTTTCGTGTTTTCTGCATTGAAGCAGCAGAATAGTGTGATGCGTTATATAACCCCTGTAGGGCAGGATAATCAGTTGACTATCACATTCGATCCGGTTGTTGTGGCAGAGCAGAATGAAGTGAGAAAAACAGTTTTGTTGTTGGAAGACAGGGAAGAGATCGTCTGGTTGATCAGTGCGTTACTTTCCGATGAGTATGAAGTCCGTTCAGTGCGGAGTGTGCAGTTGGCATTTGACGAGATGCATAAGTCCGCACCGACTTTATTTCTGGTGGATATGCTTATGTATGCCGATGCGGAAAGTACCTTTATAAAGTATGTCAATAAGAATCGTTCTATGTTGTCGAAGACAGCGTTTATTCCGATGTTGACATGGAAAGTCAGTGCGTCTATGCAGCGGGAGTTGATTCTATGGGCAGATTCTTATATTGTTCTTCCTTATGATATACCATTCCTGAAAGAAACGATCCATAAAGTGATTTATGGCAAGCGGGAAGCCAGACAGATTTATATGGAAGACCTGGAAGGCTGGGCAGATTCTATTGTTTGTACCACTACGGAACAGGCGGATTTTGTCAGGAAGTTCTTGCAGGTCGTGGAGCAGAATCTGGATCGTGAAGATTTGGGCTCCACGTTTGTGGCAGAACAAATGTTGATGAGTTCCCGTCAGTTCTACCGGAGGTTTAAGGAGATTTCGGGTATGTCACCCAGCGATTTGATTAAAGATTACCGGATGGAGAAGGCCGCCCGTTTGTTGCAGAACGAGGAACTGTCTATTCAGGATGTAATTTCCGATGTAGGTATATCCAGTCGTGCTTACTTCTACAAAGAGTTTACCCGTAAGTTTGGCGTAACTCCTAAGGTATATAGAGAGAAGCTTTTAGGGAATGACACTCATAAAAATCAGGAGTGAACAGCCAGGAAGCGGTCTGGTATTAGTTGCCAAGAAATAAATTCCCATGCTGATCTGTGCTGCTTTTTAAGGTTGGTCTCCTTTGTACTCTCTTTTGTTTTCCATTATTTATTATTCTGATATATAGGGTATTATCCAGTACTCTATTTTACCATCTGTACTTTAAACAGACATTTTTTCTCTTCTCTGTTTTTTGGCGCACAGGAGTATCTCATTTCTTTGGCTATTCCTTTAATTTGCGTCAACGTATTAAACGTATTTGGTAACCTTATTATTATTAATTAAAAACAAGTAGTATGAATTTGTTTGGAATGAAAAAACATCGCATCAGGTCATTATGGCTACTACTATTGTTACTTACGTGTAGTGTAACAGTATGGGCGCAAGGAAGTTCCGTCACAGGCCGTGTCTCTGATGAAAAAGGAGAACTGCTCATAGGGGTGAGTGTTCAGGAAAAAGGTACAACGAATGGTACCATTACCGATATGAATGGTCAGTATACCTTGAAGCTTTCAACAGGGAATCCTATTCTGCTCATATCTTATATAGGATATAAGCCGCAAGAGGTAAAGGTAGCAAAGCAAAAAATCGTAGATGTCGTTTTGGTGGAAGATGTGTCGTCACTGGATGAAGTGGTAGTAGTGGGTTACGGCAATCAGCGTAAAGTATCCGTGGTAGGCGCTCAGTCTACGATGGATGTGAAAGACATTAAGATGCCTGCTGCAAGTCTGTCTTCTGCTATTTCCGGACGCATTGCCGGGGTGGTTGCCGTTCAGCGTAGCGGCGAACCCGGTCACGATGAATCGGATATCTGGATTCGTGGTTTATCTTCCTTGCTCGGACAGAGTTCCAGTCCCCTTGTGCTCGTTGATGGGGTAGAACGTAGTTTCAACAATATCGACCCTGAAGATATCGAATCGTTTACAGTGCTGAAAGACGCTTCCGCAACTGCAGTATATGGTGTACGTGGTGCCAACGGAGTCGTGATTGTGAAAACCAAACCCGGTAAAGTAGGCAAACCGCAGTTTAGTGTGGACTATTACGAAAGTTTTACCCGCCTGACCAAGAAAGTAGATATGGCAGATGCCTACACTTACATGGATGCACGCAACGAGGCGCAGATGAATACAAGCGGTACACTTAAATATTCGGCTGCTTATATCGAAGCGACAAAGAAGGCCAACGGTTTATTGCCGAATGACAATCCCCGATTGTATAATCCTTACCTGTATCCGGCCATCGACTGGGCAGATAACCTGTTCAATGACTGGGGACACAACCGTCGCGGGAATATTAATATCCGTGGTGGTGTACCTAATGCAAACTATTATGCTTCATTGAGTTACTACGGAGAAACCGGTATGACCCGCAACTTCAAGCTGGAGAACTACAATACTCAGATGAAGTACGACCGTTATAACTTCACCTCCAATCTGAATCTGAAGCCGACTTCCAAGACGACGGTTGATCTGGGTTTTTCCGGTTATCTGGGACAGGGACACTATCCGCAGAGCAGCACCAGTTCGCTGTACGCAGCCTGTATGGATGTGAATCCGGTTATTTATCCTTTGTTGCTGCCCAACGGTACCGTGTCCGGTATCAACTCACAGCAAAAGTTCAACCCTTACGGTCTGCTGGCTCGCGGAGGTTATTATGATGAATTTTCCAGCCAGTTAAATTCTAATATCCGCGTGAAGCAGGACTTGGATTTCTGGAAGTGGAGCAAAGGACTTTCCGCTTCTGCCATGGTAGCTTTCGATACTTACAATTCACGTAAGAGAAAGTATAACCGGAATGAACCGATGTACACCTTTGCCGGTAAAACGGATGAAAACGGAATCTGGATAGAAGACACCTTGTTTGATGAAGAAACAGGCGATTACCTCTACTCGGTGCTGAAAGAAGCGGATGGTAGCCTGTCACTTCAGACACCGGAGCAATGGAGCAGCCGCACGGTGTATACAGAAGCATCCTTGAACTATGATCGTAGTTTCGGTGCTCATCGGGTAGGAGGTCTGTTGCTTTACAATCAGAAAGTATATTGGGATTTGAATGCGACGGATGTCATTGGCGGTATGCCTTACAAGCAACGCGGTTTTGCCGGACGTGCTACTTATTCATGGAACGACCGTTACTTCGCAGAATTCAATCTCGGTATCAATGGTTCGGAGAACTTCAGTCCGGGCAAGCGTTATGGTGTTTTCCCTGCTTTTGGTCTGGGATGGGCAGTCTCCAATGAATCTTTCTGGAATCCGGTTCGCAAATACATTTCCTTCCTCAAATTCCGCTATACGGACGGATGGGTCGGCAGTGATACCGCAACAGGCAGACGCTTCATGTATCAGGGGGTGTTCACCGGTCTGACAGGAACCATGTTCGGAACCAATTATACAAGTGCCAACGGGTATGGAGAAGAAAAGTACGGTGTAAATGTCACTTGGTCTAAATCCAGAAAGCAAGATTTGGGTATCGATATCAAGTTTCTGAATGATAATCTGTCCTTTGTAGTCGACTTTTTCAAGGAACGTCGCGACAACATCTTCCTGCAACGCAGTACAATCCCCAGCTACGCAGGATGGATCGAAAACCCTTATGCTAATCTGGGTGTCGTAGAAAACAAAGGTATAGAGCTGGCGATGGACTATACACAACGGCTGGGTAAGAAGACATTCCTTACGGTACGTGGCAATCTGACTTTCAATAAAGACAAGATTATAGAGAATGACGAACCGCCGGTAGACTATCCTTGGATGGAGACACGCGGTACGAATGTAAATGCGACTTGGGGATTCATAGCCGATGGGCTCTTTACCAGTCAGGCGGAGATTGAAGACCATGCTACCCAGTTCGGAACAGTACATGTAGGCGATATCAAATACCGTGACTTGAACGGAGACGGTGTGATCGACAACTATGACAAGACCGTCATCGGACGCGGTGATGTCCCTAGAATCTATTACGGATTCGGTGCCGACCTACAGATCGGAGACTTTTCTATCAGTGCCCTGTTTCAGGGAACCGGACAGGCTGACCGCTATCTGGACGGCATTTGTATCAAGCCTTTCTGGGATGACGAAGGCCGTGACAATGTCTTTGCCAACATCCACGACCGCTGGAGTCCCGACGATCCGACCAATCAGGATGTGTTCTATCCACGCATGTATGTCGGCAGTGACGCCAACACGAACAATGTTCAGAAAAGTTCGTGGTGGGTGAAAGACGTCAGCTTCCTGCGTCTGAAACAACTGAACATATCCTATAATATACCGAAAAAACTGCTGGACAGATGTTTCCTCAAAAGTGCAAGCGTCTACCTTATGGGTACGAATCTGCTTACCTTCTCTAATTTCAAGCTGTGGGACCCGGAACTGAATACGAGCAACGGAACAGCTTATCCGAATGTATCCAGCTATTCGGTCGGAGTCAAGTTTAGTTTTTAACCCTAAAGTCAAATAATCGTTATGAAGAATAGAATAAAACAATACCTGTTGGCTGCATCGATGTGTGTCGGACTGACTGCTTGCAGTGATTTCTTTGAACCGATTCCCGGTGTGCAGTTTGGACTGGACGAAACGTTTGCCTCCAAGCAAAGGACGGAAGAATATCTGAACAATGTATACAGCTACGTGCGTGAAGTGACAGATGCCATTCATCCGAACACCTACGGAGGTATCTTTACAGAAGCATCGTTGGACGGAGCAAACCGCTGGAACAAAACGTATGCGGAATGGACCAACGGTTCCTTTAACTCCGCTTCTGCACAGGCAAGTGAGTACTTCTCAAAGTACTATCAGGCAATAGCTAAAGCAAGTACGTTCATCCAGAACGTAGATAAATGTACAGAAGCCGCCGCCTCTACACGTGGAAAGTGGAAATCGGAAGCACGTGCATTGCGGGCATACTATTATTTTGAATTGCTGCGCCTTTACGGTCCCATTCCGTTGATTGGCGAAGATCCCATTCCTTTGGACGCTTCCTTGGAAGAACTGATTAAAGAACGTAATTCAGTAGACGAATGCGTAAACTTCATCGCTACGGAATTGCAGAGCGCCATTGATTCCGGCGATTTGCTCCAGAGAGCCGGGAAGGCAAACCTGGGACGTATGGATGTCGCCACTTGTATGGCACTCAAGGCAAAGCTGTACCTCTATTGGGCAAGTCCGCTTTTCAACGGAAATACGGATCAGGCATCAGTCAAGAATAAAGACGGCAAACAACTTTTCCCTCAGACTGAAGATAACTCCAAATGGGCTCAGGCACGTGATGCGTATGAACGGTTTATGACCTTCGCAACCGGACAGGGATATAAGCTGACCGAGGTCTATACGAATGGAAAACTAGACCCTTATGCTTCGTGCAGGGCTGCGGGCGAGTTTTTCACCACAACCTGGGAAGCTGTTGATGAACTGATTTTTGTGAAGCTGAGAGATTTGTACGACTATACCTACTGGGTATGTCCTAAGTTTACCGACTTCCAGGATACCGACGTGACTGGCGGCGGTGGCTATTATACAACCCAGGAAACGGTAGACCTGTTCTTTACGAAAGACGGACTGACCATCGAAGAAGACCCCGGCTATGACAAATTCGAGGGTATACCGGGCGCCAACAACTTCACATCCGGAAGATATTATGACCCCAACAACCCTTCCCGTCTTTACTTTGACGCCGATAAGTCCAAAGTGCTGAAACAGTGGAAAGACCGTGAACCGCGCTTTTATGTGAATATTACCTATAGCGGCTCTATCTGGCTGAACGAAGGTAAGTACAATGAGGAAATGCGCACAGACTTCACCAACGGTGCAAACGGAACCTGCGGCAAGTCCAAAGCCTCCGGCGACTGTCCGGATTCGGGATACTTGATCCGTCGGGGTGCGAAAGC
This sequence comes from Bacteroides thetaiotaomicron VPI-5482, assembly GCF_000011065.1. GTDB lineage: Bacteria > Bacteroidota > Bacteroidia > Bacteroidales > Bacteroidaceae > Bacteroides > Bacteroides thetaiotaomicron. The sequence continues at coordinate 5,137,036 of NC_004663.1, forward strand.
TTCTAACAACAACGGCTCGAAACACTTCTCTCCGGTACTTCGGCTGGCAGATATGTATTTGGGATATGCTGAGGCGCTTTGTATGTGCAGCGATCTCGACAATGCCCTGACTTATCTGAATAAAATCCGTGTCCGTGCAGGCATTCCCGAATATACGTTTACCGCAACAGCCGGCAAGATAACCTGTCCAAAGACACAGACCGATCTGCTGAACCGTATCCGCCGCGAACGTCTGGTTGAACTTGTCTTCGAATGGAACCGCTATTTCGATGTGCGTCGCTGGAAAGTGGCGGAAGGACAGAATGATCCCGAACATTGGATCTATCCGGCATATCACACCGGAGGCGAAGGAGGCAAAGTATACGGTATGAATATGGATAAGGATTATCCGGCATTCTTCGAAAGAACCTCTTTTGAGACTCGTGTAGCATTTACGAAAAAGCAATATTTCATGCCGATACCTTATGATGACCTCCGTCGTATCCCGTCGCTGGTACAAAACTTAGGATGGTAATACAATATTCGAACAATAACGCTTAAACAAGAAGATTATGAAACATTGGAAAGATATAGCTTTCGGGTTGTTTGTCTCGCTGACGCTGGCTGCCTGCTACGGTGAGGAAGACAGCTTTGCAACTCCTGACATCTATAAAGATTATCAGCCTGTACTGAAAGACGGGAATACCGTAGCCGGATATGCGGCTGCCCCTCTCAAAGAGGCGAAATATGATGAGGTGCTGAATGAACTTTACCTCACGTGGGACGGCAGTAACTCCGGCTGGGAAAAGAGAGACGAATATGTGGGAGTGGAAGTAGAATTCAACTCCCTGCTCTCAGGCAAAAAGATAAAGCGCGTCATGATACCGAATGTCGGTGATTTTGGCAACCTGACTGTGAAAAGGCGGGATTATGGCAACGAGCCGACCACTCTGCGTCTGAGTAAATATCGTACAGTAGTGGTTACAGACCGTTACGGTGTAGAGGAACTTCGTTTCCGTTCTATCTACAAAGATGCCGACGGTGCCCGGCAGACAAGTGACTGGACGAATCTGAGCGATCAGGCGGATAAGTATGAACTTCAAGTGGATATGAACTATGCTGTCTGGCAGTATTTTAAAACCAGCCAGGCGACACAAGTTCAGATTTCCTTTGAGAGTGATTCGGAGATACGTCCCGTTTCTGCATTGTATAATCTGATAGGTAACGGAGATGAGGCTGCTACTCAGGAAGAGTTCCGGAAATGGTATTATATGGATTGTGCGGCTATGTCATTCGATCCCTATAATCTGGCTTTTGACCCTTACAGCAAACTGCGTGTCTTTATCAAGAAAGACCAGACCGGAGGAGCGTATGCGATAGATTACCCCACCCATAACGAAGGAAGAGGCATTGTTTATCCGGCTTCGGAAAGCAATCCGAACGATGCGTGGTGGAAATTGCCGGACATGCAGCATGTGTTTATGCACGAGATGGGACACTGCGTGCAGTGGATGCCCAAACAAGGAAAATATATCATGGACGGTGTGCAGGATTGTGACCGACAGGGGTATCAGGAAGGATGGCCGGACGCTGTGAAAGTAGCGAGCAAAGGATATATTCTGGCTACGCAAAAAGAAGAGTATCAGGCCGCTATCGCCAAGTCTTACCGGAATCCGCAGAGTGATAAATACTTTGTCTGGCAGGTTGACTATAATACTTCCGGTGCTTTTATGAGCTGGCTGCGTCTCTATAATGGCGACTTCGTACGTATGTTGCCATGGACGGTGCTGATGGACGAACTGACCAACCAGTGGAGCCTGGAGGATGCGGTGAAGTATATCCTGAAGGAGAGCTACCCGGACCTTACGATGGAAGAACTCTGGAACGAATACAAGACAGAGGTGGAAGTGTTCCTGCAAAATAACTAATAGAGCAACCTTTAAAAAACAACTATGATGAAGAAAGTATTATTTGCATTAGCTGTGCTGTGCACGAGCTTTTGGAGTTGCAATACCTTGGATTTGAATGACGTGGGCTACGGAGATGGTGACCGTCTGAAGGCTTCCTCCGTTAAAGAAATATTGTATGGCACAGCTGATGGCTGTTGGAAAGCTGACTATCAGGGGCACGAGTTTTACTTCCAGTTTCATGAAGACGGAACAGTGACACTGGATTCGGACTTTCTGGAGATGGCGGTAGAAGGAAAAACATCATTCTCTGCCAAAGGCAAGGAAGTGGCACTGGATATTGAGAATTGCGATGTCCATCTGCAAAACCTGGGTAGTGAATTTGCAGATACCAAGTTTGTCGTATCAGAGATTCCGGCAGAAGGAGAGGCGCCACAACTGAACTTATACGGTGAATCTACCGGCAATACCATTGAACTGCAGCCGACTACACAGGCATACATCGATGGTAAAGTTGCTTCAAAAGCGGACTTTACCGAACTCTTTGAGAAAAACTTATTGGATAATCAGTCCATCTGTGACGCTTCCGGCAATTTTATCGGTTATTATGGCTTGGTACTGAATGGTGTCAATGATCTTTCTGTCAAGGTAATAACGATTGAAAACAAGGATGGAAGCGATGCGAACGGCCATACGCAATATTATGAATCTAAACTGACGAAAGAAGGGCAAATCTTCAAACTGGACACGCCGGTAGAACAGATTAAATCGGTGAACGGAGCCACTTATGCCTTCAAAGCCATTGATTGCACCGGTGATGCGGTGGCGGTAGACGGTATGTCAAATGTAACCCTGACCTCCAACAAGGGAGCGGTCAATGACTTCGACTATGTGACTTCCGGAGGAAAATTCACACTCGGAAAAGCGCAGGATCATGGTGCCGCTTGCGATGAAATATGGGCGGGAACAGGCGGACAGGCTACAAGCTCCGGTGGAACAATCGCCGATATAAATGCCATGAGCTATGATTTCGGATGGAGTGGAAGCGCGAAGCAAAGACCGCTCGTTATCTGGACATGGTGGTTTGCAAACCTCGCTTTCCCGAGCAGTGAAGAAGGAGCAAGCATCCTGATGAATAATTCCGATAAAGACCGTGTCTTGTTTAAGAACATATCCGGCAGCGGACAGACTTGCGGCGGCGGTACTCTTAACGCGACTGAAGTAGCTGAGATAAATGCCTACTGTAAAGACCTGATAGATACCTGGTTCAATGAGAAAGGGCTTTTTGTTGTTCGTCACGACCGTCAGAGTGCAGGAGATAAATTCTACATCTATCTTTTGTGTCCCGATACGGAAGCCACTTCGAAAGGTGGAATGTGGATGAAGTATCAGAGAGACTGAGAATGAATGTGAATAAGATAGTATAAGCTAATGATGCTAACGTACTTAACTAATTAATAATTAATAAATGAATAGATGATGAAAAGACTGTTTTTACTGATGATCCTGGGTGTAACTTCGGTGTTATGCCTGAATGCTCAAACTAAGTCGTTGCACCAGCTGCAACAGGAATTCGTTGATTTACGCTGTGGTATGTTCATTCATTTCAACATGCCGACCTTCTTTAATGAGGACTGGCCGGACCCGGATGCTGCTCCCGAGCTTTTCAACCCTGTCAGGATGGACTGCAAACAATGGGCAAAAGCGGCAAAATCAGCCAACATGACCTACGGATGTCTGACAACGAAACATCATAGCGGTTTCTGTATATGGGATACTAAAACGACCGATTATAGTGTAATGAGCAGCCCGTTCAAACGTGACGTGGTAAAAGAATATGCCGACGCATTCCGTGCCGAAGGGATGAAAGTGATGCTCTATTATTCGATCCTCGATACGCATGCCCGGCTGCGTCCCAAGTGTATAACTCCGCAGCATATCGAAATGATCAAGGAGCAACTTCGCGAACTGTTGACCAACTATGGTGAAATAACAGCTTTGATCATTGACGGTTGGGATGCCCCGTGGTCACGTATCTCTTACGATGACGTACCTTTTGAAGATATTTATCGTCTGGTCAAATCAATCCAGCCCAACTGTCTGGTGATGGATTTGAATGCAGCGAAATATCCTGCCGAGGCTTTGTTTTACACGGACATCAAGTCTTACGAACAAGGAGCCGGACAGCATATCTCGAAAGATACCAACCGTCTGCCTGCCTTGTCTTGCCTGCCGTTACAGCAGAACTGGTTCTGGAAAGAAAGTTTCCCGACTACCCCTGTGAAGTCTCCGGCACAAATGGTCAATGATAATATCATCCCGATGGGCAAATCCTACTGTAACTTTATCCTGAACGTAGCTCCCAACAGAGACGGCTTGATGGATGCCAACGCCTTGAAAGCTCTGAAGGAAATAGGTAAACTGTGGAAGAACGACGGTCGTGTAGCAACGGTTCCCGAAGCGGATGCTCCTATTATATCTTCCAACATTGCCAAATATCAGCCTGCCGAAGGTACATGGAGCAGTGACTATGCTATCATGGACTTTGCCAATGACGATGATTTCGGGACCTGCTGGAATTCTAATCCTGAAGTGAAAGTGCCCTGGTATTCGGTTACTTTTGAGCGCGAGAAATCTTTCAATATGGTGGTTATTACGGATCGTAACAATGACCGTTTGCAGGAATACCGTCTGGAATACCGTGCGGGTGGTACATGGAAACCCCTTTACGAAGGTAAGGCTCCTACCGGTCTGCGTGTGAAAATCCACCGTTTCGATACGGTTTGGGGAGATGCGGTACGAATGACTGTCTTAAACTCTAATGGTACTACCTCCATTGCAGAGTTCGGGGTATATTGTGAGAGAAGATGATGAATTTATCTTAGAGTTAAATCATTGATTTTATATAGAATCACCATCAGGTAAAGTCGTGTTTTTTGATGGTGATTCTATTTCATCCAACTCTTTATCGTACGTCCGTACTTCCCTTTTTGTGGGAATTGCGTGTAGAATAATATTTGGATTTAGGCCAAACATTTGTATCAGCTTTCTAATGGTCTATCCGATGGCTTTTGTTACTTTTCTTACTTATTAATGTCTCATTTATATTATATTTAGTATATTTGTTCCCGCTTTATCTAATAAGACATGAACAATAACACTTGCTATTAATATAATGAGAAGATGTCTGATATTATGCCTTTTTACATTTATTGGTTCGTTGGTCTGTTGGGCTGATGCGGGTAAAGATGCTTATCTTTTTCGGAAAGTCGATTATCAACAAGGGCTTTCTAATAGTGCTGTGCTTTGCCTCTATCAGGATAAAGCAGGGCTGATGTGGTTTGGCACTTATGATGGCGTGAATTGTTATGATGGGAAAGGTATCGAGGTCTTTCGTTCTGATTTCTCAATGAAAAAGACGTTGAGTAACAATGTCATTCATTCTATTCAGCAGGCAGATAGCAGTTGTTTGTGGATTACTACACATTTGGGAGTTAATCGTTTTTCGCAAGATTCGCGTCAGGTAGTGGGATATTATGATTTTACAGGTGATTATTATCTGCATTCCAATCCGAAAGGAGATACTTGGGTAGTAAGCGATGAAGGAATCTTTTATTATAATACTTATCATAAAAAGTTTGTCCATCTCAAAAATATAGAGACTCCTGTCGAGAATATGGATCAGCGTGCTTTTGTCACGGATGATGGTGTCTTATGGACTTTTCCACGGAATACAGGTAGTCTGATTCAATGTTCATTAGATGGCTTTGACCGGGATACATTGTCTGTCCATCCTACTGTTTCATCTTCTGATTTTCATGCAAAACCTATCGATAATGTATTTTATCAGAATGGCATTCTCTGTTTTGTGGATGCAGAGCGGGAACTTTATGTATATGATATTTCCAGAAGGTCTAAAATCTATATTCGTAACCTTTCTTCGTTGGTGCAACGATATGGGAAAGTTGTGGGAATTGTTCCTTTTTATGAAGACATTATAATTGCTTTTCAAACCAATGGTTTAGTACGTTTGCGCACCTCGAAAAAATATGAAGAAGAAGTGGTGGACCGTAATGTACGTATATATGATATTTTCCGCGATCCTCATCAGAATATTCTTTGGGTAGCTTCTGATGGGCAGGGAGCTGTCATGTACGCTAAGAAGTACTCGATAGCCACTAATCTGATGCTTAGCAAACTATCATCCAATCTAAGTCGGCAGGTACGTTCTGTCATGACAGACAAATATGGCGGATTATGGTTTGGTACGAAAGGAGATGGACTTTTGCATGTACATGATTATGAAGGTGGTATGGATGCTTCTGCTACTACAGTTTACTCTCCAGTAGGCAGGCAGGATGCCTCATCTTATACCCGTTGGAATAGAGAGTTTCAAGCATACTCATTAAAACAAAGCCGTTATATGGATGGCTTTTGGGTAGGATCGGGTAATCCCGGACTGTTTTATTATTCTTTTGCAGATAAAGCCTTGCATTGTGTTGAGGATAAGTCTGCAGATCCTGTTATCGAAATACATGATATCTATGAAGAGAATGACAGCGTACTCTATGCGGTTACGGCTGGGGTCGGATTTCGTAAATTGATATTGGAGAGGAAACAAGGGGAGATTCACCTCAAATCGCAAAAGCGTTATCATTTCTTTTATGAACAAAAAGAGATAACCATGTTTTATCCTATGTTAGCTGAAGGAGATTCCATTCTTTGGTTGGGAAGCCGGGAAAAAGGGTTAATTCGATTTGATAAACAGACAGAAGAATATAAAGTCATTTCTTTGAAAGAAATATTGCATAAATCTGTTGATGATGTACTTAGCCTGCATCGTGCTAAAGATGGTAGGATGTATGTAGGAACAACATCGGGACTAGTGTGTTTGACCTTTAATAAGGAACAAATCAGTGCCTCCTATATCGGTAGAGAACAAGGGTTGCTTAATGATATGATTCATGGCATATTGGAGGATGCAAATGGTTTTTTATGGCTTGGCACTAATCGTGGACTTATTAAATATAATCCCAAAAACACTTCTTCGCATGCTTATTATTATGCCGCCGGTGTGCAGGTGGGCGAGTTTAGTGATGATGCCTATTATCAATGTCCTTATACCGGACGTCTTTTCTTTGGAGGCATTGACGGTTTGCTTTATCTGGATAAGGAAGTGGCGACAGCTCCGGAATTCTATCCGAACATATTATTGCGTAAGCTAATGATTGGACGTAAGGAGGTTAATCTGGGGGATTATTATACCGATGGTGGCAAAGCGTTAAGTTTTAAAGGAGCGAAGGCTTCTTTTTCCCTTTCTTTTGTTGTTCCAGACTTTCTTACTGGAGGTGATGTGGAGTACTCCTATATGCTGGACGGATTTGATAAAGACTGGACCTCGTTTAGTAGTATAAATGAAGCATCGTATCTAGAAATACCTTCGGGTAGCTATGTTTTAAAGGTCCGTTATAAGAAAGATGTATTTAATACGGAATATAAGGTATTTTCTATCCCTTTGTACATTCTTCCGCCTTGGTATCTTTCTACGGTAGCCTATGTCATTTACTTGCTGTTTTTCATATTAATAGCCGGTTATCTGATTCATTTATTAAGAAAATATTTTCTCCAGAAGCGTATGATGCAGCGGCTGTTGACAGCAGAAAGCAATGAAGCTCTACCGGAGTCCGCCAGTCTTAATCGTGAGTTACTGAATCGTTTTACGTCCATTTATCGCTCTTGTGATCAGTTGCGTGCGGAAAATCTCCCTTATGAACAGCGTCTCAGAATTATGGAGCAGGTACACGAGACGGTTATTGCAACTCTTTTCCGTTCGGGAACTTTGGCTGTAGAGGAACTTAAGTCATTTTTCCCTACGGAATATGCGATTACTGGTTGTATGTGCATGAAAGAGCTCTCTATAGAAGTCTTGCATGTGTTGGAAGGACAGGGCGTTGATATATCTTCTGTAAAACTTGCTATACCAGAACACTTTGTTTATCCTGTTTATAAGAATGCTTTACGCTGTATGCTCTATTGGTGTTACCTTTATATTGGCGGAGTAAAACATAAGTCGGATATTGTAGTGGATGTGAAGGAAGAGGAAGGACGGATGTTGTTGCAGTTCTCTGCTGTAGATGATACTCTGAAGGAATTATATAAGCAACTTTCCGGTTCGGAAGAAGAGGGAAGAAGAGATAGTAAGGAAACAGAAGAGGCGATAACTACCCGCCAATTACTGTTTTCTGTGCAAGCGGCTTTGAGACAGCTAAATGTTACGCTTCACTATGCCGACAGAGAAAAGGATCATTTATTGACGTTAGCCTTTGAACCGGCTATCATCAAGGAGACTGAAGAGCATGGGAAGAAAACGGTTCTTCTGCTGGAGGATAGGGATGAAATGGTATGGCTGATAAGTGATCTCTTAGCAGATGAATTTGTTGTTTGTCCGGTGAAAAGTGTACAACTTGCATTTGAAGAAATACGTAGATCGGCTCCTGCTTTGTTACTAGTTGATATGTTGATGTATGCAAAAGCAGAGAGTGACTTCCTGGAATATGTGAATAAGAATCGTACTCAACTTTCGAAAACGGCATTTATTCCAATGTTAAGTTGGAAAGTAAGTTCGTCCATTCAGCGCGAATTGATTATGTGGGCTGATTCATATATTGTACTTCCTTATGATATTATATTTTTGAAAGAAGCCGTCAATAAAGCTATTTACGGTACTCGGGAGGCAAAGCAGATTTATATGGAAGAGCTTGGTGACTGGGCCGGACGCATTGTTTGTACTACAGAAGAACAGGCGGACTTTATCCGGAAACTGTTGCAAGTGATAGAACAAAATCTTGACCAGGAAGAATTGGGATCAACCTTAATTGCCGACCGTATGGCGATGAGTCCGCGTCAATTCTATCGCAAGTTTAAAGAAATATCCAATGCGGCTCCCAGTGACTTGATAAAGAGTTATCGGATGGAGAAGGCTGCACGATTGTTGCAGAATGAAGAACTTTCTATTCAGGATGTTATCGCTGAAGTTGGTATTTCCAGCCGTTCCTATTTTTATAAAGAGTTTACCCGCCGATTCGGAATGACGCCGAAAGATTATCGGGAGCAACTCCGATAATGCTATCCCCACTATCTTATTCTTTACTAATTGAGTTTTATGGATGTATTACCCGAATCCTTAGATCAGTAATTCCGGATAATTAAGTCTTTCGAGGTCCTTATTTATTCGTTCCACTATAGTTGGGCGCAAGAGGAACTATAGTGCTTCTTGCGTCCAACTATAGTGGAACGAAAGGGAAACTACAGTAGAACGAATGAATTTGGACTGATAAGAAATTAGTTTTTCAAAGTCTTTCGGTTAATGATTCGGGATTCCTTCATTCCTTCTGTTCTTTGGTCGTTTGGGGTGACAGATATATTTGAATTCATGTCTGTATAGATTTTATTTATTACTGCTTACGAATAAACTTTTTAATAAAAGTGGCGAAAAGGCGGCTATTATAACTTGATACAATGTGCGCAAACTTGTGCTCTGTTTGTACGTGAATGAATGCTATGTGTTGATATATAGATGTTTATAATGTGCTTTATTTCTCCTTTCTGTTCTATAAATGAGCATTTTCATTTTGACATAATTTTGTCACTTCTGCGGAATATTCTTAATATTAAAAGTTTTTAATTTGCTTCCGCTTATAAGAATTATATAGGCGATTGATAACCTTAGTATTAATTAAAAAAAACAAAGTAACATGAATTTGTTTGAAATGGAAAAACATCACACAAAGACATTGTGGCTATTGGCATTACTGCTAACATTTAGTACAGTAGTGTGGGCACAAGGTACTCCTGTAACAGGGCGTGTGTCTGATGAAAAAGGCGAATTGCTCATTGGAGTGAGCGTTCAGGAAAAAGGTACTACGAATGGTACCATAACAGACACCAATGGTCAGTATAATCTGAAACTGACGAGTAACAATCCCATTCTTATCGTATCCTATATAGGATATAAATCACAAGAGGTAAAAGTAGGCAAACAGAAAGTGCTGGACGTAATTCTTGCAGAAGATGTATCGTCACTGGACGAAGTGGTAGTTGTGGCTTACGGACATCAACGTAAAGTATCGGTAGTAGGTGCGCAGTCATCTATGAAAATAGAAGATATAAAGATGCCGACAGCTAATTTATCTTCTGCTATTGCTGGACGTTTGCCGGGTGTAGTAGCTGTGCAACGTTCAGGAGAACCGGGGCATGATGATTCCGATCTTTGGATCCGTGGTATTTCTACACTGGCGGGTCAGAACTCTAAACCACTGGTATTGGTGGATGGTGTGGAACGTAGTTTCAATAATATCGACCCTGAAGATATTGAGTCGTTTACGGTGCTGAAAGATGCTTCTGCCACAGCTGTATATGGAGTACGCGGTGCTAATGGTGTAATTCTGATTAAAACCAAACCGGGTAAGGTGGGCAAGCCGCAATTCTCAGTAGACTACTATGAAGGTTTTGTGACATTGACAAAGAAACCTGAAATGGCGGATGCCTTTACGTATATGGATGCTGCCAATGAAGCGTATATGGATACTAGAGGCAGTATGTTATATTCTCCTCAATATATTGAGGCTACGAAGAAAGCCCATGGATTACTACCGAATGATAATCCACTGATGTTCAATCCTTATTTGTATCCGAACGTTGATTGGATGAACGAATTATTCAATGACTGGGGACATAATCGTCGTGTAAATGTAAGTGTGCGTGGTGGGGTACCTAATGCCACTTACTACGTTTCATTGAGTTATTATAATGAAAAAGGTCTGACACGTACCGCTGAAATGGAGAACTATGATGCTAACATCCGTTACGACCGCTACAATTATACCGCTAATTTGAACTTGAAGCCAACAGAAACGACTACTATTGATTTGGGCTTCAATGGTTTCCTTTCTATGGGTAACTATCCGCAGCAATCTACCAGTGACTTGTTTGCGTCAGCTATGGAGATTAATCCGGTCTATTTGCCGTTAATGATGCCTGATGGTTCTGTACCAGGTATCTCTACCAATGGTGACCTCCGTAACCCGTATGCCGATTTGACTCGTCGTGGTTACAAAAATGAAGCAAGAAATCAGTTGAACTCCAACATTCGTTTGACGCAAGACCTTGGTTTCTGGAAGTGGAGTAAAGGGCTTACCGCCTCTGCCATGTTGGCTTTCGACGTGCATAACAGTCGTGACCTGAAGTATAACAAGCGTGAAGATACTTACAATTTTGCCGGAACTAAAGACGAAAACGGATTGTGGAATGATGATGTATTTGATGCAGATGGCAATTATCGGTATGCACTGACCTATACAGGACATAAAGATCTTGCATTTGACCAGGGCGCTTCCGACTCTAGAAGTACTTACTTTGAAGCTTCTTTAAATTACGACCGTTCGTTCGGTTTGCATCGGATAGGTGGTCTTTTGCTTTATAACCAAAAGATTTACCGTTCGAGTTCTGATAATCTGATCGGTTCTTTGCCCTATAAGCAACAAGGCTTGGCCGCCCGTGCTACTTACTCATGGAACGACCGTTATTTTTTCGAGGCAAACCTTGGGTATAATGGTTCCGAGAACTTCAGTCCAGAAAAACGTTTCGGTTTCTTCCCTGCATTTGGTCTTGGCTGGGCTATCTCTAATGAGGCTTGGTGGGAATCTTTGCAAGAAACTGTTTCTTACTTTAAAGTGCGTTATACAGATGGCTTAGTTGGTACGGATGCTGTAACAGGACGGCGTTTTATGTACCTAGACCAGATGGCGAGCGTAGATGGTTATCGTTTTGGCGACCAGAATAACGGTGTTGGTGGTTGGGGGTTCAGCAAGTACGGAGCCAATGTCGGTTGGTCTACTTCCCGCAAGCAAGACTTAGGTGTTGACTTAAAATTTTTCAAAGACAATCTTTCGCTGACATTAGATATCTTTAAAGAACATCGTAAAGACATCTTTATTACCCGACGCGTTATTCCTGATTATTCCGGGTTCGTAGAAATGCCTTATGCTAATTTGGGAGTGGTAGACAATAAGGGTTTTGAAGCTACATTGGAATATACACAGCAACTCGGTAAGAAATGTTTCCTGACTGTCCGTGGTAACTTCTCATGGAATGAAGATAAAATTATAGAGAACGATGATCCCCGGGTACAGTATCCGTGGATGGAAAAAAGAGGAACGAACGTGAACGGACGTTGGGGATGGATCGCCGAAGGGTTATTCACTAGTGAAGAAGAGATCATGGACCATGCCAAGCAGTTTGGTGAAGGGCATCCGGGACAGATTTCGAAAGTGGGTGATATCAAATATAAGGATTTAAATGGTGACGGAGTAATTGACGATTATGATAAATGTCTGATAGGTCAGGGTGACGTACCTAAGATTTATTATGGTTTCGGTGCAGATTTACAATTAGGTGATTTCTCTGTCGGTGCGCTCTTTGCCGGAAATGCCAAGGCAGACCGTTGTTTGGGAGGAAATGCCATGTATCCTTTTAATGATGGTTCAGGTATTACGAACTTGTTTGCAAACATTACTGACAGATGGTCTGCTGACAATCCGACTAATCAGGATGTATTCTATCCTCGTTTGCATCATGGAAACAATGCGAATCAAAATAATATGAAAACCAGCACATGGTGGCAGAAAGATGTCAGTTTCCTGCGTCTGAAACAGTTGACTATTGCTTACCAACTCCCGAAGAAGTTGATTAATCAAACATTCCTGAAGAGTGCGCGTATTTATGTGATGGGCACCAACCTATTGACATTCTCTAAGTTCAAATTATGGGATCCGGAGTTGAATACCAATAATGGTACTGCTTATCCTAATGTACGTACTTATTCAGTAGGTGTGAATGTAAGTTTTTAATAATAATCAGTTAGCAAGAAGGATATGAAAAATATATTTAAAATAGGAACTTTGGCGCTGTGTTTGGTGGTCGGACTTAGTTCGTGCAATGATTTCTTCGATGCAATCCCCGGTGAACAATATGACTTGGAGGATACGTTTACTAATCGCTCGAAGACAGAACAGTTTTTGAATAATGTGTATAATTATGTGCCCGATGAAACATTAGAACGTTCTGCAAGGAATACGATGTCGGGGATCTGGACAACCGGTTCGTTGGAATGCAAGCTTTCATGGGACGGAAATAATGGTAGCGAATGGGCTTCCGGAGCCACCTATGCAGGTTCCTCATGGATAAACTTTTGGTACATCGAGTATTATAAAGGAATTTCTCGTGCCAGTACATTTATCATGAATGTAGACCGTTGTTTGGAAGCCTCGGCCGCACAACGCAAACAGTGGAAAGCGCAAGCCAGAGCTTTGCGTGCTTTCTATTACTTCATGATTTTCCGTTCCTACGGCCCATTTGTGATTTTGGGGGAAGAACCAATTCCATTGGATATTTCTACTGCTGAACTGCTGAAAGAACGTAATACGGTAGATGAATGTGTGGCTTTTATGGCGAAGGAATTTGATGATGCGGCAAATGAGCTTCCTGATAGATATGACGGATCCAATTTGGGACGTATAGACAGAGCTGCATGTAAAGCTTTCAAAGCGAAAATGTTGTTGTATGCGGCAAGTCCGCTATTCAATTGTAATCCCGATTATGCCGCCATCGTTAATCCGGAAAGTGGCAAGCAACTCTTTCCGCAAGATAAATCGCAGGAAAAAGCGAAATGGGAGGCTGCACGTGATGCTTACAAAGAATTCTTTGATGAATACGGTAACACTTTCTCTTTATATACGGAGAAGACAGCCGATGGAAAGATTGATTTCTATGAATCTTATAGAAAAGTGACATCGGGAGTTTTGTACGGTACAGAGAATAAAGAACAGATTTTCATTCGCTTGGCAGACCATGATTACCGGGCTTACGAAACCACGCCTTATCACAAGGGGTACGATGATAATAATGGTGCTTTGAGAGGTGGTCTGGGATTTGGTGTACCTCAGGAAATGGTGGACTTGTACTTTATGAAAGACGGTCGCCGGATTGTTGACGATACGAACTATAAGGAATATGAGGGGGTACCTTCTAATGAATATTTGGGATGGTCGAGTGACTATACTGACGAAGTAGTTCCTTCCAGAACCTACTTCAAGAGCAATTCGAATCAAACATTGAAACAATGGGCTAATCGCGAACCGCGTTTTTATACGAACATTACATTCCATGGTTCTACTTGGTTGAAGACAGATACTCCGCGTGGAGAAATAACCACAGAACTGACTTATAACGGTAATTCCGGTTATGCTAATGCCAATTGGGATGCCCCTTACACGGGTTATGGTATGCGTAAAATGGCTTCAAAAGAAGGACGTAGCGGGGCTAACAGGCATTGTGCAACTTTGCTTCGTTTGGCAGACATGTACTTGGGGTATGCTGAAACGTTGAGCGCTTGTGACCAACGTAATGAAGCGATTAAGTATGTAAATAAGATACGCGCCCGTGCCGGTATTCCTGGATATGGTGCGGTAGGTACTAAGGACGATAATGGATTTGCATGCATTCCTTATGAAGATACACGTGACGGAGTGGACAAACGTATTCATCGTGAACGTTTGGTTGAGCTGATGTTCGAATGGAATCATTTCTTTGATGTACGTCGTTGGAAAGTAGCCGATATGGCTGTAGGCGATGATTGGATTTATCCTAAATATCATAGAGGTGGAGAAGGCGGACCTATTCATGGTATGGCTTTCCGTTCGGATGCTCCTGCATTTTTTGAGAAGGTAGTAGTAGAAACACGTACATTTTTGCCTAAACATTACCTCTTCCCGATTCCTGACGAAGATGTACGTCGTAATCCGAAGATGGTACAAAATCTGGGATGGACAACGGAGTAATATACTCCGGATGTCCGATCTGCGAATGAATGAAAGAAATTAATGAAAAGAAAAACAATGAAGATACCTCAAATAAGATGTAGCGATGTGAATGCAGTGAAGAGAATCATTTTTCTTTTGGTGCTGCTAATTCCCTTTTGTCTGGCAGGATGTTCGTCCGACGATGATGAAGGAGATAATGGAGGAGAAGGTCCGAACGAAGATGCTCCGGTTTCTTATGTACTTGGTTCGGGTAACACGAATATGCCCTCCAGTGGTACAATTATAGCGCAATATGCTGATGCTCCTGTCGGTTCGGAAATCAGACGTTTGGTAGACGATAATGCTGACACGAAGTATGTTACTTATCATAGTAGTTTCAACATCACTTGGAATGGAAATAGTAGTAAGGCTGTCACTGCCTATTCGTTGACCTCGGCTGCCGATACTCCCGAAATGGACCCGAAAGATTGGACACTCTATGGTTCTAATGATAATACTACGTGGACAGAACTGGATGCGCAGACAAACCAACTTTTTGCAGCGAGAAAAGAAGAGAAAAGCTATGAAGTGGATAATGCAACTTCCTATCGTTACTACAGACTTTCTGTTGAAGCGAACAATGGTGGTGCTGCCACGCAGATAGCTGAATGGAAACTGGTGGCCATGCGTTCATATACGGAGAATATCAACGACTTGATTGCTAGTAAAGGTTCCAGTACGTTTAGTGCGATAACTCCGATGGGCAGACAGCATGAGAATGACAGAGAAGCTACGGCAGCAGACTTGAAATGGCTTGCCGATCCTGCTGAAGAACCTGAACCATTTGGAGATGGTGGGACGAAGATGGCTTGGAATACATTCAATGTTGTATCCATTTATCCAAATGGAAATCCTGTGATGTCTGATGTAAATCAGCGTTGGGTAGGTGACTGCTGTGCTTGTGCGGTGATTGCTTCGATGGCATACCTCTATCCCCGTTTCGTAAAACACATTATCAAGGATAATATGGACAAAACATACACAGTTACTATGTATGACCCGAAAGGAAAACAAATATCAGTTGGTGTAGGTGGCGACTATTTTATCGGTAATAGTGGCGATTTAGGTGCCTTAGGCGGCAGAAATAAAGAAGTCACTTGGGCTACGATTCTCGAAAAGGCTATGATTAAGTGGAATCAGATCTATCAAGGTAGTTCTAATGTCGGTGGTATTGGTACTGAATATGTTTCTGCTATCTTTACCGGCGACGGGGAAAGTGTAGGTTTCGGTGCAAATGCATTGATTGCCGAAGACTTACAACGCGCGGTGGAAGTGTCGCTCAAACAGGGTAGACTGGTGATCGGTGGTTTTACAAGAAGCGGTGAACAGGTAGATCAAAATTGGCAGACGACCAGTGGGCATGCGTTTACGTTTATCTTGCCGGATGATAATACTCATCTTTTCAAGATGCGGAATCCTTGGGGAGGTACTACTGACGGTGTGATGAAAGTGAAGGATGACGGACGGATTCCGCCGATGATTGACTTACGTATTTGTGCGCCGGGAGCAGCCAAGAATTATGGAGTGGGACCGGACTTGGGAGGATATATACCTAATTTCTAATTTCAAATCTTAAAAGAAAAACATCATGAAGAAACTTATTTATATAATGTTGTCGTTGTGTTGCCTGGTTTTTTATAGTTGTGGCATGACGGAACCTTGGAAAGACTGGGAACATGAAGGTGACATGAGTGCAGACCGCTTGCGTCCTTCAGAGGTAAAAGAACTACTGTGTGCGGCAGACGGATGGAAAATGATTTATCAAGGAGTAACGTTCTACTTTCAGTTTGATGAAGAAGGAAATGTAGCATCGGATTCAGACGAAACGTTGTTGAAGAATGAGGTTGGAACAGATTATTCTCTGGATTTCCAGGGGGAAAAAGCGGTGTTGCTTACCTTGCTGAATGGAGGAATGCTACAATATTTGAACGAAAACTCGGAGACGACATTTGTCATTACGGGGTATTCTGATTCACAAATTACAGCTGTAGGACAGACGCATGGCAAAGAAATGATCTTGACTCCGGTCTCAACTGCAGCTTTGCAACAAGCTAAGGAGAGAAAACGATTGGCCATTATTGCTTATAATAAAGCACAAGCCATGGATTTGCTTAAGGGAGAGTTGAATAATGGTGTATTTCGTAGGTCATCCTCTTCTTTCCTTGCACACTATTTGATTATTTGCGACGAGAGCAATAATTGGAAAGTGAAGATTTCTGCAATAGATAACGGTGTGGTAAAACACACAGAGTATCCGATGATAATTGATACAACGAATGATGAAAATGCAGTGTTGACTTTGGGTAGCAATGTGACGGTAGATGGAATAAGTTTAAATAAACTCTATTACAACTATTTGAATGGTGAAATTGAAACTGACAATGCTAATGTTGTATGTGATACTCGGAAAGCCTCTGATATTGCAGCATGGTATGCAAATGGTTGGAAGACCCATATAGTAGATCAGGATGAGATTCATGCAGACTTTAAGGGAATCTTCCACTCTGGTGTGGAGTTTGATGATCGTAATCCGAGGAATTTGATTGCTTGTCCGTGGAGTGGTATGGGATCTTATATTGGCTTTGCGGTTACTATGACAGCAGATAATGCTACTGGTCGTATATTCATCAGCTTGGGCGAACCATATGATTTATTCGGATGGAATAATAATCCGGCTGATTATAACCGTGTACAGCAGGATTACAGTAAATTCCTCTCTTTCTGTGTTTCGGAAGACGGCTTCTATTGGAGTTATGATGACAACGACAGTATGGTGTATGTGCTAAGTGCTACAGGCGAGCGTTGGTTTAGAATGAAGAAGTAACCAGTCTTTGAAAAAAGCAAGAAAGTAAACAGAACATAATCTCGATTACTTTCTTGCTTTTGTTTTTGTTTGTACTCTATTTGTATTTTCTTATGGGCAATTATTTGATTATTAGTAATTTAATTTGTGCTCTGTTTGACTCCTAGTTCTCTACTCTGACATTCTCGCCCGGACGTGCTTTTTGTCACGTCAGAGTATAGTTATTAATTTTCTATTGCGTTAATTTGTAACGTGAATAATAACACTCGCTAATCTAATATTAATAGTTTAACTCTTATATCATGAATAAACAGAAACTGCTGTCTATCACAATGACTCTATTGTTGGGAGTCTCCTCTATCTTTGCGCAAAAGCAGCCGGTGGATTACGTGAATCCCCTGATGGGAACCGACTCCAAGATTTCGCTCTCCAACGGAAACACCTATCCTGCCATTGCACTGCCTTGGGGGATGAACTTTTGGATGCCGCAGACCGGAAAGATGGGGGACGGTTGGGCTTACACGTATGCTTCTGACAAAATCAGAGGTTTCAAGCAGACCCACCAGCCCAGTCCCTGGATCAATGACTACGGACAGTTCTCCATTATGCCGATGACCAAACAGCTGAAGATTGATCAGGATAGCCGTGCTTCCTGGTTTTCGCATAAGGCAGAGAAAGCAACTCCTTATTATTACAGTGTTTATCTGTCAGAGTATAACATGACAACGGAGATTGCCCCGACGGAGCGTTGTGCGTATTTCCGTTTTACTTTCCCCGAAGCGTCCGATGCTTATGTGGTAGTAGATGCTTTCGACCGTGGTTCGTATGTGAAGGTGATTCCCGAAGAAAATAAGATTGTAGGTTATACGACACGTAACAGTGGCGGTGTTCCGCAGAATTTCAGGAACTACTTTGTGATAGAGTTCGACAAGCCTTTTACATTTAATAAAGTATGGGCGGACTACCATCTGGTAGAGACGCATCTTGAACTGCAATCCAATCACGTAGGTGCTGCCATCGGTTTTTCGACAAAGAAAGGAGAACAGGTGCATGCCAAAGTGGCTTCCTCATTCATCAGCCCCGAACAGGCGGAACTGAATCTGAAAGAAATCGGAAACAAGACATTCGAACAGACCAAGGAAGCCGGACGTAAAGCTTGGAATGACGTACTGGGACGTATCAAAGTCGAAGACGATGATGAGAACCGGATGCGTACCTTCTATTCTTGTCTGTATCGTTCGGTATTATTCCCCCGTATGTTCCACGAAGTGAATGCGAAGGGTGAAACGGTACATTACAGCCCTTATAACGGTGAAATCCGTCCGGGATATATGTTTACCGATACCGGTTTCTGGGATACGTTCCGTTGCCTGTTCCCGTTTGTCAATTTGATATATCCTTCAATGGGAGAGAAGATGCAGGAAGGACTGTTGAATACATATCTTGAAAGCGGATTCTTCCCCGAATGGGCGAGTCCGGGACATCGTGGCTGTATGGTCGGAAACAATTCGGCTTCCGTAGTGGCAGATGCTTTTATGAAGAATGTGACCAAAGCGGATGCGGAGAAAATGTATGAAGGTTTGCTCAAAGGAGCCAACAGTGTACATCCGAGAGTTTCTACAACAGGGCGCCGTGGATACGAATATTATAATAAACTGGGTTATGTGCCTTACGATGTAAAGATTAACGAGAATGCGGCGCGTACATTAGAGTATGCATACGATGACTGGTGCATCTACCGAATGGGTGAAAAGCTAGGGCGTCCGGCAGAAGAACTGGAACTCTATAAGAGCAGAAGCCAGAACTACCGCAACCTGTTCGACCCTGAAACAAAACTGATGCGTGGCAAGAACGCCGATGGCACCTTCCAGACTCCTTTTAATCCGTTCAAGTGGGGGGATGCCTTTACCGAAGGAAACAGCTGGCACTATACGTGGTCTGTATTTCATGATGTACAGGGACTGGCCGATTTGATGGGCGGCAGAAAGATGTTTGTCAGTATGCTCGATTCTGTGTTCAACCTTCCACCGATATTTGATGATAGCTACTACGGAGGTGTGATTCATGAAATCCGTGAAATGGAAATTGCCAATATGGGTAACTATGCGCACGGCAACCAGCCTATCCAGCACATGATTTACTTGTATAACTATGCAGGCGAGCCCTGGAAAGCACAGTACTGGCTGCGTGAAGTGATGAACCGCCTCTACTTTGCCACTCCCGACGGTTATTGTGGTGATGAGGATAACGGACAGACTTCTGCCTGGTATGTGTTTACCGCTTTAGGCTTCTATCCGGTATGTCCGGGCAGCAATGAATATGTGATGGGTGCTCCTTATTTCAAGAAAGCGACGATCACACTGGAGAACGGCAAGAAACTGGAAATCTCCGCTCCTAAAAATAGTGATGCCAATCGTTACATCCGTTCGCTGAACTATAACGGTAAGAACTATACAAAGAATTATCTGAATCATTTCGACTTGCTGAAAGGCGGACGTCTGGTATTTGATATGGATAATAAACCGAATAAAGGAAGAGGTATTAACGAATCCGACTTCCCCTATTCCTTCTCTCGTGATAACAAGTAAGCAGGTATGAATAAGATGAAAAAGAAAGTATTGATGATGACTATGGCGGCGGTAACCTTGTCCGCCGTAGCTCAGCAACCGGTAGATTACGTTAATCCGATTATCGGAACCAATGGTATGGGGCATACTTTTCCCGGTGCTTGCACCCCTTTCGGATGGGTACAGCTGAGTCCGGACACAGACACAATTCCACATAATGTGAATGGAGCTTATCAGAAGAATGCGTATGAATATTGTGCCGGTTACCAGTATCGGGATAAAACCATCGTAGGTTTCAGTCACACCCACCTCAGCGGCACGGGACATTCCGACCTGGGAGATATATTGCTGATGCCTGCTGTCGGCGATGTAAAATTGAATCCCGGACGGGCGGACCATCCGGAAGAGGGTTACCGTTCGCGCTTCGATCATGCCACAGAGAAAGCGACACCCGGATACTACGAAGTGATGCTGGACGACTATGGCATTAAAGCGCAACTGACAGCTACTCAACGGACGGGTGTACATAAATATACCTTCCCGAAAGGAAAAGACGGTCATCTGATCCTGGACCTGGTGCATGGTATCTATAATTATGACGGCAAAGTATTGTGGGCAAACCTGCGGGTGGAAAACGATACATTGCTGACAGGATACCGCATCACCAACGGATGGGCACGTACGAATTATACCTATTTTGCCATTTCCTTGTCACAGCCGATCAAGGATTACGGATATAAGGATAAGGAAAAGGTATTGTACAATGGCTTTTGGCGTCGTTTCAAGCTGGAGAAGAATTTCCCGGAAATCACTGGTCGAAAGATCGTGGCTTACTTTAACTTCGAAACGGCCAAAGATCCCGAACTGGTTGTAAAGGTAGCCTTGTCGGCAGTCAGCACGGAAGGCGCTGTAAAGAACCTGCGTGCCGAGGCTTCCGGAAAGAGCTTCGAACAGTTGGCGGAAGCTGCACGGACAGACTGGAACAATGAACTGGATCATTTCGAAATAGAAGGTACACCGGATCAGAAGGCGATGTTCTACACTTCGCTTTATCATACCATGATTAATCCGTCCGTGTATATGGACGTAGACGGTTCCTATCGTGGTCTGGATCATAACATACATCAGGCGAAAGGATTCACTAACTATACTATATTCTCACTTTGGGATACATATCGCGCGGAACATCCGTTCCTTAACCTGGTGAAACCGGAACGCAATGCGGATATGGTGGAATCAATGATCAAACATGAACAGCAGAGCGTGCATGGCATGTTGCCGATATGGAGCCTGATGGGAAATGAGAACTGGTGTATGAGCGGTTATCATGCTGTGTCTGTGCTGGCGGATGCAATAACCAAAGGAGTTTTTTCAAATGTGGATGAGGCATTATCGGCGATGGTTAGCACATCTACGGTACCTTACTATGAAGGTGTAGCCGATTATATGAAGCTGGGATATATCCCGCTGGACAAGAGTGGTACGGCAGCTTCCTCTACGTTGGAATATGCATACGACGACTGGACTATTTATCAGACAGCCTTGAAAGCCGGTAATAAAGAGATAGCGGATACTTACCGCAAACGTGCTCTCAACTATCGTAACATCTATGATACAAGCATCGGTTTTGCCCGTCCCCGCTACAGTGACGGCACATTCAAAAAAGAGTTCGATGTGTTGCAAACTTACGGCGAAGGCTTTATCGAAGGTAATTCATGGAACTTCTCCTTTCATGTACCGCATGATGTGTTTGGTATGATCGACCTGATGGGAGGAGAAAAGACATTCGTACAGAAACTGGACGAACTCTTCTCCATGCATCTGCCGGAGAAGTACTATGAACATAATGAGGATATTACGGAAGAATGCCTGGTAGGTGGATACGTACATGGCAATGAACCGAGCCATCATGTACCTTATTTGTACGCATGGACCTCCCAACCGTGGAAAACACAGTACTGGCTGCGTGAAATCCTGAACAAGATGTATAAGAATGACATCAACGGACTGGGTGGAAATGATGATTGCGGACAGATGTCGGCATGGTATCTTTTCTCTGTGATGGGCTTCTATCCGGTTTGTCCGGGTACAGACCAGTATGTCCTTGGTGCTCCCTATCTGCCCTATCTGAAGCTGACACTTCCCAACGGAAAGACACTGGAAATCAAAGCGCCGGGCGTCAGCGACAAGAAGCGTTATGTACAGTCACTGAAACTGAACGGTGAGTCTTATGATAAAATGTACATCACACACGAGGATATCCTGAAAGGAGGCGTATTGGAATTTAAAATGTCGGCATCGCCCAACAAACGTCGTGGAGTATCGGTGCAGGACAAACCTTATTCATTAACTAATGGAATCAATTAACAGCATCAATAAATAATCAAGAAAAGAATATGAAAAAGAGACATTTGGTATATGCAATTGCCCTGATTGTGGGCATGGGAGCTTGTGCGGCAAGTGCGAAGAAGCAAGCCGAAGCAAAACCGGACGTATGGAAAAGCTACAATGTAGGAACTGTCTTGTTCGAAGATAAAGCTTCGGAAACAAAAGGTTCGGACATTTATCACCGGATCATTCCGGATGCGGAGTCTTATATCAAAGAGCAGGCACGCACTGTATTGGCTACTCTTTATAACTCACCGGAAGACAGCATAACTCCGGTGAACAAGATACATTATACACTGGAAGACATCGAAGGAATTTCTGCCAAAGGCGGTGGTAATGGAGACGTTACTATCTTCTACAGCACACGGCATATCGAGAAATCATTTGCGGAAAACGATACGGCAAAGCTGTTCTTCGAAACGCGTGGGGTACTGTTGCACGAACTGACACACGCCTATCAGCTGGAACCGCAAGGCATCGGCTCTTACGGAACCAATCGTGTATTCTGGGCATTTATTGAAGGAATGGCAGATGCCGTACGTGTAGCCAACGGCGGATTCGACGGACCGAATGCCCGTCCGAAAGGAGGAAACTACATGGACGGTTATCGGACAGCAGGTTATTTCTTCGTCTGGTTGCGCGACAATAAAGATCCTGAATTCCTGCGTAAGTTTAACCGTAGCACACTGGAGGTGATTCCCTGGTCGTTTGACGGAGCTATCAAGCATATCTTGGGAACGGAATATAGCATAGATGAACTATGGCATGAATATCAGGTTGCCGTAGGTGATATACAGGTGTAATATACGATTGGATATGGTTAATAAAGTTGGTAGAAAAAGGTTGTTTTTGGTTTGGTCGTGTCTGGTGAGTATCTTGCCGGGCATGGCTCAAACTGAAAAGCTGACGGACTACGTGAACCCGTTTGTCGGTACGGATGGTTATGGAAATGTTTATCCCGGTGCACAGATTCCTTTCGGGGGAATCCAGATAAGCCCCGATACGGACAGCCGCTTCTATGATGCAGCTTCCGGATACAAATACAATCATCTGACATTGATGGGATTCAGTTTGACGCACTTGAGCGGAACAGGTATTCCGGACTTGGGCGACTTTCTGTTTATCCCCGGAACGGGAGAAATGAAACTGGAACCCGGTACTCATGAAGATCCCGATCAAGGCTATCGTTCGCGTTATTCACATGATAAGGAGTGGGCGTCCCCCAATTATTATGCTGTGGAACTGGCAGACTATGGAGTCAAAGCCGAAATGACTTCCGGTGTGCGTAGCGGTATGTTCCGTTTTACTTATCCGGAGTCGGACAATGCGTTCATCATGATTGATATGAACCATACGCTCTGGCAATCCTGCGAATGGTCGAATCTGCGAATGATAAACGATTCGACTATCACCGGATACAAACTGGTGAAAGGGTGGGGGCCGGAACGTCATGTGTACTTCACGGCTACTTTCTCGAAGAAGTTGACCGGACTGCGCTTTGTACAAGACAAAAAGCCGGTTATTTATAACACTTCCCGATTCCGCAGTTCTTACGAAGCCTGGGGAAAGAATCTGATGGCTTGTATCTCCTTTGATACAAAGGCAGGAGAAGAAGTGACGGTGAAAACAGCCATCTCTGCAGTCAGCACAGACGGTGCCCGGAATAATATGAAGGAACTCGACGGATTAACTTTCAACGAGTTAAGGGCGAAAGGGGAAGCCCTTTGGGAAAAGGAACTTGGAAAATATACGTTGACTGCTGACCGAAAGACAAAGGAAACGTTTTATACTTCCGCCTATCATGCCGCTCTGCATCCGTTTATCTTTCAGGATTCGGACGGGCAGTTCCGCGGACTAGACAAGAACATAGAAAAAGCGGAAGGATTCACGAACTATACGGTGTTCTCCCTTTGGGATACCTATCGGGCTTTGCATCCCTGGTTTAACTTGGTTCAGCAGGAGGTGAATGCGGACATTGCAAATTCTATGTTGGCTCATTACGACAAGAGTGTGGAGAAGATGCTTCCTATCTGGTCTTTCTACGGCAACGAAACCTGGTGTATGATTGGTTATCACGCCGTATCCGTATTGGCGGATATGATCGTGAAAGAAGTGAAAGGCTTTGATTACGAGCGTGCATACGAAGCGATGAAAACCACAGCGATGAATTCGAACTACGATTGCCTTCCGGAATATCGTGAAATGGGCTATGTACCATTCGATAAGGAAGCGGAGTCAGTGTCAAAGACACTGGAATATGCTTATGATGATTATTGCATCGCACAGGCAGCCAAGAAATTAGGCAAAGAAGACGATTATCATTATTTCCTCAACCGTGCTTTGTCTTATCAGACCTTGATTGACCCCGAAACGAAATATATGCGCGGACGCGACAGCAAAGGTGACTGGCGCACTCCGTTTACTCCGGTTGCCTATCAGGGTCCGGGATCGGTACATGGCTGGGGTGATATAACGGAAGGATTCACGATGCAATATACCTGGTATGTTCCACAAGATGTGCAGGGATATATCAACGAGGCCGGCAAGGAACTGTTCCGCAAACGCCTGGATGAGCTTTTTACGGTAGAACTGCCGGATGATATCCCCGGAGCACATGATATACAGGGACGTATCGGAGCCTATTGGCATGGAAATGAGCCTTGTCATCATGTCGCTTACCTCTACAACTACCTGAAAGAACCGTGGAAATGTCAGAAGTGGATACGTACCATCGTCGACCGTTTCTACGGAAATACACCGGATGCATTGAGTGGTAACGATGATTGCGGACAGATGTCTGCGTGGTATATGTTCAACTGCATCGGTTTCTATCCGGTGGCTCCGTCCAGCAATATTTATAATATCGGTTCGCCATGCGCAGAGGCTATTACGGTCCGGATGAGTAATGGAAAAAACATTGAAATGACAGCGGACAACTGGTCGCCGAAGAACCTGTACGTGAAGGAGCTTTATGTCAACGGTAAAAAGTACGATAAGTCCTACCTGACGTATGATGATATCCGTGATGGAGTGAAACTTCGTTTTGTGATGAGCGGCAAGCCGAATTACAAACGGGCGGTGTCCGATGAGGCTGTACCTCCTTCGATTTCTTTACCGGAGAAGACGATGAAGTATAAATCATCAATTGGGTTTTAATAAGGTTAGGTATTAAGATAAAAATGGAAAGGATGAGGCTGGGCTTCATCCTTTTTTTAGAACTGATATCCGATACTTATAAAGAACGAATGCATATAAGCGGGATTTCAATATAGTCCCGCTTGTTTTACTTTTTGCTCGAAAACCATTCCTTAAATTCCGCTACCCGTGCTTTGCTTACCAATATCTTCTCTGTCATTCTGGAGTGACGCAGATTAATGGACAACCGGCTGTTGAACCATAAATCAATATCCTTTATCGCCTCCCTTGAAATCAGAAACTGCCGGTTGACTCTGAAGAAGAGACTAGGATTTAAACAATCGACCAATTCATCCAGCGTAAGAGAAAAATTGTATTCCATCCCGTCCGTTAAGACAGCTTTTACCTGACAATCTTTGATGTAGAACAGTTGAATCATGTCGATTGAGACAGGAAGCAGCTTATCGCCTTTCATCGGTATGAGGAAATGTGTCTTGTAGTTCTCCTGCTTTTTCAGCGAGTGAATGAGATGAAGCAGTTCCTCTTCCTTATTTTCCCGCTTGCTTCCGTTTTCGGGGATGGCATCCTGCAAGTTGTCCAATTTCTCAAACGCATGTTCGATGTCCTCCTTGCCGATAGGTTTCAGCAGATAGTCGATACTGTTCACTTTGAAGGCACGCAGGGCATATTCGTCGTAAGCCGTGGTGAAGATAATGGGGCAGGTGATGCTGATATGATCGAATATTTCGAAGGCAGAACCGTCTGCCAGATGAATATCCATAAAAACGAGTTCCGGCATCGGGTGGATGCCGAACCATTCGATGGTGGAATTGATGCTGTCCAGTATGGCAATGATTTCAGCTTCCGGTTTCACTTCGTTGAGCAGTGAAGTCAGATTGCGTACGGCTGCCTTTTCATCTTCAATAATAACTGTTTTCATGGTTCATTGTTCTTACTTCATTGTACTTCATCAATGAGAGGAATGCAGACGGTGAATTCTTTGTCCTCTGTGATCTGTATGTCCTGTTTGAATAATAGCCGGTAGCGCTTGGCGAGATTGGCAAGTCCGATGCCGGTTCCGGGAGTAGCGGTCCATTTGGGCTGGATGTCGTTGCTGACGGACAGATAACCTTCGCTGTCGGTCGAAATATGGATAGTCAGCGGTTTGCGGTCGCTGATTTCATTGTGTTTCACGGCATTCTCTATCAGTACTTGTACTGCCATCGGAGGAAGACGGTAGTCTTCGAAAGATTTCCCTATCTGTATATCAAATTGCAGATTATTCTCAAAGCGCATTTTCAGCAGGAAGATGTAAGCAGAAGCGAATTCCATCTCTTCCCGCAGGCTGACGCTTTGCGATTCGTTGCTTTGTAGCGTATACCTCAGTACCCGTGAGAGTTCCTGAATATAATCCTGTGCCTTGTCCTGATTTTCGCGCACCAGTGAACGCAGCGTATTCAGTGAGTTGAACAACATGTGCGGATTGAGCTGATTCTTCAATACTTCATACTGGTTGCGGATGTTTTCCGCCTGTAACTGTTCGTTCTCAATCAATACCAGTTGCTGGCGGCGGACAAGGTAGATGATGCAGCAACTGCTGGTGACGAGGCAAGCCATGATGAAGTCGCGCAACGGATGGAGATAGTGGTGCACCATCGCATCGATGGCGGGAATGTCGAATGTCCGGTGCAGGAAGACAAACACTTGTCCCAGCAGATTGCTGAGTATCCATGTCAGGATGAAGGAAAGCAGAATCTTTGCAGCCGTTATTTTAATGGACGCCTGGTTGAAATGGAACAAGCGCGTATTGATGGCAAAAAGTATGAGTAACGAAACGAAGGTAAACAGAATCTCATTTGCCACATCCATAAACTTCATCCCCGGGAAAAGCGAATGGCTTTCGAAACGGTCGAAGAGAGAGACCGATTCCGGAAAATGAATGAGCACAGCCACCATCAGCGAGATGATGACCGTGGACAGGAAATACTTATCTTTATTGATAGCTTTCAATACCATGTTGCAAAGATAATGGTTAATTACGAATTATGCATGATGAATGGCTGTCGCTGCACGGCAGATTATTGTTTTTGGATATGTGCCGTGACGTACATCCCCGGTCGGAACTGCGGATTCGTCTCCTTGATGGAAGCGTATACTTCGAGTGAGCGGTTCACTTCGTCCACTTTTTGTCCGATGGAGATGACCGTGCCGTTGAACGTTTGTGTACCCATGCCGTTGACACGGAATTGTACGGGACTGCCTGTTTGCATATCTGCAAGGTCTTTTTCGTAGGTAGTCAGGCAGAGCATCGGTGCGCTTTTATCGATCACTTCGCAGAGAGCTTCTCCCGGATTGATGTACTTTCCCATGTTCATAGCTACATTGACCACATATCCGCTGATAGGAGCTTTTACTTCCAGAAGCGGCTGGATGCCATCCCGAAGCAGTGTTTCCGGATTCACGCCCAAAAGCGAAAGTTGTGCGGCGGCAGCATCCTGACGGCTTTTCATCGAAAGATAATCCGCTTTGCTTTGCTGGAACTTCTTCTGCGAAGCCGCTTGTTCGGCAGAGAGATTCTTTTGCCGTTCGTATTCCATACGCAGATATTCTGTTTGTGCGTGGCTGTCCAGATAAGTCTGTTGGAGGGTGATAAACTCCGGATTCTCCAAAGTGGCGATTACAGAGTTCTTGGTAACGTGTTGTCCGGGGAGTAAGGAAGTGTTTTTGATCACTCCGCCGATAGTCAGTGCGACGGTTGCCTGCCGTTGGGGCGGAAGGACGATCCGGCCGTTGAACGAAACCTGATTGGGGCGGGAAGTGGCGGAAGTGATTGCATCCACTTCGGGCTGTGCAGTGGCATCGGCGTCGCTTTGACCATTGTTTTTTCCCATTTCCGGATTCACGCTTTCTGTTGCAGGGTCCGCCACAGACTCTGAATCCGCCGTTTGTTGTTGTCCCTTGCAAGCTATTAAGGCGAGCAGAAGGATGGGGTAAAATATCTTTCTCATACACATTTTTATATTAAGTACTCTTGCAAAATAATCTTCTATATTAACAGGAAAACTGTTCATTAAAACTCTCCACTCTCCACTTATTCAAACAATTCATGTTCCAGAGCGGCAATGTTATACTGATAGACGGTTTCGATATACCCTCGCCGGATGTCCCGTGCCGTCGTGACGGACTGTATGTATTCGGCAACGCCCGTTTCGCTCTGTTGCAGTTGCAGGTTGGCGGCTTTGGTCAGTTCTTCCGCTTCTTTGAGAGCGGAAGTAGTATAATAGCGCAGGCTCTCGTTGTATCGTCGGAGGGAGGCTTCCAGTTCCATCACCTTATTGCGAAGTTCGCGGATGTTGGCATCCGCCTGAATCTGTGCCGAAGCGGCAGCCAGTCTGGCTTGCTTCACCTTGCTTTTCTGGGGCAGGAAGTAAACGGGGAAGGAGACTCCCACCATCCATGCATTCAGACTCTTCAAGGGAAGAATGTCCTGACGGGTATATCCTATGCTGATCTCCGGAAAGAAGTGGCTGCGTTCTACATGAAGCATTGCTTTCGCTTCTTCTGCCTGACTCCGGAAGTATCCGGTATGCGCTTCGGACAGATTACCGTCCGAAAGGGTGGTATAAAAGAGAGACAAGGTCGAATCTGCCGGCACAATCGGGCTGTCGGCATAACAGCACCACTGGAAACGTGCCAGTGCCGTCTTTTCCTCTTCCTGTGCCTGATACCAGCGGTTGTGCAGGTCGGCGGCGGTAGTCGTCATCATGTTCTTTTCGAGCAGGGTGATTTCTCCTTGTTGATAACGTATTTCGCCGATACGTTTCAACTCTTCCGCCATCTTGTCCTGATCACGGTACATGGAGCAGAGGTTGGCGGCATATTGATAGTAAGCCCATGCCCGTTTTACTTCCGCTATCACTTCTTTTTCCACCATCCGGCGATAATAAGTACTTGTCTTTACCTGTCGGCTGACCAGTGCATTCTTGTAAAACGGAGTCAGCAGCGAACCGAGGCTCTGTTCGAAAGCAAGTTCCTTGTCTTGCTTGTTTTCTCCGTTGAGTTGTCCCCATGAGTAATTGAATGAGGTGGGAGCTGCCTCGACAATCTCTCCGCGAGTGGCTTTTGCCTGACGGATGGCGTTGGCGGCTATTTTCAGTCTCGGATGATTTTGTTTGGCTATCTCGATGGCTTGTTCCAGACTGACCGCTTCCGGTTGCTGCGCTGAGGCGAAAGAAGGAATCAGCAGCAACAACGGCAGGATGACGAAGAACGGCAGATGAAACTTGCTTCCGGGACGTCTCCATACAGCAAATGAGTTGACAATCTTGTAGAATACCGGAATGATAAGCAAAGTCAGCACGGTAGAGATAATCAGTCCGCCGATGACGACCGTAGCCAGCGGGCGTTGTACCTCGGAACCGGCGGAAGTGGCGATTGCCATCGGGACAAATCCCAGCGAGGCGACCAGTCCGGTGAGGAATACGGGACGCAGCAGATGCGGGGTGCCCAGAGTGAGGATTCGGTTGGTAGTCATAGCATATTTATTTCGTTTACGAAGTTCGTTGAAATGGTTCACCATCAGGATACCGTTCAGTACAGCCACACCGAACAAGGCGATGAAACCGACTCCTGCCGAGATGCTGAACGGGAGTCCGCGCAGCCAGAGGGCTACGATACCTCCGATAAGTGACAGCGGGACGGTGGAGAATACCATCAATGTATAAGTAATGTTCTTGAAAGCGAAAAACAAGATCAGCAGAATCAGCATCAGTGCTACCGGAATGACGATCATCAGCGTATTGATGGCGTTTTGCAGGTTCTCAAACTGACCGCCGTATTCGAAGTAGTAGCCCGGTTGCAGTTTGATGTTCTTGTCCAGTGTCTTCTGGATGTTGGCTACTACTTGCTGAATGTCCGCGTCGCGTACGTTCACACCAATCACGATGCGGCGTTTGGTAGCGTCGCGGTTGATCTGCAACGGACCGCTGACAAGTTCGATGCTTGCCACCTCGCCGACCGGAATCTGAATGCCTTCGGAAGTACGCACAAAGAGCTTGTCCAGATTTAAGTCTGCCACTTTCTCCTGATCCAGACGTACGACAAGGTCGAACTTCCGTTCGTTTTCGAAAACCACACCGCTGGCTTCTCCGGCATAGGCTGTCCGGATAATCGTGTTGAGTTCTTCGATATTAATGCCGTAACGGGCTATCTTGCCGCGGTTGTATTTGACAACCAGCTGAGGCAATCCCATCGTCTGCTCTACGATGACGTCTGCTGCCCCCGGCACTTTCTCTACATACGTGGCGGCTTCCTTTGCCCTCTGATAAAGTTCGTGCGTGTCTTCGCCGTATAACTTGACTGCAATATCGGCTTTCGCACCTGTCATCAGCTCGTTGAACCGGAGCTGTATCGGCTGCGAGAAGTTAAACTCGGCACGTTCCGAGAGGGGTTCGAGCGCTTCTTTCATCTTCTCTACCATTTCCGCTCGGCTCGTTGCGCTGGTCCATTCCTTGAAAGGTTTCATGATGATCATCACGTCGGCGTCTTCCACTGCCATCGGGTCGGTGGGGACTTCTGCCGTACCGATCTTCGCCACTACGTGCTTGATTTCGGGAAACTGATCCATCAATGTCTTTTCCGCTTCTTCGGAGAGTTTGATACTTTCCGAAAGTGAACTTCCGGCGGGTAAGGTCATCTGCATGGCGAAGTCGCCTTCGTCCAGTGTCGGGATGAACTCGGCACCCAGACGGGTGAAGAGGAAGAGGGACCCGATCAGTGCGGCAAAAGCAATGACGACGGTGCGTGCTTTGTGATGCAGGCACGCATGCAGGCAACGCTGGTAGAGTTTGTTCAGCTGCTCGAAGAATCGGTCGGCAAGTGTCGGCTTCACTACGATGGTATGTTTCAGGAAGAGCGACGCCATCATAGGGACGTATGTCAGCGACAGGATCAAGGCGCCGATGATGCAGAACACCAGGGTTTTGGCCATTGGAGTGAAGTATTTTCCTTCGATTCCGTTCAAAGTCAGTATCGGGAAGAACACGATGAGAATAATCAGTACGGCGAATGTAGCCGAGCGGACTACACCGGAAGCACCTTTTTCCACCTCTTCGTCCATCTCTTTGCGGGTCAGTGTCCGTCCGCGGAACTGCTTGCTGTAGATGTGTGCCAGGATACCTTCCAGTATGACAATGGAACCATCTACCACAATACCGAAGTCGATGGCGCCGAGGCTCATCAGATTGGCGGTTACGTTGAAAAGACGCATCATGATGAATGCGAAAAGCATAGCCAGCGGGATGACCGAAGCTACAATCAGCCCGGCACGGACGTTGCCCAGAAAGATAATAAGTACGAGGAAGACGATGATGGCTCCTTCAATAAGGTTGTTGACGACGGTGGAGATGTTCCGGTTGACCAGTTCCGAACGGTTCAGATACGGTTCGATGCTGATGCCTTCGGGCAATAAGTGCTGTATCTTTTCCACCCGCTTTTCCAGTTCCTGCGTCACTACATTGGCGTTGGCGCCTTTCAGCATCATGGCAATTCCGCCTACGCATTCGCCCTTTCCGTCCATCGTCATCGCACCGAAACGTTTGGGGGCGCCGAAGCGGACAGCGCCTACGTCACTGATGTGTACGGGAATCCCGTTCCGGTTGGCTACCACGATCTGCTCGATGTCTTTGATGCGGGTGATCATCCCTTCCGAACGGATGTAATAGGCATTCTTTGCTTTCTCGATGTAGCTTCCGCCCGTGTTCTGGTTGTTGCTGCTCAGTGCTTCGAACACTTCGCCGATGGTGATGTTCAGTGAAAACAGGGCGTCGGGGTCTACCGCCACTTCGTATTGTTTCAGATAACCTCCGAAACTGTTTATTTCCACGATGCCCGGTATGCCCGATAACTGGCGTTTCACCATCCAGTCCTGAATGGTACGGAGTTCCATAGCGTCATATTTCTCTTCGTATCCCGGAGCTACTTTCAATATGTATTGGTA
Source organism: Bacteroides thetaiotaomicron VPI-5482 (assembly GCF_000011065.1). GTDB lineage: Bacteria > Bacteroidota > Bacteroidia > Bacteroidales > Bacteroidaceae > Bacteroides > Bacteroides thetaiotaomicron. The sequence goes on from NC_004663.1 coordinate 5,169,729, forward strand.
GATTTCGCCCAGTCCGGTGGTGATCGGCATCATTTCCGGTGTTCCCAGTTCGGGGGAGATTTCGCCGGATACGGTTTGTATCTGCTCGTTGATCAGCTGGCGGGCATCGAGTGTGGGCACGTCTTCCTTGAAGACGACCGTTACCACTGATAGCCCGAAGCGACTGACGGAACGGATATCTTCTACATTCATGATGTTGCTCATCGCTATTTCGATGGGCATGGTGATGAGCTGCTCCACTTTCTGCGGCGCAAGCGTAGGAGATACGGTTACAATCTGCACCTGATTGTTGGTTATGTCCGGCACGGCGTCAATGGGGAGCGTCAGCATGGCATAGATTCCCCCGATAAACAGGAAGAGGGTGGTTAACCCTACGAATAGTTTTTTCCTGATCGAAAAACGTACGATAGCTTTAAACATGATTTTACAGTGTTATTGTTTCATGTTACAAAGTTACGGACTATCCTTATCCGTGATTATCGGGAAAGGATGAAGCGGAAAGATTGACAGGTGAAATGACGAAATCAAGGTCTGAACGTGAAGGGCTGTTGTCTGTCGAATCAAGGAGTTTGAACCTCCTTTGGTTATTCGCCACAACGTTTTATGCAGCGTTTTTATTGTCACTTGTCACTTTTGCGACTTAATACGTTGCAAATTAGAATGGTAAGGGTGATAATAAGAGGTGACAATAGGGTGATAATAGGCGGAACTTAGTTTTCTATTGTCACCGCGAAGAACTGAAGTTGAGAGGTAGAATATGCTGAAAATAAATGAATTAAATGCTGAAGAAGAATGTCTTAGATGACGAAGATAAGTGAATCCGATGTTGAAAAGGAGTCGTTTCAATGTTGAAGGTAAGTGGCTTCGATGTCGATACTCTTAATGGGTGGAACAAATAGTCTATATAGAACTTTTGGTTTCTAGAGTTTGAAACTAGAGTTCCGCCCGCTTGAAACTAAAGTTTCATCAGCTTGAAACTAAGGTTTCCAAGGCATGGAACTGTAGTTTCAGCCGCTTGAAACTATTGGTTCCGGCGTAGGAAACTATCTGAAACACTGCTTGCTAATATAATAATAAAAGAGGATGCCTATGGGGTAATGCGGCATCCTCTTGGGAGACAGTCCTGAAGAACTACTTTCACAAGCGGTTCTTCGGTCTGCGACCTCCATATTTAATCTGGTTAGGATTACGAATTAAAGTCGTGAATATTGTAACTCATATTTGTTAAACCTTAAAGATTGCTGTTTCGGTGATCATTCAATGCTTTTATCTTTGTGCGGAATGATAAAGTTCTCATTATATAGGCAGTTCATTTTCGCTCTTTGTGAGTAGGCGATCCCACCAAGATCGGCACGTCCAGCAGAAGAGTTCCCGTAAAGTCAGTTGTTCTTTGAGCGGAATCAGAATATGTCCGCGTTCATAGGTTCCCAGTATGTGCAGATTCCCGTTATAGCAAAGTATGTAAAGATACTCTTCTTCGCAGATTACACTATGAATATGTTTCATGTATAAAGGGAAAGGGTGGTAAGGGTCGTCAGAAGCAAATTCTACGGAATGGAAATTAAGTTTCCCTAGCATACCGGTAAATACGGATGCTAATTCAATAAACTTCTCGCAATCATTTTGTCTGTGCATCTTCCGGATGACGCGGCGCAATGTTTCTTTGTCTGGTCTGTTCATATCTCTTTGAATATTTATGACCGCTCGCATCCTGTTGTATACTACGTACGTATATAAAAGAAGCCGGGCGCTGAGTTCATATTTATCCGCTAAGAGGTAGTACCAATACCTACTGAACTTAATAAATATGTTCACACGCCCGACCCTAAGTCGCACGTATGAAACAGATTTATTGAAGTTCAGTTTTTTGTTTAAATGAAATTTGGTACTTTTCTTAGCGCAAAAAAACGTTTCAATATGCCGCATTTCTCTTCGGCTTTCAAGGGACAAAGGTACGCGAATTGTTGAGGATTGCAAAGAAAAAGGAATGAAATTTCTTGCTAAGTATGTCATCTGTGTTCAATAAGAGAAGATTATTTTGCAAGAGTACTTAAGTGCATTCTCTGATCTCAGTTGGTTGACTCAATCTTTGGAAGAGAAAAAGTGATGGCAAAATCTTGAATTTGCTTGCTATCACTTTGTCATCACTCTTGCCGTCACTCGATTAATGAAGTGATTAACAGTGAATTAATGATTGAAAAACAGTAAAAGTGACGGATGACGGCAAAAAGTGTATATAAACTATGTAGTAAGATTTAAGTAGGCAACTCGCATATATAACTTGAATTCAACTTTTGTTGAACCATTCGACATCGATACGAAGAAACAAGCAATCTTATGCTGCGGCAGAACATTTCTTTGTATAACCTCGTTTATTATATAACAAACTAAATATATATTCAGTATGAAGTCATTCATCTTAATGGTTATAACAATGGTATGTGCAATCTCTCTGGAAGCGCAGAATAAGTCTTTCTACGACTTCAATGTGACCACGATTGATGGTAAGGAATTTCCGCTTTCTTCTTTGAAAGGAAAGAAAGTGCTGGTAGTAAATGTAGCCTCCAAATGCGGACTGACGCCACAGTATGCCAAACTGCAAGAGCTATATGATAAATATAAGGATAAGAATTTTGTAATCATCGGCTTTCCTGCCAACAACTTTATGGGACAGGAACCGGGAAGCAATGAAGAGATCGCTCAGTTCTGCTCCTTAAAGTATGACGTTACTTTTCCGATGATGGCCAAGATTTCCGTCAAGGGCAAAAACATGTCGCCACTTTACCAATGGCTGACGGAAAAGAAACTGAACGGCAAAGAAGATGCGCCCGTCCAGTGGAATTTTCAGAAGTTTATGATTGACGAGAACGGAAACTGGGTCGGCTTTGTGGCCCCCAAAGAGAGTCCGCTCTCGGAAAAAATCGTTACTTGGATAGAGCAGGAGTAGGAGCAGGGAAAAGAGACGGAATAAGGGATACTTTCTTTAATTCCCCTTCGAAGTTGGGGGTGAAAATACCTTTTCCGAGGTTTTCTTCTATTTCTTCGATGGTCCAGAATCGTCCGCCGTCCAGTTCGTCACTGGGGTGCAGTTCACCGTCGTAAACAGTTTTGTGAACAAAGACAAGTTCTTTCTCACGATCCGATTCGAATACATAGCTGGTTAGCAGTTCGGGAGTAAAGTCCGTGATGCCTAGTTCTTCGCGGACTTCCCGTTTGAGTGCGATTTCTACGCTTTCGCCCAGGTCAATATGTCCGCCAACGGCTGTGTCCCATTTTCCGGGCTGGATGTCTTTCCATTCCGGACGTTTCTGCAGATATAAATCTCCTTTCGAATTGAAAACGTGAAGATGGATGACAGGATGAAGGAGCTTGCTTCCGCTATGGCATTCTCCGCGTGTGGCGGCTCCGGTGATGTTTCCCTGTTCGTCTACGATGGGAAACATTTCTTGATTATTATCGCTTGGCATAGTTGTTTTTACTTTTTGGTTTACGGTATCAGCAGAGAAGAATCTCCATAACTCAGAAAACGGAAATCGTGCGCCAGCGCATAATCATAAATTGTGCGCCAGTTTCCCTTCACGAAGGCGGAAACCAAAAGTAACAGTGTACTTTGCGGCTGGTGAAAGTTGGTCACCATCGCTTTCACTATCTTATACTGATATCCCGGAGCTATGATAATCTGCGTACTGCTGTGAAGGGCTTCCAGCCCGTTCCTGTCGAGGTAACCTAAAATCTTTTGCAGTGCGACTACAGGCGGAATCTGATCATACTTTTCGTATGGCTGCCATTGCTTGACGTGCAGTTCTTCTTCCGTAGCATCGGGATTTTCCGCCAATGTTACTCCGATGTGATACAGGCTTTCGAGCGTACGCACCGAAGTGGTGCCTACAGCAACAGCGCAACCGTCATGATCGATCAGCTTTTTGATCGTAGCCCGATTGACGGAGATATACTCCGTATGCATCTCATGCCCTTCTATCTCTTCGCTTTTCACGGGCTTGAAGGTTCCCGCGCCTACATGAAGTGTCAGTTCTTCCAGATCGATGCCTTTTTCCTGCAATGCTTCCAGTACACGGGGAGTGAAGTGCAGTCCGGCTGTCGGTGCGGCTACCGAGCCTTTTATTTTGGAATAAACGGTCTGATAAGTTTCTTTATCGCTCTCTTCCGTATCCCGGTTCAGATATGGGGGAATCGGCAGTTCTCCGAACACTTCGAGGATATCGGCAAAGGTTACTTCCGGATTGTCCCAGGAGAAATCAATCCAGTGGCTGGTGCCCCTGCATTCTCCACGGGTAGCGGTCAGAGTGATCGGGAAACCTTTTACCGTCATCTCCCGTTTCAGTGCTCCGTCTTTCCATTTCTTCAGGTTACCGATCATGCAGAGCCAGGCAGCGTGTTCCGTCTGCTGGAAGTTCAATACATAATCGTTGGGCTGAATCGGTTCCAGACAGAAGACCTCGATCAGCGCCCCCGTTTCTTTGCGGAAGTGGAGGCGTGCCTGAATCACCTTCGTGTTGTTGAATACCATCAGGCTTCCTTTCGGGAGATAGTCCGGCAAGGATGTGAAGACATCTTCGCTTACTTCACCGTGGCGATATACCAACAGTTTTGACTGGTCTCGTACTGCTAAAGGAAATTTGGCGATTCGTTCATCCGGTAGTGGATAGTTGTATTCGCTGATGTGAATATGTTTCGGGTCTTCTTTCATTCTCGTTTCAATAAAAAAAGCATCAATAACCCATCGATTATCAATGCTTTGTCGGTAGTCGGGATGACAAGATTCGAACTTGCGACCACACGCCCCCCAGACGCGTACTCTACCGGGCTGAGCTACATCCCGAATTGCGGTTGCAAAAGTAGTGCTTTATTTTTAAATAGCAAATAAATAGCCTGTTTTTTTCCATTAGCTGATTTTAGGATAAGTTTCCGTTTGCGGAATAAAAAGTCCTTTAGTCCATAATAATTCTAAATAATATAGGTGGTTGCAAACTAACATAACAGGGTTTTGTTTATGAAATTAAGTGAATAGATAGTGCGTAACTTCTTTAAAATGAAACCATATCGGCATACGAGACATGAGAGTAGTTTAGGATAGTATATTTTTGTATTTAGTTTTATTTAATGAGGGGGTAAATGTGTATAATAAAAATAGAGAAACGTTAGAAGCTTATGTCTTAGGTGATGATTTTAAGTATTTTCAGAATTTGAAGTATCTTCCCCTAAGCGTTTATCCTTCTAATATTCAGTCTGCTTTGGTCGTGTATTGCTTCAGCGGAAAGGCCAAGCTTAATGTATATGATGATTCGCATTGGATACAGCCGCAGGAATTGATTATTCTGTTGCCGGGACAATTCGTTTCGTTCACCGAGGCCAGTGATGATTTTCTGACTACTACGTTGGTGGTGTCGCCTACAATGTTCAGCGATGCGCTGAGCGGTGTGCCTCGCTTTTCACCGCATTTCTTTTTCTATATGAGGACCCATTATTGGTATCCTCAGACCGAAAATGATACTCGGCGGTTGATGAATTTCTTTGGAATGGTAAAGGATAAAGTGACGTCTAATGATATATACAGGCGTGAGCTGATTATTCATTTATTAAGATACTTATATTTGGAATTGTTTAATGCTTATGAAAAGGAGGCATCTCTGATGACTACCCGAAAAGATACTCGTAAAGAGGAACTGGCTAATAAATTCTTTGGGTTGATAATGAAGCACTTCAAAGAGAATAAGGATGTTGCTTTCTATGCTGATAAGTTGTGTATCACATCCAAATACCTGACGATGGTGATCAAGGAAGTGAGCGGCAAATCTGCCAAAGACTGGATTGTAGAATACATCGTACTCGAAATAAAGGCTTTGCTGAAGAATACGAATATGAATATTCAGGAAATTGCCGTGAAAACAAATTTTGCCAATCAGTCGTCTTTGGGACGTTTCTTCAGGAAACATACCGGAATGTCATTGTCCCAATACCGGATGAGTAACTTAGGATAATATAGAAGATGCCTGTGGGGAATAAAGGCATATGTGGGGAGAGGAGAATGGGAAAGGGAAAGAAGAAATGGGAAACCTTTTAGGGAATCCCATTCTCCTTCATTATTATAATAAGTTTCAAGATCAGACTCCCATACATTCGCGATAGAAGTCAAGCATTTCAAAAATTGTGTCTTTATCAGCTGTCTGGTTGATGCAAATATCTCCGATCTCTTTCAGTAAAGTAAAATTGACCGTTCCTGAGGTATTTTTCTTATCATGTTGCATAAATGCGTAGAGTTGTTCGTACTGCTTACAGTCGAATGCGAATGAACCATAATTCTCTTTGATGAATTGGATGGTCTGTCGCATCTTGTCTTTCGGAAAGCCGACTTTGAGGTGTGACAGGTAAAGCTCGCATACGATTCCCCATGCTACGGCATAGCCATGCAGCACGGGGCGATTCTCAGCCAATGCCAGACTTTCGAAGGCATGTCCTGCTGTATGTCCCAGGTTCAGTGCTTTACGGATGCCATGCTCGAAGGGGTCTTGCTCCACAATGTCTTCCTTCACCTGTACCGATCGTCCCACCATATTTTTGAGATATGCATAATCAATGTTATTGGTATTGAAATCCAGTAATTCGACCCAGTGTGCGGTATTGCTGATTAATCCGTGCTTTAACATTTCAGCATAACCGGAGAAGAAATTCTGTGCATCGAGGCTGCGCAGGAATTCAGTTTCAATCAGCACACTGTCTGCCGGAGCAAACGAGCCTATCTCGTTTTTCAGTCCGTTGAAGTTGATACCTGTCTTACCGCCGACGGATGCGTCGACCATAGCCAACAGTGTAGTGGGTATATTGATATAAGAAATCCCCCGTTTGAAGGTAGCGGCGGCAAAGCCTCCCAAATCTGTTACCATGCCCCCACCAAGGTTGATGAGCAATGAGTGACGTGTAGCCCCTTGCTGACTCAGTGCCATCCATACGGAGGCCAGAGTCTCCAGTGTCTTATGCACATCTTCGGCTCCGATACAGATTTCGACTGCGTCTTTCAGAAACGATACCTCTTTCAATGAGGGCAGACAAAGACGCTGGGTATGTTCGTCTGTGAGGATGAATAACTTGTCATGCGGACACCTTTCAATGGCACGACCGAGGCTTGTTTCCAAGCTTTCGCAGAGAATGACTTCTTGTTTACTCATGATTCTTTTGCTTTTTCTTGGTGCAAATGTATATAAAATATCTTTTTTTACTTACTTTTGTCTCGTTAAAACGTTCAATTATGAAAGCATTGTTTCCTGTATTTTGCCGTCCTTTGGGATATGTGGTGTTGTTAGTAGCTTTGTTTCTTCTTCCGATTTTGCTAATGCAAGGGTTGATAACCGACCATAACCTGCTATTTTATAAGGAATGTACGAAGCTGTTGATGATGGCAGGATGCTTGCTGATCATCTTTGCCCTAAGCAAGAATGAAAGCCGCGAGACGGAACAGATTCGTAATGCGGCAGTCCGGAATGCAGTCTTTCTGACTTTTCTGTTTGTTTTCGGTGGTATGTTGTGGCGTGTTCTGCAAGGAGATGTGATCAATGTAGACACTTCTTCTTTTCTCACCTTTTTAATCTTTAATGTGCTTTGTTTGGAGTTTGGTCTTAAAAAAGCGCTTGTTGATCGATTCTTCAAAAGATAATTTTCTATTAAATTAAACCTTTTACGATTCTATTTGTCAAAAAGACATTGTTATTACTCTACTAATCGTAATTAAGGTAAATGAAAAGATTATCAGTTTGGTGGGTGCTTACACTGTTATGCACCTTCTCTATTTTTGCACAGAATAAGGTGATTACCGTTTCGGGGCGTGTTGTCGAATCTGACTCTAAAGAGCCAGCTGCACAGGCAACTATTCAATTGTTATCGTTGCCGGATAGCGCTTATGCAGCCGGTATAGCAAGTAGTAATAAGGGGTGGTTTACGCTCCCTAAAGTGAAAGCGGGGAAATATTTGTTGAAGGTTTCTTACATCGGTTTCCGTACGAAATTCGTTCCTGTACAATTATCCAATAATGTGACTGAAAAGAAAATGGGGACAATCTCTCTGGACCCTGATGCAGTGATGCTGAGCGAGGCTGTGATTACGGCGGAAGCTCCTCCTGTTACTGTAAAAGCTGATACTACAGAGTATTCTGCAGCGGCTTACCCTGTACCGGAAGGTTCAATGTTAGAAGATCTTGTGAAAAAAATTCCAGGAGCTGAAGTGAGTGATGAAGGTAAAATTACTATAAATGGTAAGGAAATAAAAAAGATAATGGTTGATGGAAAGGAATTTTTTTCTGATGACCCGAAAGTCTCTATGAAGAACTTACCTGCTAATATGATTGAGAAAGTAAAGGCTTATGATAAAAAAAGTGATATGGCACGTATCACAGGAATTGATGATGGAGATGAAGAGCCCGTCTTGGATTTGACCGTTAAGAAAGGTATGAAAAAAGGATGGATTGGAAATCTTATTGCAGGGTATGGTAGCCAGGATCGGTATGAAGGGGGAGTAATGATCAGCCGCTTTAAAGATGATGCGAGTCTTTCAATTATAGGTTCTGCAAATAATACTAATAATAAGGGATTTTCTGAATTTGGTGATGCCGGACAGGGACTAGGTGGAGGTAATGCTGGTTCAGGTATTACAACTGCACAATCGTTGGGAGTCAACTTCGCTAAGGATACTAAAAAGTTGCAGATCGGGGGGAATGTACAATATGGACATTCTGATAATGACGCTCGTCGCAAAACCTCTTCAGAAACATTTTTGGGGGAAACATCTTCTTTTGCTCAAAGTGAGAACTTTTCAAATCGTAATCGCCATGATTTTCGCGTTGATTTCCGTTTGGAGTGGAGACCTGACACATTGACTACGATTATTTTCCGTCCTAACGGTAGTTATTCACAAACAGAATCTAGCAGTCGTTCTTGGTCAAAGACAGAAAATAACTCGCATAGTCCTGTTAATGAAAAAGAGGCAGCTTCTTCTTCTAAAAGTCATAATGCATCTTTTAATGGTAGCTTGATGGCTTTTCGAAGATTGAACAATAAAGGACGAAACTTGTCTTTGGGTGCACGTTTCGGATATAGTGACAGCGAGTCCGATTCTTATTCTGATTCAAAGACTGAATTCTTCGAAAAGGATAGTATTTCTGATATTTCGCGCTATACAGACAGAAATAGTGATAGTCGTAACTGGAGTGTATCAGCTTCTTATACAGAACCTGTATTTAAAAATCACTTTTTGCAGTTGCGTTATGAATTTGCTCATCGCAAACAGTTATCACAATCATTAGTGTATGATAGTATTAACTACTATCCGTATCCTGAATATATAGAGCGTGGGTATGATAATGAACTAAGTACACGTGTGGAGAATTTCTATGATACTCATACTGCTGATGTTTCTGTACGTGGTATTCACCCTAAGATGATGTATAGTGTAGGAGTGGGGGTGACTCCTCAGTCATCCTTAAGTAAAACGACAATTGGTCCGAACTATAAGAAGAATCTTCCAGAACAGAATGTTTTGAATTGGGCTCCTTCAGTAATGTTCCGTTATATGTTTAATAAACAACATGTATTAATGTTCCGTTATCGTGGAAGAAGCAGTACACCTAACATTGAGGACCTGCAGGAGGTGATTGATATAACCGACCCGATGAACCTAAGATATGGTAATCCGAATTTGAAACCATCATTTAATAATAATTTTACTCTCGATTATAGAAAGTTTGTACCGGAATCTATGCGTAGCTATTCTGCTAATTTGTATTATACAAGTACATTGAATTCTGTAGCAAATAGAATGACATATGATCCTCAGACGGGTGCTCGGGTTTATAAGAAAGAAAATGTAAATGGTAACTGGCAAGCAAGAGGATTTTTTTCATTCAATACACCGTTGAAGAACAAGAAATTTACAATTTCATCTAATACAAATGCACGATTTAGTGATGCTGTAAGTTATACAAGTGTCGGAAGTTCTAAAAATGCAGATCAGGAACTAAGTACAACGCATAATTTAGGGTTAGGAGAACGGTTTACCAGTAGTTATCGTAGTGAAGTTTTTGATATATCCTTAAGTGGTTCTGTTAATTATAATTTGGTCAGAAATAGTAAACAAGAAAATAGTAATCGAGAAACATTCGACTACTATATTGGAGGTAATACCAATGTAAACCTTCCTTGGCAAGTCTCGATTTCCACAGATATTAATTGTCGATTTAAAGATGGATATACAGGTGGGCTTAATAATAACGAAGTGATGTGGAATGCACAAATTTCGAAGAATTTTTTAAAGAATAATTCGGGTACAATTCGTTTTAAAATATATGATATCTTAAAACAACAAAGTAGTTTGTCGCGTTCGATTAGCGAAACAATGATGAGTGATACTGAATATAATACTTTAGGAAGTTATTTCATGGTACATTTTGTATATCGCTTTAATACGTTGGGTGGAAAGTCACCAAATCGACGTGGACCGGGTGGTGGACCTAGAGGAGGACATGGCTTTGGCGGCGGTGGCAGACCTATGCGTTTCTAAATTGTGACTAGCTCTGAATGAAAACGGGAAAGTCCCGATGGTAATGAACATGACTAACATGACTTGCCATCGGGACTTTTTTGTTTATCCGATAATTTGCTTTATATTTGTTGTTCAGTATCCATATAAAAAAGGAGTATCCTATGATTGACTGGAACATACTAGTTAGCCAGATAGCTACGGTTGCTTTTGATATCGTTTATTTTGGAGCCATTATCAGTACGATTGTCGTTATCATTCTTGATAACCGGAATCCGGTGAAGACTATGGCATGGATACTCATATTACTTTTCCTCCCAATTGTCGGTCTTGTTTTTTATTTCTTCTTTGGTCGGAGTCAGCGTCGGGAACGTATCATCGGTCAAAAAAGTTATGACCGCCTTTTGAAGAAACCTATGGCGGAATACATGGCGCAAGACTGTTCGGATGTACCTGAAGAATATGCCCGCCTTATCCAACTTTTCCAGCATACCAATCAAGCTTTTCCATTTGAGGGAAACCGTATTGCTGTCTATACGGAAGGCTATACCAAATTGCAATCATTGCTTCGTGAGCTCCAAAAGGCGAAACAACACATTCATATAGAATACTATATCTTTGAAGATGATGCTATAGGACGTTTGGTAAGGGATGTACTAATCGAAAAAGCATCTCAGGGGGTTGAAGTAAGAGTAATTTATGATGATGTGGGGTGCTGGCATGTACCTAACCGCTTTTTCGAGGAAATGCGTAATGCAGGTATTGAAGTCAGGAGTTTCTTGAAAGTACGCTTCCCTTTGTTTACAAGCAGGGTCAATTATCGTAACCACAGAAAAATAGTCGTGATAGACGGACGTATCGGTTTTGTGGGAGGTATGAACCTGGCAGAACGTTATATGCGTGGTTTCTCATGGGGGATTTGGCGTGACACCCATATTCTGATAGAAGGAAAGGCTGTGCATGGTCTGCAAACGGCCTTTTTGCTCGACTGGTATTTCGTTGACCGTACATTGATTACAGCTTCACGTTATTTCCCAAAGATAGAATCTTGTGGAAGTTCATTAGTTCAGGTGGTTACCAGTGAACCCATTGGCCCCTGGAAAGAAATCATGCAGGGGCTGACTATGGCGATCAATGGAGCGAAGAAGTATTTCTATATGCAAACCCCTTATTTCCTGCCGACAGAGCAAGTACTTGCCGCTATGCAGACAGCTGCACTGGCAGGAGTAGATGTGCGTTTGATGTTGCCGGAACGTGCCGACAACCGAATCACTCATTTGGGATCGCATTCTTACCTGGCAGATGTGATGCAGGCAGGTGTCAAAGTCTATTTTTATAAGAAAGGGTTTCTGCACTCCAAACTGATGGTTTCTGATGATATGCTCTCTACAGTAGGGTCTACCAATGTTGACTTCCGTAGTTTTGAGCATAATTTTGAAGTAAATGCCTTTATGTATGATGTGGAAACGGCTCTTGAAATGAAGGAGATATTCCTTCAGGATCAGCGGGAAAGTACACAGATCTTTCTGAAAAACTGGGTGAAACGTTCGTGGAGGAGGAGGGCAGCAGAGTCTGTCGTTCGTTTGTTGGCTCCGCTGCTTTAAAAAGGATGCTTCCTTTATCTGATATACTTTTATCTTATCTGAAAAGCGAGAAATTCACACTTCCATAGACTCTTCTTTCTATGAAATGCGGATGATCTTCAAAGTTATTTTGCTTACCATGCTCCAATACAAACAAACCTCCTTCTTTGAGCAGATTATTTTTGAATATTAGTTCCGGTATCGATTCCAGCTCCTTTAAAGCGTAAGGAGGGTCGGCAAAGATAAAATCAAACTGCTCTCGTCCGCTGTTGATAAACTTAAATACATCGCCACGGATAGGCAGACATTTGTCAGTTTGTACTTCTTTCATTATTTTGCAGATAAACGAGTGATGAGCCGGATCTTTTTCCACACTGATCACACGGTCGCAGCCTCGGGATACCAGTTCGATACTGATACTGCCCGTGCCTGCAAACAAGTCAAGTGCAGTTACTCCTTCTTCGAAATCAATATAATTATTAAGTACATTGAACAGATTCTCCTTGGCGAAGTCTGTTGTAGGGCGTGCTTTGAATGTACGTGGTACATCAAATCTTCTTCGTTTATAAATACCGCTGATTACTCGCATGTTAATAAGGCTTGCATGTCAATATTGTTGGCAGGATTCATAATGAATACCTGCAGAATGAATTTTTTCAGTTCGTTCATCAATGTCTCTTTGTCCGACAGAGTGCCTGTCAGATGTAGTTCATCCCGTTCCTGATTAAATTCCAGTTGCTTCCAGACATATAATAGATAGTAGATACGATCTTCGGTTTGCATGCACTCGAAAGAGTTGGCCAAAAGTAGCTGCCCCCGTTCGAAACAGTAAATGTCAATGGCATCTTTGCGTACTGAAGCATACATTTTCTTACTATTCCCCAGTCTGCTTTTGATAGAAAAATACTCGATGAGCGGGGTAGACTGAGAGTAGAAGCGGGCTTCGGGATATTGTTCATTTAAGAATGTATAGGTGCTTTTGTCTATGCCGAAGATTATGACTACATTATTCTTTTTCAGAATATTGTACATCACTATTTCATTCTCCCGTTTCTGATGATTGTGATAGAATAAAAGCTCTGCCTGTTCTTCCTCAAACAGTTCCAATGGTATCATGGTAAAGCGTTTGCTGGCTATCATGATGTTCACCCGTTTGTAGGAGTAGCTTAAAAAGTCCGATTCGTGGAAAACGTTTTTAAGATTGGCTGTCAGAGACAGAGAGGTGTCTACCTCTTTTTCGAACAGCGACTGCGAATTGTCGTTAATCGGATTGTAGATAGAAAAAGAAAATCCATCCGTACTAAGACGGATGGATAAAGTATATTGTTTTGATTTTGTAAAATCAATCATTATTCCCAGTTACCAGCACCATTGTTAGGATTGTCAATAGAACCTACCATCAAACCTGAGTATCTGCCCAGTTTTTCATTAAGGTCTTTCAAATTGATAATTTCTTGTCTGTCAAGTCCGCCCAAGTAAGTTTCATATGGAGCTTTCACTTCAAACAAGTATACAGGAGCACCTGATTTAGCTGTGTCGTTTTTAACATTCATTTCAAAGATAGCACCGTTGCCATAAGGAATGTACTTCATTGAATCTGCATTGAAACCTTTTGGATAGATGGTGTCCATTACAGCTACCCACATGGTGTCACGCTTAAAGTTTTCAAGTCCGTTTTTCTTAACTTCATCATACTTGCCTGTTTTTTTAGCTTTGTTGATGATTGCCATTGCTTTCTTCTCAGTCAAGCCGCTTTCCAATTGGTCGTCTGTCAGCTGACCAACTTTCATAACGAAAGGTAATTTTTGATTTTTAACGAAATCAATCAGTGTGTCAAAATGTTCTGTGTACATTCCGTGATGAAGCGAACGGTATTCCTGTTGTGCTTTACGGATGTCGATCAAACGGGCAATGACAGCCTGCTCTCTTTCCTTTTTCGCTTTTTCAAAATTGATAGGACCCATAATACTGCTATAGCAAATGTAGATTAATGCAGCAGCACAGAGTACTAATACAATATTAAATACTGTTTTCATGATAAATTATGTTTTTAGTTGTTATATTCGCATCGCAAAAATAGAATAAATAAATTTAAATACGATAGTTCCGGGAACTTTTTTCTCGTACAAAAATGATAAATAACTATTTAGAAAGGCAAATTAAGGAAAATTTTCCTTATCAACCAACTTTTGAGCAGGAAATAGCTGTAAAATCTCTTTCAGAGTTTCTGCTTTCCACACTGGCGGATGAAGTATTTATCCTCAGAGGCTATGCCGGTACTGGTAAAACATCTTTGGTAGGGGCATTGGTAAAGACGATGGATCAGTTACAGCAAAAGGCTGTGTTACTGGCTCCTACCGGTCGTGCTGCAAAAGTTTTTTCATCATATGCCGGTCACCCGGCTTTTACAATTCATAAGAAAATATACCGGCAGCAGTCGTTTTCTAATGAAACCAGTAATTTTTCAATAAATGACAATCTTGCTACGAATACTTTGTTTATAGTCGACGAAGCTTCAATGATTTCCAATGAAGGATTGTCGGGCAGTATGTTTGGGACGGGAAGATTATTGGACGACCTGATACAGTTTGTTTATTCCGGTCAGGGGTGCCGTCTTTTGTTGATGGGAGATACTGCGCAGCTTCCTCCGGTAGGTGAGGAGTTGAGTCCGGCACTTTTTGCAGATGCATTAAAGGGATATGGATTGGAAGTGCGGGAAGTTGACTTGACGCAAGTGGTTCGTCAGATACAGGAATCGGGCATTTTGTGGAATGCGACTCAATTGCGTCAGCTGATAGCGGAAGATAATTGCTACTCTTTACCTAAAATAAAGATAACAGGTTTTCCAGATATAAAGATGGTGCCGGGTACGGAATTGATTGATGCCATCACTAGTTGTTATGATCATGACGGCATGGATGAGACGATTGTGATCTGTCGTTCTAATAAACGCGCGAACCTATATAATAACGGAATACGTGCACAGATCCTTTGGCGGGAAGATGAACTGAATACGGGAGATATGTTGATGATAGCCAAAAATAATTATTATTGGACAGAGCAATATAAGGAAATGGACTTCATTGCCAATGGAGAAATAGCAGTCGTGCGTCGTGTCCGTAAGACGCGTGAGATGTATGGTTTTCGCTTTGCGGAAGTGACTCTCAGGTTTCCTGACCAGAATGATTTTGAACTGGATGCCAATTTGCTGCTGGATACTCTTCACTCTGATTCTCCCGCATTGCCAAAAGTAGATAATGACAGATTATTTTATACCATACTTGAAGATTACGCAGATATATCTAACAAGCGGGACCGGATGAAAAAGATGAAAGCAGATCCACACTACAATGCGTTGCAGGTGAAATATGCTTATGCGATAACTTGTCATAAAGCACAAGGTGGGCAATGGCAGAATGTTTTTCTTGATCAGGGATATATGACGGATGAATATTTGACTCCGGATTATTTTCGCTGGTTGTATACGGCATTTACTCGCGCCACGAAGACATTGTATCTGGTGAATTATCCCAAAGAACAAATTTTATAAAAGATTTCTTTTTTTTCTTCGTAAATAATTGATTCCCAGTCTAGATGAATGGGGAGATACTCGTTGTGAAAAAATAAATATGAGATTATATTTATTTTTTTTCAAAAACCTCTAAGTGTTTTTCAAGGTATGGGTTGTTATATAAATGTGAATCGAAAATAATAAATGGAATATCGATTCTAATATTTATATAAAAACTAATGTTTAATCTTAAATTCAAGTGTATGAGAATCAATGACTCGTGTAGAGGCTCGAAGATTTTTCGGGCATTGTTGATCTTGATGCTATTCGCCCTTCCGGCACAATCTGCAATAGCACAGTTAACAATTAGGATCTCCAATTCTTCTTTAGGAACTGTGATTAAGCAAATCCAGTCTCAATCCAAGTATCAATTTTTTTATGATGACAATTTGGCTTCAATGCGAATAGAGTCATTGAATGTTAAAGATGTTTCTTTGGTAGAAGTACTGGATAAGGCTTTGAAAGGGAAAAATGTCGTTTATAAAATTGATGACAATGTTGTTTATTTGTCGAAAGCAAATGCATCTTCTTCGACAAAGTCGACTCAACAACAACAGAAAGTAACAGGTAAGGTGGTAGATGCTAATAACGAACCTTTGATTGGCGTTTCTGTATTGGAAAAAGGAACAACTAATGGTACTATTACTGATTTTGATGGTAATTATACATTAGTCGTTACAGGTTCAAATGCAGTTTTGCAATTTTCGTATGTTGGATATCAAACTTTGGAGAGGGCTGTAGCAGGAAAGACTGCTATTAATATCACTTTAAAGGAAGATGCTCAAGTCTTGGATGAAGTCGTAGTTACGGCATTGGGAATCAAACGCTCAGAAAAAGCGCTGTCTTACAATGTACAGCAGGTAAATGCTGATGCAGTGACTACCAATAAAGATCCTAACTTTATTAACTCATTGAGTGGTAAAGTGGCAGGTGTTAATATCAATGCTTCTTCATCCGGAGTGGGCGGTGTATCTAAAGTAGTGATGCGTGGTACAAAATCTATCATGCAGTCTTCCAATGCATTGTATGTAGTAGATGGGGTTCCGATGTACTCCAATGCAAATAAAGTGAATGGGACAGAGTTTTCTTCTAAAGGAAATACTGAGCCGATTGCCGACATTAACCCGGAAGATATTGAATCAATGTCTGTGTTGACTGGTGCGGCAGCAGCTGCACTTTACGGTTCTGATGCTGCCAATGGTGCGATTATCATTACTACTAAAAAAGGAAAAGAAGGTCGTGTGAATATCACAGTGAATAGTAATGTTGAGTTTAATGCTCCTTTGGTAATGCCTCGTTTCCAGACACGTTATGGTACAGGTATTGGTGGCGTGAAAGATGATAACTCCAGTCGTAGCTGGGGCCCTAAACTGACAGAAGCCAGATATTTTGGATATAATCCTCGTGATGATTATTTTCAGACTGGTGTTATAGGTACAGAAAGCGTATCATTCTCTACCGGTTCGGAAAAGAACCAGACTTATGCTTCCGCTGCAGCGGTTAATTCAAAAGGTATCGTTCCTAACAACAAATATGACCGTTATAATTTCAACGTACGCAATACTACTTCATTTCTTGATGATAAGATGACATTGGATGTAAATGCCAGCTACATTTTGCAGAAAGACCGCAATATGGTGAATCAGGGTACTTACAACAATCCGTTGGTAGGAGCTTATCTGTTCCCTCGTGGTAATGACTGGGAAGATATTAAAATGTACGAACGCTATGACGTTGCACGTAAGATCTATACTCAGTACTGGCCGACAGGTGATGGTAATATGACTATGCAGAATCCTTATTGGGTGAACTACCGTAACTTGCGTGAAAATAAGAAAGATCGCTATATGTTAGGTGCAAGTCTGAATTATCAGATTCTTGACTGGTTAAATGTTTCCGGACGTGTCCGCCTGGATAATTCTAACAATGATTATACGGAAAAGGCTTATGCCAGTACAAATACTCAGCTGACAGAGTTGTCAGATCGTGGTCTTTATGGCATTTCCAGAAGCTACGAAAAGCAGTTGTATGCAGACTTCCTGGTAAGTGTAAACAAAACATTCGGTGAAAAATGGTCTTTACAAGCTAATATGGGTGGATCGTTTACTGATATGCGATATGATGAAATGGCTGTACGCGGACCTATTGCTGATGATTCAAAAACGTTTGCTGGTGAAAAAGCCGGATTGACAAACGGTTTCTATATTCAAAATCTGAGTACGACCAAGACAAGCAAAATGCAGTCAGGATGGCGTGAACAGACTCAGTCTATCTATGCATCTGCCGAAGTTGGCTACCAAAGTACTTATTATCTGACATTGACAGGTCGTAATGACTGGCCTTCACAGTTGGCAGGCCGTAACTCTGTCAATAAATCATTCTTCTACCCTTCGGTAGGTATGTCTGTAGTGTTATCTGAATTGATGCCTAAATTGAATAAGGACTATCTGTCTTACTGGAAGATACGCGGTTCTTTTGCTTCTGTAGGTACAGCATTCGAAAGATATATAGCTAATCCTTTGTTCGCATGGAATACCAGTATCGGTCAGTGGAGTAACCTGACTGACTTCCCGGTATATGACTTGAAACCGGAACGTACCAATTCTTTTGAAGTAGGTATGAATATGCGTTTTCTTAAGAACTTCGAACTGGATGTGACTTATTATAACGCCAAGACAATGAATCAGACATTCAATCCTGAGTTGCCGGTAGGTGAATATGCTCGTATCTACATTCAGACAGGTGCAGTTCGCAATCAAGGTCTTGAGTTAGCGTTGAATTACAATAATACATGGAAAGATTTTACTTGGAATACAGGAGTTACTTATTCAATGAACAAGAATAAGATTCTTACCTTAGCTGATAATGCCATCAATCCTATCACTCGCGAGAAATTCTCTATTTCTTCTCTGAATATGGGTGGTCTGGGTAGTACCCGTTTCATCCTGAAAGAAGGTGGAAGCATGGGTGACATTTACTCCTTGATGGATTTGAAGAGAGATGCCAATGGAGCTGTTTATATCGATGAGAACAACAGTGTTGTAACAGAGAGTCTGGAAGCTAATAATTACATCAAATTAGGTAGTGTATTGCCGAAAGGAAACTTGGCATGGCGTAACAATTTCAGTTGGAAAAACATTAATGTGGCATTCCTTGTATCAGCTCGTCTGGGTGGAGTTGTATTCTCACGTACACAAGCTGTTCTTGATAACTTCGGAGTTTCTGAAGCATCTGCTGCTGCACGTGACAAAGGTTATGTATCGGTAAATGGAAACGACCGTGTAAATCCGGAAGGCTGGTATTCAGTAGTAGCTGGTGGTACGGCTGTTCCTCAGTATTATATTTATTCCGCTACTAATATTCGTTTGCAGGAAGCTTCTATCGGTTATACTATTCCGAGAAAATGGCTGGGCAATGTGTGTGATATCAAAGTTTCATTGATCGGACGTAATCTTTGGATGATCTACAACAAGGCTCCTTTCGATCCTGAAAGCGTGGCATCTACTGATAACTTCTATCAGGGAATTGACTACTTTATGATGCCTTCATTGCGTAATATTGGCTTTAATCTGAGCTTTAAATTCTAAATAAATCAAGATAGGTATGAAAAATATAATAAATAAATTAGTATTTGGATCTCTTACCGTTGCCTTGTCCTCGTGTATCGGTAACTATGAGAATATCAATTCCAACCCATATGAAGCTCCTGATTTGTCAGCGGATGGATATGCTTTGGGATCTGCCATGAATAACCTGGCCGGTTGCGTGGTATCACCGGATGTAAATACAGCTCAGTTCACAGACTGCTTGTTGGGCGGACCTTTAGGCGGATATTTTGCCGATTCTAATGCCGGTTTTACAGAAACCATTTCAAACTTCAATCCGAAAGACGACTGGAGCCGTGTGTTTCTGAAAAGTGATAAGATTATTCCGACATTATATTCTAATCTGACCCAAGTGAAACTTGTATCACAAAATACGAATGATCCGGTTCCTTATGCCATTGCACAAGTGATAAAGGTGGCAGCTATGCATCGTGTAACTGATGCTTTCGGTCCGATACCTTATTCTCAGATAGGTGCGAATGGCGAAATTGCTACTCCTTATGATTCTCAGGAAGTGACATATAATACATTCTTCGATGAGTTGAATGCAGCTATTGCCACACTCAATGAGAATTCTAACGAACAGCTCGTTCCTACAGCCGACTATATATATAAAGGTGATGTAAAGAAGTGGATCAGATTTGCCAACTCACTGAAGTTGCGTCTTGCTATCCGTATAGCTTATGCTAATCCGGTGAAAGCTCAACAGATGGCTGAAGAAGCTGTGAATCCTGCAAACGGAGGTGTCATCGAATCGAATGCGGACAATGCAACATGGAACTACTTTGAGACTTCACAAAATCCTATTTATGTAGCTACCCGCTACAATCAGGTACAGACTTCCGATCATGGCGGCGTACCCTGTTTGACTGGCGGTGATACGCATGCTGCTGCCGATATCATCTGCTATATGAATGGTTACAAGGATAACAGACGTGAAAAGTTCTTCACAAAATCCGAATGGGCGGGACAGGACTATGTAGGAATGCGTCGTGGTATTGTCATTCCCGAACTGAAGACAACCGGACATAAATACTCTGGGGTGAACATTGCTCCTACATCTCCGCTTTATTGGATGAATGCAGCCGAAGTAGCTTTCTTACGTGCTGAAGGGCAAGCTGTTTTTAACTTCAGCATGGGTGGTACAGCAGAATCATTCTATAATCAAGGTATCCGTCTGTCATTTGAGCAATGGGGTGCAGACGGTGTGGAAGACTATCTGAAAGATGATGTAAACAAACCGACTGCATATACAGACCCGGCAGGTACGAACACTTATCAGAATGCTTTGTCCAATATCACTATTAAATGGAATGATAGTGCTGACAAAGAAGAGAAGCAAGAACGCATTATCGTGCAGAAGTGGATTGCCAACTGGCAATTGGGTAATGAAGCTTGGGCAGACTTCCGCCGTACCGGATATCCGAAACTGATCCCGGTGAAAGAAAATAAGAGCGGTGGTGTCGTTGATTCAGAGAAAGGGGCGCGTCGTATGCCTTATCCGTTGGATGAGTTTGTCAGCAATAAAGCAAATGTAGAATATGCGATTGCCAACTACTTGCACGGTGCAGATAACATGGCTACAGATGTATGGTGGGCTTCTAAAAAATAATATTAAACTTAAAGGAAAGTATATATGAAAAATAACCTGAAATATAGATTGTCTGCTCTGCTGTTTCTGGCATCAGCTCTGACAATAACTTCATGTAGTGATTGGACAGATGTGGAAAGTCTCCAATTGAATACTCCTACATTTGAAGAGCAGAATCCTCAGTTGTATGCTGACTATCTGAAGGATTTGAACAGATATAAGTCTGAAGAACATAAGGTCACTTTTGTTTCTTTCGAGAACCCTAAGGGATCTCCCGGCAAGCAGGCTGAACGTCTGACCGTCGTACCTGACAGCGTTGATTTCATTTGTCTGAATAATCCGGAAGTAAGTCCCGAAGTACAGGCAGAAATGGTCAAAATACGCGAGAAAGGAACTCGTACGGTTTACAGTATTGATTATTCCAGCATTGAAAATGCCTGGAAGGAGAAAGTAAAAGCCGAACCGGAGTTGACAGAAGAGGATGCTCTTCAGTATATCGGTGAACGCACCAATGAGATGTTGGCACTCTGTGACAAATATAACTTTGATGGTGTTATTGCTGATTATACGGGGCGTTCGCTGGTGAGCCTTCCGGAGGCAGCTCTGAAAGAATATAATGACCGTCAACAGAAGTTTTTTTGCGAGGTGATGAACTGGCAAGGCAATCATGATGACAAGACTCTGGTATTCTACGGAAATGTACAATATTTAGTGCCGGAGAATATGGATATGTTAAGCAAGTTTGACTACATCATGTTGAAAACTGCTTCTTCTACCAATGCTGATGATCTTGCTTTAAAAGCATATTTGGCTATTCAGGCGGGTATAGATGCAGTAGGCGGTACAGAAGAAGGAGTGAATCCTGTTCCTGCTGATCGTTTTATCGTTTGTGTCGAATTGCCGCAGGCTGACGATAAGGATAAAGTGAAGGGTTACTGGAGTACAGTGGATGAAAAAGGCAATAAACTAGTAGCAGCTCCGGGAGCAGCCCAGTGGATGGTTGAAGCATCTCCTAATTACACCCGGAAAGGAATCTTTATTATGAATGTCCATAATGATTATTATAACAATACTTATGGATATGTGCGTGAAGTTATTCGTATTATGAATCCTAATAAATAAGAATAGAAATGAAACTCTATAAATATTGTTTTGCGCTTTTGGCTCTTACAACAGTCACAGTGAGTGGTTGTAAGAATGAAGATATCAATGAAGAGCATCATTATGACAATAAACTCTATGTTAGCTCGGCTCCTGTTTGTGATGATTTGCTGATTAAGCCCAGTATAACTGAGGCTACCCGTGAACTTAGCTATCGTATAGCATCGCCGGCAGAACAAGATATTCAAATAAGCTTTGATGCGGCTCCCGCTATGACAGCAGCATATAATTTGATTTACAATGATAACGCAACTGCACTGGATTCATATTTTTATAATATGCCAACAAAAACTGCTACTATTAAGGCAGGGGATATTTCCAGTGATAATATTGTGATTGACTTTAAGAATACCAACGAATTGGATAAGTCAAAACGATATGTATTGCCCGTCACCATTCTAGATGCATCCAATATTGATGTACTCGAAAGTGCCCGTACTGCTTATTTCATATTTAAGGGTGCTGCCCTTATTAATGTAGTGGCAAATATCAAAGAAATCTATTTCCCAATTAACTGGAAGAGCAGTGTGAATAGTCTTTCTACTGTTACTATTGAAGCTTTGGTTCGTAGTGAAGACTGGGTAGCAGGACGTGATAATGCCCTGAGTTCTGTTTTCGGTATTGAAGGTAAATTCCTTGTACGTATTGGTGATGCTGACCGTCCACGTGATCAAGTTCAGGTAGTAGCTCCCGGTGGTAATTTCCCAGGTCCGAATGTTGTTCCGGGTTTACCGGTTAATGAGTGGGTACACATTGCCATTGTTTATGATAATACAACAAAAGAACGAATCTATTATAAAGATGGTGTGCCTGTTTATAAAGACGAAGCAGCTTCAGGTAATGTATCTTTGAGCAGTGGTTGTTATATTGGTCGCGCTTGGGATGATACTCGTTGGTTGCCGGGAGATATTTCAGAAGTCCGCGTGTGGTCAGTGCAAAGAACGGCAGAGCAAATTGCCACTAATCCTTATGAAGTAGATCCTGCCAGTGAAGGACTGGTTGCTTACTGGAAGTTTAATGAAGGTGCTGGAAATGTTATTACCGACCAGACTGGACATGGTAATGATATTACAGGTTCGGGCGATCCTACTTGGGTAAAAGTAGAGATTCCTAAGATAAATTAATTGTTGGTTTAATCTTTTATTCAAGAATTCATTATGAATATGAAATATATAACTTCGGGTTTGTTCGCTGCCATGATTGTGAGCAGTACTGCATTCTTGACCTCTTGTGCTGATGATCTTGAGGTCGGAAAGAATATTGATGAGTCGGCCTACAGTGGCATTTATGAAAATAATGCATATCTGCGTGATGGAAAGTCGAACTTAGTTTCTAAGGTTGTCGAATTGCACGGTGAGACTTATGCTACTACAGTAAAAATGGGGTTGAGCAAGACACCTAATACAGCTACATCGGCAAAAGTGAAAATTGATGCTGCTTATTTGGAAACGTATAATAAGGCGCATAATACAGATTTTGCATTGTATCCGCAGGACTTGGTTACCTTTGCTAACGAAGGAATACTTACAGTGAACGCTAATACTAAATCAGCGGAGGTAGAGATGACTATTCGGGCAGGAGAAGGTCTGCAGGAAGATAAAACATATGCTATTCCGGTAGCTATCAGTGATCAGAGTAGTGATATCACTATTAAAGATGAAGATGCGAAACATTGTATTTATCTGGTGAAAGATATGCGAAATGCCGGTGATGCATATAAAGGAGAAGGTGTAATGCAAGGTTATTTGTTCTTTGAAGTAAATGACGTAAATCCGCTGAATACTCTTTCTTTCCAATTAGAGAATGGAAAACTTCTTTGGGATGTTGTTGTACTGTTTGCTGCTAATATCAACTATGATGCTGAAGCAGGACGTCCTCGTGTACAATGTAACCCGAATGTACAGTATCTGTTGGATAATAATGAAACTCTTCTTCAGCCACTGCGTAGACGTGGTGTGAAAGTATTGTTAGGACTGCTTGGTAACCATGACATTACAGGCTTGGCACAGCTTTCCGAACAAGGTGCTAAAGACTTTGCCCGCGAAGTTGCTCAGTATTGTAAGGCATATAACTTGGATGGAGTAAATTATGACGATGAGTATTCAAACAGTCCTGATTTGAGCAATCCGTCTCTTACTAATCCAAGTACGGCTGCTGCAGCTCGTCTGTGTTATGAAACCAAACAGGCAATGCCGGATAAACTGGTTACTGTATTTGATTGGGGACAGATGTATGGTGTAGCTACTGTCGACGGGGTAGATGCAAAAGAATGGATAGATATTGTGGTAGCCAACTATGGTAGTGCTGCATATCCTATCGGACAAATGACAAAGAAACAATGCTCCGGTATTTCAATGGAATTCAACTTAGGTGGTGGCGGTAGTTTATCTGCCTCTAAAGCTCAAAGTATGATAGATGGAGGGTATGGATGGTTTATGGGATTTGCTCCAAGTCCGGCTAAATATGGTAGTGTTTTCAGCCGTCTTCAAGGTGGTGGCGAAGTATTGTACGGGTCCAATGTAGCAGCACCGACTATATTCTACAAGAAGAATGATCCGACGCCATATAAATATCCGGATGATCTTTAAATAAAATAGGAACAAATAAAAAACAAGAATATGAAAGCACATTATAAACTCTTTTTATCTCTGGCAATAGGATCATTCGTTACTTTTGCTGGATGTCAGGATGATGAGGTGGTGGATTTGGTTAAATATCCGGTGAATCAGCCTGCTATAACGATTGACGATGCGGAAGGAGCGTCTAAAGCGACGTTGACTGCGGTTTACAAATCTGATGGTACATTGGAATTAGATGGCCCTGTCACTAGAACTTATACATTCCATTTTGCTGCATCACCGGAAGATGCTACAGTGACTTTTGATATTATAAATACTAATATCCCAAAAGAAAATGTAGAGATCAGTGCCACTAAAGTAGTTCTTCCTGCCGGTTCAACAGATGCTTCTGTCACTGTGACTTTGAAGGATGAAGATTTTAGTTTTGCAGCATCCAATTATGATGCGACTACTTATGAATTAGGGGTGAAAGCCAGTGTGGAAGGATATAAGATAGGAACTGAACCAATACAATCTAAAGTTGTAATAGAGAAGGAGGCATACACAGCTTCATGCTCTGTGGTTGGTGAGAGCGGTAATAACGTTACATTTGAACGTGCTTTCTCTCAAGGAGCGATTGTAAATCCTGATCCTATATCCTATACTTTCAAGATGAAGTTGGATAAGCCGGCAAGAAAAGACGTAAAAGTGAAACTTGCCACTACGGGATTGGATGAACAGTTCATGAATGATATCACTGTTACTCCTGCTGAAATTACCATAGCTGCCGGAGAGTTAGAATCAGCAGAGGTTACCTGGACTATTACTGATGATTTCTTGCTGACAACAGCTGGAGAAGAATCTCACACTCTTGTTGTTACTGCATCAGCAGAAAGTGAAGACCCCGTTGTGAAGGTTAATAGTAAGGAGAACTTCTTAACCTTTAATGTGGATAAAGTACTTAGAAACTTTAAATATTTGTCTGTTATAGGTAGTAACTGGACTGAATTGTCGAAAGCAGGTTGGAGTGCGGAGATTCCTTCTGGTGTCTCCGGTAGAGCTAGTTATTTGATTGATGGTAATGGAGGAAGCTATGGATCAGATGTATATAGTTATAATCCATTCTGGTTTGTTATTGATATGAAATCAGCACAGACTTTTAATGCTTTGGGTATGGATTATTATTATACGTATGCTTCTAAGAAAGTACGTATTTCAACTTCATTGGATAATGAAAACTGGACTCCACAGGGAGTGTTGGAAGTTCCTCGTGTGGGTAATCATTATTTCCAATTCTTCTCTTCTATAACAGCTCGTTATGTAAAGGTTGAATTATTGGAAGGCTTTGGTTCATATATTGATGTAACTGAAGTTTATATCTACAACGCTCAGTAAAGTCTAGTCATTAGCAGATAAGTTAATTTTAGAGCCAGGCTTCATTTTGAAAGCCTGGCTCTTTTCTTGTATAAGCTACTATGTCCCTCCCTGTCTCCTCGTAAGGGAACCCTTGTGCCAAGGGCTTGGCACAGTTGTGCCACTACGGTGTCATTGTTGTGCCAAGCCGTTGGCACAACAATGACACCAATATGTGACAACAGTGCCACCAAATGGTGACAGTTGTGTCTTCTGAGCGTAACAGTAGTATCACTTCGTGTTACTGCCGATCACCAGTCATAATCTTCAACGTATGCATCAAAGTTTTGTAGATGAGTTGCTCCGCAATTCTTGAGGATATTTAATATTCTTTGTTGCTCGGAGGGGGTAAGGAGGCGTTCGCCTTTGCGGATGCGGTAGTAAGTTCTGCGACCAAAATAGCTCATTAAATGCGATATGACAGTTTGCATTTGCTTATAAGGCAAGTCTTCTAACATTCTGATGAATCCCTTAGCATAACGTACTTTGACATTAGAACGATAATAAGGACAATTCCCTTGTTGGGCAGCGAGATGTTTGGGACTGATAATAACCCAGTATTCAATCTTTTCCGGTACGCTTTGTGCTGTAAGTAGTCTTAAGCAAGTGTTTGCTTTTGAACATTCCCGATTGAGGCACATTGCGTACTGATAGGGGACTTTGGTAAAGTCAATTTCTTCTTCCATGATTTATAGTTGTTTGTCCGGCAAAAGTAGTGAATACTAACTGAAAAATAGCCTGAAAGTAAAGAAGTTTACTTTCAGGCTATCGTTTTTTTTGCCATTATCCGGATAAAGTCTTTCAGAACAGAGAGAAAGTCAGAAAACCGGAAGAAAAAGGGCCTAATATAGGAACGTGAATTTAATCGATGAACTAACTACTATTCTTTGGAAAAAGAATAAGGCATATCCTCTTCTTTGGTTCCTCTGTTCAGATTCGGCCGATTACTCATGTCTACTTTGATAGTACCTCCCTTGAACAAATCTTCGTGACGCAGATAATTCTTGGTATGATCAGCACCATTGAAGCTCATGGAATCAATATAGAAATTTTCCGTGCTGTTATTGGGCGCGTCGATAACAAGACTATTGCCGTTCTCGAAGTGAAGAGTAGCCTTTTTGAACAGAGGAGTTCCCATCACATATTCGTCCGTTCCAGGGCAAACAGGGTAGAAACCCAGCGCAGAGAACACATACCAGGCAGAAGTTTGTCCGTTGTCTTCGTCTCCGCAGTAACCGTCCGGTCCGGGCGTGTACATTCTGTCCATTACCTGACGTAACCAATATTGAGCCTTCCACGGTTGTCCCGCATAGTCATAGAGGTAGATCATGTGCTGGATCGGCTGATTACCATGTGCATAGTTGCCCATATTCATCACTGTCATTTCACGAATTTCGTGAATCACTTGTCCGTAATAGCTGTCATCAAAAATGGGCGGTACGGCAAATACGGAATCCATCATGGTAACAAACATCTCTTTCCCGCCCATCAGGTCAATAAGTCCCTGCGGATCGTGGAAGACAGACCAGGTATAATGCCAGCTGTTTCCTTCCGTAAAGGCATCTCCCCATTTCAGTGGTGAGAAAGGAGACTGGAATGTACCGTCTTCGTTGCGACCACGCATCAGCTTGGATTCTTTATCGAAAAGATTCTTGTAATTCATGGCACGTTTGGCAAACAGGCTGATTTCTTTCTTGGGACGTTTCAGTTCTTTAGCCAACCGATAGATACACCAGTCATCGTATGCATACTCCAGAGTACGGGCGGCGTTCTCGTTGATTTTCACATCGTAGGGTACGTATCCCAGTTTATTATAATACTCGTATCCCAATCGTCCGGTAGAAGAAACCTCCGGATGCACATTCTCCGTTCCGTGAATCAGTCCTTCATACAACGTCTTGATATCATCGACTTTTACTCCTTTCATATAGGCGTCTACCAGGATTGATGCGGAGTTATTTCCAACCATGCAACCTCTGTGCCCCGGACTTGCCCATTCGGGGAAGAAACCGCTTTCAAGGTATGTATTGATCAACCCTTCCTGCATCTCCTTATTAACCGACGGGTACATCAGATTCAACAGCGGGAAGAGGCAGCGGAATGTATCCCAGAAGCCGGTATCGGTAAACATATATCCCGGAAGTACCTGTCCGTTATACGGACTGTAATGAATGGGCTGACCGTTCGCATCCAGCTCATAGAACTTGCGCGGGAAAAGCAGTGAACGATACAGGCAGGAGTAGAATGTACGGTACTGATCCAGATTGCCGCCTTCTACTTCTATTTTGCCCAGCACCTGATTCCAGGCATCTTTTCCTTTTTGGGCGAGTTGTTCTATATTATCTTTGCCCAGTTCGTTCATATTAGCGGCAGCCTGCTCGAAGCTGATAAAAGAAGAGGCGATACGTGCGTTCACCTGCTCTCCTTTGCGGGTTTTGAATCCGATGATCGCTCCGGCATGGTCGGTTGTCTGTTCCGCTACGTTCTCTTGCAGATTTCCGTTCTCTACCGTGGCCTTATAGGTGAAAGGCTTGTCGAACTCAATGATAAAGTAGTTCTTGAAGTTTTCAGGAACACCACCGCTGTTGCGTGTGGTATAACCGATTATCTTATTCTCTTCCGGAATAATTTTGATGTAAGAACCTTTGTCGAAGGCATCTACGACCACATAAGAATGATCATTCTCCGGGAATGTGAAACGGAAAAGCACAGCACGTTCCGTCGGTGTCATTTCGGTGACTATATCGTGTTCTGCCAGGTATACTTTGTAGTAGTAAGGAGTTGCCACTTCCCCTTTATGTGCAAACCAGCTTGCCCGTTTCTCTTCGTCAAACACCGGTTGGCCCACTATCGGCATTATCGAGAACTGACCATAATCATTGATCCACGGACTGGGCTGGTGTGTCTGTTTGAACCCGCGGATTTTGTTGGCGGTATAGGTATATTGCCATCCGTCTCCCATTTTGCCTGTCTGTGGAGTCCAGAAGTTCATACCCCAGGGACGGGCAATAGCCGGATAGGTATTGCCTGTTGATAACTCAAAAGTAGATTGGGAACCCATCAGCGGATTGACGTACTGCGTCCAGTCTTTGGCTTGGGACAATAGCGTGCAATTAAGTATACAGGCTATTAATAAGAGTCTTTTCATGATAAGTAATGGTTTATATGATTATTGAGAAACATCACGCTGTCATCCGGAGCATAGCGAAGAATGACGGCGTGATGTCAGGTATCCGGAATGTTGGCTACTGTCTGACTCCCCATTGTGTAGGGTGGTCAGTCATTCTGATCTCCATGACTCCGCCCGCTACAATGTCCTGATGTCCGAAGAAAGGCGTGTCCAGAGGTTTGCCGTTCAGCAATACGCTTTCGATGTATTTGTTGCTTTTGGAGTTGTTCTTCGCCACGATGCTGAATGTCTTTTCACCGGGGAGATTGATCACGGCTTTGTCGAAAGCCGGACGTCCGATAGAATACACCGGTTTGCCCGGACATACCTGATAGAATCCCATCGAGTTGAGTATATACCATGCCGACATCTGTCCGCAGTCTTCATTCCCGGACAACCCGTCTACGTTGTTGGCATACTGGCTCCGGTAGACACTGTCCACTAATTCCTGCGTTCTCCACGGACGATTCACATAGTTGTACAGATGAATCACGTGATGACTCGGCTCATTGCCATGTGCATACTGACCGATCAGTCCGCTGATATCAGCCGAGGTGGTTTCTCCGTCCAGACTCGAATCGACTGTAAACAGCGAATCCAGCTTTTCTACAAAAGCGTCCTCGCCTCCCATCAGTTTCACAAGTCCTTCCACATCGTGCGGAACAAACCAGGTCCATTGCCAAGCGGTTCCTTCGCAATAGTCATCACTACGGTGAGTGGAGGCACGCGGGTTGAACGGGGTGCGCCATTCGCCATTCGAATCCAGTCCGCGCATGAAACGGGTCGATTTGTCGAAATAGAACTCATAGGCTTTAGCGAAACGTTCATACTTTGCTTTGTTTTCGAAGTCGTTCATCGCTTCGGCAAAGATGGAGATACACCAGTCGTCGTAGGCATATTCCAATGCTTTGGCTACAGATTCATTTTCGCGGTCGCAGGGGATGTAGCCGATAGCGTTTTTATAATACTTCGCTTTGGGCATCAGATGCGGCAGCACCAGATCGGGGCATTTGATGCCTGTCGTGTCATATTCGGCTGCCCGCAGACTGGCTTTGTATGCTTCGTGAGCATCAAAATTGCGGTAACCTTTCATATAGGCATCCACGATAACCGGGACTGCATGATATCCGATCATCGTTCCAGTGTAGTTGGAAGCCAGATCCCACATCGGGTATATTCCGCCTTCCTGATGTTTCCTAATCAGTGAATTGATGAACTGATTGTTCAGATTCGGGTCAATGATCGTCATCAGCGGGTGCAGCGCGCGGAAAGTATCCCACAGGGAGAAGACAGTATACAGCGGATTGATGGTATCTCCCTGATGTACTTCGAGATCCATGCCGAGATAGCGTCCGTCCGCATCCGTAAACAGGTTCGGGCTGATGGCCGTATGATACAGGGCGGTATAAAAGATGGTTTTATCTTCTTTATCGGAAGTGGTGATGTCTATTTTAGACAGATAATTGTTCCAGGCAGTGCGGGCGTCTTTTCGTACCTTGTCGAAGTCCCATTCGGGAATTTCGGATTCCACATTCTTGCGTGCGCCGGCGATATCGACGGCAGATACACCCACTTTTACCAGTACTTCTTCGTCTTTCTTTGTATTGAAGTGCAGCACCGCTTTGCATACAGGCAGGCGCTTGCCGTTGTCCATCGTGACAGAGTCGGTGATGAGGGTATATGCGAACGGTTTGGAGAACTTGGCGTAGAAGTTAATATACTGGTCGAAAGCCCAGTAAGTCGTCTTCTTGTGTCCGCAGATTTCCGTGTCGCTGATTACTTCGATTTCCATCTCGTAGTTGGTCTGCCGTTGCAGGCTGTAGTCCAGGTCGATGATAAATCCGGATTCTGTGCTTTCGGGGAAAGTGTAGCGGTGGATGGCGCCGCGCTTGGTAGCCGTGATCTCCGCTTTTACCTGATAGGTGTCGAGGAAGACGGAGTAATATCCGGGTTCCGCTGTCTCATTCTCGTGCGAGAAAGCAGAGGCGTAAGCCAGTTTCTGGCTTTCCGGATCAGTTGTCAGATACTGCGGCTTGCCGACAGTCGGCATCAGTAATACGTCTCCGTAGTCACAACAGCCTGTACCGCTGACGTGGGTATGCGAAAAACCGTTGATCGTGTTGTCGTCGTAATAATAACCGGAGCAGGCGTCCCAGCCGTCGATCCTGGTGTCCGGACTGGGCTGGATCATACCGTGCGGAACTACAGCTCCGGGGAAAGTATGTCCATGTCCGCCGGTGCCTATGAAAGGATTGACATAAGCACTATAATCTTTTACACTGGGGGACTCTGTGCAGGAGTTGAGCATTATAAATCCTCCGAAACATCCTATCAGAAGTGTCTTTAATTTCATGTCGTTTATTAGTTTAAGTTTAACACAGGACTCATTTCTTATCTGAAGAGATAAAGATGTTGTTTCCTACGATTTTATATTCAATAGGTATGGAATTCTGCAAGGATTTCAATACCGATTCGATGGTTGATTTTTTCTTCAATACACCCGAATATGTTTTGTCCGACCGAATGTCAGGAGACAGAATGATCTTCACGTCGTAGAAGCGTTCCAGTGCCTTGGTGATGGTAAATATGTTTGCTTTATTGAATGGTATCAGATTGTCACGCCATACAGCATCCAGTTTCGCGTCGACCTGTTTCACCGTCAGCCGTCCGCTGTTTCTGTTCAGTTCGGCACGCTGACCGGGGGCGAGGACAATTTGTCCTTCGTCCTTGTTGCCTTTCACTTCGATTTCTCCTTCGATCAAGGTTGCTTCCGCTATCCGGCAACGTTTGTCGCATTTGAAGTTGAAAGTGGTTCCCAGTACACGTACGCGCATAGCGTCGCTTTCTACCGTGAATGGTTTATGGCGGTTCTTGGTCACTTCGAAATAGGCTTCTCCGTCCAGATACACATTACGTTCTTTTTCGGAGAATTCGCGCGGGTACTTCAGCGTGGCGGCATTGTTCAGCCAGACTTTCGTTCCATCTGGCAAGACAACTTCCTTCACGATGCCTTCATTGGCAACGGCTACCAGCATCTGATGTTCCGGCCGGTTGTAGAACCAATATCCGGCTCCTCCGCCCATTAGTAAAGCGACGGCAAGGATGGCCGCA
This sequence comes from Bacteroides thetaiotaomicron VPI-5482, assembly GCF_000011065.1. Lineage (GTDB taxonomy): Bacteria > Bacteroidota > Bacteroidia > Bacteroidales > Bacteroidaceae > Bacteroides > Bacteroides thetaiotaomicron. The sequence goes on from NC_004663.1 coordinate 5,202,033, forward strand.
TATCTCATCCAGCGATGCATATGCAGTACTTTATCTTTCTTCTTTTTCTCTTGCGACAGTTGTTTATAAAGCCTTTTTTCCGCATTAGCCATTCTCTGTTCATCGGCATAATGGTCAAACTTACCCAGATGATAAATTTCTTCCATGCGGAACAACTGGCGGGCATTTTCGTCCGATTCGCTGATCCAGGCATTTACCTCCATCAGCTCTTCTTCAGAACACTGACCAGTCAGATATTTGTTTATTATTTCTTCGCTCAGATTTCTCATTTTCTTTTCCTTCATATAAGTAATACAACTGAAACCCCAAAAACACTTATCTTTAATCCAATAAAAATAAGAGGAGAATGAACCAAAGATGTCCGAGACGATTTCGCAGGAACTTCAAAGCCTTATACATATGTGCCTCTACCGTGCGGAGTGAAACTCCCAGTACATCGGCTATCTCCTTATTTTTCATGTCGTGCAGATAGCTGAGCTTGAAAACTTCTTTGCACTTGTCCGGAAGCTCATTGATCGCATCGTGAATCTCTTTCCGCAATTCCTGGTCTTCGATCTTGCGGATCACTTCGTTATTGTCCGGCTGATAAAACTCTGCACGCCTCCGGTTTATCTCTTCCATGGCGGCGCAATAGCCATCTTCTACATTACGATGTTTCAATACGTTAAGGGCACGTGTATAGACAGCACGATAGAGGAAAGCCTGAATCTGCTCTCCTATCTCTATGCTGTCTTTTCGTTTCCAAAGCTCTACGAACACGTCCTGCACTACATCCTCCGCCTCTTCTTCTCCCACCAGTCGGGTGGCATAGAATATCAGGCTGGGGTAGTACCTGCGGAATAGAGCTTTGTAGGTTAAGTCGAAGTTTTCATTCATTTTTCCGATAGATTAGTTTAGGTGGACCTACTGGGTCTGTTCTTCAAATTCGACTTCCACTAAGGGAGTATTCCCCATTTCAAATTCGACGGTGGTACCGCTCATAATCTGTTCATGGGTAAGGTAGGTCTTGTTGTACGGTTGACCGTCTACTTTGATAGATTGAATGTAAATATTCTCTTTGCTCACTTTGGGAGCAAGTACTGTAAATGTCTTTCCGTTAGCCAGATGCAACTTCATCTCCGGGAACAGGGGAGTACCTATTTCATACTTTCCGCTGACCGGATTGACGGGATAGAATCCCATCGCGCTGAATACGTACCAGGCAGACATTTGTCCGCAGTCTTCGTTTCCGCAAAGACCGGCAGGCTCGTTCTTGTAAAGCTCGTTCATTACCTTGGCAACGTATTTCTGTGTCAGGTTCTGTTGTCCTACGGCATTGAAGAGATAGATTACGTGATGGCTCGGCTCATTGCCGTGAGCATATTGCCCGATCATTCCCGTGCTGAAGATGGGAAGTTCTTCGTCGGCTGCCGGATGGTAGGTAAACATGCTGTCCAGTTTCTCTGCAAAGCGGTTTTTACCTCCTGTGAGATCAATCAGACCATCTATGTCATGCTGCACGGACCAGAAGTATTGCCAGCCGTTGCTTTCGCAGATATGCGGAGTGTATTCGTCGGCTTTGAAGTCTTTGATAAAGTTTCCTTTATCGTCACGCGGCTGCATGAACGAAGTGGCCGGGTTGTAAACATTCTTGTAGTTCTGAGAACGTTTGTAGAATTCGTCCGCTATCTCCTTCTTGCCCATCTTGTTCGCCATCTCAGCGATGCAGTAATCGTCAAATGCATATTCCAGTGTTTTGGACAGTGACCAATTTTCGGCATTGTAATGATCTGTCACGTTGTAAGGAATATAGCCTAATTGCTTGTATAGCCCGATGCCCCGGTAGTTATCCAAGTTGGCGGTAGCTACGCAGGCGGCCAGTGCTTTCTCCGCATCAAAGTTGCCTATACCTTTCAGATAAGCGTCTACAATCACGGGAACGGCATGATAGCCGATCATCATATCGGTTTCACTCCCGTAGAAGTTCCATACGGGCAGGCGTCCGTTCTGTTCAAAGAAGGCGATGAAGGATTTTACCATGTCGTTGACACGTTCCGGTTCGGTATATGTGAAAAGGGGATGGGCGGCACGGTAGGTATCCCAAAGGGAGAAAGTGCTGTAATTCACCCAGCCGTCACTCTGATGTACTTTTTTGTCGGGACCGTAATAGGCTCCGTCTACGTCACTGTAAATCGTAGGTGCGATCATCGAGTGGTACAGAGCCGTATAAAAGTTTACTTTATCGTCTTGATTGTCACCCTCGACTTCGATCTTTCCCAGTTGGCGGTTCCAGTTTGCTTTTGTTTCTGCCAGATACTTGTCGAAGTCATTTTCGGGCACTTCGGCTTGCAGGTTCTTGGCTGCGCCTTCCATGCTGACGCCGGAAATGGCGGTATTGACGAGAATCTGTTCTCCTTCTTCGGTATGGAAGTCAAAACGTGCGATGACAGCCGTACCGATGTGTTGCTTGTCTTTGATAATGGCAGTCGTATCCAGTTCCACCTTGTCGAAAGGCTTCGAGAAGCGGGTGCGGAAGTAGATTCGCTGGTCGCGTGCCCAGCCGTCGGAGTAACGGTATCCTTGAATCGTCACAGAGTCCACTACTTCGATGTGCGAATCGTTTGTGAAGTCCCAGTTCATGGCTTTCTTCAGATTCAGGAAGATGGCGGCTTCGGCTTTGGGGAAGGTGTATCGCTGGATGCCACAACGTTCGGTTGCGGTCAGTTCCACATTGATATGGTAGTCTTTCAGACGTACTTGATAGTAGCCTGCATAGGCGCTCTCTTCATCGTGAGAAAACTTGGAGTAGATGCCCAGCGGCGCTTCTGCCTCTTTGTAGGGCAGTGTGACCGGCATGAAAGAGATGTCGTACAAGTCGCCTGCACCTGTTCCCGAAAGGTGGGTATGGCTGAAGCCGGCGATGGTGCTGTCCGGATAAAAATAGCCGGAGATGCGGTCCCATCCCGGAAGTCCGTTGTCCGGGCTGAGCTGCACCATACCGAAGGGGGCTTGTGCGCCGGGATAAGTGTTTCCTGTGAAATCGGTGCCAATAAAAGGATTTACATACGATGTGTAATCAATTTCAGCTTGTGTCTGTTTGGTGTTGCAGGATGCAAAAATACAAACGATTAGAAGTAGGTAAATAGGTGTTTTCATCGGTGTACGGGTATTGGTGATTACTTATTTTATTATTTGAAGGATAAGAAAAATAATTAATCTGTTTACAAAGGTAGGAAAAAGTTGTGATAATTGAGTTTATATCACGAATATTTTTGGCAGGAGGCTGATTAGTTGCTGTTGACACTGGAATCTGAAATAAAAAAACGTGCCTTAAAGTGCGGGTGACTTTAAGACACGGTTCTTGTATTGGATGTATGTTACTGCTTTTTTAGATACCTGCGAGTTCCAGTACCTTTTCGATAGCGGCATTCAGTCCGTCTGTATTCTTGCCTCCGGCAGTAGCGAAATGAGGTTGACCGCCTCCGCCGCCTTGAATCAGTTTGGCTGCTTCTTTCACCAGGTTGCCTGCTTTCAAGCCACCGGCCACCAGATTGTCACTTAGCATGACGGTCAGCATAGGCTTGCCGTTGTCGAGGCTTCCGGCCACAAAGAACAGGTTTTCTGTGATTTCACCGCGAAGCTGGAAGGCGATATTCTTCACCACTTCCGCCGGCAACGGAGCACAGAACTTGATTACCTTGATACCGTGAATTTCCTGTATATTCTTCAGCAGTCTTTCTTTCAGCGAGGCTTCTTTCTCTTTCATGTAGTCTTCTACCTGCTTTTTCAGTCCTGCGTTTTCCTCAATATACTTGCGGATGGCAATACCCAAGTCGGGTGCGTTGTTGAAGAGCGATTTCAATTCACTGATCGTATCCTGAATGGTATCCAGCATTTCTTCCACACGGGCTCCCGTATATGCTTCGATACGGCGTACACCGGCTGCAACAGAGCTTTCGGAAATGATCTTCACCATACCGATATTTCCGGTTGCGGCTACGTGGATACCTCCACAGAATTCGATAGAAGAACCGAACTGGATGACACGTACTCTTTCACCGTACTTTTCACCGAAGAGGGCGATAGCTCCTAGCTCTTTCGCTTCTTCGATAGGAATGTTGCGGTATTCCTTCAAAGGTATGTTGGCACGAATCTTGGCATTCACCAGGTGTTCTACCTGGCGGATTTCTTCGTCGGTCACCTTCTGGAAGTGAGAGAAGTCGAAACGCAGTGAATCCGGTGTTACTAACGAACCTTTCTGTTCGATATGCTCGCCCAGTACTTCACGCAGGGCAGAGTCCAGCAGGTGAGTTGCCGAGTGATTGGCTGCGCAGGCTGCCCGTTTGTCGGTGTCTACACAAGCCATCATCGGAGCTTCCGGATGTTCCGGCAACTTTTTGGTAATATGTATCGGTAGATTGTTCTCTTTCTTGGTGTCAATCACTTCGATGGTCTCGAATTCGCTGACCAATACACCGGTGTCGCCTACCTGACCACCGCTTTCTGCATAGAACGGAGTACAGTCAAGTACGATCTGATACAGTGTCTGGTTTTTCTGCTTGATCTGACGATAGCGGAGAATAGATGCTTCGTATTCAGTATAGTCGTAACCTACGAATTCGGTTGTTCCTTCTCTCAGAGTCACCCAGTCACCGGTTTCGATGGCGGCAGCGTTACGTGCACGCTGTTTCTGCTGTTGCATTTCCGCGTTGAACTCTTCGATGTTGACTGTCATTCCGTTTTCGCGAAGAATCAGTTCTGTCAGGTCTAACGGAAAACCGAAAGTATCATATAAGGTAAAGGCATCTTTACCGCTGATTTCTGTCTTTCCGGCGGCCTTTGTATCTCCCATTGTTTTATCCAGCAGACGGATACCTGTTTCCAGCGTGCGAAGGAAGGCTTCTTCTTCTTCCTTGATTACTTTTTCGATCAGACCTTTCTGTGCGATCAGTTCCGGATAAGCGTCTCCCATGTTGTCGATCAACACCGGAAGCAGCTTGTACATGAATGACTGTTTCTGTCCGAGGAAAGTATATCCGTAGCGAACGGCGCGGCGGAGGATACGGCGGATTACATAACCTGCCTTGGCATTGGAAGGCAGCTGACCGTCCGTAATGGAGAAAGCAATCGTACGGATGTGGTCAGCGATTACACGCATGGCGATGTCCTGTTGTTTGTCTTTTCCGTACTCTGTGCCTGACATTGCTGCAATCGCTTTCAGCATCGGCTGGAATACGTCTGTATCGTAGTTGGAAGTCTTGCCCTGCAAAGCCATACAGAGGCGTTCGAATCCCATACCTGTATCGATAACCTTTGCAGGAAGTGGTTCGAGGCTGCCGTCAGCTTTACGGTTATATTGCATGAACACAAGGTTCCATATTTCAATCACTTGGGGATGATCGTGGTTGACGAGATCACGGCCGGAGATTTTGGCACGTTCTTCTGCCGGACGGAGGTCGATGTGGATTTCCGAACAAGGTCCGCAAGGACCTGTATCACCCATTTCCCAGAAGTTGTCGTGCTTGTTGCCGTTGATGATGTGATCTTTCGGCAGATACTGTTCCCAGTAAGAAGCGGCTTCGTCGTCACGGCTCAGTCCTTCTTCGGGACTTCCTTCGAATACAGTGGCGTACAGGTGTTCCGGATTCAGTTTCAATACTTCTACCAGATATTCCCATGCCCAGTTGATGGCTTCTTTCTTGAAGTAGTCACCGAATGACCAGTTGCCCAGCATTTCGAACATGGTGTGGTGGTACGTATCGTGTCCCACTTCTTCCAGGTCATTATGCTTTCCGCTTACACGCAGACATTTCTGAGAGTCCGCGACTCTGTGATATTTGGCCGGGTGGTTACCCAAAATAATATCTTTAAACTGGTTCATCCCTGCGTTGGTAAACATCAGGGTAGGGTCATCTTTTATCACCATCGGAGCCGAGGGAACAATGTGGTGTCCTTTCGACTCAAAGAAATTCTTGAATGAATCTCTGATCTCTTTTGCAGTCAACATATTCTTCTATATATCTATTGTTGAGGTTAATATTCTCAAAAAACTGTGCAAAGATAGCTTGTTTTTATTACTTTTGCCGTATTAACAAGCGAAATATTTCCAAAAAGATGCGCAAAGTTTACTACATCTACAATCCAAGGACGCAGACTTATGACCGAATTTACCCTACCGTACGGCAGCGTGCACTTAGCATTCTGCGCCGGCTTTTTATCGGTATGGGACTTGGAGCCGGATGCTTCATCGTCTTGCTTCTAGTGTTCGGATCGCCTTCGGAGAAGGAGCTGCGAATCGAAAATAGCCGTCTTTTGGCGCAATATAATGTACTTTCCCGCCGTCTGGATGATGCGATGGGGGTGCTGCAGGATATTCAGCAGCGTGACGATAACCTGTATCGGGTGATTCTGCAAGCTGATCCTGTTTCGCCGGCTATCCGTCAGGCAGGTTTTGGAGGTACGAACCGGTATGAGGAGCTGATGGATCTGGCAAACTCCAAGCTGGTGGTAAATACGACCCAAAAGCTGGATGTACTGTCCAAACAACTTTATATCCAGTCCAAATCTTTCGATGACGTGGTGGATATGTGTAAGAATCATGATGAAATGCTGAAATGTATTCCGGCTATCCAGCCTATCTCCAATAAAGACCTTCGCAAGACTGCTTCCGGATACGGAACACGTATTGATCCGATTTACGGTACGACGAAGTTTCATTCGGGAATGGACTTCTCCGCTCATCCGGGAACGGATGTCTATGCGACCGGTGACGGTACAGTGGTAAAAGTAGGATGGGAAACCGGATATGGCAATACGATTGAGATTGATCATGGCTTCGGTTATCTGACTCGGTACGCTCACTTACAGAGCTATAACACGAAAGTTGGGAAAAAGGTGGTGCGTGGCGAGGTGATTGGAAAAGTGGGAAGTACAGGTAAGAGCACCGGTCCTCATCTTCACTATGAGGTACACGTGAAGGGAAAGGTTGTGAATCCTGTCAACTATTACTTCATGGACTTGAGTGCGGAAGATTATGAGAAGATGATTCAACTAGCCGCCAATCACGGTAAAGTGTTCGATTAATCTCTTAAAACAACGATTTCTATGCTGAATACGGACAAAGAACTAAAATTATATTACTCCATAGCCGAAGTGGCCGATATGTTTGGAGTCAATGCATCCTTGCTTCGTTTTTGGGAGAAGGAGTTCCCGCAGATTTCTCCCAGGACAACGGGGAGGGGGATACGTCAGTATCGAAAGGAGGATGTGGAAACGATTGGTCTGATCTATCATCTGGTGAAGGAGAAAGGTCTGACGCTTCCCGGTGCCCGTCAACGGTTGAAGGATAATAAGGAAGCCACGGTTCGCAATTACGAAATTGTGAACCGTCTGAAAGGTATTAAGGAAGAGCTTCTGGCTATCAAGAAAGAACTGGACGGACGATAAATTATTCCTCCACCCGGTTCACCTGTTTGATGTTTTGAATCTTCTTCAGATTATTACAGATTGTCTTTACATCTTCCACATCGTGTACCCATAGCTGAATCTTTCCTTCGAATATCCCGTCATTCGTTTCAATGGCAAGTTTACGGATGTTCACGTTGAGCTGTCTGGAAATGACCTGAGTCACTTCATTCAGAAGTCCCATGCTGTCTATACCTCTTAAATAGATATATACGAGGAAAGAAAGTTCTTTGTGAGTATCCCATTCGGTCGCTAATATACGGTTACCATAGCTGCTTTTCAGCTTGGCAGCAACAGGGCACTGGCGTTTATGAATAATAATGCGGTCGTTTTCATCAACGTAACCCAAAACATCATCACCGGGAATCGGATGACAACATTCGGCCATGATGTATTTCTTTTGCAGGCTTTCTTCGGTCAGTTTAAGAATCTCTTTCGGATTGATCTTTTCTTTTTCCTGCGGTTCTTTCTCTTCCGGTTTTTCCTTGTTGCTGTTCCCGAAGGAGAACGTCAGGTATTTCTTCCAGTTGCTGGTTTGCTTTTCTCTCAGCTCGTTCTTGTCCGCTTCTCCCAAAGTAATGGCTTTGCTGCCGATAGCGGCCAGTAACTCTTCTTCATTCTTGAAGTTGTGAAATTTACGCAACTTCTCGATGACAGCTTCTTCCGGACGTATTTCTTCCTTCTTCAGAAACTCGTTGAGTAGCTCTTCGCCAATTTTCTGATTCGCTTTCCGTTCTTTGCGAAGAATCGCTGCGATCTTGGCACGGGCACGGGCGGTCGTTGCAAATACCTCCCATTGCGGTTGTACACGTTGGGATTTGGAGGTCAATATTTCAACCTGATCTCCACTTTGCAGTTTATGACTTAGCGGCACCAGTTTATGATTGACCTTGGCGCCGATACAATGGCTACCGATATCTGTGTGCAGTGAGAAGGCAAAATCCAGTGCCGTAGAGTTTTGTGGCATTGTCTTTAACTCTCCCTTCGGAGTGAACACGAAGATTTCGGAAGCAAACAGGTTCAGTTTGATCGTATCCAAAAAGTCGATTGCGTCCGGTTGCGGATCATCCAGTATCTCTTTAATGGTTTTCAGCCATTTCTCCAGTTCACCTTCGTCTTCGCTGCCTCCTCCTTCTTTATATTTCCAGTGGGCGGCAAAGCCTTGTTCTGCAACATCGTTCATCCGTTCGCTGCGAATCTGTACCTCGATCCATTGTCCGTTGTTTCCCATCAGGGTGACGTGCAATGCTTGGTAACCATTCGCCTTCGGGTGGCTTACCCAGTCGCGTAGGCGGTCGGGATGAGGCTTGTATATCTTGGAAATGGAGACATAGATGTCGAAACAGTCGTTGAGCTCTTCTTCCACGTTGCGTGGTTCGAAGATGATGCGGACAGCGAGCAAGTCATAAATCTCCTCGAACGGGACGTGTTTGGTCTGCATCTTGTTCCAGATGGAGTAGATCGATTTCACACGTGCCAAAATCCGGTATTTCAGCCCCATCTTATCCAGCTGGGTGCGGATCGGAGCTGTGAAGTCGTTGAATACTTTGTCGCGTTCGGCGGCGGTAGCATTCAGCTTTTCTTCTATCTCGGCATATTCTTCGGGGTGTTCATATTTGAAGCTGAGGTTTTCAAGCTCTGTTTTTATCTTGTACAGACCTAGGCGGTTGGCTAACGGGGCATAGATGTAGAGAGTTTCTCCTGCTATCTTATATTGCTTGTTGGGCAGCATGGAACCCAGCGTGCGCATATTGTGCAAGCGGTCGGCTATTTTGATCAGGATAACTCGGATATCGTTCGACATGGTGAGCAGTAACTTCTTGAAGTTCTCTGCCTGTGCCGAAGCACGGTCACCGAAGATCCCTCCGGAGATTTTGGTCAGTCCGTCTACAATCTGGGCAATCTTCGGTCCAAAGATATTTTCGATGTCTTCTACCGTGTAATCAGTGTCTTCTACTACGTCGTGCAGCAGTGCCGCACAGATAGAAGTAGAACCAAGACCAATTTCGTTACATACTATTTGTGCAACGGCAATCGGGTGCATGATATAAGGTTCGCCGGATCGGCGTTTGATTCCTTTGTGTGCCTGATTAGCGAAGTTGAAAGCTTTTGTGATGATTTCAACTCGTTTGCGATGTTTAGTATGGAGATAATCATTCAGAAGTTCCTGGAACGCCTGATTGATCATCTCTTCATCTGCTATTTCTTTGGGGGTTATATTATCCATATTCGTTATCCTTTCATTCGCTTATTTTTGCAAAAATAAGCAAATTTCCGAATGAAGCAAGCGGGAAGTCATTTATTTGTAGATTTTCAATTGTTTTCCTGCTGCGATTCTGGTGTTCGACATACCGTTCCACTGCTGTATATCTTTGACACGTACGCCTAGCTTTTCGGCAATCGATGAAAGAGTGTCTCCACTTTTTATCTTATAATAAGTTAATTTTCCTTTACCGGCAACAGCGCTTGTCTGTCTGCGGGTGGTTGGAGTAACTTCTTTCACTGCAACGGTTTTGCGGTTGCGGAATAGCTCGTCGGCACGGTGTGCGTAGATTGTATCTTGCTTGTCAATAAACGTACTGATGGCACCTTGTGGTAAACGTAATGTACAAGGTTTGGTCGTGCCGGGAATCACTTGTTTCTTGTATTGGGGATTCAGGCTTTTCACTTCCTCCAGCGGAACATTGCAAAGTTCGGCAATCTGCTCGAAATGAAGGTTTTTAGTGACTTGCACCGTATCTGTGCTTGCCGGAATGTTTGTTTCCATCGGACAGATGTTGTGGTCGCAATAGTATGTCATCACGTAGTTGGCTGCGATGAAAGCAGGTACATATCCGCGTGTCTCTTTAGGCAGCAGGTTATAGATTTTCCAGTAATCCGTTTCGCCTCCGGCGCGGCGGATTGCCTTGTTGATAGTACCTGGGCCACAGTTATAGGCTGCTATAACCAGATTCCAGTCTCCATAAATATCGTACATCTCTTTCAAGTAACGGGCGGCAGCCCAGGTTGCTTTGATCGGGTCGCGGCGTTCGTCTATCAGACTATTGGATTCAAGACCGTAAATCTTTCCTGTTCCAATCATGAATTGCCACAGTCCAGAAGCACCGGCACGTGACACAGCTGAAGGATTCAGTGCAGATTCGATAATCGGCAGGTACTTCAGTTCCAAAGGAAGTCCGTAAGCGTCCAGTGCTTCTTCGAAAATAGGCATATAGAAATTGCAGGCGCTCAGCATGAATGAAACCTGATTGCGCAGGCGACCCGCGTACATATCGATGAATTTGCGTACAATGTCATTATAAGGCATTTCCATGACAGCCGGAATACGTGAAAGGCGGTCAATGTAGACAGAATCACTGAATAAAGGATTCACTTCCGCCGTACTGCAATCTTTGCCTAAATCAATATAGTTTTTAGCTTTCCAGTCGTTCAGCAGACTGTCGAGCGGGTAAGTCATACTCTTTGGAAGATCGATGCTTTCTTTGCGTTCGGTTCCGTTTTCACGAATAACTACATCTACACTTTGAGCTTTTACCTGTGTGGTTGCCAACAGGAAAAGGAAAATAATCGAACAATAGTTTTCTAATTTCTTCATGCTTTAATTATAAGTTCAATCTAAATTGTGTTTTTAAAATCGTAGTACGCATTGCAGTCCCACTGACTTATTCTTGTAACTGTTGGAGCGGAACTGGCTGTTATTGTCGATGACAGTTGGCTCCAGCTTCATACTCAAGTCAGGTGAAATGTCGAAGTTCGATAATTCCGCATCGACATAGGCATCGATGATGGAGATAAGGTATACTCCGATAAATGCAAATATACTAAGGTCCCGAAAACGACGGAACGAGTCCTTTCTTCGTTTCAAGGTGTTTTTCAGTTGCTCTTCATTATACTGGGCGTTCGGTGGCAGCAAATCTTCATAGCTCTTGGTGTTTGGATTACTGTCCATGATGTCCAGATAGGCCTGTGAATAGTCTTTATACATTTTCCCGTTCCAGCTGAGGGCATACGCACATCCTGCAAACCCTCCATATATAATAGGTAGTTTCCAGTATTTACGGTTGTAAATCTGTCCTCCGCCAGGGAATACGACTGCAAGCCATGTTGCTTTGGTCGGGTTGGGAATGAACAGTTTCTTGTTGAGATCCTGCACAGGAGGTACTGTGTCGGTTTTCACTACAATAGGTGCCGGCTGTTCTATCTTCTTCAGTTCTTTTTTATTGGCTGCGTCAAGACTGTCGGCTATCTGTATTTTGACAGCAGACAGACTGTCGGTTGCTTGCAGGCGTTCCGGATGCAATATTTTGATTGAATCCTTTTTCAACGAATCCATCACCTGAGCAGGATCCCGGTGCCTTCGTGCACGTGCTTTCGGTGCTTCCCGGCTCTGAATAATACTGTCTTTCTGTACCGGAGTCACAGGTTCTTGTGCATACACATCAATCCCTGCCACCTGTAGAAAACAGAGAAGCAGGGTGATGATGGGTAACTGATATTTCTTACTTTTTCTTGTCATCTACTTTTTTAGCGTATCGAAGATTTCCATGATACGTTCCAGTTCCTCCTCGTTGCTGAAAGGAATACTGATTTTTCCTTTCCCCTTTTCGGAGCAAGTCAGTTGTACCTTGGTGTTGAAAAATCCCGTGAGTTGTTGCTTTAGTAAATTAAACTCTTCCGGTAGTTTGCTGCGTTTCGGAGTGATTTTCCGTGTGCCGCTTTTCACAGCTTCTCCTTCGCTCAGCGATTTGACAATCTCTTCTACTTTGCGGACGGAGTATCCGTGTTCCTGTATCTCTTCGAATATTTTTACTTGAAGTTTGGGGTCGCCTAATGAAATCAATGCACGTGCATGTCCCATATCTAGCTGTTTGTTTTGTAGAGCCATCTGTATAGGAGCCGGCAGTTTCAGCAGACGCAGGTAGTTGGCGATAGTGGTCCGGTTCTTGCCGATACGTTCGCTCAGGCGTTCCTGTGTCAGTTCATACTGGTCCAGCAGATGTTGATAAGCCAATGCTATTTCTACCGCATTCAGGTCTTCACGCTGTATGTTTTCAATCAGCGCCATTTCCATCATGTTTTCGTCGTCGGCAGTGCGGATGTAGGCAGGGATGGTTTTCAGTCCTGCTTTTTGTGAAGCACGGTAACGACGCTCTCCCGCGATGATCTGATACTCATCGTCCGAGAGCTTGCGTAGAGTGATAGGCTGTATGATACCGATTTCCGCAATGGAATCAGCCAGTTCCTGCAATGCCGTTTGATCGAATTCGCGGCGTGGCTGATTGGGGTTGACGGTAATCTTCGCCAACTCTATTTCACTAATGGAAGAAGAACCTTCGGTTTTCACATCATCCATTGAGAGCAGGGCGTCAAGTCCGCGTCCTAATGCATTTCTTTTTTGTGTTGCCATATCTTCTTCGGTTATTTATTTCTGTTGATAATCTCTTTGGCAAGGGCGAGATGGTTTTTGGCACCGGTAGAGTCCGCATCATAAAGAATGGTCGGGATACCGTAGCTGGGAGCCTCGCTCAGTTTCACATTTCGCTGGATCACGCTGTTGAAAACTAATTCCTGGAAGTGTCTTTTCACTTCGTCGTAAATCTGGTTTGCCTGACGCAGACGTGAGTCATACATCGTCAGCAGGAAACCTTCGATTTCCAGAGCGGGATTCAGTTTCGACTTGATGATTTTAATCGTATTCAGCAGTTTGCTGATGCCTTCGAGAGCAAAATACTCAGCTTGCACGGGGATGATCACGGAGTCGGCTGCCGTCAGGGCATTGATGGTAATCAGTCCGAGTGAAGGAGAACAATCTATCAGAATATAGTCATATTCTTTCTTCAAGGGTGTGAGCACTTCTTTCAGTATCTTTTCGCGGTTTGGGAGGTTCAGCATTTCAATCTCTGCTCCTACAAGATTGATGTGCGAAGAGATCACTTTCAAAGAGTCGATTTCTGTGTCAAGAATAGCGTCCTGTACATTGGCTCTGTCAATAATGCATTCATAGATAGTGCATTCCGACTGCTTGATGTCCACTCCCAGGCCGGAAGAGGCATTTGCTTGCGGGTCTGCATCTACCACGAGTACTTTCTTTTCAAGTGTAGCAAGTGACGCTGCGAGATTAATCGTAGTCGTGGTCTTTCCTACACCCCCTTTTTGATTGGCCAAAGCAATTATTTTTCCCATATACTCTAAATTTATTGGCAGCGAAATAAGTGATAATTCCTTAGAGCGCCTACGAAAAAAGAGAAACTTTGCATTTTCTGTTGATAAGTCACCGGTTTTGTTAATAACTGCCGGACGAAACAGTTCCGAAACCTGGTTGATTTTATCATCATACTTTCTCTGTTTGAGCTTGCAAATATACATATTTATATTGGATATCTATTTCTTTTTTTACTCGCTTGCAGAAGATTAAGATTTGTAAACGGGTGTATATTCGTCAGATAGCGATGTGATTAATGTGATATTCGGAGATAAGCGGTTGGCAGTACGGTTACTTTTTGCTACTTTTGTGCGAACATTAAAAAGGAAAGGATTGAATATATGGAAAGTAAGAAGCCGTTGATCCTCGTTTCGAATGACGATGGTGTTATGGCTAAAGGTATTAGTGAATTGGTGAAGTTCCTTCGTCCGTTGGGGGAAATTGTTGTAATGGCACCCGACTCTCCGCGCTCCGGCAGCGGCAGTGCATTGACGGTGACTCATCCGGTTCATTATCAACTGGTCAAAAGAGAAGTGGGACTGACTGTATATAAATGTACAGGAACGCCGACCGATTGTATCAAGCTGGCATTGGGCTCAGTGCTCGACCGGAAGCCTGACCTGATCGTAGGCGGTATCAATCATGGAGATAATTCCGCTATTAACGTGCATTATTCGGGAACGATGGGAGTGGTGATTGAAGGCTGTCTGAAGGGAATTCCTTCGATTGGTTTTTCTCTGTGCAATCATCGGCCCGATGCTGATTTTGAACCTTCGGGTCCTTATATACGCAAGATAGCTGCCATGATATTGGAAAAAGGACTGCCCCCGTTGACTTGTCTTAATGTGAACTTTCCCGATACTCCCAACCTCAAAGGAGTGAAGGTTTGCGAACAGGCAAAGGGATGCTGGGTGAATGAATGGGTAACTTGCCCCCGTCTCGATGACCATAATTACTTTTGGCTGACCGGTTCATTCACCGATCATGAACTTGAAAACGAGAATAATGATCATTGGGCGCTGGAAAACGGATATGTGGCTATCACGCCAACGACAGTCGATATGACTGCTTATGGCTTTATAGATGAACTGAATGGCTATTGTCAGCAACTGGAATTCTGACATACGCATTGTGCTGATTTCAAATTTCAAAACTCCTAATTCAAAATTCCCATGAAGTACTATCTGATTGTCGGTGAAGCTTCCGGAGACTTGCATGCGTCCCATTTGATGACGGCCCTCAAGGCGGAAGATCCTCAGGCCGATTTCCGCTTTTTCGGCGGAGATCTGATGGCTGCCGTCGGAGGAACGATGGTGAAGCATTATAAAGAACTGGCGTATATGGGATTTATCCCTGTACTACTTCATTTGCGTACGATCTTTGCAAATATGAAACGTTGCAAGGAAGATATTGTGGCCTGGAATCCCGATGTGGTGATCTTGGTCGATTATCCCGGTTTCAATCTTAACATAGCTAAGTTTGTGCATTCCGAGACGCAGATTCCTGTCTTCTATTATATTTCTCCGAAGATATGGGCATGGAAAGAGTACCGCATAAAGAATATCAAACGTGATGTGGATGAACTTTTCTCCATTCTTCCTTTTGAAGTGGAGTTTTATACTTTGAAACACCGCTATCCTATACATTATGTAGGAAATCCTACGGTAGATGAAGTGACTGCCTATCAGAAAGCTCATCCCAAAAATCCGGAAGCATTCTTGGCGGATAATAACCTGGAGGATAAACCGATAATCGCACTATTGGCGGGAAGCCGGAAACAGGAGATCAAGGATAATCTGCCGGATATGCTGAAGGCGGCTTCTGCTTTTCCCGATTATCAACTGGTACTGGCCGGTGCTCCCGGCATCGCTCCGGAGTATTACAAGCAATATGTAGGGCAGGCTAAAGTGAAAATAATCTTTGCCCAGACCTATCGTTTGCTACAACATGCGGAGGTGGCTTTGGCCACTTCGGGTACGGCGACTCTTGAGACAGCCTTGTTCCGTGTTCCTCAGGTGGTTTGTTACTATACACCGATTGGAAAAGTGGTTTCGTTTTTGCGTCGTCATATATTGAAAGTGAAATTTATTTCACTGGTCAATCTGATTGCAGACCGTGAGGTCGTAAAGGAGTTGGTTGCAGATACAATGACAGTCGGAAATATGCAGAATGAACTAAAGAAACTGATTGAAGATCAGGAGTATAAGAATCGTATGCTTGCCGAATATGAGTATATGGCAGATCGGTTGGGACCTGCAGGTGCTCCCCAGCATGCCGCTCGCAAAATGCTTGAACTGTTGAAAAAATAACTTTCTTTTTCTGAATAAACGTAAAGCCGGTGCAGTAAATGCCCGGCTTTTTTATTTATATAGCAGAAGAATTAAAAAGAGAGGAACAAATATGAAAAAATTTAATTGGCTTTTAGTAATGTTATTGCTCGCATTGGTACCTGCGCTGCAATCATGTGACGACGATGGGTACTCAATTGGAGACATAGGATGGGATTGGGCTACAGTTCGTGCCACCGGTGGCGGTGGTTATTATCTGGAAGGTGATCGTTGGGGTATGATTGATCCGGTGGCCAGTTCTATTCCTTGGTACAAACCGGTAGACGGTGAACGAGTAGTTGCTTTTTTCAATCCTTTGGCTGATACGGATAAGGGTGCTCAGGTAAAGATTGAAGGAATTCAGGAAGTGTTGACAAAAGAGGTGGAAGATATGACGGCTGAAAATGAAGAGGAATTCGGTAATGATCCTATCGTGATTTATCAAGGAGATATGTGGCTGGGAGGAAAGTTTTTGAATATCATCTTCCATCAGTATTTGCCTCGTTCTGAAAAGCACCGCATCAGTCTTGTACAGAATAAGATAGAACCGGAAGCTCCGGAAACACCGGAAGCTTTGAATGTGGATGAAGATGGGTATATACATCTGGAATTACGTTACAATACGTATGATGATGTAACTGGATACCGGGGATGGGGACGAGTTTCTTATAATCTGGAAGAGTTCTATCCAACGGCAAAAGATGCAGCTGAAACAGAATTTAAAGGATTTAAGGTGACTATTAATTCAAAAGAAAATGGAGAAGGAAGAGTGATCGTTCTTGATTTGGATCATCCGGTAGGCGTTCCGGAAAAAGCGAAAGATGTGCATTCTACTTCTTTTGTTAAATAGCAAAACTTTTATAAATAACTAAACCTAAACCTTGACGAACACTGTGTGTGAAAAAAAAAGGTCGGAAGTGCTTCAAAGCGGCTTCCGACCTTTTATTTTATTTATTCTGTTATTAAAACCAAGTTAGTGCATACAGATAAAAGACTGCTGCCGGTATAGCCATCAAAGCACTGTCGAAACGGTCGAGCATCCCTCCGTGTCCCGGAAGAATGGTCCCTGAATCTTTAACGTGCAGCTGGCGTTTCAGTAATGATTCTGTCAGGTCGCCCCATGTTCCGAAAACGACAACGACTAAAGCGAGACCTGCCCATTCCCACATCGACATAATCGTGAAGTAATGTGCCAAGACAAAAGAAGCTCCGATAGCTACTACTCCGCCGCCGATGGAACCTTCCCATGATTTTTTAGGAGAGATACGTTCAAACAAGCGGTGTTTGCCAATTAATGAACCGACGCAATATGCACCTGTATCACTCAGCCAAAGGAATATAAAGATGGACAATGGCAGAATCGGATTGTAGCTTACGCTGCTATATTCCGGATCAGTATGAAACGCCAAGACATTAAGCAAGGCAAACGGCAGGCCTATATAAAGCTGGCTGAGCATGGAATATGCCCAGTTAAGCATTGAACTTGCCTTTTTCAGATACAATTCGCTGATCATCAAATAGAGCAGCAACAGCAAATAAGGAATGAAAATCTTGGAGTCGGCTGCGTCGATACAGAATCCCATCACTGCGAGGAACAGGTAAGCTCCTCCCAGCATGATAATGGTTTTGTTTACGTTGACTCCTTCTGCACGGCTGTTGATTAACTGTCCGAATTCATAGATCGTCAGTGCACTGATCGCCATGAACAGAATGCCGAAGCTGAAAGAATTATAGAGTATACATCCCACCAGAATGGCGACAAAGAGTATACCCGTAATGGCCCGTTTTATAAAATTACTAATCAAAATCTTCGTGTTTTAATTATTTAGATTCGGTAGTTTGTTCTTTCTCATTGGATTTTGCTTCTATAGTAACTTTTCCTTCTACGGTTACTTTTTTTCCTTCCGCAGTGATTTTCGTTTCTGTAGTTGCTTCTTCCTGAGCAGAATTTTTAGCTTCCTCTT
The DNA here is from genome assembly GCF_000011065.1 of Bacteroides thetaiotaomicron VPI-5482. Taxonomy (GTDB): domain Bacteria; phylum Bacteroidota; class Bacteroidia; order Bacteroidales; family Bacteroidaceae; genus Bacteroides; species Bacteroides thetaiotaomicron. The sequence goes on from NC_004663.1 coordinate 5,219,969, forward strand.
CTTTGATTTCTTGTTCTTCTGCTTTCAGTTTCTCGGCAAGTTCTCTTTCCGCTCTGGCAGCATCCTGGCTTTCTTTGGCAGCCATGATTTCTTCCGAGCGGGATGCCCACGGGCGTTTACCGAAAATACGTTCAACGTCTTCGGCAAAGATCACTTCTTTGTCGATCAGTAACTGAGCCAGTTCATTGTGTCCTTCCATATGTTCGGACAAAATCTTCTTGGCACGTTCATATTGCTCGTTCACCATCCGTTTCACTTCTTCATCGATGAGTTCGGCTGTCTTTTCGCTATACGGGCGGTTGAAAGAATATTCCTCATTATTATAATAGCATAAGTTGGGTAGTTTGTCACTCATACCTAAATAAGCAATCATGCCGTATGCTTGTTTCGTAACTCTTTCGAGGTCGTTCATAGCACCGGTAGAGATGCGCCCGATAAACAGGTCTTCGGCTGCACGTCCTCCGAGGGTAGCGCACATTTCGTCAAGCATTTGCTCTTTGGTAGTGATCTGACGTTCTTCCGGCAGATACCAGGCAGCACCCAATGCACGTCCGCGGGGAACAATCGTTACCTTGATCAATGGATTTGCATATTCCAGCAACCACGAGATAGAGGCGTGTCCTGCTTCATGCAAGGCAATCGAGCGTCTTTCCGCTTCTGTGGTAATCTTGGTCTTCTTTTCCAGACCACCGATGATACGGTCTACCGCATCCAGAAAATCCTGCTTGCCTACAAATTTCTTTCCGTGACGGGCTGCGATCAAGGCAGCTTCATTGCAGACATTCGCAATGTCCGCACCGGAGAATCCCGGAGTCTGACGTGCTAGCAAATCTACATCTACTGTATCGTCTATCTTGATCGGACGCAGGTGTACGCCGAATACTTCTTTACGTTCGTTAAGGTCGGGCAGGTCTACGTGTATCTGACGGTCGAAACGTCCGGCACGAAGCAATGCCTTGTCAAGTACGTCCACACGGTTGGTAGCGGCAAGGATAATCACACCACTGTTGGAGCCGAAGCCGTCCATTTCAGTCAGCAACTGATTCAGGGTGTTTTCACGCTCATCATTTCCACCCATTGCAGGGTTTTTGCCACGAGCACGGCCTACCGCGTCAATTTCGTCGATAAAGACAATACAAGGAGCTTTTTCTTTAGCTTGCTTGAACAGGTCACGTACGCGGGAAGCACCTACACCGACAAACATTTCTACGAAGTCAGAACCTGCCAGTGAGAAGAACGGAACGTTTGCTTCACCGGCAACAGCCTTCGCAAGCAATGTCTTACCGGTTCCCGGAGGGCCTACGAGCAATGCGCCTTTGGGAATCTTACCTCCTAGGTCAGTATACTTCTGAGGTTCTTTCAGAAACTCTACGATTTCTTCTACCTCCTGTTTGGCTTCCGCCAGGCCGGCTACGTCCTTGAATGTAATCTTGATGGAGCCTCCCTTTTCGAAAAGCTGGGCTTTGGATTTTCCTACATTGAATACACCGCCGGCACCACCGCCGCCACCGCCGCTCATACGACGCATGAAGAATATCCACAGGGCGATTAATAAAACCAGCGGAAGAATATTAATCAGGATTGCCGGGAAAATATCCGAATCGGCAGGGTAATCTGCTATTCCGTCAAAATGACCGGCTGCTTTTTCGTCCTGCAGAAATTTATCCAGCCTGTCCTTAGAAGGAGGGTTACTGGTAATAATTGGGTTTCTTCCTACTTTGGTGGAGTCCGCACCGAATATTGCACCTACGGCATTCGGTTTGACATGAGCTTCGAGAGTTTTCTCAGAGCCCAGTACTTTGCTGATGTAGCCGTTAGTGACATACTTCTGGAAGTCGCTGTAAGGAACGACTTTACTTCCGCTTCCTCTTGAATCGCTGCTCCACCAAAGGCCGAGAAGCATGAGGGCAATAATCATATATAGCCAGTTCAGATTGAACTTGGGCATATTCACCTTATTATTAGGCTTATTGTTATTGTTGTTAGTATTATTGTTGTCCATAATTGTGGATTAGTCTAAATCGGGGATTTGAGTAAGTTTGGCGTCAGCCCACAGATGTTCAAGATTATAGAAGGATCTTACTTCCGGCAGAAAGACATGTACAAGTACATCGGAATAATCCATTGCCACCCATTCTGCATTTCGAAGTCCGTCGATTGCGGTCGGTTTGCTGTCTGCACCTTTACGGGCAAACTCCTTGACAGAGTCTACAATAGCATTTACCTGACTAGGGGAGTTCCCCTGGCATATAACGAAATATTTGCAGATGGTATCTTCTATACTGGTTAAATCAGCAATAATGATGTTTTTACCTTTTTTTTCCTGAATTCCCTCTTTAATTTTTTCAATTAATATTTTCGTATCGTTCATTCCTGTAATTGAAATTAATAATTCATGTTCTCTTTTGGTTTATAACAAAAAAGGATTACCCTTTGTTTCTGATTATAAACGTGATATTTTTGACAAATATACGGTGATTTATTGGATACAAGAAAGTTATGACTTAATTTTTGTGTTTTTTAGGGGAGATGCTTCTACTTGAAGGAGCAAAATGAGAGTTTTTGCAAAAAAAATAGCAGAAATGTTTGCAATTCCCAAATTATTTGTATCTTTGCACCCGCAAACGAAAATCATTGGGCTATGGTGTAATGGTAACACTACAGATTCTGGTCCTGTCATTCCTGGTTCGAATCCAGGTAGCCCAACAAACCACCAGCTTTTTAATGACAAAAACCCGCTAAAACTGCAATTTTAGCGGGTTTTTTCATGCTTTGACAAATGCCACCCGAAAAAAGTTGACGCTAATTCGGTGACAAATTCGGTGACACGATTGCTCTTTTTTGATATTTTTTTGAGTGATTCTCAAAAAAAACAACGATGAACCAAAAAAAGCAAACTTTCAATGTTCTTTTCTGGATAAGGAAAGGAAGAACGAATGAAAAGATGTCACCTCTCTCATGTCGGGTTACGATCTCAGGGCAAAGATACGAAATTCCCACGAAACTACATCTACGCTCAGAATCATGGTCGGCGGTTGCGCAAAAGTCGCTCGGGAAAACCGCTAATGATAAAGAAGTCAATCGGTATATCGAGGATTTGAAGATCACGATTGAGGATACCATTGCCAAAATCAGGCAGAAAAGCTATCCCTTGAACATTGAGAATTTCAAACTCATGTTCCAGACACAGGATAATGAGTTCTCTACGATCAGCACACTGTTCGACTACCATGAAATCATGGAGAAAAAGAATCTCCGTACCAGTACATTTATTGGCTATCACGTCACGAAAAAACATCTGCTCAATTTCATACGCATTAAATACCACGTTTCCGATTATGACCTGGCTGCTGTTGACAAAGCATTCGTTTATGAATTTTACGCCTATCTTCAAGGGTATAGGAGGGAAGGGGATACCGTATGCGCAGTCAATGGTGCATTAAAGCATATCCAGCGTTTCAAAAAGGTGATGAATGTAGCCTTGCAAAACGAATGGATAAGCCGAAACCCTGTTTGCCTGCTCAATGCCAAGAAAACAAAAGTGGAAAGGGGATTCCTCTCCGAAAAGGAACTGAAAAGCCTTGAGGAGGTCCCTTTGCCTGCCAACCTGTCTATCGTGAGAGATGTCTTCATTTTTGCTGTATATACAGGCCTGTCCTATGTCGATATAGAGAACCTTACCAATGAAAATATTAATGTCGGCATAGACAAAAGCCTGTGGCTTAGCTACTATCGGCAAAAAACTGACATACACGCAATACTGCCTTTATTACAACCTGCCGTTAATATATTAAAAAGGTATGAGGCATATCACGAAGGAAAACGGAACAATCATATATTCCCCGTGCCACTCAATCAGGTGATGAACAGATACTTGAAAAAGGTGGCCAAGCAAGCGGGAGTAGATAAGAACATCACGTTTCACTGCGCCAGGCATATTGAATTGCCTTTGTCGCTGAATTTGAATAGATTGCAAAGATTAGTTTCTTGATAGGTAACGATTTGGAAACGAGTGAAGTTCTGTATTTTACCTCGTCTTGCATTAAATCAAAAGAACGCCTTTTTGCAATGCAAAGATAGTGATTAGAATTGATTTACAATAAACTTCATCCTGCAAAATCGTGCAAAATCGCAGATTCCTGTGCATTTTTATTGTTCAAATACTGCTAACTTCACTAAAAATGAGTAACTTTGCAAACTAACAAGTATTGGTTTTGCCATGGTTATAAGAACGATAAAATTGACATCACTATTTGTCAATACGGAAAATTATAGATTTGAGCCTTTATCATCACAAAAAGAAGCAATAGATAAGATGATAGAGGATCAAGGGGATAAATTATATTCTCTTGTGGACGATATTGTAACCAATGGTCTTAGCCCCGTCGATTTGATTATTGTAACACCCAACGAAGACAGCAATAAGTATGTTGTACTTGAAGGAAATAGGCGAATAACGTCATTAAAACTATTAAATAATCCGACACTAATAGATGACAAATACTCTCCTTTAAGGAAGAAATTTCAGAAATTACAAAAAGAAAAACCTAATGCTATTTCTGAATTGAAGAATATTGCTTGTGCTGTTTTTGAAACCCCTACTGAAGCTGATATATGGATAAAACGTAAACACTCTGGAGAACTTAATGGTATCGGAACTGTCACTTGGAACGCTCAACAAAAGCAAAGATTCGAGGAGAAGACAGAAGGAAAATCATCAATTCCATTGCAAATTATCACTTTGCTGAAATCACAAGAAGAGGTTTCTGATACGATTAAGGATTCATTATCTAAATTAAACATTACCAACTTGCAACGTTTGATGTCGGATCCATATGTTAGAGAACACCTTGGCTTGGAAATTAACAATGGAATTTTAGTTTCAAAGGTTAAAGTGTCCGAAGTCATTAAGGGGCTTTTAAAAGTTGTTACAGACATTCTGAATCCGGAATTCAAAGTTTCTGATATCTATAACAGAGAAAAAAGAAAGCAATATATTGATAATTTTGGCAAGAGTCAAAAGCCAGATTTGTCTAATGAAGCATCTGAACAATGGAGTGTTCAAGATATTGAGAACAATAAAGAACAAGCATCAAGAAATAGCGAGAAACAAGAAATAAAAGGGGATAAAAACAGGAAAACAAGAAACAGAGGAGCTTTAGTGCCCAAGTCTTTGAATTTACATATCAGCAACCCGAAAATTAATAAAATTTTCGAGGAGCTAAAACATGTTCAGGTCAAGACATGCCCCAATGCATCTTCAGTCCTTTTAAGAGTATTTTTAGAACTATCTGTTGATGCCTATTTGGAGAAATTTGATTTAGTAAGAAACAATGCTATTACAGCTTGTTCTTCTGGTGAAAGTTTGCAAGGGAAAGTTGGTAAAGTCTTAAATCATATGACCCAATTAGGAACAATGAGTAATGACTTATCAAAGGGCATAAGGTCTGAAATAAATGATAAAAATTCAGTTCTTTCAATCGAATCATTGAATGCATATGTTCATAACGAGTTTTTCTACCCTAAAGCAGATAATTTGATTACTGGATGGGACAACATAGAAAGTTTTTTTATCCAATTGTGGGAATCAATAAAGAATAAAGAATAATATTATGGAATTTCTATCACCTTTAAGATACCCTGGCGGTAAGGCTAAAGTTGCTGATTTCGTACAATGCTTAATCAAAGAAAACGCATTGCTCGATGGCACTTATGTTGAACCATATGTTGGAGGTGGTTCCGTTGCATTATCTTTGCTCTTTAATGAATATGTCAGCGACATACATATAAATGATAAGGATATATCTATTTATGCCTTTTGGTATAGTGCCTTAAATAACGTGGATGCTCTCTGCAAGATGATAAAGGATACCCCTTTAAATGTTGAAACTTGGTTTAAACAAAAAGAAATTCAATCCAATAAAGAGAATTCTGACTTGTTAGAATTAGGCTTTTCTACATTCTTCTTGAATAGGACTAATCGCTCAGGAATCTTGAAAGCAGGAGTCATTGGCGGTTATGACCAAACTGGAAATTATAAGATTGATGCAAGATTCAACAAAGAAGATTTGATAAAAAGGATTCAACGTATAGCAGATTATGCAGATAGAATCCATTTAACAAATGAAGATGCTGTTTCTTTAGTACAACGGTTAAAAAATGAATTACCGTATAATACGTTATTTTATTTAGACCCACCATACTATGTAAAAGGTAAAGGACTTTATCTGAATTACTATAATGATACAGATCATCAAAATATAGCTAACACTATAAGTGAGATTGCAAATTGTAAGTGGATTGTCTCTTATGATAATGTACCATTCATAACCAGCCTATATTCAAAATATAGACAGCAATGTTTTGAATTGAATTATAGTGCGAGTAATTCCGGGAAAGGTAAAGAGATAATGGTATTTTGCGATGGCATAGTTATCCCCAAACACAAACTATTTAACCATTCTACAAAGTGAAAATAACGCACATTCATATCGAAAGATTTCGAGGATTTCAAAATGAAGATTTTGAAGTAGGCTCTTTGTTAACAGCAATTGCAGGGCAAAACGGAACTCAAAAGTCAACATTACTTGGTATTATAACACAAACTTTCACTCTTAAGACAGAAGATTCTATGAGAGTTGAAAAGCCCTTGTGTGGTGGTAGTTATATTTCCGCATTCAAAGATAAGTTTAGGTTATCACCTACTTTTGATAAACCAAAAGGTCATGAATGGACTATTTCCTTTGATGCAGGAATGGATGATTTTACTGTTGAAAGTATCAAACGAACAGGAGATCCTAATGTCCGTTTTTGGAAAAAAGGAGCTAGGCAAGAAGGAGATGGATACATTTCCTTCCCCACAATCTTTTTAAGTCTAAAGCGATTAGTTCCAGTGGCAGAGGAAGCTAAAATCATTACAGATGATACATTATTAACGCAAGAAGAACTAAATGAGTTTAAGCAATTGCATAATAAAATTCTAATAGCACAAACTCCCATTTCTTCCGCAACAACAATCACATCAAAAAACAAGCAATCTATAGGTGTATCCACAGAACTATACGATTGGAATCAAAACTCTATGGGGCAAGATAATTTAGGTAAAATTATCTTGGCGTTATTTTCTTTTAAAAGATTACATGACAAATATCCCCGACAATACAAAGGCGGTATTTTGGCCATTGATGAGATGGATGCAACAATGTATCCCGCATCCCAAGTAGAGTTGTTAAAGGTTTTGCGCAAATATGCATCTAAGTTGAATTTGCAAATTTTATTTACAACTCATTCAATGTCTCTTCTTAAGGCAATGGATGATTTAGTTCAAGAAGTAACTAAAAAAGAAGAAACAGCCAATCAAGCAAAGATCCTTTACCTTAAGAAGGTTGATGATAAGATTGCAATTAAACAGGGCGTGAACTTCAAAGGCATTCAATTGGATTTAAATGTTGTTGCAGAAGGAAATAATCGCAAGAAAAACAGAATTACAGCATATACGGAAGACAAGGAAAATATCTTATTTGTAAAAGCTATTTTAAAGAGCAAGGCTTTTGTGTTGGATTTTGTGGATGTAACATTACCATGTTCAACATTAATGGAACTTGTAACCAAAAGAGTGCCTGCTTTTATATATCCATATTCTATTGTTATATTAGATGGGGATGTTAGAATGAATAAAAATGATCTCAGGAAAATCAACAATGCAGATAACATTTTGATTTTACCGGGAAATAAGTCTCCAGAAAGACTATTGGCCTCTTATTTGTATAATCTATCTGATGTAGACCCATTATGGTCTAAGATTGCAGATGGGTACACAAAACAATTCTGTTTCCGAGAGTATTCCATGGAACAAATAAATGCAGGAGGTGAACTGGGGCGCCAAAATGCAAAAAAATGGTTTAATAGCCAATTAGAATATTGGGGGCGAAACGGTTGTAAAGTCCTTAATCCTTTTTTAAGTTCAATTTCTGAGGAGGCACAAGAGTTTAGAACAAATTTTGACAATATGATTAAACAGTATATCCATGACTAAACTTTCGGTGTCCACAATGAAGTGTGGACACCGAAAGTTTAGTCATGAAATTGCTTGATATAAAATCTAGGTACATTTTATGTACGACAAAAATCTCATTTTTGTGAGAGTAATTCTTTTATATGCTGTTGATTCCTATCATCAATACCCAACAATTTATAAAGTTGAGCATTCACATCTCCATTGTAATCAATGATACCGTTAGCGTCAGTGTAATCCAATAAGTCTGGAACCTTCTTTGCCAAAGAGGTTAAAGATTCATCGGTAAGCAGGAAAGCAAAGCGGATTATCTCGCTGGTGGCATATTTGAAAAAGTTCTTGGCCTCTTGTTCTGTAGCGAATGTTTTCAATGCTACGCGAGAGCGACCAAATGCACTGTGATTATCTACGATGGCAATTTGGTTGCTACGCTTTTGTCCTCCGGCATTGGCACTTGAAACGATGACTTTCCATTTGCTTAAGTGTTCAAGCCCTGTAGTGAGAACCTCTTTGTTTGCAATATACCATCTGGCTCTGCCACTCTTACCTGCTTTGTCATTTGTGAAAAGTTTTATTTCTGATTTTGGGTCAAAATAATCTCCATCGTTATATTCTCTCACTAACATAGGATTCTTTTCTACGAAATCACTTTCAATAGAAAACAGACTACGAGGTAATATGGCATCATGTAAACACCTATATTTTATTATAGCGCAATTCAAAGAATATGAGATTTCACTATCAAGAGGATTCAAAGAAAATAATTCTTCTTTCGGATTATTGGCTTCAATCGTCACTTCCTTACCTTTTTTAGCATAGACATATCTAAATCCATTACTCTTCTTTTGCGTATCTTTCATCACTATTGACAAACCGTCTGCAATACCAACTTCTTTGAAAACATCCATGGAATCAGGGAAAAACTTCAAGAAGCACAAATGCGGGTCATTGATTTGTGTAAGTCCGAACTGTTCAAGTCCTTTTCCGGAACGGTGAATCCATCTTGCTCCGGGATAGATAAGAGAAGTGTATCTACCTAATCGGTCGCTTATTGTTTGAAAGTATTGGAATATACTAACACTAACTTTTTGCCCATTTGCAGTTTCCTTTTGTGCAACAACCTCTTGATATGGCGGATTACCCACTATCGCATTGATTTTCATATTCTTTATTCCTGTTCTATCCGTAATGAATTTATCTACCTGCCTGATGAAATGTTCCGGTTTGTTCTTGATTTGATTGATTAAGTCCTCAAAGTATCGGGTGTTTACCTTTGCTTTGCGGAAGCCGATGAGAGTGCGTTTGGTGATGCTCTTTGCCATCGGAGTTTTGCAGATGACAAAGATGTTTTCGGCGACAACCTTGTCCCATATACGCTGTTCATCCTCAATGCTTGACACCGAAAACAGGGAGTCCTTGAGCCTTGCACGGTAAATGCTGTATGCCATGTAAAGAGGGTATAACCCTGACTTTGAATTTATTTCAAGGATTCGGGAATCGGGGGCAAACACATTGGCAGTTACTTCACCACGGTCAATGAAACGAGGGTCAGACAAGGTGGTCTCATAGTCCTTTTCAAAGAAGTTATATCCACCCAAACAGTCGCCAAGGTGCATATTCACGACACGCCAAGGCGTAAGCACCGTTTCCTTGTCGGGATTGCGGAACGTGCTGAATATATCCGTTATACGTTCGATGCGTTCCTCCACACTAAGTTTGTCTGCAGCACGAGCCATGGCACGGATGCGCTTGCCTGCCGCACAGAATATCTCCGGGTCGTAATATTTCTTGATGCTGTTGAACTTCTGTTTGGTAACACCCTTGGGCATGAACTCTTCCCACGATTGTGGGTCAATGAGTAAAGCGAAGTTATCAATCGTTATATCTTGACTCTCATCGCTCAACTCTGCACCGTAGATAAGCAATGGCATACGGATGGAGATACCCCGAAGAATAGAAATAGCGGCCTCGCGGTTGTTCTTTTTCTTTTTCAGCTCTTCAAGACGCTTCTTCTCTTCTTCCGTCAAAGGTTGCTTGTCCTTACCGCGTTTCTTGGATTTCTTTTCAAGGTCTTCAAGTTCCTCGTATTGCTCATCGGTCAGTCCCTGGTTGTTGATGTCCACCTGATTGGTCTTTGGCATTGCCTTGGTCTGGCCGATAATCTTTTTCAGGTCGTCAAACTCCTGCAATTCCAAGTCGTTGAGTTTCATCAACTCATCATTATACAGACTCTTGTCCTCGAAACCGTTGCGGACAACTCTTTCCACATAAACACGTTTAAGCTGCTCCAACATCTTGGGTACATCGAACTGGCTCATCTTGGAGCCTTCGATGGAGATAATCGGACAGAAGTTCAGGAACTCACCCATAATCTTGCGGTCGTTCCCGCTGGTCTTTCCTGCCTTAGAGGAAATCTTCGCTGTCTCGGCAATAACTTTCAGTGTTCTGTCCGGCGCAAAATCAAACACATAACACTGTTCCTTGACGCGTCCGTTGATGGTGGCAGGCGTCTGCACACGGAAGATGGTCTGCATATAACTTGATGCAGCGGTATTATAAGAGCCGGACAACATGAATACGCCCGTCCACGCCTTGACACTGACACCCGTGGTCAATCGTCCGCAAGACAAGGTAATGGTACGAGTGGCATCAGGGTCTTTGCCGATGGCTTCTTCCACCGCAGCAAGCGCATCCTTACTCTCTTCGTCCTCGTCACCGTCTCCTGCCACATTCACCACCTTGAAATGCTGGAATACAGGATGTGATTGTAGTAAAGCACTCATGGCACGAGCCTCCTTCACACCCGGCAACATCCATAGTGTATGACGGAAGATGTTGCGATATTCCTCGTTGGCAAACGGATAGCAACTGTCCTTGTCCTCCTTGGAGATAAGATTCAAAAATGCCTTCACATCTTTTTCATGGATAAAGTTTCCGGCTTCATTTACCCGGAAAAACTCACGGAAGTTAAAAGCCACATCTTCATCCACGAACTCATGGAGCAACCGTCCGAGGTCGCATGTATAGATGTTCATCGTGGGCAGGGAGGCGTATGGATTCGGATCACCGAAATGGGTCAAATCCCATGAAGCCTTTGCCCGTTGCTCCATCACATAGTCCCAAGTGTAAATCTCGTCCTCCTTGAAGTCATCCAACAGGTTGAACGGAGTGCCGGAAAGTCGCAATATCTTGGTATTTGCTTTTGTCAGTTCCTGCATGACAGCCTTGCCGAGTTCCGTCTGTGTCCCTTCGTGCGCCTCGTCCACGATGATGCAATCCCAAGCGGTGGCAAACACCTCATTGTTCTTGTCGAAGTTGCCGCCCACAAGTTCAGAACCGCGCAAATCCTGCATGGAAGCGAAATAGACATATTGGCATTTACCCTGCTTCGCTCTCGCTTCAAGTGAAGCATGGCTGTCACCATTGTTCTTTGAGCCGTATGCAAAACAGGGACAGTCATAGAATATCTTGCCGAAATCCTCGAACCAGCCGCTATCCACCACAGGGCGATGTGTAAGAATCAAAGTGCGACTGAAATCCATACCCTTCACCACTTGCAATGCCGACAACGTCTTGCCAAAACGCATCTTGGCATTCCAAAGCATCTGATTACCCTTCTTGAATTGTTTCTTGGTCTTTTCAATGGCTTCCCGTTGTTCCGGGCGGAATACAATCGGAGTCTGGGCGTGTGAAACTTCGGCGGAAGAGAGCGATTCCCGTCCCTCCTTTACGGCAATTATTGCCCGTTTGACAGTCTCAAGGTCGGTAATAAACCACTCGTTGGCTTTGTTCTCGGTATCGAATATCTTTTTCCTAATGCCGGAACGTTCCAGAACGCTATGCACTTCCTTGTCGTTGAAAGAGCACAAGCTCTTTTTGCTGTTGTATATCGTCAGTTCCGTATATAAGAGGTCGTATGCGATACCAGCCGTCTGCGTATATTGGTTGATGCGTTTCTTCGCGGACTCGTTGAGAGCCTTGCTGTTCGGAGCAAGACCGAAAACATTGTCATTGTCACAAGTGGCCTCGCCCACTTTCAGGCATCCCCTATGTGCAGCATCATTGATGCGGAACACATATATCAGTTTTAGTTTTAGTGAAGATGTGAATTTCATACTGCACTATTTTATAAGGTCTATAAATCGTATTCGTTTCCCCTTTTTGCCTGTTGCCTTGTCGGTAGCATGCCAGTCCTTGATTTGGCAATAGACACCATTGTGCCTGCGGATGTCGTCTTTCAGACATCCTTCACATTGGGTAACCACTTCGGTAGTCCCGAACAGGTCGGCTACAACCTCCTTGCGTTCTCCGCAACTGTTTGGAATGACACCTTTCAATCCGTCCATCTGCCATACGTTCCACGAAATGATATAAGCGATGTAGTTGATGGATTTCAACAAGGGGCGTTTGCCAAATTTCTGTTGGTAATACTCCACAAAGGAGACGAGCAAAGATTCTCGGGCAATGAGTAGATTGTCCCCCTGCCATTCGTAACCGTAGATACTTTTATAGGCTTCTTGTGCCCACTCAAGCCATTCACCCGAAGTGGATGTGTTCTCGCTTACCACCCTTAGTTTGCGGTCAAGTAAACCGATACGCTGTTCCAAAGGGATAGTTTCGCCTGTCGTGGTATCATAGCGGCTTATCAGGTATGGGGCTTCTCCACAAGTGATTTCCAATCGGATATCGCGTACATAGTCCTTCCAAGTTTTACCCTCCGGAAATATGATGCTGCCTTCCGTTGATTTCCATTTATGGTGTCCCTGTTCGTTTGCATATTCAGTATTGAAAACATCATTTCGTCCGAACCATGCTTCATCAATCAAGTTGTTCTGCGCATTGCATATCCATGATGGAGTGAAAACCTCAGCCATATCACGAGAACGGATTGACTGGGTATCACGACTTTTGAGGACACGAGGCATGATGATATGTCCGTTATCTCCTATTATGAGGTGGGGGAGAATAGGAGAATTGTATTGGTATTCTTTGCCAATATGTTCATAATCTGAAGTAGCCCAGAAGATATTGCGTTGCATATCAGCCTTGCTCGTAGTATGGTCTTTGAGCAAGGTGTTCAGCAATTCCGGTGAAAGCTGGAATATGCTATCTTCCAATATATCAACTTCTACAGGCATTTTATATCAAGTTTACGCCCGTCTCTTATGGGAATAAGGAGAAATAATACTTCTCTTGCCAAGAGACGGATAAGCCTTCTTATCCTGCTGATATAGAGTTGTATTTTACTTTTGCATAGCTAACTTTTATAAAACATCTGGTATCTTTTACAAAACAAAAGCACGGCAATAGACAAGATTTTCAGCGTTTTATGACCTAAAAATCATTATTTTGCGTAACTTTGCATTATAATATCCGTCTCTTGGCAAGCGTTGGACAGATTCGCAAAACATCCACGGCTTCACAGTAAATCCAGTATTTTCTTATTGGCTTTATCCACCACAGTAGTATCCAGCGATGCAAGATAAATCTGCGTAGTGTTCTCTGAATCATGCCCCATGCCCTCACTAATGACAGAGATAGGCACATTACGGCTCTTGGCGATACTTGCCCACGAATGCCGACCAACATACATCGTTAAGGGTATTGGCAAATCCAGTTGCTTTCCGATTTTCTTCAACAGATGGTTTACTCGGTGAAGTTCGTTGGCGTATTGCTTCCGATAATCATCGTCCCGTTTTGTAATGATGGGCAAGAGGTATTCCGTTTCGTTTACCAAATATTTGTCAAGAATCTCTTGCATACACCTTTCCCATTTGATGAACAACCGTTGTCCCGTCTTCCGTCTGCGATAGGAAAGAGTGCCATTCTGCAAGTCCTTCTTTCTCAGATAAGCCATGTCGATAAACGACATTCCTCTTGTATAGAAACTGAACAGGAACATGTCACGGGTATAGTCAAGATTGGGCATCAATGACAAGTCAAGCCCTTTGATGCGTCTAATATCATTGAGTGACAAGGCTCGCTTTATGGTTTTCTCCACTCCCGTATAGACGGACTTGAACGGATGTCGTTGTTCGGTCAATCCATCTTCCACCGCACGGTTATAGACCGCTTTCAGAATACGCATATAGAAGGATATGGTGTTGAGCGTATTTCCCCTGCCTTTCAAATAAGCCTCGTACTCTGCCAACAAATCCGCATTAAATTGGTCAAACAAGGCCTCTGGGTCATTCATAAAACCGCTAAAACTTCTGAGTGCAGCTGTATAAGTTTCAGAAGTGCGTATCTTCCCCAAGCGTTTCAGTCTCGCTATCTGCTGGCTGATGTAAGCGTTAAACGACAGTTCTTGCCTGTTGTCATGAAAGCGCATGATTATATCGTCCGTTACAAATGTGCCGGACTGGGATAACGTGTGTATGATTTTGTTCAATCTCTCCTTGTCCCACTTGATACGTGAACCGATTGAAAGCAGATAATTGTTCCTCTCTTGTCCTGTCGATATATGATGTAAGACAACCGTTTCAGAATGGCAGTCCCATTCCGAAACGAAAAGTTTATACTCTGTGTTTATCTGTCTGACCACACGGTTGTGGATGACCTGATAGTAGAGTGTACCCTCCCTGCCGTTTACGGTGGATGGGCGAAACTTGACCTTTATCGATGCCATATCAGTCGGATTTGGATTGATAACACTTCTCCATCTCCCTTGAAAGCTCCACAATCTCCCGGCTCAACTTCACAAGTTCAATGGTACAACTTTCCAACTTGTAGAGCAGAGCCATTGCCTTCTTCTCCGAAAAATGACATCGCAGCTCTTTGACTACCTGATTATAGTTCGTGCCGATGGCACGGAACTGGGCGTGGAAGTCCGACAACTTGGTGTAGTATTCCAGCATCGCCTTGTCCACCTTTAACACCTTGAACTTCTGCCCGAAGAAGTGCGCCTTGAGAAAGACGGCTTTCGCATATACCTGTGATTCCTCGTACATCGTGAGGAACTTGTTCCATTCCTCATCATCGAAGCGCACCATCACGCAGTGCGTCTTCGGATTCAGCTTGGGACTTCTCCCGTATTTACTCTTCTTTTTCATGCTTCTTATTCTTTCAATTTTATGGTTTGTTCACTGTCTAATCTCTGATAAAGAAAGATTGAAATTATCCGACTTCGGAGGATAATTCTGCCCACGGCGGTGCAAGGGTTTTCAGTTACTCCGGAACATCCGAGTAACTGAAAACATACCTTGCTGTGTCTTTGAGGACACAAAAATCCTCCGCCTGTCGGATTGATTTCCGAGTGTAATAACTCACTTTGTGTATCGGTCGAACCGATGGAGTACATCCAACGGCTCAACCTGTTCCACCGTAATCCCGTCAGAGTTTGCGCCATTGCTCGATGTCATTCCGGTAGGCCTCGAGGTGCAGGCGGACAAGGTTCTCTATAAGTCCGGATGCGCTCATGCCCTTCCCTCCGAGGTAGCGGACAACCCTGTCCAACTCGTCACGCACCGTCTCACTGACGAACACGGGCTTGCGGTTGATAATTTTGGGAACTTTGAGATAGGTGGTGCGGTACTCTTCTAAAGACAGCCTGCGCTGTTTGCCACTGATACGCTTCTGCGGCATTACCGCTTCTCCGCTCGCCACTCCTGACGGTTCTTCTGCCATATGAATTTCTGCTTCTTCCGTGACGGTCTTGCCGGGCTGTTCCGGCTCCTCCGGTTCCAGACCGATACTCCTGTAGAAGTCGTCTATCGACTTGGAGGTGTAGGGTTCCCTGCGCCCCATTTTTTCCACGATTTCACGAGCTTGACGCTCTGTAATGTTTGGTTCTTTTTTCATTGTAAAAACAAATTGATTAAGTTATTGAATGTGGTCTTGGTCTATACCTCGACCGATTATCGGGAGCGAAGTAAGGTGCTTTAATACAGTCAGTCAAGCACTTGGATTTTCTTAGTCATTTTTGTACGGTTTTGCTTTATGGGGACTGACAAATCGGTGCGGACTTCACCGATTTGCCGGATATGAATAGCTGAAAGTACAAAGGTACGATTGGGGACAATTTTAAATTAAGCCCTTATTTTGGCTGTGGCTTCTTTATAAAAAAAGGGAATTAAAGGCTGAACGGAAATCGTATTCCACCGGCTTGCTCACAGATAACCGGCAAGCAGTACCCCGGACAATGACTACCGTATCGGCGCAACACGCTGCCACTTTTTGAAAATCCATTGCATGACAGCGGATAATGTATTTCTTTGTGGCAAAAGAAACAGTAACAATTAAAAGAAAGGCAATATGGAAATTGTATCAATCGAAAGAAAGACCTTTGAGGCAATGGTCGCCAAGTTCGACCGTTTCGTCAGCCGTATGGATGCCATCTGCCATCGGCACGGGGAAAAGAAAATGAGCGAATGGATGGATAATCAGGACGTGTGCCGTATGCTCAACATCAGCCCTCGCACGTTACAGACGCTTCGGGATAACGGCACGCTGGCTTATTCACAGATAAACCACAAGACGTATTACCGTCCCGAAGACGTGGAACTCATTGTCTCCGTTGTGGAGGATAGAAGAAAGGAAGCGAAGTTCAAAGGAAAGACTATATGAATTAAATATAATGACAACACCCACTAAATCCAGAGTAATATGAATGAGTTGATTAACAAGGACAACAAGTGGATAATCCACTTTATGGGCAGTCTTGACCGACTGCTTGATAATGTAGAGCACCTGACCGCCAATTACCGCCCGACATTGGGCGGTGAGCGTTTCTTCACTGACAAGGAGGTGTCGGCACGGCTGAAGGTGAGCCGCCGGACACTTCAGGACTACCGCAATGAAGGGCGTATCGCCTATATCCAGTTGGGCGGTAAAATCCTCTACCGTGAATCCGACATCGAACGGATGCTGAATGACGGCTACCGCTCCGCCTACCGACAAAGGATAACTTGATTTTTCTTAAAGGAGTGCAGTTTGCCGTATGCCCTGTATTGCGGCAGCAATAGACTTTCGACAAAAAGAAAAAAGGAACGGCTTACAGACGAAGCGCAGTATTGACACTTCATCCGTAAGCCGTTCCTTTTCTGCTCTTATAATTACCCATCAGTTGCTTGTTTTTCGTTGTCGGATGCCTTTCAAACGTGTGGCAACGGAAACAAGTTACTGACGGGATGAACCTCAACTATACCATCGGTTATTACTCCTGCCACAGGAAACAAACAACGTAACAGGTGTTTCTCTTTTGGTAGTGCTGATTTCATTTATTATAAACCGTCTGAACAAAGCACTTTCTTTACTGCATATCCTGAATGCAATGGCTATAACCAGTTCAAGGTTGTAAACGTCATAACTGATACCATCCGGTTGCCTGATATATCGCATCGTATCGGCTTCATTCAGTTCATTGTTCTTATAGATTGCCCGTATTGCCTTGCGGACATTGCATGAGAACACCCCGAACAGGTCGGCAATCTCAAATTGCATCATCCATACGGGTGCGGTTGGCATAGTGACTGCATCCGTTTCACTGATTGTTATTATGCCTCTGCTCATAATCCCTTTATTTTATGATGATTATTTGCTATTTCTTCTTTTCGCCAGACGATATTTCCTTTCTTCGCTCCATCAGTTTGTCCATATCTTTGGAAATTTTATCATCGGTTATCCGTGCATATCCCTGTGTCGTCCTGATATTGGAGTGTCCCATCATCTTGGCGATACTCTCAATGGGTATATCTGCCGAAATCAAAAATGTTCCGAAACTGTGCCGACTTTGGTGATAGGTCAAGTTTTCCTCTTTCCCTATGGTTATTCCCAACTCGTGAACCTCAAACCATAGGGCATCACGGTTGGGAAGAGGAAACACGGGCTTCTCGTCATCGGTCGTGTTATACAGCGACAATATCCGCTCCGCTATGGGATGTAAGGGTATGAATGCCTCCACCTTTGTCTTTTTTCGGTTGATGCGGATGTACCGTCTGCCATCAGCGTTTGTTCCGATATGGTGGGGATGAAGAAGTTTGATGTCCACATACGCCAGTCCCGTCAGGGTGGAAAATATGAAAGCCCGTCTTGCCAGTTCCATACGCTTGTCATACATCGGTGTGGAAAGTATCTTCTTGAACTCCTCACGGCTGATGTACCTGTGCCTTGCTTCCGGCTTTGTCTCATATTCCAAGTCCTCACAGGGATTTACACGGAGAATCTCCTTGT
Source organism: Bacteroides thetaiotaomicron VPI-5482 (assembly GCF_000011065.1). Classification (GTDB taxonomy): domain Bacteria; phylum Bacteroidota; class Bacteroidia; order Bacteroidales; family Bacteroidaceae; genus Bacteroides; species Bacteroides thetaiotaomicron. Next base: position 5,238,153 of record NC_004663.1, read on the forward strand.
CTACTGCAAGGTACAACAGTCGGTTCAGCCAACGCAGGCAATGGTTGGTCTGGGAAGCCCCGAAGTTCTTGCATTTCTTCAAGTGGGCTTTGTAGGACTTGCCGAAATCCTCCGTCACTTCTTCAAGGGGAATGTCCTTTTTACCGATGGACGTAAGAAAATCCGTCAGGTACTTCTGATAATACATTGAACTTCGACAGGAAGAAGTCGAGTCTATTTCTTCGGAATGCTTCTTCAACCGCTCACGTTCCCATTCTCCCATCTGTAGAAGAGTGGTCGGATGGATGTTGTTCAAGGATATGTGGTTCTTCAAAATCTCGGCACTGACCACACCTTGCGATTTCAGTATCTCATTGTAGGCTTCCTCTGTCAGTCGTAAATATTCTCGTAAGCGGTTATTTTCCCTTACGGATTTAATCTCGTTTTTCTTGCTGTTCCATTCTTCCGGTCGGCAATAAATCCCCGTACTGATGGCAGTCTGTTTGCCGTCAATGGTTATGCGGCAGAGTATGGCGGTCGTACCGTCAGCCTTTACTTTGCTGCGGTTAATGTAGGGTAAAAGTGAAAATGTGCTTCGCATATAGTTTTCTGTATTAAAGGATTAAAGAACTAATTGAAAATCTTTGGTGGCTTCTATGAACTTGTCCATGTCCTCGAAAAGTTTCTTCGGGCTGACACGGGCATAGACCTGTGTTGTGGAAATGTCGGAATGTCCCAGCATCCTACTGATGGTTTCTATCGGCACACCTGCTTCAAGCGTAATCAGCGAGGCGAAGCTGTGCCTCGCCTGATGATAACACAAATCATCCTTGATGCCTGCCAGTGCCGCCAACGCTTTCATGTGTCGTCTGAGATTTGACCAATGCAGCAAAGGGAACAGGGTGTCCCTATCCTCACTATGATATTTTTCAATCAGCGCAATCGCTTCCGGTAACAGTTTCACACAGGCACGAAGTTCGTTTTTCTTTCTTCGATACTTCAACCACAAAGCACCGTCCTCATCCGTATATAGGTTCTCGTGGGTAATCGAGACAACATCCGCATAACAGACCCCGGTGTAGCACCCGAAGAGAAACATATCCCTTGCCAGTATATGGGATTTGCGGTAAGCGGGTATTTCCACATCACGGATTTTCTCAAACGATTCACGACTCAATGCCCGTGGTGTCGTTTCCGTCTTCTTTGGTAAGGTAAAATGCTGGAAGTGGATTCTGTCGGCATATCCATCCTTATACGCCAGACGGCATATCTTCTTCAGGATGGCAAGATGATGGCGGACAGTATCAATCGCATAGCCTTTCTCTTCCGTGGCAAAAGACTGATAGTCGTGGATGAACTGCTCTGTCAGTTGTCCAAATGCCAAATCTTTCACCTTGTACTTGTTCTCGATGAACTCCCCGATTGTCAGGCGCATATAGTGATAACCGGGATAAGTCCCTTTTGCCCTGTCTATGCCGATACGGGCTTTGAGGTCATCGCAGACAACATCCGTCATTCGCATGAGCGTCATCTGCGTTTCCATGCTGCCCTGAAAAAGGTTTTTCACATCGGTAGCATCAAAATCAACCTTGCGATTCACAAGGTTGTCAAAGGCATTGTTTACCGCTAACAGTAACTTTTCAATCTTAGCATTGATCTCAACCGCTTCCTTGCTTTTGCCGTTCAGACGGCTTTCACGTGGATTCCATAATTCGGGAGTGCAGGACAGTTTGCATCCGAACTGTGCCATTGTCCTGTTTACCGTAATGCGTCCCATGATGGGAGCTTTTCCCGACTTGTCCGGTCCGCTCTTTTTGAGGTAGAGCAATACCTTGAATTTTTCTACTTTCATACGCTTATACTTTTTAGTGCAAAAATACTTGCCATATAAGCGTTCCTTGATATGCAAAATACTGTGTATGAGTGCAAATAAAACGGTGAGGATTTCTTTTCATCGCTTACCGTTACCTGTTTTTGTTTCGGTAACCGCCCGGCTAACGGTTTGGTAACTGAACAACCTCAATATTCTGTTGTCGTTTGCATTTTCCACATTTTGCAGAATACAGAAATACAGCTCATTTCAAACGACTTACGTTTAATCTTTACCTGTTCATTATTGCTTGCTTCGCCTTGTATATTCCATATGGCCCGGCATACGTTCGCCACTACTATTACCTTGTCTCATGGCATACCGATTGAAACCGTATCGAAAATGCTTGGACATACCAGTATCAAGACGACGCAAATCTACGCTAAGATTTTGGATACGAAGGTTATGGACGACATGGCAGCCCTCAAAGAAATGTACGCCCGGAAAGAATCACAAGAATCACCCAGCAATAAAGCAGCAAACGAATGAAAACAACCGCAACCCTCATCCAGCAAGCCCTCGAACAAAAAGCAATCGACAGCATGATAGCATACGAACGGAACCTCATCTCCGAACAGAAGATGGGGAAAGCGCTCAATGACGCACTGCAGCACTATAGCAACGTCGAAGGACACCGCAGCATTGTCCTCAAAGGATGGATTATAAAAACGATCTACGCCCTGAAAAGCAACCAACTGAATGATCTCGACCGAATAGCTTTCAAATACATAAAAAATGAATATTAATCCCTATAAAGAAGTAGAACAATGAAAACAAAGAACAATAACATGAAAATCATGAAAACCGAAAGTACAGCCAATGAACAGGAACGGAAAGAAGCGAAGTACAAGCCCGTTACCCCCGTCATACTCGACAATGTCTCCGAAGACGTGACATTTATTCGCTCTGCAGATGTGTGTAAGCTACTCAACGTCAGCAATTCAACATTGAGAAACCTGCGCGCAGCGCAGGCTATTCCCTTCTACAAGCTGGGCGGAACGTTCCTTTACAACAAAGAAGAAATCATGAATTATCTGGCATCCAATTATAGCAAAAGATTATGAGTAAGAATGGATTCTCCTATTACAAAGCGGAGACAGACCGCTTTCAGGACATTAAGATAAAGCGTCTGAAAAAGAAATACGGATGCGACGGATACGCTGTCTACCAATACGCGCTGAACGAAATCTACCGGGTGGAAGGCGCATATATCCGCTGGACGGAAGACCAGCTCTTTGACTGTGCCGACTATTGGGACATGAACGAAGCACGGGTGAAGGAGATCATCGGTTACTGTGCCGAAGTATGCCTGTTCGACCCCGTGATGTGGAAGACGCAATGCATACTGACCTCACGTGCCATTCAAAGCCGATATCTCGATATCTGCAAGATCAGCAAGAAGAAATCATACATACCGCTCGAAATCCTGCTTGTAGAACCGGAACAGCCGATGAGGGAGCCTGTAGCGATGCCACTCTTCGAAGGCGGGGCCGGGGCGGCGGAACACGATACACCGAATCAGGCAACATTGGCCGAACAAAAATTCCGGAGTACTCCGGAAACTTTCCAGAATACTCCGGAAAGTTCCGGAAACATTCCGGAAAAAACAGACAAAGAAAAGAAAATAAAAGAAAAACAAAGAAAATCCTCCTCTACTCCCCCGCAGCCTTCCGGAGCGCTTACGGAGGAGGAAGCGAGAGTTTTACTTTCTTCTACCGTATTGGGTGAGGACCGTAGCTCCAAACCGGATATCGCCAGGCATCAACCGTCACAGGCGGATGTGAAGGCGGATGTGAAGGCGGAGGAAGAGAAACAGCGCAATCCGCAGGGGCTGATAAACACGCTGCGTCCCTACAATCTGTCGCAAAGAGAGCTGGAGGAGGTACTGCAGCTCTCACGGCATGGAGAAATCGGAAATCCTGTCTGGTCTATTCTTGCCGAAATGCACGGAAACAAACGTCTCAAAATGCCGCGTCTATTCCTGTTGAAGCGACTGCGGGATGCAATGGGACTAGTGGCCGGAGGAAGCCCGGGCGGTAAAGCGAAAGAAGCCTCCTGATTGATCACTCAAAAGAACGAAAAACAATGAACGAAAATACAACAAAAGAAACGCTGTACTATCCCCGCAAAATGCGTATAGGATGGTGCGTGGCCCATGAAGTGACAGCCGCAGGCGTCAAGATCGAGCGTTACGGAATCAAGTGCCGGACGTATGCCGAAGCATTCGACAGGGCGGCGAAACTGAATAATGAAAATCGGGCCGGCAAAGCGGCTGTTAATGAATCGGCAAGTGAAGGAGGCGGGCAATTATGAGCGAAAAAGTGAGCATCCTCACGCTACGGCTGACAGCCGAAGAGGCCGCACAGATGGAAGTGCTCAAATCCATCACCGGAAAGAAAAGCGGCAGTGAAGCGATAAAGTATATCGTGAAGGAATACCCCCGATTCTGTGCCCACTACAAGCAGGAGGCACGGGAGAAGGGAGAATTGCAACGCAAGTACCAGGATCAGAAAATCGCTGTGGGAGATTTCCTCAAAGCATTCGAAAGATTGCAGCAGACGATGGAGGATGACCGGAAGTAGAGCATCCTGCCGATGTCAGTCGGAAAGGTGATAGCTGATTTCTCCGGAAGAAGATCTCGATCTGAATAAATGTGATAGCAAATGGTTTCTCCAGGAACAGCTGCCGGCGAAAGATCTGCTATCATAACGAGTGAGATATCGGGATGATCAGGTGTAGATCCTGCCAGGTGTGTGATAGCAATCCGGCAATCCGGGCCACAAGCGACAGCCTATGCGATGGTAGCCCATGCGGTGTGTACTCAGTCGTTTTCAATGCCCGGTGCGGTTTCGCTCTGCCCGGCACTTGTTGCCGGGACAAGGCTCAATCCGCTACCTTCCTGCGTCTGAACGACAGGAAACAGGCAGTCGGTCCGAAGTGCAGCCATGCGGTACGGGGTTCCCGTGTTTATCGCAAACGCATTTGTTCTACGGAAGTCAGCGCCCTTCGCCGTCCTCCGGGCGCGTGCGGTCGTGATGCTGCGTGCGCGGGGTGCTTCCGGTGTTTCTGTCCTGCTGCAGCTTTTGCGCGGAAAATCCATAATAGGCAATTATGTTTAATAAGTTGCGGAGCCGTTCCGGATTCCGCCCTTTTATTAAACATAACAGCGCATTATGGATATTCCCGCTGTTTGGGTAGTTTCCCGTTTCTCGGTACCGGGCTCAAAGTTACCCCTTGCGGAACATTACCGCCTCCACACAGCCGCCCCGTAGCTTCTCACATGGGACGGCGGCTGTCCCCGACCACCGCCCCGAAGTTACTTCCGTCTTTCCGCTCCTCCTTCGGACTGCGCCTGTCGGCGTGCCCGGCTGACTGTTTCCACCCTGCGGCATACCGAAGTTTCCCGGCGGGGCGTGCCGCCCCGCTCCGCGGAGCGGACGGCGAAGCCGACCGCCGAAAGTTGTGACATTTGCGCCATTGTCACAACTTCCAGCCTTTAACAAGCATATATAACTATATCTACTCAGTTTCCGGATGACAACTACACATTAAAAGCCCTACCTTTACGACTGTGAACCAATATTCCGAACCATGTATACAAACGTACACTCAGCAAACAACTATCAAGCCAACCTGAGTAACCGAAGTTATGGCTTTAAAGAGCTGGCCGTACTTTACTTCCCCAATATAGCCCCTGCCTCTGCGAGTATCCGCCTTAAACAGTGGATAAAGGATGACGTAGAACTATTGGGATCACTGGAAGAAACCAACTACCACCTCAGCAACCGTATTCTCACCCCTAAACAGAGAGACCTTATTACGACCACTTTCGGTTCACCCTTCTGACCCCATAGCGCAGCCACTCCCACGGCTACAGCCCGACACCCCTTTGGTGGGGGAACGCCCACCGACTGAGCGCCTCCCCCAAAGGGGGACGGGAGGGGGGTAGATGAGAAATACACAACTAGAAATTACTCACATAATCACCCACAAAACAATGATCAAACAAAGAAACATTTCCCTGATCGTGGTGCATTGCACCGCCTCCCGCTGCACCAGTGATCTCACCCCGCCCTCCCTCGACGCCATGCACAAGCGTCAAGGCTTCACCGAATGCGGCTATCATTATTACATCACAAAAGACGGCCGGATACACCACATGCGCGACATTACCAAGATCGGCGCACACGTCAAAGGCCACAACAGCGAATCAATAGGAATCGCTTACGAAGGAGGTCTTAACGCATCAGGCAAAGCAACCGACACACGTACCACCGCACAAAAACAAAGCCTTGAAACGCTCCTGCGCTTTCTGTTACTCACCTATCCGGGAGCAAAGGTCTGCGGCCATCGTGATCTGAGTCCCGATCTCAACCATAACGGAATCATAGAACCATGCGAGTACATCAAAGAATGTCCCTGCTTCAATGTCCGGACCGAATACGGTTATTTAATGGAAAATGGAAAATGGAGAATGGATAATGTACCATGCGGTATATAAGCGCATGAAAGCGTAGCCAATTATTCATTGCTCATTATCCATTATCCATTCACCCTACCTTTGCCGGGAACAATTAAAAAGGAGGTCAATATGAAACCATTTTGGAGAAACACGTTGCGAGTATTGAAAGTGATCGGTAAAATTTTCGTTTGGCTGACCGGAGCGGACAGCCCGGTCAACGATAACGAGAAGAAGGACTAACTCCTGTAATACCCGGCAATGGGAAAACCCCTGTTTTGAGGGCTGCGGACATACCCCGCAGCCCTTTTTTCATGTACATAAACGCATCATGCATCACATATCATCATAGATAAGAATGCACGCCCGCAGCCGCCCGCGCGTATATATAACTTTGCCCGCAGAATGAATCATTAATCACTAAACACTAATAAACATGGCAATTCAAGTAAAAGCATCCTTGCGTAAGAATCCGCAGGACAAAAAAGCAGCCGGAAAATACTACGCTCAGGTAGTTCTTGCTCCGGAAATGACACAGAGACAAATCATCGACCAGATCGCTGACCGTTGTACCGTAACTGGCTCAGACGTGAAAGCGGTGCTGGACGCATTGATGACAGTTATCAAACGTAACCTTGCCAACGGTTCTCCTATTCGCTTAGGCGACCTTGGCTCATTCCGTCCTTCCGTATCGGGTATCGGTAGCGAAAATGTGGATAAGTTTACGGCAAGTAACGTGAAGAAAGCCCGCGTGATCTACGTACCTTCTGCAGAAATCAAGGAAGCGGTAGCAATGTATGCTTTCTCTAAGGTTGGCGCGACTGCCGAAGGCGGGAATACCGAAAAGCCCGGTGGAGGGGATATCGACAACCCCGGGGGCGGAGACGAAGAAGCACCAGACCCGACAGTTTAAAGCGGTCATCCGCTACGTATCAGTAACCATTTGAAAAGAAAGCCTGATGAACAGAAGAAGTTCATCGGGCTTTCTTCGTTTTCAGCTGTTAGAGACTGTCTGCAGGGCTTGCGGAATATATCAGGAGTTTTTCAAAAAATGTCTGACGTTTTTTAGAAAACTCTTGTTGTTTTCTTGGAGATGTTTTTCGCAATTTCCGGCATATAGCTGACTGTTTTCTTTCTGATTGGGTGTTCTTCTATCCATAAATAAACGCAGGAAGAGGAATAGAAACGCTGTTATCTATAAATTTATAAAGAGGTATTTTTGTTCTACCCCCTCCCGTCCCCCTTTGGGGGAGGCGCTTAGTCGGTGGGCGTGGTCGCCCCCCTTGCCGCAGGGCGTTCCCCCACCGAAGGGGGTGGGCTGTAGCCGTGGGAGCGGCTGCGCTACGGGGTCATTCATGTGTTCGTTATGTGATTTATTCCTTCTATACTTTTTAGTGATATTCGCCCGATTGTCACGGATTTCCCCTGTTCGTTACTTTTCGGCGGGGCGTTTCGCCCCGCTCCCCGGAGCGGACGGCGAAGCCGATCGCCGAAGATTTCCGGCACGCCGCAGGGCGGAAGCGGTCTGCCGGGAACGCCGCAGGCGCAATCCGCAGGAGGAACGAAAAACGGGAGTAACTTCGGGGCGGTGGTCGGGGTGGCGGCTTGCCGCCATAGTGGAGGCGTAAACATTCCGCAGGGAAACATCCGGAAGGGGTAACTTTCTGCCCGGTTATGCCAAACACTGTCTTTCCGGGGCGACGTGCAGAAGGCCACATTATGTTGAATATTCCTCACGGGCGGAACGCGCCGGAGGATATTAAATATAATGTTCCTTCTGCATCTCGCCCAATTCAACTATTTCTCTGCAAACCACTGCTACCCATAGCGCACGCAGGCATCACGTCAGCACGGCGGCGGACGCTTGCGCCGCCTTCATGGTCTAATCGCTCAGGAATGGTCAATCATAAACACGGGAACCCCGCACCGCATGGCGGCACTTCAGACTAGTAGCCTGTTTCCTGTCGTTCAGACGAAAGAAGGTAGCGGATTGAGCATTGTCCCGGCAGAAAGTGCCGGGCAGAGCGAAACCGCACCGGGCATTGAAAACGACTGAGTACACACCGCATGGGCTACTACCGCATAGGCTGTCGCTTGTGGTCCGGCTTGCCGGGGTGTGAGCGGGAGCCGGAGCCGAATGCACCAGACGGAAGTAACTTCCGGGAAACGTCCCCAGCTGTACTTCCTTTGTATCACCGCCAAAGGGCGGCTTTCTTTGCGCCAATCGGATGACTACGGGGAAAGCAAGGGAAGCGGCACGGTGCACGGAAATACTGTCCGACCGATAAACGCTGGCAGTGAAGGAGAATCCCGGTAGTAACACTGGAGGAGCAGGGCGAGCGCATGGGGTGCAGTCCTGTAAGGCTGCGCCCTGATGCGGTTGCGCTGCGGTGGGTATTCAGACGAACTGATGTTCGCCTGATCACTTCCGTACTCCTGTGTCCGATCTGCCGGGATTGCTATCACACACCTGGCAGGATCTGCACCTGATCATCCCGATATCACCTGTTAGCTGATAGCAGATCACGGCGGCCGGCTTTTTCCTGGACACAACTTTTGCTATCACTTTGATTCAGCTCAGGCAACTGGATCCGGAGAAATCCGATAGCAGATACTAAACCACCTGTGCAATTTAAACAGCAAGAGGTTCTTCTTTAATGATCGAGATTCCGAGTGCATTTTCAATCTTGGCCAACGTTTCAAGCGAAAGGTTTTCCCGTCCTTTCAATACCTTCGAAATATACTGCCGGCTACAATTCATCTTCTCAGCCAGTTGCTTCTGATTCATTTCCAGTTCCTCCATTCTATCGAGCATCAGCATCGCTATATGTTGGGAATACCGCAACCAAGTTTCATTAGCATCCATGTACTCAAACACTTCACGCCATTTCGACGGTGTTGGAGATGCATGCTTTTCAAGCCTCTCCACAATCTTTCTCATGTTCTCATTCATATATCTACCTCCTATAATTACAATTCACTCATATAATCAATAAACCCGTCATCATCAATAATGTTCTCTTCCAGCAAATATCGTCTGACCTTATCCATTTTCACAAGTTCCTTTCTTGTATGCTCTCTTTCCTGCATGGTGGCGGTCAGTTTGATAGCTCCCCCCGTAATGATGTATACGCCAGAAGTCAATTTGATAGCATAAAGACGCAGCCAGGACGAATGCCCGATGGTACGTTTCAATCGGGCCTTTTCTTTCTGAAGCATAAAATCCGATGCCTGGTTATTATCCAGCGGTCGAAACAATCTGCTCAAATCTGCCTCCGGAGATATGTCCATAATGACGCATCTCAATCTCTTGCTGTCTTCAATCGTATCCTTAATCGCCTGATTGATATCAGTAATTTTAAAATAGGCACTCAAATCGTTTATATTTTCTTTGAAAAACGACCGTAGCCACATCACATCACTCCAATCGTAGAACAATTTGAGAAACTCATTATCTTCCTCCCCATCCAGGCGTACAGACCACAGTTTTTTGCTTCCTGTAATATCGTCAAATGTCATATTTTTCCTGTTTTGTTTCCACAAAGATACGAAAAAGAATCGAAACTGTCAACTTATAAGTTGACAGTTTTAGTTAATTAAGATTGTTTTATACAGGCTTTGCGTGTGACTGATAAGTGGTCGTATCAGTTTCCCATTCATTAATATCTAAATCATTCTTTGTACTATCTAATGGTGAGGCCACCGTTTCGCGATTGCTTTCATCAGGAAGCATCGGCTCACAACCACTCAACAGATGGAGTACAAACATAACTATAGCAATAATAGCTCCCGCCGTCAAATGCCCCTTTATATGATGGAAATATCCTCTCGCATACGCTTCGCCCCGACTATAATTCTTTTGCATTTTTTAATTTTTTAGTCCGACAAAGTTAATAAATTAAATGCGAGATTTGTCTCTTTTTGTCACTTTAATTAGGTTTATCCGATTAAAAACAATACCTTTGTAGGAGAAAACTTGAATCCTCAATTGGATATTAAAAGAGGGTTTTTGCCAAAGTAGGTGTCTAATTCGGTGACACTACTAAAAATGAAAGCTGTTATTTCATTGAAAATGAGATTATAAAGAAACTAAAGTTTGAGGGCAGGTAGCCCAACAAGATCAACGTCAATGATGAATACGAAAATCCCGCTAAAATGAAAGTTTTAGCGGGATTTTTGCTTTTTGCGGTATACTTTCATAGCTGGTAAGGCTCAAAAAAAAGAGTCTTCCAAAATGAATGGAAAACTCTTTTTACATCAGCACCGTTTAGGTGATGTTTTTCTGCATCTATGATGGGATACCTATTGTGTCTGTGTTATGACATTTGGCTGCTACCAACCCGGATTCTGAACAAGTTTGCTCGACTTCTGAATCTCGTTTAACGGGATAGGATAGAGGTACATGCGTCTTTCAAAAATACGGGTTTCAAATGCGGTACGCTCCATAAAGTCCTCCAGGTTATCGGCATTCATATTCATACCATGTACCGGTCCGCCTTGCTTATATCCTTCTTCATCGGCACACATCCAGCGACGGACGTCGAAATAGCGTTGTCCTTCGGCGAATAGTTCGATCCGGCGTTCTTTGCGGATGGCTTCTTCCTGTAAGGCTTGGTTGCCTTTTATTTCAGGCTTGATGTCCTTTAGTAAAGGGATACCTGCTCGGTAGCGGACACTGTCGATATGTGCAATGATACGTTCATCCGAAGGATTTACATGGTTCAACGCTTCGGCATATAATAAATAGAAGTCGGCGAGACGGAACAACATTCCTGCTCTGTATTTTGATTTGGCATTACTTCCTTGGTTTAAAAGATCACGGTTCATTCCCTTGTAAAGCAGATAGCCGGAGTAGCTCATATCCGCTTTGGAGTTATCGTCTCCGCTGCCTTTATAGAAATAAATCTGTTTCGTTGTTTTTTGCCATGTCTTGCCGGAGTAAGTTATGGCCTGATAAAAACGTGGTTCGCGATTCTTATACATATTAGGAATGCCGTCTTCGCCAATGCCTTCTTCTGAATAAAGTCCTGACTCGTGAATACTCTTGCCGTCATTCATGTAGAAATCGTCAATGGCTTCCTGCAATACACCTACACAACCGAATCCGCTATATATCGCACGTGGAGTGCATCTGCGTTCTCTTCCTTCTCCACCTACATCGCCCCATGAATTCTTGCTGGTTTGCCAGATAGCTTCCGGGTTGTTCAAACTTACCTGAAAGAGTTGGTATAGAGATTCTTCTGCATTCAACTCTCCATCTTTATCTTTTTCTTTATAAAGGTGATAGTGAGTTTTTGCATAATCAATGAAGCGCTGCAACGCGTTTAAGGCAGTTTGCCATTTTTTGTCATCTTTCGCAGGAAACAGTTGTTTGTCCTGATTATCCCTCAATGCGATTGCTTCCGAATATCCTCCGTTAAGTAAGGGGCTTGCGGCATACACGTGGAGTTTTGCCAGAATAGCCAATGCTGCCCCTTTGGTAGGTGCTGCGCTTCGGTTCTCGTTTGGAGTCCCGTCATCGTTCACTTCCTTTTCAGGCAGTTCATTGTAGCATTCATTGAGTTCGGAATCGATGAATTGCACTACTTCGTCGACAGAGTTCCGGTAATAGTCCAGATCACTTGCGGACGGTTCCGATATTTCTGTCATAATGGGGATAGGACCATACAATTCAAATAACAAGTAGTGATAGTAAGCACGTAGGAAACGAGCTTCGTTTTTCAATCTTGCCAATTCGTCTTCGTCAATGTAATCCGTAACGTCACCTTGCTGTGGGATCGTATGCGAGTATGCCAGAAATTCGTTTGCCTGACGGATTTGTTTGTAAAGACTCCAGCGCGATAAATCCGCCGATCCGGCATGGTAACCTACTGTCGGAATTGTCTTGACATTATTTTGTGCACTTTTTAACTCGTCGGAAACTGCCGGCCAGGGATTATCCAATCCCGTCAAGGCTGCATAAGAACTGGTTATAATAATGTTTGATACATCCGGAATTCCGGAATATATATATCGGTGGAAGCGACGGGCATAACCGGTATTATTGAATACTTCTTCCATGCTTAATTCTGCCGCCAGGTCGTCCGATACATCCAGATAATCGCTGCAACCCGAAAAGAATATCGTGCTTAGTCCTACGGCCACTATGATTGATAGTTTTTTCAATGTCTTCATATATATAATGTATTATATGTATTATTAGAAAGTAAAGTCAAGACCGAATGTGAAAGTCCGGCTCAGTGGATATGAGAAGCCGCCGTTGGTGTTTCCAAGTTCCGGGTCCCACATTTTGATATCATCCCATACACAAAGATTGTTTCCTTGCAGATAAACACGCAAAGCTTGTATACCGATTTTTTTCAGTGTTTTCTCCTTGAAGTTGTAACCGACTTCAATATTTTTCAGTCGCAGGAAACTGGCATTGCGCAGCCACCAAGTGCTGGCAGCTGTATTGTTGTCATAATTGGTAGAGTGCATGCGGGGGAACATTACATTTTGGCTTGGGTTCTGTTCCGTCCATCTGTTGGCTACTTCTGATCGTACGGCAGACTCTTCGACTCCCCATTGGAACGGGAAAAATGCTCCGTTCGAGCTGGCTCCTAATACGGTCGATGTATTTCCTGAACCTTGGAAGAAGATACCGACATAGGCTCCTTTCCATTCGGCATTGAGGCCGAAGCCATAAACTATTTCCGGAACGGAAGGATTTCCTACATCTTCCATCTGGTCATTGCTGTCGATCTTACCGTCTCCGTTCAGGTCTTTGTATTTGATATCTCCCGGACGTACTCCGCTTGACAGACCGGATACAACTCCCGGTTTCAGTTCATACTGGCGGTTCAGACCTTCACCTGTTATGTTGAAGTCGTCGGCGGTATAAAGTCCGTCAGCAATGTATAGTTTCCATGAGTTGAGGCGAGTTCCTTTCTTTTCGAGCCACGGATAAACTTGTGGCACCTGATCATATTCGAGGATTTCGTTGCGTGCAAATGTAAAGTTACCGCGTGCGCTCAGGTTAACTTCACCTACTTTATAATTGAGATTCAGACTTGCATCCACACCTTGGTTTTTCACGATACCGAAGTTTTGCCATGGCATTTGCTGGAAGCCTGTCACATTGGAAACGGTATTACGTTGCAATAGGATGTCCTTACGTTTGTTGTTGAAGTAGTCCACTTGCAGGTCAATGCGGTTGTCGAATAACCCCAAGTCGATACCGAAGTTGCGTTTGTCTTCGATTTCCCAGGAAAGAAACGGTGATTCGAACTGGGCTTCGGTAATTCCATTGCCTACTCCGCCTAATGCGCCGCTGTTGCTGAATCCGATATTATAGCCGCTATTATCCTGTTTCATGGTTCCACGATATAAGAAGCGGTTGCCGCCGGTATCGTCGTTACCGGTACGACCGATGGAGAATCTTAATTTCAATTTGCTTACTACCTTTTTCAAGGCTTCCGGATAATAATGTTCATTGCTGATATACCATGCCAAACCCATGGCGGGGAAGAAACCGAAGCGATAGCCTTTTGCAAAGGTTTCCGAACCGGTGTAGCCGAAGTTACCTTCTAAGAAATAGCGTCCGTCATATCCATAAGTTACACGACCTACCAAACCTTGCTTTCTATAAGGTAAAGCGTTATTGTGATACTGTGTTTCTTTTTGCATGTATAGGAACATGGCCCCTACATCGTGTTTCTCTGCAAATGTACGGTTGTAATTGAAGGCTGTTTCAAAGTAAATCTTCTTGTTTGAACTGTTACTCAGGTTTTCTGATAGTACATCGCTGCCTTCTACTACAGTCTTATATAACAGTTTGCCATTTTCGTCGCGTCCTGTGGCTAGATATTGTGTCGGTGTTTTGGTACGTTTGGCGATATATGACATGTCTGCGTCAAAGCTGATAAGTCCTTTCCATGTCAATCCCTTGGTCAGGAAGTCCAGCTTCTGGTCTACTTCCACTTTCGACTGGATGGAAGTTCTCCATTCTTTGGCGTATCCTGAGTTAACAAGCAGGTTGTACGGGTTGGAACGATTGCCTGACGGACGGGGATGTCCGGCCACAGTTCCGTCGGAATAAACTGCCGGCATGATATAAGACGGAGTACGGCACATGGTAGTAAAAATAGTGCTGGTTCCTGTTCCCGGATAATTGGTTTGCAGGTATTGTCCGCTGAGGTCTACTTTTACTGTTGTGGTTTTAGTTGCGTCAAAGTCAATGTTGCTGCGCAGATTGTAGCGCTTCAATCCGATATTGTTATCATAGTCATTGCCGAAATCCTTGAATATACCATTTTCCTGATAGAAGGCGCCGGATACGAAGTAACGGGCACGTTCAGTTCCTCCTCTTACGTTCAGGGTATACCGCATATTATAGGTGTGGTTTCTTAGCATTGTACCCAACCAGTCAGTGTCCGGATATAAATCACGGTCGGCTCCGGGACCGTATTTGGCTATCTCTTCGTCTGTGCGTATGCTGGCGGTCCCTTCGTTGTTCAATGCTTCGTTGTATAGGTTTAACGTTTCTACTGAGTTCATGAAAGTCGGCAGACGTGTTGGTTCGAGAATAGTTCCTTCGGCTCGGAAAGAGATTTTAGGTTTCTGTGAATTTCCTCGTTTGGAAGTAATCAAGATAACTCCGTTTGCGCCTTCGGCTCCGTAAACAGCTGTGGCGGCAGCATCTTTCAGTAAGGTAAATGATTCAATTTCATCCGCTTCAATATCCTGCATTTGCCGGGGGACACCGTCGACTAATACAAGCGGATTGGTACCGCCTTTGAAAGAACTTTGTCCCCGAATCCAAAAGTCGGCATTGTCATATCCCGGTTCACCGGAACGTTGCACTGCGATCAAGCCCGGTACTTGCCCTGCCAGATTATTGGTCATATTACGACTGGAAGAAACGGACAACTCTTTGGGACCGATGGCGTTGATGGAACTCACTACGCTGTTCTTCTTTTGTTTTCCGTAGCCGATAACAACGACGTCCTCCAGCATCTCTGTGCTCGGAAGCATTTTGATTGCTAATACCTTTTCTCCTTTATAAGTGATTTTTTGCTGTTCGTAACCCACATAAGAGAAAAGAAGTATATTGCCTTTTTGGGCTTTGATGGTGAAATTACCATCTACGTCAGTGATGGCACCGACTGTGGTTCCTTCGATTTTTATCTGCACTCCGATCATCGGCTGCCCGTTTTCATCGACTACGAGTCCTGTCGGACTTTGTCCTTGTGCATAAATTGTGTTTATTCCTGCAAATAAGGCAAACAGAATGAAACACATTACTTTTAATATCTTATTCATAAATGTTTCTTTTAAGTAAGAATTAGAAAATAATTAAGGTTACTTGTCCGTGCCGTATACATATATTTCTGCCAGGTGTCCTACAGATGAACCACTGCCCAGAGTGGGGATGTAAATACGTATCCAGCGTGCATCACATGCTTTTACGGGGACCATTTGCTCTGTTTTTATGCTACCGTCAAAGAAGTATTTTCCAATCAGGTTCCATGTTTCACCGTCATCTCCTGCATAAATCTCAAGGTTCATAGAAGTAAGTGCATTTTGTCTGGCGATGAGTCCTAATTGGCTGACACTGTTCTCTTTGCCCATGTCGAGTATTATTTCGTATGGTGGAGCTACTTCTCCTCCCTGCCATTTACTATGCCAGAAAGTGTTTATCTCTCCGTCAATCAAAGATATTGTCTGACCGTTGTGGGGGTAAGCGGCTGAAACTTCGCCTGTCTTTTCTTCCGTGTTGGCAGTCACTGTCCAGTGGTCACGGTTAATAGGGCCGCCTTGTTTGATTACGAAATAGTTGGCTACCGTTTCCTTGTCTATGTTGATGCTGGCGTCTCCTTGTCCGCTAAGTCCGCCGAGTGAAACCGGAAGAAGATAATTTCCGGGGGGAAGTGTTTCACCCAGCAGGCTAATAGCAGAGCCTCCCGTTGTCTTTCCCTTGGCGATAGTGACATCGGGAAGAGTGTAGAAGTCGGAAGGTAAAGGTATGTAATAGGTCGAATTTGCCGAATTGTAGTTGTCCACATAGTCCGCTCCTTTGGTTGCAAACGAGGTCGTCAGATCCCATTCGTTCTCAAAGCTTATCTCTGTGTCGAGATTCATAGGTGAAGTAGTCGTTCCTCCTTCTACTACGAAGTCTCCTCCGGTAGATGCAAGTCTGACGATGGCTTCTTTAACGATAAATCCGTAAAGTGTTGCCGTTCGGTCGGAGTTCATAGGAGTCCCTGTAGAGGATACCCGTAATGGAAGAACGTATTTAAGTTCATCAAAGCCGCACAGGTTGTAGATTTTGTGAGGATCATACACCAGACTGCCTCCTGTTACGCGCCTGTCTCCGCCGGGAGAGACGGAATAGGTTGCATTTTCAATCGTATAGCATTCGGGAGGTAGTAATTGATAGGAAGTGCCGTCCGCATTATTCAGAGAATCCAACAGGGATTGTTCTACTGAAAAAGTCACCGTTCCTCCGGTATCCTCTAATCCTGCCTTGGCAATGGATAGATCAATCTTGTTGAGAGGGCCTAAATCGTAAACTTCAATGGTGGAGAATCCACTTTGTGATGCTGAGAACATTCCCTTAGAACGTTCGTTATCAACATCTTCTACGCAGCTGGTAATGCATAAGAATGCCAGCAAGCATGGTGTTAGTTCAAAGCATTTTTTCATAAATTAATATTAGTTTTATTAAAGGTAAAAAGGGTAAAAACAAGTTGAAGTACTTGTGGGTACTCTTGGATTTGGAATACTTATTTCTTTCTCATAGGCATTAAAATTAGAAGTTAAAACTTTTATTTGTGTGCTGAACTATGCTGATTTAAAGTCAGAAAAATAATAGGTTCTATGTCTTAGTTCTTGTAGAACTATAATATAGTAGATGATAAGATGGAATAGAATGCATGTTGTTGATAATCAATGGGAAGTATTGGGGGCTGTAAACGTGTAATAGTGAAATACTCACTCTGTTTCTACCCGTTGATTGATTAAATGAGAATAATTGAAAAACTTATTTGTAATTTAAATATGAAATATTATTGAAAAATAGTATGACTTTTTCAAACTAATTAGTATATTTGCGCACGAATCGTTGATTTTTAGCAAAAAAGATGGTAAATCTATTGCTTAGTTAGATGCGTTAGTTTAGATACAAATGGATTAACAGACTGTTTTTTGTGCTAAGTTCTACAAGAACTTAGTTTAATTATTCCTCTATTCCTTTTTAATTGGTTGATTGTTTCGGTCAGACCGGGCGAAAAACTCACTTCTTAAATATAAAGCATTTTGGCAGTCGTTTAATTACGGGTGTAAGGGAGAAACTATTTAATTGCTATTTGGATAGTACACAGCGTGATAAAGGTTGTTATATTCTCAAAGAGTTCTCATGCCTTTGAGAAAAAATTCTCACCACACTGAGAAAAAATTCTCAATGCAATGAGAAAATTTTCTCAAAGGCATGAGTATTTTTTCTCAGTGCAGTGAGAATATAATGAAAGCTTCAATAAAAAAGCCAACTAAATCCATAATGGGTTAGTTGGCTTTTATATTAGAGGATTTATCCTTTGTTTCGGGAATATTTATTCTTCCGCTTTCAATGATTCATCGATAACCTTGATTTTCTGTAATACCAGTTCAAGGTCAGCTTTCAGTTTATCCACTTTTCGATTCAGTTCAGTCAGCAGGCTGCTACCTTTCTTGGAAGAAGAAGTAAGGAATCCCAGGTTATTTTCATAAGTCTGAAGTTCATTCTTCATATTCTCATAAATACGTACCAGTTTTTCCCGTTCTCTATATAAAGACTGAGAGCCTCCTCCTTGGATATTGCTGATGTTTGAACGGAAATTGCTTAATTTCTTGTTGGATGCACTGATGTTGAAACGGTCGAACAGTTGATCGATCAAGCCATGATATTGCTTATACAATTTGTCTTTCTCCTTGAACGGAACATGACCGATGGTATTCCACTCCTTCATCAGTTCGCGTACCAAAGTGCTGGCTTCGTCAGTATCCATGTTTTCATCGATTGAAGCTAATTTTTCAATCAACGCTTTCTTCTTCTCCATGTTCTCTATTTCTACAGAACGTTGTGAAGAAGTAGCCTTGTTTTTCTGGTCGAAGAAATAGTCACAAGCAGTGATGAAACGTTTCCATACGGCATCCGAGTATTTCTTGGCTACCGGACCGATTGTTTTCCACTCTTTCTGCAATTTGGTCAGCGCATCAGCAGTTGCTTTCCAGTCGGTGCTGTCCTTCAGTGCTTCTGCCTTTTCGCAAAGTGCTTTCTTCTTTTCCAGATTCTCGTTCATTCCTTCTTTCAGAGCCTTGAAGAATTCTCCTTTCTTTTTGAAGAAGTCATCGCAGGCATGACGGAAGCGTTCGAAGATCTTCACATTCATCTTTTGGGGAGCGAATCCGATTGTCTTCCATTTGTTTTGCAGAGCAATCACTTCCTGCGTCTTGTTCTCCCAAGCCGAGAATGTTTTCAGTTCATCATATTCAATTGCTTCTACAATTTCGCAAATGACAGTTTTTTGATCCAGATTGTGCTGTTCCGATTCTTTCAGCGCTTCGAAATGTTGCTGGTGACGGCGGTTTACAGCCGTAGAAGCAGCCTTGAAACGGTTCCAGATTTCGTCACGCAGTTCTTTAGCTACCGGACCCGTATCACGAAATTCCTGATGCAGCTTCTGAAGTTGGTGGAAAGCGGAAACTACATCTTCTTCGTCAGCAAGCTTTTCGGCTGCTTCGCAAAGATGAGTCTTGATCTCCAGATTCTTTTTGAAGTCGTATTCACGAAATTCGTTGTTCAGTTTCAGCAGATCATAGAATTTCTCTACGTACAGTTGGTAATTCTTCCAAAGTTCATTCACCTTGCCCTGCGGAACCAGTTTGGTTTCGTTCCATTGTTGTTGCAGCTTTTTGAACTCTGTATAAGATTTATTGGCATCATCACCCGATTCTACCAGTTCTTTAAGTTCTTCGATAATGGAAAGCTTGACTTGCAGATTTTCTTCTTTCTGACGTTCCTGTTCGGCTACAAGTTGACTTCTTTTCTCTTTGATCGATCCCATGAGGCGTTTGAATTCCTCTTCTGTCGGATCATCCTTCGGAGTGAAGTCTTCGGCAGCGCCTCCATTGTCGATAAATTGCTTTTTAGCAGCTTCTAACTCGGCGTTGTGTAACTTGTAGAATGATTGTTTTAGATTGTCAATTTCCTGCTTGTTTGCGTTTTCCGAGTCTTGCGCAAGCTCTTTCAATCGGTTCAGTACGTCTTCCTTTGTGGCAGGTTTAGGTGCTGCTTCAGTCTGAACTTCGGCAGTAACTTCTTCAGTAACTTTTTCGGTACCTTCTTCAGTCGGAGTCTCTGTAATGGCTTCAGAAACCTCAACTGTTTTCTTTTCTTCTTCTAACTCCCCTTGGTTCAAGGGAAGATTAGTGTCATGAGCGTCCATCATTGTATATTAGTTTTGGGTCACAAAATAATGAAATAAAACGATTACTTCATACTCTTTTGCTTATTTTTTTTTGATTATCGCATTTTTATGATAATAAAACAGTAATTCCCATGTACAGCATCATACCGATTATGTCATTTGTGATGGCTATAAACGGACCTGTTGCGATGGCGGGATCTATTTTTAGTTTCTCCAGTGTCATCGGGACCAGTGTGCCGAAGATGGAGGCGAACATCACAACGGCAAACAGACTGATGGATACGGAATAAGTAACCGTAGCCGTCGCACCGAACCGGATAAAGTTGTAGGTATATACCAGCAGGGAGATGATGGTAGCATTGATTAAGGCTACTACCGCTTCCTTGGTCACTTGCTTGAAAGTGTTTTTGGCGTCCAGTGAACTATTGGCAAGCCCTTGTACGATGATAGCGGAAGACTGTGTACCGACGTTTCCTCCCGTACCGCCAATCAGCGGAATGTATAATGCCATTTCGGGGTGTGCGGCAAAGGTTGCGTCGAAATTTCCCAATATCATGGAGTTTCCGATACCTCCGATCATGCCGATCAGTAGCCAGGGCAGTCGGGCTGTGGTCTGTCTTAGTACGTTGTCATCGGTTTCTACGTCCTGCGAAAGACCGGATGCCAACTGGTAATCACGTTCCGACTGTTCACGAACTTCGTCCATGACGTCGTCGACGGTGATCTGTCCTATCAGTCGGCCGATGCTATCCACCACGGGGATGGCAACAAGGTCATACTTTTCGATGGTTTGCGCCACTTCATCGATGGAAGTGTCTACGTGTACGGAGATCGGGTCTTTCTGCATCACGTGTTTCACTTTGGAGACAGAAGGGGAGGTGATCATCTTCTTGAGCGGGAAGATTCCCCTCAGGCGTTCATCGTCGTCAATGACATATACATAATATATTTCGTCCAGTTCTTCGGCTTGCTGACGCATTTCCTTCAGACACTCGGGCATACTCCAGTTCTCGTTCACGACTACCATTTCGGTGCCCATCAGACCACCGGCGGTGTTTTCGTCATATTTCAAGAGGTCCACGATGTCTCCTGCCTGTTCGATGTCTTCGATGTGCGAAAGAATTTCTTCCTGCTTGTCTTCGTCGAGGTCACGCATCAGGTCTACGGCATCATCCGTGTCCATGTAGTCCACAAAGCGCTTGGCGATTGTTTCCGAAGGGATCATTTCGAGGAACTCTTTACGAACGTCCTCATCCATTTCGACGAGTACGTCGGCCGCGGTTTCATTGTTGAGCAGGCGGTAGACAAACCGGGCTTCTTCCGGGTTCAGGTCATCACACAATTCAGCGATGTCGGCGGGATGAAGGTCGACAAGAAGTTCTTTAACCTTATCGGCATCTTTTTGCTCGATAAGGTGTTTTACGTTGTCAATGTATTCCTCGTTCATCTTTTTGTTTACGATTAAACGTTTTACAAATTACGGGTTTCGCTCACTATCGGTCAGTTACCGGATGCGGTGGCTGTTTTCAGCGCTTCTTCCACCTGGTTGGTCAGACTGATGAATTCTTCCACCGACAGTTGTTCCGGGCGCTTGTTAAATAATGCATCCTCCGTCAGCGGGCAGTCTTTGCCTAAAATCGGCTTGATAGAGTTGCGTAATGTTTTGCGTCGTTGGTTGAAGGTGGTCTTCACCACTTGTTTGAACAGTTTTTCGTCGCATCCCAGTTCCTTGGTATCATTGCGGGTCATGCGGATGACGGCGCTTTTCACTTTTGGGGGCGGGTTGAAAACATGTTCGCTGACGGTAAAGAGATATTCTACTTTATACCATGCCTGTATCAGTACGCTCAGGATGCCGTAGGTTTTGCTGCCCGGTCCGGCAGCGATACGTTCGGCTACTTCTTTCTGTATCATTCCGGTACAGCAAGGGATGATGTCCTTGTTTTCCAGCATCTTGAAAAATATCTGGCTGGAGATGTTGTACGGGTAATTACCGGTCAGTACGAAAGGCTTTCCGTCGAACAACCGGTGAAGGTTCATTTTCAGAAAATCGTCTTCGATAATGTGATCCTCCAGTGACGGATAGGCTTCACGGAGATAGGCAACCGATTCGTAGTCTACTTCAACGACTTTTACCAACCGGTCTTTTTTTACCAGAAACTGGGTCAATACTCCCATACCCGGTCCTACCTCCAATACAGGCAGTTCGGGGAAGGTGTCGACTGTATCGGCAATATCCTGCGCTACTTTCAGATCTTTCAGAAAGTGCTGTCCGAGAAACTTTTTAGGCTTTACTAATTTCATTTACCAACTAAATAATTACTTTTGCAGCCGACAAAGGTAATTCTTTTAAATGAAGAATGAAGAATTAAGGATGAAGAAACTACTAAAAAAGACGCTGAAGCTGATATTACCGATTGTTTTAGGCGGCTTTATTCTATACTGGGTTTATCGCGACTTTGATTTCAGCAGGGTCGGCGAGGTATTACGGCATGGTACGAACTGGTGGTGGATGCTTTTTTCGCTCTTGTTCGGGGTGCTTGCTCAGGTATTTCGCGGGTGGCGGTGGCGGCAGACGCTGGAGCCGCTGGATGCTTTCCCCAGAAGAAGCGACTGTGTGAATGCCATCTTTATTTCTTATGCCGCCAGCTTGGTCGTTCCCCGGATAGGGGAGGTGAGTCGTTGCGGGGTGTTGGCGAAGTATGATAATGTCTCGTTTGCCAAATCGCTGGGGACAGTGGTGACGGAGCGACTGGTAGATACATTGACCATTTTTCTGATTACCGGTATTACTGTATTGCTGCAAATGCCGGTGTTTGTCACTTTCCTTGAAAATACGGGGACCAAGATACCTTCTTTTGCTTATCTTTTGACTTCGGTATGGTTTTATATCGTCCTGTTTTGTTTTATCGGGGTGGTGGTGCTTCTTTATTATTTAAGGAAAACGCTGTTTTTCTATGAACGGGTGAAAGGCTTTGTGTTGAATATTTGGGAAGGAATCATGTCTTTGAAAGGAGTACGCAATATTCCTTTGTTCATATTTTATACATTGGCCATCTGGGCTTGTTATTTTTTTCATTTCTATTTTACGTTCTATTGTTTTGCATTCACTGCTCATTTGGGCATTCTTGCGGCACTGGTAATGTTTGTCGGCGGTACGTTTGCTGTTATTGTGCCGACTCCCAACGGGGCGGGACCGTGGCATTTTGCTATCATGGAGATGATGATGCTTTACGGAGTAAATGTGACGGATGCCGGAATATTTGCTCTAATTGTGCATGGTATTCAAACTTTTTTGGTAGTTTTGTTGGGTGTATATGGTTTGGCGGCTTTGCCGTTTACCAATAGACAGCGAAAGTAATCACTTAATAAAAATAGATTTGTTATGAGTACTATTCTTTCTTTAGCTCCACAGAATGTGTGGAAGCATTTTTATTCGTTGACTCAGATTCCCCGTCCGTCCGGACACATGGAGAAAGTGACTGAATTTCTGATTAACTTCGGAAAAGGCTTGGGACTGGAATCTTTCGTAGACGAAGCGGGTAATGTGATTATCCGTAAACCGGCAACTCCGGGCATGGAAAACCGGAAAGGTGTAATTCTTCAGGCACACATGGATATGGTTCCTCAGAAGAATAATGATACAGTTCATGATTTTGAAAAAGATCCTATCGAAACTTATATAGACGGTGACTGGGTAAAAGCCAAAGGTACTACGCTGGGTGCTGATAACGGACTGGGTGTAGCTGCTATCATGGCTGTACTGGAAGCGAATGATCTGAAACACGGTCCGCTGGAAGCATTGATCACTAAAGATGAAGAAACCGGAATGTACGGTGCATTCGGCTTGAAACCGGGTACGGTAAACGGAGAAATCCTGCTGAATCTTGACTCTGAGGACGAAGGCGAACTGTATATCGGTTGTGCCGGTGGTATGGATGTGACTGCTACGCTGGAATATAAGGAAGTAGCTCCCGAAGAAGGCGACGTCGCTGTTAAAGTAAGTCTGAAAGGTTTGCGTGGTGGACACTCCGGATTGGAAATCAATGAAGGGCGCGCCAATGCCAATAAGCTGTTGGTACGTTTCGTGCGTGAAGCGGTTGCCAGCTATGAAGCCCGCCTGGTAAGCTGGGACGGTGGTAATATGCGCAATGCGATTCCTCGTGAGGCATGTGCGGTACTTGCCATTCCTGCTGAAAACGAAGAGGAACTGCTGGGCTTGGTGAAATATTGCGAAGACTTGTTCAATGAAGAGTTCTCTGCAATCGAAACTCCGATCAGCTTTACGGCAGAACGTGTGGAGCTTCCTGCCGGTGAAGTGCCCGAAGAAATTCAGGATAATCTGATTGATGCCATCTTTGCTTGTCAGAATGGTGTGACCCGTATGATTCCGACCGTTCCCGATACGGTGGAAACATCTTCTAATCTGGCTATCATTACGATTGGCGGTGGTAAGGCTGAGATTAAGATTCTGGCCCGTAGCTCCAGCGATAGTATGAAAGAGTATCTGACTACCAGTCTTGAGTCTTGCTTCTCTATGGCAGGCATGAAGGTAGAAATGACTGGCGGCTATTCAGGATGGCAGCCGAACGTTGAATCACCTATTTTGCATGCGATGAAGGAATCTTATAAACAGCAGTTTGGAGTAGAACCCGCAGTGAAAGTAATTCATGCAGGTTTGGAATGTGGTATTATCGGTGCTATCATTCCGGGGTTGGATATGATTTCATTTGGTCCGACATTGCGTTCGCCGCACTCACCGGATGAAAGAGCTTTGATTCCTACCGTACAGAAGTTCTATGACTTCCTGGTGGCTACATTAGCACAGACTCCGACGAAATAAGGATTCTTTTCCTATTTATATAATAGGTATCATATAGTAAAAAGGCATGGAAGATTATCTTCCGTGCCTTTTTGTCATATTTGCTGCCATTGAAATTATAATTCTGCCTTATAACAAATAAATTAATTGATGCAAATCAATTAATATGCTATAAAACATAAATTTCTTTCCTTTTTCGGCTCAATCTATAAACAATGGTCGTATTTTTGTGTTATAAAACATGTAATTAGGAGGATAACAAAATGAAAAAGTTAGAAAGATTGTTTAGAAAGATCGGCAATGCCGATGTACATGTTTGGGGATACTCAACACTTGGCATACTCCCCAAAGAGAAGATTTAAGTTTTTTAGTTTTCAGGTATTAGTAATTTTAAAGGTTTAAAGATTATGGCAAAGAAAATGAGTTCATTAATTAGAAAAATCCTCAGTGAAGTAGGTCGCAACGAAATGCTTTCATGGGGGTACAGAATTGAAAAATGAGATTCAGTACATTAACTAAGCTTGAGTGGGGATGCGTTATTGAAAACGTTATCCCCACTTTTTATTCTGTCATTTAGGCTGTATAGTGGTTAATCCGCGTTCTTTATCTTTCTGTTTTCCATGTTCCGATAGTTCTTGTCGCACTATCAAAGTTTACCCCCACTTTTATTATTTTCCAGTCTCCCACCTGATAGGGAATGGCATACTCCTTACTATTAATCTGCGCCAATGCTTCTTCCGGTGTACCGTCCACTTTAAATTCAAAGACATAAAGGGTATCTTGTAATTTTACAATGGCGTCAGCCCTTCCGATAGCTGTATCTACTTCCACATCTATATATTGCCCCATCAGCCTGAAAAATAGATAGAAGATGGTTTGGTAATGTTTCTCTTCTTTATTATTTAACTTATTAGGGATAGAAGCGAAGAAGGACTTTAGTCTTTCCAGGCATCCATCCAAATTTCCGGCACGTAAGTCTTTAATAAATGATACTATATAAAATGTATTCTCTCGTGCGGGCAAATGTACATAAGCAGGCATGAGAGATTCGAGAAATCCTTTCCTGACTTCCTTGTTGGGGTAAGCTAGGGTATAGAGCTGAAAACTCGGGTCATATCCTTTAATAGTGAGATAGCCGCTTTGATAAAGTACTGGAAGAGGGTCGGTAATTCTATTAGTGGGAGCATCAAATTGTTCTGCTGTAGCAGTAGTGTCATCCAACTCACGGATATCAAAGTTACTTTCTTGTAGGAGATCTATCAAAAAAGTGGGAGTACCGGTAGAAAACCAAAAATTGGAATACTTTTTTTGTGCGAAAGCATTGAACAGACTGAATGGATTATAAATATCCTCGCTATTTTCACTAAAATGATATCCGTCATATTGTTGTTTCAGATGAGTACAAGCTTCTTCATATGTTTCGTTATTGGCTTGAGCCATCTGTTCGATATCGATTTGCAGTGTGTGTACCTCTTGTTCGGTAATGCCGCATATAGCGCTATATTCATCCCACATACTGATATTTTGCAAGTTGTTCAGTTCGCTAAAGATACTCATTTGACTGAATTTGCTGATACCTGTGATAAAAAGGAAACGGATATATTGGCCTTGCGCTTTCAAAGGGCTGAAGAAATCGCGCATAATATCACGAATTTCTATTTGCAATTCCGTATTGTTATTACTGTCCAGCATGGGAGCATCATATTCATCTACAAGTATCACAACTGGTTTGCCGGTCTGTGTATATGCGCGTTGTATGATTCCCTTTAAACGAAGGCTGAAAGTCGTTTCTCCTTCTTCGCGTCCATATAATTTTTCCCATTGCAGTAACTGGTAATTAATGACGGCTGATAACGCTTCGGCAGTCATATATTTACTCACACTGAAATCAATATGTAGCACCGGATAAACAGCCCATTCTTTTTCCAGAGTTTCCATTGCCAATCCGTTGAACAAGTCTTTCTTTCCGGAAAAATAAGCTTCGAGTGTAGATACTAGCAGACTTTTCCCGAATCGTCGGGGACGGCTTAAAAAATAAACCTTATTTGTGTTTGTCAAACGGTAAATTAACTCCGTTTTATCAACGTACACATAACCATTATTTCGCAAATCTTCGAAATTCTGTATTCCTATCGGGTATCGTCTGAGTCTCTCGTCCATCTAAATTACATTTTTATATGAAACATAGACAAAGATAGAACTAAATAGGGGAAAATCAAAGATCAAAAAGTATATTGTTGTTTTCTTCCATTTTTATTTTCGTATTTCTTTTCACATAATATACTCTTGTTTTCTTCCCATATTACGATACATTCTTTTAGCTCCTCACCTGTTTTATTTCTATTTGTGTATATATCGGTCTCATGGTGAAAAAATGACCTTCTTAAAAAGGGAATATTTAAACAGTCAGGAAGGCGCTAATGCCAACATCATATAAATATAGAATGAAAAAGCTTCGGCATTTGTAACTATGATATTTACTCTTTTTATGAATTGGATGGTTTTGTGATTAAATTGAAGCTGTCTTGATCTTAAACTGGTTATTTGGTAACTTTATTGAAATTTGATGATTCATTATGCTATTGTTATCATGTTTGTTATTGTCGATAAACTAGAGAAAAATAGCCTCCCTATGCCTCTTTTATTACTTTTTGGCCAGTGATAAATAAGTTCCTCGGTGAGGAAAGAGTCGTTGGTTTAAAAGGAACATCCCGTTGGTTTTAAACCAACGAAGGTTTTGTTGGTAAGAAAAGATGCATATTTCACGTACCTTTATGTAATATTAGTCTATATTTCTGCATATTATTACACTTATTTATGCGAATTATTTGCTGGTTCACTATTTTTTGATCAACTGAATTTCTAATATAATCTTAAAAATCGAACATTGCTGTCTCTTTTTCAAATTTGGTATCAGATGAAATAAGACAATTATTGAAAATTAATTGAAAAAGAATAAATCTTTAAACTTTTATTCCTTACTTTGTTATTTATACAGATATATATCAAACTTAAACTGGAAAGATTATGAAAATAAGGCAGATTTGTATGCTGGTGCTATTATGTCTGGGAGTGATTCCGGCAGTGCAGGCACAAACTTACGACAAATTATGGAAACAAGTGGAGCAGGCAGAAAAGAAGAGCCTGCCTGAGACTGTGATAAAACTGACTGGCGAGATTTATCAGAAAGGGGAGAAAGAAAAGAACTCTCCACAAATGCTGAAAGCGTATATGTGGCGGATGAGATACCGGGATATGCTGACCCCAGATAGCCTGTATACGAACCTGAATGGTTTGGAACTGTGGGCAAAGCAAACTGACCAACCCATGGACCGAGCTGTATTACATTCGCTGATAGCCGAGATTTATTCAATGTATGCTTTTAACAATCAATGGCAACTCCGGCAACGGACAGAGATTGTAGGTGAAGCTCCTTCGGCAGATATGAGGGAGTGGACAGCAAACATGTTTGTAGAGAAAGTGAGAACAAACGTAAAGGAAGCAATGGCGGATTCCGTACTATTGCTTAACACATCTTCACGTACTTATATTCCTTTTGTTGAGTTGGGCGAAACAAGTGAATACTATCATCATGATATGTATCATCTGCTGGCTACCCGCGGTATTGTAGCTTTACAGCAGGTAGCGGGATTGGATCGTGCCACTCCGGTGGAAGATATTTCGGAAGATTCGTCTGCTGAAAAAGAATCTTCGGTGAAACAGGATATTATAGCAATTTATGGAAATATGATTGCTGCTTATAAAGCATCCGGTTTGAAAGAAGGCTATGTGTTGACAGCGCTCAGCTATTTAGAGTGGAGACGTGATTCAGATAGAAACATCCGCCCTTTCGGACTGAAGAAAGGATTGTCGGGATTAACAGAAGATACCTACGTTACTGCACTGAATGAACTGAAAAGCAGATTTAAATCAGAGAGTATTTGTGCTGAAGTTTATTTGGCCCAGGCTCGCTATGCGATTGAAAAAGAACAGCAAACGTCAGCTTTGCAGCTTTGCGATGAGGCCATCCGTTTATACCCCGGTTATCGTAGAATTAACGCTCTGAAGAATTTGCGCGAAGATATCCTGTCACCGTTTCTGAATGTAACTGCGGCTGCAACAGCTTTCCCTGGTGAGGAAATCGAAATAAGAGCTTCGCACAAGAATCTGGATGGATTTACACTTCGTCTTTATCAGGCAAAGAAGTTGATAAAGGAACAGCACTTTGCAGTTCTTCGTCCCGAAGACTACCGGACGCAGGATACGGTATTTACCTTTAAAGCGCCGGAAGTCGGACAATATGTAATGCGTATCGTTCCGGATATTCGTGCCAAGAGAGACAGTGAAAGCAAATTCAATGTGACACGTTTCAAAGTATTGACCTGCCGTTTACCGGGAAATCAATATGAGGTAGTGACGCTGGACGGACAAACGGGACACCCTATACCGAATGCGAAAATAACTCTTTATACGAATGACGAAAAAGTATTGCAGGAATATATAACTGGGGCAGATGGCAAAGTTGTCTTCCCCTGGAAATCCGAATACAGATATTTGAAAGCTGCTAAAGGTATCGATACCGATATGCCGTTTCAAAGCATTTACGGTGGAAGTTATGGATATTACGGAGATGAAAACAAGGTCTCCGAAGGAATGACTTTGTTGACGGATCGTTCTTTGTACCGTCCTGGTCAGATCGTATATGTGAAAGGAATTGCCTATGTACAGAAATCTGATACGGCAAATGTACTTCCGAACAAGGACTATACTGTTGTTTTGATGGATGCAAATAATCAGGAAGTTGGACAGAAAGCGGTTCGTACCAATGAATTCGGCTCGTTTACTGTCGATTTTGCATTGCCATCCGCTTGTCTGAATGGGATGTTTTCGTTGAAAGCCGGCGAGGGAAGAACGAATATTCGCGTGGAGGACTATAAACGTCCGACGTTTGATATTACTTTCGACAAGCAGCAGGGCAGTTATCAATTGGGCGATAAGGTAGAGGTGAAAGGTAAGATACAGTCTTATAGCGGTGTGTTGCTGCAAGACCTTCCGGTAAAATATACAGTGAAGCGTTCTGTTGTCGATCTTTGGAGACTGGCGGAAAGTACGCAGATTGCTTCCGGTGAGGTAATTGCCAATGAGGACGGGGAATTTACGATTCCGGTTCTTCTGGAAGAAAATAATGCCTATAAGAATAATACCAGAATCTATTACCGCTACTCGATAGAGGCTACTGCAACCAATGTAGCAGGTGAAACACAGTCGTCTACAGATGTGATAGCAGCAGGTAACCGTTCACTGATTCTACAAACAGAATTAAAAGAGAAGACCTGTAAGAATCAACCGTTTAACACTGTATTTAAGGTACAGAATCTGAATGGGCAGCCTGTTGAAGTAAAAGGTACATTCTCCCTCTATCAGGCGAAAGATGCGGACTTCAAGCAACTGGACGAGAATCCGGCTGCAACAGGTACATTTACTTCCAACGAAGAAATGACGATTGAGTGGGGAAACCTTCCTTCCGGACCGTATGTGTTGAAAGCTGTCGTAAAAGATGGACAGGGCAAAGAAGTGACGGCTGAGGCCAACACCATTCTTTTCTCCCGCGAAGATAACCGTCCGCCGGTAGAAACGACCGTTTGGTTCTATGAGGCAAATACGGAATTTGATGCAACGCATCCGGCCGTGTTCTGCTTCGGAACTTCGAAAAAAGATGCTTATGTGATGATGAATGTATTCTCCGGTAATAAGTTGCTGGAAAGCAAGACTATGAATCTGTCCGACACAATTGTACATTTTAAATATCCATATCAGGAAAGCTATGGTGACGGAGTACTGGTAAGTTTCTGTATGGTAAGAGACGGACAAGTCTATCAGGAACAGGCAAGGCTGAAAAAGCGTCTGCCGGACAAGACATTGACCATGAAATGGGAAGTATTCCGTGATAAGCTGCGTCCCGGACAGAAAGAAGAATGGAAACTGACTATTAAGACACCGCAGGGACAGGCTGCCGAGGCAGAAATGCTAGCAACTATGTACGATGCTTCGCTGGATAAGATATGGAATAAAAAACAGAATTTCAGTGTATTCTATAATCAGATCATCCCTTATTCTAGTTGGATGGGCGGATATTTCGGTAATAATTCGTTCAATTACTGGTGGAATAATAAATACTTCAAAGTACCGACAATGGAATATGACTATTTTGTGACGCAGGGAACGATGTCGATGGACCAGGCGTTGAATGGAATGGTGCCGGGAGTGATGGTCAGAGGATATGGCGTGCAAAAGCAGGCCTCAATGACGGGCAGTATGATGATACGGGGCGTTTCGAGAAGCAAGGCGGAAGCAAAATATGTACCTGCTTTGGCTGGAAGTGTTGCTGAGGATGCGGTATTTGAATCAGAGTTAGTGTCAGTAGAGGCAGGCAAGCTGGACGGCGCATCCGAAGAAGAAACTCTTCCCGAAGCTCCCGCCGATTTGCGTACGAACCTTGCGGAAACAGCCTTCTTCTACCCACAACTTCGTACCAATGAACAAGGCGAAGTTTCCTTCTCCTTCACTATGCCCGAAAGTCTGACCCGCTGGAACTTCCGCGGTTACTCTCATACCAAAGGTATGCTGATGGGCACACTGGACGGTGAAGCCACTACAAGCAAAGAATTTATGCTGACTCCTAATCTACCTCGTTTCGTACGTGCCGGAGATAAGACATCTGTTGCCGCCTCCATTTCCAACATGACCGGAAAGCCGCAGGCCGGTACGGTGAGCATGATTCTCTTTGATCCGATGACGGAAAAGGTAATCAGCACACAAAAACAGAAGTTTACCGTAGAGGCCGGAAAGACAATCGGCGTCAGCTTCATGTTTACCGTGAGTGATAAATACGAGATACTGGGATGCCGGATGATAGCCGACAGCGGTACCTTCAGTGATGGTGAACAGCAGCTACTTCCCGTGCTTAGTAATAAAGAGCATCTGGTAGAAACGCTTCCGATGCCTGTCCGTGGAGAAGAAACACGTACTTTCTCTCTCGACAGCCTGTTCAATCATCATAGTAAGACGGCAACCGACCGTAAACTAACCGTTGAATTTACCGGAAATCCTGCCTGGTATGCTATTCAGGCATTGCCTTCATTGAGCCTTCCGGGAAATAATAATGCCATTTCGTGGGCTACCGCTTACTACGCAAATACACTGGCTTCCTACATCATGAACAGCCAGCCACGTATTAAAGCTGTATTCGATAGCTGGAAGCTACAGGGTGGAACCAAAGAAACCTTCCTGAGCAACCTGCAAAAGAATCAGGAAGTGAAGAATATCCTGTTATCCGAATCTCCGTGGGTACTCGAAGCGCAAACGGAAGAACAGCAGAAAGAACGTATCGCCACTCTGTTCGATCTGAACAATATCCGTAGTAACAACATTGCCGCATTGACAAGATTACAGGAGTTGCAGAATTCAAGCGGAGCATGGTCGTGGTATAAAGGTATGACCGGTAGCCGTTACGTCACTACCTACATTGCCGAATTGAATGCCCGCCTGGCTATGATGACAGGTGAGCAACCAAGCGGCACGGCGCTTGCCTTGCAGAAGAATGCCTTTACCTATCTCCATCAGGAAGCTCTGAAGGAATATAGAGAAATTCTCAAAGCACAGAAAGACGGGGTGAAGTTTACAGGTGTTTCCGGAAGTATCCTGCAATATCTGTATCTGATCGCTCTGTCCGGCGAACAAGTTCCGGCTTCCAATAAAGCCGCCTATACTTATTATCTGTCCAAGATAGGCGAAATGCTTCCGACCGCTTCGATGGATACGAAAGCGATTGCCGCTATCATTCTGGATAAGGCCGGACGGAAGAAAGAAGCTCAGGAGTTCATCGCTTCACTGAAAGAACATCTGACGAAGACGGACGAACAGGGAATGTTCTTTGCCTTCAATGAAAATCCCTATTCCTGGGGCGGAATGAAAATGCAGGCTCATGTAGACGTGATGGAAGCACTGGAACTGACAGGCGGAAATAACGATACCGTAGAAGAAATGAAACTCTGGCTGCTCAAACAGAAGCAGACCCAACAGTGGAATTCTCCGGTAGCTACTGCCGATGCCGTCTATGCCTTACTGATGAAAGGCGTAAACCTGCTCGACAATCAGGGAGACGTGCGTATTGTCATTGCCAATGAGGTGCTGGAGACTGTCTCTCCAAGCAAGACTACCGTACCGGGACTGGGCTATATCAAACGCTCGTTTACACAGAAGAATGTAGTGGACGCCCGTAAGATAGAAGTCGAAAAGAGAAATCCGGGCATTGCGTGGGGAGCCGTTTATGCGGAATATGAATCACCCATCAAGGATGTGAGACAACAGGGAGGAGAACTGAATGTGCAAAAGCAACTGTATGTGGAACGTATGGTGAACAATGCTCCTCAACTACAGCCTATTACAGAAAAGACCGTTCTTCAGGTAGGCGATAAAGTAGTTTCCCGTTTGAGTATTCGTGCAGACCGTGCGATGGACTTCGTACAGTTGAAAGATCAGCGGGGCGCCTGCTTCGAACCGATCGGCAGCGTATCCGGTTACAACTGGAGTAATGGAATCGGCTATTACGTAGACATCAAGGATGCTTCCACCAATTTCTTCTTTGACCATTTAGGAAAAGGAGTGTATGTGTTGGAGCATAGCTATCGTATCAGCAGAGTAGGAACCTATGAGACAGGTTTGGCAACCATGCAATGCGCCTATGCGCCGGAATACGCTTCACACTCGGCTTCGATGACAATTATTATTAAATAACGCACAGAGAAGATTTCTTCTCCACCGGTGAGCAGGGCACTCGCCACCGATAAGGAAGGTGTTCCCCACCGATGAAGGTTACCTTCATCGGTGGGGAACTTTTTGTTGATGAATACTGCGTTGCAGGAGTTGTCACAGGGTAAAGTATTTTCTCAAACGGTGTTAATCTATGTAATCTGTGATGAAAAACTCATCTAAAACTCCTACATTTGTGGACCAAAATAAAATATATCACATGAAACGTACTTTACTATTGATATTTACTCTGCTTACTGTCACTTTGGCGGCTGTTGCCCAACCCCGTATTTCCTCTAACAAGGAGACGCACAACTTTGGACAAATAGAATGGAAAAAGCCGGTAACAGTAGAATATACCATCACCAATACCGGAAACGAGCCGTTGGTGCTGACCAATGTCACGACTTCCTGTGCCTGTGCCGTAGCCGACTGGACAAAGGAACCCATTGCTCCGGGTGCCAAAGGAACTGTGAAAGCCTCTTTTGACGCGAAAGCGCTGGGACGTTTTGACAAGTCGATAGGCATATACAGCAATGCCACTCCGAATCTGGTTTATCTGAAATTCACCGGTGAGGTAGTGCAGGAAATCAAAGATTATTCAAAACTTCTTCCGTACGCCATCGGCAATATCCGCATTGACCGTGACGAGTTCTCCTTCCCCGATGTCTATCGCGGACAGCAACCGTCTATGACGTTCAGTATTGCCAACCTTTCCGACCGCCCGTACGAACCGGTGTTGATGCACCTGCCTCCTTATCTGAAGATGGAAGCGGAACCTAAAGTACTGCTGAAAGGTAAAAAAGGAACGATCAAGCTGACACTGGATGCCAGCCAGCTACAGGACTTCGGACTGACACAGACCTCTGTCTACCTGTCCCGTTTCTCCGGTGATAAAGTGAGTGAAGACAATGAGATACCCGTTTCGGCCATTCTTCTTCCCGATTTCTCGCGTATGACGGAGAAAGATTCTTTGAATGCTCCTTCCATCCACATCTCGGAGACGAATATTGACCTGAGTATTCCGTTGATCAAGAAGAATAAAGTCAGCCATGATATATTGATCGCTAATGCGGGAAAGACCCCGTTAGTCATCAGCAAGCTACAGGTATTCAACTCTTCTGTAGGAGTAAGACTGAAAAAGACGGTCATTCCGCCGGACGGAATGACTAAGTTGAAAGTGACGATCCACAAGCGGGATGTAGGTAATAAGAAACATCATTTACGTATCTTGATGATTACAAACGACCCGTTGCGTCCGAAAGTTGAAATAAATATCAAACGCTAACTCTTATTGCCATGGAACATCCTGAAAATAACGAAGAATATAAAGGACTCGTTGTCAATAAAGGCATCGAACAGCCCTCATCCGTGAATCCTTATTTGAAACGTAAGCCCAAAAAGCGTCAGCTTTCGGTAGCGGAATTTGTAGAAGGTATTGTGAAAGGCGATGTCACTATTCTCAGTCAGGCTGTGACACTGGTAGAGAGCGTGAAGCCCGAACATCAGGCTGTCGCCCAGGAAGTGATCGAGAAATGTCTGCCTTATTCCGGCAATTCCATCCGTGTAGGTATCAGTGGAGTGCCCGGTGCGGGAAAGAGTACCTCGATTGACGTATTCGGTCTGCATGTGCTCGAAAAAGGCGGTAAGTTGGCGGTGCTGGCTATCGACCCGAGCAGTGAGCGTAGTAAAGGCAGTATCCTGGGAGACAAGACACGTATGGAACAACTTTCCGTACATCCCCAATCGTTTATCCGCCCCAGCCCCTCAGCTGGTTCGTTGGGAGGAGTTGCCCGGAAGACCCGTGAAACGATTGTGCTTTGTGAGGCTGCCGGATTCGATAAAATCTTTGTGGAAACCGTCGGAGTGGGACAGAGCGAAACGGCTGTTCATTCTATGGTGGATTTCTTCCTGCTGATTCAGTTGGCAGGTACGGGAGATGAATTGCAAGGCATCAAACGAGGAATCATGGAGATGGCGGACGGTATTGTCATCAACAAAGCCGACGGAGATAATCTGGAACCTGCCAAGTTGGCTGCCAGTCAGTTCCGTAATGCGCTGCATCTGTTTCCGGCTCCCGAATCGGGATGGATTCCGAAGGTGCTGACTTACTCCGGTTTTTATAATATCGGCGTGAAGGAAATCTGGGACATGGTGTATGAATATATCGACTTCGTGAAGAAGAACGGTTATTTTGACTATCGCCGTAATGAACAGAGCAAGTACTGGATGTACGAAACGATCAATGAACAGCTCCGTGATAGCTTCTATCACAATCCTCGGATTGAAGCGATGCTTCAGGAGAAGGAACAACAAGTGCTGCAGGGAAATCTTACTTCGTTTATCGCTGCTAAGAGCCTGCTGGATACCTATTTTGACGAATTAAAACGATGATAAAGCAGAAACAGTGATGGATTAGAAAAACGACCGAACATTTACCCCCGATAACTATACCCTAATTAATAACCAATTGTTAACTTTAACACCTGATGAACAAAACCTTATTAACCGGGCTTTTGTGTTGTAGTTTGTCAATACAGAGCTTTGCAGACCAACCGTTAGAAGGATTCACCTATGGTTCGGTGAATGCTCCTACAGGAAAAGAGTGGGAATCTCCCGAAAACCTGGCGCTCAACAAAGAGCAGCCGCATGCTTATTTCTTTCCGTTCCAGCATTTGGATAATGCCCGCAAGGTATTGCCGGAAAACAGTAAGTATTGGCAGTCACTTGACGGTGACTGGAAGTTTCACTGGGCACCCGACCCCGACTCCCGCCCCAAAGATTTCTATCAGACTGAGTATGATGTCAGCTCATGGGATGCGATTCCCGTGCCTTCAAGCTGGAATATTTATGGCATTCAAAAGGACGGAAGCCAGAAGTACGGAACGCCTATCTACGTCAACCAACCGGTAATCTTCCAGCACAGCGTGAAGGTGGATGACTGGCGCGGAGGCGTGATGCGTACTCCTCCTGCCAACTGGACTACTTACAAGGATCGGAACGAAGTAGGTTCCTTCCGCCGTGATTTCGAAATCCCGCAGGACTGGGACGGACGCGAAGTCTTTATCAGCTTCGATGGTGTCGATTCATTCTTCTATCTGTGGATCAACGGTCAGTACGTAGGTTTTTCCAAGAATTCGCGTAATACCGCTAATTTCAATATCACTCCCTATTTACAGAAAGGCAAGAACACCGTAGCCGCCGAAGTGTATCGTAGTTCGGACGGTTCCTTCCTCGAAGCGCAGGATATGTTCCGTCTGCCGGGCATCTTCCGTACGGTTGCCTTGTACTCGGTTCCCAAAGTTCATTTCCGTGACTTGGTTGCCACACCCGATTTGGATGCGACTTATACGGACGGTTCTCTGACTGTCAATGCCGAAATCCGTAATCTGGATAAGAAAGCCATCAAAGACTACAAGGTATATTACTCTTTATATGCCAACAAACTGTATTCTGATGAGAATACCTTGGTAGATGGATTCTTATCTCCTGTGATCGACAAAATCGCTCCGAATGAAACCGGTAGTGTTCAGACTGTTCTTAAGGTAAAGGCTCCTAATAAGTGGTCGGCTGAATTTCCGTATCGCTACACGTTGGTAGCCGAATTGAAGGATAAGAAGAACAGAACCGTTGAAATGGTTTCCACCATTGTCGGTTTCCGCAAAGTGGAGATTAAGGATACTCCTGCTTCCGAAGATGAATTCGGACTTGCCGGACGTTATTATTATGTGAACGGAAAGACGGTCAAACTGAAAGGGGTGAACCGACATGAATCCAATCCGGGAGTAGGGCACGCCATAACCCGTGAGATGATGGAGAAAGAGATTATGTTGATGAAGCGTGCCAACATCAATCATGTACGTAATTCACATTATCCGGATGATCCGTATTGGTATTTCCTGTGCAACAAATACGGTATTTATCTCGAAGATGAGGCGAATATAGAATCGCACGAATATTATTATGGTGCTGCCTCCCTCTCTCATCCGGTGGAATGGAAAAATGCGCACGTGGCACGTGTGATGGAAATGGTGCGTGCCAATGTCAACAATCCTTCTATCGTTATCTGGTCGTTGGGCAATGAAGCCGGACCGGGCAAGAACTTTGTGGCGGCTTATGATGCTTTGAAGAAGTTTGATACTTCCCGTCCTGTGCAATATGAGCGTAATAATGACATTGTAGATATGGGTTCCAACCAATATCCGTCTATCGGCTGGGTACGTGGGGCCGTGCAGGGGAAATATGATATCAAGTATCCGTTCCATATATCCGAATATGCCCATTCAATGGGGAATGCCTGCGGTAATCTGATAGATTACTGGGAAGCTATGGAGTCGACCAATTTCTTCTGTGGAGGTGCCATTTGGGATTGGGTAGACCAGTCTATGTACAATTATGACCCGAAGACAGGTGTCCGTTATCTGGCTTACGGCGGAGACTTTGGCGATACTCCCAATGATGGTCAGTTTGTAATGAACGGCATCGTGTTTGGTGACCTTGAACCGAAGCCTCAGTACTATGAAGTGAAAAAGGTATATCAGCACATCGGCGTAAAGGCAATAGATACAGAAAAGGGGGTATTTGAGATCTTCAATAAGTACTACTTTAAGAACTTGGCGGAAGATTACCAGTTGGTATATTCGCTTTATGAAGACGGTAAACCGATAATGACCGGTAAACCGATGGATATCAATATAGCTCCACGCCAACGTGCACAGATCACTCTGCCGTATGATCATGCCTCTCTTAAGAAAGATGCTGAGTACTTTATGAAACTACAGTTTATACTGAAAGATCAAAGACCTTGGGCTGCCAAAGGCTTTCCGATGGCAGAGGAACAGATTTTGATAAAGGAGGCTACAGACCGCCCGTCCATCAGTGAAGTAACTGCCGGTGCAGCAAAACTGGATGGATTCGTACTGGACAAGGATACGAAGCGCATCCTTATAAAGGGAGCTGACTTTGAAGCCATATTTGACCCGCAAACCGGAAGTATCTACAGTCTGAAGTATGGCAACGAGACTGTTATCGCCGATGGCAACGGTCCGAAGCTCGATGCTCTCCGTGCTTTTACAAACAATGATAACTGGTTCTATGCCCCCTGGTTCGAACATGGTTTGCACAATCTGATTCATAAAGCAACTGAATATAAAGTACTGAATAAAGGCAATGGCACTTTGGTATTGAGTTTTACGGTAGAATCTCAGGCACCGAATGCCGCACGCATTAAGGGTGGTACAAGCTCCGGTAAGAATAGCATCGAAGAACTGACCGACAGAAAATTCGGTAGCAATGACTTTAAATTTGTCACTAACCAGATATGGACAGTGTATCCGGACGGTTCTATCGAATTGCAGTCCAGCATTACTTCCAATCGTTCGAGTTTGGTTCTGCCACGTTTGGGTTATGTGATGAAAGTTCCACAACAATACAGTAACTTCACTTACTATGGACGCGGACCGATAGATAACTATGCCGACCGTAAGAGCGGACAGTTTATCGAACAGTATACGAATAGCGTAGCAGGTGAGTTCGTAAACTTCCCGAAACCTCAGGATATGGGCAATCACGAAGATGTTCGCTGGTGTGCATTGACCAATCAGGCAGGGAATGGAGCTGTCTTCGTAGCTACCGACCGTCTTTCGGCTTCGGCACTTCAGTACTCGGCTCTCGACTTGATTTTGGCTTCCCATCCTTATCAGTTGCCGAAGGCAGGCGATACCTATCTGCATTTGGATTGTGCAGTGACCGGTCTGGGTGGTAACAGTTGTGGTCAGGGAGCTCCTCTCGTACACGACCGTGTGTTTGCCAACCAGCACAGCATGGGATTCATCATTCGTCCTGCCGATAAGGAACTGAGTGTCGTTGCCAATGTTGCTCCTGCGGGAGATCTTCCTCTGTCTATCACACGCACCCCTGCCGGAATGGTCGAATTGACTTCGGCAAAGAAAGATGCTGTCATTTGTTATAGCATTGACGGAAGTAAAAAAGTGCAGGAATACACAGAGCCTGTCCCTATGCGTAACGGAGGTACGATCAAGGCATGGTATAAGGATAGTAAGGATATCAGCAGCACGATGAAGTTTGAGAAAATAGAAAGCATTCAGACGCAAGTCGTATACGCCAGTAGTCAGGAATCGGGTGAAGGCGATGCTTCTCATCTGACTGATGGTGATCCGAATACCATCTGGCATACCATGTATTCGGTGACAGTTGCCAAATACCCGCATTGGGTAGATTTGGATGCCGGTGAAGTCAAGGAAATCAAAGGCTTTACTTACCTGCCACGACAGAATGGAGGAAACGGTAATATCAAGGATTACTCTATTCAGGTCAGCATGGATGGAAAAGAATGGGGAGAGCCTGTTAATAAAGGAACGTTCGCAAGGGACTCCAAAGAAAAGAGAGTCTTGTTTGACAAACCGGTGAAGGCACGTTATATCCGTTTCACGGCTTTAAGCGAACAGAACGGACAGGATTTTGCGTCCGGTGCGGAGATAACGATTCTGGCTAACTAAAGATAGCTGAATATATAGAAGAAAAGTATCAATGGGAATGTGTCCCCCCTTCTAAATTTATGAGGGTTTCGACACATCCCCATTGATGCTTTTCTCTATTTTATCGGTATGAGGAAACTTCTACAACTCCTTTCCCGCCTTCTCAAAATCCGCCTTAGACTTACTCTGCGTCACAATATACACACCCAGAAACACAAGTGTAATGGCGATTCCTTTTTCCCAGCCGAAGCTCCCGATTCCCATGAGGATTGCTGCAATCGTAGCCACAATCGGCTGCATATAGTTATACATACTTACCACTGTAGGGCGGAGTAACTTCTGAGCTGTCATGATGCAGAGATAAGCAAGGAAACTTCCTCCCAGTACGACATACAATACCTGCAAAATGGCAACCATTGGAATGCTGGTCCATTGAATGACCGAAATATCTTGATAAGAGAAAGGAATATAACACATCGAAGCATAGATAAACATCCATTTATTGATGGTTACTGCCGAATATCGCTGAGACAGCCCCTTGAACACCGTCAGATAGATGGAGAAACTGATTTGCGCAACCAGACAAAGCAAGTCGCCGATCAGACTTCCGTTACCACTACTCGCTGCCTGACTGCTCATAATAAGGATAAGCGCTCCCATAGCTCCCACGAAAATACCCAGTACTTTCTTGTTCGTAATCGGCTCTTTCAGATAGATGGCTGCCACAATCATGGTAACTATCGGCAGAGTAGTCGTTACGATAGAAGCATCAATAGGCGAAGTCATCGAAAGCCCGAAGATAAATATCCCCTGATTGAAAACCAGAGCAAAGAGGGAAGCAAAGAAAATCTTCAGCATATCGCGGTGGTCCACATGCTCCTGTTTGCAGAAGATGGAAAGTATCCAGAATGCCGCTGCCGCACCTACCATACGAAACGTGGTGACGGAGATAGCTGAAAACTCTTGAAGTGCCGATTTGCCGATAGGAGACATCAGTCCCCACATAACGTTTGCCGTGAGTGCAAACAGATGTCCGTGCAGATTCTTGTTATTGCCCATAAGTCTGTGTATACCTTTTAATTGTTACCTTTATTGAAAACTGCTGCAAAGGTAACCAATTTGTCACATGATTTGTTTATATTTGCCTTGATTAAAATTGAATATTATGGAACAACAGGCAGACTATATCCGGCGGATCGAGATCAAAGGACTCTGGGCCCGCTTTAATATACAATGGGATTTGCGTCCGGATGTGAATATCCTTTCCGGCATCAACGGAGTGGGAAAGACCACTATTCTGAACCGTTCGGTGGGATACCTCGAACAGCTTTCCGGCGACATACAGCTCTCCGGTGAAATGAAAAGCGACGCAAAGAACGGAGTACACCTCTTCTTTGATAATCCCGCAGCGACTTATATCCCATACGATGTGATCCGCAGCTACGACCGCCCCTTGATTATGGGTGACTTCACGGCACGCATGGCAGACAAGAACGTGAAGTCCGAACTGGACTGGCAACTGTATCTGTTGCAGCGCCGCTATCTCGATTATCAGGTCAATATCGGCAATAAGATGATCGAAATGCTTTCCAGCAATGACGAGGAACAGCGCAGCAAAGCCGCCACCCTCTCCCTTGCCAAACGTCGTTTTCAGGATATGATTGACGAACTTTTCAGCTACACCCGCAAAAAGATAGACCGCCGTCGGAATGACATAGCCTTCTATCAGGACGGAGAATTGCTGTTTCCATACAAACTCTCGTCCGGTGAAAAGCAAATGCTCGTGATTCTGCTGACAGTGCTCGTGCAGGACAACAGCCACTGTGTCCTTTTCATGGACGAACCGGAAGCCTCCCTGCACATCGAATGGCAACAGAAACTGATTTCAATGATCCGAGAACTGAATCCCAATGTGCAAATCATTCTGACCACCCATTCGCCTGCCGTCATCATGGAGGGCTGGCTAGATGCAGTGACAGAGGTGAGCGATATTTCCACCGAAGCGGACGGATTCAGACTCCCCCCGACTATTAATGTTAATGACAACTTCTACATGGCAACTTCACTACGCGATAATCTGACTTCTTCTTACTTCAATGCTGCCCACAAGCTGTATTCCAAAAAGGCTCGCCGGCGCATCATTGCTTACGTAGAGAGCTATGATGATGTTGCTTTCTGGCGCACATTACTCGAAGAGTTTGAAGATGACGAGCATTATTTTCAAGTGATGCTCCCTTCGGCCACCTCATTGGCAAAGGGGAAGAAGATGGTACTCATGAACACGCTGAATACCGCCGAACTGGGCAGAAGTCTGATTGCCTGTGTCGACAGTGACTATGATTTCCTGTTGCAGGGAGCCACGAACACTTCCCGAAAGATCAACCGGAACAAGTACATATTCCAAACCTACACATACGCTATCGAAAACTATCACTGCTTTGCCGAAAGTCTTCACGAAGTATGTGTGCAGGCCACATTGAACGACCGTTTTATACTGGATTTCAACGCTTATCTGAAACGGTATTCGGAAATCGTATACCCGCTTTTCCTGTGGAACGTGTGGTTTTATCGTCAACGGGATACGTATACTTTCCCGATGTACGACTTCCATACTTATACTGCCTTGAGGGAGATCAGTCTGAAACATCCGGAACACAGTCTGGAAGCACTGCAACACCGAGTTAATCAGAAACTTGCTGAACTGAAAAAACGCTTCCCCGGTTCTGTCAACCAAGTGAACGGATTGCGGTCGGAATTAAAGGAACTGGGACTCGTCCCCGAAACCACCTATTTATATATGCAGGGACATCACGTGATGGATAATGTCGTGATGAAACTTCTGATTCCCGTCTGTACCGCCCTGCGCCGGGAACGGGAACAGGAAATTAAACGACTGGCGGAACATAATGAACAATTCAGGAATGAATTGACTTGTTATCAGAACAGCCAGGTGAATGTCGAAATCATGTTGAAGAAGAACGTCGCCTATAAGCGACTCTTCCACTACGACTGGCTGAGGCAGGACATTCAGGAATATCTGGCCAAAGGAGAATGAATAAAAGGGAACTAACTAATAAGGGAATAAACTAAAAGAGATACTATTTTATGAAAGAAGTGATTGATACAGTGAGTGTGGCATTGGCAAATGGAGATACGGAGAATGTTGGCAATGTCGTGATGCAGGAGGTCAACCGTACGTTGCTCTCGGCAGGTGTGGATGAAGTATGGGCGGACAAAATAGATAATCTGATCGTATTGCTGTTTATTATCGGAATAGCCTTGTTGGCTAACATAATCTGCCGTAAAATCATTTTACGGGTGGTAGCCAAGTTGGTGAAGCAGACCAAAGCTACCTGGGACGACATTGTATTCAACCATAAAGTGATGGTGAATGTCAGCCGGATGGTAGCGCCTATCCTGATTTATATCGCCATTCCTATCGCATTCCCCGAGCATGCGGATTCTGATTTGCTCGATTTTCTGAGGCGTCTCTGTCTGATATATATCATTGCCGTTTTTCTTCGTTTCATCAGCGCTTTGTTTACGGCTGTCTATCAAGTCTACAGTGAGCGGGAGCAGTATCGGGACAAACCGTTGAAAGGACTTTTGCAGACGGCGCAAGTGATTCTTTTCTTTATAGGAGCCATCATTATTATAAGCATTCTGATCAATCAGAGCCCGATGGTCTTGCTGACCGGATTGGGAGCGTCTGCCGCTATTCTGATGTTGGTTTTCAAAGATAGTATCATGGGATTTGTATCCGGTATTCAGCTTTCTGCCAACAATATGCTGAAGGTGGGCGACTGGATCACCATGCCGAAATATGGTGCGGACGGTACAGTGATAGAAGTAACGCTGAATACCGTGAAGGTGCGTAATTTCGATAATACGATTACGACCATTCCTCCTTACCTGCTGATCAGCGATTCTTTTCAGAACTGGCAGGGAATGCAG
Organism: Bacteroides thetaiotaomicron VPI-5482; assembly: GCF_000011065.1. GTDB lineage: Bacteria > Bacteroidota > Bacteroidia > Bacteroidales > Bacteroidaceae > Bacteroides > Bacteroides thetaiotaomicron. The sequence goes on from NC_004663.1 coordinate 5,281,990, forward strand.
GAGTCCGGCGGACGCCGGGTGAAGCGTTCCATTAATATCGATATGACAAGCGTGCGCTTTTGTACTCCCGAAATGCTGGAAAAATATCGCAAGATACAGTTGCTGGCAAATTACGTAGATGAAACGGAGAAAGTGGTAGAAGAATATAATAAGGAGCATGATATTGATAATTCCGTGTTGGTGAACGGGCGGAGGCAGACCAATCTGGGAGTTTTTCGTGCCTATCTGACCAATTATTTGCGAAGCCTGCCCACTGTTAATCAGGATATGACCTGTATGGTACGCCAGCTTCAGCCTACAGAAACCGGCATTCCGCTGGAACTTTATTTCTTTTCTGCCAACAAAGTATGGGTTGCTTACGAAGGCATACAGGCAGACGTGTTCGACCATGTACTTGCCATCATTCCGGAGTTCGGCCTGCGCGTCTTTCAGAATCCGTCGGGTGAAGACCTGCGACGGATAGGAGTGAAGATAGAACACTGATTTAAAAGATAGAATACTATATATTTTAAGAACGATACATACTGTTAACCATTATTGATTATGAACACACCTATACCCAATCAGATTATCCGTGAAATTACACCTTTGTCCGACAAAGACTGTTTCTATATTGCAGAACGTTATAAGACGGAGTTTACCTATCCGATTCATAACCATTCTGAATTTGAACTGAACTTTACGGAAAAGGCCGCCGGAGTCAGGCGTGTAGTGGGAGATTCCTCCGAAGTGATAGGAGATTATGATCTGGTTCTGATTACGGGCAAAGACTTGGAACACGTATGGGAACAGAATGAATGCCGCTCCAAAGAGATACGGGAGATCACCATCCAATTCTCTTCCGACCTGTTCTTCAAGAGCTTTATCAATAAGAACCAGTTCGACTCTATCCGCCGGATGCTGGATAAAGCTCAGAAAGGACTTTGTTTCCCGATGTCCGCCATACTTAAGATATATCCGTTGCTGGATACGCTTGCTTCCGAGAAACAAGGGTTCTATGCGGTGATCAAGTTTATGACGATCCTGTATGAACTTTCTCTCTTTGAGGAAGAGGCCCGGACACTGTCCAGTTCTTCTTTTGCCAAGATTGATGTTCATTCCGATAGCCGCCGGGTACAGAAGGTGCAGGAATATATCAATCTCCATTATCAGGAAGAAATCCGATTGGGACAGTTGGCAAGCATGGTCGGGATGACTGATGTGTCATTCAGCCGTTTCTTTAAGTTGCGTACGGGGAAGAACCTTTCCGATTATATTATTGATATCCGACTGGGATTCGCTTCGCGGTTGCTGGTAGATTCTACGATGTCTATCGCAGAAATCTGTTATGAGTGCGGATTCAATAACCTGTCTAATTTTAATCGTATCTTTAAGAAGAAAAAAGATTGTTCTCCGAAGGAGTTTCGCGAGAACTACCGGAAGAAAAAGAAACTGATCTAATTTCTCTGTCTCCTCGCATACTTTACTAGTCTGTTTCTCTATTAGGGCTGACTAATAATTAGCTTAGAATCGTGTTGAATTTAGAGTCTTGTTTCCTAAGATTTATTCTTCGGGGGGCTGACATCTATTCTCCGTTAGGTACAAAACTAATCGTCTGACAGTTGTGTTTTTTCGTCTGACAACTGTCAGACGAAAAAACAACAACTGTCAGACGAAAGTTTAACTATAGTCAGACGATTAATTCTGTGCATGACGGGAGATAAATTCTTTTGATATGCGGATTAAATCTTACGTAGAAGAGGACTAAACCTCATTGGTAAGCGGATTGAAACAGTGTGGTAAGTCATTGATAACAAGTTTGTAACACGATGTAACAAACCTGAAACGGCTATTTCAAACCATTGTATCTGATTCGTATTCATATTGTAATCTCTTGGGTCTACCTTTGCCGACGTAATAAAAACGTAGAGCGAAGTTCGATGAAAAAACTATTTCTTTTAAGATTTTCAGTTGCAGCCTTCTTTTGTTTGTTGTGTGTTCTTCCCGCATTGGCTGCCAATATTAAGATTAAAGGTGCTGTGAAAGATAAACTTTCCAAAGAGCCTTTGATTGGAGCAACGATACGGTTGGTAGGAACTCCTGCCGGAGCCGTGACCGATATGGACGGTAATTTTGAATTGAACAGTACCGGTGTTTTGGAAGGTTTGTATGATATAGAGATTAAATATGTAGGATATAAAACGGAAGTACGTCGTAAGGTCCGTGTAGAAAACGGAAAACTGGCGATTCTGAATCTGGAGTTGGAGACAGATGCGCACGAACTTTCGGACGTTGTGGTGGTAGCAAAGAAGAATCGTGAAAATGAGAATATGTTATTGCTCGAACAGCAGAAGGCGGTCATTGCCGTGCAGGCTGTCAGCGTCAAAGAGCTTTCACGCAAAGGTGTTTCCGATGCGGAAGGGGCTGTAACCAAAGTGGCGGGAGTCTCCAAACAGGATGGAGTGAAGAATGTTTTCGTCCGTGGACTGGGCGACCGCTATAATGCGACTACCTTTAACGGATTTGCCGTTCCTTCGGAAGATCCGGAATATAAGAATATCTCTCTCGACTTCTTCGGAACGGATATTATCCAGTCTGTTGGCGTCAATAAGGCATTTAATGCAGGAGGTATCAGTGATGTCGGCGGTGCGACAATCGACATTGTTTCCAAAGAACTGATTGGCAGCGGAAACCTGAATATCGGCCTTTCCGGAGGACTGAACACGCAGACTGTGACAGCAGACTTTCTGAAGCAGGACGGAGTAAACCTTCTGGGCTTCGCCACTACAACAGAACCCGCCGATGAGAACAACTGGGGATTCAAGAATAAGCTGGACCCCTCCAAGCAGAGCTTGCAGATAAACCGGAGTTATAGCATTTCCGGCGGAAAGCGGTTTCATATAGGAAAAGACAGGAATCCGCTCTCTTTCTTTCTCACTGCCGGACATACCACTGATTATCAATTTACGGATGAAACCATCCGCAACACAACGACGAGCGGTACGATCTACAAAGATATGACAGGCAAGAAGTACACCGAGAATATCAGCCAACTGGCACTGGCCAATGTGGATTATGATATGCAGAACCGTCACCACATGAGTTATAACTTCATGATGATTCATGCCAATGTGCAATCCGTAGGAGACTATACCGGTAAAAACTCCATCTTCAGTGACGATTATGATAATCAGGGATTTACCCGTCGCCAGCAAGCGAATGACAACTTACTAATCGTTAACCAGCTGATGACTAACTGGGGACTGACCAAAACATTGAGTCTGGATGCCGGTGCTTCTTATAATATCGTGAAAGGCAATGAACCCGACCGCCGAATCAACAACATAACCAAAGCGGAAGAAGGATATACCTTACTCAGAGGCAACTCCCAGCAACGGTATTTCTCCACTTTGGACGAAGATGACATCAACGTAAAGGCAGGACTCATCTACCGTCTGAAAGATAACGTAGAAGAAATCTCTAATATACGCTTGGGCTATACAGGCCGATTTGTAGACGACAATTTCAAGGCGACTGAATACAACCTCACAGTAGGACACGCTTCTTCCATCCCCTCATTGGATAATTTCTCACTCGACGATTATTATAATCAGCAGAATCTCTCTTCCGGATGGTTTACCGTTCAGAAGAACATCGATAAGTATTCGGTCGCCAAGAATATCCATTCCGCTTATGCGGAAGCCACCTACCAGTTTACTCCCCGTTGGATTGTAAATGTAGGAATGAAGTATGACAATGTGGATATTCAGGTAGACTACAATGTGAATAAAGGCGGATCGGAAGGAAGCAACACGATTCAAAAGGATTTCTTTCTCCCGAGTCTGAATCTGAAATACAATCTGAGTGAAAAACATTCCTTGCGTCTCGGAGCGAGCAAAACATATACGCTGCCGCAAGCAAAGGAAATTTCTCCTTATCGCTACGTAGGTGTGAATTTCAACAGTCAGGGGAATGCGAACCTGAAGCCTTCGGACAACTATAACGTCGATTTGAAATGGGACTTTAATCCTACCCCCACTGAACTGATCTCTCTGACAGCTTTTTATAAGCTCATCAAGAATCCGATCTCACGCATTGAAGTGGCAAGTGCCGGAGGATACCTTTCGTATGAAAATATAGCCGATAAGGCAACAGTGGCCGGAGTGGAAGTAGAAGTACGTAAGAATCTGTTTGTCCGTCCGCTAAGCAGTGCGGCAAACGGAATGAATAAGCTCTCTTTCGGCTTGAATGGATCGTACATTTATACAAATGCGAAAATGCCTCTGGCAACGGTTACCACCGGATCGCAACTGGAAGGGGCCGCTCCCTGGATTGCCAATTTCGACTTGTCCCACAACTTCACGAAAGGAACTCATAGCTTCATCAATACATTGGTATTCAACTATGTCAGCGATAAGATTTATACCATCGGTACGCAAGGCTACCAAGACATCATGGAGCAGGGAATGATGACGCTTGACTTCGTTTCGCAAGCCAAACTCAACAAGTATGTCTCACTTACGCTGAAAGCCCGCAATCTGCTGAATCCCTCTTATCAGTTGAGTCGCAAAGCCAACGAAAGCGGAGAGAAGGTAGTACTCAGCGATTATAAAAAAGGAATAAATATCAGTCTGGGAGTGTCGTGCACATTTTAAACCGGATAATGAAATAAGATTATTAACTAATTATTAAAGCAAAATGAAAAGATTGTTTGTAAACTTTATGACGTTTGCCGCTATGGCAACTGCACTGACATTCACTGCGTGTAGTAGTGATAGTGACGGAGATGACAATGGAAACGGTAACGGTGGAAATGGCGGAGGAACAGGTAGTTCTATCGTGGTAGGCGAAAACATCCTGTCCGGAACACTGACCGGTGAACAGACACTGGATGCCAAAGAATACATTCTGAACGGAACGGTTATCATCGCCGACGGCGGTCGCCTGAATATCCCTGCCGGAACTACCATCAAGGCGCGTGAAGGTTTCAGCAGTTACCTGCTGGTAGCGCAGGGAGGTAAACTCTATGCCGATGGTACGGCCGACAAACCAATCGTCTTTACGGCAAATACCACCAGCCCGGTATCCGGATATTGGGGTGGCGTGATCATCAATGGTAAAGCACCTATTTCCGGTTCAAAGACCGACAAGAGCGATACGGCACTGACGGAAATCAACAATGACTATAAATACGGCGGCAGCGCAGCTGATGACAACTCCGGTTCGTTGACTTACGTGAAAATCTGCTATGCAGGTGCACGCTCCACAGCAGACATCGAACACAACGGACTGACCTTGAACGGTGTCGGCAACGGAACAAAGATTGAAAATATCTACGTACTGGAAAGTGCCGACGATGCAATCGAGTTCTTTGGTGGAACAGTAAATGTAACCAATCTGCTGGCTGTTAATCCGGATGATGATATGTTCGACTTTACACAAGGCTATTGCGGTACGCTGAAGAACTGCTATGGCGTTTGGGAAAGCGACTACACAAGTACGGAAGCCGATCCTCGCGGCATCGAAGCCGACGGTAACATGGACGGTCTGTATCCGGATCACCTGCGTCAGTCTGACTTTAAGGTGGAAAACATGACTATCGTGAATAATGCTGCCAACACTGCCGATAACGTAGACCGTATGCAGGATGTAATCAAGATTCGTCGCGGAGCAAAAGCTACCATCACCAATGCATTGGTTAAGGGTACGGGTGGTGCTATCGACCTGGTTGATATGAAAGACAGCAAAGGTGCAGGAAACATAGAATCCAGCATTAACATCACAAGTACATTAAGTCTCACAGGATTGAAGCAGAACGGCGAACTGAATACATTTGTCGAATCGGCAGACAATACAGGTGCAGACGCTTCTCTGTTCGGCTGGACAGGCTATAATTTATCAGCATTCTGATGAAGTAGCCAACGGTTCTTTTTCACAGTAGGTATTACTTTTCGGGCACGGATTGCACGAATTGCACGGTTATGATTTACTAAAACCGTGTAATCCGCGTAATCCGTGCCAAATCATATAATAATGAGATGCGTTTATTACGCTTTTACCTCCCTGGCTATCCCTGCTACTATCCTCTCTCTTCTATTATGAATTATTTCAGATATTATATGTTTCGCTGATTTTCTTTTTCGTATATTTGCTATTCATTATTATACGATCAATCACTTATGCAAACAAACTACGAGCGATACTGTAAAATGTCTTCTTTGGCTCAGATAGGATGGTGGGAAGCGGACTTTTTGGCTGGGCATTATGTCTGCTCTGATTTTCTTTGTGATCTTTTGGGACTGGAAGGAGATACCATCTCTTTCATGGATTTCCAGAATTTGATACGTGAGGATTACCGCGAACAGATAGTACAGGAATTTCGGGCCAATGCAAATATCCATAAAGACTTTTATGAACAAACCTTTCCCATCTGTTTAAAAAATGGTGAAGTTTGGCTGCATACCCGTCTGGCTCTTCGTGAGAAAGGTACCGGAACCAATGGAGGTGACAAATCTTTTGGCGTCATCCAGCGTGTTGAGGCGCCTAAAGAAGTGGAACAGAAAAATACCCTCCGGCGTGTAAACGACCTGTTACGCCGGCAAAACTATATATCACAGTCTTTGCTTCGCTTCCTCCATGATGACGATGTAGATTCTTGTATTATGGAGATATTGAATGACGTGCTGAGCCTCTATCAAGGCGGTCGTGTGTATATCTTTGAGTATAACGAAGACTATACGCATCATAGTTGCACGTATGAAGTCGTTTCGGAAGGTGTTTCCAAAGAGAAAAACAAGCAGCAGTCCATTCCGGTTAATGAAACCCGATGGTGGTGTGAGCAGATTCTATCTGGCAAACCCATCATACTGACTTCCTTGAAACAGTTGCCCGAAGAAGCGGAGAATGAATATAAATTCCTTGACGCTCAAGGTATTTGTTCGTTGATGGTCGCTCCTTTGATGGCAGGTGACCGTGTATGGGGATTTATGGGTATAGATCTGGTCGAATCGTATCGTGAATGGAGCAATGAGGATTTTCAATGGTTCTCTTCATTGGCGAATATCATCAGTATTTGCATCGAATTGCGCAAGGCCAAAGATCGTGTTGTCCGCGAACAGTCTTTTTTAAGCAATCTGTTCCATTTTATGCCGTTAGGTTATATACGGATGTCTGTCGTCCGTGATGAAAACGGTCAGCTTCTTGATTATAAGATAACGGATGTCAACAAGGCCTGTTCCCGCTTCTTTGCCCGACCTGCCGAAACGTATATAGGAGTCTTGGCCTCTGAAATATATCCGGATTTTTCTTCACAGCTCCTCTTTCTGAAAGAAGTGCTGGATAACAATTCATACAGGGAAAAGGATATCTTTTTCCCGCAGACAGAGCTTTATACCCATTGGATAGTTTATTCTCCGGAAAAAGATGAAGTGGTAGGTCTGTTTACAGATTCCACGGAGGCCGTGAAGACCAATAGGGCACTGGACCGTAGTGAGAAGCTTTTTAAGAGTATCTTTGCCAATATCCCGGCAGGAGTGGAAATCTATGATAAGGATGGATTCCTGATTGACCTGAATAATAAGGATCTGGAAATATTCGGTGTAGAAAATAAACAGGATGTGATAGGAGTCAACTTCTTTGAGAATCCGAACGTACCGCAGCATATCCGTGACCGTGTGCGGGATGAAGATTTGGTAGACTTCCGTCTGAATTACTCTTTTGAACGGGCAGAAGGTTATTATCACCCCGATCGTCGGGATACGATAGATATATATACGAAAGTCAGCAAGCTCTATGATAACGAAGGAAACTTTAACGGCTATATCCTGATTAGCATTGATAATACGGAGCAGATTGATGCGATGAACCGTATTCGTGATTTTGAGAATTTCTTCCTGCTCATATCGGATTATGCAAAGGTGGGATATGCCAAGTTGAATCTGCTGAACCGGAAGGGATATGCCATTAAACAATGGTATAAAAATTTAGGTGAAGAAGAGGATACTCCATTGGCGGACGTGGTGGGAGTCTATCGTAATATGCATCCCGAAGACCGTGAACGTATTTTTGATTTCTATCGGGAGGTCAGAAAAGGAAACCGGAAGCACTTTCAGGGAGAAATGCGAATCTACCGTCCCGGCAAGAAGAATGAATGGAACTGGATACGTATGAATGTAGTCGTTACGACATACAATCCGGAGGAAAACGAAGTGGAAATCATCGGTATCAACTATGATATTACCGAACTGAAGGAGACGGAGAAAGAATTGATCCTGGCACGTGACAAAGCCGAAATGATGGACCGTCTCAAAAGTGCTTTCCTTGCTAACATGAGCCACGAAATACGTACTCCTCTGAATGCCATCGTCGGCTTCTCCGACTTGCTCGTCGATACGGAAAATATAGAGGAACGACGGGAGTATATTCAGATTGTGAAGGAGAACAATGACCTGCTTTTACAACTGATTTCGGATATACTCGACCTGTCTAAGATTGAAGCGGGTACATTTGAGTTTACCAACGGAGATGTAGACGTGAATATGCTCTGTGAAGATATTGTCCGCTCCATGCAAATGAAGGTGAAGGAGAATGTCGAACTGATGTTCGATCCGCATCTTGCGGAATGCCGCATTATTAGTGACCGTAACCGACTGCACCAGGTAATCTCCAATTTTGTGAACAATGCGATTAAGTTTACCTCGGAGGGAAGTATCCGTGTGGGATATAAGCAGAAAGGAGAAGAACTGGAGTTCTATGTACAAGATACGGGAGTTGGTATTGACGCAGAGAGTCAGGCACATATTTTTGAACGTTTTGTGAAGTTGAACTCCTTTGTACACGGCACGGGCCTGGGGCTCTCCATCTGCCAAAGTATTGTGGAACAAATGGGCGGAAAGATAGGGGTGGAATCCGAACCGGGAAAGGGTTCGCGTTTTTGGTTTAGCCTTCCCTGTTTTGTGGTGATGTCGGAAGAATAGACAAGAATGATGGGGCTGACTAAAAAGTCAGCCCCAAAGAGTCGGTTTCTTATATTCCGAATGATAGTTTATCGATAGACTGATATACGATACTTGCAATACCCAGTCCGATGATGCCCAGTGTGCAGAGCGCCAGTCCCCACTTTGTACAGCGGTCGCTGCGGAAAGTCGGAATCGGGTTATCGGAAGGCATGATATACATTGCTTTTACAATCAGCAGATAGTAGTACAATGAAATCACGGTATTAACCAGTGCAATGAATACCAGCAAGTGGAAGCCCGCTTCGAAAGCTGCCATGAAAATAAAGAACTTCGAGAAGAATCCGGCAAACGGAGGAATACCTGCCAGTGAGAACAGCGAAATAGTCATCAGAAAAGCCATTTTCGGGTTCGTTTTGTAGAGTCCCGCATAATCTTCGAGGGTAAACTTCTGACTGCGTAATGCTACGATAGTGATGACGGCAAATACTCCGAGATTGGCAGCGGCATATACAAGTATGTAATATACCATGGCGGTCATTCCCTGTGCCGTTCCTCCGATTACACCCAGCATGATATATCCTGCCTGCGAAATACTGGAGAACGCCATCAGACGCTTCAGATTCTGCTGGCGGATAGCGAATATATTGGCGATGGTGATAGAAGCGATAGTCACCCAGTAAAGTACTTCTTGCCAGTCATGTATCATCGGTGCGAATACTTTGATCAGAATTGCCATCAGCACAAATGCTGCCGAACCTTTGGAGATAACACTCAGATAGGCGGTAACCGTACTCGGTGCACCTTCGTAAACGTCTGCCGTCCATAAATGGAACGGAACCAGAGAGAGCTTGAACGCCATACCGGTAAAGAAGAATACAAAAGCCATGATTTGCAACGGATTTCCATCGATATGAGCAGGAAGATCATCGAAATACAGTGTTCCTGCGGAACCGTAAATCATTGACAGACCAAACAGTAACAGTGCGCTGGAGAAAAGTGCGGTAAGGATATACTTGGCACCGGCTTCAGCGGAGTTATGGCGGTATTTGTCGAAAGCGATCAAGGCTGCCATCGGGATGGAAGCTGTCTCCAGTCCGATGAAGAACATCAGGAAGTGTCCGGCGGAAATCATGAGATACATACCGAACAGGGTGGAGAGTGTAAGTACATAGAACTCACCTTGCTTGAATGAAGTATCGTCGCGTTTCATCCATTCGTGTGCCATCAGGAAAACAATCAGCGTGCCTATGTTCAGGATTGATTTGACAACCGTGTGCATGGGTACATAGTGATACATACCGCCAAAAATGTCGGCAGCTGTGCCTGGAACCAGATTGATCGCTGTATGGATGGCCATCAGGATAACTGGCAGCATGGTGTTCAAAACGGGTCTCGTCCCTTTTTGCTTGTGTGCGTCCGGACTCATGAAGAGATCGGCAAGGAACAGCAATAGTAAAACTGCTACGAGCGACAGCTCTTCCCGCATATGTAGAAATTGTGAATAATCCATCTTTATAAATTAAGAATTAAAGATTAAAAAATAAAGGTTATGGGATGAGTTGTGAGACTACAGGGAGTACACTTTCACCAATCATGTGGCTTACCCAGAAAGGAGCCATACCCAGTCCGGCTACACAAACGATGAGGCAGATAACAGCTACCCGTTCATCCCAGGTCGCGTCTGTCAGCGCAAGATGATGTTTGTTGGTGCAGGTACCGTACAGAATCTTGCCTACCAGACGCAGGATATAGACTGCCGTGATCACGATGGATGAACAAGCGATGATGGTCAGTGTACGGTGGAATACGTCGTTGTTCTGGAAAGAACCTACGAAGATAGTCATTTCGGCAATGAACCCGCTTAATCCCGGCAAACCGAGATTGGCAAGACCGGCAATCACATAACATACGCTGAGGAACGGCATTACTTTCATTAATCCGGTAAGCTCGCGGACATCACGTGTGTGTGTACGTCCATAAATCATACCGATCAGGGCAAAGAACAAGGCTGTCATCAATCCGTGGGAAAGCATCTGAAGAATGGCTCCTGTCGCAGCAGTCTGATTCAGCATCAGAATGGCGAAAAGTACCAGTCCGCAGTGAGAAACGGAAGAGTAAGCGTTGATGTATTTCAAGTCTGTCTGTACGCAAGCGGAGAATGCTCCGTAAACAACGGAGATACCTGTCAGTATCAGGAATATCCATGAAAGTTCGTTAGCGGCTTCCGGCATCAGATACATGGCGATACGGAAACATCCGTAACCTCCCAGTTTCATCAGTACTCCGGCGTGAAGCATGGATACAGCTGTCGGGGCGGAAGCGTGACCATCGGGACTCCATGTGTGGAACGGGAAAAGAGCACCCAGCACACCGAACCCGAGGAAGGTAAGCGGGAACCAGATACATTGCTGTGCAAAAGGAATATTATGTAGCTGTGCTATTTCCAGCAGGTTCATGGTGGTAGCTCCCGAACCGAAATAGATTCCGAGAATACCGATCAGCAGGAAAGCGGAACCGCCCATCAGCATAAGGGTCAGCTTCATGGCTGCATATTCTTTACGTCCCGAACCCCATACACCGATCAGCAGGTACATAGGAATCAGCGCGATTTCGTAGAACATGAACATGGTGAATAAGTCGATGGATATAAAGAATCCGAAGACTCCCATAGACAACAGTGTGAACCAAAGGAAATATTCTTTTGTCAGAGGCTGCAGACGCCAGGAGGCGAAAGTACCTGTGAATACAATAACGGCAGACAATAACAACATGGCTACCGAAATACCGTCAACGCCTACCGAGTAGGAGATGTGAAGCGGTGCATACCAGAGTGTATCCGCACGGAATAGCATTTCTGCCGTGTTGCCGGCACTGCGTTCTCCCAAATACATAAAGGTAAGTACGACGGAGGCAATCAGAAGTGCCGATGCGCCGGTAACCATAACCCCCCGAATCGCTTTGATTCCCCGTGCTGCCCAAAGTCCGGCAAGCATCAGTAAGGGGATGAGTACGAAGATTGATAAAAAATTCATAATTGAATTATTAAGTTTTAAGTATTAATTCGCAGCGACTTGTTGCGCAGCTTAATATCTAATACCTGATAGTTAATACTTGCTATAGAACTAACAGCAGGATAAGCGCCAGCGCTCCGCAAAGGAACACGTATGCGTATTGCTGTACCTGGCCGCTTTGAAGACCACGTATCTCGTCGCTTGTCGTATTCGTAGCCCATGCCAGGAAATTAAAGAATCCATCCACTACATGACGGTCGAACCATGCGATAGGAGTCGAAATGCAACGGAAGATGATCTTATGCGTAATAAACTGGTATATATCATCAATATAAAAACGATGATAAGCAGCTGTCCACAATCCATTGAACCGTTTGGCAAGTGCATTGGCAACAGGCTGTTTGGCATTCTTATACATCCATGTGGCAATCCCGATAGAAATAATCGCAATTACAACGCTTGTGACAGCTACCGACAGATCGAGGTGAATAGAGTAAGACTCCCCATTCGAACTGATAAAATGTCCGAAAGGAATGAATCCTGCAAGGCAGGTAACAACCGCCAGAAATATCAACGGAAAAGTCATAGCCAACGGACTCTCATGCGGGCGACAAGGTGCCGCTTCCAAGTTTCCGTGCGGTGTGCTATGATCCGAATGGGAGCTTGCCCGGGGCGGCTCGGCCCCCCAGAAGATGCCGTAGTAGAGGCGGAACATATAGAAGGCGGTCATTGCGGCGATTACTGTCATCACCCAACCCATTGCAGGGCTATATTGGAAGCAGGCAGCCAAAATCTCATCTTTTGAGAAGAAACCGGAGAACGGAGGAATACCGGCAATGGCGAGACAGGCAATCAGGAATGTCCAGTGAGTAATAGGCATGTATTTGCGTAGTCCTCCCATGGCTGACATTTCGTTGGAATGTACTGCATGGATAATGCTGCCGGCACCCAAGAAGAGTAATGCCTTAAACATGGCGTGTGTGAAGAGGTGGAACATGGAAGCCATATATCCCAGTCCTCCGTGGTGCGGGTCCATAGAAGTACAAACGCCCAGTGCTACCATCATAAAACCAATCTGTGAAATGGTCGAGAAGGCCAGCACACGTTTGATATCCGATTGTACGCAAGCCACGCTTGCTGCATAAAAGGCGGTGAAAGCACCTACCCAGGCAATCATATGTAAGGTGTCCGGTGCATAAGCAATGAAAAGCGGGAACATACGCGCTACCAGATAAACGCCGGCAACTACCATCGTAGCCGCATGGATCAAGGCACTGACAGGAGTAGGACCTTCCATGGCATCGGGCAGCCAGATATGCAACGGGAACATGGCACTCTTTCCGGCGCCACCGATAAACATCAGTCCCAAAGCCAATGGAAGCATGGAAGCGCCGCCACTGATCAATGATACCGTATCCGGTGTGAAGCCGAATGTGCCACCGTAGTATCCGTAAATCAGAATACCGATAAGGAAGCCTAAGTCTGCAAAGCGGGTGACAATGAACGCTTTCTTGGAAGCGGCAATGGCAGCAGGCTTTGTATAGTAAAAACCGATCAGCAGATAAGAACTGACACCCACCAGTTCCCAGAAAAGATACATCTGGAAAATGTTTGTGGCAACCACCAGTCCCAGCATAGACATTGTAAACAGGGACAGGAAGGCGTAATAACGTTGAAAGCCTGTCTCGCCTTTCATGTAACCGAAGGAGTAGATATGCACCATCAGTGACACGGTAGAGATGACAATCAGCATCATCACGGATATGGGATCGAGCAGAATGCCCAGATCAAATCGTAAAGTCTCGGTGAAAGGAAGCCACGTAAAATTATAAGGTATCAACGTGGCAAATGTTCCGTCTTCCAAACGAGGGGCGGAGAAATATTGGAAAGCCGTAACGTACGACAGTACTACTACTGCTCCCAGTATCAGCGTACCGATAGCACCCGCTGTCCGATGAGACATCCATTTTCCTCCGATTCCCAGAATGAGGAAGGAGAGGAAGGGAAGAAGGAGTATTAGAATTGTTAGTTCCATACAGTTTATTTTAATTACTTGTTTTATTATTGTTCATATTTATCACGATATCCATCCGAATGGAAATTGGGTCGTGCCGCTTTGGCACTACCACTTCAGATCGTCCAGATTGCGGACTTGAATGCTTCGGAGGTTGCGGTAAATGTTAATCATGATGGCGATAGCTATAGCCGTTTCCGCAGCCGAAATAGCGATGGAAAAGAGTGCAAAGAAATAGCCTTCCATGCCTCCCGGAAAGAGAAAACGGTTGAACACGGCGAAGTTGATGTCCGTGGCGTTCAGCATTAACTCTACAGAAATCAGGATAGCCAGCGTATTACGGCGGGTAAAGAACCCATAGATTCCTGCAAACATCATGATGGTAGAAACTACCAGATAATATTCCATGTGTATCATATCTGAAATTATTAGGTTTTAAGTAATAAGTATTAATTCCTTGCGGTTCATTGCGCAGCCTAATACCTGATACTTAATAGTTAATACTTACTTATTTATCTCTTTCGGGCGATCATGATACCACCGATGATACAAGCCAGCAATAAAATACTGATTGCTTCGAAAGGCAATATATAACCATATTTGTCACTGCTTAATAAAGCATTACCAATGGTGTGGATGTTTATTTCCAGCGGAACCAGGTTGGTCGTTTGCAGGAAGTTATGCTTCAGGGTGATAAACAAGATAATCGCTAAACCGGCAACCATCGTAAAGAGTCCTGCCAGAAACCTGCTTCGTTTCAGTTTCTCGGCGCGGTCACCTTCTCCACTGGTCAGCAGGATGGAGAATACATAAAGGACGACGATACCACCGGCATAAACCATAATCTGGACAGACCCCAGAAATGTGTAACCCAGCAGGAAATAGATGCCAGCCGTGCCGAAGAGCACGAAGAGCAGATAGGTGGCTGAGCGGACAATACGTTGGGTAGTCACCGTCATGATGGACATTGCAATAATAAATGCTGCCAAAAAGTAGAATACTACTGTTTCAAGTGTTGATCCCATATCTAAACTTCTTTTTTCTTTTCAATTACTTTACTACCGGCATGATTCAGTTGCAGAACAAGCTTCGTCCGGTCAAAGACGGCATGTTCGAAGTTCTGGTCGAACGTGATGGCGTCATGCGGACAAGCGTTGACACACAGTTGGCAGAACATACAAGCTCCGAGGTCATATTCATATTTTGCCAGGATTTTCTTCTTCTTGCCGTCTTCAGTCTCGATCGTTTCGCTGGTTACGGTGATTGTATCGTTCGGACAAGCTATCTGACACAATCCGCAGGCTACACAGCGGTGTTCGTTATTCTCATTGTGGGGCATTGCCAGTGTACCACGGAACCGGTCGAACATTTTCAGCTCTTTCCGGTTTTCAGGATACTGTTCGGTTACCTTCTTACGGAAGTATACCTTGATACTGGTTTTCATACCCGTTGCCAGAGTGCTGATACCATGTATCAGTCCTCCCAAATACGTATATTTTTGATCTTTATATTCCATAATTCTTATTTTAGAAGTGGAAGCCAAAGGCAACACAACATGCCATTAATAATAGGTTTACCATAGAAATTGGAACCAGATATTTCCATTCCAGATTCAGAATCTGGTCGATACGCAGGCGTGGGAAAGTCCATTTGATCCACATTAAGAGGAACACAACGAAGAATGCTTTGGCAAAGAACCAGATGAAGCCGGGAATATAGTCCATAACAGCGTTGAATCCGTCCAAACCGATGATATGCAATGGCATCCAGCCTCCCAAAAAGATGGTAGCGGCCACGCTGGCTACGATAAACAGATTCAGATATTCCGCCAGATAAAAGAAACCGAAGTGCATACCGGAATATTCCGTATGATATCCGGCCGTCAATTCACTTTCCGCTTCGGGAAGGTCGAACGGGCCACGGTTACATTCTGCATTTCCGGCAATGAGATAGATGATGAAAGCGATAACGGCAGGAATATGTCCTTTGAAGATAAACCATCCGTCAGCCTGTCCTTCTACGATTTCGGAGAACTGCATGGTGCCCATCAGTACGACCATCGTCATGATGCTCATACCCACTGACAACTCATAACTGATGATCTGTGCGCCGCTTCGCATGGCACCGATCAGCGAAAACTTGTTGTTACTACCCCAACCGGCAAGCAGAATACCTACCACACCGATGCTGGAAGCAGCCAGCAGGAAGAATACGCCCACATTAAAATTCAGAATTTCCGCTCCTTTATTAAAAGGAATACAAGCGAAAGTGAGGAACGAGGCGATAATCACCATGAATGGAGCCAGATTGTAGAGGAAGCGGTCGGCATCCTTCGGAGTGAAAATCTCCTTGGTCAGCATCTTGAGTACGTCGCATATCACTTGAATAGAACCCCATTTACCGACACGGTTCGGACCGAGGCGGCACTGGAAGAAACCACAGACTTTGCGTTCCATGTAAATCAGTACGATAGCCAGAATAGCATATAGTGCAACGATGCACACGCCGACAGCTATGCACTCTATAAAGATGGCCCATCCCTCCGGCATAACGGAGAGCAGCATCTCATGTATCCAGTTTGTTACTATACTAAAGTCGAACATATATATTTTAATTATTAGGTTTTAAGTATTAAGTATTAATTCCATGCGGAATATAGCGTATATCATATTGCATAGCCGGTTAATACTTACTACTTTATACTTAATACTTGTTTTTTATCTCTTGTTTATCGGTCGATGTCCGGAACTACATAGTCCAGTGTTCCTCCGATGGCAATCAAGTCGGCAATTTTCGCTCCGCGGCAAATCGTGTCGATTGCAGCAACAAGTGGCAATCCCGTAGCACGATAGTGCAGGCGATAAGGCATCTTGTCACCCTGACTTTCGAGAAAGACTCCGAATTCTCCGCGGCTTCCTTCTACGGCGGCATAATAACTGCCTTCGGGAACGCGGATGATCGGTTTCATCTTTTCCTGATACGGGCCTTCGGGAATGTTGTCTATCAACTGCTCGATAATCTTCAGACTCTCCATGATTTCGTCCATACGTACCAGATAACGGGCGAAACAGTCTCCTTCCGTATAAACAATTTCCTGGAAGTCCACCTTGTCATATACACCGTACGGTATCCGCTTACGTACATCGCAAGCCCAACCCGAAGCACGGCCTGTACCCCCGGTGCAACCGAATGAGATTGCATCTTCACGGCTTAACACTCCGACGCCCTTCATACGGCTCTGAGCGATAATGTTGCCGGTAAATATGTCGTGGTATTCGTGAATGATACCTCTCATATAAGGGATAAATTCTTTTACCCGCTTGACGAAGTTAGGATGAAGGTCGGCCTGTACACCACCGATGGTATTGTAGTTCATGATCAGACGTCCGCCGCAAGTCTCTTCAAAAATATCGAGAATCTTTTCACGGTCACGGAATCCGTAGAAGAAAGCAGTCAGTGCTCCAAGGTCCATGGCGAGGGCGGAGTAGAACAGTAAGTGAGAGTCGATACGTTGCAGCTCATCCATAATTGTACGAATGTATTTGACACGGTCACTCACTTCGATGCCCATCGCTTTCTCGATGCACATACACAAAGCGTGACGGTTCTGATGTGCGCCCAGATAGTCGAGGCGGTCAGTCAATGCCAATGTCTGCGGATATGTAAGACTCTCGTTCATTTTCTCGATACCCCGATGGATATAACCGCAGTTAGCATCGATCTTACGAATAATTTCACCTTCAAGAGAAACGCGGAAGCGCATTACACCGTGAGTTGCAGGGTGTTGCGGACCAATGTTGACTACATACTCTTCTTCTCCGAAGAGTTTCATTTCTCTGTTTTTAATCGTTCCGTCCGGATTAAGTTCTATTTCCTGTGTTGTATCGAACGTCTCTTCGTTAGCCATACAAAGCGGATTATCTTTCTCCGGATCATTATCTTTACGCATGGGGTATCCTACCCAGTCATTACGTAAGTAAAGGCGGCGCATATCGGGATGCCCTACGAAAACAATGCCATAGTAGTCGAACACTTCACGTTCGTAGAAGTCGGCTATTTTCCATATATCGCTGACTGACGGAATTTCCGGTCGTTCACGGTCGGTAACGGCTGTTTTCAGTGCTATCCGTTCTCCCGTAACAGTCGATTCCAGATGGTAGACAACGCCTAAACCACGGAGTTTCTCCGGTGCGTCTTTTTCGTCTGCTACTCCCCAGTCCATACCAGTGAGGCTTTCAAGGAAGTCCATCTGTTTTTCATTTCGCAAGCGCAGCATTTCGTCGTGTAACGCTGCAGGGACTATAAATTGTATTTCTTGCATAATTCTTCGTTCCTCATTCTTCATTTCATAAATTCCGGTTTCTTCTCTTTTCTGTTCGTTCCACCAAAGAATTTCTCTATTTTCACTTTGCGTTGTAGTTGCATCATGCCGTAATAGAAAGCTTCCGGGCGGGGCGGACATCCGGGGATATATACATCGACCGGAAGAATCTTATCTACTCCATTCAGCACATGATAAGACTTCTTGAAAGGCCCTCCGCTGACAGCACATCCGCCTACGGCAACTACATATTTCGGATCGGGCATCTGATCGTACAAACGTTTCAGTACCGGTGCCATCTTGTTGGTGATTGTTCCGCAGACCATGATCATATCAGCTTGGCGCGGACTGGCACGTGCTACTTCGAACCCGAAGCGGGCCATATCATAACGCGCGGCACCCAGTGCCATGAATTCGATGCCGCAACAGCTGGTTGCGAAAGTAAGCGGCCACAGTGAATTGCTGCGTCCCCAGTTGACAAGGTCGTCCAGAACCCCAAGAAAAACGTTCGCTCCTCCGGTATTAAGTTCCTTGACCAACTTTTCCAATGATTCATTGTCGATGAACTCATCATACGGAATTGATTTTATTTTCGGTTTTTTGGTTATTTCCATTCCAAAGCTCCTTTCCTCCAGGCATAAGCAAGGCCCAGAACCAAAATAATAAAGAAGAAGAGAATACTAACGAGCCCCTGAGGTCCCATGTCATGCATAACTACTGCCCAAGGGAACAGAAAAGCTGTTTCCACGTCGAACATCAGGAACAGGATGGCAAACAGGTAGTAACCTACACGGAACTGCATCCATGATTTACCACGCGTTGGTATACCACATTCATAAGCTTCAAACTTTTGTACATTGTACGAACGTGGTGAAATAGCTCGTGAAAGGGCTATTACTACACCGACAAAAGCGAGCGCTGTCAGTAAAACAACAACTAAAAATGTAAAATTCATAATTTCAATAGCTGTTTAGATTGAATATTATATAGAAATAAACAATTAGTTTCTCCACACCCGGATGAAACCAACTGTAATGAATTGACGAATAAGATAATGGATTGTACCGTCTAAATGACGATCTTCCTTAAACCATATATATAATATGTAATAGGATCGTAAAAGTACTTGGGAATATGGAGTGAATGAGTCTGAGACGTGTTTTGCTGGCTTTTGTATTCACGGAAATAAGTAATCAGCAATTGCACGCTTTTATCTGTAGGGATGTGTGCAACATCCGCATGACTCATATCACAAGACTGGGTAGAATAGAAATAATGAAGACGTTCAAGAGCATTATGAACAGGATGATCCTGAGATACGTAGCACTTCTCCTGGCGATATGTCGGGGGGGATACTCTGCAGTTATCTTCCATTGCTTCATTGGAAACAACATGGATCAGCAAAGCAAGTACCAGAAATAGTCCGTATTTTAAGCTTTGTTTCATCTTTCTCTTTTAACGGCTGCAAATATAGGATTAATATTCATGTTTTTTGCAAAGTCGGGGTTACAAAAAAGTATTTTTTAACTTGCTTTATTTCAAGTCCGTTTTTATTTCAGTGCTACTTTGGAGAATCTTCTTCTTTTATGGTATATATCCGTTCTTATTTGGTTAAAAGATGTAATAAAAAGAACGATTTACGTTCTTTTTGACGAATTACCCAAAGAAAATTCATTTTTTTGCAAATTGTATATAACACATTGATATGAAACACACACTTTGCTTTATAACAATCCTACTGGGTTCTTTGTTGAATCTTTATGCAAATAACGAGAATGATTCTCTATTGAAAGTTTTAGATAAAGTGATTTCTGAGCGTCTTGTGTATACAGAAAAGAAGGAAGCTACTATCAAAGAGCTGAAAGCAAAAAAGAAGGAACAAAAGACCTTGGACGATATGTATCGTCTGAATTCCGAGATTCTCCATCAATACGAAACGTTTGTCTGCGATTCTGCGGAACAGTACATTAATGAGAATATTGAGATCGCTAAGAAACTGGATAATAAAACCTATTTGCTGGAAGGAAGGCTGCAACTGGCTTTTGTTTATTCCTTATCGGGGTTGTTTATTCAAGCTAATGATATTTTCAAATCAATCAATTGTTCGGATTTACCTAGTCATTTACAGGCTTTGTATTGTTGGAATCGTATTCGGTATTATGAAAATTTGATTAAATATACAGATGATGCTCGGTTTGCCAGTGAATATTTGGTTGAAAAAGAAGCGTATCGAGATACAGTTATGAGTATCTTGTATGATGCATCGGAAGAATATTCGAAAGAAAGAGCTATAAAGCTTCAGGATCAGGGAAATACAAAAGAAGCACTTAAGATACTGACTAAAATTTATCAAAAGGAAAAAACAGGAACTCATGGGTTTGCAATGATGTCTATGGGGCTATCAAGAGCATATCGGCTGGTCGGAGAGCATGAATTGGAAGAAAAGTATCTTATATTAGCTGCTATGACCGATATAAAACTGGCAGTGAAAGAAAATGAGGCTTTGTTGACTTTAGCCGTGAATTTATACCATAAAGGAGATATCGATAGATCTTATAATTATATTAAAGTAGCACTGAGTGATGCTATCTTCTATAATTCCCGTTTTAAGAATACGGTAATAGCTCGTATTCATCCTATTATAGAAAATACTTATTTATATAGGCTGGAAAAGCAAAAGCAGAATCTTCGTTTTTATATTTTGCTCACTAGTTTGTTTGTTGTGGCTCTTGCTATCACTTTGTATTTTACTTATAAACAGACTAAGATTGTTTCCCGTGCAAAGAAGAATCTCAATGTTATGAATGAAGAGTTAGTTGCATTGAACAAGAATTTGGATGAGGCTAATTTAATAAAAGAAAGATATGTAGGCTATTTCATGAACCAGTGTGCCGTTTACATTAATAAACTGGATGAATATAGGAAAAATGTAAATCGAAAAATAAAAACCGGACAAGTTGATGATTTATACAAATCTTCTTCTCGTCCTTTCGAAAAAGAATTGGAAGGATTATATACCAATTTTGATAAGGCGTTCTTAAAATTGTATCCTAATTTTGTCGAAGAGTTTAATTCATTGTTGAAACCGGAAGATTATTATAAACTGGATAAAGACCAGTTGAATACAGAATTGCGTATTTTTGCTTTGATGCGAATGGGGATTACAGATGTTTCGCAAATTGCTGTTTTTTTGCATTACTCAGTACAAACGATCTATAATTATAAGAGTAAAGTGAAGAGAATGTCTTTATTGGATGGAAATATCTTCGAAGAAGAGGTGAAAAAGCTTGGTTCTTTGTCCCAAAAATGATTCTATTTGGTTTACCAAAACCTTAAAATGGTTGTTTGTTAATGCGTTGAATATTAATGTATTATCTAGAAGAGATGTTCAAAAACGTCTACTTTATAGCCTACTTCCAATAAGGAGTAGGCTTTTTTCATCTCTATATTTGCATCACAAGATTTTTGATAACTGAATACTAATCTAAAGAAACACAGCTATGGATTTTTCAGAATTGTATCTTACTTATTATTCAAAACTGGTTCGGTTTGCAAAAGAATTTGTAATACTGGAAGAGGATGCAGAAAACATAACACAAGATGTGTTTACCGACTTATGGGCGAAACGTGATTCTATGGATCGCATTGAAAATATGAACGCGTATCTTTTCAGATTAATAAAGAATAGATGCTTGGATCATTTGAAACATAAAATGTTTGAACAGAAATATATTGAATCAGTTCAAACCTCTTTCGAAATAGAAATGTCCTTGAAATTACAATCTTTAAATAGGTTTGATGTGTCTGATATCTCGGAAGGAAATGAAACGGAAATGCTCGTTCGTAACGCAATCAATAGTCTGCCTCGAAAATGTCGTGACATATTTTTATTAAGTCGTGTCGAAGGGTTAAAATATAGAGAAATCTCAGAACGTTTGGGTATTTCAGTAAATACTGTAGAATGTCAGATGGGGATAGCACTCAAAAAGTTAAGGGTAAAACTAAATATTTGCCTTGCAGCATGAGTTTTAATAATTTTATTGATATTTTTTTAGGGGTATTTACTGGGATAATCGTTCTTTTGTAAAAAGGAACGAATAATGGGAACTAATTTAAATAAATATTTTGCAGGTGAATTGACTTCAGAAGAAAAGGAAGTCTTCCTTCTGAATGTGAAGAATAATGGGGAAATGCGCGAAGAATTTATTGAGTATCAGAGTGTTGTTGCTCTTGTGGATTGGTCGTTCCCTAAAGATGATAAAGAACTTGCTAAGCAAAAACTATCTGAATTTATGAGTCGGATAGAGAATAGCGAAAATAAAAAGGCTTAAAAATACCATGAATAGACTTAATAACATCATATTACTAGTCGTCTTTATATGTACGCATGCTCATTCGCAACAAGCTTATTTTGTTGATGGATATCATGGAGGGATATACGGGCATTATCCGGTGAAGTGGAAAACTCAGTTTATTGTCGACCAGTTATCCAAGCATCCGGATTGGCGAATTTGTCTGGAAATAGAGCCTGAAACATGGGATACGGTGCAAATACAGACTCCCGGAGCCTATCGACAATTAAAAAACGTAGTAGTAACTAAGCAGGTAGAGTTTACAAATCCTACTTATGCTCAGCCTTATTGTTATAATATATCGGGCGAAAGCATTATACGTCAGTTTCAATATGGTATTGCTAAGATAAATAAACATTTTCCGGGAGTGACTTTTACCACTTATTCTGTGGAAGAACCCTGTTTCACAAGTTGTTTGCCTCAGATATTGAAGTTATTTGGTTTTAAGTATGCCGTACTCAAATGCCCGAATACTTGTTGGGGAGGATACACTAACGCTTATGGCGGCGAATTGGTCAATTGGGTAGGCCCGGATGGAACTCCCATTCTTACTGTTCCTCGCTATGCTTGCGAGAAATTGGAAGAGAATTCTACTTGGCAGACAACTGCTTGGTGTAATGAAGAATCTTATCTGAATGCTTGTCGTGATGCAGGGATTGAACATCCTGTGGGAATGTGTTTCCAAGATGCCGGATGGAAAAATGGTCCATGGTTAGGAAGTGGAAAGAATACAAAAAGTAATTCAGTTTATGTGACGTGGAAAGATTATTTTGAAAATATTTCCATTGGTAAAACGAATGATGACTGGCATTTCTCGCAGGAAGATATACGTGTAAACTTAATGTGGGGAAGCCAAGTGTTGCAGAGAATTGCTCAAGAAGTACGTACTTCTGAGAATAAAATAATAATAGCAGAGAAGATGTCTGTTATTGCTCATCTTGCCAATGGGTACACTTGTGTTCAGGAAGATTTGGATGAAGCATGGCGTACTTTGATGCTTGCGCAACATCATGATTCTTGGATCGTACCTTACAATGGCCTAAATAAATTTGGAACCTGGGCGGATCAAATAAAGCGATGGACAGATGAGACAAATACTGTGGCTGATAAAATTACAGCTGCTTCTATATTCAGTTTTGATAACGATACTATTAATACTGAAAAAGCCCAGGGATTTGTACGTGTTTATAATACATTGGGAACAAAAAGAAAAGAACTGGTAACTGTTGAACTCCCTCAGGAATATGCAGACTTTGATTTGGAAGTCAATGATTATAGAAATAAAAAAGTTGATTATTCAATAGGAAAAGAAGGTGGAAAAATAAGATTGTTGTTTGAAGCAGATGTTCCTCCCTTTGGTTACTCCACATATCGTATTAAACAAGTAAAGACAGGTAAAAGAACGGTTTCAGGAAGCGAAAAGATTATAAATGAAGGAGAATATGTGGTTGAAAATGATATGTATAAAATTGTTTTTGACTTGTCGAAGGGAGGAATTATTAAAAGCCTTGTAGCAAAAAAAGAAGAAAACAAAGAATTTGCCAAACAATCGGGTGAATATTCTATAGGTGAATTGAGAGGCTATTTTTATGACGAAGGCAAGTTTCGCTCTTCTACAGAAGCTCCGGCTAAGCTGACGGTTTTGCGAAGTAATATACAAGAGACAAAGGTAAAACTGGAAGGGAAAATAGCTTCACATCCTTTTGTACAGATTATAAGCATTGCTCAAGGGGAGAAGCGTATCGATTTTGACCTTACTATTAATTGGAAGAAAAATGTAGGTATTGGAGAATATAAAGAAAATAGTTGGCGGGATAATCGCAGAGCTTATTGTGATGACAGATTTAAGTTAAGTGTACTTTTCCCTGTAAATCTTCATTCTCCTCGTATTTATAAAAATGCGCCGTTTGATGTTTGTGAAAGTAAGTTAGATGATACTTTTTTCAATAGTTGGGATCAGATTAAGCATAACATTATTCTTCATTGGGTTGATTTGGCAGAACAGGAAGGAGATTATGCATTGGCTTTATTCGCAGACCATACTACTTCCTATTCACACGGAAAAGATTATCCGTTAGGACTGACTGCCCAATATTCTGGTAATGGGCTTTGGGGACCTGACTATAAGATCACGGGACCGTTGAAAATGAAATATGCTATTGTTCCTCATCGTGGCAAATGGGACAAGGCTGCTATAGCCACGAAGAGCGATTGTTGGAATGAACCATTGTTATGTTCCTATCATTCATTTGCAAAATTGGAGTCAAGGTCACTGGTAGACTTAAAAAATACCGGTTATCAGGTGAGTGCAGCCAATATAAAAGATGGAAAAATAATCTTGCGATTGTTTAATGCGGAAGGTGACAGGAAGCAGCATAATATTACTTTTGATATGCCGCTGTCTAGTATAGAAGAAGTAGATCTGAATGGTAGAGTTATAGATAGAAAGACAATAAAAACACGTACCGGAAAATCTGAAATTAGTATTTCTATGCCTCGTTTCGGTCTAAAGACATTTGCTTTGAACTTGAATTGAACATATTCTAATAATAGTAAACTGTAATATTTTTATGTATAAAGCTAGCGCTAATATTTTAATAGCTTGCTCTTTTTTGTGGCTGACTGCTTGTTCTTCAGCAGGAGTAGTAACAGAAGATTTAATTCCGACTGATTATGTAAATCCTTTTATAGGAGCTAGTACCAGTGTAGGAGCTGCCGGTGTTTATCATGGATTAGGTAAGACATTTCCTGGCGCTACTACTCCTTACGGTATGGTACAAGTAAGTCCCAATACTATAACCGGAGGTGATAATAGTTCCGGTTATAGTGATGAACACAAAACCATTGAAGGCTTTGCCTTTACTCAGATGAGTGGAGTGGGCTGGTTTGGGGATTTAGGAAATTTCCTGGTGATGCCTACAACGGGCGAACTGCAAAAAATAGCGGGTAAAGAAGATGGTAGTATAAAAGGGTATCGTTCTTCTTATGATAAAGCTACCGAAACAGCTAAAGCGGGATATTATTCGGTAGAACTGACTGATTATAAGATTAAAGTAGAGAGCAGTGCGACACCTCATTGTGGAATATTGCAATTTACTTTTCCTTCGAATGAACAATCTCGTATTCAGATAGACCTGGCACGTAGAGTGGGAGGGACTTCTACTTCGCAATATGTGAAAGTATTGGATGATTATACCATTCAAGGCTGGATGAAGTGTACACCTGATGGGGGTGGATGGGGAAATGGTGAGGGAAATTCCGATTACACAGTTTATTATTATGCACAATTTAGTAAACCACTGAGTAATTATGGCTTTTGGAGTGCGGATATTCCTGATGAATGGGTTCGGAAGCGTGATGAAGTGGTAAGTATTCCCTATCTGACACGTATATCACAAGCTCCGGTCATTAAAGATAAGAAAGAACTGGAAGGAAAGCACCTTGGCTTCTTCACAGAGTTTCCCACAAAAGAGGGAGAACAGGTTGAGATGAAAGTAGGCATTTCCTTTGTCGATATGGAAGGAGCAGCTAATAACTTTAAACAGGAGATTGCTTCTAAAAACTTTGCTCAAGTAAAACAGGAAGCGAGTGATTTGTGGAATAAAGAACTTAGCCGTATACGGATATCCGGTGGAACTGATGACGAAAAAACTGTTTTTTATACATCATTATATCATACGATGATTGACCCTCGAATCTATACAGATGTTGATGGGCGATATATTGGCGGAGATAAAAAGGTACATGAACAGGACGGTACATTTACCAAGCGTACTATATTTAGTGGTTGGGATGTTTTCCGTAGCCAGTTCCCTTTACAGGCGATGATTAATCCGCGTTTGGTGAGTGATGCGTTGAATTCGCTGATAACGATGGCAGATCAGAGCAGACGGGAATATTATGAACGTTGGGAACTTCTGAATTCTTATTCTGGCTGTATGATAGGTAATCCTGCACTGTCGGTGCTGGCAGATGCTTATATGAAAGGAATTCGCACGTATGATGTAGAAAAAGCATATCAATATGCAGTCAACACGTCAGCTAAGTTTGGGAATGATTCGTTGGGATATACTCCTGAACCGTTGAGTATTTCATATACTCTGGAATATGCCTATGCAGACTGGTGCGTGGCTCAATTGGCAAAGGCGTTGGGGAAAGAAGAAGATGCAAAGCGCTTTTATGAAAAAGGGCAAGCCTATCGTAACATGTTCGATGCGGAAAAAGGCTGGTTCCGTCCCCGGAATGCAGATGGATCATGGAAAGCATGGCCGGAGAATGCACTGACCGAAGAATGGTATGGTTGCATTGAGTCAAATGCTTATCAGCAAGGCTGGTTTGTGCCGCACGATGTTCCGGGAATGGTTGAACTGATGGGAGGCAAGGAAGAGGTTATAGCTAATTTGACTAATTTATTTGACCACACTCCCTCTGATATGTTATGGAATGATTATTATAATCATGCTAATGAACCGGTACATTTTGTTCCTTTCCTTTTTAATCAGTTGGATGTACCTTGGTATACGCAGAAGTGGACACGATATATTTGTAAAAATGCTTATGCGAACAAAGTAGAAGGGATTGTGGGCAATGAAGATGTAGGACAGATGTCGGCCTGGTATATATTGGCTGCTTCCGGCATTCATCCTTCCTGTCCCGGTAACACCCGCATGGAAATAACCAGTCCTGTTTTTGACAAGGTAGAATTTAATCTGGACTCAAAATATCATCAAGGGAAAGTATTTACAATTATTGCTCACAACAACAACACAAATAATCTATATATACAAAAAGCTTTGCTGAATGGCAAGGAGTACAATAAATGTTACCTTGACTTTGCTGAAATCGCAGCAGGAGGAACATTGGAATTATTTATGGGCGATAAGCCCAATACAGAATGGGGTGTTTTATCTAACATTTAAATAACTGAATATTATGATGAATAAGTTTAGACTTCTTTTACTAGCATCAAGTTTGTTTGTACTGAATGGAATAGGGCATGCTCAGACTTCTACCATGTCACTGAACAGTTCCAATCCTAAGATAGTATGGGAAGTCAAACCGCAGGCAGATTTGAATAATATAGGGGGAGAACAAATCTCTACCCCCGGTTTTAAAATGCCGGACTATGTAAAAGGCGTAGTTCCCGGAGCTGTTTTTACAGCATATGTTGAAGCCGGAATCGTTCCCGATCCTAATTACGCTGATAATATATATAAAGTAGATGAGACGTTTTATAACCGTCCTTTCTGGTATCGTACGGAGTTTGAACTTCCGGCATCTTATTCAGCAGGTAAGCGTGTCTGGCTTCATTTTGATAATACCAATCGTTTCGCCGATTTCTACTTTAACGGAGAAAAAATATCGGGGACAAAGACATCGACTAAAGATGTGAGCGGACATATGTTGCGTTCTAAATTTGATGTGACACACTTGATTAAGAAATCAGGAAAGAATGCGGTTGCGGTTCTGATTACTGATCCTGATCAGAAAAAGACTCGTAAAGGAAAAGATCCGTATGGTGTTGCTTGTAGTCCCAGCTATCTGGCAGGTGCCGGTTGGGATTGGATGCCGTATGTGCCGGGACGTCTTGCCGGAATTACAGGAAATGCTTATCTGGCTATTACAGGTGATGCTGTGATGGAAGATCCGTGGATTCGCTCGGAATTGCCGACTTTGCAACAAGCAGAACTATTTTTCTCTACAGGAATCAAGAACGTTTCTTCTGCTCCGAAAGAAGTGGAAGTTTCCGGTGTTATTCAGCCGGGAAATATTACTTTCTCCAAGAACATTCGGGTGGAAGGAAAAGAAACAGTACAGTTGTCGGTGGATAAGAGCGATTTTGCTGCATTAGTCATTCGTAACCCGAAACTTTGGTGGCCTAACGGCTATGGAGAACCGAATCTTTATACCTGTAAACTGACTTGTTCGGTAGATGGAAAAATATCGGATGAAAAGGATATTACTTTTGGTATCAAGAAGTATGAGTATAAGATGATCAACAACGTAGTGAATTACCCGGTCCTTACATTCTTTATCAATGGGCAGAAGATTTATCTGAAAGGTGGAAACTGGGGTATGAGCGAGTATTTGCTTCGTTGTCATGGCAAAGAGTACGAAACGAAAATCAAGTTGCATAAAGATATGAACTACAACATGATCCGTTTGTGGACAGGTTGTGTGACTGATGATGAATTCTATGATTATTGCGATAAGTATGGAATCATGGTGTGGAATGATTTTTGGCTGTATGTCGCTTATAATGATGTAGCTGAGCCGGAAGCATTCAAAGCAAATGCTCTTGATAAAGTGAGACGTTTAAGGAATCATCCTTCTATAGCTATCTGGTGTGGTGCTAATGAAACACATCCGGCACCCGATTTGGATAATTATTTGCGTGAAATGATAGCTCAGGAAGATAAAAACGATCGAATGTATAAGTCTTGTTCCAATCAAGATGGTTTATCCGGAAGCGGATGGTGGGGAAATCAGCCCCCTAAGCACCATTTTGAGACTTCGGGCAGTAATCTGGCATTCAATAAACCTGCTTATCCGTATGGTATAGATCATGGTTATGGTATGCGTACCGAAATAGGAACGGCTACTTTCCCGACATTTGAAAGTGTGAAATTGTTTATTCCTCAGGAGTCATGGTGGCCTCTGCCTACTGATGAACAATTGAAAGATGATGATGATAACGTTTGGAATAAGCACTTCTTCGGCAAAGAAGCGTCCAATGCCAATCCTATCAATTATAAGAAATCAGTGAATACGCAATTCGGAGAATCTTCGAGTCTGGAAGAGTTCTGTGAGAAAGCTCAGTTGCTGAATATTGAAGTAATGAAAGGGATGTATGAAGCATGGAATGATAAGATGTGGAATGATGCGGCAGGGCTTTTGATCTGGATGAGTCACCCGGCATATCCATCATTCGTGTGGCAGACGTACGATTATTATTATGATCCTACCGGAGCTTATTGGGGAGCAAAGAAGGCTTGCGAACATCTTCATCTTCAGTGGAACTCATCTAATAACAGTATAAAAGCTGTAAATACTACTACCAAAGACTTGAAAGGCGCTTATGCCAAAGCGACCATCTACAACCTGAACGGAAAAGAGGTTGCGGCATATGGACGTACAAAACAGATGGATGTACCGGCAAGTAACATTGCAGAAGCGTTCACGTTAAACTTCAATCCGTACAATTTGGCTTTTGGCAAGAATGTGATAGCTTCTTCATCATCACCATCCAGATCGGCTTCTTTAGTAGCTGACGGAGGGGCAGGCAGTCGTTGGGAAAGTGATGCGAGTGACTCTCAATGGATTTATGTTGACTTGGGTAAGAAAGAAAAAATAGAGCATGTTGTGTTGAAATGGGAAACGGCACGTGCCAAAGAGTACGAGATCCAAGTGTCGAATGATGCGAAGAAATGGAAAACAGTCTATACAAACAAAGATGGACAAGGCAGTACAGATGAGATAAAACTTTCTCCGGTTACTGCACGCTATGTGAAAATGGCAGGAGTTAGCCGTGCCACAGACTTTGGATATTCACTGTATGAATTTGAAATATATGGTAAGAAACAAAAGAATGTTGAGGAACTGACTCCGCTCCATTTCATCCGGTTAGAACTGACTGACGCAAATGGTAATTTGATTTCAGATAATTTCTATTGGAGAAACGGCGTGACAGATCTTGACTATACAGCTTTGAATACATTGCCGGAAGCAGAACTGTCGTGCAAATTAGTTGATAAGTCAATGTTATCCGAAGGGAAGATGAAATTGTCGGTAAAGAATCATTCGAAAACTGTTGCTTGTGCTAACCGGATAAGATTGGTGAATACGGCTACACAAGAAAGAATCCTTCCTGTTATCATGTCTGATAATTATATAACTTTGATGCCGGGTGAAGAGCGGACTATTTCTGTTGAGGCGGAACCGGAAATGTTGAAAGGAGGAGTCAGTGTTTTGCTAAAACAATATGGTAAGGCTGAACAAAAGAAGTTGGATATATGATATACGTAGAAAACTAAGGGGCACCTTTTTAATTTGAACACCAGAAGACATTACCTGTCCTGTCTTCTGGTGTTTTTAATTTCCCTCTATATTGTGCCTGATATATTCAGGAAGAGTAGAAAGTGAACTTTCTTTTTTGAATAACCTGCTTGATTTAATAGACAATGATCAGTTTATTAATCTATTATGTGTACTTGCTTAATATCTTTTGGAACTAACAACAGTTCGTTTCACATACGTGGTCCTATCGCTTCACATACGTGATCCCATTAGCTCACGTACGTAGACCGAACGCTCCACGTACGTGAAACTAAGAAATGTTACTGACAAAGTTTATTAGTCTTGCCTTCTTCATATATTAATGTTACCGACATTTGTTTTATTTGTACCATGATAAATAGTCCTATGTATGAACAGAATGAAGAAAATAAGGCTTTAGAGTTGAATAAATAAGTGAGCATACTTGATTTGTAGTGGGATAGGGGTGACAATAGAAACTTATAAAATTCTATTATCACCCTTATTATCACCAGTTATTATCACCATTACTTGTTTGATTGATAGCTGTTTATCTTTAAAAAGTGACAAGTGACAATAAAAAACTGTTTTTTTCTTAGTGGGAGTTACTTGAAAAATAAAACATTTATTTTAGTGGTTAAGTAAACTTGAATCGTCTTTTTTAATAAGATTCTTTTTTATTCAAAGTTGGAAAAGAGAATGTTTTGAAAGATAAATAATTAAATTTGTAATAAAGTGTATAATCAAATGAATAGTAAAATAAACGTAAAGGTCTTTTTCCTGCTATTTCTAATCTGTGTTTGTTCTAATAGCCTGTACGCACAATCAATTCCACCCTTTAAAAAAGGAGAACGGGTAGTCTTTGTTGGAAATAGTATAACTCATGGTGGACATTATCATTCATTTGTGTGGTTATATTATATGACTCGTTTTCCAAACAAACCGATTACAATAATGAATGCCGGAATTGGCGGTGAGAGTGCGTGGGATATTAAAGATCGGTTGGACTACGATGTTTTTGACAGAAAACCGACTTATGTAACTCTGACTTTTGGTATGAATGACACAGGGTATGATATTTTCTGGAAGGAGAATGCTAAGGAGTTGTCGGAGCAACGGATTGAAAAATCTTTGGAAAGCTTTCGGGAAATAGAGAAGCGCTTGCTGGCAGAGAATAAAATGACCAAAGTGCTGATAGGTGGATCACCTTATGATGAAACTACGAAATTGAACAGTTTACTTTTTCTTCATAAAAATGATGCTATTTTAAAGATAATTGATGCCCAGCGTAAGGCGGCGAAGAAAAATGGATGGGGATTTGTGGATTTTAATCAGCCGATGGTGCAAATAAGTCTGGAAGAGCAAAAGAAAGATTCGACATTCACTTTTTGTAGAGTAGATAGAATCCATCCTGATAATGATGGACAGATGGTGATGGCTTATTTATTTTTAAAGGCGCAGGGACTGGCTGGAGTCGAAGTTTCGGATATTTCAATTGATGCAAATAACAAGAATCTATTAAGTCATAGGAATTGTAAGGTCTCCAAACTAAAGAAAGAAGCTGGTGGTTTAAGTTTTGATTATTTGGCAAATTCACTTCCTTATCCTTTGGATTCTATTCCAAGACATGGTTGGGGAAATAAAAGGTCACAACGTGATGCTATGGATTTGATACCGTTTATGAAGGAATTTAATCAAGAACGTTTGCAGGTGACTAATTTAGAAAAAGGACATTATCGGCTGACAATAGATGGATTGTTTATCGATAATGTTTCATCTGGACAGTTGGAAGATGGTATCAATTTGGCCGATTATCCCAATACACCCCAATACCAGCAAGCCATGAAAATCATGTATCTGAATGAAGAACGTTTTGAAGTAGAAAAACGTTTCAGAGAATATTTGTGGACAGAATATTCGTTCTTGAAAAAGGAAGGTCTGCTGTTTGCTGATAATGAGAAGGCTATAAATAAACTTAGGGAGTATTTACCTAAAGATGGTTTTCTGAGGATGAGTTATGAGTGGTATACCAAAGCGATGTATCCTGAGATACGCGAAGTATGGAGTAGATATATGAAGATCATCGTCGATACAATTTATAAAATGAATAAGCCGACAACTCATAAAGTCAAGTTGACAAAGATAGGTTGAGTAATGCATTATCCATTGTAAGAGTGTTGGGGGGATGATCCATAGCTGTAATATTCGCAGAAACTTATTTATGAGGAATAAAAAACTGTTACTAGGTATAGGAATAATGTGTTGTCTTTGGTGTTTGCCAAAGATTGTACATGGGAAAGAAAACAAGGTCTCTTTTTCTTTAGTGGAGTTAAAATGTGAGAATATGGTTGATCCTTTAGGGATTGACAACGTTACTCCCCATTTGAGTTGGAAGTTGAAAGGAGATGGGGTGGTGGATGGACAAGCATTTTACGAAATTCAGGTAGCGTCAGATAGTCTTCTATTAATTGGGGGGAAGGCTGACTTATGGAAATCGGGGAAGTTGAAGTCTGATGTTTCTGTGATGGTGCCTTATCAAGGCTTACCTTTGGCTTCGCGTTCTTTATGCTACTGGAGGGTACGTGCCTGGGATCGGAAAAGGCATGTTTCCCAATGGAGTCCGGTGGCGCGTTTTTCTGTTGGTCTTTTGAATAAGGAACAGATACACGGTGTCTATATCGGTTCATCACCGGAAGGAGGTAAGGTTTGTGCTCCTTTACTTCGTAAAAAAGTGCAAATAGGTGAACTGGCAACGACTTTTCTGTATGTGAATTCGCTGGGATATCATGAAGTATATGTCAATGGAAAGAAGGTTACGGAGAATGTTCTTACCCCTGCAGTCTCTCAACTGAATAAACGTTCGTTAATGGTCACTTATGACGTATCTTCTTATTTGAAAGAAGGAGAGAATGACCTGCTGATATGGCTTGGACAAGGGTGGTATAAGAAAACTACTTTTGGTGCTGCTTATGACGGTCCGTTGGTAAAAGCGGAACTGAATATGCTGAGAAATGGAAAATGGGAAGTATTGACTGCAACTGACACTTCTTGGAGGGGACGAGAAAGTGGCTATTCGGATACAGGTAATTGGTGTGCTTTACAATTTGGTGGTGAAAGGGTGGATGGGAGAATAGTGCCGACAGATTTTTCAACTTATTCTCTAGATAAAATGAAATGGTATCCTGTGGTGGAAGTAAATGTACCAAGACACATTGTTTCACCTCAAATGTGTGAAGCTAACAAGATACATCAAACGTTGCAACCTGTTTCTATCAGGAAACTTAGTGAAGATACCTGGTTGGTAGATATGGGAAGAATACAGACCGGATGGTTTGAAATGAAGATGCCGATGTTATCTGCGGGACATGAGGTCACGATGGAATATAGCGATAACCTGACTAAAGAAGGAGAATTTGACAAACAAGGTGAAAGTGATGTCTATATTGCAGGTGGACGGAGGGGAGAATATTTTAGGAATAAATTCAATCATCATGCTTATCGTTATGTCCGTATCTCCAACCTTCCGGCAAGACCGAAAACTGAATGGATAAAATCTCTCCAGATTTATGGCGATTATCGGCAGACTGCGACTTTCGAATGTTCGGATGCTGACTTGAACGCCATTCATAATATGATTCAATATACTATGAGGTGTCTGACATTTAGCGGATATATGGTCGACTGTCCGCATTTGGAGCGGGCAGGCTATGGTGGCGATGGAAATTCGTCTACAATGAGTTTGCAAACAATGTATGACGTAGCACCGACTTTCACAAACTGGATACAAACATGGGGAGATTCAATGCGCGAAGGGGGAAGTCTGGCCCATGTAGGTCCTAATCCCGGTGCAGGTGGCGGTGGTCCGTATTGGTGTGGATTTATTGTACAGGCGCCATGGCGAACGTATGTGAATTACAATGATCCGAGATTAATAAAGAACTATTATCCGAAAATGAAAGAATGGTTCTCATATGTGGATAAATATACGGTGGATGGATTGCTGAAACGCTGGCCTGATACTCAATATCGGGATTGGTTTCTTGGTGACTGGCTTGCACCGATAGGAGTAGATGCAGGAGCACAATCTTCTGTTGATCTGGTAAATAATTGTTTTATCAGTGAATGTTTGGGGACAATGGAAAAAATAGCTCTGATGCTTGGGGAAAAAGAGGAGGCAGAGAAGTTTGCTATGCGCAGGAAGAATCTAAATGAGTTGATTCATCAAAAGTTTTATCATCCGGGTAAAGGTATCTATTCTACAGGTTCACAGTTGGATATGTGTTATCCAATGCTTGTAGGAGCTGTACCGGATTCTTTGTATGATGATGTGAAAAGAAAGATGATGACTGATACTGAAAAGCAGCACAAAGGTCATATTGCTGTAGGGTTGGTAGGTGTCCCAATTTTGACAGAGTGGGCTATTCGTAACAGGGAAGTTGACTTTTTATATCAAATGTTGAAGAAACGTGATTATCCAGGTTATCTGTATATGATAGATAATGGTGCTACAGCGACTTGGGAGTATTGGAGTGGTGAACGGAGTAGGGTGCATAACTGCTATAATGGAATCGGAACCTGGTTTTATCAAGCAATAGGGGGACTTAGAATAGATGAATCGATACCAGGTTATCAACATGTATTTATTGATCCTCAAATACCGAAAGGTTTGACTTGGGCTAAGATGGCAAAAGATACTCCATATGGTGTGATTGCTGTTGACTGGGAATTGACAGATAATATTATGGATCTTCAAGTGGATATTCCAGTTGGGGTTACTGCTACACTCTGTATTCCCGATGAGGCGGTGTCCTGTATGATGGATGGGAAGAATATTCGCATAGAAAAGAAAATGATTCAATTAAAAGCAGGTAATTTTAAATATTATATTTACATGAAATAATAGATACGTATGAAAAAACATTTATTATCAGCGCTTTTAGCGATGTGTCTGGTTACTACGGCTTTTGCCCAGCAAGGGAAAGTGTATGAGACACGTACCGTAAAAAGTAAGATTCTGGGAATGGAACGTAGTTATTCCATTTATTTGCCAGCAGGCTATGACGAAGGAGATGGTAGTTATCCGGTATTGTATTTGCTTCATGGATTAGGAGATAATCATACGGGATGGGTGCAATTTGGGCAGGTTCAGTATATTGCAGATAAAGCGATTGCTGAGGGGAAATCAGCTCCGATGATTATTGTTATGCCAGATGCTGACACGGTTCATAAAGGTTATTTTAACTTGTTGGATGGAACATATAATTATGAGGACTTCTTTTTTCAAGAATTGATTCCGCATATCGAGAAAACGTATAGAGTGCGTGCTGAAAGTCGTTATCGTGCTATCTCCGGTTTGTCTATGGGAGGTGGCGGAGCGTTGTTTTATGCCCTTCATTATCCGGAGATGTTTGTTGCTGTTGCTCCGTTAAGTGCTGTTGGAGGGGCATGGACATTCGATCAGATGAAGAATCAATCAGATTTATCGAAGGTGTCAGAAGAAAAAAAAGCGGAAGTTCTCGGGCAAATGGATATACAAACTATCTTGGAGAAATCTCCGAAAGAAAAGCTAGACCGTATCAAATGGATTCGTTGGTATATCAGTTGTGGTGATGATGATTTCTTATCGGTAACGAACTGTCTTTTACATAACACGTTGTTACAGCATCAGGTTGGTCATGAATTTCGTATGAAAGACGGCAGTCATTCGTGGACTTATTGGCGGATGGAATTACCTGAGGTTATGCGATTTGTTTCTAGAATATTTACTCAATATTGAGCGTAAGTAAAGTGATTCTTAACAAAATAGGCTTTGAAGATCAAGTCCTTTTATCGTATGAATTAAAATTTATAGATATTTTTTTATTTCTTTTTAGTGGTATTTGCTTGCTTACTCGTTCTTAATATAAACATTGTTTTTTATGGGTTTATTTTAGGTAAAAGGTTAGGATTGGTGTTTGATTGGTTTTCAAGTTTATCCTCCGGTTAAAATTTGCTCCTCATTGCTCTTACTACAGCCGGAGGGAGCTTGTAAAATACCGTAGGTCAAGATAGGTAGACTGTTTTTTAAAGGTAAAAAGGTTTTGTTTTCAGTTAAAAACAGAAAAATAATGACTAGAATACAAAATCATATGACGAAAATAGTTCGAATATTAGTTTTCGCATTTCTGATGCTTATACCTGTTTGTGGTGTAGCGCAGGATAAAATTAAAATAGCATGCATTGGCAATAGTATAACTGAAGGGGCTGACAATTATCCGACTCCTTTGGCTCGTATGCTTGGAAATCAATATGAAGTTGGCAATTTTGGAAAGTGGGGCCATACTTTATTGCGAAAAGGTGATCATCCTTATATGAGTACCGATGCATTTATCAATGCACAGAAATTTCAACCGAACGTTGTAATTATTAAACTTGGTACAAATGATTCCAAGCCGGAGAACTGGAAATATAAGGATGAATTTGAAACTGATTTAGAGTATATGATCAGCACTTTTCAGAAGTGTGGATCTAAACCAAAAATTATTATATGTCGTTGTATTCCGGCAAGTAATAATTTATATGGGATTCGTAATGAAATAATAAAAGATGAAATTTATCCGATACAAAAGAAAGTAGCTAGGAAGTTTCATCTGAAATTGGTAGATCTGTATAGCCCATTAGAACATAAAGTTGATTCAACTTGCTATGTATGGGATAATGTACATTTGAATAAGAGCGGTTCGCTTATATTGGCGGAGCATATATATAAAGCTATTACAGGTAAAAAAGCTCCTAAATTGGAAAATGCATTTGCTAACTAGAAGAAAAATCATACTATAAAACGACACATGAGGCGATATATTTATTTTGTTTTTTTATTATGTTGTGCTGTTAATCTATTGTTAACTAGTTGTGTACGACAGAAATATGTTGTAATGGATATGGTACACCATAATCCGGGTGAGGCTATGACGGAATCGAAGTTTCTCGATCCTTCTTTTTTGAAGAAAAATGAATATGGAGCAAAAGTTTTTTTCTTGTTTGAGGCTGCACAGTTTGGAATTGATTGGAAGAGTTTTGATCCTTCTTTATTCCCGGATACGACTGAAGCCGGACGTTGGGTGGCAGAAAAAGCAGAAATAATACATAAAAAATATGATGCAGCAAAAAAGGAAGACCTTCAAGTATACTGTATGCTTGATATGTTAGTACTTCCTTCTTTGCTGGTAGAAAAACATAGAACAGAACTTACTAACGAACAAGGAAAACTTGATATATCGAAACCTTACACTCAGCTTTGTATTCGTGAATTGATGAAGGAAATGTTTGAAACGTTTCCACAATTGGATGGATTAGTGATTCGTACTGGAGAAACTTACCTGCACGATGCTCCTTATTATGTAGGCAATCATCCAGTACAAAATGGTATGTATGATCATATTACGTTAATTAATTTGTTACGGGAAGAGGTTTGTGAAAGACGTAATAAGAAGTTGTTTTATCGTACATGGGATATGGGGCAATTGCATTCGATCCCTAAATATTATTTGTCCGTTACAGACAGTATAGAGCCACATCCAAATCTTTATTTCTCTATCAAGCATACCATGACGGATTTTTGGAGATCAGCAATTACTGATCCTGATATGAATTATAATACAATGGATAAATATTGGTTGGAAGAATCAGGACAATATGGTGTTCCTTTTAATCCTTGTATAGGTATTGGTAAACATCAACAAGTAGTTGAAGTGCAATGTCAACGTGAGTATGAAGGAAAGGGAGCACATCCCAATTATATCGCTAAAGGAGTAATTGATGGTTTTGAAGAATTTAAGAAATCTAATATAAAGAAGCCGTATTGTTTAAACCAAGTGAAAGATAATCCCTTATTTAAGGGTGTTTGGACTTGGTCACGTGGCGGTGGCTGGGGAGGTCCTTATATCAAGAATGAGTTTTGGATCGAATTAAATGCTTATGTCATCTCACATTGGGCTAGTAATCCTTTGAAAACAGAAAAAGAAATACTATATGATTTTGTAAAAGCAAAAGGGCTTCCCGAGTCAGAATGGGAGATGTTCCGTCGACTTTGCCTATTATCAGAAGATGGAGTGATAAAAGGGCAATATAGTACTATGGGAGATACTTATGTTAATTGGACACGTGATGACACCATAACGGGAGATGTATATCAAAAGAGTTATTTTGATCGTATGATTGAAAGAAATCAAGTAAATGCTTATCTGAAAGAAAAGGAAGAAGCTGTTCGTATTTGGAAGGAAATAGAACTGATATCTCAAAAACTACATTTTCCCTCAGAAGAATTGAATCATTTTATTCGTATTTCCTGTTCGTATGGACGCATTAAATATGAGCTTTTTGCTGTTTCGTGGCAGATTATGCTATGCGGTTATGTGGCAGATACAACAAAAAAGTCTTTTAACCGGATAGAGATGGATAAATATATTACTGCATTTGATGATTTGTGGAAAGAATGGAACGACTTATCTCTAGAAAACGATAATTGCCCTTCAATGTATAAGATTTCTTCTAACTTTTTTGGTTTTCCTGTAGGTATACAAGAGACCATTGATAAATACAGGAAATAGTTTTCATTTTTTCTTCTTATATGTTATAGAATATAAAAAAATAAATGAATATTACTTAGTGGTTAGTATTAGTCTAGTCGTCTTACTATTAATAGTAGCAAAAAGTATGAGAAAGAAACATAAAATAACGAAAGTAAAATTATGATCATTATTATTATATAAATTCTTAAAAACGGTATTTTCTATGAGAAACTTATTACAAAAATGTTTTAAATGGCAGTGGCTTGTCTGCTTGGCTGTAGGCTGCTGCTTTTCGTCTTGTAAAGATGATGAAGAGTCAACTTCGGGCTATGATCCGAATAAGCCGATTGTGTTGACTGATTTTTATCCGCCCGAAGGAAAACTTGCAACTCAAGTTATTCTTAATGGATCGAATTTTGGGGATAGTAAGGAAAATGTGAAGGTCTTTTTCAATGATAAAGAGGCTTCTGTCATTTCTGTGAAGGATGATAGAATGTTGGTATTGGCTCCTAAACGTGCATCTACAATAGAGGACCCAGAATGTGTGGTTAAAGTACAAGTACATGAACAAATAGAGGAGTACAAGCAGACATTTGATTATTATATCCAGACTACTGTGACTACGTTAGTGGGAGGAAGTACATCGGCACAGGTGAATCCAACAGGAACTATACCACTATCTGAAGCACAATTTAGAGCAAATATTGATAGGTGTATTTGTGTAGATCAGGATAAAAATGTTTTCTTTTTAGTAGATAATGATGGAAAGTTTGCTGCATTTATGTTAAATGAGGAGGCTGATAAATTAATATCTCTAAAGTCAGATATTAATGCGTTGTTTAACTCTCCTGTTTTGGGGTATAACAGTAAGGATGATATTGTCTATCAATTCTGGGCTAATAGAGATAGTCATGAAGTTTATTATTTTGACCCTAAGACGGATTATGCACCAACTACAGCTATAAGTTCTATTTCATGGGATGATCCAAATTTTCCAAATATTGAAGGATTTGGAGTATGGGCAGCCAAGTGTAATTTTACAATGGGACCAGATGGAAAAATGTATTCAAGAATGTTAGGTGGAAATCTGGTACGGATTGATGTAGAGAATGCTAGAGGAGAGAATCTAACGAATGGGGATTTGGTTGGAACCAAGGATGGTAGTGCTTATGGACTTGTTTTCGATCCTCAAGATGAGAATGTTTTTTATTTCTCAAATAATGATAAGCATTGTATTTATAAATATGATTTACGTACTAAAGAATGTGCATGTTGGGCTGGTCAAGAAGGTAAAAGTGGATATTTGGATGGACCAATAGGACAAGCTATGTTTAATAAACCTGGACAGATGTGTGTCGATTCAGAAGGTAATATAATTTTGACTGATACCGAAAATCACTGTATTCGTAAGATAACAATGAGTACAGGTTATGTATCTACATTAGCAGGAAAACCCCAAAATTCAGGTTATGTAAATGGTAGTGCAGAAGATGCTCAATTCAAAAAGCCATTGGGAATTTGTATTGATAACGACGATGTAATGTATATCGGCGACTCAGAGAATCGTGCTATTCGTCGATTAGCTGTCGAATAAATAATTAGTGAAACTTTATATTTAATATAATATGAATCGAATATTTGTAATTTTTGCTTTGCTTCTTGCGTTTGTAGCACAAGTACATGCACAGAAAGAGCAAAGCTTTATGTTGACTGGTACAGTCTTCGATGAATTTAATGAACCAGTTCCGGGAGCAAATGTATATGTTAAAGATAAACCAGGTGTGGGAATAACAACTAATATTGATGGTAAATTTCGGTTAAAGGTAAATATATATGATATAGTGGTTGTGTCTTTTTTGGGATATGAAAACTATGAGCAACGTTTGACGAATAAAATTGACAATGTTAAAGTTACCTTAAAACCGGCTACGGAGAATATTGATGAAGTAGTTGTAGTAGGTATGGGTACGCAGCGAAAGGTCAGTGTTGCTGGTGCAATTACAACGATGGATCCAGCGCAACTAGAGGTTCCTGCTACAAATATAGTTAATACACTAGCAGGTCGTGTTGCAGGTGTGATTGGAGTTCAATCTAGTGGTGAACCGGGCAAAAATATTTCCGAGTTTTGGGTGCGCGGAATTGGTACGTTTGGTGCTAATAGTGGTGCATTAGTGTTGATTGATGGTTTGGAAGGTAGTTTGAGTCAGATAGATGCTGCCGATGTTGAAAGTTTTTCTGTTTTGAAAGATGCTGCGGCTACAGCGGTGTATGGTAGTCGAGGTGCAAATGGTGTAGTATTGGTAACGACGAAGCGTGGTTTGGAGTCCAAATTGAAGATCAGTGGTCGTGCTAATATGACAATCTCACATTTAAAACGTTTACCTGAATATGTTAATGCCACTCAATATGCTGAAATGGCAAATGAAGCTTCTGTTGCAACCGGATTATCTCCTATTTATAACAAGACAGAAATGGATATTATAAAATATGGCTTAGATCCGGATCTGTACCCAAACATTGACTGGCAAGATGTTATTTTAAATCCCAATTCTTTCCAGCAAACTTATTATGTAAGTGCTCAAGGTGGTAGCAGTGTTGCCCGTTATTTTGCAAGTTTAGGAATGTCGAAAGAATCTGCGGCTTATAATCCATCCAAAGATAGTAAATACAATAAAGGTGTAGGCTATGATACTTATAATTATCGTTTGAATTTGGATATAGATTTGACT
This sequence comes from Bacteroides thetaiotaomicron VPI-5482, assembly GCF_000011065.1. Lineage (GTDB taxonomy): Bacteria > Bacteroidota > Bacteroidia > Bacteroidales > Bacteroidaceae > Bacteroides > Bacteroides thetaiotaomicron. The sequence continues at coordinate 5,323,936 of NC_004663.1, forward strand.
AAAACAACTAAAGTCTATATTGGAACAACTGGCTATATGTCGGTGAATACTCGCCCGAGCATGGGGGAATATTCTAGAGGAGTCAGTTTGACAGATTGGCTATGGAGTTCACAGGCAAAGACTACTCCAATAAGCTATCCATTACGCTATTCAAACGGATATTATCCTGCTGCAGGAACTAAGGATGAAATATCTCCGTATGTTCTATTGAATTATACAGGTAATGCTAGAGAACAGAATACCAGGAATTTAGTTACTTTAGGTATTACACAGGATTTGTCGATGATTACTAAAGGGCTATCAGCTAAAGTACAGGGATCATGGGATACACAAAGTTTATTTGGAGAAGCACGCTATAAAATGCCAGAACTAAATGAAGCTTTGAAGGAGCGTAACCCTAATGGAACCTTGAGTTTTGAGAAAATAGCTGATGAGAAAACCGTTACATATAGCAGTGCTGCTTGGGTTTGGAGGAAGCTATATTTAGAGGCAAATGTTAATTATGACCGTACCTTTGGCGATCATCGTTTAGGTGGTTTACTGTTTTATTATATAGAAGATACATCTGAAACTGGTGCAGATAAAAGTATGAATGCTATACCAAAGCGTTATCAAAGTCTTTCGGGCCGTTTTACATATGGTTTTAAAGATACATATTTTTGGGATTTGAACTTTGGTTTGAATGGATCTGAAAACTTTGAACCAGGTAAACAATATGGATTCTTTCCGGCAGGAGCTTTCGCATGGGTACCATCTTCATATGAATTTATACGTGAAAATGTAAGTTGGTTGAATTTTCTCAAGCTTCGCGTTTCTTATGGTGTTGTTGGTAATGACCGCATCAGTTCTAGACGTTTTCCTTATCTGACCCTAATAAAAGAAGAAAATGCTTCAAATCCTTGGGGAGGGACTGGTAGCTTAACAGAAGAACAAGTTGGTGCCAATAATTTGATGTGGGAAAAAGCAAAGAAATTTGATGTTGGTATGGATCTGCATTTGTTTAAAGATAAATTTACTTTGACTTTAGATTATTTTAAGGATACACGAGATGGTATTTTTCAGGAACGTAAACAAATTCCTGATTATGTAGGTTTGATTCAAATGCCTTATGGTAATATAGGTCGTATGAAAAGCTGGGGTGCTGATGGAAATATGGAATTCTATCAACAGATAGGAAAGGATGCACATGTGATATTACGTAGTAATTTTACTTTGAGTAAGAATAAGATATTAAATTGGGAAGATACAAAGAAGCCTTATACATATTTGGAAAATAATGGTTATGCCAATAATGTACAACGTGGATTTGTTGCTATGGGATTGTTTAAAGATCAACAAGATGTAGAAATGAGTCCTACACAATTTGGTACGGTACGTCCTGGTGATATTAAATATCGAGATATAAATGGTGATGGTAAAATTACTGATGATGATAAAGTTCCTTTATTTGCTTATTCAGGGGTACCACAGTTGATGTATGGTATTGGTGCTGAGTTTCGTTATAAAAGTTGGACACTAAATGTCTTGTTCAAAGGGACAGGACGTAATAAGTTCTTATATGGCGGTTCGGATGGTAGAAACTTCGATGGATACATGCCATTTAATCAGAAGGATAAAGGAAATATAATGACAATTGCTTATAATCCGGAGAATCGTTGGATTTCTGCTGAATATTCAGGAAATCAGGCTACAGAGAATCCAAATGCTCGTTTTCCACGTTTGTATTATGGAAAAAATGAGAATAATACGAAACCTTCTACATTTTGGATGGGTGATGCCCGTTACTTGCGTTTACAGGAATTGAGCTTGGCATATAATCTAAAAGTTCCTGCATTACAACGTATTTTGGGCATTAATTCCATGAATATTCAGTTGATGTGTGAAAATTTGGCAGTATGGGATTCTGTAAATATATTCGATCCAGAACAAGCGACATCTTGTGGACAGGCTTATCCTTTACCTGCACGTTATTCATTGCAGCTATATTTGAATTTCTAATACGATGTATAAACTTAATAGAAATTAGTTCATGAAAAAATATTTTATATTATCGGTTCTGTTATTGGTATCCGGCTTTTTTGCTTCTTGTAATTATTTGAATATAGATGATTATTTTGAGGATACCTTTCAAGAAGATTCTATTTATGCAAATAAGCGTAATATTGAACGTTATTTTAATGGGGCTGCCGCTCTGCTTCCTGTTGTCGATAAAATTTGGGAATATGGGAACACTCCTGGAGTTACAGGTTCAGACGAGGCTGTGAGCTGTGGTGATTGGAATGGTATGGTTGTTATACAATTCTCTGGAACGAAGTTAATGAATAATGAGATTACTTCTAGTTCAATGGGCGGTTGGACATGGGATTTCAATATTTGGCCTAAATGTTATAAGGTGATTCGTAAGGTGAATACTATATTGCCACATATTGATGGTGTTCGTGATATGAATAGTTTTGAAAGAATGGAATTTCGTGCAAAATGCCGTTTCTTAAGAGCTTATGCATATTATTTAATTTTGCAACAGAATGGTCCAATGATTTTGTTAGGTGATGAAATTGTTAGTAATAATGAGGAAGCGGAGTATTATGCAAGAACGCGTAATACGTATGACGAATGTGTGGATTATATTTGTTCAGAATTTGATGAAGCTGCTAAAAACTTACCTGATGCTACCACTTCGATGGATCAATATATTCCTACAGAAGGAGCTGCCTTAGCTTTAGCTGCTCGTGTGAGATTACAAGCTGCTAGCCCATTATATAACGGTGGAGAGGCAGCCCGTAGATTTTTTGGTGATTTTACCCGTTGTACAGATGGAGATCATTATGTTTCTCAATCATATGATGAACGTAAGTGGGCACTTGCTGCTGCGGCTGCGAAGAAGGTTATTGATTTAGGACGATATCAATTATATACTGTTGCTGCTTCTACTGATGCTGAACATCCTGAATCAGGGAATTATGGTACATATGTAGTCACTCTACCGCAAGAGGTTCCTACTGCAGAATTTCCAAATGGTGTAGGGATGGGAGATAAAAAAGTCGTAGATCCGTATCGCTCTTATGCCGAAATGTTTAATGGAGAGCTTGCTATTAATCAAAATCCGGAGTTCATATGGTGTAGTTCTACAGCGCAGGTTGGTAGCCATATGGGTTACGTATTCCCATTGAATTTTGGAGGATCTTCTTGTTTATGTGTACCTCAGCATATAGTAGACCAATTTTATATGGCAGATGGGCGTGATATTAAAAATTCTAGTAGTGCATATCCGTATATATCCCGTCCTTATGATAAGACTTGTGTGACGACAGAAGGCAAAGTTTTATCTGAAGGTTATAAAATCAGCCAAGGAACATATTTGGCATATACTAATCGTGAACCACGTTTCTATGTGAATATTGGTTACTCACATGCTTGGTGGGCGATGGGATCTACTACTGAAAGTGCTAAGAAAAATGTTAATATTGATTATTGGAATGGAGCTAATTCTGGTAAAAATCATTCTAATAATAATGTTTATAATATAACTGGATATACTTCTCGAAAATATATCAATCCACAAGATGCTATGAGTGGTAGTGGGGCGCGTCAAAAAGATAAGTCATTTCCGATTATTCGATATGCAGAAATATTGCTTGCTTATGCAGAAGCCTTGAATAATTTAACTCAAGCATATGAAATTGATGGTCAGACTTATACTCGTGATACAGAAGCTATCAAATATTATTTTAATCAGATACGTTATCGTGCTGGTATTCCGGGATTAACAGCGGATGATTTGATTACAGTGGAAGCTTTTAATAAAGTTGTTCAACGTGAACGTTTGATTGAGTTATTTTGGGAAGGACAACGTTATTATGATATTAGACGCTGGGGAATTGTTGAAGATTTAGAAAGGGAACCTTTAATGGGGTTAAATGTAGAACAGGCTGAATGGGAAGGATTCTATCAGCCCACTGTCATTCAGTATAAATCAATAATTGAACGTGATTTCAAACCTAAGATGGTATGGTTACCTTTACATTTGGATGAGATTAGAAAGGTTTCTGTTCTTGATCAGAATCCTGGTTGGGATAAATAAAATTTTAAATGTATAAACTATGAAATATAGAAATTTTACAAATAAATTGATGCTTATGGTAGGTGTGACAGCTACTGCTGTTCTCACATCCTGCGAGCAAGAGTTTTATCAGGATGAACAGTATCGTAAGGAAATTTATATTGTTAGTGGAGAAGATAATATTTTCCAACGAGAATTTGCTTTCGGCGGGGAGGAAATAGGATACCTTTCTGTTTATGCAAGTGGTACAACTCCAATTGAAAAAGAAGTGATGGTAGAACTGGAAAGGAATGAAACTGTATTATCGGACTATAATCAAAAGAGATATGGGGATAATTACAAAAACTATGTCCTGGAGTTACCAGATACTCATTATAAAGTAGATGATTGGAGTATAAATTTATATCCAAATGCAAATTCATCTTATTCTTTATTTCCAATTAAAGTAAATATTGATGGGCTGGAACCTGAAGATAATTACTTTCTTCCTTTAAGAATAGCTTCTGTTTCTGACTATATGATTTCTTCTGCAAGGAGGAATGTATTGATGCAGATACTTATGAAAAATGATTATGCAACGACTAAGGAGAAAAGCTATTATACTATGAATGGAACAAGATTGAGAGTAGCTAAAGATACTTGGGAACCTTTGGACAAAAAGAATAATGCTCCAGATTATAAACCAATAAATGCCACTAAGTTAGTTGCTCCAGTTACGGAATATGGTATTCGTATTTTAACGGGATCTACACTTACATCGGATAGAAAAGAACTCCGTAAACAAGGGATTGTTGTTACGGTCCATCCTGAGGAGATGATTGATGTTCCTGTTATCGGGAGTAATGGATTGCCAACTGGAGAATATATCCAATGTCAAAAAGTGACATTAGATAAATGGTATAATGTAAATAGTGGAATTACAGTGTTAAATATTGAGGATACCCCATCATATTATAATCCAGAGAAGAAAGAGTTTACGTTGAATTATCGTTATAATTATAACTCGAATGATTGGTATGAAATGAAAGAGGTGATGTCTCCAGTGGCTATTGCTAACGAAAATAATTGAGTGGCTGATAATAAATGATAAATCTTATGAAAACAAGAAATATATATAGTCTTCTATATGTAACTTTCGTTGCAGTGGCGTTAGTTGCATGCAACGATTATGACGCAGCGCAAACTGCATATGAAGAAATAGTGGATAGTGATGTAACGACTACTCCTCCAAATATAGATTCGGCATGGGAATTACAGCTAATTCCTAATGTAGGTCAGCATAGTGGTGAGGTTTTTGTTTATAAAGACAAAAAGTATGATAAGCTATTTACTCGCACATTAGGATGGAATGGTGGAATTGGTGTGCAATCTACATCATTGTCTGATGGAAATGTTCTATGGGCTTTTAATGATAGCTATTTTGGAGTTGTAGATGCTGAAACAAGAGCAAGAGGTAATTGTAATTTCCCACATAATAGTATTATGATCCAAACGACTGTTGGTGGTAGTCTTGGAGAAACGGATGATGATTTAAGATGGTTAGTTGATTATATACAAACTAATGATCCTGATGGAGAAGGTTATTATCAGGCGTATACACACATAGCTCCAGATGAGACTATTATGGAAGAAACAGATGAAGAGCATTTCTATCAGATAGGTGGTGCTACGATATTTGATAATAATGGAGTTAAAGAACTTCAAATGTTGTGGGGGGAAATAGATAATCATGAAGGTAAAATGACTCGAACTGGTACCTGTCTAGCTGTTTACAGTTTGGAAGGACAGCCGGGTAATAGTACTTATCTTAAAAGAATTAGTAAAAACGAAGAATTCAATACAGATGATGTTGGCTATGGTTCTACTATATGGAAAGATGAAGATGGACATATTTATCTTTATGTAACAGAGAATAACAGACCATTAGTTGCTCGCACCACTACTCATGATTTAACTTCTGAGTGGGAGTATTACATACGTGATTTAAGTGGTAACTTTATGTGGCAAAAGATGTATCCGACGAAAGAGGAGAGAACTCGCTCTACTATAATGGAAAATAATTATGTATGTAGTATGCCACAGATCTTTAAAAAAGGAGATTACTACTATATGATAGGACAAGCTGTATCTTATGGTCATTCTGTTTATCTATATCGTGGTGAGACGCCTTATGGACCTTTTACAGATCAAAAAATTTTGTTTAATGTCCCTTATTCTGTGGATAAGATAGGTAATCAGTATTATAAAAATTTGCTTAGAGTAAATTTGCATCTAGAACTTGCACGAGAAGGTGAATTAGTATTTTCTACTAATACTGATGCTGATACTGCTGGAGATAATTTTGATTTTCCGGGTAGTGCTGACTTTTGTCGTCCTTATTTTTATCGTATTTTCAATTGGGAAAGCATATATGATGAAGATGATTGATAGCTACTGACGGATTCATCTTGGTAAATTGATTTAGAAAGTCATTTCTTCATAAAAGGGAGAAATGACTTTCTTTTTTAATATGTTCTGAGCTTTCCTGCATACAAGTAAATTTATTAATAAAAAACATGTAATTGTTTTAGTGGTATATCATTTTTAAATCGTCATTAGATAAATAACAATAAAATAGTACACATATTAAAAAGAACTAATAATAATGAATATTACCGTTTTTAGAGTTTATCAATTAAATTTATTAACCGCTATTTCTATGTATATGAAAAGCTTATTTTATTTATTCCTATCTATTGTAGGTGCGTGGCTTTTTTCGTCTTGCTCAGATGATTTTCTGGGTGAGACAGAAACCACGGACTTAGATCAGGCAACCGTATTCGCTGATAGTACTTATACGGCAGATTTCTTAAACCAGATTTATGTGGATATTGGTTTTGATATCCAACATAATCGGTATAAAGATCAGTATAATGATCATGGAGGATTGCAGACTAGTTGTGATGAAGCTGCGTATAAAGCTAGTACCGGGCTTACGACAGATGTAATGTTCGCTACTGGAACAGTCAATCCTGTTACTATTTCTGAGGACGATGTTTGGAGAATTGCATATCGAAATATTCGTCGAGTAAATGTGTTTTTTAAATATGCAGATGGATCCCGAATGGCTGAAGTGGCAAAGGAAGAGTATAAAGCAGAAGCACGCTTTTTGCGTGCTTGGTATTATGCAATGCTATTAAGACATTATGGTGGTGTGGCTTTAATTGGTGATGATGTTTATGAAACTGTAGAAGAAGCAATCAAGGAGCGTAACTCTTATGCGGATTGCGTTGAGTATATTGTGGATGAAGCTAATAAAGCTGCAGAAACATTGCCAGTTGAAAGAAGTGGAAACAAATTTGGACGTGTAACCCGAGGAGCTTGTAAAGCCTTAATTTCACGTGTACGTTTGTATGCTGCTAGCAAATTATTCAACGGTAGTGATTTTGCGCCTGCTGATTTTCCAAAAGAATTGTTAGGGTATCCTACTTATGATAAGGAGCGTTGGAAAATTGCTGTAGATGCTGCCCTTGATGTGATAAAGATGAAGCAGTATGATTTGTACATTCGTAATGAAGATGAGAATAATGAGGCTTATCCGGGATGGGGATATTATGCACAGTTGTTACCTGCTGATTATTATGGAAAAGTGGGAACGGAGGTTTATTGTGGTACAATCTTTGAAAAGAAAGCAGGAGCTAGTATAGATACAAACCGATGGTTTGCTCCTCCTAGTACAGGAGGAAATGGTATTGGAGGGTATGTTTATCATGATTTGGCTGAACTTTTCCCAATGGCAGATGGCACACCGACTAAGGATAGTCCAGATTATGACCCTACGAATCCTGCTAACAAACGTGACCCTCGTTTCATGTTCACTGTTACTTATGATGGATGCATAATGAAGAGTAATATGCAGGATACTGAAATTAATATATCTGTGGGAACACAACAGGACGCTATCTATCGAGGGACTCCGACAGGGTATTATACACATAAATTCTTGAAATTTGGTTCAATGGCAAATCAAATGCTTTATGGAGGTTCGCAAGCACGACCATTGATGCGTTATACTGAAATTTTGCTGAATTATGCAGAAGCTGCTAATGAATATTATGGACCTGATCATAAAGATGTACTAGGAGATCAAGAAATTAGCCCATATATTGTATTGAGAAAGATACGTGAGTGCGCTGGCATAGAGCCTGGCGAGGATGGAACATATGGAATTGAAAATAATATGAGTCAGGCTGATATGACAGAAGCTATTCGGTTGGAACGTCGGTTGGATTTAGCGTTTGAAGGACATCGTTTCTTTGATGTACGTCGTTGGATGATTGCTGAAGATACAGATAATAGGATGATGCATGGTTTTGAAATCACAAGAAATGGTGAGCGGAAGACAGGAAGAATCATTGATACTCGTCAGCATACCTTCCGTAAAGCGATGTATTTTTATCCAATACCTTATAAAGAGACTGTGAAATCACCGGATTTGTTGCAGAATCCTTATTATGAATAGGAATGATTGTTATATTAAAAATAAGAAATATGAGATTTAAAATACAAACTACGGTTTTACTTTTCGTCTTATTAGGTACTGTGAGTGCTTGCAATACATTTAAAGATGAAATAGCTCCTGATTCTTATATGGAAGTACCAAAGCAGTTAGATGGGAAGTGGCAATTAAAAACTGTTGTACGCAATGGAACGGATATATCTGAAGTGATGGACTTTAGTCAGTTTCGTCTGATTATGAATAAAGATAATACATATAATATTGAAAACTATCTCCCTTTTTTAGTAAAGAAAAATGGTACATGGAGAATTGATAATTTGACATATCCTTTTTTCTTAACTTTTCAGGAGGAAGGTGCTGAAAGAGAAGCTATAACTGAAATCACTTACCCGATTGTACAAGGGAAACGCCATATAACCCTTACAATTAGTCCGGGATGCTCGAGCAACTCTTATGTTTATTCTTTTGAAAAAATAGAAGAATGATTTAAAAAGAAAAGCTTATGAAATATTATTTTAAAAAACATAGAATAAAAATCTTTTTTTTGTTGGTACTTTCCTTAATAGTCTTTGGATGTTCCTTTTTGATTAAGGAGGTAAATGTTAAACAAGAGAACGAGGCCGGAGAGATGGTTGCCTATATTAAGGCTGGTGAAATTGCAACTTTTACGTTTAGTGGAGAAATAAACATCGATGGTGATGCAAGCAATGAAACGTTTATTGTTGGATTCTTGGCTCCAAGAAGTTGGAATGTACGTCAGAATGCAACTGTGACATACAGAGAAGATAGGTATGAAACGGAAGTGGATCACAAAATGACAGTAATTCCAGATACTGAACAGCCTGCAAATTATAAAGGTATGAGTTGGTCAGCGGCATTGAAAAAAAAATATGGTGTACGAGGCAATGTCTTGAACGATATGGAATGGATTGCATTTAAATCGGATAACTATCCTAGTGTAAATGGAACAATACATTATACAGTAACAATTAAGTGTAATTCAGGAAAAAGCAACTTAAAATTCCGACCAAGTTTTTTTATCAATCACTCTAGTGATGGGATTGGAGGAGACGAGGCTCATTATTCTGTTAAGGATGCTGATGATTGCTTTGAAGTGGTAGAAGGATCAGGTACTGTGATTGATTTTTGTTCTACGCACTATTATCAAATTGAACCTTTGTCTGCTTTACAAGATGATTATGTAACATTCACTTTTCAAGGGGATATTAATACCAATGAATTGATAAAAGCTGAGAATGTGTATATAGAAGCTACTGCTTATACGATAGAAGGAAAGATATATACAGTCAATGAAAAGAGTGCGAAAACACTAATGAAAAGAGAAACGAAATTGCCAAGATATAATGTAACTCTTTGGCCTGGTGGATTTTTTAACATTCCGGACGGTGAAACAATTTCTCGTATAGAGTATATTTTCACAAATGAAGATGGAACAGTATCTATTTCCCAGTCAGATGACAGTAGAGATAATGAAGGAGAAGAGGTAGAAGAAGGAATAAAAGAGCCTTTCGTATTCGAATTTCAATGTGAATAGAGTTTAACCTTAAAAAAAGATTATATGCGTAATATTTTGAATAAAAGAAATAGTCGGTACTGTTTCACATGTTTTGTAATGTGGCTACTACTTGGCTTGGGACATTTGAATGCGGTGGCTCAAGAAGCAGGAGGAACGGCTAATATTACAGGTAAGGTAATCGATCAATATGGCAATCCTGTCTCGGGTGTTGTAATCACGATGAAGAATACTGATTTTAAGACTGTGACAGGTGATGATGGTACTTTTGAATTTCAGTATAAGAAGGGCGATATGCTTCGTTTTTCTCATCCAGGTTTTTTACATAAGGAAATTAAGGTGAACAAGCTAAGAAATCAGGAACGTATTTTTAAAGTAACGTTGACAGAAGAGTTCGTGAAATTTCCAGATGTAATAAATGGACCTTATGATACGAAAGATAAAGCAAGCTATTTAGGTTCAGCTGCTACGGTTTATACAGATCAGGTTAGTTCATTGATGGGAACTACTATTCTTCCTTCATTACAAGGGCGTTTACCAGGACTAGATATTGTACGTACTCGTGGTGCACGTAAGAGTCAAATTGAATCCAGTTCTTCTGGAACCATCTTTAACTTTAATAGCCCTACATTGGGTAAAGAGGCATATAGTGATAATACGGAATTTAATGTTCTATCACGCCACAATGCACCGGTGGTGGTAGTGGATGGTGTGCAAAGAGAATTATATTCTATCGATCCTGATGCTATTGAATCGGTATCAATTCAGAAGGATGCTTTGTCATCTATGTTTTTGGGGATGCGCAGTTCCCGTGGTGCATTAGTAATTACTACTAAAGATCCTATCAAACAGGGATTTCAGTTATCATTTACTGGACGGTTTGGTGTGCAGAGTTCAGTGAAAAAACTAAATCCGCTGTCTACTTCTCAATATGCTTATTTATTGAATGAGGCGTTGCTGAATGATGGTAAAAATCCCTTTTATTCTTATGATGACTTTATTAAGTTTCGTGATCATTCCAGTCCGTATACACATCCAAGTGTGAACTGGTGTGATGAACTGATGAACAAAAATTCGACTACTCAGTCTTATAATTTGAATGCTACAGGCGGTAACAAGTACGCACAATATTTTATTAGTGTAGGCTATGTAGGTGAAAATGGATTATTTAAAAATCCAGGTGGAGATGCTCACGATACAAATATGACATTTGATCGTTATATGATTTCTTCTAAAGTGAACATCAATATTACTGATGATTTGACAGCAAAAGTTACTTTGATGGGACGTATAGAAGAAGGTACCCAACCAGGAGGGACTGGAAATGGGTATGATGATATTCTCAGTTCAATTTATTCTACTCCAAGTAATGCATATCCTGTGACAAATCCAGATGGATCATGGGGAGGTAGTCAGTCGTTCAATAATAATTTGTTATCGCAGACTATTAACTCTGGTTATATAACAGATGGGGCTCGGGATGTATTGGGAGCTATTAATTTGCGCTATGATTTTGGTAAGTTAGTTAAAGGCTTGTCTGTTCGTATGGTAGGTAGTGTAACTTCTCAGAATCGTTCGACTACGAAACGAACAAAAACTTCCGAAGTTTTTGATTATACTATTGATAAGGATGGCAATGACGTTTATACTCGGTATGGAGAAAAGAAAACGCAATCAAATTCATTTAGTTCTGTGTCTACCTATCGGCAGATGTATGGTCAGCTTGCTGTTGATTATGAACGTCAATTTGGTAAGCACAAATTTAAGGCCAGTGTTCTAGGAGATACGCGAAATACTCTTACTAACTGGGATCTTCCTGAATATCCATCAAATATTATAGGTGATGTCTCTTATGATTATGCGGAGCGATATTTTGCACAGGTAGCATTAAGTGAAAGTTATTACAATCGTTATGCTCCAGGCAGAAGGTGGGGAACCTTTTACGCTTTCGGTTTAGGATGGGATATCAGCAAAGAGAATTTTATGGAAAACTGTGAGTGGCTGAATCAACTAAAGATACGCGGTGTGTATGGTAAGACAGGTAATGGTATGAATAATGCTGGGTATTATACGTATTATCAGACTTATTCCTCAGGAGGTGATGATTATCGGTTGGGGACTAATTTAGGACAAAGTTCAGGAAGTTTTACAGAAAAAGATAAACTGGCAAATTTATATCAAACGTGGGAAAAAGGCAATAAACTGAATATTGGTGTAGATATAGCTTTGTTTAACAACAAATTACAGGTAACTGCTGATTATTTTAATGATAAATATTATGACTTGTTGCAGGCTCGTGGAAAAAGTATCGAACTAATTGGCCAGAATTATCCAGATGAAAATATTGCTAAAGAACGTTGGTATGGAGGCGAATTCTCAATTACCTATCAAGATCACGTTGGCGATTTTAATTATTATGCATCTGCTAACTGGAGTTGTGAGCAAAGTAAAGTGTTATATAAAGATGAACAAAAAGTGCCTTATGAATATCTGCGTACTACAGGTAAACCCAAAGGGGCAATCTTCGGTTTGGTAGCAGAAGGTTTTTTCACTTCTCAAGACGAAATTACAAAGAGTCCTGTAATTGAAGGATTTAACAATATTCAGCCTGGTGATATCAAGTACAAAGATCAGAATAACGATGGAGTTATCAATGACTTTGATAAGGTAATGATTGGTGGCGATAAACCACTCTCTTATTTTGGTATTGATTTAGGTTTCGAATGGCGTGGATTAGAATTCTCAATGTTTTGGCAAGGAGTGTACAATAAAGATGTTTTAATGAGTGATTGGAATTTATTGGAAGGTTTTCAAACTCAAGGACAAGTTTATGGACAGGCATATGAGAATATGCTGGATCGATGGACTCCAGAAACTGCTGCTACTGCAACTTTCCCGAGGTTGAGTGCTGGTGGTAATAAGTATAATCAAGGCAATGGCTGGGGCTCTTCTTTTTGGTTACGTTCCGGTAATTATATTCGGTTGAAAAATGTTAGTTTAGGATATAACTTACCTGATTCATTCTGTCGTAATTATTTGGGTGGAGCACGTGTGAAAGTTTTCGTAAGTGGACAAAACTTATTCACAAAAGCTGCTAATGAACTCGTTGATCCCGAAGTTAGCTTCGGTAACTATCCGCTACAACGTTGCATCAGCACAGGTATTAATGTTAAATTCTAATATACTATGATATCTATGATACGAAATAAATATTTGACGCTAATCGGAGTTGGATTGTTGTTTACAGCTGTATCCTGTACCGATGGGTATGAACCAGAGCCAGTTGAACTGGTATCAATTGATTTTGTATTTTCAAAAACCGATTCTCTTGGTACGAATGCGGTAAAGTTTATGAATAATATTTATGCCACGTTGCAAAACGGGCACAATCGTGTAGGAAGTGATTATTTAGATGCTGCGTCTGATGATGCTATATCTATAAATGTTTCTGACCCGGATGTTTATAAGTTGGCAATGGGACGGTATACTGCGAGTACACGTGTTGAATCGGATATGCGATGGAAAGAGTATTATTCAGGAATCCGTAAGGCAAACATTCTGATTAATCATATTGATGTTGTCCCTTTTATGCTGACTTATAAGAACGCAAAGGGAGAAACAAAACCATTGAATGTTACAATGAAAGCAGAAGCGCGTTTCTTGAGGGCTTATTTCTATTTCGAATTAGTGAAACGCTATGGTGGTGTTCCTTTGATGGGGGATGATGTACATATATTGGGTGATGATATGGAGATCCCAAGAAATACTTTTGAGCAATGTGTACAGTATATTTGTGATGAATTAGATGATATTAAAGATGATTTGCGTACCAATCCAATGCCTGATTTTGAACAATATGCACATACTCCTACTCGTGAGGCTTGCTTAGCTTTAAAGTCTCGAGTGCTATTATATGCAGCGAGTCCTTTATTTAATGAACGTCCTATTGAGATTGGTAATGAATTGATAGGCTATGCTTCTTATGATAGAGAGCGTTGGAATGATGCGGCTAAAGCTGCCAAGACATTTATTGACGAGTACGGTCCGAATGGTAATGGGGCATATGGTTTAACACAGTCTACATCTGATGGCGATAATCGGGATTTTCGTGACGTCTTTTTAGGTTTTTATAATAAGACTAATAATCCTGAAGTCATCTTTTATCGTCCGGGGGGTGAAGATAAGTCTATAGAAAGCAATAATGGGCCTTTAGGATTTTCTGGTGACAATTTAGGTAAAGGACGTACGCTTCCAACTCAAAATTTGGTAGACGCTTTCCCTATGAAGGACGGCATGTTTGCTGGACAAGGTAGTAAATATACTCTTAATCAGAGTAATCCATATGAAAACCGTGATCCACGTTTGGATTATACAATACTGCATCATGGGTCATCTTGGTTGAATAATACGCTTGATATTTCAATCGGAGGAGTTAATAATCCATCTAACTCTGCTGAATATTCTAAGACGGGCTATTATATGTGTAAGTTTATGGGTAAATTTGGTGAAGAGTCTCAATATGGGAATAAAATACATCTTTGGGTTATGTTTCGTTATGCAGAGATGTTGTTGAATTATGCAGAGGCAATGAATGAGTACCTTTCTTCTCCTTCTCAGGATGTGTACGATGCTATCATTGCATTACGGGCACGTGCTGGTATTGAATCAGGTAATGATGAATCTCCTTATGGGCTTAAGAAAAATATGACACAGGCAGAGATGCGTGAAGTGATTCAAAACGAACGGCGTATTGAAATGGCATTTGAAGAACAACGATATTGGGATATTCGCAGATGGAGAATTGCTGAAGAGATATTTAAGAATCCTTTGGAAGGTTTGGAGATTAGGGTAAAAGGAAATACTACGAGTTTCAATGAAGTGGATGTCCTAAGTACGACGTTTGATGTGAAACGCTATTTATATCCGATCCCATATAATGAGGTAGTTAAGAATGATAACATGATTCAAAATCCGAAGTGGTAATATTATGAAAAGACTATTATTAATATTAGTATGTATAAGCCTTTTTATCTCGGCGTTCGGTCAATCGTTCGTTTTGAAGGGAATTGTCTCTTCAGCCGACGGTGAGTTGTTGCCGGGGGTAAATGTAAAAATACAAGGTACAACAGTGGGTACAATTACCGATATTGACGGTAATTTCCAATTAAATGTAAACAAAGGTGCTGTATTGGAGTTTTCTTATATCGGTTTTAAGAAACAAAGCATTAAAGTAAATAGTCAGCAAATGCTGAATGTAGAATTGGCTCCTGATCAAACAAATTTGGATGAAGTCGTTGTCGTTGGTTATGGTAAGGCTAAGCGTATAACGTTGACAGGTGCAGTTAGTGGAATACAGGCACGTGAGATTCGTAATGTTCCAACTAGTAGTGTACAGAATGCTTTGACAGGAAAGCTGCCGGGTTTTTTTAGTCAGCAACAGTCTGGTCAACCAGGTAAAGATGCTTCAGACTTCTTTATCCGCGGTGTCAGTTCATTGAATAATGATGGTAATAAACCGTTGATTATGGTGGATGACATGCAGTATACTTATGAACAGTTGTCTCAAATTAATGTCAACGAAATTGAAAGTATATCAATATTGAAGGATGCTTCTACTACGGCCATCTATGGTATCAAAGGTGCTAATGGTGTATTAGTAGTAAAGACTCGTCGTGGGGAGCAAGGTAAACCGAAAATTAATGTACGTTTGGAAACTGGTATGCAAACCCCAGTTCGTACGCCTAAATTTCTGAACGCTTACGAATCTTTACAATTAGTAAAGGAAGCACATACGAATGATGGTACTTTGTCTGATTTCCCGTATACTGAAGACGATATGATCGCTTTCAGAGATCATACTGATCCTTATGGGCATCCTGATGTCAATTGGTATGATGAGATTTTTAAGAAAATGGCATTTCAGGAGAACATAAATGTTGATGTCTCAGGTGGTTCTAAGAAATTGAGATATTTTGTTTCTGCGGGATATTTTACTCAGAATGGCTTGGTAAAAGACTTTGGGGGTAATTCTGGTGATGGTGTGAATCCTAATTATTCCTATCGTCGTTTCAATTATCGCACTAATCTTGATTTTGATGTGACTGATAACTTCAATATGCGTTTGGACGTTTCTTCACGCTTCATGGATATCAATGAACCGTACAATATGAATGTAACAGGTGAGCTTTATGATTTCTCTAAAATGCACCCTTATTCGGCTCCACTTTTGAATCCGGATGGTTCATTTGCTTATTTATATGATACGCAAGATAGAAAACCGACATTGAACGCACGGTTGGCAAATGAAGGATATAAACGTACTAGACGTAATGATAATAATATTTTGTATGGTGCAACATGGAAGATGGACTTCTTAACGCCAGGGCTTGCAGCTGATTTTCAATTGGCATATTCCAGTAGTGATGAAAATTATCGTGCAGTGATGCGTACACGATATCCGACTTATCATTACGATTCTGCAACAGGTTTGTATAATATCAATCCGAATGGAGTCTATGATTATGAGCAGTATTTTGTATATAACAGTACAGATAAAGCTATCAAAGATTTGAATATCAAAGCATCTTTGAAATATGCTCATGTTTTCAATAATGCACATGATGTAAATGTTATGTTTTTGTACAATCGTCAGAGTACAACAAATGAAAAGGATGCAGCTGTTCCCAATAATTTCGAAGGTTATACGATGCAGCTAGGCTATAAATATAAAAATAAATATTTGGTAGATTTGAACATGGCATATAATGGGACCGATCGTTTTGGTAAAGATAACAATTTCGGATTCTTTCCAGCATTGGCTATAGGTTATGCTATCTCTCAAGAAGACTTTTTCAAGAATGTAGATTGGTTGGGAAGGAATGTGCAGTTATTGAAGTTTAGAACTTCTTATGGTCTTGTAGGGTCAGATGTAGCAAGCGGCGATCGTTATCTGTATCGGCAAGTATATAAAACAGGTGATTCTTATACTTTTGGTGAAGGTAACAACTTTGGTGTTAGTGGCATCAAAGAAGGTGATTTAGGAAATTTAAATGTAACGTGGGAGAAAGCGAGAAAGTTTAATGTTGGTGTAGATATGAATTTGTTTGATAAATTCTCCTTGACTTTCGACTGGTTTATAGATAAACGTTATGATCAGCTAGTTACCAGAAATGATATTCCGGATATATTAGGTATCGGCTTGTCTCCTGAAAATGTAGCAGAAACTACCAATAAAGGTTTTGATGGACAGATTGGTTATCAAGACCGTTTTGGTAACTTCAATTTTAATACCAATTTTGTATTTGGTTATGCTAAAAATCGAGTCGATTATAAAGCTGAGGCTCAACAGAAATATGAATGGTTGAGAGAAACGGGTAGACAGATTGGGCAGCCTTTTGGCTATCATTGGATTGGCTATTATACACCGGAAGATATTGAAAAGATTAATTCTGGTGCTGCGGACGCTCCGGCTAAGCCTGATATTGCTGTGCAGGCAGGTGACTTAAAGTATGCAGATTTGAATGGTGATGGTACTATCAATGATTTTGATAAACGTGCTATTGGCAAACCGAACTTGCCTACTACAACATTAGGATGGACGATTGGAGGAAGTTGGAAAGGGTTTAGTATCAGTGTTTTATTCCAAGGATCGTTTGATTATAGTTTTGCTATCAATGGAACAGGGATTGAGTCTGGTAAGAGTCAGTTCCAGCCACTTCACCAAAAGCGTTGGACACAGGAACGTTATGAAAATGGAGAAAGTATTGAGTTCCCACGTTTGACAATGCAAGATGGTACAATAAATAGTGCTTCTGCTTATAATTCGGATTTTTGGCTGATTAATGCATGGTATATTCGTTTGAAGACTGTTGACTTGGGCTATCAACTTCCCAAGACAGCATTACCTAAGTTCTTAGACAATGTCCGTTTTTATGTAAATGCTTATAACTTACTGACTTTTACCGGTTATGATAAATATCAGCAAGACCCTGAAATTAAGACCAATACAGCTGGTGATGCTTATATGAATCAGCGTGTTATAAACTTTGGAGTTCAGTTGGGCTTCTAGTAAATAAGTAGGGTTTAGATAAAAAGAGAATAATGTTTGCTATAAAAACATTATTCTCTTTTACTTTTTTAAGAAGTTAGTTTAGTGGTTATTGTATATTTGTTCGTCATAAAGTAAATTGAAAAATTGTATACTATAAAAAAGTAGTTAATATGAATAAGAATTTTGTAATCTCTCTATTCTTTCTATTAGGGAGTGCTACACTCTCTGCACAAGTGAAATTGCTTCCGATATTTTCGGATAATATGGTGTTACAGCAACAAACGCAAGCCCCTATATGGGGCGAGTCTAAGCCTAAGAAGAAAGTAGAAATTACGACCTCATGGGATCAGAAAAAATATACTATTCAGGCTGATGCACAAGGGAAGTGGAGTACGAAAGTTGCTACCCCAGTAGCGGGTGGTCCTTATAATATTACAATTTCTGATGGTAAAAAGGTGAAGCTTTCTAATGTAATGATTGGTGAAGTTTGGATATGTTCCGGACAATCCAACATGGAAATGCAGGTAGAAGGTTGGGGTAAGGTGAAGAACTATGAACAGGAGAAAGAAGAGGCAAATAATTATCCTAATATTCGTTTCTTATTGGTAGAAAATGCGATGAGTCCTACACCTGTTGAGAATATTACAGTAAAAGAGAATGGTTGGCAAGTGTGTACATCAAAGAGTGTAGCGGACTTTTCTGCAGCAGGTTACTTCTTTGGACGTGATTTGAATAAATACCGTAATGTGCCAATAGGATTGATTGATACATCTTGGGGAGGAACAATTATAGAAACATGGACCAGTAATGAGGCACTATCCACTATACCGAGTATGAAGAAAAGACTCGAAGCATTGGTCGGTTTGCCTGCATCTCAGGAAGGACGCAAGAAAAAGTTTGAAGAAGATGTTGAGACTTGGAAAGCTGAAGTTGAAAGAATTGACAAGGGGTGTGTTAATGGGGAGGCTATATGGGCAGCTCCTGATTTTAACGATGCGGCATGGAAATCTATGAAAGTTCCAGGTTTGATGCAAGAACAAGATTTACCAGGATTTAGTGGGCTTGTTTGGTTTAGGAAAACAATTGATATTCCTGCTGGTTGGGCAGGAAAAGATTTGATCTTGAATTTAGGTGTTATTGATGATAATGATTTTACTTATTTCAATGGTATACAGATAGGACATACAGAAGGATGGATGGCACCTAGAAGCTATAAGATTCCGAAAGAACTTGTGAAGAAGGGAAAAGCGGTGATTGCTGTACGTGTAATGGATACTGGTGGTACTGGTGGTATCAATGGAAGTCCTGAAAGTATTTCACTTCATCTTTCCGATACAGAAGCTATCCAGTTGGCTGGTAATTGGAAATATCAGGTTTCTTTAGATATGAGAGAGGTTGCACCAATGCCTGTTGATATGTCATGGAATCCGAATTCTCCTACTTTCTTATTTAATGCTATGCTTAATCCACTGATTCCCTATGCTATCAAAGGAGCCATTTGGTATCAGGGAGAATCAAATGCGGGAGAGGCTTTTCAGTATCGTGATTTAATGCCGTTGATGATTACTGATTGGAGAAATCGCTGGGGATATGATTTTCCTTTCTATATGGTGCAGTTAGCTAGTTTTACAGCGAAACAAACAGCTCCTGTTGAATCTACTTGGGCGGAATTGAGAGAAGCTCAAACTCGGACTTTACATTTGCAAAATACAGGTATGGCTGTGGCAATTGATATAGGTGAGGAGTTTGATATTCATCCGAAGAACAAGCAAGAAGTGGGTAGACGCTTGGCATTAGCGGCCCGGGCGCAGACTTATGGCGAGAAGATTCCTTATTCCGGTCCGATATATAAATCTTATAAGATTGAAGGAAATAAAATTCGTATCTTCTTTGATCATATTGATGGTGGTCTGAAGACGGCGAATGGCGAAATGCCGAAAGGATTTACCATTGCTGGTGTAGACCATAAATTTCATTGGGCAGATGCTGTGATCGAAGGAAATACAGTTGTTGTTTCCTCATCTGAAGTTACCCTCCCGGTTGCAGTACGTTATGCATGGGCTGATTATCCGATATGCAATATGTATAACGGTGCGGATCTGCCAATGTCTCCTTTCCGTACTGATGATTGGAAAGGTATTACTTATGTCAATAAATAGTAAGTCTTTATTTAATTAATATATTCAATAATAAACCATGAAGAAACTAGTTTATTTAATTATCTTCTTTTTGTATTCGACTGTGATGAATGCTCAGCTAAAAGATCTGGTACAGTATGTGAATACGCTACAAGGTACCGATTCTAATTTTGGTTTGAGCTACGGTAATACTTATCCTACTACAGGTATGCCTTATGGTATGCATATGTGGTCTGCGCAAACAGGTAAAAATGGGGATGGATTTAAGTATATGTATGCTGTTGATAAGATTCGTGCTTTTAGCCAATCACATCAATGTAGTCCTTGGGTGAGTGATTATGCTGTATATTCTTTCATGCCGATGGTAGGGGAGCTGGTTGTAAATCAAGATGCTCGTGCTACCAAGTTTAGTCACGATAATGAGATAGCTAAACCTCATTATTATAAAGTAACATTCGATAATGGCATTACTACTGAAATGGCTCCGACTACCCGTGGTGTACATTTACGTTTTTCCTATCCTACTACGGGAGATGCTTATTTGGTACTTGACGGATATACGGATATGAGTGAAATCAAAATTGATCCGGCTAAGAGACAAATCTCCGGTTGGGTAAATAATCAACGTTTTGTGAACGATTCAAAATCATTCCGTAATTATTTTGTTGTTCAATTTGATAAACCTTTCGAAGATTACGGCGTATGGGAAAACCAAAAGGATGAAGTGTTTCCACAGAAATTAGATGGAGCAGGTAAAGGATATGGTGCATTTATTAAATTTAAAAAAGGCTCGAAGGTTCAGGCTAAAGCAGCTTCCTCATACATAAGTGCAGAGCAGGCTCTGATAACTTTAAATAAAGAACTCGGTAAAGATAAGAATCTGGAAGTAACGAAAGCACGCGGTCAGAAGACTTGGAATGAAGTATTGAATAGAATTGTAGTTGAAGGATGTACGGACGAACAGATGAAGACTTTCTACTCTTGTCTTTTCCGTGCTAATTTATTCTCTCGCAAATTTTATGAACGCAAAGAAAATGGTGAACCATATTATTATAGCCCATATAATGGTAAAATTTATGATGGTTACATGTATACTGATAATGGATTTTGGGATACATTCCGTTCTCAATTCCCTTTGACAAATATTTTGCATCCAACAATGCAGGGACGTTATATGAATGCTCTTTTGGCAGCCCAGGAACAATGCGGCTGGTTGCCTTCATGGTCTTCCCCGGGTGAAACAGGAGGAATGTTAGGAAATCATTCTATTTCATTGCTGGCAGATGCATGGGCAAAAGGAATTCGTGATTTTGATCCTGAAAAAGCACTGAAGGCTTATGCGCATGAAGCAATGAATAAAGGTCCTTGGGGTGGTGCTAACGGACGTGGATTCTGGAAAGAATATTTCCAGTTAGGATATGTTCCTTATCCTGAATCAATGGGTTCTAGTGCACAAACTATGGAATATGCATATGATGATTTCTGCGGATATCAACTTGCTAAAATGGTTGGAAATAAACATTACCAAGAAGTATTTGCCCGTCAGATGTACAACTATAAAAATGTCTTTGATAAGTCTATCGGATTTATGCGTGGAAAGGGTGTTGATGGTAAATGGCAGGAACCATTCGATCCACTGGAATGGGGGGGGCCTTTCTGTGAAGGAAATGCATGGCATTATACATGGTCAGTGTTCCATGATGTACAAGGCTTGATTGACTTGTTTGGAAGTGATGAAAAGTTTACTACTAAAATAGATTCTGTATTTACTATTCCTAACATAATTAAACCGGGCACTTATGGTGGAGTTATTCATGAAATGAAAGAAATGGAGTTGGCTAATATGGGACAATATGCACACGGAAATCAACCGATTCAACACATGCCTTATTTGTATTGCTATGCAGGTCAGCCGTGGAAAACTCAATATTGGGTACGTCAGATTGTTGAGAGATTATATAATTCAACAGAAAAAGGTTATCCGGGTGATGAAGACCAAGGCGGTATGTCTTCATGGTATATTCTGAGCTCATTGGGTATATATGCTGTTTGCCCGGGTACAGATGAATATGTGATTGGCAGCCCATTATTTAAGAAGGCTACCATAACTATGGAAAATGGCAATAAGTTTGTGATTGAAGCACCAGAAAACAGTAAAGAAAATTTATATATACAATCAGCTACTTTGAATGGCAGACTTTTAGATAAAAACTATATCCATTATGATGATATAGCAGAAGGAGGAGTCTTGAAATTTGAAATGGGAAGCCAGCCTAATAAAGAAAGATGTACTTCGAAGTATGCTGCGCCTTTCTCTTTGTCTAAAGAATAAAGAATCAAAGAATAAAGTTCAATAATACGATCGATTTTATCCGAATAGCGAAACAGGGTACTATTAGTGGTATTCCTGTTTCTTATTCGAAATAGACTCTACTAAAAGAACATCCGGAATGAAACATAAATTCTTATTTATTTTATTATTCTCTCTTGTTTTAGAAGGAATGGTTACAACACAAGCTGTGGCTGGTGACTATGTCCATCAAGTCAATACGTTGATTGGAACAAAAGGTACCGGACTGACTTCCGGATATCTTTATCCGGGAGCAACTTATCCTTATGGGATGGTACAATTTACTCCATCTTATTTTTCCAAAAGGTCGGGATTCGTTATCAATCAGTTGAGTGGTGGTGGTTGTGAACATATGGGAAATTTTCCCACTTTCCCTGTGAAGGGAAAACTGAAAATGTCACCTGATAACATCCTCAACTATCGTATAAATGTATCTGAAGAAAAAGGACATGCCGGTTATTATGAGGCTATGGTGCAAGAGGATATCAAGGCAAAACTGACAGTGACCGAGCGAACGGGGATGGCTAGTTATGAATATCCGGCAGATCAACAGTATGGTACAATAATCATTGGTGGAGGTATTTCTGCAACTCCTATTGAACAAGCAGCAATTGTTATTACTGCCCCGAATAAGTGTGAAGGTTATGCAGAAGGAGGAAATTTCTGTGGGCTCCGTACTCCGTATAAAGTCTATTTTGTAGCAGAGTTTGATACTGATGCTTTTGAAACCGGTACATGGAAGAGAGAAGAATTGATGCCAAATACAACTTTTGCAGAAGGTGAGTATTCTGGTGTATACTTTACTTTTGATGTAAACAAAAAGAAGAATATTCAATATAAGATTGGAGTTTCTTATGTTTCAGTAGAAAATGCACGTGAAAATTTGAAAGCCGAAAATGCAGAATGGGATTTCCAAAAGATACAGAATCAGGCGGAGGCAAAATGGAATCATTATTTGGGTATGATTGAAGTGGAGGGCACCAATCCCGATCGTACGACCCAATTCTATACACATTTATATCGTTCTTTCATTCACCCGAATGTTTGCAGCGATGTGAATGGGGAATATATGGGAGCGGATTTCAGAGTGCATAAGTCACGTTCTAAACACTATACTTCTTTTAGTAATTGGGATACGTATCGTACACAAATTCAATTATTATCCATGCTTGATCCGGAGGTAGCTTCCGATATTGTTATTTCCCATCAATTGTTTGCAGAACAGTCCGGTGGCTCTTTTCCTCGTTGGGTGATGGCTAATATTGAAACAGGGGTAATGCAGGGAGATCCGACTCCTATTCTGATTGCTAATGCCTATGCTTTCGGAGCTCGTAATTATGATCCGAAACCTATCTTTAAGATTATGAGAAAAGGAGCGGAGGAACCGGGTTCTAAGTCGCAAGATGTGGAGACTCGCCCGGGATTGAAGCAATATTTGGATAAGGGTTATTATAATGCATCTATTCAATTGGAGTATACCTCAGCAGATTTTGCTATCGGACAGTTTGCATTGCATGCAGTGGGAGATGAATTTGCCAGTTGGCGTTATTTTCATTTTGCCCGTTCATGGAAGAATTTGTATAATTCGGACACAGGTTGGCTACAATCACGTAATCCGGATGGATCGTGGAAATCTCTTGGTGAAGACTTTCGTGAATCTACTTATAAGAATTATTTTTGGATGGTGCCTTATGATATTGCCGGTCTGGTAGAAATAATAGGTGGTAAGGAAAAAGCCGAGAAACGGTTGGATGAATTCTTTACACGCCTGGATGCCGGATATAACGATGCATGGTTTGCTTCCGGTAATGAGCCGAGTTTCCATATACCTTGGATATATAATTGGATTGGTCGTCCATACAAAACACAGGAAATCATTAATCGTGTGTTGAATGAGCAATATTCAAGTAAGATAGATGGTCTCCCGGGAAATGACGATTTGGGCACAATGGGTGCTTGGTATGTGTTTGCCTGTATCGGGCTTTATCCGGAAATCCCGGGTGTGGGGGGATTTACGGTAAATACTCCAATCTTTTCATCTGTCAAGGTACATTTGAAAAAAGGTGATATTGTGATAAAGGGAGGTTCAGAAAAGGACATCTATATCAAATCCATGAAACTAAACGGAAAATCATATGAAAGTACATGGATAGACTGGGACCAGCTCAACAGCGGAGCTACTATCGAATACCGTACTTCGGGTAAACCGGACATGAAGTGGGGAGCAAAGGTCGTTCCACCATCTTTTCCTTAATTAATGAATTATTATAAAGAACAATCATGAAAAGAAAATTTCAACATATAGCTTATTTACTGATGGTTGCAGCAGTGATAACTTCCTGTGGAGAGAAGAAGCAAACATCCGAATTCCCCGATTGGGCATGGGCGGATTTTCAACGTCCGGAAGGTATTAACCCAATTGTCTCTCCTGATACCACTACTGTTTTTTATTGCCCAATGAGGCAGGATTCGGTAGCATGGGAATCTAGTGATACTTTTAATCCGGCTGCTACAATTTATGATGGTAAAGTGGTTGTGCTTTACCGGGCAGAAGATAATTCGGCGGTAGGAATTGGTTCACGCACTTCTCGCTTAGGCTATGCTTATTCTGATGATGGTTTGCATTTTAACCGGATGACTGTTCCTGTATTTTATCCGGCAGATGATAACCAGAAAGAATTGGAATGGCCAGGGGGGTGTGAAGATCCGCGAGTTGCTGTGACAGAGGATGGCCTTTATGTAATGCTTTATACACAATGGAATCGTAAGCAGGCCCGTCTTGCCGTAGCTACTTCTCGTGATCTTCAGATATGGGAAAAATATGGTCCGGCTTTTGCAAAAGCATATGGCGGACGTTTTTTTGATGAATTTTCCAAATCTGCTTCTATTGTCACAAAATTGGTAGATGGCAAACAAGTGATTGCTAAAATTGATGGAAAATATTGGATGTATTGGGGAGAAAAGTTTGTGAACGTAGCTACTTCCACGGATTTGATTAATTGGGAACCGATGCTTGATGAAAAAGGAGACTTTCTAAAAGTAATTACTCCTCGTGAAGGTAAATTTGATAGTGACCTGACCGAGTGTGGTCCACCTGCAATTATGACTGATAAAGGTATTTTATTACTTTATAATGGTAAGAATAAGTCAGGTGCAGAGGGTGATACATTGTATACTGCTAATTCTTATTGTGCCGGGCAAGCATTATTCGATGCTAAAGATCCGACTAAATTGATTGACCGATTGGATAAACCATTCTATATTCCGGAATCAGATTTTGAGAAGAGCGGACAATATCCCGCGGGAACAGTATTTATAGAAGGTTTAGTATTCCATAATCAGAAATGGTACTTATATTATGGTTGTGCAGATTCACGTGTAGCAGTTGCTGTGTATGATCCTTTTAAGAAATAAAATGCAATGAAAAAGATAGGACTCTTTTTGTTTGATATTTGTTTTGCATTGCAAATGGTGGCACAAGAACAAAACTACTTCACAAATCCTGTTATTCGGGGAGATGTACCCGATCCTTCTGTCATTCGGATTGAAGATACATATTATGCTACGGGTACCTCTTCGGAATGGGCGCCTTTTTATCCAATGTTTACCTCGAAGGATCTGGTAAACTGGAAACAGGTAGGGCATGTTTTTACCAAGCAACCGTCCTGGACTTCTAATTCATTTTGGGCACCAGAATTGTTTTATCATAATAATAAAGTTTACTGTTATTATACTGCCCGCCAAAAAAGTACCGGGATATCATATATCGGAGTAGCTACGTCTGATTCTCCTTTACATGAATTTACCGATCATGGTCCGATTGTAGAGTATGGGAAGGAAGCTATCGATGCATTTATTTATGATGATAACGGGCAGTTGTATATCAGTTGGAAAGCTTATGGTTTGGATACGCGTCCGATAGAATTGTTAGGATGTAAACTGTCCGCTGATGGTTTGCATTTGGATGGTGAACCTTTTACTCTTTTAGTAGATGAAAAGGGAATTGGTATGGAAGGACAGTACCATTTTAAAGAAGGCGACTACTATTATATAGTATACGCTGCCCATGGATGTTGTGGTCCTTCTAGTGACTATGATGTGTATGTAGCACGTGCAAGGAATTATGGTGGACCTTATGAAAAATATTCTGGAAACCCCATTCTTCATGGCGGAGAAGGAGATTATAAATCATGTGGTCATGGTACTGTGGTGAGAACATCTGATGGTCGTATGTTTTATATGTGTCACGCTTATTTGAAGGGAGATGGTTTCTTTATCGGGCGTCAACCGATTTTGCAAGAAATGGAAATGACGGATGATCATTGGGTGCGTTTCAAGACTGGGAATTTGGCTATAGCTGAACAGCCTATACCTTTTGTCGGTACAAAGCAAGAGCCTCTTTCGGATTTTGAAGATAATTTTAAGGGGAATCAATTGAAAGTTGATTGGACGTGGAATTATCCTTATTCAGATATACACGCTGTGCTAAAGAAAGGAAAGTTATTTTTATCCGGTACTCCAAAGAATAACAATAAATATGGTACAGCATTATGTTTACGTCCTCAATCTCCACAGTATAGCTGTGAGACGAAAGTAATAAACACAGGCAAAGGACTGAAAGGATTGACCTTGTATGGCGATGATAAAAACCTGATTGCTTGGGGAATTGAAGGAGATAAACTTATTTTGAAAGTGGTGAAAGACGATATTGAGTCAGTACTTTATGATTCAGCTTTTGCAAGTAAAGAGATATATTTGAAATTGGAAGTTGAACAGGGGTGTATATTCCACTTTTATAAAAGTCTGGATGGAAAAACATGGCAATCTGTGCAGAATACCCCTTTCAAGGGTAAATCCTTGATTCGTTGGGATAGAGTGCAGCGTCCGGGATTACTACATTATGGAGATAAGGATGTACCGGCAGAGTTTTCTTATTTTAAAATGAAGAATTTAAAATAAAAAGAAAGTAGATGGTGATAAAATTTTTAGTTTATACTATTAAATTATCCCTCATAGTAGATTAACAGTATTTGTAAAATATAGATTGATAACATGAAAAAGTTTTTAGTATTAGTTGCAGCAGTTTGCATGGCATATACTACTGCGTTTGCTCAGACCGTGAAACCTTTTAAGGAAGGTGATAGAGCTGTGTTTTTAGGAAATAGTATTACGGATGGTGGTCGTTACCATTCATTTATCTGGTTGTATTACATGACCCGCTTCCCGAATATGCCTATTCGTGTATTCAATGGAGGTATTGGTGGTGATACAGCGTATGATATGAATAAACGTTTGGATGGTGACATTTTTAGCAAAAATCCTACTGTATTGATGGTGACTTTCGGTATGAATGATTCCGGTTATTATGAATATAATGGTGATAATGCGAAAGAATTTGGTGAACAGAAGTATCAGGAAAGCATCAAGAACTTCCAGCAGATGGAAAAACGTTTCAAGGAATTGCCACATACTCGTATCGTAATGACGGGAACCTCTCCTTATGATGAAACTGCGCAAATAAAGGATAATACGGTCTTTAAGAAAAAAAATGAGACTATTAAGAGAATTATAGAATATCAAAGAGAATCTGCTGCAAGAAATGGTTGGGAATTTACAGATTGGAATGCGCCTATGGTAGCTATAAATCAGGAACTTCAACAAAAAGATCCTAGTTTTACTCTTTGTGGTAACGATCGTATCCATCCGGACAATGACGGTCATATGGTGATGGCTTATCTTTTCTTGAAAGCACAAGGTTTTGCTGGTAAAGATGTGGCCAACATGGAAATCAATGCAAATAAGAAGCAAGCAGTGAAGGCAGAAGGTTGTACCATCTCAAATATTAAGAAAATAGGTAAAGATATTAGTTTTGATTATCTGGCAGAGGCGTTACCATATCCTTTGGATACTATTGCACGAGGCTGGGGTTCTAAGAAGAGTCAGGCAGAAGTTATAAAAGAAGTTCCTTTTATGGAAGAGATGAATACTGAATTGCTGAAAGTTACCGGTTTGAAGGGGCAATATAAACTGTTGATTGACGATCAGGAAATAGGAACCTGGGATGCTGCTGATTTGGCAAAGGGTATAAATTTAGCTGCAGAATCTAAAACTCCACAATACCAGCAGGCATTAACTATCATGCACCTCAATGAGTATCGTTGGGAACTTGAAAGAACATTTAGAGAATATGCGTGGTGCCAGTTTGGTTTCTTTCAACAAAAAGGCTTATTGTTTGCTAATGACAGAAAGGCTATTGAAGTGATGGATGAAAATGTAGAGAAGAACATGTGGTTGAAAGGACGTCGGGATCTTTATTCAAAGATGATGTTTAAAGAAATTCGCGACGCACGTGAACAAGAGATGGATGTTCTGATTTCCAAGATCTACGAAATCAACAAGCCAGTAGTAAGAAAGATTGTTCTGAGAAAAATATAATATTTCTTTAGATAAGAAAGGTTTGAATTGGTGTATGGTGGTGCCGGCTAATAGTCGGCACCTTTTTTATGTATGATATTTGATTTAATTTCTTTTCCAGAAATCGGAACTGAACAGCAGCAATACCGTAAACAACTCCAGACGTCCGAGAAGCATCAAAAAGGAGAGCAACCATTTGGCTGCATCAGGCAATTCACTCCACGAGAAGGCAGGGCCACACGTGCCGAGTCCCGGTCCCATGTTTCCTATACTTGATATGACCGTTCCGATAGATTCGAGAAATCCCACTCCGAAGCCCATCATGACAAGAATGCTGATAATGGCGATGATTGCATACAAAAATGTAAATGCCAGTACGGTAGACTGGATAGAGGGGGAGATCACCTGTTTATTCACCCGTACGGGCAATACTGCATTGGGATGCAGAATATGTTTAAATTCATTTTTGGCAACTTTGAAGAGGATAACCATGCGGATACATTTGATACCACCTGTCGTACTGCCTGCGCAAGCACCCATTATCATTACGATAAGAAGACAGCCCCAGAGAATGGAGGGCCAGAGCATATAGTCGGCAGTGGCAAAACCGGTTGAAGTCTGTAGGGAGATTACTTGGAACAGAGATTTCCGGAATGCTTCTTCTGCTCCCATCGAACTGGTCTGATAAAGCCAGACTGCTATGAAAACCGTGAAAAAGGCAACAGACATAAAATAAAACTTCAGCTCGGCATCATGGATAAACTTCTTTATTTTCCCATTGAACATCAGCAATAATAGCGTGAAGTTGACTCCCGAGAGGAACATGAAAACAGATATTACATAGTCTATGTAAGGCGAGTGGTAATATTCGATACTTGTCTGCTTGGTGGAGAACCCACCTGTACTGGTCGTGGTGAAAGCGTGGCAGATACTGTCGAAAAGTCCCATGCCCCCGAATACCAGTAATATAATCAATGTCCCCGTCATACCGGCATAGATGCCCCAGATCCATTTGGCGGTAACACCAATACGGGGATGTACTTTGTCATGAGTCGGCCCACTGGCTTCGGCGGCAAATACCTGAATACCTCCCATACCGAAAATCGGAAGAACGGCAATCGTAAAGAATACAATTCCCAGACCGCCGATCCACTGAGTCATTGCCCGCCAGAAAAGGATTCCGTGAGGCATCGATTCTATATTATTCATGATGGTGGCACCGGTACTGCTGAAGCCGGACATTGTCTCGAAGAAGGCATCGGTGACACTTGGAATATACCCGCCTATATAATAGGGCAACATTCCAAAAAAGGAGAAAGCAATCCAGGCTACACTGACAATCACATATCCATCGCGGCGGTTGAGTGACTTTTCGGCCCCTCTTCCAATAGCAAGCATAATCACACCTACAAAGGCCGTGATAGCTGATGAAAGCAGAAAACTGTTTAAATCATCTTCCTTGTAAAATAGTGAAACACCACCGCAACACATTAACATAGCCGTTTCTATCAGTAACAGAAACCCCATGATGCGATATATCATCCTCGAATTAATCATTTTTTAAGTAATAGGTATTAAGTAATAGGTATTAAGTAATAAGTAATAGGTATTAAGTATTAAGTATTATGCGCCAAGTATCAGATATAATGTCAAGTACAAGCAGCTACGGTTATTACCTATTACCTAATACTTATTACTTAATACCTATTACTTAATTAAAGAACTTCTCAATCTTCTTGATCATCATACTCAGGCAGAATACAACGACATGGTCTCCAGGACGAATCAGCGTATCTCCGGTTACGAGCACTCCTTCGCCATTGCGAATCATACCTCCGATGGTTGTTCCTTTGGGCAATCCCAGATCCTTGATTAAATTTTTAGTAATCTTTGCTCCGGCGGGTACGGTAAACTCAGCCACATCGGCGTTGGCAAACGTCAGGCATTTGACATTGGATACATCGGCATCCAGCATCATCTGATAAATGTGGCTGGCGGCAATCATTTTCTTATTGATGACCGTGCCGATATCAAGACTTTCCGCCATGCCGATATAGTCGATATTCTCTACTTCCGCCACCGTCTTTTCCACTCCCATACGTTTGGCGGCGAGACAGGCGAGGATGTTCGTTTCCGAATTGTCCGTCAAGGCGACAAATGCTTCGGTATTCTTTAAACCTTCTTCGATGAGCAGGTCCATATCACGACCATCGCCGTTGATGATCATGGTTTTGTCGTCCAATAATTCAGTCAGCCGGTTGCAACGGTTGATGTCGTTATCTACAATTTTTACCTGCATATAATCCGGCACGTACTGAGCGGTACGGACGGCGATACGGCTTCCGCCCATGATCATGACGTTGCGTACATCGGCATAATCCTCCTTGCCGGCTATTTTCCGGATATAAGGAATATATTTGCGTGTAGTGGTGAAATAAACAATATCGTGCAGTTTGATAACATCGTCTCCGCGCGGAATGATGGTTTCCGTTCCGCGTTTGATGGCTACCACGTGGTAAGGGATGTCCGGTGCACCCAGTTGATGGAGGGGAATATTCAGTATTTCCGCTTTTTCGCGCATCTTGGTACCGATCAGTATCAAGGCGCCTCCGCAGAATTCCCACCATTGACGTACCCAGCTCATACGCATGGAAGATACGATTTCTTTGGCAGCAAGCATTTCCGGATAGATCAATGAGTCTACACCCAGTTTCCGGAAGAATTCCTTGTTTTTGGGCAGAAGATATTCGTAGTTGTCGATGCGGGCGACAGTCTTTTTGGCACCCAGATTGGTGGCTAGCATACAGGCAGTCATATTCCTGCTTTCGTCGGGGGTGACTGCGATGAACAAGTCCGCTTCTTTCACGCCTACCTCTTTCAGTCCCGAGATGGAAGAAGGAGAAGCCGTGACAGTCAACAAATCGAAGTTGGCGCTGAGGGCACTTAGTTTTTCTTCGTCATCGTCCATCAGGATAATGTCCTGTTTTTCCCGGGACAATAATTTAGCCAGGTGGGTGCCTACGTTTCCGGCACCTGCGATAATTATCTTCATCTTCAGTTAGTTAATTCTTTTATTT
Organism: Bacteroides thetaiotaomicron VPI-5482; assembly: GCF_000011065.1. Lineage (GTDB taxonomy): Bacteria > Bacteroidota > Bacteroidia > Bacteroidales > Bacteroidaceae > Bacteroides > Bacteroides thetaiotaomicron. The sequence goes on from NC_004663.1 coordinate 5,356,057, forward strand.
TGCTCATGTCGGGCAGAAGTTCACATTGCTTCAGCAATTCTTTTGTCAGGCTGTCTTCATCCATTCCGCAGAGCTGATATAACTCGGCTACCGTGCCGTGTTGCACGAATTTATCCGGAATTCCGATGCGTTTGACTGTCGGGGTATATTCATGGTCGGCCATGAATTCAAGTACGGCACTTCCCATTCCTCCCTGAATCGTTCCGTCTTCTATGGTGACGATGTGGCGGAATGTGCGGCCCACTTCGTGCAGCAGTTCTTCGTCCAGCGGTTTGAGGAATCTCAGATCATAGTGGGCGATGCTTCTTCCCGATTCGGACTCGGCACGGGCGATGGCACTCCTTGCTTTATTTCCGATAGGTCCTATGCTGATGACAGCTATATCTTTTCCGTCCTTCAATTTCCGTCCTTTGCCTACAGGAATTTCTTCAAGCGGGCATTTCCAGTCCACCAATACGCCACGGCCACGCGGATAGCGGAGTACGAACGGACCTTTATCCGGCAGTTGTGCCGTGTACATCAGTCGTCGCAGCTCATGCTCATTCATAGGGGAGGCGATGGTCAGATTAGGTATCGGACGCAGATAAGCCATGTCGAACGCACCGTGATGTGTCGGACCGTCTTCGCCTACCAGTCCGGCACGGTCGAGACAGAGAACTACGGGAAGATTCTGAATAGCCACATCATGGATAATATTGTCATAAGCCCGTTGCATGAACGATGAATAGATGTTGCAGAAAGGCTGCAAGCCATCTTTTGCCATTCCTCCGGAGAAGGTGACGGCGTGGCCTTCGGCAATACCCACATCGAAAGCCCGCTTGGGCATTTTGGACATGAGGATGTTCATCGAACAGCCGGAAGGCATGGCGGGAGTCACACCTACGATCCTTGGATTGGCTTCCGCCAGTTCCACCAGTGTATTTCCGAAAACGTCTTGGAACAGGGGAGGCATTCCTTCCGTATTGGCTACGAAACGCTCTCCGGTGACGGGATCGAACTTGCCGGGAGCGTGCCATTCGGTGGCGTGTTTCTCGGCAGGGGCGAAGCCTTTTCCTTTGATCGTGTGGAGATGCAGTATTTTGGGACCTTTGAGGTCTTTAATGTCACGCAATACCCTTGAAAGGTTCTTTATGTCATGGCCATCGATAGGACCGAAGTAGCGGATGTTCATTCCTTCGAATATATTCTGTTGCTGGGCGGCCATTGACTTCAGACTGTTGCCGAAGCGGATCAGTGCCTTGCGACGTTCATCGTTCAGGATGCCGAGCTTGAACAACAGGCGGGAAGCCTTGAAACGCAGTTGGTTGTAGCGGTTCGAGGTTGTCAGGTTGAACAGGTATTGTTTCATACCGCCGACACTGCGGTCGATAGCCATGTCGTTATCATTCAGGATAATAAGCAGGTTGTTCGGGGTGGTAGAAGAATTGTTCAATCCTTCAAAAGCCAGTCCTCCGCTCATCGAACCGTCTCCGATGATGGCTATCACATGACGTTGGTCGTCTCCCTTCTTGGCGGCGGCGACAGCCATGCCGAGGGCTGCGGAGATCGAATTGGAAGCGTGTCCGCAGGTAAATGTATCGTATTCGCTCTCTTCGGGAGAAGGGAAGGGGCGAATACCTCCCAGTTTCCGGTTGGTGGAGAATGCTTCACGCCGTCCTGTGAGGATTTTGTGGCCGTACGCCTGATGTCCCACGTCCCATACAATACGGTCATAAGGTGTATTGTAGACGTAGTGCAGGGCTACGGTCAGTTCCACTGTTCCGAGGCTGGCAGCGAAGTGCCCCGGATTGCAGGAGAGTTCTTTAATAATGTCTTGCCTTAATTCATCGCATACTTCCGGCAGTTGGTCTACTTCCAGACGGCGCAGATCATCGGGGCTGTTGATTGAGTTTAGCAAGTTATATATCGGTTCATTCTTCATGATTCGAGAAAATTTGGTGCAAAAATACGAAAAAGAAAGCGGAAGCCCTTTCTTTTTACCTAAATTCTTATTGTTAAAGCGAAGTACGAGGGTGGAATGGCATTCGGTCGTTGGTATATTGAAGTATGTGCCGTCGGGTTCCCGGAAGAACTGTAACTTTCTTTTTATTATGTGAAATGTGGATTAATATTACTAATCAAATGAAATCTCTATTAGGGAAATAAAAGTTGCATGAAAAAAGAGAACATGAACTTGCAGAAACGTTCGTATCGTTATTAATAAATTTGATGATCGTTTATTATAGACGTGTCTTCCGTTTATTAGAAACTCTAAAATGAGATTTTGTAGGAAATAGATTGAATTAATGCAACAAAAAAGGCTGCAAACTTCATAGAGCTTGCAGCCTTTGGGCTATATCAATCGTCTTATTCCTTAGTAAAATGAGAAGGAATAAGCTGTATTTGTTGTAATATGATACTGTATTTTATCCATGTTTTCTATTCTTTTATATCCGTTATTCATTGATTTTCTGTTTTCGGTCTACAAATATACAACATAAAAAGCCATTTGTCAAGCCTTGAATAGATTTGTGATTAAAATAAAGCGGAATATCGTATCTTTGTCGTACTTTTGCAAGAGAGAAACAATCGAAAGAAGGAGAATATATGGATTTTCAAACAAAGGTAGAACTACCGGCGGGCTTGCCGCCTGTCAGTCATGCGGAACGGATTCTTTTGATGGGGTCTTGTTTTGCAGAGAACATGGGCAGGTTGCTGGCAGAAAATAAATTTCGCGTTGACATGAATCCTTTCGGGATTCTCTATAATCCGCTGTCGGTCTCTACGGCTTTGGTGGAGATATTGAAGGGGAAGGTGTATCAGGAGAAAGACTTATTCCTATATAAGGAGTGCTGGCATAGTCCGATGCATCATGGTTTGTTCTCTGCGTCATCGCCGGAGGAAGTACTTGAAAAGATAAACACTCGCTTGTCGCAGGCTCACCGTTCGGTCCACGAACTTGACTGGCTGATGCTGACTTTCGGCACTGCCTATGTATATGAACAGAAAGAAACAAGGCAGGTAGTCTCCAATTGTCATAAACTGCCGGAGAGCTGCTTCAACCGCCGGATTCTTTCGGTAGATGAGATTGTGAACGAATATACTTCGTTGATAACCAGTATGGTGGCGCGCAATTCTCACTTGAAGGTCTTGTTCACGGTCAGCCCTATCCGGCATATACGTGACGGGATGCATGCCAACCAGTTGAGTAAATCGACCTTATTGCTTGCCATCGACCGCCTGCAACAGCTCTTTCCGGATCATGTGTTCTACTTTCCTTCTTATGAGATCGTTTTGGATGAACTGCGTGATTATCGCTATTATGCCGATGACATGCTTCATCCGTCTCCGTTGGCTGTCCGTTATTTGTGGGAACGCTTTTCGGAGGCCTTCTTTTCTGCCGAAACGAAGCAGGTGATCACTGCCATCGAAGATATTACTAAAGACTTGTCACACAAGCCTTTTCATCCGGAGTCGGAAGCGTATCAACGCTTTTTAGGACAAATAGTGTTAAAAATCGAACGACTTAACGGAAAATATCCGTACTTAGACTTTCAAAAAGAAACAGAACTATGTCATATACGATTGAATCCATAGCCGAATATATCGGTGCACGCCGTGTCGGAGAGCATGAAGCGACGATTGATTGGCTACTTACAGATAGCCGCTCTTTGAGCTTTCCGGAAGAAACCCTTTTCTTTGCTTTGCCCACCAAACGTAATAATGGTGCACGCTATATCTCCGAACTATATGATCGGGGAGTGCGCAACTTCGTGGTTACGGAAGAAGACTTTAAGAGAATGGAGAATGGAGAATGGAAAATGGAGAATGCTATGCAGCAGGATGGTGCGCAGCCTACTCCCAACTCTCGACTCTCCATTCTCGATTTCTCCAATTTCTTGATCGTGGCGAATCCTTTGAAGGCTTTGCAGAAGCTGGCCGAGGCTCATCGGGAGAATTTCAAGATTCCGGTAATCGGTATCACGGGCAGTAATGGAAAGACCATTGTGAAAGAGTGGTTGCATCAATTATTGAGTCCGGACCGCTGCATTGTCCGTTCGCCCCGCAGTTATAATTCTCAGATCGGCGTTCCCTTGTCCGTCTGGCAACTGAATGAAGAAGCCGAATTGGGTATTTTCGAAGCCGGTATCTCCGAAATGGGGGAGATGGGGGCCTTGAAGCGCATGATTAAACCGACTATCGGTATTCTGACTAATATAGGCGGTGCCCATCAGGAGAATTTCTTCTCATTGCAGGAGAAATGTATGGAGAAGCTGACACTCTTTAAAGATTGCGATGTGGTGATCTATAATGGAGATAACGAGCTGATCAGTAATTGTGTGGCAAAGTCGATGCTGACAGCCCGTGAGATTGCATGGAGCTGCAAGGATATCGAGCGCCCTCTTTATATCAGCAAGGTGACAAAGAAAGAAGACCATACTGTGATTGCTTACCGCTATCTGGATATGGATAATATCTTCTGTATTCCTTTTATAGACGATGCTTCCATCGAAAATGCGTTGAACTGCCTGGCAGCCTGTCTTTATCTGATGACTCCTGCCGATCAGATTACCGAACGGATGGCACGGCTCGAACCGATCGCCATGCGCCTGGAAGTAAAAGAAGGCAAGAATAATTGTATACTCATCAACGATAGCTACAATTCGGACTTGGCTTCTCTGGATATAGCACTGGATTTCCTGGTACGCCGTTCGGAAAAGAAAGGACTGAAACGGACACTTATCTTATCGGATATTTTGGAGACAGGGCAGAGTACGGCTACGCTTTACCGTCGGGTAGCACAACTGATAAAGAGCCGGGGCATCAACAAGCTGATCGGTGTAGGAGCGGAGATTTCTTCGTGTGCCGCTCGCTTCGAAGGTACACCGGAACGATACTTCTTCCCCGATACAGACGCCTTGCTAAGATCGGGCATTTTTAAAACCCTTCATTCGGAAGTCATTCTGATAAAAGGTTCCCGCGTATTCAACTTTGATCTGGTATCGGAAGAGCTGGAACTGAAAGTGCATGAAACGATTCTGGAAGTGAACTTGGGTGCGATGGTTGCCAATCTGAATCACTATCGCTCCATGCTCCGCCATCCGGAGACGAAAATGATCTGTATGGTGAAGGCTGCTGCCTACGGAGCCGGATCATACGAGATTGCCAAAACATTGCAGGAGCATCATGTAGATTACCTTGCTGTAGCCGTTGCCGACGAAGGCTCCGAACTGCGTAAAGCAGGCATCACCTCCTCCATTATCATCATGGACCCCGAACTGACATCGTTCAAAACGATGTTCGATTATAAACTCGAACCGGAAGTGTACAACTTCCATTTGCTCGATGCACTGATTAAGGCGGCCGAGAAAGAAGGAATCACCAACTTCCCGATTCATGTCAAACTGGATACGGGTATGCACCGTCTTGGTTTTTCCGTCGATGAAATTCCGTTGTTGATCCGTCGTCTGAAAAGTCAGAATGCGGTTATTCCCCGGTCGGTATTCTCTCATTTTGTGGGAAGTGATTCGGCGCAATTCGACTTCTTCACCCGTCAGCAGATTGAACTGTTCGAGAAAGGTTCGCAGGAATTGCAGGAAGCTTTCTCACACAAGATTCTGCGTCATATCTGCAATACAGCCGGTATCGAACGTTTTCCCGGTGCGCAGTTTGATATGGTGCGTCTGGGGATAGGACTCTATGGGGTAAGCCCGATCGACAATTCGATTATCAATAATGTAAGCACGCTTAAGACTACGATTCTTCAGATTCGGGACGTGCCCGGAGAAGATACGGTAGGCTATAGCCGGATGGGACATCTGACGCGTCCTTCCCGCATTGCGGCAATTCCTATCGGGTATGCCGATGGCTTGAACCGCCATCTGGGACGTGGCAATGCTTACTGTCTGGTGAATGGCAAGAAAGCTCCCTATGTAGGAAATATCTGTATGGATGTCTGTATGATTGACGTGACGGATATCGATTGCAGGGAAGGGGACAAAGCTGTCATCTTCGGTGACGACCTGCCGATAACCACACTTTCGGATAAGTTGGGGACGATCCCTTACGAAGTGCTGACCAGCATCTCGAACCGTGTGAAGCGAGTCTACTATCAGGACTAAAGCGCAGGCGGTAAAAACAGAATTATATGTAGTAGAATAGTGAATGGAAGACTATAAAGGTTAACGATGGATAAATGGGCGGTAAATGATAACGGGTATACTTAAATTATTTCCCGTTTCCCGTTTATAGTTTCCTGTTTTTCTTTTATAGTCTGCCGTTTTTCTTTATATTTGCACCAACTAATAAACCTCTATAATTAATAAACATATGACAAACTTATTATTATTAGGCTTTTTGCCTAGTGGCTCTGAATGGATCATTATTGCTCTTGTTATTCTTCTCCTTTTCGGTGGTAAGAAGATACCCGAACTGATGCGTGGCTTAGGTAAAGGAGTAAAGAGCTTTAAAGATGGTGTGAACGAGGCAAAAGAAGAAATCAATAAGGCAAAAGACGAAATCGACGCACCGGCAGATTCAGCTAAGAAATAATAAGCAATGGCAGAAATGACCTTCTGGGATCATTTGGATGAGTTGCGTCGGGTACTTTTTCGTGTTATCGGAGTCTGGTTTGTATTGGCAATCGGCTATTTCGTAGCGATGCCTTATTTGTTCGACCATGTAATACTGGCGCCTTGCCATAATGATTTTGTATTTTACGACTTACTACGCTTTATCGGTCAGAAATTCGATTTGACTGATGAATTTTTTACGCAGGAGTTTAAGGTGAAGCTTGTCAATATCAATTTGGCAGCTCCTTTCTTTATACATATGTCGACAGCTTTCTGGATGTCGGTAGTGACGGCTATGCCCTATATTTTCTTTGAGGTCTGGCGTTTTATCAATCCGGCCCTTTATCCGAATGAGCGGAAAGGAGTCAGGAAAGCCTTGACCATAGGAACCGGTATGTTCTTTATCGGGGTGCTTATGGGATACTTTATGGTATATCCGCTGACACTCCGTTTCCTCTCTACCTATCAGCTGAGTTCGGAAGTCGAGAACATTCTGTCGCTCAATTCGTATATCGATAACTTTATGATGCTGATTCTCTGTATGGGACTGGCTTTTGAACTTCCGCTGGTGACTTGGTTGTTGTCTTTGCTGGGAGTCGTCAATAAGTCTTTCCTGCGCAAATATCGCCGTCATGCAGTTGTCATTATCGTAATAGCTGCCGCTATCATCACTCCGACGGGCGACCCGTTCACACTGAGTGTTGTGGCTATTCCGCTTTATCTGCTCTATGAAATGAGTATTCTGATGATAAAGGATAAGAAGGAAGTTCCTGAGTTGGAAGAAGAAGAGGAAGAAGAAGGCGTGGCAAAAGTCTGATAAGCCAATTATTTATCGTTCGTTTCCCCAAGTGTGTGTCAAAAGTCGATAGTAACTCAATTGAGGCTGACTTTTGACACACACATGTAATTTTTATCATATCCCTTTTGTCGTATGGAAAATGAAGGAAGAGAATCTTATGAAATTCTTTTAGCCGTTTGTAAGGCGGATCATTTGCAGCTGACTATTGGCTACAAACAGATGCGCGACTTGCTGGAAAGGCTTTGCCGCCTACATATGCACAACGGTAGTCTGCAGATGACCGATCTTTCCGCACGAATTAGTTTTGTAGCGGCCAAAGTGGGGCTTTCTGTAGCGGAGCAAAACAGACTGCATACCTTCCGACTGACCTCCAATGCCATTCTGAACCGACAACAGGAACCTACCCGCGAACACCTTCTGCGGGATGCGAAAACGCTGGCTTTCTTCATCCGTAAACTTTTTGAGGAAGATATTCCACAGGAACTGTATCGTTTGCTTCCCCGGACGGATGCAACTTATATCGTAGCTCCTCCAGCACACAAGCAGGTGCAGCGGATGCGCGTCTGTTTCCAGTATTCCGACGAGCAGTATCTGTATGTGACTCCTTTGGATGAAATAGCTGACGAACCGTTGCGTGTCCGTTACAATATTCCTCAGATCAATGAAGAATTTGCGGAAACCTGTCAGTTGCTCTGGCGCCATGCACAACTCAACTTGCTGGATGTCGCTGTTGACGAAGCAGGAATTCTGACCCCTTCGTTCATTGTCCTTGAACCGGATTATCTGCTTGATATCAGTTCATTGGCAGAATGTTACCGTGATTATGGACATCATCCGGCAAACTATTTCCTTTCCCGTCTTCAGCCGATAGAGAATGCACGCCCGTTGCTTTTAGGAAATATAGCCAACCTTTTCCTCGATGAGTGGATACATGCGGAAGGGGAGGTGGATTATCTGAAATGTATGCAGAAAGCTTTCCGGCGTTATCCGATTGAACTGGCTGCTTGTGCCGACCTGCGTGATCGGGAGAAGGAACGTCAGTTCTTTGATGACTGCAAACTCCATTTTGATCATATCCGTGAGACGGTGAATGATACTTTTCATGCCGCCGGCTACGAACTGGACAAGACGGATGCCGTGCTCGAACCTTCTTATATATGTGAAGCGCTCGGCCTGCAAGGGCGGCTCGACTATATGCAGCGCGATATGTCTTCTTTCATCGAAATGAAATCGGGAAAGGCTGACGAATATGCGATTCGCGGAAAAGTGGAACCGAAAGAGAATAATAAGGTGCAGATGCTGCTTTATCAGGCAGTTCTGCAATATTCGATGGGGATGGATCACCGGAAGGTAAAGGCTTATCTGCTCTATACACGCTATCCGTTGCTTTATCCTTCCCGTCCTTCATGGGCAATGGTCCGCCGTGTGATCGATCTGCGCAACCGGATTGTAGCGGATGAATATGGCATCCAGTTGCGGAACAGCCTGGAATATACGGCACAAAAACTGGAAGAAATAAAAGCCTCGGTACTAAACGAGCGGGGATTGTCGGGACGTTTTTGGGAGACGTATCTGCGCCCTTCTATCGATAATTTCCAGGAGAAGTTGAAATCTCTCTCCACTTTAGAGAAAAGCTACTTCTATGCACTCTATAATTTTATAACGAAGGAACTTTATACGTCCAAGTCCGGTGATGTGGATTATGAGGGACGTACAGGAGCCGCTTCTTTATGGCTTTCCACTTTGGCGGAGAAATGCGAATCGGGGGAGATCATCTATGATTTAAGAATTAAAGAGAATCACGCAGCCGACGAACATAAATCCCACCTGTTGCTGGTACCGTCCGGAGAACTTCAGAGAACGGTGGCGGATGATGCGCAGCACACCCTCCCTAACTTCCGTCAGGGCGATGCCATCGTGCTTTACGAACGGAATGCGGATACGGATAACGTCACCAACAAGATGGTATTCAAAGGCAATATCGACTATCTGAACGAGAATGAAATCTGTATCCGTCTGCGTGCGACCCAGCAGAACTCTTCCGTACTTCCGTCTGATAGCCTCTATGCTATTGAGCACGATGCGATGGATACTACTTTCCGTAGCATGTACCAGGGACTTTATGCTTTTATGTCTGCTACAAAAGAGCGTCGTGATTTGCTGCTCTCTCAACGGGAGCCGCAATTTGATGTGGCATTGGATAAGCAGATAGCCGAAGCTGCCGATGACTTTACTCGTATTGCTTTGAAAGCGAAAGCAGCAAAGGACTATTTTCTGCTGGTAGGGCCTCCGGGAACCGGTAAAACGTCTTGTGCACTGAAGAAGATGGTCGAAACCTTTTATAAAGAGGAAGGAGCCCAAATTTTATTGCTCTCGTACACTAACCGTGCCGTAGATGAAATCTGTAAAGCACTTTCTTCCATTCGTCCGGAAGTCGATTTCATTCGTGTGGGAAGCGAGCTTTCATGTGACGAGAACTATCGGGATCATTTGATAGAGAATGAACTTGCTACCTGTATGCGTCGTACAGAGGTTTGCGAACGTATTAACCGCTGTCGTATATTAGTCGGTACAGTAGCGTCTATCTCCGGCAAACCGGAACTTTTCCGATTGAAGCATTTCGATGTGGCTATTGTAGATGAGGCTACTCAGATACTGGAACCTCAGTTGCTGGGCATACTTTGTGCCAAAGGAGAAAACGGAAAAGAGGGCGTTGGCAAATTTATCCTGATAGGCGATCATAAGCAACTTCCGGCTGTCGTCTTGCAGAATACGGAACAATCGGAAGTATACGATGAAGCCCTGTCTGCTGTCGGACTGAAGAATTTGAAAGATTCTCTGTTTGAAAGACTGTATCGCACAGCCCGTCAGCATACCGATGCCCATCGTACTTACGATATGCTCTGCCGTCAGGGACGTATGCACCCCGAAGTGGCTCTGTTCGCCAATCAAGCTTTCTATGAAGGTCGGCTGCTGCCTGTCGGACTGCCGCATCAACTGGAAGATTCCGGAAATATCAACCGGCTGTCTTTCTATCCTTCGCGGCCCGAACCGATGGGTTCTTCTGCTAAAACAAACCATTCGGAAGCAAAGATTGCTGCCCGTCTGGCCGCAACTGTCTATAAAGAACACTCGGAAGCATTTGATGCCTCCCGCACATTGGGGATCATTACTCCATATCGTAGTCAGATAGCTTTGATCAAGAAGGAAATAGAAGTTCTCGGCATTTCCGAACTGAATCAGATATTGATTGACACTGTAGAACGTTTTCAGGGAAGTGAACGCGATGTGATTATTTATTCATTCTGTGTGAACTATCCGTATCAGTTGAAATTCCTTTCCAATCTGACAGAAGAAGACGGAATTCTGATTGACCGGAAACTGAACGTTGCCTTGACACGTGCAAGAAAACAGATGCTGCTGACAGGTGTGCCGACGCTGTTGGAGCGTAATCCACTCTATAAAAGTTTATTAAAATTAATAGAGAGCCTCCGGAATATTGCATAATTTTTGCAGACGTTAGTTTTTATTCTCTCTTTATGCAATTCATTAACACCTATTTGTTGAACAAACCCCTATCTTTGCAATACGTTTTTTTCATAGAGATTTAGATTTAAGGTTAGAAGAATTGTGGAAGTCGTGAGACTTCCCTTTTTTTCATCTTAACGTTTACTATCCTTCATTGTTTGAATGTGCAAGATATTTTGTAAAATAGTACAGGATGGCTATGAAGAATAAGTAAACCTAAAAAGCCTTCTTCGTGAGAAGAGGCTTTTTTGTTTTTGGAACTTTTTGAATAAATAATTGGTTAAAAAAACAGGAGGACAAACTCATGCTGAGTGCCCTCCTGTTTTTTATTCTATATAATTATATCGGATTAATCCAATACGATAGGCTTATATTTAGGAACCAGTGCTTTCATAATAACCCAACCGATCAGGTAAGCCACTGCGCATACACAGAAGATTACAAAGTAACCGGCCGGTTTTCCTTCGAAGCCCATGAATGTCATCGCAGGATGTACAAACTGTGCTCCTTGTTCCAGTAGTTCTTTTGTCATTTCCACTTCTTTGCCGTCAACCATTGTTGTTCCGGAAGCATATACAAATAAGTTACCTGCCACTTTCTGAAGAATCATTGAACCGATACCACCGGCCATACCACCGATACCGGTGATACTTGCAATTGCTGTTCGGGGGAACATATCACCTACTGTAGAGAAGATATTAGCCGACCATGACTGGTGGGCAGCTCCGCCGATACCGATCAGGATCACGGGGAACCACGGAGAGAATGTTCCCAATGGCTGTGCCAGCAATACCACTAACGGGAAGAATGCGAAAATCAACATTGCTTTCATACGTGCCGCATAAGGGTTCATGCCGGTCTTGTTGATGAAGATAGTAGGAAGCTTGCCACCGTAGATGGATAACATCGTGATTGCGTAAAGTGTGAAGATAAGTCCCATTCCCAGAGGATCGGAAGTTTTGATACCGAATTGGGAGTTCAGGTAAGACGGGGTCCAGAACAGGAAGAACCACCATACACCGTCAGTGGTAAATTTACCGAAGACAAATGCCCAAGTTTGTTTGTAGCTGAAACATTGCCAGAATCTCATCTTTTTCTCGTCTTTCTCCTCTGTTTTCGGACCTGCACCGGCCTCATTCTGGTCTTGTTCGATATATTCAAGTTCGGCTTTGTTTACGTGCTTGCTCTTTGAAGGAGCATCATACATAAATACCCAGAAGCCCATCCAGATAAAACCAAGTCCACCAATAACGATAAACGCCATTTCCCAACCGAAAGCTTTGGCAAGGATAGGAATGGTGAGCGGAGCGATCAAGGCACCGATAGAAGCACCGGCGTTGAAGATGGAAGTAGCATAAGCACGGTCTTTCTTCGGGAAGTACTCGGCAGTTACTTTAATAGCGGCGGGGAAGTTACCGGCTTCTCCGAGAGCAAGTATACAGCGTGCAGCCAGGAAGCAGTACATACTGACAGTAGCGATGGTTACCACCACGTCTCCGGTGGCTCCGGCAAGTTCGGCAGCACTGTGCAGTCCTACCTGCGCTTCTGTTACAATACCACAGACTGCGTGCAGACAGGCACCGGCAGACCATACGCCGATAGCCCAGAGGAATCCTTTCTTCGTTCCCATCCAGTCCACAAAGCGACCGGCAAAGAGCATACATATTGCGTAAACAATAGAGAATACGGAAGTGATAGTACCGTAGTGTGATTCATCCCAGTGAAATTCCGGTTTGATAAATTCATCCCAGGTGAGCGATAGTACCTGGCGGTCGAGATAGTTAACTGTAGTAGCAAAAAATAGCATCGCACAGATCGTCCATCTGTAGTTTGTCATTTTTTCGCCTGTTTTTTGAAATGCATTCATGATAATGGATTTAAATAGATTTTGATTTGCTGACAAAGGTCGGTATTTCAGCTGGATTTTTTTTGTAATAATTGGTCAAAATCATGTATAATTCGTTGCATTATACATATTATTTGTACATAGTAATGTATTATCGTAACAATTTGGTCTCTTTGGGGGAAGAATATGACAAATCCGGAAAACTTCATTCTCTCCCCGTTTCGAGGAAAGAATGAAGTTTTTCGGATCACTTGATATGTGCTAAAGAGCTGCGCAAAGATTAGCGCATTTCTGTATATTTAATCTTATCCATGTCGCCATAGTCAAGATTTTCACCAGCCATACCCCAGATGAACATATAGTTGCTGGTTCCGGCAGCTGCGTGGATAGACCATTCCGGTGACATGATAGCTTGTTCGTTCTGCATCCATACGATGCGTTCTTCCTGAGGTTCGCCCATGAAGTGGCAGATGGAGTTGCCTTCCGGCACGTTGAAGTAGAAATATGCTTCCACACGGCGACTGTGAGTATGTGCCGGCATGGTGTTCCATACACTACCCGGTTTCAGTTCTGTCAATCCCATTTGCAGTTGGCAAGGACCTTCTTCAAGTACGTTGTTAACAATCAGCTGGTTGATAACGCGGTCGTTGCTTTCTTCCATCTTTCCTGCCGCGAAAGAATTTGCTTTCAGAGAACCTTTGCGTCCGTCGATGGTGATCAACTGAGTTTTGTACTCCTTGTGGGCAGTAGCGGAGTTGATATAGAATTTTGCAGGTTTGCTGGCATCTTTGCTCTTGAAAGTAACTTTCTGCTTGCCTCTGCCTACATACAATGCATCTTTGAAGTTCAGCGTATATTCCTTGCCGTCAACAGTTACGATACCTTCGCCGCCAATGTTGATAACACCCAGTTCGCGACGTTCGAGGAAATACTTAGCTTTCAACGGATCGATAGTTTCAAGTACCAGCTCTTTTGTTGCAGGTACGGCACCACCGAAGATGAGGCGGTCGTACATGGAATAAGTCACGTTGATTTGATCAGGAACCATTACTTTTTCCATCAGGAAGCTACTACGCAGGCGGTTTGTATTATACGTTTTCACGTCTTGCGGATTGCAAGCCACCTGCATCTTGTAATTTACCTGGGCAGAAGCAGACATAGCTGCGATACCCATCATCATTGCAATTGCTAATTTTTTCATCTTTCGAATCTTTATTTGGATTATACTTATATTTAATCGTTAGCTGCGTTTTTCGCATCATTTCTTTTCATGCGGATACGGTTGTAGACTGCCATTCCCAGTGCAAGGGCTACGAGGATGGCAGGACCGATAATCTTCAGACTGTAAGTCAGGTGGAAGATACCCCAGCAGAAGAGGCTGGATGCAAAGTCGAGCGCTCCGCCTTCGAAGCCGGCGGGGATATTTACTGTCGGGTCACCCGTAGCGGCATATACGTCTTTGGCAGCCATCGTGAAGAATCCTGCCAGTTCTGTTACGAAGTACAGACCTACGATCAATGCTACCAGTCCGATGATGAATGATTTCACCACATTACCTTTGGTGATAGGCAGAATCATCGGGAATAGGTAGAACATACCAGCCAGAGAAGCCAGCGGTAAGAAACGGTTACCCGGAAGGATCACTGCAAGGAAGATAGTAACCGGGATCAAAAGCAGGGATACAACCAGCGTTGTCGGGTGGCCGATGACAAGTGCAGGGCTCATACCGATGCTCAGGCCTGTATTACTCTTATATTTTTTAGCGATCAATTCGCGGGTTGCATCAGAGATAGGTTTCAAACCTTCAATGAAAAGGCTGGTGATACGTGGAATCAACTCCATAACCGCTCCCATTTTGATACCCAATCCAAGGATACCCGGAATGCCGTCCAGTACTTCTTTCCAGCTGGCACAGCCCAAAGCTCCGATACCGCAACCAATCACGATACCCAGGAATAACGGTTCACCCATCAGACCGAATTTCTTCTTCATTCCTTCAGAGTCGATATTCAGTTTGTCGAATCCCGGAATTTTATCTAAAAGCTTGTTGATTACAATCGCGAACGGAACGAAGCTCTGGCAGAAAGGCTGCGGGATAGAGATACCGTCCATCTTATCATAGAACTTCTGAAAAGCAGGAGCAGTCATGTCTGCCATTACCAATGTTATAATGTAGCAAATGATAGCGGCGAAAAATCCCCAGAAAATACTATCGGAGGCGAAGTATACGATAGCCCCGATAAATGCGAAGTGCCAGTAGTTCCAAAGGTCAATATTAACAGTACGGGTTGTTTTGGTCAGTAGCATTAACAGGTTTACTCCCAGACAAACAGGGATAATGAAAGCGCCGACCGAGGTATTATAGGCAACTGCTGCTGCCGAAGGCCATCCCATGTCGAAAATACCGAGTTCCAATCCGTAGATTTCTACCATTTTACTTAATGCCGGACCAAGACTACTGGTCAACAAGGCTGTGACTACAGATAAGCCGACGAAACCGACTCCCACCAACAAACCGCTTTTGAGCGCTTTGGGGAGTTTAATACCGATACATACTCCTAAAATTGTGAAAATGATCGGCATCATTACTGCCGCTCCCAGACCGATAATGTACTTGAATACTTCTTCCATTCTGTTCTATTTTTTTCTCTGTTTTTAATGATAAATTACTGTGTTTCCCCAGAGGGTATTAGTTGTAAACCGTGCCAAAAGTACGACCTTTTCCGCTTTATTCCAAAACGAAACTCTTAATTTATCAGTTAATGCATCAAAAATGGACATTTTTGACGTTTACGTGCACAAAATTAGTCGTTTCCGTGCACGAAAAACAAAAAATACACCTTCTTAACTAAAAAATCCCACTCTGTTTGGAGGAAATACACTACTTTCGTAGCATGAAAAAATAGCATGTATAATCCTTAAAACAATAAACCATGAGACGAAGCTCTTTTTATAAATTTTTGATATTAGTAATAATAATGTCAAGCACCATTTCACTGTCGGCGCAGCAGGTGGATGAAAAACTGCCTTGGTCGGTGCGGATGACTGAATCGGAGATGATCCGTTGCCCGGAATCCTGGCAGCTTGATTTTCAGCCCAGACTGAAATGGGACTATTGCCACGGACTGGAATTGGGGGCGATGCTTGATGTATACGATACTTATGGCGACAAGAAAATACGAGATTATGCAATTGCTTATGCAGATACGATGGTGCATGAGGATGGAAGTATTACTGCATACAAATTGACCGATTACAGTCTGGACCGTATCAATTCCGGAAAAATCCTGTTTCGTATCTATGAGCAGACCAAGGATGAAAAGTATAAGAAGGCATTAGACTTGCTCTATAGCCAGTTTGCCGGACAACCTCGTAATGAAGACGGAGGATTCTGGCATAAAAAGATATATCCGCATCAGATGTGGCTGGACGGACTTTATATGGGAGCTCCTTTTTATGCAGAATATGCTTTCCGTAATAATCGCCCGCAGGATTATGCAGACGTCATAAATCAGTTTATTACCTGTGCCCGTCATACGTATGATCCGAAGAATGGTCTTTATCGTCATGCGTGTGATGTAAGTCGCACGGAGCGCTGGGCCGATCCGGTGACAGGACAGTCAAAACATTGTTGGGGACGTGCATTAGGCTGGTATGCGATGGCGTTGGTAGATGTGCTTGATTTTATTCCGAAGCATGAGGCCGGAAGAGATTCGTTGCTTGCAATCTTGGATAATGTAGCAGTTCAGGTAAAGAAACTGCAAGACCCGGAGACCGGTGGATGGTATCAGGTGATGGACAGAAGCGGTGACAAGGGTAATTATCTGGAATCATCCTGTTCGGCAATGTTCATATACAGCCTGTTTAAGGCAGTACGTATGGGATATATCGATCCGTCTTATCTGGATGTAGCAAAGGCTGGTTATGAAGGTTTTCTGAAAAATTTCATTGAAGTGGATAAAGATGGAGTGGTGACTATAACGAAAGCCTGTGCGGTAGCAGGGCTGGGAGGGAAGGTTTATCGTTCCGGCGATTATGACTATTATATAAATGAAACAATCCGTAATAACGACCCGAAAGCAGTAGGACCATTTATTATGGCAAGTCTGGAATACGAACGTTTGCAAAAGTAAATTCTATCGATGAAAAGGAGTATTTTGAAAGGAATGGCGTTGTTTCTTCTGCTTTGTTCAGGAGGAACTTTGGCCTGTGCACAACAGCAAAAGCAAGACACAATAGTCGTGTCACGAGACGGAACGGGAAAATATCGGGATATTCAGGAAGCCGTGGAAGCGGTACGTGCTTTTATGGATTATACGGTGACTATATTTATAAAGAATGGTATATACAAAGAAAAACTGGTGATTCCTTCATGGGTGAAGAACGTGCAGCTGGTAGGTGAAGATGCCGAAAAGACGATCATCACGTATGATGATCATGCCAATATCAATAAAATGGGCACTTTCCGCACTTATACTGTAAAGGTAGAAGGAAGTGACATTACTTTTAAGAATCTGACCATTGAGAACAATGCCGCTCCTTTGGGGCAGGCAGTTGCGCTCCATACCGAAGGAGACAGGCTGATGTTTGTCGGCTGTCGTTTTCTGGGAAATCAGGATACTATTTATACAGGATCGGAGGGTAGCCGCCTGTTATTTACTAACTGCTATATTGAAGGAACTACAGACTTCATCTTCGGCCCTTCTACAGCTTTGTTTGAATATTGCGAATTGCATAGCAAACGCGATTCATATATTACCGCGGCTTCTACTCCGAAGGAGGTGGAGTTTGGTTATGTTTTCAAGAACTGTAAGCTGACAGCCGCTCCCGGTATCAAGAAAGTCTATCTGGGACGTCCTTGGAGACCTTATGCTGCTACGGCTTTTATTAATTGCGAGTTTGGCGGACATATCCGTTCGGAAGGCTGGCACAACTGGAAGAATCCGGAAAACGAAAAGACTGCCCGTTACGCTGAATTTAAAAACACGGGTGAAGGTGCGGATGCTTCCGGACGTGTGAAATGGGCTAAACAGCTGACTGATAAAGAAGCGGTGCAATATACTCCGCAGAATATATTTAAGGAATGCAGTAATTGGTATCCTTATAAATAACATCAGTTCGATATAAGAGTAATCCGCATGGTTTCCCCTCCTTTTGGAAGGAGGAGAATTGAGTTACTCAAATTTATATCGAATTCACGTTAAATAGAAGTCATAAGGGAACTTTAATTTTGAACCAACAAAATAAGATTATGAAAAACAGACTGCTATTGCTGTTTATAGTATTTATCCTTTTCTCCGCCTTTCGTGCGGATAAGCCCGTATTGACCATCTTTACGATAGGTGACTCTACGATGGCTAACAAAAATCTGTACGGTGGAAATCCCGAACGCGGCTGGTGTATGGTGCTCCCCGGATTTTTTTCAGAAGATATACGTGTTGATAATCATGCCGCCAATGGCCGCAGTTCCAAAAGTTTCATATCTGAAGGCCGATGGGCAAAAGTGATTTCCCAGGTAAAGAAGGGAGATTATGTCTTTATCCAGTTCGGACACAATGATGAAAAGGCTGATTCTGCACGCCATACTGATCCGGGAACGACCTTTGATGACAATCTCCGTCGTTTCGTCAATGAAACTCGTGTTAAAGGAGGGATTCCTGTGTTGTTCAACTCCATTGTTCGTCGTAATTTTGTACAGCCGGAAGATGCCTCGATTGCCACAGATGCCCGTCGTGCTCCGGGTGAACAGGAACTGCCGAAAGAAGTAAACGTCTTGTACGATACGCACGGTGCCTACCTTGATTCTCCGCGTAATGTGGCAAAAGAGATGGGAGTGGCGTTTATCGATATGAACAAAATTACCCATGATCTGGTGCAGGGACTGGGCCCCGCAGAATCGAAGAAGTTGTTTATGTTTGTCGAACCTGAGAAAGTTCCGGCTTTTCCGAAAGGCCGGGAGGATAATACCCATTTGAATGTGTACGGAGCACGGACTATCGCCGGGCTGACTGTAGATGCTATCGCAAAGGAAATACCGGAACTGGCAAAATATGTCCGTCATTATGATTACGTAGTGGCACAAGACGGAACAGGTGATTTCTTCACAGTGCAGGAAGCGATAAATGCAGTACCCGATTTTCGCAAGAATGTGCGTACTACTATCTTGGTCCGTAAAGGCACTTATAAAGAGAAGATTATTATTCCGGAATCCAAAATAAATATCTCTCTGATAGGAGAGGATGGTGTGGTACTGACAAATGATGACTTTGCCAATAAGAAAAATGTGTTTGGTGAGAATATGGGAACTTCGGGATCGTCGAGTTGCTACATTTATGCTCCCGATTTCTATGCGGAGAACATCACTTTTGAAAACTCGGCAGGACCGGTAGGACAGGCTGTTGCCTGTTTTGTATCTGCCGACCGTGCGTTCTTTAAGAATTGTCGTTTTCTCGGTTATCAGGATACCCTTTATACGTATGGCAAGCACAGCCGTCAATATTACGAGGATTGCTATATCGAAGGAACGGTTGACTTTATCTTCGGATGGTCTGTAGCTGTATTCAATCGTTGTCATATTCATAGCAAACGTGATGGTTATGTGACGGCACCCTCTACAGATCAAGGCAAAAAGTATGGATATGTCTTTTATGATTGCCGGTTGACTGCTGATCCGGATGTTGCCAAAGTATATCTGTCTCGTCCGTGGCGTCCGTATGCACAGGCTGTATTTATCCGTTGTGAACTGGGGAAACATATCCTTCCGGAAGGCTGGCACAACTGGGGAAAGAAAGAAGCGGAGAAAACCGTATTTTATGCCGAATACGATAGTCATGGCGAGGGAGCCAATCCGAAAGCCCGCGCAGCTTTCTCTCGTCAACTGAAGAATCTGAAAGGCTACGAGATGGAAACGGTTTTGGCAGGTGAAGACGGCTGGAATCCGCTAAAGAACGATTCTGTTAAATAAACACCGAATATAGATGTAAGTTCAGCTAAATCATTATCTTTACACCATTCAATATGTGTGTAATAATGATAAAAAGAATCTTATATCTAATTCTTTTGTGCCTGACCGCACCTGTAGTGCAGGCACAACAACACAGTTTTTTCACCCATTATTCTACCGAGGATGGGTTGTCTCAAAACACGGTGATGAGCATGTTGCAGGATCACAAAGACAACCTCTGGTTTGCCACATGGGATGGAATCAATCGTTTTGATGGCTATAACTTTAAAACTTATAAAGCACGTCAGGGCAATTACATCAGTCTGACCAATAACCGTGCCGACCGGATGTATGAAGACCGGTACGGCTTTCTGTGGTTATTGACTTATGACAACCGTGTCCACCGTTTTGACCCGAAAACGGAGACGTTCGAACAGGTTCCGGCAGCAGGTGAAGAAGGTAGTACATATAACATTCACGCTATTCAGGTATTGCCCGATGGTACGGTCTGGCTGCTAACAGAACATGATGGAGCTATCCGTGTAGTCACGCTTCCTCAGAAGAACTATACGACGAAATCAGATATTTATTCAACGAAGTCCGGTCTGTTTCCTGCCGATCACTTTTATCAGGTCTATCAGGACAAAGCCGGCAATCACTGGCTGCTGACTGATAACGGTTTGGGAATGATACGCCCCGGTGAGCAGCAACCCGTGAACTACTTTGTGGAGACGAAAGGGAAACAAGACGGCATGAATCAGGCATTTTATGCGGTCCGGGAATGTGAAGACGATATCTGCTTTGCTTCAGACAGAGGGAGAATCTGGTGTTATCAGAAACAGGGCGGAGAGTTTCGCCTGCTCGAACTTCCGACGAAAGCCCGCATTACTTCTATACACACCGTGAGCAATGGCAATACTGTAGTGACAACAGATTCGGACGGGTTCTTTCTTTGCAACCTGAAGACAAACAAACATACGCATTATTCTCCCGTGACCTGTAAGGAATTGTCTGCACAACCGATTCTTTCGGCTTATGTAGACCGCACGTCAGAGGTATGGTTCGAACAGGAAGAGCCGGGAGTTGTCGTTCATTTTAATCCTGCCACCGGCGTGGTAAGGCGTGAGCAGATGCGGGTGGAATATAGTAACGCCGATCGTTCGCGTCCCGCTTTTCATATCCATGAAGATGTACACGGGCATATATGGGTACATCCTTATGGCGGAGGATTCTCCTATTTTGATCGTGACCGGAACTGTCTCGTTCCTTTTTATGATGATTTGGGCAGTAACAACTGGCGCTTTTCTAACAAGATACATGCCGCTTTTTCTGATAAACAGGGGAATTTGTGGCTTTGTACCCACTCCAAAGGACTGGAGAAAGTAACATTCCGCAACGTACCGTTTTCAATGCTGACTCCCGTTCCGCATGAATATGAATCTTTGAGCAACGAAGTGCGGTCGGTATGCGAAGATAAACAGGGGAATTTGTGGGTCGGACTGAAGGACGGAATGATCCGCCTGTACGACTCGAACCGGAAATTCATAGGGCATCTGACAGGTAATGGAACCATTTCGATGACAGGTACACCTATGGAGGGTACAGCCTATTTCATTATGCAGGATTCAAAAGGGATTATCTGGATTGCTACCAAAGGAAACGGTCTGGTGCGTGCCGAACAGATTTCTCCCACAAGTATGTCTTATAAACTGACCCGTTATCAGCACGACTCCAACGATATGTACAGTCTGAGTGACAACAATGTATATTGTGTTTATGAAGATCATCATGGTCGTATCTGGGCGGCTACTTTTGCAGGCGGTATCAACTATATTTCCCAGGGAGAACATGGAGAGACCGTCTTTATCAACCACCGGAATAATCTGAAAGGATATCCGATTGATGTCTGTTACAAAGCACGTTTTATCACTTCGGATAATAACGGACGCCTTTGGGTAGGTACTACCACAGGCGCCGTTGCCTTTGATGAGAATTTCAAAAAGCCGGAAGATATACAGTTCCACCACTTCTCGCGTGTCCCGAACGATACGAAGAGTCTAAGTAATAATGACGTGCATTGGATTATCGCTACCCAGCAGAAGGAACTCTATCTGGCTACTTTCGGAGGGGGACTGAATAAACTGATTTCCATCAGCGAAAACGGTCACGGTGAATTTAAATCCTACTCAGTGCTCGACGGACTTTCTTCGGACGTCTTGCTTTCCATCCGTGAAGATCATAAACAGAACCTTTGGATCAGTACGGAAAATGGAATCTGTAAGTTTGTTCCTTCCGGCGAGCGTTTTGAGAATTACGATGAACGTAGTATCAGTTTCCGTGTCCGTTTCAGTGAAGCGGCTTCTACGCTGACATCCGGCGGAGATATGTTGTTTGGAACCAGCAACGGATTATTCATGTTCACTCCGGATTCTATCCGGAAGAGTAGCTATGTGCCTCCTGTAGTTTTTTCTAAGTTGATGGTAGCGAATGAAGATGTAATTCCGGGAGAGAAGTCCATATTGAAAGTCGATTTGGATGATACACAGGAACTGGTGCTTTCTCATGATGAGAATATCTTTTCCGTTCAGTATGCTGCACTCGATTATACGAATCCGCAGAACATACAGTACGCATACATTCTCGATGGTTTCGAGAAGCAGTGGACTTTTGCCGACCGGCAAAGAAGCGTGACTTATACTAACCTTCCGAAGGGAGATTATATATTCCGTGTCCGTTCTACCAATAGTGACGGGGTGTGGGTGGACAATGAGCGCATCTTGAACATTACGATTCTCCCTTCTTTCTGGGAGACGCCTTTGGCGTATGTGCTGTATGTCTGCTTTGTGCTGCTGATTATTTTTGTTGCGGTTTATATCCTGTTTACCATTTATCGGTTGAAGCATGAGGTGTCTGTAGAACAACAGATTTCTGATATCAAGCTGCGCTTCTTTACGAATATATCCCATGAACTCCGTACTCCTCTGACATTGATTGCAGGTCCGGTGGAACAAGTTCTGAAGAACGATAAACTGCCGGCTGATGCACGGGAACAGCTGGTAGTGGTCGAACGGAATACCAACCGTATGCTTCGTCTGGTCAATCAGATTCTGGACTTTCGTAAGATTCAGAACAAGAAGATGAAGATGCAGGTACAACAGTTGAATGTCGTTGCCTTTGTCCGCAAGATTATGGATAATTTTGAGTCGGTGGCGGAAGAACACAACATCGATTTCCTTTTCCAGACAGAGAAAGAGGCTTTGAATCTTTGGGTGGATGCCGATAAGTTTGAAAAGATTGTGTTTAACCTTCTGTCCAATGCGTTTAAATATACTCCTAATGGGAAAATGATCACCGTCTTTATCCGTGAAGATGAGGGCACGGTGTCTGTCGGCGTACAGGATCAGGGGATTGGTATTGCCGAAAATAAACGGAAGTCTCTCTTTGTGCGCTTTGAGAACTTGGTGGACAAGAATATTTTCAATCAGGCAAGCTCCGGCATCGGTCTTTCTTTGGTGAAGGAACTGGTAGAGATGCACAAGGCTACGATTTCCGTTGACAGCCGGCTCGGTGAGGGAAGTTGTTTTAAAGTGGACTTTCTGAAGGGCAAAGAGCATTATAATAGTTCAGTGGAATTTATTCTCGAAGATTCGGTTGCTCCGCTGAGTATGGAACGTATTGTGGATATCGCTAATTCTTCGCTTCAGACAGAAGCTGCCATCGCAGATGCGCCGGACCTGGAAGTATCTGCTGTCAAAGAAGAGGCTGAGGAAAGCAGTTCGAAAGAGCTTATGTTGCTGGTAGAGGATAATCAGGAATTGCGTTCCTTCCTGCGCAGTATTTTCGCTTCAACTTATCGGGTGGTAGAGGCTTCCGAGGGTATGGAGGGATGGAGCAAGGCTTTGAAGTATCTGCCGGATATTATTATCAGCGACGTCATGATGCCGGAGAAAGACGGTATCGAAATGACGCGTGAACTTCGTGCGGATATGACGACCAGTCATATTCCTATTATCCTGCTTACTGCCAAGACGACGATAGAAAGTAAATTGGAAGGACTGGAATATGGGGCGGATGATTATATTACCAAGCCTTTTAGTGCGACTTATCTTCAGGCCCGTGTGGAGAACCTGCTGATGCAGCGTAAGAAACTGCAAAATTTCTATCGTGATAGTCTGACGCATGTGACGGTGTCTGAAACTCCGGTTGCTCAAGGGGAGACTTTAGCAGGTCATGCATCTGCTGAACCCGTAAGTAGTGCAGCGGAAGAGCCTGCGATGCCGGAAATGTCTCCTAACGATCGTAAATTTATGGATAAACTGGTTGATTTGATGGAGCAGAATATGGATAACGGGGAATTGGTAGTGGATGATTTGGTTCGTGAACTGGCTGTCAGTCGTTCGGTGTTCTTCAAGAAACTAAAAACGCTTACGGGACTGGCCCCTATCGAGTTCATAAAGGAAATGCGTATCAAGCGTGCCGCACAATTGATTGAAACGGGAGAGTTTAATATGACTCAGATTTCTTATATGGTCGGTATCAATGACCCGCGTTATTTCAGTAAATGTTTTAAGGCGCAGGTCGGTATGACTCCGACAGAGTATCGGGAGAAAGTCGGTCGGTAATTGGAGCTTCTTGCAGTTTTATCTCCTTAGAAGTTTCATTGAATAAATAGCGTTCAGCCGTTTCAGCTTTCTTCGGAAAAGCCTTGATAGAAGGTGATAGCGGCTGAAGGCACCATTTCGTACCCTTGCGTAGACGTGCTCTGAGCGGGGGCGTGGTTTCAGTTCTTTCAGGTTTATAGTTTGAGTTTCTGCTTTTATAGTCGATAAGCTATGTATATCTTAATTTCTGAACAAAGGCTGGTTGATATGTAGGCAAAGGCTGACTGACGTACGGGCAAAGGCTTGCTGACCCGTCGACTCAGGCTTGCTGACGTGTAGGCTTAGGCTTGCTGACCTCCGAGCTAAAGTTTGCTGACAAATAAGGTGAGAATGATAGAAACAGCGCTGAAAATATGATGAATGAATAGAGCCTCTGTTTAAGTAAAATAGACCTTTTACTTTTAGTAAATAGAACTTCTGATTGGAACAAACGCAGGCTCTGTTTTTGAAACTGAAAGAGCTGAATGCTGAAACCTCTTTTCAGAGACTACTGCTTTCAGCTGTATCTCCTTCTGACAGGGATTTTGCGGAGATTACTGAAAGAACTGAATACCTGGATTTCAACTTTATTTAGTAGGTGGCTGATTCTTTCATTGTTAGCCTGCCAAGCAGGCTTTTTATTTGTATTAGAGTAAATAGAAAGAAGTACAAGAGTTGTTATGATGATGTACTAGAGTCACTCCAAGGATGTAGAAGATTTAAGGAAAAGATGTATAAGAATTGGATGAATGGTGTACAAAATGCGAGCGAATGATGTACGTCATTACTTCTTTGGAATAATAATAAAAAAGATAGCGATGCCCGAATACGAGTATCGCTATCTTGAGAAAAGAGACTAAAATATTATTTGATTTTAGCCTCTTTTAGCTTAACTAGATTTTATAAAATCTTATTTTCTCCAGCGTGGATCACCAATTTCATTATCTATGATTGTTTGGTTAGATACTTTGAAATTACCGTTTGCTGCATCTGTAAAGCCTGGATCAAGAGTGACTCCAGTTGCGTCTACCACTTTACCGGCTCCACCTTCAGGTATTGATAGTAAGGAAGGTGCCTCGAAATAATAGTTCGAGTTAAATGTCAGATTATCAGTTTTAGTATCTTGACTAAAGAATACTTTATTACTCATGTTAGCAAAAATGCATTTTGTGATATTTGCAGTAAAATCTTTATTACCAACTGAGTTGGAACGGACATAGAAGAGACCTTTACTTGTTGCTTCAATTCCATACAGAGTGCAATTCGATATATTTATGATATTGCCTTTCGTTGAATGTCTGTCAAAACGAATAAAATCAGAACCAGAGCAACAATTATAGAATGTGGAATTTTTCAATGTAAACTCTGCTATAAAGGATTTCTTCTTTTGATAGTCTACAAATCTTTTGCCACTTGCCATATCATGGAAAATACAGTTATCTACAGTAAATGTATTGATAGTACCAGTTTGTGTATTATCATTCTCTACTAACAACGAACCAAATCCAGTTACATCACAATTTGTAACAGTTATATTTCCACCTTTACTATCAAGTACTGTAATAATTGTACCTCCGTCACTAGCAGTTAAATTAAGGTTCTCTATTTTGAAATTGTTACATCCACTTAATACAAACTTGATATTAGTAGTTGGACGGTTTTCTGCATATAAACCTTTTATAGTAACATCTTTGGTTAATTCTATTTCCAATGTTTTTGCAGTTCCACTTTCATCTGTATATATGAAGCTATTATTGTCGTCTTTAGGTAATAGGACAATAGTAGCATTAGCCTCGGCTGTTGCTATGATTGTTGCAAGATTGTCACCCGGATAAGCAGGTAATGCTCCATCCAAGTTTATGAGAGTTGTGAATACCATCGTACCACGAGTTTTATCACCATTCTTTAAAGTTGCAGTATAAGTAGTTTCAGACTTTAAGTTTTTAATAGTAGCGGCACCGGCTGCAATTTCATCAGAAGTCACACGGTGTGCTGCAACATCATTTGGAGTTATGATGATTTCCGTAGCAACTTGTCCGGCGGGCCAGCGAAGTGTTACTTCTGATGCTGTCAGATCTTCTTCTGCAACTTCCAGAAGAATTTGTTCTGCATCTGTTGAACGGGTAGCGCTAACCCATTTGGAATCAGTAATTCCTTCTGCTACACTTTTTACCCGGATGGAGTATGATGTTTCTCCTTCTAATCCTGTAACCGTATAAGTTGCTTTTTCAGATTCTAACGTAGAAATAGCAGTTCCTGTAAAATCAGGATCTTCTTTAAATACTTCGATTACATAGGATTGGGCTCTATCCATTTCATCCCATGTTAATTCTATATTTACTTTGTCTCTAACTCTTGCGGTCAGATTAGTCGGGGATAATAGACGATCTAAATTTAATTCTTTTATGTCATCTATATCTTCACATGCAGTGAATGTAACGCTGCCTGTCAACAGTGTGATAAAAGCAAATGCTGTGATTATATATTTTTTCATCTTATCAATATTTAAGTGTATGAATTAATTATACCAGGAATAATTTTTCAATTCCGGATTGGCATTAAGATTAACCTGGAAGATAGGCCAATACATATATTTAACCGGGTCTTGTGCATAAATAGCTTCTATCTTCTCGTCTTTTAGTTGGCTGGAAGATATCCATGTTTTCGTTTCACCCGAACTGTTGGTGTATTCTGTGTAACCTGCCGGATTGATATTTTGCTCATCGCGGTTCAGACCGTATGTTACGAGACTGCCATCTTCGATTGTATTTGATGCTCCGTTGCGCGTCCATGTGTAATCTTCCATTTTATAATATAAATGCCCGCTTAATTCAGCATATTCTCCTTGCAAATCACGTAAACGATACATTTTAGCTTTAGCCTCATCAAGTTTGGTTTTTAATAGATTCCAACGGATCAAGTCAGCTTTGCGAACAAATTCACCGCAAAATTCCAAAGCGCGTTCTTGAACGATTGCATCAAACATTGCATCTTTATTACCTTGAACAGCTGCGACATATTGGTCTACTTCTGTATTCCAATCGGCTTGATCAAACGCACGTTGGCGAATCTGTTTCAAATATGGAGCTGCTGAGGCCGGACCATTTAATTCGTTTTCTAATTCTGCTCTCATCAATACGATATCAGCATAACGCATATATTGTTTATTGATACCATCGTCGGTGCTTTCAATATAGCGGTTCATCCATTCATAACGGAGTTTTCCGAAATACCATTTATCTATTGAATTGAGTTCTTGGACTCCTTTGTTCCATTTGTAAGGAACACATGTTACATCACGTCGTTTATCCTTTTGGGAATAATCAAAGAAAAAGAAAGGAGTAGGACCTGCCTGTCCACCGGATTGTTTGTAGTTTACTATGACATCAGCGGTCTCATGTCTTAAACCGAAAGTATATACTTGGCGTCCACGTGCAGTCGGTTCATTGTTGTATGGTATTTCCCATAATGATTCACTACCTGCTTTAATAATATCACGACAGTTATCAATAAAAATATCTTCGAAATTTGTTTTTAAAGCCACATATTTTCCTTCTTCTGCCATTACGTCTTTACATGCCTGCAGGGCGATAGGGTATAATACAGATTTTGCTAGTTCTGGATCACTGCTTAATGAACTGTTACCATCGGATCTCAAAGAATAACCGGATGCCTGAAGGCAAACTCGTGCTAATAATCCTTTTACAAAAGCTTTGTTGATTCGTTCTACAGTAGTAGTTGCATCCATTTCGTTGGGCCATGCTACCATATTTTCTGCTTCCTGTAAATCTTTTATCAGTTGTTTGTAGATAACGTCTTTGTCAGTTCTTGCAGCATACATTGTTTCTGTGGTTGTTGGTTCAAAGCGAGCGGGAACATCTCCCCAAGCGTTAATCAGATCAACATATGCCATAGCACGCATGGTAAGAGCCTCACCATAAAGGTGTGCCATATTTTTATCTGTCAAATCTGCGTATGTTCTAAGTCCTTGGATGGCAAGGTTAGCCTTTTCAATGCCTTGATAAATATTAGACCATGGTTCTTTACCATCAGCGAGATTCATCTGACTATTATTCGAAGAAACCTTATAAACCGCTAAATCTGCTTTTCCGTCACCTACCTGTTCAGAACTACTATACCATTCTATGTCAGTATTATAACCATACCAAGGCAAATAACGAGCACGATAGTTCTGTTCGCCATAATATATATATATGTTTTTAATTGTTCCTTCTGCTAAATCATAGATTGAAAATATATTGGAGTCGTCCATAGATGAAGGAGACTTTGTATCAAACAAGTCATCACAAGAAGTCATAAGTAAAGAACTTCCGCAGAATGGCATTGCTGCTATTACTGTATATAATAATTTTTTCATATTAGTCTTTTTTTAGAATGTTAAGTTTAAACCAATTACATATTGACGGCTCCTTGGATATGCTGAATAATCAACACCTGGGGTCAATGCGCTTTTAGTACGTGTAGATACTTCAGGATCGAAACCGCTGTAGTTGGTAATGCAGAATAAGTTATAGCCGGTTGCATAAAAACGGAGATTCTGTATTCCAACTTTTCTGGTCAGAGTTTGTGGCAGTGTGTAGCCAATGGAAAGAGTAGCTAGGCGAAGGAATGATCCATCTTCTACAGCCCAGTCTGTCAACACATATTTCTGTGTCCATGGAGACCACATTGAGGTATTTGCATTCATTGCCGCCAATTGTGTAGGATCATTACAGATAGTTCCGTCGGCATTTAGGTTAGTCCAACGTTTCTCTTCTGCCATGACATCAATCATGTTACGGTATTTATATTTGCTTGAAGATGTATATTCAATTTTGTTTGCATTATAGATATCATTACCAATACTATAGGTAAAGTTTGCAGTCAGATCGAATCCGTAAACACGGGCATTAACAGAGAACCCACCACTACAGAATGGATTAGTATCACCAATTACTTTTTGGTCGTCTTTAGTCACTTTATTATCTTCACTTCCATCTACGTTTTTTAGTTTCATAGCACCTGGACGGAGATATTTCTCACCGATGATGTCAGAAGCATCTGCTACGCCAGCTTTCAATACCCATTTACCATCAATGAAACCTTCGAAGTCACTGACTTCATAACGTCCGTCACTTACAAAACCGTAAATTTCTCCGACAGAATGTCCTGGTTGTACTTTGAAGTCTGATTGAATATCTGTTGATGCCCAACCTGAATCAGCAGAATAGTCCATTAAGCTACCTAAGGATTTAACTTTATTCTTATTGAATCCTACGTTTGCATTAAAACTCAAAGCATAATTCTTTTTATTGATGGCATTCCAATTTAAGGTTACTTCCCAACCTTTGTTTTCTGTTTCACCTAAATTTCTGTATTGGAAGCTATATCCAACACCGGAAACGGGGAAGTTGATTAGCAAATCTTTTGTAGTATTCCAATAATATTCAACTGTACCACTTAACTTTCCGTTTAAAAGAGTAAAATCTAAACCGGCATTGCGAGTATGGGTTGTTTCCCATTTCAAATCAGGATTGGCCATTTGTGCACCAGTAGTCCAATAACTTGACATATTATTCATCCAGCCTATTGAAGCACCGGAACCAGCAGACCAAATAGTACTTGTTTGGTCACTTGGAATGTTGTTATTACCAGCTGTACCATAACTAATACGAAGTTTTAAATCATCTAACCATGATTTAGTACTTTCCATGAAGTTTTCAGATGACATACGCCATGCAAGAGCTGCGGAAGGGAAGAATCCCCAACGGTTGTCTTTTGAAAATTTAGAAGAGCCATCGGCACGGAATGTTGCACTCGCAAGATATTTACCTTGGAAATCATAGTTTGCACGTGCAAAATAGGATAGCAGGATATCGTCAGCATTATAGAATTTGTCAGTTGAGAAAGCTGTGCCTTGACTTGATAAGTTGAAAGCTTGGTCTGCCGTAAATAGTTTTGGATAAAAACGAACTTCATCTGTATCCGTATTACTTTTCACCTTAATCAATTCCTGACCAACCAAAAGACTTAAACTATGATCTTTGTTCTTTAGTATCTTCTTGAAATCGTAATTTAAAGTATTAGTATTACGGAAGGTTTTTCTTTCTTTGGAAGTGAATACGGCAATAGGCTGATTGTTTCCATTGATGCGGGAGTTGTAAGTTGTAACTCCATAAAAACGTTTGTCTTTATTATAGTAATGATCTAAACCAAATTCAGTCTTGAATTTTAAGTTGTCAATAAACTCCCAAGTAAAACTACCGTTATAATTAAAGGTTTGACGTGACTGCTGACGTGCATTGTCTGCAACGGAAACTAATGGATTTGTTAATTGGAGATCAGGATCATACCCATCGCTCAAATCTTTGAAATTGAACGGGGTATAAATCATAACGTCTTTCATACGAGAGTCTGCACTGGAAACTTCGCTTTTGGACTCGTTAGCACCTGCACCATTGATTGTTGTATTGGAGTAACGTACAGAGAAGTCTAAAGCAACACGTTTATTGGGCTTGTGATTTACTTTTAAACTTAAGTTATCACGCTTAAAATCAGAATCTTGCATGATTGCTTTATCATCCATATGCGCATAGCTGAAAGCGAACTTTGTTTTGTCACTTCCTCCATTGATGCTTAAATTGTGAT
This sequence comes from Bacteroides thetaiotaomicron VPI-5482, assembly GCF_000011065.1. Taxonomy (GTDB): domain Bacteria; phylum Bacteroidota; class Bacteroidia; order Bacteroidales; family Bacteroidaceae; genus Bacteroides; species Bacteroides thetaiotaomicron. The sequence continues at coordinate 5,387,012 of NC_004663.1, forward strand.
TGAAAGTATGTCCGGTACGCCCAAATACCTGATCTTGCCAATTGTTACCTTCAATATTTTCATAAAGATCTATATCCTGATAGTTACCAAAAACTTTGGTATAATCATCTGGATTGATCGTATCATGTTTACCACTATTCAACATAGCCAATTCATATTGCCATTTTGCATAGTCTCCGGATGAAAGCGTGTTTAACTGTTTGGCCATCTTTTTCCAAGAGTAGTAAGCGTTATAATTCACAGAAATCTTACCTTCCTTACCACTTTTGGTTGTAACAAGGATGACTCCATTAGCACCACGAGAACCATAGATAGCAGTAGAAGATGCATCTTTCAGAACTGTCATATCTTCAATATCTGAAGCGGGAATATCAGAAATAGATTCTACGGGGAAGCCGTCTACAATAAATAAAGGAGTGTTATCTCCCGTAATAGAACCGCCACCGCGTACACGAATCTTCATTTCTGCATCAGGCGAACCTTCTGTTGTGGTAATTTGTACACCTGCCATCTTACCTGTTAGTGCTTCCGTTGCGGATGCAACAGGTACTACTGTCAATGCTTCAGCATTAACTGTGGCTACTGATCCTGTAATGTCTTTACGCTTGGCAGTACCATAACCGATAACTACAACTTCATCCAACGCTTTTGCATCATCTGATAGTGTAACATCAATCTTGCTTTTTCCTTTGATTGCGATTTCCTGCGTTTTCATACCAATATATGAAATAACTACAGTGGCGTTGGCAGGAACTTTTAGAGAGAAATTTCCATCCAGGTCAGTGATTGTACCATTGGTAGTATTCCCTTTTTCTACAATGGAAGCACCGATAATCGGTTCTCCGGTTGTGTCTTTCACATTACCATTTAAGGTAATAGTCTGCGCTGATACGCTGAGCGATAATGCTGCGAAAATCATTAGCAGCAAAGTGCGCATGTTTTTCATTCCTTTAGGCATCTTTTGTTCTTTTATATTAGATTATTAATATTCGAGTGTGTCCACTCTTAGAGTTCTCACTGGTGCAAAATTATGTTTTTGGGGCTTGTGGGATGTGTAATATTTGTTTTTACGATAGTATTTTTTGTTTTTCCGGCATAAAATGAATAAAGACGAGGATTTATGGGGAAATGTACTCTCGTCTTAATCTTTTATAACTGTTTATTCGGGCTTTTAGTTTTATTTTTTAGAATCCGCAGGATACAGATGATTCACTAGCTCATTCAGATATACCTCCAGATTGGTGTATTCTTTACTCAAACTATATTGTGCGCCGTCGCTTGGATCATTCGGATTCAGATTGTGCTTTTTCTCCCATTCGTCCGGTATGCCATCTCCGTCGGAGTCGGTTGGGGTCGGTTCGGATTTATATTCGGGCCAGCCTCCTACATCTATCGGTTGGTCAACCATTCCGTTGGTGCTTCCATGAGACCCTTCATAAGTGTAATTCCCTTTGCGGGTTTCTTCTACGATTCGTTGGTCTACGGCATCGCGGCGGTGAGAAGCTCCGGCAAATTGCAGTACATCTTTATAGGCTTTCTTTGCCGGTTGCAATGAAGTATGCTCTGCTATATCAAATGCTTTTTTGGATAATAAATTCTTTTCCGGTGCGAAGTCGTTCTTGACGATCAGACCAAATGTATTATCCATATTGACTTTATAAAGAGCTTCTTTCTGCTTGTCAGTCAGGCTGGGACAGGTGGCGTCCATAAAGTTTCCTTTGAAGTGGAAGATTCCATGTACCCCTGCCTCATTTTGATTTTTGCCGTCGTCTGCATAAGCGGTGAACAGGCGTCGGTATGAACCTTTGGTAGCACTATAGGGCCCCGGCTTATAGTAATTATTGAGAAAGTTGTACGAACCGCCTTCACCGGCATAAGCCCCGTCACTACCATAATTGTAGATTACATTATTGAATAATTCCACCTTTTCTTCTTCCGGTTTGCCGGTATAACGGCTGCCGCAGAGTCGTGGAGTACGATTGGTGTGATGTGCCAGCAGATTATGATGGAAGGATGCTTTTTGTCCACCCCAGATGCCACCATAGCCATGTGCTCCTTTCTCATGAATAGAGTTGGCGAGGCTTTCGCTGATGATACACCATTGAAGGGTGAATTGACTGTTATCATAGAAAGTGGCACATTCATCCGTACACCAGCTCAGAGAGCAATGGTCTATGATTATGTTACTGTTTCCTTTGGTACCGTTCATTGCATCGTCACCTTTTTGCTTGATGTCCGCTCCCATACGTGAACGGATAAAGCGGACAATCACATTGTCTGCTTGAATGGAAAAGGTGTAGTTCTTCAGACAGATGCCATCTCCGGGAGCTGTTTGACCTGCGATTGTCACATCTCCATTGCTGAGTTTTAAAGGTTTCTGCAATTCAATGATGCCGCTGACTGCGAAAACGATCGTGCGGGGGCCCTTTTTGTTGATAGCCCAACGGAAAGTTCCTTCCGAGCCGTCATCTGCCAGTGAAGTTACAGTGTATACTGTTCCACCGGCACCTCCTGTTGTATATTTCCCTGCACCGTCGGCGCCTGGGAAAGCCGGAACTTTTGAACGGTCGGGAGTAGCATTCTCTTTGTACGAATTGTCAGTATTTGTATTCCCTTGGATAGAAGGGAGCATAAATAAGGCACATAGCCCTACCAGGATTTTTTTGTTCATAGCTACTTAGTTATTGGTTGGGTATAAGGAATTTACCAAACTATTCAGATAGACTTCGAGGTTGGTATATTCCTTGCTTAAGTTATATTTGTTTCCGTCACTGCCGTCGTTGGGATTCAGCCCGTTGGCTGTTTCCCATTCGTCCGGTATCCCGTCTTTGTCACTATCCTGCTGTGTAGTGGTAGTGGATGCGTATTCACTCCATCCTTCCACATCAGCTTGTGTATCGATCAGTCCGTTCGTTCCTCCGTTTGAGCCTGTGTATGTGAAAGTGCCTTCCTGGGTTTCTTTTACAATACGTTTATCAATCTTGTCACGCAGATTGGAAGCACCAGCGTATAGTAATACAGACTGATAGGCATCTTGTGCAGACTGAACGAACGAATAATCATCTAAGATAGGAAAACGCAAAGATACAAGCAAATCTTTTGTTGAAACTTCGTTGTTTTTTACGCAAAAAGCGGTTGAGGAGGTATTATCTGCATTTGCATTGGCCAATTCTGTCTTTTGTGAATTAGATAACTTCTCATGTGTTTCGAAATAATTCCCGTTTACATAGAATTTTCCATATATCCCTTGTGCCTGTTGGTTTTTACCATCATCTACGTAGGCGGTGAAAATACGGCAATGTACTTTTGCCGAAGCATTAACAGGTCCCGGCTTATAGTAGTTATTCATGATATTATAAGAACCTCCCTCTCCCGCATAGGCTCCTTCACCAGTCCAATTATAGATTACATTATTGCATAAATCGGCTTTTTCCATATCTTCTCTGTTAGAATAACGGCTTCCACAGAGGCGAGGGGTGCGGTTGCTATGGTGGGCCAGCAGATTATGGTGGAAGGTTGCAGGGCTTCCTCCCCATATTCCGCCATATCCATGTCCTCCTTTGTTGTGAAGAGAATTTGTCAGACTCTCGCTGATGATACACCATTGCATGGTAAAGTCGGTATTTCCATAGAAGGAAGCACATTCGTCTGTACTCCAGCTCATGGAGCAATGGTCGATAATAATATTCCTTTTGCCGGGATAAGAATCTTGATACCCATTCATCGAATCATCTTCCGTCTTGCATTCATCCCCCATACGTGAACGGATAAATCGGATAATGACATTGTTTGCGTTGACACGTAAAGTGTAATTTTTCAAGCAAATACCGGGGTGGGGAGCAGTTTGACCTGCAATGGTTATATCGTCATTCTTTATTTGCAACTGTTTGGTTAAAGGGATGACTCCACCAACAGCGAACACAATCGTCCTTTTGCCCGACTTCTCTATCGCCCAACGGAGAGTACCTTCTGAACCGTCATCTTTGAGAGAAGTTACTGTATATACTGTTCCTCCGGCTCCACCGGTAGTTAGTTTTCCGGCTCCTTCGGCACCGGGAAAAGCTGCGACTGTCGAACGGTCGGGAGTCGGATACTCCGGCAGCTGATCCTCTCCCGAATCATCCGGATCAGTAGAATCTCCCGGCTGTTCTATTGGAGGATTTGTGTCCTGTTCGAGATTTTCTTCCGAACAGGCTGTGAATGATATGAAGACAGATGCAAGAAAAGCTCCTAAAAAAGTTTTATTCATGGCATTAGTTCTTTAAAATATGGGTTGTACTCACGTATTGTGTTAATTATATGGTTGCAAATGTATAGGGAAGAAAAGACGTCGGTGTGCAATATTTGTTTTTCACATTGTATTTTTTGTTATTAGATTCAATTAGAGCATGGTTTAATGTACTTTACTCTGTCCCATTCACCGATTTTTATCCGGCATTCATCGGTTTTCTGACCGGAAATCATCTGAAAAGCCTGTAAGAGCACAAAGAAATGATGTATCTTTGAACCATCAATCATTAATCATAGAAACGATGGAACAGAAATCTAAATTCTCATCTGCTACAGTTTTCTCAGGAAAACTTCTGATAGCTTCATTATTTATCCTTTCAGGAATTTTGTTATTCGCCCGTAACATGGGTTGGATTACTGCTGAATTGTTCAATATAATAGTATCATGGCATTCTCTCCTTATTATATTGGGAATTTATTCGATGATACGCCGCCATTTTGTTGGTGGAATTATCCTTGTATTGGTAGGTGTTTATTTTCTGTTAGGAGGTCTTTCGTGGTTGCCTGAAAATTCTCAGGCAATGGTCTGGCCGCTGGCTTTGATCATAGCCGGAGTTTTATTCCTCTTCAAATCCCGCCACAGAGGACCGTGGGATGACAAACAGCGTATGTTTCGTGACCATAGAGAATGGATGAAGCATGGGCACCATGGTCATGCGGGCATGAACTTTACAGACAATCAGCAGCAATGTGAATCGGAAGATGGCTTTCTGCGTTCTGATAATACTTTTGGGGCTGCACGTCATGTAGTACTCGATGAACTTTTTAAAGGAGCAGTCGTCCGTACCTCTTGTGGAGGAACAACGATTGACCTGCGCCATACTCATATCGCACCGGGAGAAACATATATCGATATCGATTGTAGCTGGGGAGGAGTCGAAATATATGTTCCTTCCGACTGGAAAGTAGTATTTAAGTGTAATACTTTCTTTGGCGGCTGTGATGACAAACGCTGGCAAAACGGGAATATTAATAAGGAAAGTGTATTAGTCATTCGGGGAAGGCTTTCTTTCGGGGGACTGGAAGTTAAAGACTAACGTATGAAAGCACATCCGATTATAGATTATCCTTATCGCTGGGTGCCGATGCTGGTGGTAGCGCTGGTATTGGTTGTAGCTCAGGTAATGATAATGAGTGTATACACAGGTGCGGACTATGTGCCTGCTGTCATAGACGGAATAGCGACAATCGGTTGGTTGATGGCATTAGGTTATTTGGCCTGGTTTGTTGTCGGAGTAGTCTCTATCTTTCAGACGGAAGTCATTACTCTGGTGGCAGGAATACTGATCTGGATAGCCGGCAGCTTTATGTTTTACGATATTGTAACAAGGATAGCCGGTATGCCCTATATCACTTTTGCATCTACCATCCCTTTTCGTCTGTTGTTTGGCATTCCGACCTGGGTCGCCATTCTTCTTTGGTATCGCTTGATTGTCGCTAAAGAAGATGCACTGAATCAGGAACTGGAGAAAGAATTGATAATGCATCAACCGGTTAGCCTGCCGGAAGAACCGCAGATAGAGCAGATTGACCGTATCACAGTGAAAGACGGTTCGAAAATTCATTTGATTAAAACGGATGAATTAATCTACATACAAGCATGCGGAGACTACGTTATGCTGATTACTCCTTCGGGGGAATATCTGAAGGAACAGACGATGAAGTATTTTGAGACTCATTTGCCTTCCGATACTTTTGTTCGTGTTCATCGCTCAACGATTGTCAATGTCACTCAAATCTCCCGTGTAGAACTGTTTGGGAAGGAAACGTACCAGCTATTATTGAAAAACGGGGTTAAACTTCGGGTAAGCCTTTCGGGTTACAGGTTATTAAAAGAACGTTTAGGACTATAAGAAATAGCTATTTGATCAACGGATGATTCATTTTCGTTCGTTATCAGCTAAATTGAGTGTCCATCAGGCGGCTAGCATTTAGAGTATGATGAATGCTAGCCGCCTGATGGACACTTTTATTCTAATCCAAGCAAATACTGAAAATGACTAGTAGAAATTACTATGTAAAGTAAAATATGGAATTTTTGGTATTTTAATCCCAAAATCTCGTATCTGATATTTTAGTGATAAAATAGTGCACCTAAACGCTCAAAAAGTCCCCTCTCTTTATGTTTTATATAACTTCTTTTGCACATATGAAACAAAAAATAAGAACTATAAATCAGGAATATTAATGAATAAACATGAGATGATTCCTGTTTCAATTTTCCCCATGTTTTCAACGATTGATTTGCATGTAACATAAGTATTGATTAGATAGTAATATGTATTAACTTTAAATTGAAATGAATGAAAAATTGTGTATTTATTAAGAAATGGAAATTCTGGTATCAACGCTTTCCTGTGCTTATTAGAACGACATTTATGGTAACTCCAGTCTTTTTCAGACGTTACCTGGTACAATATCCTTTTTGTGCTTGTCTTTTATTTTTAGGGGCGTGTACCGATGTCAAAGGGTTTACTAATATGGAGTTAGGTCCCTATGCGAAAGGACCAGAGGTATTAAAGGCTTTCCCTACAGCTGAAGGCTTCGGTAAAAATGCTACGGGAGGTCGTGGAGGAAAAGTCGTTATAGTGACCAATACCAACGATGACGGAGAAGGCTCTTTTAGATGGGCATTGCAGCAATGCTCACAAAACGAAGCAACTACTGTTGTTTTTGCAGTTTCGGGCAAAATAGAATTAAAGTCGGAAATCCGTTGCAAAGCTAAGAACTTCACGCTGGCTGGACAAACAGCTCCCGGTGATGGTGTTTGCATCATTAAGAATGAAATAAATTTTGGTGGTTCGGAGAACTTTATTATTCGGCATATGCGTTTTCGTGTCGGTGAAAAAGATGCGAGTGGAAAGGAACATAATGCTGCCTGTCTGCGAGTGGAAAATGCGAATAACTTTATAATTGACCATTGTTCCTTCAGCTGGGCTAGTGAAGAGAATACCGATTTTATTGATACTCATTTTTCTACAGTGCAATGGTGCATTTCCAGCGAGGGGCTTTATTATTCGGTCAATAAAAAAGGTGCACGTGCTTATGGTGGTGCGTGGGGAGGAACTTCATCTACTTATCACCATAATCTGTTTGCTCATTGTAATAGCCGGACGCCATTGATGAATGGCGCACGGGGGAAGGATCCCGGACAGGATATCGTTGTTTATATGGAATATATTAATAATGTGAATTATAATTGGGGCAGTCAAATGGCTACTTATGGAGGTATGGACGAGTCTCAGGATCCGGAACATCATGGATGGTCATGTAATTTTGTGAATAATTATTATAAACCGGGGCCCGCTACGACAGCCCGGGTAAAAGAACTGAAATTCTTCCGGCAATCAAGCGCCCGTGAACCCAATAAGGCACCTTTGCGTGCCGTTTCAAAGTGGTACTTTCATGGTAATGTAATGGAGGGTAATTCTCAACTGACTTCCGACAATTGGGAAGGTGTATATACGGATGGTAATTATCCTTATTCTATCGATGAGATGAAAGCTTCTTCTTTCATTATTCCTTCAGGGAAAGAGAATTATGAACAATATTGGTTCGACTGGGAATCATACACTTTATCTGACCAATATGAATCTGCGGAGAAAGCTTATCAATCTGTGTTGGCTGATAAAAGTGGTGCCGGCGCATTTCCCCGTGATAAAGTAGATGTGCGTATTGTAAAAGAAGTGAAGAGCGGACTTTGTACTTATACAGGAGCCGGAGACGCCAATAGTGGTGCTATCCCGGGCATAATAAATAGCCCGGATGAGGCTGAAGGTCTGGATGGACTGACGTATAAAACCAGCGGAACCATTACGGATACGGATCAGGATGGCATGGATGATGCCTGGGAGAAAAAGGTTGGTTTGGACCCTGCTAATCCGGAAGACCGTAACAGGACAACAGAGGTTGGTTATACAGCTTTGGAAGTATATCTTAATAGTCTGGTAGATGAAAGTATTTCCTACAACTTTAAGAAGTGAAATCAGTGTTAATATTAAAATAGAATGCTATGAATTTATTGAAATTAATGACAGTAGGGTGCCTGTTAAGTTGTTTTTCAGGACTGATGACAAGCTGTTCGGACGATGATGATGCCGGCTCAAAAGTATTGTTACGACCGGTTACTGCTATGGAGATAGTGCAAAACAAGGCATATCTTAGTTGGAAAAGCGTAGAAGGAGCGACCGAATATATCGTCGAGGTGTATAAGGTGGTGGATAAAGGGGAAGAACTTTATAAGACGGAGACCGTGCCGGGTGACCGTTCTTCCTGTGTGATAGATTTAGACTGGGAAGAAAACTACAAGTTTAAGGTGAAATGTGAAGGTAACGGAAGGCTGTCCGGTTATTGGGAAACAGAGGTGACGGGTATTCTTTACCGCCCTTTGTCGATAGAGTTAGGAGAAGCTCGTACTATAGATACACAGGCTCTTATTTCGTGGACGCCTAATGATACTGTTGTGATTACAGCTCTGACTGCTGTTCCGATGGGGCTGGAGACTGTTAATTCTCAAGATATAAAGGTTTATAACGTTTCTTCCGAAGAATATCTGGCCGGCTCCAAAATCATAGATGATTTAACTCCGGAGACTTCTTATCGTGTTAGTTTATATTCGGGTGAGGAACAGAACTCGGATACTTATCAGGCACGCATAGAAGTAAAGACAGCTGTAACCGAAAATCTGGATGAAGATTATGGGACGGCAAACCGGATAGATTTGCGTAACGAAGCATTTGATCCTGATTATTTTAATAAACTTGACTGGAACTCTCTGGCAGAAGGTACAACCTTTGTGCTTCCGGCAGGTAAGACGTACGTGTTGAATAGTGGAGAAACTGTTATTGAGTTTGCACATTCAGTTCATTTTGTTACTCCGCAAACGTTGGAAGATTATCCGACATTTAGTTTTGATAACGCTTTCCGTATAGTAGAAGGCGGAGTTGTAGACAAGGTTACTTTTAAACGCATCAATCTTAGGGCTTCCAAATCATTAAGTGAGGTTGCTGATAACAGTTTGAGTGGTAAACAAGTGATTTGTCCGGAGTCCGATGTTTTTCTGATTAACACGATTGATTTCACTAATTGCTATATTGAGAATTTCCGTTCTATTGTCCGTTCAAAAAAGGCTACAGGAAATGTAGGAGCTATTGCTTTCAAAGAATGTACCATTAACGCAATCGGTAATCAGGGTATAGTTTCGACTGATGGCAAAAATGGAAATTACATCAATGATGTCTCTTTTGATGAGTGTACTATCACTAATATTTGCGGTATTGCAGATTTGCGGAATAGTAGCAGCGGAAAGAGTATTTCGATTACAAACACTACATTCTGTTATGCGCCGATGGAAAACTCCTTCTTATTCCGGGTAGATCCGAGTATTGCTGTCAAGATTGAAAATTGTGTATTTGGCGGTTCCATGAAAATAGATGGAAAACTTCCGAAATTTAATGAACTGGGGTCCGGAGGACAGGATGATTATACCGGCGTATATCCTTTCAGTTCGGTTAATAGTTTTCAGGCTAATGATCGTACCTCAAGCAAAGGAAACCTCGGACTGAGTGATTCTAAAATGTCAACTACCACTCTGTTCACTGCTCCGGGGACTAACAATTTTAAATTGAACGAGTTATTCACAGGTTGTTCCAGCGTAGGTGCTTCAAAATGGAGACGATGAACCGCGCATTAAATAATATATATAATATGAATAAACACATTGTATTGATGAAGTTCAAAAGTTCTTCATTCATTAAAAAGGTAGGAGTGTTATTGTGTTTCGTAGCATTTGCGCTGTCAGCTAACGCACAGACCCGAAAGGTTACAGGACAGATAGTGGACGAAAGTGGTCAGCCGATTATCGGAGCTACTATACGGTTACAGGATGCTACGACAGGTACTATTACTGATATTGACGGTCACTTTTCGCTGAATGTGCCGGATGGAAAAAAGGTGGTAATATCTTATATCGGATATCTGAAACAAGTAATCCTGCCGAAAGGCGATACTTTGAAAGTCATTCTTCAGGAAGATAACCAGAAACTTGATGAAGTAGTCGTAGTAGGTTACGGTAGTATGAAACAGAAAAACATTACCGGTTCCGTATCGACTATTTCTGCTGAAGAACTGGAAGATCTTCCGGTATCCAATCTTTCGGAAGCCTTGCAGGGAATGGTGAATGGCTTGAATGTACAGTTAGGCTCCAGCCGTCCGGGTACGAATGCCAATGAGGTTTATATCCGTCAGAACCGGACTTTCACCGGAATATCCAAGGATGGTGGTAATTCCACCCCTTTGATTATTATTGATGATGTCATTCAGTTAGGAACGAATGGTCAGCCGAGTATGGAGCAGTTTAATATGCTGGACCCTTCGGAAGTAGAAAGTATAACTGTGTTACGTGATGCCAGCGCAGCGATTTACGGTTCTCGTGCTGCCAATGGTGCAATTCTTGTAAAGACCAAAAGAGGGAAAAAAGGAGTACCTGTTATTTCCTATTCAGGTAAATTTGCCGTGAATGATGCCGTTAGTCATTCCAAGGTGCTGAAAGGTTCTGCTTATGGACGTTTCTATAATGCTTTGGCGATAGGTTCCAATAAAGCGAGTGGTTATGATGACCTCGACGTGCTGTATAGTGATATGGAACTGGCTGAGATGGATAACCTGAATTATGATTGGCTGGATAAAGCAGGCTGGAAATCGGCTTTCCAACAGACACATACACTGAATGTTACCGGTGGAAGTGAACGTGCTACATATTATGCCGGAGCTACTTATTTTGACCAGGGAGCAAATTTGGGTGATCAAAGCTATAAGCGTTATACTTACCGTGCCGGTGTTGATGTGCGTTTGACGAATGATATTAAATTATCAGCCACGGTTGCCGGTAATGAGGGTAAATCCGATCAGATCTATACAAAAGGAGCCCGCTTTAAACTGTACGGGATGAGTGGAAGTACGGAAAAATCAGACTATAGTGCTTTGCATCATATGCCCAACCATATGCCTTGGAGTGTGACTTTATCGGATGAGAACGGGCAAGATCAGGAATATTGGCTGGGACCTATCGAGAATACCTATAGTAGTCCGAGCTTTAATAGAGATTATGTTACTTCCTGGAATTATTTTGCGTTGAATAATAGTGGTTCGTTCAGTAAGAACAGAAGCAACAGCTGGAATGCTGATATTTCATTGACCTATGAAGTTCCTTTTGTGAAAGGTTTGTCACTCCGTGCCACTTATTCGTCTTCGCATTCAAGTGAAGCAACCGAGCAGGCTAGTTTCCCTTATGAACTGGCGTATGTAGGCGGCAGAATGCCTGCCGACCAGCATTTGGTTTATACCATCCCGAGCAGTTCCTTTAAAACGGCTATCTTTGATAAGAACAGTACATTATCATTTAAAGATAAACAGGCGGAAAGACGTCAGATGAACTTTTACGTAAACTATGACCGTACGTTTGGCCAACATAGCATTTCGGCTATGGCTTCCATCGAGCGTTATGAATCATTCTATGATTCTCGTGATATTGAATATGCTGATCTGGCTCATGACATTTCTGATACTTATCTGGGAGTCGGCGGTCCCTCCATCGTCGGGCCGGACGGCAAGTCAGCTCTGGCTTCCGACAATACAGTGACGCTTAAAGGTGAATCGGGCTCGCTTTCTTACTTGGGACGTGTGGCATATTCTTATGCTGACCGCTATATGTTGCAGTTTATTTTCCGTTCAGACGCTTCGACTAAGTTTGCTCCGGAGAATTACTGGGGATTCTTTCCCGGTATCTCTGCGGGATGGATCATGTCTGAAGAATCATGGTTCAAACGCTCGCTTCCTTGGTTTGAATTCTTGAAGGTACGTGCATCCTGGGGACGTACGGGACGTGACAATATCAAGATGTGGAAATGGAAAGAACAGTACAAGATGGACTTGAAAGGAATGCAGTTCGGTGCCGAAAGCGGAAAGCCAGGTACCAGTCTGATCCCGCAGTCATCTCCGAACCGTAATGTGAAATGGGATGTTTCCGACAAGTTTAATCTTGGTTTTGATACTCGTTTCTTTGATGGTCGTTTAAGTGCGGTATTCGATTTCTACTATGATATCAATGATAACATCTTGAATCAGTTTATGGCTAGCCAACCGGGAATTCCCGTGTATGCCGGTGGTTCGTATGCTGAAGAAAATTTTGGCCGTGTTGATACATATGGCGGCGAGTTGTCTTTGACATGGCGTGACAAGGTAGGACAGGTGAACTATAATATCGGTATGGATTTCGGTCTGAACGGTAGTAGAGTGAAAGAGTGGGTGCCGGGTTTGCGCTATAACAAATATCCGTCCAGCTCAAGCTGGGAAGAAGGAATGTCTACATATCTGCCGGTATGGGGATTCAAGGTATGGAAAGGAACCTCGAATGGTGACGGAATTTTGCGTACGCAGGATGATATTAACAGATACTGGTCTTATCTGGAATCATATACTCCCGAAGGCGGACAAACTAAATATCTGGATAAGACAAGTAAAGACGATTTGCGTCCGGGTATGCTGGCTTACCAGGATTTAGGGGGCGAAATGGTCAATGGAGTTCAACAAGGTCCCAACGGACAGATTGTATTGGAACAGGATTATGGAAAGTTATGTGAAAAGAATAAGACTTATAATGTCTCGACAAGACTGGGTGCCAGTTGGAAAGGACTTGCTATCAGTGCCAATATCGCTACTTCATGGGGTGGAGTACGCTTTATAGACCGTGCTTCTATGGGTGGTAATAAGAGTACAATGATATGGGCACCGGATTCTTTCTGGGGAGATATGTTTGACGAAATGTACAATCCGAATGGTAAATATCCTAACTTGGGAACAGAATCTCTGATTTCCAGTTCGGCTATCGCCAACTCTGATTTCTGGATGATTAGTACCTTCCGTTGTTACATACGTAATCTGTCTGTCAGCTATACACTTCCTAAAAAGTGGATTGCTCCGTTGAAAATGTCGGCTGTCCGTCTGAATCTGACCGGTAATAATTTGTGGGATTTGTACAATCCATACCCTGACCATTACCGTAATATGTATGATGCTTCTTCTACAGATTATCCTACTTTGAGAACTTGGTCATTAGGTGTTAATGTTACATTTTAATAATTGTGTCAACGATGAAAAAGAAAAACTTTTTATATACAGGAACTTTAGCCCTCGGTATGTTTATGTCCGGTTGCAGTGATTCATTTTTGGATATGAATAATTACGGAGCTTATGATGATTTTAATTCTGAAACGAAAATCACCTGGTATCTGGCCGGATTATACCAGACAAGTTTTGAAAACTATACATCTCCGACGTCTCAGTATTTGGGATTGTATACTTCTTATGCGCAGGATTTTAACGAATTCACGGATGAGATGTGGGGAATCACGTCTACCAGCCGGATTGACCCGAGTACGCAATATTCGACCATTGATGATATAAAAACACAGACAGATGCTTCCAGCGGTAAAAGTTACGACCCGTTGTTTGCCGGTTATTTCGGCAAGGCACTAGGTTCAAGTGTTACGAACAATGCTTATACGCGTATACGTAACTGCAATATCCTGCTTCGTGACATTGATGCTTCCTCGGTTTCGCAGGATACCAAAGATAAGGCAAAAGGGCAAGCCCTCTTTTTACGTGCCATGCAGTTGTTTGATTTGGTTCGTATGTATGGTTGCGTACCTATTGTGACAACAGTGCTGAATGCTGAGGTGACCGATGCCGGACTGCCAAGAGCCTCTGTGACCCAATGTGTGGAACAGATTGTGAAAGACCTGACCGATGCGGCCGCTTTGTTGCCGGATGAATGGGGAACAAACGATTACGGACGTCTCACACGTGGCGGAGCATTGGCATACAAGAGCCGTGTGTTATTATTCTATGCCAGCCCCATCTTTAATAAGAATTGGAATGATCCGGGCAACCTTCGTTGGCAAAAAGCCCTGGAAGCTACTCAGAACGCTATTTCCGGTATTACTGCCAGTGGATTGGACGGTGTGACGGATGCTGCAAGCTGGAGTAAAATATTGGCGGATGACGATAATGAACATTCTAACAGAGAAACATTAGTTGTCCGACTATTGGCTAAGGAAAGCAACTCGTCATTAGGTTACAAGAATAATCGCTGGGAGAAGAATATCCGTTTGAGTTCTCAAGGAGGAAGCGGTGGAAAAGGTGCTCCTATTGAGTTGATCGATGTATTCCCTATGGCTGACGGTACACTTCCTGATGCCGCTCATCAGGTTACCGAAGGTAGTTTGCGCTTTATGGAAAACCGTGATCCGCGTTTCTACCAGACATTTGCCTTTAATGGTTTGAAGTGGGGACATAAAGATGTCACCAATGATACGGTCTGGGCTTATCGTTGGCGAACTTCGGAGTCAACTACCAGCGGCTTTGCCTATAGTGAAGGAGTAAATATAACCAGTCCGGTATTCGTACGTAAGATGAGTGGACTCAATACTGCTTCTGCCAACAACTACGAAGCTTCGGGAGTGCATATCTATGATTTCCGTTATGCGGAATTGCAATTGAATCTTGCCGAGTGTTATGCGGCAACCAATCAGATTGATTTATGTAAACAGGCAATCGGGAAATTGCGTGCGCGGGTTGGGATTCCTTCCACTAATAATTACGGTTTGGATACTTATGTGTTTGACCGGGCATCGGCGTTGGCTGCCTGTTTGCGTGAACGTCAGGTCGAACTGGCATATGAAGGCAAAAGATATTGGGATATTTGGCGTTGGATGCTTTATGATGGAGGACGGGGAGAAGCTATGCAGTTGAGTACCACTAATACCTGTTCATTCCTGGGAGTAACTCCGTTGACCGAAAGATATCGTACAGCTAAATATGTGGATGTAAAAGATGGATATACTCCAGGCAGTAAAGATGTGTTGTCGGAACTGCGTAAGAATATATTTGCAGACCCTGAATCTGCCGATTTCCAGAAGCAACTTAAAGAAGTGGCTGATTTTTGGGAGTCTAATTTCCAGTACGGGGAGCCCAATGTGCAACCTGATAAGAACAACAGCAATGAATGGATTAAGATCGGATGGCGATCTAATTATTATATAATGGGTCTGTCAAAAGATATTTTGGACAATAACTCCTGGCTCGGACAGACCAAAGGCTGGACAGACCAAAATGGTGCTGCCGGAACTATAGATTGGCAAGATGATGAAACTCTGACCATAGATTAAAACTGTTTTCAGGATTAGATTAAGGGCCATAGTAAGGAAGAATTTTATAATACTTTTCTACTATGGCTTTTTTATGAATTATTTTCCGGAGATATACTTTGTTTGAGTACAATTTTAATAGACGAACAGGTAAATGACTATTTTTTACTCCTAATCTGTCAATAATTGAACTTAGGGGGAGTAGACTTCCATTACTTTTGCTTGTGAAATGGGAAAAACATATCAATGAAGATATGGATATTTCTGTAAGTAGTTATCAATAGGAACCCGATAAAATAAATTAAAAAGAGATGAATGGAATTTTGAAAAAGGATTTGAGAGTTGTGCTGACAGGTGTTATGATATTTATATCATATCAGGTTTATTCAAATCCGGAAAGTGGAACAAAAGAACAGGGAGACGTATACAGGAATCTTCCGTTTTCAATGCCTGAAGTGAGCCAACCTTCCTTTCCCGATTATGAGGTTAATATCCGTGATTTCGGCGCACTCAGCGATGGTGTGACCTTGAACACAGAGGCGATAAACAATGCAATCAAGGCGGTAAGTTCCAAAGGAGGGGGGAAAGTTATCATACCCGAAGGATTATGGTTGACGGGGCCCGTCGTACTTTTGAGTAACGTTAATCTATATGCCGAGAAGAATGCTCTCATTGTATTTAGCAGCGATACATCTCTATATCCCATTATCGACACTTCTTTCGAAGGGCTGGACACTAAGCGCTGCCAATCGCCGATTTCGGCAATGAATGCTGAAAATATAGCCATCACCGGCAATGGTGTTTTCGATGGGGCAGGAGATAGATGGCGTCCGGTCAAGAAAGACAAGATGACGGAACGGCAATGGAAAAATCTGGTGAGTTCGGGTGGTAAAGTGGATGAGAACGGAAAAGTATGGTATCCTGATGCGGGTGCTTTGAAAGCCTCTGTACTTATGACCGGACAAAATAACGGGCAGAAAGAAATAACCGATGAAGAGTGGACTTACATGAAAAGCTGGTTGCGCCCTGTCATGCTGAGTATAGTAAAGAGCAAACGGATTCTGCTGGAAGGGGTGACTTTCAAGAACTCACCGGGCTGGTGTATCCATCCTTTGTCTTGCGAATCTTTGACTTTGAACGATGTGAAGGTGTTCAATCCCTGGTATTCGCAAAATGGCGATGCGCTGGATGTGGAGTCGTGTAAAAACGTACTGGTCACTAATTGTTTTTTTGATGCGGGGGATGATGCTATCTGTCTGAAATCGGGTAAAGATGAGGATGGACGCAGGCGGGGAGAACCTTGTGAGAATGTGATTATTAAGAATAATACGGTTTTGCATGGGCATGGCGGATTTGTAATCGGCAGTGAAATGTCCGGTGGTGTCCGGAATGTATACGTATCGGGCTGTTCTTTCGTGGGCACAGATGTCGGTTTGCGGTTTAAGAGTACCCGCGGACGTGGTGGCGTAGTGGAGAACATTTTCATAGATAATATTAACATGATTGATATTTCCAATGATGCTCTGACGATGGATTTGTATTATGCTGTCAATGACTTTCCGGAAACTCCGATACCGGATGTGAATGAGGAAACTCCTGTTTTCAGGAACATTTATATTTCAAATGTTCTTTGCAGAGGTGCGGAACGGGCAGTATATTTCAACGGGCTGCCGGAAATGCCTCTTAAGAATATCTTTATCAAAAACATGACTGTAACTAATGCCAAGAAAGGTATTGTAATCAATCAGGCTTCTCAGGTGAATATGGAGAATATCAAAGTGGAGGATCCTGAGGCTCCGGGCATACAGATAAAAAATGCTACAGGCATTATTATTAACGGGAAAGAATATAAAAAGGATTCCGGAAAAATGCTGCTTTCCGGAAATCAGCGGAATTAACAGATACGGAACTGTTGCTAACTTATTGGAACATAGGGATAAATAAGTATCCTGCTAGCCAAAATCTTTTATGTCTTTAGTCGTTTTTCTTTCGTAGCACCTAGGTGAGACGAATGTATTACCTAGGTGCTTCAGTTATCTGACCTGGGTGCTACAATTGTCTGACCTAGGTGCTACGAAAGAAAATAGCCGGTTATGGTGATTAATGAATGCGTACGGTCGGCTTCTTTTTTTATTTATTCTTCTCTTTATATTCGGAAGGCGTGATACCTACTACCTTCTTGAAGCATTTACTGAAATACTTCGGGTCATTGAAACCGGTCATATAGGCTACCTGTGAGAAATTATATTCCCCGCTGTCTATTAGCTGTGCTGCACGTTTGATGCGTACTTCACGTATGAAGTCTACAGGAGTCAGTCCGATGATGGACTTCAGTTTCCGATAGAAGATGGTGCGGCTGAGCATCAGATGCTCTGCAAATTCGTCGATGGTCAGTTCGGCATTATCCATCTGTTCTTCTATGAACTCCATTACCTTTTGCATGAATTGCTCGTCGTAGGGAGTAATCTGCGGTTGCGATGGGGTAAGAGCTTCTGCGACAGCTATTTCTTTTCCTTCCGTCAGTTTGGCCATATAGATTTCCTGCAAGGATTTGCGTTGGCGGAGCAGTGAAGCGATACGTGTTTTCAGATATGTGGCGCTGAAAGGTTTTGTGATATAGTCATCTATACCTTGCTCCAGTCCGGCAATCCGGTCATCCAAAGAGGCTTTTGCCGATAATACAATAATGGGAATGTGGCAGATGTTATTGTTTTCTTTGATTTGCCGAATCATCTCCAGACCGTCCATAACCGGCATCATTACGTCACTGATGATAAGATCGGGGATATTATCAACTGCGTGTTGCAATCCTTCTTTTCCGTTCGAAGCGGTGATAACAGTATAATTCTCAGATAAGATGTTTTTTAAGAAAGCTTTCAGTTCCTCATTGTCCTCAACCACCAATATAGTAAGCGTATCCGGAGCCGTATTATTCTCCATATCTTCTTTGTCTTCCGCTTCTGCTCTTTTTTCAGTCTGGAGGCTGCTGTCCGGATGAGTAGTCGGACTTTGACTGTCATTCAGAATAAATTCCACCTGACTGTCTTGTTCGAAGACTTCTTTTTGAAGAGGCAGAGTTACTATGAAACGGCTTCCTGCTTCCGGCTCGCTCGTTACTTTGATTGTACCGTGATGCATATCGACCATTTCCTTTACCAATGACAGACCGATGCCGGAAGACGGTTGGAGCATATTCTGCTGTGCCAGCGTTTCGAAGCGCTGGAACAAAGTACGCAGTTTAGTCGGTTCAATTCCGATGCCTTCATCCACCACAGAGATTGTCACTTTATCTGTTTGTTTTGTCACTTCTATTGTAATCGCCTTCTCAGCCGGTGTATATTTGAATGCGTTGGATATCAGATTAAAGAATATCTTTTCAAACTTATCGCGGTCTATCCATGCATATATTGATTTAAGTTCGCTTGCCAACCGGAAATTAATCTTCTTTTCTTCTGCAATCAAGCGGAAGTTGATCATTACTTTTTCAAGAAGTGGAATCAGGTCTGTCTTCTCCACCAGCACTTTCATCTTCTGATTCTGTATCTTACGGAAGTCCAGAATCTGATTCATGAGACGTAGCATACGTTCGGCATTCTTTTGTACCACAGTCAAGTGCTCACGGGCTGTGGCGGATAAGTCTTCATTTTCCAGAACTTCATTGACCGGACTGCTGATCAGAGTCAGCGGTGTCCGGAGTTCATGAGATATGTCAGTAAAGAAACGGAGCTTGATATTGGATAGTTGTTGCTCGATATCCACTTGGTGGCGCAACCGATAAATATAAAAAAGTACATATACGATACTGCCCGTAAAGAGAACGAAGAGAATAACGTAGAGCAGCCATGCCCAGCCCGTCTCCCAGAAAGTGGGCAGTACGTTGATGGATAAAGTGCGGATATTGTCCATCCATACTCCGTCGCTGTTGGTGGATTTGATTTGCAGTTTATATTTGCCATTCGGCAAGTTGATGTAGCTGGCAGAACGGTTCTTGTCCCCGTCGTGCCACTCTTCTTCCAGTCCTTTCAGTCGGTATGCGTAACGGATTTCTTTGGAATCGACATAATCGAGTGCCGCAAACTGGAAAGTAACATTACGCTGAGAGGGGGTGAGGCGTAATTCTTCCAGATCGTCAATGGCGATGACAGAAGATTGTCCCTGCACTTTCAAACCGGTAAAGACAATGGGAGGGACATAGGAACTTTTCTGCATCTCTTTGGAAGAAATCTCAATGAATCCCTTGTCTGTACCGAATACGATTT
This sequence comes from Bacteroides thetaiotaomicron VPI-5482, assembly GCF_000011065.1. GTDB lineage: Bacteria > Bacteroidota > Bacteroidia > Bacteroidales > Bacteroidaceae > Bacteroides > Bacteroides thetaiotaomicron. Next base: position 5,406,765 of record NC_004663.1, read on the forward strand.
GATTTCGAGCGTTGATCACCGGTGCCGCTTCTGAGAAGCTAAATTCCTGGTGCAGAGAGTTAAGCCCGTAATTCTCGAAAGTCTTTCTTTGAGCGTCGAATTTAGAAATGGCATTTTCCGAAAGAATCCATAAGTTGCCTTGTTGATCTTCCTGCATGGCTTGTACCAAGTCCGAAGCCAGTCCGTCATCCGTTGTATATGTCTTGAACTCAATCTTGTTGCTGAGCAGGTTCTTGGATACGATTTGGCTGATGCCTCCCGTAAAGCTGGCTATATAGGTTCGTTTTTGCTTGTCGGTGTATGTATGCATCACATCATTTCCGCTCAGGCTGGTACTTATTCCTGACTCGCAACAATTACGATAAAACTTGATTTCTTCCGGTCTCTCAAATTGATTGGAGAAAGTCAGTAATCCGTTGGTGGTTCCTATTAACAGCACACCGCCCGGCGCTTCGGATATGTGGCGGACTTTCGAAGCGTAGCCGGTCGGGTAATTCTTCAACTCATTATCGCTGTGTATAAATTCTGTCTTACCGTCCTTATTGTAGGTTAGCAAATTGATTCCTCCGCCATAGCAGCCTATCCAGATACGTTTATGGCTATCTTGAAAAATGGAATATACACTGTTGCCACTCAAGCTGTATGGCATATTCGGTTGATGAGTGAATTGTTGTACGGAATAGGAATCCGGCGACTTTTTCTTTAACAGATAAATGCCGTTTTCCTTTGTTCCTATCCAGATATTGCCTTCATGGTCTTCAAGAAAGCAATATACGCTTGTAAAACTCTGTTTATCTTTGCTTATTTTTCCTTGTGGCGTCAGATAGCCTTCCAACTGTCCGTCCGGTTGGTACACTCTGATCATCTGTGCCTTCGAAGAAACCCACAGCCTCTTTTCATTGTCGCATAAAAAAGCGCGGGTCTCGAATCCATTGTCAATATGCACCAGATTATAGGTATGTGGAAAGAAGGACAATTTGTAAATGCCACGTGTACTGGTCAGCCAGCAGTTACCCTGATTGTCCAGTGTGTAAAAGCGGACGAGCGGACTGAAAACAGACTTCGGATTGTTGCTGTCCTTCAGCATGGGTTTCAGTTCTTTGTTTTCACGGTCATAATAAGACAGATTCCCTTCCGGGGGGAGAACCCATAACGTGTGTTGCCGGTCTTCAAAGATCACATTCTTATTTTTCCGTTCATATCTGATCACTTCGTCGGCCGGTGTGAACAAATGCTGCATTTCCTTGGTGGATGGATTATAACGGATCACTCCTGTCGTTTGGGGGAATATCCATAGTTCCTTGTAATGGTCTTGATAAACTGACTGTACGACGTTGGAAGGTTGCGTTGATGTGCGTATATCAATCAACTGGAATTCTTTTTCTTTTATCTTATAAATAATCAGTCCGTTATCTGTAGCCAGCAAAAGTGTATTGGAGTCAAACTTCTTGACTTCGTTAATCATCGAAACATGATAAGGAATCTCTATGAATTTGAATTGTCTGGTCTTAAAGTTGTAAGAGGCCAATTTGTCCGATTGGGAAACCAGATAAATAATTCCATCCGCTTCTTTAATATATTGGAACGGGAAATCGCTGTCTACCTGCTTCTTTCCTATGATAGAAATTCCTTTGTTGGTCAGTATCCATTCATCTCCTTCGGAATCTTCGAAAACGGTATATATCTTGTCTCCCTTCAAGTTTTGTTTGAAGGAACTGTACAGAGTGATTCCTTTCCCCTGTTTGCAAAGTTGGTCATCTATGCGGATGGCGGCACATTCGTTTTGAAAGGTGATCCATGAGATTCCTTTGGAAAGGGTATAAATATGGTCGGCATAATTATTCGTTATCATCGTTTCTGCTACTGAACCTAAAATGTCGATGAACTTCTCTGTCTGATTGTCGAACATATACACCCGTCCGTCATAGGCTTGGCACCAGATATCCCCATATTTCGTTTCCGCTATCTGACTGATCCGGTTGGTATTCAGAATATAGCCGTCTTTGTAAGATGTCTTATAGTTTTTGAATGTATATCCGTCGAATTTATTCAGCCCGTTCCATGTGCCGAACCATAGAAATCCTTTTTTGTCTTGTATGATCGTCTGTACTATTCCTTGAGACATTCCGTCATTGACGGAATAATGCTTGATCTGATAGGTAGGCTGGGCCACTAATATGCAATAGTTAAAAAGAGAAATAAGAAGGAGCCGGGCGCGTTTCATAATATCGGTGTTTTTTGTTAGAACAAAAATAAATAAAAGGATGGAAAACAAGAAGCCCGGACGCTACATTGAACGGATAATACGAAAGTTTGCCTATTTTTTCCTCCCTTTCGCTGTCTTGTCTGCCTGCTTATGCTAAAAATCCTCTTTATATTCTGTTTTTAGAACATAAAGAGGATAGTTTATTGACGAGAGTCGCATGGGGTATGGTGAGATGAAATCATAATTGGGGAATAATTGCACAAGACTTTCACAAGTATCCTCCCGTCAATGCTTAAAATCACACAAAACTAACTAAATAGTTTCTGCTTTCGCAATAAATATTAATTTATCTTATGCACTTTATGTTTTTTTTAATATATTGAAGATATTTTGGGGCATCTTTCCGTAACTCGCTGTTTTTTCTTATGTTTGCCACACAAATAACAAATGAATTAAATAGATATGTCTTATCAAATACAATATAATGATTTCCCAACCTTTCTGCGAAAACATTTTCCTTACAAAGTGCAGAAAATATCATTAAATGCCGGTTTTACTTGTCCTAATCGGGATGGGACGAAGGGATGGGGCGGTTGTACGTATTGCAATAACCAGACTTTCAACCCGGACTATTGCCGGACGGAAAAGTCGATTGCTACCCAACTGGAGGAGGGGAAATGTTTCTTTGCCCATAAATATCCGGAGATGAAATATCTGGCGTATTTCCAGGCATATACCAATACTTATGCAGAACTGGAAGGACTGAAACGTAAATATGAAGAGGCGTTGCAGGTAGACGGGGTAGTAGGATTGGTGATCGGTACGCGTCCGGATTGTATGCCGGAAGAACTGCTTCAGTATCTGGAAGAACTGAACCGCCATACATTCCTGATGGTGGAATATGGCATTGAGAGTGCCAGTGATGAGACATTGCGGCGTATCAATCGCGGACATACGTATGCGGATACGGTAGAGGCTGTTCAGCGTACCGCCGCCTGTGGCATACTGACGGGCGGGCACGTCATCCTCGGTCTTCCGGGAGAGACACATGATACAATGGTAGAGCAGGCAGGAATCCTTTCCGCGCTTCCTTTGTCCACACTCAAAATTCATCAGTTACAGTTGATTCGTGGTACTCGCATGGCGCATGAATACGAAGAGAATCCGGAAGGTTTTCATCTGTTTACGGAAGTGGACGAATATATTGACCTGGTGATTGACTATGTAGAGCATCTCCGCCCGGATCTGGTATTGGAACGTTTTGTTTCGCAGTCTCCCAAAGAATTGCTGATTGCTCCGGACTGGGGACTGAAGAATTATGAATTTGTAACTCGTTTGCAAAAAAGAATGAAAGAAAGGGGAGCTTATCAAGGTAAGAAGTACAGGGATTCAGAAAAAAGAGTTATTTTTGCGGAAGATAACTTCACCACAGAATAAATCTCTGTCCTCAGAGGATCATAGCTGGTGAGCAGAAATTAATTAAAGTTGAAGAATGGAACAGAAAACAAGAATTAAAGGAAATGTCCACTATGTGGGAGTAAATGACCGTAATAAACACCGTTTTGAGGCGTTATGGCCGTTGCCCTATGGAGTTTCGTATAACTCTTATTTGATTGATGATGAAATGGTGGCGTTGGTGGATACTGTAGATATCTGTTATTTTGAAGTCTACTTGCGCAAGATCAAGCAAGTAATCGGCGAACGTCCTATTAACTATTTGATTATAAATCACATGGAGCCGGATCATTCGGGCTCCATCCGATTGATTAAACAACACTATCCGGATATTATTATTGTCGGCAATAAGCAAACCTTCGGCATGATTGAAGGATTCTACGGTGTTACCGGCGAGCAATATCTGGTGAAAGACGGAGACTTCCTTGCATTAGGCAAGCATATGCTTCGTTTCTATATGACTCCGATGGTGCACTGGCCCGAAACGATGATGACATTTGATGAAACGGACGGAATCCTTTTCTCAGGTGACGGATTCGGATGCTTTGGCACTGTAGACGGAGGATTTCTGGATACCCGTATCAATGTAGATAAGTACTGGGGTGAAATGGTGCGTTACTACTCCAATATCGTTGGCAAATACGGTAGTCCGGTACAGAAAGCCCTGCAAAAATTGGGAGGACTGCCTATCACTACCATTTGCTCTACACACGGACCGGTATGGACAGAGAATATTTCCAGGGTGATCGGTATCTACGACCGTCTGAGCCGTTATGATGCGGACGAAGGTGTGGTTATCGTATATGGCAGTATGTATGGAAATACGGAACAGATGGCGGAAGCTATTGCTGCGGAACTCTCAGCACAGGGAATCAGGAATATTGTGATGCACAATGTGACGAAGAGTCATCCTTCTTATATCCTTGCAGATATTTTCCGTTATAAAGGATTGATTGTCGGTTCTCCGACATACAGTAATCAGATATTCCCGGAAGTGGAATCGTTATTGTCTAAGATTCTGGTTCGCGAACTCAAAGGACGTTATTTGGGATACTTCGGTTCCTTCACCTGGGCAGGAGCTGCTGTGAAGCGTATGGCTGAATTTGCGGAAAAGAGTAAGTTCGAACTGGTAGGCGATCCGGTAGAGATGAAACAGGCGATGCAGGATATTACTTATACCCAGTGTGAGAACCTGGCACGTGCGATGGCGGACCGCTTGAAAAAAGACCGCTAAATAAAGAATGAACAATTATTTACTAACCTATAAAACAATCGACTTATGAGACTTATTATTCAGCCGGACTATCAGTCCGTATCTCAGTGGGCTGCACATTACGTTGCCGCAAAAATAAAAGCTGCCAACCCAACTCCGGAAAAACCTTTTGTATTGGGCTGTCCTACGGGATCTTCACCTCTGGGTATGTATAAAGCTTTGATCGATTTAAATAAGAAAGGAATCGTTTCTTTCCAGAACGTCGTAACATTTAATATGGATGAATATGTAGGCTTGCCGAAAGAACATCCGGAAAGCTATTACTCTTTTATGTGGAATAACTTCTTCAGCCATATCGATATCAAAAAGGAAAATACGAATATCCTGAACGGTAATGCTCCCGACCTGGATGCAGAATGTGCACGCTACGAGGAAAAGATTAAGTCTTATGGTGGCATCGACCTTTTCATGGGTGGCATTGGTCCAGACGGACACATCGCATTCAACGAACCGGGTTCTTCACTGACTTCCCGTACCCGTCAGAAAACGCTGACTACGGATACAATCATTGCGAACTCCCGTTTCTTTGACAACGATATTAACAAAGTTCCGAAGACAGCTCTGACTGTTGGTGTAGGCACTGTGCTTTCTGCTAAAGAAGTGATGATTATCGTAAATGGTCACAATAAGGCCCGCGCATTATATCATGCAGTAGAAGGTTCTATCACTCAGATGTGGACTATCAGTGCTTTGCAGATGCACGAAAAGGGTATTATCGTTTGTGACGATGCTGCTACGGAAGAGTTGAAAGTAGGTACTTACCGTTACTTCAAGGATATCGAAGCAGGTCATCTGGATCCGGAATCATTGATTAAGTAAGAAATATTCAGGCACGGATTTCACGGATTAACACGTTTTTTAGATATGTAATCTTTTAAAACCGTGAAATCCGTGTAGTCCGTGCCTGATTTATATATTCTCTAAGTTAATAGTCTTCGGGATTAAATCCCTTCCAGCCAGCCTTTTCCCTGACGGACAATTTCCGGTTCATCTTCTGTGCACTTCACTACTGTAGAAGGTTCTATGCCTCCTATTCCTCCGTCGATCACCAGATCCACGATATCGCCGAACTTTTCGTCAATCAGTTCGGGATCGGTCATATATTCCAGATCTTCATGCTCATCATATGGCAGTGTGGTGGTCATAATAGGAGCATCCAGTAAGCGGGCGATTTCACGAATGATGTTGTTGTCCGGCATACGGATACCCACCTCTTTTCGGTTGCGGAAGATTTTGGGCAGCCGGTTGGTGCCATTCAGGATAAACGTGAACGGACCGGGGAGATTATGCTTCATGAGCTTGAACTCATTATTACCCACTTTGGCATACTCGCTGATACTGCTTAGATCGTAGCAGATGATAGACAGGTTGTTTTTGCGCGGATCAATATCTTTGATCCGGCAAATCCGTTCAATAGCACGTTCTTTCAGCCCGTGGCATCCGATGGCGTACATCGTATCCGTAGGATAGATGATCAGTCCGCCGTCGTTCAGGATGTCGGTTACCCGTTGCAAGTCCTGCGGGTTATTGTTTTTATCGTACAGTTTCAGAAGCATACTCTCTTCTCCTTTTCTTATTTAAGTTTCTTCTTTAAGAAATCAAGTGCTTTCTCTGTAGCTTTTTCCGTCACTTTCTGTTTGATGGAATCTTTGTTGGCAGTCGTGGCAGAATCCAGTCCGAGCTTTTCTCCCAGTTTGCTGATTGCTTCGTCGGCTACGGATTCAAGTGCCTGATTGGCCATACTCTTTGTATCGACACTGACTTTCGGGGAAGTGAATGAACCGCCGATCTTCAGATCGAGTGTCATCAGCTTGGAAATGCCGGTGGATGCCGGAAGCTTGATCTTGCCGGAGTAGTCGATGGTCTGGTCGAGTCCTGTGCTACCGGAAAGATTCAGATTATAGTCACCCATTTTGATATCAAACGGTTTGGTTTCCACCCGTCCGTCTTTGATAGTGAAGTCCAGTGTCATATCTTTCACTTTCATTTCTTTCAGACTCGGTTGGCTGATGGCATCGGCTATCTGGTCGATTGCTTTCACACCACTCAGACTGAGATCGCGGGTAGACAAGCTGCCGTCTCCTTGCATCGTTTCCAGTACCGGGCTCATGGCTGCGTCCAGGTCGGTCAGCACATTGATGCTGCCGGAGAAGTTTCCTTTCAGGTTCTCAAAGATAGGAGCCAGTTGCTGAACCATATCCAGTTCTTTGTATGCTTGTGAGAAGCTGATATCCGACAGTTTGAATCCGGCTTTCATTTCCGGTTTCTTCGCATTGGCGGTAGAGTAATATCCGTTCATCACCACATTGCCGCTCATAGTGCCCATAGAAAGATTCTTCATATCTACCTTTCCGTCTTTGACAATAAGTTTACCGTTCATATTGTTGAATGTCATCTTGTCAAACAGCACCTGTTTCAGATTGGCGTCCATCTGGAAGTCGATATTGCGCGGAACTTCTATTACGCCGGCAATCGCCGTGGAGTCTGTAGCAGCAGCCTCGGTAGTTGCCACGCTGTCTGTGGAGGCTGTCATGAAATCATTCAGATTGAAATAATTGGAATGGATGTTCAGCGTTCCTTTCAGCGTAGTACCTTTCAGAGCGTAGCCGATATAGTTCTCGAAACGGCTGTCGGCAGTAATATCGTTCTTACCGATATTGACCGTCGTTTCGCTCAGTTGCAGATATTTCGGGGTGAAGGTGAAGAGTGATTTCTTGATATCCACATCCGGCATATCCTGCATTTTCAGTTTCATATTGGTCAGACCGATGGTTCCGGAGGCTTTCATGTTGTCGTACTGTTCTTTCTCTATATAAGAAAGACGTCCGGACATTTGCATATCGGCGTTGATGGTTCCGTTCAGTTCCATATCTCCCAAAGGGTATACCTGTTTGATCATACCCAGGTCGAGGGTACCTTTTGCCTCAGCTTTGAAATCGGGGTCGCTGACCGGTGTTTTCACGTCCGCAGTCAGACTGAAAGGATTTCCTGCCAGACGGAAACTGAACGGGTTGATTTGGATGGTGGTCAGGTCTATATTTCCTCCCGGATTTCGGACGTTGGCATTAATGTTGATCTGATCGACTCCTGCGGGCAATGCCGGATAGCGGAACATAGCGTTCTTGACTTGCATGTCGATGTTGAATGCGGGGACAGTATCTCCTTGCAGCGTACCTTTGGCTGATGCGGCAAGAGTAGCGGTTCCGTCTGTTTTCAGACTGGAGAATTCCGTTGCGTAAATGGCAGGAATCAAAGACAGTATTTCCTTGAAGCCTACATCATTGGTATTGAGTTTGAGATCCATGTCGATAGCGGGATCTTTCAGTTCCACCCAACCGTCGATACCTGCCTGAATGGCGTTGAGGCGAATGGTATTGTCTTTCAGTGTATACTTGTTGTTGGCAAGATCGGCGTCTACATCCATCTTGGCGGAGATGTTGGCGTTTGCAAGGAAAGGAATGCCATTCATCTTGTAAGTCAGTGATTTGGTTTCCGCTTCCAGTTTCAGCGTAGTGCGGTCACTGCCCAGGTCACCGGCACAAAGGGCGTTGAAATCACGGATGTCGGCATACATTTTACCTTGCTGGTCGTCATAAATCAAATTCATGTTCTTGATGACAAAACGTTGCAGCTTGACTTTGAAAGGAGATGAATCTTCTTCCGCGGCAGGCGTTTCCTGCGTGTCTGTCGTGTCGGGCTTCATAATATCCCAGTTGGCACGACCGTCCGGCAGGACAATGGCGTGCAGGCGGGTATCTTCTATGAATACTTTGGAGATGTCATAACCGCTGTCTCCGAAAAGGGAGAACAGATTGATGGTGGCAGTTACCTCTCCGGCTTGTACAAGGGTATCATTTGCGAATTCTCCCGCGCCTTTCAGCCAGAAATCTTCGAGAGTGACAGAAGCCTGCGGAAAGTTGCGGAACAGGCTAATGTTGAGTTTCTTGAAATCAAATTGTGCATTGAGCATCTTGTTGCCTTCTGTTTTTACAATACCTGCTATCTTACCTTGGAAGGCGAAAGGAAGGAGGAGCATCAGAATGATTATTACCCCTACGACGATAGCTGCGATTTTCAAACCTTTTTTCATTTGCTTTTCTTTTAAGAGTTTGACGTACATACGAAGGCAAAGTTAATAAAAAGTTTTTGATGTAAGATGATATTCAATAACTTTCACAATCAGAAGACTTCTGATACACTACCAACTTATTTATGATTTTTTCTTTCTGAGTTCCTCGGCAATTCTCCATTGTATGGCGGCTTCCACTTCTTTCCCCACTCTCAACAGGGCATCTCCGAAAAGCTCGTGTGCACCGGCATGCTCGGGTTTCAGACTTGTAGCCTTGTCCAGGTCGGCAATTGCTCCTTCAGTATTATCGATTTTCAGACGCAGTTTTCCACGGTTGTACACAGCTTTAAAGTTTGCAGGATGAAGGCTGACAGCGGTATTGAAACAGTTTTCCGCATCAAAATACTCTTTGCTGTTGAACAGGGTGATTCCTTTCCGTATCCAGGCGTCTATATAATTAGGGTCGAGGCTGAGCGCTTTGTCATAATTGGCGATGGCGGCACGGGCGTCGTGGGCTTGGGTGATACATTCATTTCCCATTAACAGATATTCGTGGGCATATTGCCGCAGACGTTCCTGCTGTTCCCGCATTTGCTCTTTGAGCTTTTTGTTCTGCTCCTGCAAGGTGTTGATAATCCCCAGTTTCCGGCGGATTAATCGGCGGGGAACAGGTTTCTCTATGTCATAACGGGAGTGAATGGCACGGAAAAATTGTTCCAGGCATTCTTCCATATCCCCTTTGTCGAATGCACGTGCGGCAGCGGCATACTGGACATCGGCCTGCGCCTGTTTCAGAGCCTTGTCGATGGCTTGCCGGTCGTTGAACCGTCCGGCAAAGTTTACGATTTCGGGACGCACAAAGATATCCGCCCGGTTGATCGGCTTTTTGAGCTGGATGCCATCCAGTGAGGTACAACGGCTGAGTGCTACATACGCCTGTCCGCCGGCAAATACACCTCCCGTGAAGTCAATCACTACTCTGCTGAAAGTCAACCCCTGACTCTTGTGGACGGTAATGGCCCAAGCCAGCCGAATGGGATATTGGGTGAAGCTGCCCAGTACTTCCTCTTCAATCTCTTTCGTCTTTTCGTTGTAGCGATAGCGGATGTTACGCCATGATTCCCGTTTTACATCGCATTCCTTGCCGTCATCGGTGATGACGTATATCGTTTCTTCTTCCTCGTCGATACCGGCAATCACTCCGATGGTACCGTTTACCCACCGGCGGTCGAAATCATTCTTGATAAAGATGATTTGAGCACCCGGTTTCAGAACGAGTTCCTGTGAGGTCGGCAGACTACTTTCGGGAAAATCCCCTTCAATGCTTCCCTCAAAGGTGATCGGTTCTCCTGCCAGCTCGGCCAGTTTCTTCTCATTGATCGAGTCAACCGTATCCCTTCGGGTGGCAAGCGTGATGTACATATCGGCTTCCGATTCTTCGATATGGCTTCCGTATCGGGTGTTCAGCAGTTGCAGGTCGGCTGCTCCGGCGGTGTTGGTACGGATATGGTCGAGAACGCTGACAAAGACGGAGTCAGTTTGCCGGTATACTTTCTGGAGTTCGATGGATACCAGATCGATCTGGCTGAATACTCTTGCCGAGAAGAAGTATGGAGTAGGGTAGGCACGGTTCAGAATCTCCCGCTCGTCATTCTTCACGACAGGTTCCAGCTGGAAAACGTCGCCTACCAATAACAGTTGTTTGCCGCCGAAAGGTTCCCGTAAATTATGTGAATATACACGTAAGATGCGGTCGATGGCGTCAATGAGGTCCGCCCGTACCATAGAGATTTCGTCTATGATGACCAGTTCAATCTGTTCCAGTAATTTCCGGTGCGGTTTGGTGTACTTGAAGAACTCGTGAATGCGTCCTCTCTGGAGACTTAAATTTGGATCGTCCGGCAGTAACGGATAGAAGGGGAGTTTGAAGAAACTGTGCATCGTACTTCCTCCGGCGTTGATGGCTGCGATGCCGGTAGGTGCGAGAACGACATGTTTCTTCTTGGTATGTTCGCAGACATAACGTAGGAATGTAGATTTACCTGTACCCGCTTTTCCGGTCAGAAAAACCGACTGGCGGGTATACTGAATAAGATTCAGGGCGTCCTGAAAAGCTGCGTTATTAGTGTCTACGCTCATAAAGTTAGTGACGGATAAGCAGATGTGCTGACCGGATAAATGAATTAGATAATCCCGAAATGTTTCATAGCCTTGCTGATGCCGTCCTCATCAATGGGGGCTGTCACATAGTCGGCTGCGGCTTTTACATCCTCTTTGGCCTGCCCCATAGCGACTCCGATAGCTGCGTGGCGGAGCATGCTGATATCGTTTCCTCCGTCGCCGAAGGACATCGTTTCTTCCAACTTGATACCAAAGTGCCGGATGATTTCATCGATGCCTTTCTGTTTGGTATCGCCTTTGGCTGTGACATCCGCAAAAGCCGGATACCAGCGGCCTATTTCGCAAGTCGGGATGGATGGAAGCACTTCTTTTTCTTCTTCCTCCGTGATGAAGGGAGTCATCTGGATGACTTCTTTATTGCTTGCTTCTTCAAATGAAACTGTCGGAATGACATTTACATGCAGGAAGTCATAAAAGATCTTCTTCACCATCTCATTCGGTTGGCAAACAGAGATATTATGCTCCTCTACGAAGATGCAGGGGACTCCTTTCTTCTCGCAGAAAGCAGCCATTGCTTTTACTTCTTCCTGCGGGATGGCACTTTTGTAAATTACTTCTTCTCCGACAAAACAATAGGCTCCGTTCATGGTTATATATCCATCGATCAGGTTCCGGTCCTGCAATTCGGAAAGATTGTTGATAATGGCTTTCGGGCGTCCGGTAGCGATAAATATTTTAAGCCCTTTTGCGTGGGCGGCTTCCAATGCCTCAATGGTAGAAGACGGGATACGGTGTGTTTCGAAACTAACCAGCGTTCCGTCTATATCAAAAAATAAAGCTTTCGTCATAAATTCCTTTTAGTCCAACTGTTGATATGTAGCAAAGATAATTCTTTTCGGTTATATAAACCTAATGAACAGGTACAATTTCGTGATAATATAATCGTCTCACTTCCTTCTGCCTGATCAATTTTATATATTTGTGCTATGGTTCCATATTATTCTTATTATCGAAATGTTCTGTTTTTAAGATTGCTGTAGGAAAAAATAGCTCAAAAACTAATAAACTGGAGATTAAACTGTATAAATAGACGTAATAATATGCAGAAAAGTAGTCTGATTCTGTATAAAACTGTATGGTATATGTATCTTTTCTTGTCTGAAAATAGAAGTGGGAAGAAAATACTTTTTCTTCCCACTTGATTTAATCACCGACTGCTATTATTTTTTTCCCATTGTAAACATAATCTCTGCAATACTTGCATTTACGCCATTGTTGCTGTCGGTCACTGTAGTACGGAAATATCTTCCACTTATAGCCTTTGGTAATAAGATAATTTGTGCATTAGGAACCTTATCATTAGGAAAATCTAATTTTCCTAATTCTGTCCAGTTTTCTTTGTCATCACTGATGCTGAACATGACTGCTTTTAAATCAAGGTTATTTTGGCGCCTAGCCAATTCTATTGATAGAATGTTTTGTGTTTGTTGCATATCAAATATGATTATATGTGGCAATGGTGGATTCTTCCCTTCACCATCCCATTGTGAATGCCAGAAAGTATTTAAATTACCATCAATTAATGCTTCTTTATGCCCGTTTACGGCTCCTTCACCGGTCAATTCTTCTGTGTTAGCCTCAACTCCCCATCCTGTCCTGTCCACATCGATATATTGGTTATGAATCTCGTCCCACTCTTCTTTTGATACAGTATAATAGGTTGGAAAACTCACAACTTTTTCTAATGATGGAATTTCGTCAATAGCCTCCTCTGAAGGTTTAAAATAAGAAGTTACTTTAAACTCTGTATCAAGTACGGCATCTGGTATGATAGAAGTTGTTGCTCCTTCCATCAAAGTGATTGTTTTTTCGCTGCCTTCGTTGTTGGTATAAGTAAACATCGTTTTTGTACATCCTTCCATAGGAGCCCATTTAATGGTAACTCCTTTCGACAGTGTCGCTTCCATAGAGTTGATTCCTTGTGCGGATAACCCAGCTTGATAGGAAGACCCATATACTTCACCGGAAATGGTTTGTATCAGAGATTCTTTTCCCGTTTCACTCTTATTTATTATCGAAAAGATATATTTCCCTTCTGGAAGATCAATTATCTTTGAGATATAATCATTGATATCACGATCTGCAGAGATGGGTACCTCAATTGGAGTTTCGCATCCTTCCCAAGAAATGATACTGGCATTGATTCGAGGATCAGCATTTAGTTTCCATTTCAATTCAATACGGTTGAAACCGCTGTTCGCTTCCAAATCACTGGCGATTCCGAGATAGGTCTCTTCACCCATTTTAAGATACTTTTCGTGTACATCATACATATCTCCGCAAGCAGCTATTCCGAGAATTAGCATGCTGCAAACTATATAGTTTATAATATTTTTCATAATCTAATTATTAAGTTATTTCCCGATAGGTTGCCCCCAAAAGGTCATTTCACCGATCTGTGCATAAGTACCTCCACTCCAATTCTCAAGCATGTAAATTCGAATGTAACGGAAATTGGGTGCATCTAGTGGAATCTCATGTTCGTCACCGTTTTCAATATATTCTAAATCTTCATTTGTTTTCGTAGGGTTATCGCTTCCAGAAGGTTTATAACACTCTACTTCCATGATTTTTGTCCATCCTTCGAACGTAGGATATTTGATGCCATCTTCTTTTACTTCACCTCCTAGATACATATTATCCGTAAGTGCTTCACAACCATAGATAACATATTTTTTTAAATTGTTATGGTCATAAGCCCATACATTAACTGGATCATTTCCTCTACGCTGATACATTTTAAAACGACTGACTTTGGCTACCTGTCCCATGTCAAAAGTTATCGTCCTTCCAATTGCAGGGTTTGTCGTATTCGTAATATTATGGAAACATTCCATGTTGTAATCACCTTGCCATATATTTCGTATTGGCAAACCGGACATTGCTTCACAATCACCAGGTAATGGATTAACTTCCTTGAATAAAGATTTAGACAGTTCTTCTTCATACAAAGGCGTACTTTCCTTTTCCAGCATCTGAGAATAGTTCTCCCAGCGATCTTGAATTCTATATCCTAGTGTTATTGGTTCTGCAGCCAAATTACGGATTTTGGCTACTCCGTTTAGTACACTAGAATAGAAATTTTCCAGAGATATCCATTCCCCATCATCTTTTTTAAACACTTCTAAAATAATGTTTTCCCTTGTTGGATTTTCCCAAGTCAGACTAACCCCGCCAAAACTATTTTCGACTTTCAGAGAATTATAAATAAATTCGACGGGTGGAGTCAACGGGCTTATCGTTACCGAAAGTGGTTCAGATTCGTTCCTGCTTTTATCTATACTCTTTAGAGTCACTTGATAGTCACCCACTTTGCCGAACCCTTCTACTGTAAGTTTGTTTACATAAGGAGAGGCTTTAGTAGTTCTTTCTTTTCCATTGATCATATAAGAAGCTACTACACATAGGAGATCGTCATCTTTAGGAGGAGTGTAGCTGATGATAGCTCCACCGTTAATATTTTCTACTTTTATATTGCTAGGCAATCCCGGTGCTATATTGTCAGTCGCGTCAAGTCCAATTCTGTCGTCTTGTCCGCATCCTGTAAGACACAGTATACCAATTAAAGTCGCAGACATATATTTTGTCAGCTTTAATATATAATTTATTTTTTTCATCTTTCCAGTTTTTTATAACATGAATACGGTGATTACCAACCCGGATTCTGTCCCAGGTTCGGATCTTTCAATACAGTTTCTACTTTTAAGGGCCACAAGTAATCTTTAAAACTGTATCTCGAACGTAGATAAAGCGTAGTGACACGGTAAAATTCTTGTGCTGTTTCTCCTTGTACATACCACCCCTTCACTTCACGAGGAAGTTCCTTCTTCCAACGACGTAAATCCCAAAAGCGTTTTCCTTCACAAGCTAGTTCATTTAAGCGTTCCATACGAATGATTTCACGCATACCTGTTTTCGTGTTTGGCTTTTCAGGATACTTTGAATATTTTTGCCAGGATTCCTTTACTCCGTCAAGACCAGCGCGCTCACGCACTAAGTCAATATAGGTATAAACATCGTTGTTAGGGGTGTTGAGCGTTTCATTCAGTGCTTCCGCATACATCAGATACAGATCAGCAAGACGAATAATCGGAAATGCATAACGTTCCGTTGACAGACCGTTATCAGTCACACTAGTTTTATAGCTACATACTTTTTTGTTTAAATATCCAGTATATGAATAGTCTTCGGAAGTAATACGACCAGAAACTTCTTTAGCGCGAAATTTATAGAAAGCCAGATCTTTCGGTTCATCACTGGCATAACCGTAGCCGTACCATGTTCCACGATCGAATGATAGGTTAGCATAAAAGCGTGGCTCTCGGTTGAGGTGAAGATACGCCGTTTCTTCACCGATTTTGAGATAATGCTTATTATTTCCTTCATCAGGAATGATAGTGAAATCATACCGATTTGGGTAGTTTTTCGACCAAAAGTCTCCTTTATCTTCGGAGATGGGAACACCGTTAGAGGAATAAAACTGTTCGGCAACAGTTAAGGTCGGAGCCATTACAGATATTGCATCGTAGTGACTGCCCTTAGTTGTTTTGGCTACTGCTACCTTTTGTAATCCGTTGACGTTCCATGTACTTCCCCATATAATTTCCGTATTCCATTTCTCTGTAACTGCTTCACCGATATCAAGTAACTTGCGTGTAGCATCCGAAAGTCCGTTAACGGGCAGAGTGAAATAGTAAAGGTCATGTCCGGCTTCTTTGGCGCACTTTATGGCGTCTAAAGCTGCGTCTGCAGCCTGTTTCCATTTGTTATTATCTGTTTCAGAGGGAAAAAGACTTCTTCCTTGATTATCTTTTACGTTGATATAATCGGTATTTCCATTGAATAGAGGACTAGCAGCCAATAACCACAATTGTGCTTTTACCGCTTTTGCTATTGGTTGGGTGATTCGTCCCAGTTCTTCACCTGCATCAGTGACTTGAAGAGGCAGATCTTTAGCTGCGTCATCCAGTAGATTGGAAATATAGTTGACTACATCGTCCACTGGGTCCCGGTAACGTCGTACCTCTTCCGCAGATGCATCTATCGAAATGTTGTTATCCATGATAGGGATAGGACCATAGAGCATAAATAGATAATAGTGGTAGTATGCTTTGAGGAATTTTACTTCCGCAATCCATCTGTTACGTTCATATTGCTGTAAATCTAGAGGCTTGTCAATATTTTCAAGAAAGATATTGCAGTCGCGTATAGCAGTCCAAAGATTTGTTCCTCCATTAAGGCCATCCCAATAATTCTGATAAGGGTCATTACTGTTCTGTTCTCCACGACCGATTTCCCAAGCGTTGAGACTGAGGCGTTGATCTATAAATCCGGTACCTTTGGGTATTAACCAATGTTCATCACCTGCTAGAAAGCCGATGGAACCGGCTTGATCCCACTTTGGCAGGTAACTATAACAAGTAAAAAGAAACTTACGGGCATTTGTCTTGTTGCTGAAGGCTGTTTCCATGTCCGGGGTACCTTCGGGCACTATATCCAAGTAATCACTGCAAGATGTATTGCATAGTATAGCCGTAAGAATAAATGATATGGATACTATAATTTTTTTCATATAGCAAATTTTAGAGTGAAAGTTGAACACCTATATTAAATACACGTTGAACGGGATATCCAAGACCATTGCCTCCCATTTCCGTATCCCATGTTTTAAACTTAGAGATATTGAACAAATTTGTTCCACTCACGTAGATACGGAAGTTTTCAAGTTTGGCTTTACTGGATATTCGCTTTGGTAGTGTATAGCCTATTTCTGCAGATTTCATACGCAAGAAAGTCCCGTCACGTAGCCACCATGTACTTTTTTGGTTATTATTACTAATAGCAGTATCTGACAAACGCGGCCAAAATGCATACATGTTCTGATTGGCTTCGCTCCAATGATCGTCTGCGACAATTTGCAAAAGAGCATTAGTTGCCTGTTTACCTCCTAATTCATTATTCGGGTCATTAGGTTGTATGAAAGGGCTTATATCTGCAGGTGATATAAAGAAAGAAGAACGTGATGATCCTTGGAAGAAACAGTTAAAATCAAAATCTTTATATCCTATTGAGAAGCCGAAACCGTAAATAATCTCGGGAGTAGTAGGATAACCAATAGGAACTCTGTCCTGTTCGTCAATAATTCCGTCATGATTAATGTCCTTGTATTTGATATCTCCTGCCATATATTCTCCAAATTGTTGTTTAGGAGAGTTTGCTACATCTTCTTCATCTACAAATAAACGTTCAGCAATCAGACCGAATTCTTGGCTGAGTTTCGTTCCTATTTTACTTCTCCATGGAGTGGCTGAATAATCGGGTTCTTCGTACTTGGAGAACTTGCTACTGGCATAGGTAAAATTACCTCTAATGGTAGCCCATAAATTCTTGTTGAAGAAATGAGAATAGTCCAGTGAAATATCGACACCATGTCCTTTGGCTTCACCAATGTTTGCCTGCGGAGAGACTTGAAAACCCATTAGAGTTGGAATATCGGCACGTGTCTGCAAAATATTGGTTCTTCTTTCTTTAAAATATTCGGCTTGTATTTCCAGATCTTTAAATAGTTTCATCTCAAATCCTACGTTTAGTTTATGAGAGATTTCCCAACCTATCTTAGGATTAGCATAACGCTTGATGGAAATCTTACCGTTAGAGTTCTTTGCATTGAAATTTGTTCCGAATCCCATACCGTTATCACCATCCATGCTAACTTCAGATAGATAGAAGAAACGTTCGTCAGAAATATTATCATTACCTACTAATCCATAAGAGCCTTTCAATTTTAGTGAACTAATTACTTTTGTGATAGGTTTGTCTTTCCAAAATTTTTCATTGGAAACCATCCAGCCTAGCCCTCCTGATGGGAAGAATCCCCAACGGTGGTTCTTGTCAAAACGTTCTGAACCGTTGTAGCCGAAATTGAATTCTGCATAATAACGATCGGAATATCCATAAGTGAAACGACCAGCTATCCCCATATTACGTGATGGGAGTGATAATTGTAGAGTTTGTGCATTTCCAGATTTTGATTCACGTACGGTATATACCATCATTCCACTTATATTATGTTTTTTATAAAATGTCCGGTCATAAGATAGAGATGCTTCCAAATACAGAGAACTGTCAACCGATTTGCTTCCTGGATTATATGATAGATAGTCTGTACCTTTGTCCGAATTTAAGGCGCTAAGTATATATGTGTCCGTGTACTTATCATAACTGTCTAAAGAATAATAGAACGGAGTATATGAACGGGTGAGATCATAATAAGAGTTTCGCGTGACATTTGCCAATAGACGTCCGTTCAATCCGTCGGTGATGAAACCGAAATCTTGTTTAAGTTCGAGTTGAGCAAGAACAACAGTTTTTTCATATTCTTTATATCCTCTGGCCATTTCTGCATAAGGGTTCAGATAGTTTGCACTGCTTCCTGAGTTACCGAATAATACATGTTTGGTGTTAATATTCGTTTCATCAGGAGCATACATAGCAGGAAATTCAACAGGGCTGGCTTTAATAGCTTGGCTGTATATGGCAGAACCACCAGATAACGGTCCTTGATAACTGTCGAATGTGCCACTAATACGTACAGCTAATTCGGTCGTCTTGGTTAAGTTGATGTTTACATTTGAACGTACTGTATATTTGTTCAGCTTGATGTTATTATCAAAGATATTATTAGGAACTTGTTTGAGGATACCATTGTCTCTTGAGTAAGATAAGGCTACATAGTAGCGGGCTACCCGACCACCACCACTGATGCTCATGTTACCACGATAGTTTACTGTGTAATCTTTAAAAAGCATGTCTTTCCAGTCTACCATAGGATAAACATATGGATTCAATCCTTTTTCTCGGGCAGCTATTGCACTTTCAAGATAAGGTAATGCATTGCCTGGATTTCTAGTCCTTGCAGCTTCGTTATGAAGTTTCATGAAAGTTAGCGGATCTGCTAATTCTACCTCTTTTGACGGGGCAGAGAATGAACTTTCTGCTCTGAATGATAACTTCATTTTGCCTTCTGTTCCTTCTTTAGTCGTTACCAAGATAACACCATTGGCACCACGTGCACCGTAAAGGGCGGTTGCGGTTGCATCTTTTAGAACAGAAAAACTGGCTATATCGTCAGGATTCAGTCTTGACAGATCCGAAGAAGTTAGTTCAACATTATCAATTAAAATCAGTGGATCGGCTTTACCTGTACCAAAAGTAGTTACACCACGAATAAAGAACTCTGCATTGTCTTCTCCCGGTTCCCCACTTCTTTGGTAAGCAACCACACCAGCTAACTTTCCAGCAAAACCTGTTGTTAAGTTACTGCTAGTCGTTTTTAACTCTGCAGGCTTAATAGTGGAGACTGAACCTAATACAGATTCTTTTTTTTGCTTGGCGAATGCTACTACTGTTACGTCCTCTAGAGCTATCCCGCTATCTTCTTTCATGGTAACAACGCGAAAGACATTTAGATTTTTAGGATTGAACTCGATGATCTTCTTTTCATACCCGATATAAGAGAATTCAATAGTTTTAGTATTAGCCGGTACCTTTAAAGTAAAGTTTCCGTCTAAATCAGTGGCAACTCCTGTATTGGTTCCCGGAATATAAACACTTGCGCCAATGATAGGCTCATTGTTGAAATCCAGGACAATACCTTTGATCGTGTAAGTTTTTCCTGTCTGTTGTGGCGATGCTGTATCCTGTTTGGCATAGAGTGGAGTAAAACACATACCATACAAACAAAACAGGATTAATATTTGTAGTATTCTTCCACCACTATTTTGTTTTTCATTAATCATAGAAATTAAAAGTGTTAACAATTCATTCTTGTGTTTTCAATAAGCATGAATCTTGTGGTTAATTAAATTTTTCGATAAGTTTGGATAGACAGTCCTTATATATTAAAGATCTGTTATCTTCATTAAGACTAATTTCTCTTTCTTTGCCTTCATTGGAGTTAATTTGATAATAAGAAGATTTATATAGTGTAAAAATCAAAATAGATGGCGTCTTTTCTATTCTGATTTTTGCTTTTAGTTAGTACTTGTGATGAATGTAAAATCAAGGGGCTATTGTTACTCCGATTTCATTTGGTTCAACTTTTGCGGCTGTATCAGTGGGAGTGGTGGCTTCCAGTTTGATAAAGCGTGCCTGAACTTTTTGATTGAAATAGACCGTTTGAGGCAATGGGTTGTGCATAATGTTGCTGAATTCTCCATTGGTAGGTACTTCCTTCCAACTCTTGCCGTCGAGACTGATATAAAATTTATATCGGAAAGCCATTGTTGTCTTTGCCTTTGCATTTAGGGGAGCATAGGTAAAGGCGTTGATTGTCACCTTCTTTTGCAAATCTATCGTTAATGGCTTTGTAGACATAACTTTCCATCCTGAACGAGGCAACTGATTCCAGTTTTCCTCTTGTTTCCCTTCCTTTATAGGTGCTGCATAATAAGCAGCCACCTGGCTGATGTTAGCATTCAGACGAGATTCTAAAATCTTTATCCGTAACTGATCGGCTTTAATAGTTGGAAAACGTAGCAATCGTTTGTAACCTACAGTTGTCCCTTTAGCCACTTCTTTCCAGCTGTTATCTGTCAGTGCTTCTACGGTGAATGCTTCTATCCGTTGTCCTTTGGTTATATCTTCTTGCAGCATAACTACATTAATTTCTGAACCGGCTTTTAATTGATATATCTTTTCATTGCCGGAAGCTGTATTCCAATATTTTTTCCCTTTCTTCACATAGTTGTCAGCAAATACTTGTTTTCGGTAAGCAGCAAACTCTTTCAGACGTTGTACGTCTGCTTCATGAATTAAGCCTCTATGGTCTGGTGGTATATTCAGCAGAAGTACAGAATTGTATCCTACCGATTGGAAATAAATATCTGCGAGATGTTTCAATGACTTCACTTTATTATCTTCTTCTTTATGATAGAACCATCCCGGGCGTATGGAAACATCTACTTCCGAGGGATACCAAAATAACTCTGTCGCTTTCTCCAACATCTTGCGGCTTCCTAAATCATTTGACTGTCCATTGATTCCTAATTTCTTATTATTCTTGTCAGCACGGGCATATATCTCTGGAGTTAACACGGTGGTGCTCCATTCTGTTTCACGACCTAATCCGCTTTCGTTGCCTACCCAGCGAATATCATCTCCCATAATTGCCATTACTGCTTTGGGTTGTAACCGGTGGATAGTTTCATAGACGGTATCCCAGTCATATACTTGTTTTTTTCCGTTTGGACCTTCTCCGTTTGCCCCGTCAAACCACACTTCGTGTACTTCTCCATAGTTAGTTAGCAATTCGGTTAGTTGGCGGATAAAAAACTTATTATAGCGAGGGGAATCTCCATAACATTCAGCATTTCGATCCCATGGAGAGAGGTATAGTCCAAACCTCATGCCATATTTTTTGCATGCCTTTCGAAGTTCTTTTACTACGTCGCCTTGTCCGTTTTTCCAACTGGAAGACGCTACGGAATGCTTGGTCGTAGCTGTAGGCCATAAGCAGAAACCGTCATGGTGCTTGGCTGTCAGAATCACCATTTTGAAACCTGCTTCTTTCAAGTTGCTTACCCATTGTTCTGCATCCAATTCTGTAGGATTAAAGAGATTGGGGTCTTCCTTTCCATCTCCCCATTCACGTCCGGTAAAGGCGTTTATACTGAAATGAAGGAAAGCCGTCAGTTCCATTTGTTGCCAGACTACTTGTTGAGGCGTTGGAACCAAACGTGCAGCCATATCGATTTTTTGTTCAAGAGTGGCATTCAAGGGAAACTCTACGTGTTTTACATAATAGTTTTCTTTCTTTTGCGCCTGTCCTCCCAAAGTAATAATGGAGAATAATATAAAAGAGGTCAGTAGTTTGTTCATAGGTCATAGTATTAATTGAAATTGCTATTTTTAGGAGAAAATTTCCACTATCCAGCACCAATGCCGCTAGATAGTGGAATTTTTGGGGTAATGTTAAGTTCTTATTTGCATATTTCGTATCCAGAGAAAATGCAAATCGTAAAAATTGAAAAATGATAGGTCATTTAATAGTGTAAATCTTTTCATATGTATTATAGAGTATTTATTCAACTTGATGTGTGCTGCAAAAGTAGGAGAATGAATGGTGCAGTATGTTTCAAAAATCACTAATTTATTTTCAAAAATCACTAATTAGCCCCATTTCATCGGGGAATCTGTTGTTATATAGTAAAAATAAGAAGTTGTTAGAATGGAAAGTATTCTTTTTTGTGTGATGCGTTTTCTTTTTGACATAGCAGTGTTTGTGAGATAGAGCAGAAGATACTTTTTCTCTTTTTCTGGTAATATTTTCTCTTAAATGTAGTATCTTTGAAAACTGAATCTTATAATCTGACTATAATGAACGCAACAAAACTATTGCTCATAGTATCTATTGTACAGATGTTCTTTTCATATCCTCTTCGGGCAGAACATTATTACTACAAACAAATCTCATTAAAGGCTGGATTACCTTCAACTGTACATTGCATTGCAGCAGATAATCGTGGCTTCGTCTGGATGGGAACAAGATCAGGCTTGGGAAGATTTGATGGACAGGAACTTAAAAAATATATCCATAACTCATCCCTGTCTAATTCACTTCCCGGTAATCAAATTTATCAGATTGCGAGAGGAGAGCAGGGGAATCTTTGGATATTAACAGATAAGGGAATTTCACTTTATCGATATCAGAGTGATGACTTTCTTTTGCAGACGGATGAGAAAGGTGAAAATTTGATTGCTTATTCTGTTTGCCGGACCCC
Organism: Bacteroides thetaiotaomicron VPI-5482; assembly: GCF_000011065.1. Classification (GTDB taxonomy): domain Bacteria; phylum Bacteroidota; class Bacteroidia; order Bacteroidales; family Bacteroidaceae; genus Bacteroides; species Bacteroides thetaiotaomicron. Next base: position 5,429,729 of record NC_004663.1, read on the forward strand.
TGAAGGAATTTTATTCGGTGGACAAGGGAAAATCTATCACTATAGTTATAAAGAATCTTGTATACGGAAAATCTACGAATTTAAATCGGAGCAGAACTTTAATATTACCGCTTTGGGTTTGATAGATTCTCATACGATACTATGTTGCAGTCGTTGGCAAGGGATGTATTTGGTTGATCTTCAATCAGGCGAATACAGACGAGCGCCTTTTGGGGCAGAAAAAGAAATTACGGGTATGCTTGTTGATTCCAAACAAAGAGTGTGGGTTGCTTCTTATAATGTCGGACTGCGTTGTTTTACCCGTGATGGAAAGCAGATTGCACTTTATACAACCCGTAATTCCTCTCTTAGTAATGATATCATATTGAGTATTGTTGAACGTAAAGGGCAAATATGGCTTGGGACAGACGGGGGAGGCATTAATATACTCAATCCTGAGACTCAGCAGTTTTCCTCCTTAAAGCATATCCCCGGAAAAGTCAATTCATCACTTCCTAATAACTCAATCATCTGTCTTTATAATGATCAAAATAATAATATATGGATTGGGAGTATTTATAGTGGTTTGATTAGTGTTCGTGAGGTATATATGCAGGCATACACAGATGCGTTGCCGAATAATAAACAAGGTTTAAGTGACAATATAGTATTGAGTTTATGTCAGCAGGAATCAGGTCATATCTGGGTGGGAACAAATGGAGGTGGAATTAATTGTTTTAACTCCCTGGCCGGAGAGTTTACACATTATCCTTCTACTTTGGGAGATAAAGTTGCTTCTATTTGTGGCTTTGCTTCCGGGAAATTATTGTTGTCTATATTTGCACAAGGGATATTTATTTTTGATCCGGTCACAGGAAATAAACAACCATTTACTATTATTGATAAAGAAGTCAATGAACGTTTATGTCTTCACGGAAATACGGTCAATGTTTATCGGAATACTCCCAACACGATATTGCTGTTGGGCAATCACGTGTATTGTTATCATTTGAAGGAGAAGCAGTTTTCTATTGTTTCCGAAGAAAAAGGCATAAATATTATTGAGGGGTCCTTGAAAGCAATTGCTTGTGATGGGCATTCAACTTATTTGAACGATATAAAACATATTTATGAGTTGGATAATCATAGTAATAAGCTGAGAGTGTTGTTTACTGCTCAGGATGATATGAATATAAATTCAGTATCCATGGATGAGAGTGGCTGTTTTTGGATCGGGAGTAATTTAGGTTTGGTGAGTTATCATCCAGCGACACAGAAACAAAAAATGATTTCTACTTCATTATTTATAGAGGTTTCTTCATTGATTTGTGATCAAAAAGGAAAGATTTGGGTTGGTGCTGAAAACCGACTGTTTGCATGGTCCATAGCCGAGGAGAAGATGGCATTATTCGGCGAAACGGATGGAGCTGTTCCGAATGAATACTTTCCAGAAGCTCGTTTGTTAAGTCAGAAGGGTGATATTTATATGGGAGGGGTCAAAGGATTGCTTCATATTGATGGTAAGCTACCATTGAGAAATACGAATCCGCAATTACAATTATCAGATATCATAATCAATGGAGAACCTGCGAACAATAAATTGTATGATGGTATAAGAAAGCTTTCCGTGCCATGGAATAGTAATATTGTCATTCATGTCATGGCGAAAGAAGAAGATATCTTCAGACAGAAGGTGTATCGGTATCAGATAAAAGGGCTGGATGAGCAGCTTGTTGAATCATATAGTCCGGAACTGACTATGCGTGCGCTTCCTCCGGGTAATTATCAGATTATGGCTTCTTGTACCACTAAAGACGGTAGTTGGGTGCCTGCTCAACAATTGTTACAACTGACAATTTCTCCTCCATGGTATAAGACATGGTGGTTTATATTGGGTTGTATTCTATTGGTAGCTGTCATTGTCATTGAAAGTGTGCGAAAAGTGTTGAAACGTAAGGAGGAAAAGCTACGATGGGAAATGAAGGAACACGAGCAAAAAACGTATGAAGAAAAAGTTCGTTTTTTGATTAATATAAGTCATGAGTTGCGCACACCTTTGACACTGATCTATGCACCTCTCAAGCAAATATTGAAATCGCTTTCTCCTCAAGATGCCCAATATTTGCCGATAAAGGCTATTTATCGACAGTCACAGCGGATGAAAAATCTGATAAATATGGTGCTTGATGTACGTAAAATGGAGGTAGGTGAAAGTCGGTTACAAATAGAACCACAGCCGCTAAACGAATGGATCAAGCATGTATCACAAGACTTTATCAGCGAGGGAGAGGCAAAAAGTGTACATATCAGTTATCGGTTTGATTCACGAATAGAAGCAGTCAGTTTTGATAAAAACAAGTGTGAGATTATTCTAAGCAATTTGCTGATTAATGCCTTGAAACACAGTCCGCAACATACAGAGATAACTATTGTTTCGGAATTGATTTCTGAAAGAAAAAGAGTGCGCGTATCTGTCATTGATCAGGGAAGCGGATTGGAAAATGTGGATACACGAAAGCTCTTTACCCGATTTTATCAGGGCACTAAAGAACAAAACGGGACAGGAATCGGGTTGTCATATTCTAAAATATTGGTTGAATTGCATGGCGGCTCCATTGGTGCCCGGGATAATCAGGAAACAGGTGCCACATTTTTCTTCGAACTGCCGTTGAGGCAGGATGCTGAAGAGATTGTTTGTCAACCGAAAGCTTATTTGAATGAGTTGATGAGCAACGATGATAGTGAACATATCAGTAAAGGAGAGGAATTTGATACAACTTCGTATACGATTTTGGTTGTGGATGATAATTCGGATCTGACGGACTTTTTTAGTAAGGCATTGAGTGAATATTTTAAAAAGGTGTTGATAGCTTCTGATGGAGTGGAGGCGCTTCAGTTGGTAAAGAGTTATACACCAGACATTATTGTCAGTGATGTGATGATGCCACGAATGAATGGATATGAACTTTGTAAAGGTCTTAAAGAAGACCTTGCTGTCAGTCATATCCCTATTATTTTGTTGACGGCTAGAGATGATAAGGAAAGTCAGATTAGCGGTTATAAAAATGGAGCGGATGGCTACCTTACTAAACCTTTCGAAATAGAAATGTTGATGGAGTTAATCCGAAATCGTTTGAAAAATCGTGAATATACAAAGAAGAGATACCTGGATGCTGGATTAATACCAGCTCCGGAGGAAACTACTTTCAGTTTGGCAGATGAAACGTTTTTGGTGAAATTGAATAGAATCATTCAGGAGAATTTGAGTGATACGAAACTGGATGTGTCTTTCATTTGTAAGGAGGTAGGGATGAGTCGTGCTTCGCTTTATACGAAATTGAAGGCACTGACAGGCATTGGTCTAAATGAATATATTAATAAAATCAGGATGGAAAAGGCGATTCTGCTGATTACTGCTACAGATTTTACATTTACGGATATTTCAGAGAAAGTAGGATTTACTACTATCAGTTATTTCAGTACAGCATTTAAACAATATACCGGAGAAACTCCGACAGCCTATAGGAGCAGGCAGAAAAAAAAGGAATAGAGTGCCGGTATATATTAAAAGAATCGGCTTGAAAACGTCTGTTACAGAGTTTTAAGATACAAACTCGGAGTTTTTGTGTACTTTTGCTTCAAGATACATAAAAACCTCATGCAGTATGAACTATAATTTTGATGAAATAATAAACCGTAATGGTACGGACTCCGTAAAATGGGATGCCGTAGAACGCCGTTGGGGGCGTAATGACTTGATTCCGATGTGGGTGGCTGATATGGATTTCCGCACAGCCCCTTTTGTAATCGACGCCTTGAAGAAACGTCTGGACCATGAAGTGCTGGGCTATACATTTGCCTGCAAAGAATGGGCCGAATCCATTATCAACTGGCTGAAAGAACGGCATGGCTGGGAGATTCGCGAGGATATGCTGACGTTTACTCCCGGCATTGTCCGCGGACTGGCATTTGCTATCCATTGTTTCACGGAGAAAGGGGATAAGGTGATGGTCATGCCTCCTGTATACCATCCTTTCTTTCTCGTGACGCAGAAGAACGAACGTGAAGTGGTGTACAGTCCGCTGGTATTGAAAGACGGACAATATCATATTGATTTCGACCGTTTCCGCAAAGATGTGCAGGGATGCAAGCTGCTTATTCTGAGCAATCCCCATAATCCGGGCGGACGTGTATGGACCAAAGAAGAACTGTCGCAGATCGCTGACATCTGCTATGAGAACGGTACATTAGTAATCTCTGACGAGATTCATGCCGACTTGACCCTGCCTCCTTACAAGCATCCTACTTTTGCTTTGATTTCTGAGAAAGCACGGATGAACTCCCTTGTCTTTATGTCTCCGAGCAAAGCGTTCAATATGCCCGGACTGGCAAGTTCGTATGCAATCATTGAGAATGACGAACTTCGTCATCAGTTCCAGGTATATATGGAAGCGAGCGAGTTCTCCGAAGGACACTTATTCGCTTATCTCAGCGTAGCGGCAGCCTACAGTCATGGTACTGAATGGCTGGATCAGGTCGTTGCCTATATCAAAGGAAATATTGACTTCACGGAAAGTTATCTGAAAGAGCGGATTCCTGCCATCAGAATGATTCGTCCGCAAGCATCCTACCTAATCTTTTTAGACTGTCGTGAGCTGGGGTTAAATCAGGAGGAACTGAATCGCCTGTTTGTAGAAGATGCCCACTTGGCTTTGAATGAAGGAACGACGTTCGGCAAAGAAGGTGAAGGGTTTATGCGGTTGAATGTTGCCTGTCCGCGTGCTACGCTGGAGAAGGCTTTGAGGCAATTGGAACAAGCTGTCAACAATAGGTAGAAGTATTGTCGAATGCTTTACACAAATCCGGTAACATAATACCTGTTTTTTATTCTTCACAAAGATATACAGACACTCACTACCTGACAACGGAAAAGGGCGATAATATATTTGATAACCATTTTAATTTATAACGATTATGCGAATATTCTTCCTGATATTTCTGCTTGCTTATGTAGGTGGCAATGTTTATATCTTTATCCGTACATTACAGATGCTTTCCGGCTTCTCGCTGGCTATGAAGATTCTGTTGTCTGTCATCTATTGGCTGGTAGCTTTCTCGTTGGTGATAGCTATGCTGACCCGTCATATAGATATGCCTGTCATCCTGTCGAAATCCATGTTTCACATCGGTTCGGTATGGCTGGTATTTACACTGTACATGATTTTTGCTTTGTTGATAGCAGATGTGACGAAGATATTTGTGCCGTCACTAAATCACGGTTTCTATTATGCGCTGGGAGCGACTTGCTGTCTGCTTCTGTACGGTTATTATAACTACCGTCATCCGCAGGTCAATAAGATTGATGTCTCCCTTGATAAGCCGATAGAAGGTAACGGAATCAATATCGTAGCCGTGAGTGACGTCCATTTAGGGTATGGTACGGGAAAAGCCATGCTGAAAGAATATGTAGATATGATAAATGCGCAGCATCCCGACCTTATACTGATCGGTGGAGATTTGATAGATAATAGTCTTACCCCATTATATAAGGAGAATATGGCGGAAGAACTGGCACAACTGAAAGCTCCCTTGGGCATTTATATGGTTCCGGGAAATCATGAATACATCAGCGGTATTGATGAAAGCGTCCGCTTCTTGAAAGATACTCCCATACAACTATTGCGTGATTCCGTAGTAACATTGCCTAACGGTGTGCAGATCATCGGACGTGACGACCGTTCCAACCGTTCTCGTCATTCCCTGCCTACCTTATTAAAGCAAGCGGATCGTAGTAAACCTATCATTCTTTTAGATCATCAACCCTACAACCTGGCTAAAACAGATTCTTTGGGAATAGACCTGCAATTCAGCGGACATACGCATCATGGACAGATATGGCCTATAAGTTGGGTAACAGACAGAATATATGAACAGAGTCACGGCTATCGCAAATGGAGCCAATCACATATCTATGTTTCCAGCGGATTATCTCTTTGGGGGCCTCCTTTCAGAATAGGAACAAACAGCGATATGGCGGTATTTCATCTGAATCAGATGGCGAAATAGTGAGAATATAATAAAAAGCGTTCTTGGGTGTGTTGAGAATTGAAAAGAATCGAGTATATTTGCATATAATCAATAGATTAAGAAGTTATGAGACGAACAGAAGTGATCGAACAAATCAAGGACATTATCCGTCATGTTGCTCCTACCGCTAAGACCATATTATATGGTTCTCAAGCGAGGAATGAGGCACGCAGTGACAGTGATATTGATTTACTCATCTTGCTTGATGGAGAGAAAATAACTTTGAAAGAGGAAGAGGCGATTACTTTACCCCTTTACGAACTTGAACTGAAAACCGGTATATCTATCAGTCCGATGGTTATGCTGAAAAAACTTTGGGAAAACCGTCCGTTCAAAACACCTTTTTATATTAATGTCACTAATGAAGGAATCGTATTATGAAAGATATTTTAGACGATGAATTACTAAAAGAATAAATTAGACTATTCAGACTCTGTAACTCTTTTCTCTTCTTAACTTGTTATATGTTTATCGATCTGATTATTGAAACGGAACAAACAGCGATATGGCGGTATTTCGTCTGAATCAGATGGCGAAATAGTACACACCAAAGTATCAATATCAGAAAATATAACTATATTTGTGGCGTATCTCCGCAAAGGAGCTACGCTTTTTTTATTTTGGAGATAGCGTTTTTATTATCTGCTCTCATAAATCTGGTAAATTTAGTATTCGCAGATAATAAGTAACCGGTCTCCACGTCTTTGTTGTATATAAGTTTGTTATATACCTCATGGGCGTGGAGCTATTACTTATTATTCGAATACGGGCTTACCAGAGCCTTTGAGAGGGTAATGTAGTAATAGTTTCCACGCCTTTTTTCTTTGGGGCATACGGGAACACACAAATGAAAAAACAGAAAATTATGGATGATCCTACTTGTTCCTACCCCTGCCTGATGAAGCTTGATTTACAGGACTCCACCGACAAACTTGCCTTTCTTAAAGACAATTGGCCTAGCTTTGGACAAATTGAAAGCATTGATAAACTATCAAAACATGAACTTAAATGTACTCTCTGCTTCCTTGATGTCCTCATTGATGAGTTCGTAGATGATGAATATGTTTGTTCAAGTCGTGTTATGACTCGTTTGGTGTTGACACGCATATATGTTCAGAATACTATGGAAATCATGGCATTAAAAGAATTACGATTGGAACTAGAGAAGTCGGATGGTTGAGAATAGGTTGATTCTGGATTTTCTCCACAGTGATTTAATAGCAGTTTTGCTCTCACGCTCTAACAATTCGCTTGTATCCCTTTATTCATCGTAGTTTTGGCTATGATAGCAGGCGTGGTGGCAAGTATGAGAGCAAGCGGTTGCTCTCACTCTGTCAAATCGTGTTAGTAAGTGTTTATTCAATGCTATCTTTTGATTTGTAGGATGTTAATGGTTGATTTGTCAACTATTAACGATTGACATCTCAGGTATTAATAATTGAGAAATCAGGTATTAATACCTGATAAATGATGTATTATTGAACAATAGATGATTTAGTGCTACTTGAAAGAACAGGTGAATCGGAACAGTTGATACGGTTAAGTCAATCAGATCGTGCGGTCAAGTAATCCCAATCGACAGTAGTTTCAGATAGTTTCAAGCGTCTGAAACTTTTGTTTCAAGGCTTGGAACTAATGGTTTCAATGCTTGAAACTAGAGTTCCAAGCGCTTGAAACTATCTGAAACAACCGTGATTTTGAATTGGAAATTGCAGTTTGCATGAGAAGAATCAGGATGGAATTGACAACATAGATACAAGACAGGTATGAGAGCAAACGTTTGCTCTCATACCTGCTACCACACTTGCTACCATACCTGAAACAACGATGAATAAAGGGATACAGGCAAATTGTTAGAGCATGAGAGCAAAAACGCATTCAAATTACATGGGGGAGATGTGTAGAACCAATAAAAAGCAAATTAAAGCGAAAGAAGGCTATTTCTGGTAACTTTTTGCATAACATATTGGTTAACTTTGCACTCAATAATAAAAAACTTATGAACATCAATTCTGAAACAAAATATTGCCAGACTTGCGGGATACCTTTGGATATTGATTATACCAATCTGAAGGCGGACCAAAATGAGGAATATTGTGATTACTGTCTGAAAAATGGAGTTAAACTGTATGACTTCTCAATGGATTATCTTATCTACCTTTGGGGACTTTTTCCCGAAGAATACTATAAAGAGGTCGGCATACGCCATACTTCGTCGGAGTTGAGAGAAATTATGTCCAGACGGTTACCTGAAATTAAAAGATGGAAGCAAAAAATTAATACCGCTCACATACAATATGAATTGGTGATCAGAGTTCAAGAATATATCAATTGTCATTTATTTGATGACCTTGATTCTGAAAAGTTATCCCAAATTGTATGCATTTCCAAGTATCATTTCCGCCGACTTTTTAAAGCTGTTTGCGGTGATAGCCTTGGGAATTACATCCAACGATTAAGATTGGAGTACATTGCTTTTAAGTTAATATCCACCAATGTAAGTGTCTCCGAAATTCTTAGTCAAATCAATTATCAGAATAAACATACTCTTTCAAGGGCATTCAAAAACTATTTTAATTGCTCTATACCTGAATTTCGTAAAAGACATTCAAATGCCTGTTCTGAAGGTAAGAATCCAATACAGATTGAACCAAGTATTGAAAGAGTGCCTCATACACGGATTGCATATTTAAAATTAGAGAGAACACATCATGTCAGCCATAGTTTTTCAGTTTTATGGAAACAGGTGCTACAATTTTCTGAAAGCTATGGATTATTATCAAAAGGATGTAAATATGTAAGCCTGACTCTTGATTATCCTTTTATCACGCTTGAAGAACAAAGTCGTTTTATGGTTGGAGTAACATTACCACAATCATTTAAAATTCCGAAGGGGTTCGGTGTTTATGAAGTTCCTGCGGGTGAATATGCTATATTTCGTTTTAAAGGACTATATCATGAACTGAATAGGGTATATCGTTATATTTATCTTGATTGGCTACCTGCAAATGATTATAGCTTGCGAGAACCATTTACTTTTGAGACTTATATCAATACACCCGAAAAAACTCCGGTTTCGGAACTAATCACAGATATTTATATCCCTGTCAAAAAGAAAGAAATATGAATAAAGAAGTAGAGAATGAATTGAAAAAGTCAAGGGTAGATTTTGTTCATTTCGTAGATATATCCAAGTTGACCAATAAGCAGAATAGAGGTTTGCCATGTGCTATATTAATAGGAATCGCAATAAATCCGAAGTTTGTAAAAGATGTATTTAATAATCCTGATTATAAACCTGTTCTTGAAGATGAGTATGTAAAAACTGAAAATAGAGTGGGAGAAGTAACAGACGAGTTAGCTGAATTTCTTGTCAGCAAAGGGTATAAAGCTCTTTCACAATCTGATGCGGGACTTTTGGCAGAAGGTGTGTTTAATTTTGAAACGAAGGAGTCGGTTTTACCTCACAAAACAGTAGCGCAACTTAGTGGATTAGGATGGATTGGGAAAAACAATCTGTTTATTACTCCTGAATATGGTGCAGCGCAATGTCTTGGTACTGTTTTAACTGATGCACCGTTAGAAACTGTACCGTATGCCCCTATTTCCCCGAAGTGTGGTAATTGTAATATTTGTAGGGATATATGCGAAAGAAAAGTATTGAAAGGAACCACCTGGAATATAACAATCTCAAGAGATGATATAATTGATGTATATGGATGCAGTACCTGTTTGAAATGTCTTGTGCATTGTCCTTGGACGCAGAAATACGTAAACTTTAAAAGCAGGCTTTTACAGCCATAGAAGAACTAGCCTGACTATTTCATTTATAGATTAAAATAACAAGTATAGATTAAAATAACAGGCTGAAAAGAGGCTGACTAAAAAGTCGGTTCTATCACAACTCTCCTCCTTCGGGAAGCTACCCTTTATACACAAGTCTTAGCTGATTAACTCATACAGTTCAAACTGTGTATAAAATCTATCCAGTCCATTCTTAAAGGTAATATATCCTGGAATGGACTGGCTCTTGTATGCACTCCATGCTCCTAACCTTGCAATAATCCATGCTGCCCATGCCATTGATTCTTTTTTATATGGATTTTGCTGTATTTTTGTATTTCCCTCACTCTTTTTTCCTACTATATGTAATAATGCTATTTCTTTGCTTGTAAAGTAGATTTCTGAAGAGAGTTTTTCATCTTCTTTATCAAAAGAAAGTTTGAGTACCATCACCTGCAGGGCTGCCTGCAAGGAAATTAAGATTAGTTTTTGTAATGCCGAAACTGTTTCCAACTGTGCGTCCTCAATCATGAATCCCTTTCTTTTGAGCACTCTGAACAACTCTTCAATCAGCCATCTACAACGATACCAACCGATACATTCAATTGCTTGTTCTACAGTCTCCACCACATGTGTAGTTAGCAGTCTCCATTCAATAGGGCTCTCATTTACCGGTGTACTGGAAGATTTTTCTTTAACATGTATGCAATAAAGACTAACAGGGGGACTGCCCTTTGCCGGACCGTTAACAGGAGCGCACAAGGTGACTCTTTCAAAGCGAAGTTCCATGCACGCTACCCGTTTCTTACGTCCGCTTCCCGGGAGCACTTCAAAGCTATACTCTGCCCGTAGAACAGCCTGCTCCATTAATGTATTCAGATGGACAGAACAGTCTGGATCATCCAACCGGCAATTCCTTTCATGAACAGAACGTATCAGCAAGTGAACATTATCAGTAGGGATACGGCTGAAAAGCTCGAAAATGTCCGCTTCACGGTCACCGATGATCGTTTTAACTGCATCCCGGGGCATTTGCTCACTGGCAGCCATTCCACTTTCTATCCAACGATATGACTCTTTTTCTTCTATAGGCTGATATCTGTAATTACGTTCTTCACGACTTAAAGCAGCCGGTGAGCGATTCCACTGCTTAACCGAAGAAAAGCCTATAGGAATATGACTGGAGGCATCCACTACCAAGACAGGATGCAAAAAAGTACCACATTGCTTTTGACCGACAATGCCGGGACTGGCTGTTTTTTTCTTCATTCGCTCAACATGAGCCTCATAGTTTATCTCCGAGGTATCTTGAATACACAGTAAATGCTGACGACCGGAAGCATTCTTACAGCAAGTGTGTATCAGACCTGATAAGATAGCATCAGAGCTGACTGAGGAATTGTTCAAAAATCTATAAGCACCCATCTTTTCTTTATGTTCCTTACTAAATTGATTCACTATAGCACTTTGATGGACAACCATCTGAGAGCAAATTAAGTTTAAACGCCGCAAAAGCCGAGGATCACGAATTTGATCTGTCTCTAATAACATCAAGCAAAGATAAAAAAAATAATATATACTTGTGTATAAAGGGTAGCTTCGGGAAGGAGGAGTACCCGTAGGGGGAGGTGGTAGGTAAACACGCAATGCTTTTATTCATAGCAAATTAGATACAACCTTATTTTACCTACCACCCCGCCCTATGGGCACCCCTCCTTCCCGAAGGAGGGGAATTGGAGATACTACTGACTTTTTAGTCAGGCCCGAACTATATTGCCTTATCTTGAACTGAAAGTAGATTTAAATAATAACTTTAGTGTGTCTTGAAAGATAAATAATCTACCGGAATCAGCCGGACCTCGCTATTTAATCCCGAAGGCATGGGAGCCCAGTGACCATAGTTGGCTGGACGATAATTCAGATCGACAATATTGATCTCTTTAAATTTGCGCCACTGCACTCCCTGCCTGTCCAGTTCAGATATCCGGTTGGCAGGGAGGTTAGTGACTTCTATCTCGATGTGGTTTTTTCCTGATTTCAGCAGATGACCTACTCGTAGCTGGTAAGGTACTGCCCATGCGCAGCCCGCTTCCTGCCCGTTGATCCGGACACGGGCACTTTCGCGTACGTCTCCCAAGTCGAGTACCCAGTCATCGGCTTGCAGAGCGGGCAATTCGATATCCAATGAATAAACACCGCTGCCCATGTTAATCTTGGCTGCCGGATGGTCGATGCCTGTCCATGAGCAAGGGCGGTCGATGTCAAACGTACCCTTTATCTTCGGTTCGCTTTCGGCGAAGTGTAGTTTCCAGCCATGATCCAGGCTGAGGCTGAACGGTTGTTCCTGAATATATTTCCAGGGGCGGGCAGCTTGCAGCGGCTGTTGATAAGTCTGCAAAATCACCGATTCGCCGGATTTCAGTTGGAGGTAGACTTGTGTCTGTTCTCCGGCCTGGCGTACCTTTGCTTCTCCGCATTCGCCTGTCATGGGATTGAAGAGGGCGGCAGCTTTGGCTTTGGTTCCCAGTGTCACCCAATCATTCACTCCTTTATCTTGGAGAGAAGAGATAAAGTAATGGTGCCCGCTATCGTTCACTCTGCGGATGGCTTGCAGTCCGAACTTGGTTTTCATTTCTTCCTGAGGAATATTACAACTTGCCAAAGTACGTGCATAATCCGTACCTGTAATAATCTTACCTTTGCCTACCGGAGTAACCGTTGTTTCGGAGAATGAAACGGAAGGTAACTTTTGCAGCGTCTGCTGATAAGTCTTGCGCTTCTGTTCCAGTTGACCGTATCCCGGTACGTCCGTCGGATAGTTTTCGAGGAATACGATCGTGGCTCCCTGTTGTGCCAGTTTCAGCAGATGAGCCAGAACGTCATTCGGCATTAAATGGGCGGCGGGTACGACCAGTGCTTTGTAACCGGTTCCGCCGGAAGTGATTAACTGCCCGTCTTTGAAACGGGTGCTGCGGATAAAGTTGTCCGAGATATAGTCTCCGTCATATCCGCTGTTATTGATACGGTGGATGGCATCTATAAATTTCGGGGCGAGCTTGGCCATGTGATGAATGCTGAATAGCAGCAAACGTCCCGGTTGCTCATCCCACATATCATAGACAGGCAGATAAATAAGGAAATCATTATCCGGTTTACCCATTTGCAGGAAACTCTGGCAACGGGTGATATAATCGAAGAACGAAGGGGCATCGTGCCAGATACTGTTCGTCGGGTTCATATTGATAGAGGCGTAAAACAACCATCCCGGCCATTCGGCTTCTTTCGGCGAATAAGGAGTGCCGTGAAAGAACATATGATTAATGCCGGAGACGAACATCAGGTCCATATCCGGTTTGCATTGCGATAAAGAAGTGCGGAAATGCTCCGTCAGCCAGGTAAATGTTTCGGTAGAAGTATAAGGTTTCCCGGCGATATGGGCGGCAGAAGAGGCATATTTCAGCATCGACAAGTCTGAATCATTCTTTTTGGTTAATGAATCCTGACGTAATCCTTTGATATGAAATTGGGACAAACCGAATCCTTCACATTCGGGGATGTCTACGGCTGCGTAGACATCGATCAGGTTGGCAGGCGATCCGTGTGCCTGATTACGGGTGATGCTGCCATTCTTGTGTGCCCAGTCCGTCCATTGGCGGGTGAAGTTCTCCAGCAATAAGTCGGAGATCGTCTCCCGATAGTCGGATACGATGCGGCGGCTGATTTCCGGACGGTTTTCATCCAGAAACTCCGGAAAATGTTCTTCCAGTTTATATCCCCGTCTGCGGGCGAACTGATCCAGAAAGTCTTCTGTCCAGTCTGCCTGATAGACTTCGTAAGAGTCGTTGAAGAATGTATGCGGATAACTCGTCTTACTACTTTTGAAAGCACGGTTAAATCGGGAGAGATAGTTCTTGACGGCAGTCTTGGAAAGATGGTTCATTACGTATCCTTCCCCTCCGGGGGCGGCACGTTTCACTTTCTGACGTGTCTTGCTGTTATACAGCGCTATCACTTTCCATTTTCCGGCAGGGGCTTTCCATACCAGTTTGTCTTTCCTGACATGGGAAGTAAGGTTGATGCAGCGTCCGTTTTCGTCGTATGCCATTACGCGGCTTAAGACAGAATAAGGTTGTTGCTTCTTGTCTGTCACATTGATATCTTGCACGATTTCCTGGCCTCCTTCTATATCATAAGTCTGGAAGATGGCTTTGCTTGCCGCGTCTTCGATGCTGACTTCCGGTCCTCCGAAGGGCCATCCCGTTCCGGTGTTCATATCGATCTCGATGCCGGTGCGTTTTCCTTCCGCCTGTGTGTGTTTGAGGACTTCCATCCAGCGGGGAGAAAGGAACTGAATATCGTTGGCGTCATTGCCCTGTACACCATAGATGGGAGTGATTTCTACGGCGCCCATGCCGGCACGTGCGTATTCTTCCAGATTGTAAGTCAGGTTCTTTTCATCGACAGCGCTTCCCAGCCACCACCATCTGGTGCCGGGACGGGCTTCTGCCGGAGCATCCGGCCACTGTTGCGCTTGTATGCTTCCACCTGCTGCGAGCATACAGAGGAGTATCAGTTGTTTCTTGTTCATTATTCTTGGGGTGTATGATAGTATTCAATGTTTTCTGCGTCGTCGGTCACAAAGAGCGGACGTCCGTCCGGCTGTGCAAAGTGGAAACGGACACCGTCGAAAGTTATGTTCTTTGCGTGGCGGATATAAAATCCTTTGGCGGGAATCGTACCGAACATCCAGGGTTCGGGATATACTTTCTCCTGTTCGGGTGGAGTGCGCTTGCCGTCTTCTTCGCTGTATCCACCTTTATAATATATATGAATGTTGCGGAAAGTAACATCTTCGATAGATGCACCGGGCACGCCGCTGATAATGGAAGAATACCGGCTGTCGGCGTTCCACACATTGATGTCGCTGATCAGAATACGCTTCATGGTGCCTATGGGTGTCCCTTCCGGACTGCGCATGCGCGCACCCAGGCGAAGGAAGATAGGAGCGTTGACGATATTCCTCATGGTGATATTGCTGATAACGATGTCTTCCAGATGGCCGCCGTCTACGGTTTCGAGCGCCAGTCCCCGACAATGTTCGAAGATACAGTTGGTGAGGACGATGTTGCGGAAGCCTCCGCTGCTTTCCGTTCCGAGCTTGATGCGTCCGGTACGGTATCCATGGTCGGGGGCCTGTGGTTCGTCGAGTTGCCAGCTGCCGTCCAGTACGCTTCCCTTGTCGAAGCCGCTGACGTAGCAGTCGCTGATGGTAACGTTCTCTGTATCTTTGAAACGTCCCAGCGCATAGGAGGCTTTCAGAACGATGGCGTCATCCCACGGGGAGTTGACCGTGCATTGGCTGATGCGTACGTTGCGGCAGCAGTCAATGTCGAATCCGTCACGGTTGGTATCTACTTTCAGATTAAGCAGGGTGAGGTGCTCTACACCGGTGGCAAGCAGGGCGAAGTGTCCGCAATGGAGCATGGAGAAGTCTTTCAACGTGACGTTCCGGCAATCCTTGAGGCTGATCGCTTTGTTGCCTACACCCGGCAGGCGGCTTTCTTCGCGGGTCAGTCCTTTGCCGTAGATCAGTCCCGGACCGCTGATGGTGATGTTTTCCAGACCGATTCCCCAGATCAGGGAGTTCTTCCAGTGGCTGTGCCCGAAGTCCTGGTATTTATTATGCTCATTAGGTTCCGCCGAGTCGTATCCTTCGTCCTTTCCCGGAAAGGCGGCGATGATGCGTGCGCCTTGTTCCAGATAGAGATGGATGTTACTTTTCAGCCGGATGGAATAACAGGCATATTCTCCGGCAGGCAGGTATACGGTACCTCCACCTTCTTGTGCGGCAGCTTCGATGGCACGGTTGATGGCGGGAGAATCAATCGTCTTTCCGTCTGCTTTTGCTCCGAAATCTCTGACGTTATAGATTGCTGCCTGCATAAACAGGCAACCGGCCAGTAGGCTGAGTAGTAGATATATTCTTTTCATCTTTGTATGGATTTAAGCTAAATGATAATCAATAGTATCTTAAATCTCCTCCTTCCCGAAGGAGGAGAATGGAGATACTACTGTTTTATTCATTTTTTACTATGTTTAGATTCATCAATCTTTGCAAAAAGATCCGGCAACATAAAATAATTATAATCTGCTCGTGCATTTTGCTCGTAGAAACAGAAATAAAGTTTACTGTTTGCTGCGAGCGGGCAGCGCCCTGCGAGGACAGGACGGTCTGTTCGTTTCCCCGATTCATAAAGCAAGAGGGGAGTCTTGTCCTGACGGCCGTTACTCAAACGGATATCGTCAGTGGGAGTGACCGCCTGCAAGGTGCGGAGTTTCATACTTTCACCATAATAACAGGTGAAGGCTTGCCCTTCTACACTGAACACGTTTATATCCATGTCCGGCTGACAGTTTCCGAAGCTCCAGAATAAGGTATCGGCCTGCTGCAAGGAGGTGACCGCTACTTCGAGAATAAAGCCGCGGGTATCCGGCAGGGCTTTCCACCGGAAAGCGATTCCTTTCACTTTTTCCTGAGGAGCCAGCCAATGACTGTCGGTTCCTTTCGATATACCCAGACGGAAAGTTCCGGCGGGAGGAGTCAGTTGCTGCGCCTGTACGTTAATGAGGCAGATTGCCAGCAGTACGACGGTCAGTAGTTGTTTTAACATAGTCGAAGTGGATATTACTTTGTTCATTTTCCTTTAATACAATAGCATCTTTGTCTTTGACGTCCAATGTTATTTCCGATAGATTAAAGTTTCTCGTATAGCAGATTTTCCCCGGTTTATTGGTCTGCGCTTCGATGCCGTAAAGATAGAAGTTTTCCAGACGCAATGTATCATTCCAGCCCGAAGCGGAGATAAATTCATCTACATTTTCCGCTTTTACCTGTGAGAGGTATATGTCACGGAATCGCGGATACCCTTTTTCGGGTGGTTCTACCGGAGTCAGCATCACTTTCCAGTGCTCCGGAATCTCCTTGCCTTCATATTCTTTGGGCAAAGTGCTGTAGCTGTAACTTGGATTCCAGTTTAAGTCTGCCGCCAATACCTGACGGACATTTTCTGCGCTGACACGGGTCATGTAGATATTCTCAATGGGTCCCCCACGTTCATGGCACTTTTCAGTCGCAGCACGGTATACGTGCCGACAGCTTTAAGATCATAGCCTAATACATTGCGGATGCTGCCGGAAGTTTCGCTGCCGCAGGTAATCAGTCCTGCTCCTTTGCGGGCTGTGCAGTTGCGCACTACCACATTCTCTGTCGGACGGTTCACACGTAGTCCGTCCGCGTCCCGTCCCGATTTGATACAAATATTGTCGTCGTTGCAGTCTACGTCACAGTTCTCGATCAGTATGTTGCAGGAGGAGTCGATGTCGATGCCGTCCGTGCTTGGACCGTGGCCGCCGATGTTATTGTTGATAGTCAGTCCGTCTATGGTGCAATAGTCGGAATAGAGAATCTGACATCCCCAGAATCCCGTGCGCATCAGGGTGAAACCGCTCAGTGTGATGTCCGAACTGCGTTCGACGAGGATTCCCCGTACACGTTTGCAGTCGTAATCCACTATCCAGCGTAACCCTCTGGCTTCGTATTCTTTCCTCATTTCCCAGTATTTATCCCAGAAGACTTTTCCACGGCAGTCCAGTGTACCTTCTCCGCTGATGGCGGCGTTCTTCTCGTCGACAATGTTGATCACTGCTGCCGGCCATGTCATCTCTATCCCTGCTATACGCGAACGAAATTCGGGATAATGGTGGATGTCGGGGCTGGCAAGCAGAGTTACCCCTTTGCCAATCTGCAGGTTTACACCGCTTTTGACAAATAAGGCTCCTGTCTGGTAATACCCCGGTTGCAGGACCACCGTTCCTCCGCCGGAGACAGCGCAACTGTCGATTGCTTTCTGAATGGCCTCTGTGCTGAGTACGGTACTGTCTGCTACTGCGCCAAAGGAATTGGCGGATATAATCATCTTGTCTCCGGGAAGTTGGCGGCTGCCTACGCTGTCTGCCCACGATAAATCCGGTTGCTGAGGTACCTGCCCCCATTCGAAGCTGTTGCCGGCTTGTTTGGCAGGAGTGCACGCTATCATCAACGAGCCTGCCAGAAGTAGGGGAAGGAGGTTTTTAATTCTCATATAGTCTTTTAGTATAGGATTCTTTTAATTTCCATCCGGTTTCTCTATTTCCGTGAACGGTGAATCGTTCCAGTGGAAAGTATTCACATCGTCCGGATGTGCGGGATTGTATGCCGGGTCTATTTTCAGATGCTTCGCCAGTTCGGGAACGGCTTTCTTCATCCCTTCGATGACGCATTGGGCGATCTGATAGGCACCGTAAGGATTAAAGTGCGTATTATCTGCAAAATTCCTGGTCTGTCCCGGATACGTTCCTGCCGGATAGTGGACGAAAGCACGTTTGGAAGTGTCCGGTCCCAGCGCCTCGTACAGGGTACGTGTCATTTCATTGAGATCGATCAGGGGAACATTCTCTTTGGCTGCCAGCCAGCGCATCGCTTCCGGATAGTCTTCGTGTGTGTCGCGGATATGTCCGTTGGCGTCGAAACTACGACGTTGGGTAGGAGTGACAAGCACCGGATGCGCTCCGCGTGCACGCGCTTCGTCAATGAATGTTTTCAGACTGGTCATGAAGGAGTAGTAAGCTCCTTTGCCCGGCCCTTTCTGCTTTTGGTCGTTGTGACCGAACTCCATAAAGAGATAGTCTCCTTTTTTGATCTGGCTTAAAGCCTTCGCCAGTCGTTTGGCTCCGATAAAGGTATTTGCCGATTCGCCGGATTCGGCATAATTGGCGATACAGACATCGGTGCCGAAGAAGTGAGGAATCATTTGTCCCCAGCTGGCCCAAGGCTCGTTGTCCTGATCGACTACCGTACTGTTGCCGCACAGGAATACGGTAATTACAGACGGGTCGGCAGGCTCGATACTGATGCTCTGACATAGGGGAGCGTCACCGTTGAATTCCAGTGTCAGTTTGTCGTCCCAGTTCAGTTTCGTCTTTTCACGGGGTTTGATGCGTACCGATTCTTTGTCGGATATGCGTGGATTCCGTTTGTTGATGATAAATGTCTCCTCTGTGAACTGCCCTTTTCTGGTGGGCAGATTATCGACAAAGAGACGGCGTGATTCGCCTCGTACGGTAGTTACACCTGCCTGCTTCTTGCTTCCGAGGCGTACGGTTACTTTGTAGTTACCGTCCGGCACACGGACAGAAAAGAAGAAAGGTGCTTTGCTCCCTTTTTCGGGAGTGGGTGCAAGGTCATATCCGTATCCTGTTTCCTCGCTGTAGCGGGGGGCGTCTGCCAGTTGGAATGTGCGGGCTTGTTCCTGAGCGCTGATAGCTGTTGCTGTCAGGAGCAGAAGTCCGAGAAATGTTGTTTTCATATCAGTCGTTAATAAGTTTAATTAATTTTCGGTTTTAGTTCGTCGGGTGAATCTTTGGTATAGGATTTCACGTCTCCCGCCACTTTGGTGAATAGTTCCTGAATCAGTTCCGGAGCGATATTCGCTGTCGGGCGGAAAGCATCGGAGTTCATATAGTCAAGGATGGCTTTATGCATCTGGCGGGCAACGACCCGTTTTTCCGGTTTCGAAGTGATGTCCATGCTGGTCATCATCAATTTGCCGTTCAGTACGTTGGCTTCGAACAACATTCCGATTTTCCGGTTGATAAACCAGGTGTCTATGCTCTGGATGGTCGGTTGGAATTCGGCCGGGAAACCGGTGAACTGCATAACCTGTGCTTTGTTCAGCAGTTCCCACCATTGCAGGTTGCTGTGATATTCGGTCGGGAATTCACGGAAAAGCGGATGATATTCATTGAGGAAGATGCCTGTGGTGTGAGGCGGACGCATCTTGAACCAGGAAGTATTCCAGAAGACAGGAGTGAAGTATTGTTTCACTTCCTTGCCATACTGGATTTTTCCGGCTGCCGTGATCAGTACGTTTCCTCCTTCTTGCAGGATGGAGATTGCCTTTGCGTCCAGTGTATCGGTGGTGTAAACATTGCCCTGAGCCAGTTCTACCTGTGCGGGATATACCCAGAAGTCCCAGTCATTGACGGCATCGCTGCCTTCGATACGAATTTCCATATTCAGCTTCTGCGGTCTAGTGATTCCGCTTAGCTTCATGTCTACACTTCCCAGCGGACAAAGATTTCCGACTGGTATATTCTGAGTGCCTACAGTGCCGTGAGCGTATACTTTGCCATATTCATCCTTGATGCTGTATACCGTTTTGGCTCCCTGCAGAGGGGCTGCTCCGAAATGGGAAACTTCGATGTCGGCATGGAAAGTCTCGTCGTTGGTATATACGAATTTAGGAATACGTGCCAGCGGGACGGTCGGGCTACAGAAACGTCTGAACTCATCTGCGTTGATATAGCCTTTTTCTTCAAAGAAGACATCCAGAAGACCTACTAATGCAGTTCCCTGACCGGAATAGTCGTTCAGTGCCAGCAACTGGAATCCTGCATAGTCGGGTGTACGTAATGTCTTTTCGATTTCGTGTTTGTAGCAGATTGCCTGAAGTTTGCCCGAAGCCATCATAAAGTCGTGCCCCATGCTGCCCATGTGATTATCATTCAGAATATCACGGAAGATTTCAAAGTTCTTGGCCTTGTTTACTCCGGTGTATTTGCGTATCTCGCTGAAATTCGGGAATGCACACCATTGTCCCGTCTCATGAGAGACGTACGGTTGCTTCACGGAATCGATCTTGGCGCGGTAGTCGGACATGCTTTCCGGTTGCGAGCCTGCCCAGCTAAGTCCGCGTGCACCGGCTTTCACATGATATTGATTGTGGGGCTGCCATTGCCAGCTGCCTCCTACGGAAGCTCCTGTATATACATGGCGGGGGTCGGTCGCTTTCCAGTAATCAACGAATTTGCTTACCCAAGGTACCCAGCGGCCCGAAGGTTCGTTGCCGCAAGCCAGCATGCAGTAAGAGGCGTAATTGCCGTATTCTTTGGTCAGAGCGATGGTTTCGTCCATCAGATATTTGTCAATCGGCTGCCCGTTGCCCAGTCTCGGACCGTGATTAGGCCAGCTGGGACCTTCGGGTTGCAGATAAAAACCAACGAGATCGGCAGCGATGAAGGCTGCTTCCGGTGGACAGAAAGAGTGGAAACGCATATGGTTTAATCCGTAGTTGCGGCAGATGCGGAAGACCCGTTCCCAGGAAGCTACGTCCATCGGTGCATAACCTGTAAGCGGGAAATCGCAGTTTTCCACTGTACCCCGGAGCATTGTCTTGCGTCCGTTGACGTAGAACCATTTGCCTTCTATCTTGAAATCACGCATACCGAACTGTACCTGTTTCTTTTCGGACTGCTTGCCGCTGTTCAGCGTGGCTGTCAGTTTGTAGAGTGCCGGATTGAACTCATCCCATGTCAGGAAGTCTTTTCCCATCGGTAGTTCCATTTCTACCCGGTTATCTCCTGCCTGAATACGGAAGGTCTGTTGAACAGGGAGGACGTTGTGGCGGGTATCCGTATTAAAGCTTTCGGCAGAAAGTGTTATTTCTCCTTTGGCAGAAGAAGAGGATTTTACATTCATGCGTACCAGCGCTTTCCCATGGCTCAGATCAGGATATACCTGTATATCGTCGAAATAGACTTTGGGAGTCGTCTGCAGTTCGATTTTACCTACGATTCCGTTCCAGTTGCCCTGTGTCTGGTCGGTGATGCTATGTGAATCCGGACCGACATTGATCTCTTTAATCCGGTTGTCAACCCGAATAGTGATCCGGCACGGCTTGCCGGAAGTGACGGCCGAGGTCAGGTCATATACATGAGGAACACAAAGGCTGTTTTGCATACCGATTTCTTTCGTGTTTACCCATACGGTCGTTTCAATATGCGGGCGTTCCAGAAAAAGGAGAATCCTTTCCCCTTTCCAGTCGGATGGGATTGTCACTTTCTTTTGATACCAGGCGACACCTACATAGTGCTTGTCGGGAGTCAGGAAGAAAGGTAATTTGACTTGCCCTTCTATCCGGTATTTCTCCATGTAAGGATTGAAATAGTAAGAACTGTCATATAAACTTCCTGTCCATTGGGTACGTGCAGTAACATTGTCCCCTTTCAGCTTTTCGGGCATGGAACCGGGTAAGTTGATAGACTCGTCGAGCGATTTATTGAACCATTGTTCTTTTATCCCCGCATCTTCCCGGTCTATCTGGAAATCCCATTTTCCGGATAGGCTGAAAGAATGGTTTTGCCCTGTTGCGGTCAGTACAGAGGCGAATACAATGGCAATACTTACTAAAAGTTGTTTCATGATATGTAGAATTGATATGTTTTCCACTACGTTTAAAAATCTGCTGCTAAAGTAGAGCTTTTGAGTAATCTATAAAATAGAAAGATGTACAGATACATAGAATATTGTATCAAAAACGGCTTTTATGGCGGTTGGTGTACGAAACTACATGAATATGATAATATCTCCATCATCATTCATTTCTGAAATTCTGGGGGATACCATATCTTTGCGAAGTAAACTTTTTAATCTTAAAGTGAACCATGAAAAAAGTATTTGCCTGGATGGCTTTAACTCTTTGGTCGGTAATGACAATCTTTGCAGGTGAGACTGCTTATCTCTTTTCTTATTTTATCAATGACAGCAAGGACGGTCTGCATCTTGCCTACAGTTATGATGGGCTGAACTGGACTCCTTTGAACGGCGGACGCTCTTTTTTGGCTCCGTCTGTCGGTAAAGATAAATTGATGCGTGATCCCAGTATATGCCAAGCTCCCGACGGAACATTTCACATGGTCTGGACTTCCAGTTGGACGGACCGGATCATCGGATATGCTTCTTCCCGTGATTTGATTCATTGGAGTGAGCAACAGGCTATTCCCGTGATGATGCACGAGCCGGAAGCTCATAATTGTTGGGCGCCGGAACTCTTTTATGACGAGCCTTCGGAAACATATTACATTTTTTGGGCGACCACCATCCCCGGGCGCCACAAGGAAGTGCCTACCAGCGAAAGCGAAAAAGGACTGAACCATCGTATGTACTATGTCACAACGAAGGATTTTCGTACTTTCTCAAAGACGAAGATGTTTTTCAATCCCGATTTCAGTGTGATCGACGCGGCTATCGTGAAAGATCCGACACAGGGGGATCTGATCATGATCGTCAAGAACGAGAACTCCAATCCTCCGGAGAAAAACCTGCGTGTGACACGCACGAAGAATATTGCCAAAGGTTTTCCGACAAAGGTATCCGCCCCGATTACGGGAAAATATTGGGCGGAAGGACCGGCACCTCTTTTTGTGGGTGATGCGCTTTATGTGTATTTTGATAAGTATCGTGATCATCGTTACGGAGCTGTCCGTTCGCTGGATCATGGTGAAACGTGGGAAGATGTATCCGATCAGGTTTCGTTTCCGAAGGGAATCCGCCACGGGACTGCCTTTGCGGTAGATGCTTCCGTCGTAGAGTCTCTGGTAGATGACCGGAAGCATCAATCTGTAAAAGCACAAACTTCTTCCTGGTTCAACGATAAGGAACTGACATTGACAGGAGTTTATTATTATCCCGAACACTGGGATGAAAGTCAGTGGGAACGTGATTTCAAGAGGATGCATGAACTGGGATTTGAGTTTACTCACTTTGCGGAGTTTGCATGGGCGCAGCTGGAGCCGGAAGAAGGACGATACGATTTTGCCTGGCTGGATAAAGCAGTAGCTCTTGCTGCCAAATATGATCTGAAAGTCATTATGTGTACTTCGACTGCCACACCCCCGGTGTGGATGAGCCGGAAGTATCCCGAAATCCTGTTGAAGAATGAAGATGGTACGGTTCTCGATCACGGTGCCCGCCAGCATGCCTCATTTGCTTCGCCGCTCTATCGGGAATTATCGTATAAGATGATCGAGAAACTGGCACAGCATTATGGCAATGATTCCCGTATTGTCGGATGGCAACTCGACAATGAACCTGCCGTACAGTTCGACTATAATCCGAAAGCGGAACAGGCTTTCCGTGATTATCTCCGTGCAAAATACAATCACAACATTCAGTTGCTGAACGACGCGTGGGGAACCGCTTTCTGGAGTGAGGCTTATTCGTCTTTTGATGAAATCACTCTTCCTAAGCGTGTCCAGATGTTTATGAATCATCATCAGATTCTGGATTATCGTCGTTTTGCCGCTGCGCAGACCAATGATTTTCTGAATGAACAATGTCTGCTGATCAGAAAATATGCAAAGAACCAGTGGATTACTACCAACTATATCCCCAACTATGATGAAGGACATATCGGCGGTAGTCCTGCACTCGATTTCCAGAGTTATACACGCTATATGGTGTATGGCGATAACGAAGGTATCGGACGCCGTGGATATCGGGTAGGAAATCCGTTGCGTATTGCATGGGCGAATGACTTCTTCCGTCCTATACAGGGTACGTATGGCGTGATGGAGTTGCAACCGGGACAAGTGAATTGGGGGAGCATTAATCCGCAACCGCTTCCGGGAGCTGTCCGTCTGTGGATGTGGAGTGTATTTGCCGGTGGAAGCGATTTTATCTGTACGTATCGCTATCGCCAGCCGCTGTACGGCACAGAGCAGTATCATTATGGGATAGTAGGAACGGACGGCGTAACCGTCACTCCCGGCGGAAGGGAATATGAAACCTTTATAAAAGAGATAAGAGAACTCCGGAAACATTATGCTCCGCGCGAAACGAAGCCTGCCGACTATCTGGCACGTCGTACCGCTATCCTTTTCAACCACGAGAATTCCTGGAGCATCGAGCGGCAGAAACAGAACCGTACATGGGATACTTTTGCACATATAGAGAAGTATTACCGGACTTTGAAGTCATTTGGTGCTCCCGTTGATTTTGTCTCCGAACAGAAGGAGTTGACGGAGTATCCTGTGGTGATAGCTCCTGCTTACCAACTGGCTGATAAGGAATTAGTAAATAAATGGATTGCCTATGTGAAAAATGGTGGTAATCTTGTGTTGACCTGCCGTACAGCACAGAAAGACCGTTATGGCCGTTTGCCGGAAGCTCCTTTCGGTTCTATGATCACACCTCTGACGGGAAATGAAATGAACTTTTATGATCTGCTGTTACCGGAAGATCCGGGTACTGTTGTCATGAATGGAAAGCAATATGAGTGGAATACATGGGGAGAAATACTGATTCCCGCATCTGATTCGCAGGTTTGGGCGACGTATGCCAATGAATTCTATGAAGGTGGTCCTGCTGTCACGTTCCGAAAACTGGGTAAAGGCACTGTTACATATGTCGGAGTTGACAGCCACAATGGTGCGTTGGAAAAGGATATCTTAAAGAAATTATATGCACAGCTACAGATTCCTGTGATGGATTTGCCTTATGGAATAACGGTGGAATACCGGAACGGGCTGGGGATTGTACTGAATTATTCAGATCGTTCTTATACATTCGACATACCGGAGGGAAGTAAGGTGCTGGTAGGAACTGAAGAGATCCCAACCGCAGGAGTACTGGTGTTTTCAATGTAAGGTATTGATTAATAATAGATAAGTGTAAAAAGATAAATAGGTGATGAAACAAATTGTAGGATTAGTATTGATTTTGTGTTGTACACAAATGGTGGCTCAGGAGGTTTTTCCTGATGGCAAGGCAATCCCTGAATGGTTCAGGGAAAACAAGGAAGTGAATGTGAATGCTTTAGGAAAGAAATATAGCATAACCGATTATGGAGTAGCGAACGACAGTACGGTGGTGCAGACAAAGAAGATACAGGAAGTAATTGATCTGGCTGCCCGGAATGGGGGTGGAGTTATAGTTATTCCCAAAGGTACTTTCTTAAGCGGATCACTTTTCTTTAAAAACAATACTCATTTACATCTGGAAGAAGATGCAGTATTAAAGGGAAGCGATGATATTAGTCATTTTCCGGTGAAAATGACCCGTATGGAGGGACAGACTTTAAAATACTTCATGGCTTTGGTAAATGCAGACGGACTGGATGGATTTACAATTTCCGGAAAGGGAACATTGAATGGAAACGGGCTTCGGTACTGGAAGTCATTTTGGTTACGGCGTTCTATAAATCCGGATTGCACCAATATGGAAGAAATGCGTCCTCGCATTATTTATTTGTCCAACTGTAAGAATACTCAGATTGAGGGAATCAGAATTATGAATTCTCCTTTCTGGAGCACTCATTTCTATAAATGCAGTTTTTTGAAGTTGTTGAATCTTCGCATTACTTCACCTGCCAGTCCCGTAAAAGCTCCTAGTACGGATGCAGTGGACCTTGATGTTTGTAATAATGTGCTGATAAAGAATTGTTATATGTCTGTCAATGATGATGCGGTAGCGCTGAAAGGGGGAAAAGGACCTTGGGCAGATAAAGATGCCAATAATGGAGAAAACTATGATATTATTATTGAAGACTGTACCTACGGATTCTGTCATAGCGCCTTTACTTGTGGTAGTGAGTCTATCCTTAGCCGGAATGTGATTGTCCGCCGTTGTAAGGTAGATAGAGCACGTGCTCTTCTAACTCTAAAGATGCGCTCGGATACACCGCAAAAATATGAGTATATTCTGGTAGAGGATATAACAGGGAATGTACAGAATTGTCTGAATATAGCTCCTTGGACGCAGTTTTACGATTTGAAAGATCGTAAAGATACTCCCCTTTCTTATTCTAATAACATTACGATGCGTAATATAGACATTGATTGTAATGTATTCTTTAATGTTAAGAAGTCTGATCAATATAAGTTGTCTGATTTCTGTTTTGAGAATCTCACAGTGCGGGCTAAGAAAGGAAAAGTGGATCAGAGTGTAATAGATTCATTTACGATGAATAATGTGAAGATAAACCAATAAAACGACAGAATGATGAAGACATTTTCACTCTTTATCTTAAGTTTATTAATCAGTATTGGCTATTTGTCGGGAGCAGACTGGAATGTGCAAATAGCCAGATATAAACAGGATAAAGCTTGTGCTATCAGCTATACTTTTGACGATGGCCTGGCAGAACACTATACACTTCTTGTTCCCCAACTGGAAAAGAGAGGTTTTCGGGGAACATTCTGGGTCTGTGGTTCTAATATAAATAAGGATAACGAGAACATTACCGACACTACAAGAATGACTTGGCCTCAACTTAAGGAAATGGCTGATAATGGGCATGAGATATCCAATCATGGCTGGGCGCATAAAAACTTCGCACGTTTTCCTATCGAAGAGATAAAAGAGGATATTTTTAAGAATGATAGTGCTATCTTTGCAAATACAGGTGTAATGCCCCGTACTTTCTGCTATCCCAATAATAATAAAAAAGCGGAAGGACGGAGAATTGCCGTACAGAATCGTGTGGGGACGAGAACTCACCAGCGTTCGATTGGGAGTAAATCGACTCTGAAGGATTTGGAAAAATGGGTGAATACCTTGATTGAAACCAATGACTGGGGAGTAGGAATGACACATGGTTTAACCTATGGCTATGATGCTTTCCGCAATCCTCAACGTTTGTGGGATCATCTGGATCAAGTAAAAGCGAGAGAGAATGAAATATGGGTAGGAACATTCCGTGAAGTGGTTTCTTATATCAAGGAAAGGGAGGAAACTAAACTGGAAGTTGTGAATAAAAAGAATACCTTGTTGATTACTCCGGAACTTAAGTTGGATCAGGAACTGTTCGTTGAACCGTTGACAATGGTGATTACCGGTAAGGAAATAAAGAAAGTGACTGTGAAACAAGGAAAAAGAAGATTGCCGGTACAGATCACTGACGATAAAGTTCTTTTCGATTTCGACCCGTA
Organism: Bacteroides thetaiotaomicron VPI-5482; assembly: GCF_000011065.1. Classification (GTDB taxonomy): domain Bacteria; phylum Bacteroidota; class Bacteroidia; order Bacteroidales; family Bacteroidaceae; genus Bacteroides; species Bacteroides thetaiotaomicron. The sequence goes on from NC_004663.1 coordinate 5,457,383, forward strand.
TGGCGGTATGATTAAGGTGACACTGAAAATTCAAAAATAAAATTGATTGGACAAATTTTAATATGAGATGATAATGAAACAGAACTTTTTAAAATGGATGGTATGTATGTGTTTCGGGCTATTGTCTGTTGCTACGGTAATGGCGGGCGGTAATTATAAAACTGTCAAAGTAAAAGCTCCTTTTCCGATGCAACCGATTAAAGTCTTTATTTATCCGGACCGGGATTTTAAGATTACGGATTTTGGTGCTGTGCCGGGTGGAGAAGTTGATAATACCAAAGCGATCGCTGCTGCTATTGACGCATGTAATAAAGCGGGCGGTGGACGTGTGGTTGTTCCGGCAGGCATTTGGCTGACGGGACCCGTACACTTTAAAAGCAATATAAACCTCTGTTTAGAAGAAGATGCTGTATTGAGTTTTACAGATAATCCGGAAGACTATCTACCGGCGGTAATGACCTCATGGGAGGGATTGGAGTGCTATAATTACTCACCGCTACTGTATGCATTTGAATGTGAAAATGTGGCAATCAGCGGTAAAGGTACATTACAGCCGAAGATGGGAACATGGAAAGTATGGTTTAAACGTCCTGCACCCCATCTGCAAGCTTTGAAGGAATTGTATACCAAAGCTTCGACCAATGTACCTGTTATAGAACGCCAGATGGCTATCGGTGAAAATCATTTGCGTCCGCATTTGATACATTTCAATCGCTGTAAGAATGTGATGCTGGATGGATTTAAAATACGTGAGAGTCCGTTTTGGACCATTCACCTCTATATGTGTGACGGAGGGATCGTCCGTAATTTGGATGTGCGGGCACATGGACACAATAATGATGGTATTGACTTTGAAATGAGTCGTAACTTTCTGGTCGAAGACTGTTCTTTTGACCAGGGAGACGATGCTGTTGTAATCAAAGCCGGTCGTAATCAGGACGCATGGAGGTTGAATACACCTTGCGAGAATATAGTTATCCGTAACTGCCGGATATTGAAAGGACATACCTTACTGGGCATCGGCAGTGAGATCTCCGGTGGTATACGGAATATCTATATGCATGACTGTACAGCACCCAATTCTGTGATGCGTCTTTTCTTTGTGAAGACAAATCATCGTAGGGGAGGATTTATTGAGAATATCTATATGAAAAATGTAGCATCCGGAACAGCCCAGCGGGTACTTGAAATAGATACGGAGGTGCTTTATCAGTGGAAGGACTTAGTCCCGACTTATGAAAAGCGAATCACTCGTATCGATGGCATCTATATGGATAAAGTAACTTGTGAATCGGCAGACGCTGTATATGAACTGAAAGGAAATGCTGAACTTCCTGTGAAAAATGTGCGGATAAAGGATGTAAAGGTCGGTTCGGTTAAGAAGTTTGTGAAGAAAGTAAGTAATGTTGAAAATGTGGTAGAAAAGAATGTAACTTATTCACAGAAAGATTAAAAGTAAATAGAGAATATAAATTCCCCGAATTAAGTTTCTTCATTAATTAGGTAATTTTTGAAACTTGATTCGGGGAATTTATATTACATTTTTTTGTCAGCTATATATAGCGTACATTAATTGTTTACCGGAAGTCAAACATCAGATTCAGATGTAGCCCTTCATCTCCCGATTTGATTCGGATATTTCCCGGTTGACTGTTAGGACCTTGTTGCTCGATCGGCTTGAACGAGCAGATAGCCGGAATATCGAGCAAGAATGAAAGATCACCTTCAGGGAATGCAGGCATGGTATCTTTTATCCGTCCTGCCGGTTCTTCTGGAGTGAATACCCGGAAGAAAGTACCGTCATTACGCGAATAAACGGTAAATGAAGTCTTCTCGCCCTCCAGTGTAGCCCAATAGAGGTTGGCATGGTAGCCCTTGAACTCCGGATATATCAGATTCTCAAAACTTTCTCCGGTAATGGTGTTGTTATAATCTTTGTGCCAGATACCGTAGTTCGTTCCTGGTATTCGGTTTTTCCATACCCTGTATGGCCCGCGTCCCATCCATTTCATACCCGAACAGTTTTGTTCCGGATAAGAGAAGCTAAGTCCGAGATTGAAAACCTGTGCATCCATGAAAGCATCGTCGAAGCCACCGCCACCGGAACCGCGATTTAATAAGATTGCATCCATATAGAGCAAACCTTCGTTTGTCAGACGCCAGACAATGGAATCTGCCGCACCTTTATATTTGGCACAATAAATGGCGCCGTCGGAGGAATGACGAGTATAGCTGAGCGAAGGTTCATATCGCATCTTCATACCTATTGCTACCGGACCATCTTTGAATGGAACCTCAGTCTCACCGGATTTAATGTGACGGATCATACCGGTCGCCGCATCGAAGGTTATGCTGACTTTGCTGCTTTTTAGTTCGATGGCGTCAGACGTTTGTCGGGCTTCTGCTTTTTGAGGGGCAGGAGTGAGTGTCGTTTGCGCCAGGTTACGTTCAAAATATTGTTTTGCCAGATGAATCGGATAAGTCCAGTTACAGATACTTTTTCCTTCTCTATCAAAAGCCTCCAGTTCGAGCACATCCCCTTTCCGGAATGAATCGGGCAGTTCAAAACGGGCAGTGCCTGTTTCTCCCGGATTGATGGATGGAAGTTGGACTTTTCCTTCGGCAATCACCTTTCCTGCTTCTGCGTTTCCCTGGAGAGGAGTGCCGCATGATAAAACCTTATAAGTCATACGACAATCTTTCAGATTGGTAAAAGTATATTCATTGGTCAGGAGGAAACGGCCGTCGAAGTGGTTAGTAATGAGAAGAGGTTTCAACTGGATAGGCGACCATTGTGCACGGATGGCATAATAGCTTCCTTCTTTCTCTCGACGTGGTCCTACTACTCCGTCGGGTGCATTGGACTTGTCAGAGTCGAGTATTCCTCCTTTATCACTGCGTTTGGGAGCCTCATCGCAATATACCCAGATGAACCCTCCTGCAAACAAGGGATTGGTACACCAGCGATCCCAAAAGTCGCGCAGGCCGGCTCCTCCTCCCTGATCGTACATGGCGTGCATAAATTCGGTCGGCATGAATACTTTATAACCATTGGTGAAACGTGCTACGCCTGTCAGATAAGTAGGATAATGATGTGTATCCAAGTCGTTAAAGTCAGCCCAGGGGTGTACCATGTGGCGTTTCTGTAATCTGTCATATTGGGCAAATAAAGGATCGGTTTGCGTATTCCAGCCGCCTTCGTTTCCGTTACTCCAAAGAATGATGCAGGGGTGGTTAACGTCTCGTTCAATCATCTCCTTTACGAGTTTTGCTCCGACTCTGGAGTCGTAACCGTTTTGCCAGCCTGCCAGTTCATCCATGTAGACAAGTCCCAGTGAGTCGCACATATCAAGAAAATGTTCATCGGGCGGGTAGTGCGAACGTACAGCATTCATATTCATTTCTTTGATGAGCAGGGCATCCATTCGGCTTAATGCAGCACTGGTGGTACGCCCTCCGTCTACAGAAAATGAGTGGCGATTGATTCCTTTGACCACTAGTTTGGTACCGTTCAAATATACGCCGTCCTGGGGAAAGAACTCTACGGTACGGAAACCAATGCGTGTTTCTCTGGTTTGTACGATTTTACCTTCGGGATTCTTTAATTCCAATTTGGCTACATACAGATTGGGATTCTCTGTAGACCAGGGAATGATGCTTGCCCATTCACCGCTAATCATCTGCTCCTTATCGGAGTTACTGATTGAATGAGTGATTGTTGTTTGTCCGTTGGAGGTATATACGGTTTTCCCGTCTTTTAATGAACGGACAGATACGATGATTTCATGTCCTTTGGCATCTCCTGCCATATCTACGGCGGCCTGTAATTTTCCTTGATGATCAGCATTTAGTACGAAATGTTCCATGTGTATCTGTGGCAGAACTTCCAACCATACAGGACGGTATATACCGCCAAACAACCACCAGTCAGCTTTCCGTTCGGCGGCATTGATCGATCTGTTGGCTGATTCTTTGGCAACTTTCACTTCAAGCTGATTCTTTTTACCAAGATTGAGTAATTCGGTAATATCATAATTGAAGCGATAGAAGCCTCCTTGATGCATCTCACCTGCCGGCTTGCCGTTTATCATGATTTCTGCATCAGTCATCACTCCGTCAAAGAATATCTTTACCCGTTGCCCTGCCCATGATTTGGGGGCGTCGAATTTATAGCGGTAAGTTCCGGTTTCATCACTGGGGTGTTGTCCTTTTATGGTATACCATCTACCGTATGTATATTCTCCGAATCCCTGTAGTTCCCAGTTACAGGGAACTTCGATCTTTTTCCATTTGCCACTATTCTGTCCCGCAGAACAGAAAAAATCCCAGGTCTTGGTGTTGTCAATGCCTGTTCCCGAAAGATAAATGCGTTCGGGATGGGGAGCTTGTGCTTGTATGGTAGCCCCATTCCACATAGCTGTGAAAATCAGAGATGTCAGTAAGCATCTAAATTTCTTGTTCATTCTATAATTGATATTATGAGGAATTTATTGTCTGGATACTGTAAAACGGTCGATGTCCGGTGCCCATCCGAAGTTATTTCCCATTCGCACCGTATTGTAACCTTGTTTTAAGCTGACAGGGATCGTCACAGATTTCACTTCATTGTTGCTGTTCAAATCTTTAAGGACCGTTTTCGTCCCATTGACAGAAACTTCCAGTTTGCGGTTTTTGTCGCAAGAGTAGAAAATAGTCATTTCATAGTTACCTCCCTTTTCGCTGTATACTTCGCTCCATTCGGCAAAGTTCTCTTCCCGACCACCGAGTCGGGATATTTTCATTCTGCCGGAACAATCGGAGGCAGGTACATAAACAATTGGTTTGGATTTCTTTCCCAGATCGTCGTAGCAGGGAAGATATGCCCATTCAGCCTCATAAGATACGGGTTCCAGTCGTTTTTCAGCTTCCATTTTGCATATCATTACGCTGTGTGGCTGAACAGTCTGCCGTATTTCTTCTTTCATTTTTCCAAGATCCTTCTGTTTGATTAAGTCTCGTACTTTTACGTTACCACCCAGTTCAAGGGTTTCAAAAGGAACGATAAAGTCACATGGCTGGTCGGAAGGGTTATACAATGCTACCGCTCTTGTCAGTCCGCGTTTCCGTTCGATGTCCTTTACCAGTACATAGCTTTCATTTTCATGTTGAACGACGTGTGCCTGAAGTCCTAATACATCCTGATTCAGTGCGATCAGTTCTTTGTTTTTCAGTAGCTTCAATGAGAAGTCGGGAATCGTATTCATGTCACATCCGATCAGCAGGGGAGAACTCATGATGCACCACATTCCAAAATGGACTTCTTCTTCGTTGGGTTTCAGTCCACGCCCGATTTCTAGCATATCCATATCGTTGTAATGTCCGTCGGTAGCATAGGCGGAAAGATATAAGTTCTTTTCTATAATACCTTTTACTGAATTCCATCTGGGACGGATATCAGGACTGATACGCCAGGAACGTGCCAGTCGTTTTGCCCAGGTGCCGGGAAAAGCCCATCGGCAGATATTGATAGATACATCCGTTCTTCCTGTATTGGCAATAGCCTGGCAAATCGTGCTGTAGCGCTTTTCTTCATCCAGCCCCAGTTCGCGTCCGCCACAATAATCGATCTTGATAAAATCATAGTTCCATTCTTTAAGATATAAATCCATATCCTGCTGTTCATGGCCGTATAGTCCGGAGCCCACTCCGTTTGCGTCGTTGTCGTAGATAGAGCCGCAGGTGTTGTCTCCTGCATCCGAGTAAATTCCGGCTTTTAATCCCAGCGAATGGATATAGTCTGAAACCACTTTCATTCCGTTGGGAAAACGGTCGGGATGCGGATGCATTTTCCCCGTTTCGTCCCGATGCCCGAAGAAGCCGTCATCTATATTGATATAGTTGTAGCCTGCCTCTTTCAGTCCGTGTTTGATTAATGCGTCAGCTTGCTGTTTTATCAACTCTTCACTGATATTTACATGATAGGTGTTCCATGAACTCCATCCCATAATAGGACGGTCGATGTCTTTCTGGGCAAAAGTATTTGCCATAAACATGGTAGATAAAATGCCCCAGGCAATCAGATGTTTTTTCATACGTTTGTAGTCTTTTGTAGAAATGGATAACTTTCTTGGCAAAGATATGCAAAGTCGTAACTTGCTCCAATGGCAAATAAGTATAGAAAGATGGAAAATCGTCCGTTTCTTGGAGAATTGGGGCGTAAAAAACCGGATTAAAGCATGAAAAGTGTATGAATTTAAAGGAAAACGTATGAATTTACATGTACTGACATTACAACTGCCCTTATCTTTGCTAGCAAATGAAAAATACATAAAGTGATGACACATTTAAAAATCTTTTTATTGTTAATCGTTTGTGCGTTGTCCGTTTTGGATGGGAAAGCACAGACTGGTATAGCGCTTACTGACGAACTTAACGGCAAGCGGATCGGAGTAATAGGTGACAGCTATGTGAGAAATCATAAAGAGCCGTTTGAGAACACATGGCATTATAAGTTTGCAAAGAAGCACGGTATGGAGTATTTTAATTATGGAAAGAATGGGAATAGCATAGCTTATTCCAGCCCGCGATGGGGAAAAGCGATGTATCTGCGATATGCGGAGATGGCGGATAGCCTCGATTATGTCATTGTCATTGGCGGACATAATGATGCATTTAAACTGGATTCTATCGGAGGTATTGATAACTTCAAGGATAAAATGGAAATTCTGTGCAAAGGCTTAGTCGAGAAATATCCGACAGCGAAAATCTTTTTCTTTACCCGCTGGAACTGCAAGAACTTTAAAGGAAGTGACTCGGAAAAAGTAGTGGATGCAATGATTGAAGTCTGCGGCAATTATAGTATTCCTATTTTTGATTGCGCAAGAAAAGGAAGCATCTATGCCGATAATGATACTTTCAGAAGAATCTATTTCCAGAAAAGCAAGAATAATACTGATACAGCGCATCTGAACAGTAAAGGACATGACCGTTTTCTAAAAGTTGCCGAGAGTTTTCTGCTGCAATATTAGTTTGGAAGAAAATAGTGTTATTTACTATGATGAATAAAAGAGTATTTTGCATTCAGTTGTTGGTATCAACCGTTTGGTTGGGCTATTAGGACTCTGGGAATGTTCGTATTATTTACGTAAAGCATTACGTGCCTTTTTCCCTGTTTGTTATCATTCACTAATGAGGGATTGATTTACTTTTGTCGTAATACTAATAGTATTAATCAAACGAACTATCAAACTAACTAACAGAAGAAAAACATGTACGGAAAAAATCTTAAATTAGTATTAATGGTAATGTTGCTACTTGTGAGTAAATCCACTTTCTCTCAAGTAACAGAACGCGAACGGCCCAAGGAGTGGAGTCAACTGGTGAAAGGTGCCCGGTTTATGGATCGTTTTCTGCCGATGAAAGGCAATCAACTGTCATCCGACACGTGGGGAACCTCCGATGTGCGTCCGCGTTATGTTGATAATGGTATTGAAGACCGTATCTGGTCCTATTGGGGTGGAAATATCCGGAAAGGAGAAGACGGTAAATATCATCTGATGGTTTGCGGATGGCTGGAAGCCTCTCCTAAAGGACACATGGAGTGGAGAAATTCATGGGTGTTCAATACCGTGAGTGATAATCTGACCGGTCCGTTCAAACCGATTAATATCATCGGAAAAGGACATAATCCGGAGATGTTTCAGGCAAAAGACGGCCGATATGTTTTGTATGTCATCGACGGCCGTTATGTTGCGGATGATATCAACGGAAAATGGGAATATGGAAAATTCGACTTCAATGCGCGCGATCGTAGAATCATCGAAGGATTGTCCAATCTTTCGTTTGCCCAACGGGAAGACAGTTCATATGTAATGGTCTGTCGTGGCGGTGGAATCTGGATCAGCCGGGATGGTTTGTCGGAATATAACCAATTGACAGACCGTCGTGTTTATCCGGATGTGAAAGGACGGTTTGAAGACCCTGTCATCTGGCGCGATCATATCCAGTATCATCTGATTGTCAATGACTGGTTGGGCCGTATTGCCTTTTATCTTCGTTCAAAGGACGGAGTCAATTGGGTTACTGATCCGGGAGAGGCCTACATGCCGGGAGTTGCCGTACACGAGGACGGACATTCTGAAGGCTGGTTCAAGTATGAACGTCTGAAAATGTATCAAGATAAGTATGGCCGTGCTATTCAGGCTAATTTTGCGGTCATTGATACTTTGAAACATGAAGATAAGCCATTTGATAATCACAGTTCAAAGAATATCAGTATTCCATTGAATCCGGGACTATTGCTGACAGTGTTGAATGATAAGCCCATTACCGCTGGAACGAAAACTATCCGGCTGAAAGTACAGGCAGAAGAAGGTTTTCATCCACAAACCGATATGGATATCAGCTCTTTGCGTTTTGGCGCTTCCGAAGAAGTGAATTATGGCAGAGGAAGTAAAGTATTGAAAACAGAGAATGATGGAAATGACCTGATCATTACTTTCGACGGAAAAGGAAATGGGATTACAGAGAAAGAATTTGCTCCTAAATTGATAGGCAGATATAAAAACGGAAAGATGCTTTACGGATATGCGCGTTTGCCGTATGTTGATTATGTGGAACCGATTCTTTCTGCACGTGCCCCTGTATTCTCTGAATCGCAAAAAGGCTGGAACGGGAATATTGAAGTACAGAACTTCGGACAAGTTAGCTCACAAAAGGCTTCGGTCAAGATAGAGTATAAGAAAGAAGGCAAAATGGTCAAAGTGGCTTCTGCTGCCGTACCTGCTTTGAAACCCTATGAAAAAGCTGACATCCGCTTTGCGACAAAGGCTGATTTTGAAAAAGGTGAGGACTATAACTTCCTTGTGACTATTTATTCCGGCAAGAAAGTTCTCTCTACTTTCCGTTTGAATCGGAAGGTAGTTGAATAATTGAAAGACTAACAATTGAAAGATTACCATGAAAAAGAAGATCACATTTTTATTGATGTTTGTACTGTCGTTGTCAATGGTTTCAGCACAAGGTACTTTCCGGTTTGGGACATCTGCAACACCCGAAGGCAAAACTCTTCTGGTGGATAGCAAGGGGCTTATCCTTGACGGCAAGCATATCATTCCCGTCATGGGCGAGATTCACTATTCCCGCGTACCGGAGTCGGAATGGCGCCGGGAAATCCGCAAAATGAAGGCCGGTGGTATCAATATCATTTCTACATATATCTTCTGGATTCACCATGAACCGGAAGAGGGAAAATGGAACTGGAGCGGCAATCATAACCTGCGCCGCTTCGTCCGGATTTGTGCAGAAGAAAATGTGATGCTGGTGTTGCGTCTTGGTCCTTTCTGTCATGGGGAAGTGTATCAAGGCGGAATTCCTTCATGGGTACATGAGAAAGCCGGGCAGAATCCTAAGTATAAGATACGTGCCCGTACTCCCGGATTCCTTGAAGATTGTACGGAGCTTTATAATACTATTTTTGCTCAGGTTAACGGACTTTTGTGGAAAGATGGCGGTCCTGTGGTCGGCGTGCAGATCGAGAACGAAAGTCGCGGTCCTTGGGATTATCTGGAGGCATTGAAAAATATTGCTGTGAAGGCGGGATTTGATGTCCCGTTCTATACACGTACCGGTTGGCCTGCACTTCGGGGAAAAGAGGTTTTCGGGCAGCTGTTGCCGCTTTATGGTGACTATGCCGACGGATTCTGGGACCGGAAACTGGAGGATATGCCGGGCAGTTATGCCGATGCTTTCATTATGAGAGACAAACGTATGAGTAGTGCTATTGCCACAGAGACATTCTCTAAAGAGGAATTGTCGGAAGATTCCCCCTCTCTCAGTTCAAAATTGTCATATCCCTATTTTACTTGTGAGTTGGGCGGTGGTATGATGCCGGCGTATCATCGTCGGATAAATATCAATGGAAAGGAGCTTAAACCGCTGGTTATATGCAAGCTGGGTAGTGGCTCCAATCTTCCGGGATACTATATGTATCACGGTGGCACCAATCCATACAATCCTCTTCACACTATGGGAGAAACGCAATCCTCTCCGGGTACTAATCATAATGACCTGCCTCATATGACCTATGATTTTCAGGCTCCTCTTGGCGAAGTGGGACAAGTATTCGAGACTCCCTTTCATGAAGGACGTTTTATCCATCAGATGTTGACAGACTGGGGCAGTGAACTCTTGCAGATGAATGTTGACTCATTAAGCAGGCATTATGCTCGCCGGGGTGCTTTCGAATTCTATAATGACTATGTGCGTATCAAGAATGAGAGCGGGACGTCCCATGTCACTTTTAAAGACTATCGGACTGAGGGTGCAACCATTGACTGGACTACTGTAGAACCGTTCTGCAAAGTGGATGGCCTTATCTATTTCATCGAAATCAGGGGTAAAAAGCCTCAAATCTCCGTTGACGGCAAGGTCTATACTTGTAAACTTAACAAGCAGCAGAAGGCGGGCAAGCTCAATGTCTGTGTGCTCTCATACGAAAAGGCAAAGACTGCCTATAAAATTGACGGTAAACTGCTTTATGCCAAGAATGGCGGTATTCTGTATAAGAGTGATTCATGCATCGTGGAGGAGGTATGGACAAAGTCTCCTGTCATTGCCGCCACAGTCACGGAAGTGAAAAAAGCGGATGCTCCCCGTGTTGTCCCCATGGGGCGTCAGGCAGTGGCTGCGCAACCTGTAGAAGAGGACTTTGCAAAAGCTGCGGTATACACTATTAACTATGATACATCTGGAATAAATAATTATGATAATCTTTTTCTCCGTATAAATTATCGGGGTGATGTGGCCCGTGTGTATGCTGACGGCAGGCTTGTAGCAGATAACTTCTGGAATGGAAAGGAGATGTGGGTCCGTATGGCAGATCTCGTCGGCAAAAAGGTGGAACTAAAGATTTTACCTTTACGTAAAGATGCCCCTGTCTACTTTCAGAAAGAACAAAAAGCTATGATTGAGGCGACCAAAGGTGACTATATGCTTGGGCTCGATTCGGTAGAAGTTATTGAGCGTCACACACTGGAGTTTAATGATACTTTTTAATGTCACTTGTCACTTTGTAGAACTAACCGGTTCATTATCAATGAAAAACGGGTGACAATAGATGGTGATAATAGGGTGATAATAGAATAGTAACCTCTTTTCTATTATCACCCTTATTGTATCTTTTGCTGATTTAATCTACTGATTATTAGGCTTTAAATACACCACCCGGTTCCCATATCCGCGAGTGTTAAGAACTCCGTTTTCTACCAGAAGATTCAATTCCCGTAGTGCTTTTCCCTTCAATAAACCCGTAATCTGAGAGTATTCTCTTCGAGTGATGAAGTGATTCTTTGCTAAAAAGGCTTCCAGTCGGGAACGGCGTGTCTCTTCCGGCAAGTTCGATGATTCTTGAAATCCGAATTTGGCACGGGTGACCGTCCCCGAACTGCGTCGGCGAAACCAGGGAGTAGCTCTGAAATTTACGTTGTCGAAAGAGATGGAGACCGAACGGATCTCTTTCTTGTCCATCACCGGACGTGCTTTCAAACTAGAGGAGAAATATCCGATTTCTCCCAGTTTCACATGATACCCCTCACTTAAATAATAGGATACCTTCTCTTGAAAAGCTACCATGATACCTGCCAAATCTCCCTCGGTGAAAGAAGAGGCTTCGGCTATTTCACGAAATAACCGTTTGCTGTCAATGGTTCCTTTGGATACAATTCGGGGATACAGAGGCTGTACTTCTCCGTCTCCCTTTTCATTCGGTTTTCGCCGAAAGTCATAATCTGCTGCCATAGCGTCACTTGTTTTTTGTTGGTTAATAGGATTGTTACTCAATTGATACCGCGTGTGTTAGTACAAACACTAGTAACCTTAACATGTAGACAAGGCTCGACTAATATATTTTGTCTGTTTCACGTTTTCGTTCCACGTACGTGAACCGTTCGGACTATGTACGTGAACCCAATAGTTCACATACGTGGACCGATGGGACCATGTACGTAAAACGATTTCTTATCACTACAAAGATACATTAATCTAAGCTTCTAAACAACTTAATGAACGTTTTATTTACTATTAATTCAAGGAGCTTCCGAAAGAATGGAAAGGCGGATAAATAATCTGTAATAATAATGAATAGAAAGGTTGTTTACTGTCTGTTTTATGCCTACCTTTGAGGGATATACATAAATATTTAAGAAAAGTAATGAAGATAACACAAATCAGGGAGAAAGATGGAGTCGAAGTATTAAGTGTATTAGATTTTAACTTGTTGATAGAGAAGATAAAAACAGAGATTAAGACCCGTCCGGTGACCGGATTGCGCCAAGCCCTGCATTTTGTTTTACCCGGAGAATCTTGCAGTTTTGCCGGGAAACTTCCCAAAGTAATACCCGCTGCTGTTTTCGGACGTGTGAATGGCGTGAAGCGGATGAAAGTATATAATGGCATCGTGGAACTGACCGTAGGTCCGTTGGCGGGAAAAGTAGAAGTGGAGATGGTCAAGAAGAAAGCGGCTGAATTGCCGCAGACTATGTTTGCATATATGGGATCAAGTGGAAATTCCGTGAAGATATGGACTCTTTTTACCCGTCCGGACGGTACGTTGCCGCAGACGCAGGAAGAAGCTGAAATTTTTCAGGCACATGCGTATCGTTTGGCGGTGAAATGCTATCAGCCGCAAATCCCCTTTGATATTCAGTTGAAAGAGCCGGTTTTGGAGCAATATTCACGGCTGAGTCACGATCCCGAACCTTTCTATCGGGAAAATTCCGTGCCGTTTTATCTTTCTCAGCCTTTCGGGATGCCGAAAGAAATGAATTATCAGGAGAAGCTGACCCCGGAAAAGTCTCCGTTGAATCGTGCCGTTCCGGGATATGATACGGAAGATGCGCTGGCATTGATGTATGAGGCTGCCTTGCGAAAGACTTTTCAGTCGATGGAAGAGGGGTGGAGGCGGAATGATGATTTGCAGCCCCTGGTAGTCCGGTTGGCGGAAAATTGTTTCCTTTCCGGTATTCCGGAAGAGGAAGTGGTGAGGAGGACCATTCATCGGTATTATCATTCGAAGCAGGCTGTGCTGGTTCGCGAGATGATAGGCAATGTGTATCAGGAATGCAAAGGCTTCGGCAAGAAAAACGGGCTGACAAAAGAGCAATATCTCAATATGCAGACAGAGGAGTTTATGAACCGTCGTTATGAATTCCGCTACAATACACAGATAGGTGAAGTGGAATACCGGGAACGATGCTCGTTTTATTTTCGTTTCCGTCCGTTGGATAAACGGGCGCAGAATAGTATTCTGCTGGATGCGCAAAGTGAGGGTATTGCGGTGTGGGACCGGGATGTGGACCGTTATCTGCATTCAAACCGAGTATCTGTTTATAATCCATTGGAAGAATTTATTTTTCATCTTCCTAATTGGGATAAAAAAGACCGCATTACGGAACTGGCAGACCGTGTGCCATGTGCTAATCCGCATTGGACGATGCTTTTCCATCGCTGGTTCCTCAACATGGTAGCTCATTGGCGTGGGTATGACCGGCAGCATGCGAACAGTACTTCCCCTTTGCTGGTAGGTGCGCAGGGGACACGCAAGTCTACCTTTTGCCGGGATCTGATACCGCCGGGACTTCGCGGATATTATACGGATAGTATTGATTTCAGCCGGAAGCGGGATGCGGAAATGTATCTGAATCGCTTTGCGCTGATCAATATTGACGAGTTCGATCAGATTACTTTGACGCAGCAGGGCTTTTTGAAGCATATTCTGCAAAAGCCGGTAGTCAATCTTCGTAAATCGTACAGTAATTCGGTGCAGGAGTTGCGGCGTTATGCTTCGTTTATCGCGACCAGCAATCAGAAGGATTTGCTGACTGATCCGTCCGGTAGCCGTCGTTTTATGTGCGTTGAGGTGACGGGTACGATTGATACGGCACGCCCGATTGACTATGAGCAGTTGTATGCACAGGCTATGTACGAGATTTGTCATGGCGAGCGGTATTGGTTTGACGATAAGGATGAGGCTATCCTGGCACAGGGGAATCGGGAGTTTGAACAGACTCCGCCGGCTATTCAGTTATTCTATCGTTATTTCAAGGTTGCAGGGGATGATAAGGAAGGAGAATACTTATCTCCGGTAGAAATATTGGATTATCTGCAAAAAAGAACGACCATTACGCTGTCTTCCGGCAAGGCGCATCACTTTGGACGGCTGCTTCAGAAAGAGGGGATTCCTTGCAAACATACGAATAAAGGGACTGTGTATCTGGTGGTTAAGATATAAAAGAGGAAAAAGTAAAAGTGACAATAGAAAGCTTTATTATTTCTATTGTCACTCTATTGTCACTCTATTGTCACTGTCTATTGTCACTCTTATTACTTTGATAATCAATTGTTTAAGTTGTAAAAGTGACAAGTGACAATAAGAATGGCAAAATAATCTTTATAGTTCTTGATTGTACTTCGCAAACATGAATTTGTGTTTATCGCATATATTTTTAATTTGTCAACTTCTTTGTCGACACAATTATATTTGAAAAGTTTGCCATATTGCTTTTATATATGGTTATTCTTGTTTCAAGAAAAACCGGAATAAATTGTATTATCTACACTCTTTCTTATTTAAAAAACGCGTTCAGAGCATGTATTTTCGTTCAAAAGGCGGTATTTTCCATGTTTATGTACGATTCTTCATTGCTATTTCTTATATAAGTCGTTAAGTTTGCAACAGTTTTTCACAGGTATTATGATAAAGTGCCCGAAGAAAAACAGAATCTAACTTTTGTTTAATTAAAAAATAGATAAAATAGATTTATATTGTTACTTAACAGATTTTAATATTATGAGAAATGTGATGAATCGTAAGCGGCATTGGCTGCTATTATTGCTCCTCTCACCTTTTTTTCTCTCTTGTGAGGACAAGATGGATGAGCATTATGAAAAACCCGAATGGCTGAAAGGTACAGCTTGGGAAGTTCTTTCTAATGAATATGGAGGTAAGTTCTCCATGTTTCTAGAAGCGGCAGAGTTATCAGGCTTTAAGCCTATTCTTGATGGTAAGAGTGTCGCAACTGTCATGGCTCCGGACAATGATGCGTTTGCTGCTTATCTGGAAGAACACGGTTATGTTTCAGTGAAGGATATACCGACAGATGATTTGAAGAAACTGATTGGTTATCATTTAATCTACTACTCTTATAGCAAGAGTGATCTTGAAAACTTCCGCCCGGAAGACAGTGCAACAAGCAAAGACGATGATGACGATGATGAATTGGGAGTTTTACAACCGGGAATGTATTACAAGTTTCGTACACACAGCACCAGTCCTATTACAAAGGAAGTGGATCCATCAACAAACAATACTGTAACCGTCTATCATTTAGAGCGGTTCTTGCCTGTATTCTCTCACCACATCTTTGCCTCTAAAGGTATAGATGCCAAGAAGAATTATGAATTTTTCTATCCTAACTCTACGTGGACGGGAGATAACGGGTTCAATGTGTCGAATGCAAGTGTTAAAGAATACCAAATCATAACCAATAACGGCTATATATATAATGTAGACAGGGTGTTGGAACCATTGGAAACTATTTATGATGTTTTAAAGAAAAAATCAGATTATTCCGATTTCCTCGACTTTTATAGCCAGTACAGTACTTATGCCTATGATAAGGACTTGTCTGCCGATTATGGAAAAGCAGTAGGAGTAGATAGTCTTTTTCTGCATGCACATTCACCAAACGGGCTTCCGAATATCGCGTTGGAATGGCCGACACCTAACTTCCGTCTTTATCCGGAATTAGCTTCTATCTCCTATAGTATCTTTGCACCGTCCAACCAGGCACTCAACACTTTCTTCAATAGATATTGGAAAGCTGGAGGATATTCTTCTTTAACTGATTTGGACCCGTTGATTACTAAGATATTGCTTTATCAATCAGTATATGGAGGTTCTATCGTTTTCCCTGACGAAATTAGTGGAATTACCAACTCTTTGGGTTCGCATTATGATTTCCAGTTGAGCGATGTGAAAGATAAGAGTATCTGTGTGAACGGTAGTTTTTATGGATTAAGCAATTTCCCGATGCCTGAAATATTCAGTACCGTGATGGGACCGTCTTTCCTTAAAAGAGATTACCTGCTTTCGTTGTATGCTATCTTTCAGAGTAATCAGATGGCTGCGTACACTACCACTGCTACAAACTATACGATGTTGATCACTAAAAATAGCGGATATGAAATCAGTGACATGCGTCTGATGTCTGATGGAGTCGGTAATACACTGGCAACATCCGGAGAAGATGGTGATGTGGCTGTTTCAACTTCGGACCTGAAAAGAATCGTCAGTGGTGGAACTGTAGTAGGAGATGTTAACTTTAATACGCCTTGGGCTGTTTATGCTACTCAGGATGGTGGAACATATTGGTTTGTGAAAGATGGGAAAATGACAACGAACTATGTGTTTAACAGTGTATTAGGTCAAGATCCGCAAACTGTTATTCCTACACTTTTCACCGAAGTAAAAGAGGTGACCAATGATGCCGGAGGATCTTGGGCAAACGGTAAAGTATATGAATATGAAAGTGACTTCGGTGTATTCGGGAAATTGGATGGATTGGAATATACAAGCCTGAGGACAATGTTGACCTCTATTGGAGAAACGAAATATCCGAATTTTGTATTCGCCTATTTAATGAGACAAGCCGAACTGTTTGCTACTATAGACGGTGTACTTGCTTGGGATTACAGATTGGCAGGACGTCTTATCGGGTTCATTCCGACAAATGAAGCACTAAAAGAGGCTTTGGATAATGATCGTATTCCGGGAGTGAAAGGTACGATAGATTTAAGTCTGCCATCACCAACTCTTCAAGGAGAGATTACAAATCAATACTTATTACGAGAATATCTGCTCAATTATTTCTTTACGCCTACCAATGCTCCGGTTGCATCAGGCTGTCCGTATCTCGGATCACCTGACTGGCTATCGGGAGAATATCGTAACAGCAATAATATTCCTGTGAAGTATACTGATAACGGCGCTTTCATCACCTTGCAGTTGCAGAACCAGACCACCGGTCAGTACGGAAATGCATGTAAGATAGTATCATACGAGAATTTCCCATTTGCTTTTATGGACGGTGCTTTCCACCTGATAGACGCTGTTTTTAATTAACTGAATATCTAATTAATCATGAATCAGACAAATAAAGTCTTTTATACATTGGTAGCCATTTTTCTGTCCTGTTCTATAGAAATGGCAGGGCAGGTACAGAAGGTTATATCCGGTACGGTTACCGAATTGTTTGGAAAAACTGCTGAACCACTGGTTGGTGTAAATGTCAATCTAGTAAACAACCAGAACCGTTCGTTGGGTGGTGGTATCACAAACCTGAACGGGCAATATAATGTGAAAGTCCCAGAGGGAGAGAAAGATCTGACAATTGTTTATTCCTATATCGGAATGAAAACAAAGCGTATAAAGTATACAGGGCAAACTCTGCTCAATGTGACTTTGGAGTCAGAATCAATGGCGGTGGATGAAGTAGTAGTTTCGGCCCGTCGGTTAAATAGAAATGATTTGGGTATTTCGGATAAAGAAATGGTTTCGGCTACTCAGAAAGTTGATATGGAAAAGTTGATTGCCGCTGCACCTGTTGTATCTATAGAGGAAGCGCTGCAAGGACAATTGGGTGGTGTGGATATTGTATTGGGTGGAGACCCCGGTAGCCGTAGTGCTATCAGAATCCGTGGTACAAGTACGTTAAATGCATCTTCCGATCCGTTGATTGTTATTGATGGTGTGCCTTATCCGACTGAAATCAGTGATGATTTCAATTTCAGCACAGCTACGGAAGAAGATTTGGGTGCTCTTTTAAATATCTCACCTAATGATATTGCTTCAGTTGAAGTATTAAAAGATGCATCAGCTACTGCTATTTGGGGTACTCAGGGTGCCAATGGCGTATTGGTTATTAAGACAAAACAAGGTACGGTTGGTAAAACTCGTTTCTCATTCTCCTCCAAATGGACAATGAAGGAAGATCCGAGTACTATCCCGATGTTGAATGGTAAGGAATATACTTCTCTTATGCAGGAATCTATCTGGAATTCTGCCAAATACATCGGTCTGAATAATCCGGGAAATAAATACCTCAATATGTTGTCTGATGCTCCTGCAATCGGTGACAATCCGGACTGGAGATATTATGATGAGTATAATCAAAATACTAATTGGTTGGATTATGTACGCCAAAAAGCATTGGTTTCTGATAACAGTTTTTCAATGAATGGTGGTGGTGAAAAAGCAACTTATCGTTTCTCGTTAGGATATATGAGTGATATCGGTACTACTATCGGTACGTCTATGAACCGTTTAAATACTTCTATGGTCATTAACTATCAGTTCTCTAATAAGTTGAAATTCGGCGCAGACTTTTCTTATTCGCAGACCAATACGGATGCGAACTGGACAAACACTATTCGCTCGGAAGCATTGAGTAAAATGCCGAACAAATCGCCATTTACTGTAAATGACTTGACAGGTGCATTGACTGATGAATACTTTACTTACCACGATCCTAATTTTGAAGGTTCGTTTAATGGAAAAAGTAATTATAATCCTGTTGCTATGGCACATGAAGCTATCAACAGAACTGTGCAGCGTGAAGGTAAGATAACATTCCGTGCCGATTATGAGATTTTACCGGGATTTTATTATAAAGGTTGGGCTTCTATCAATATGCGTGCAATTAAAACACGTCGCTTTCTGCCACAAGTTGTAACAGGAGTGGAACAAGTCAACAAATATGCCAATCAGAGTGCGGACGCTTATTCCGATCAATTGGCTTTGCAGACAGAGAATAAGTTGATGTATATCAAGAACTGGAATGACAAACATAATATTATTGCGAATGTATTGGTTCGTACCGGTCAGTATATCAATTCAGGCTATAATAGCGAAGTATACGGTAATGCTTCTTCCGATCTCTCCGATCCGGTAGTCGGAACTACTATTAGTGACATGAATTCAAGCGAATCGGAAACACGTAATGTATCTTTTGTAGGGGTATTGAACTATACATTGCTGAATCGTTATGTGGTACACGGATCTCTTAATGCTGAAGGTAACTCTGCTATGGGACGTAATGAAAGAATGGGTTATTTCCCTGCTGTAGGTCTTGCATGGAACTTCCAGAACGAGCCTTTACTGGAAAAAGCAAGAGATAAATGGCTGGACGAAGCGAAATTCCGTTTCAGTATCGGGCAGAGTGGACGTGCTCCCAGCGGTGCTTCTGTTTATCTGGGCGCCTACGTGAAAGGAACAGACTATATGAACATGTCGGCTACAAAGCAGGCTCGTATGCAGTTGGATAATTTGAAATGGGAAACCTCTACCGAATATAATTATGGTCTGGATGCTTCCGTATTAAAAGGTCGTTTAAGATTTACATTCGATTATTATTATAAGACGGTGAAAGATTTGCTGCAAAAGAACTACAAACTACCTTCAACCACTAGTTTCGGATCGATTAGTTATTTTAATTCAGGTAAAATGGAGAACAAAGGTTGGGAGTTCCGTACAGATGTCGTAATCTTTGAGAATAAAGACTGGCGTATCAACGGTTATGTGAACTTTAGCCGCAACGAAAATAAGATTACTGAGCTACCTGCCAATATGGTACAGGAGAATTATTCACCAAAGAATGGGGCATATGCTGCCCGTGCGGAAGTTGGACGCCCTATCGGTTCGTTCTATGGATACCGTTACAAGGGAGTATATCAAAACACCGATGCAACATATGCACGTGATGCTGAAGGAAATGTAATGAATGATGCAAAAGGTAGACCAATCGTAATGAAAAACCTGACAGCTACCTGTCAGCCGGGAGATGCGATGTACGAAGATATCAATCATGACGGTGTTATCAATCAATATGATATTGTCTATTTGGGTAATGCCAATCCGACATTGACTGGTGGTGCGGGATTGACTGTCAAGTATAAACAATTTTCTATCAATACTTTCTTCCACGGACGTTTCGGACAGTCAGTCGTGAATACGGCTCGTATGAATAATGAGTCCATGCACGGTAACGCCAATCAGAGTACGGCTGTGTTGAGAAGATGGAAGAACGAAGGTGATATTACAGATATACCGCGTGCATTGTATGGCGAAGGATTCAACTATTTAGGTTCTGATCGTTTTGTGGAAGATACTTCCTTCCTTCGTTTGAAACAGTTGACACTGAATTATGCATTTCCGAAAAGCATTTGCAATAAATTGGGTATCACTTCACTGACATGTTTCGTTACAGGATACAACCTGTTTACTTGGTCTTCTTACACCGGTCAGGATCCGGAAGTAAACCTACCGTCGAGACCGACAGACCTGGCTACGGACGGTGCAACGACACCTGTGTCCAGACGATATACTTTTGGTTTTAACTTAAGTTTCTAATACGATAACAAAATGAAGAAATTATTAATATACATAGCAATGGCCGGAGCAACTTTGCTGACTTCCAGTTGTAATGATTGGCTAGACGTACTGCCTAAGAACGAACAGGTATCTCCGGAATACTGGAAAACAAAAGAGCAGGTGGAAGAGGTACTAGCACAAGGATATCAAAACATGCGTCTGACGGTTCCTACATTAATTTATTGGGGCGAACTTCGCGGGGCATCCATTTATGCTTATTCAGGTAAATCGAAACAGGAATTACAGAATTTTCAGTTGAATTCTTCATCCGGCGAATGCAAATGGGGAGGTTTCTATTCTATATTGAATGTGGCGAACTCCATAATTAAATATGCACCGGAAGTAAAGAGGCAGGATGAAACATATCATGAGGCAGTAATGAATTCAAATATGGCGGAAGCATATTTTATGCGCGCTTGGACATACTTTACGCTGGTACGTAACTTTAAAGAAGTGCCGTTGATTCTGGAACCCTATATGACAGACGAGTATGCTGTCGATATACCCAAATCTTCGGAAGAGACGATTATCGCACAAATCAAGCTGGATATCGAGAATGCACTTTCCACAGGAGCAGCTAAAGAAATGTATGATGATGAAGACTGGACCGGCATGAGTAAAGGACGCGTCACTGTATGGGCACTGTATGCATTGATGGCAGACGTGTGTTTGTGGAGCGAAGATTACGATGGTTGTGTAAGATATGCAGATATGCTGATTAATTCAACTTCCGCTTTCCGTCCGGCATTTGTGGAAGACCCCGAACAATGGTACAATATCTTCTTCCCGGGCAACAGCAACGGTTCTATATTTGAACTAAACTTTGATCAGTCACGCAATCAATCTCCTGACGATGATGCTACAGCGAGTACATATCCTTCGCCATCTAACGTTTATCCTTGGACACAATCGACAGTTGCCAGTCTTCAATTCTCGAACGCAATGTGTAAGCGTTTGTTTGACGAACAAACTGATCAATGGGTGACTTCCAACACTGTTCGTGGCTATGGCAATACGTTTGTTCTTTCTTCGGGAACCGTTATTGGTAACTCCAATACAGAAGGCTATCTTCCCTTTAAGTTCAGAATCGGCGGAAAGGATGGATTGTCTACGACTCGTTCTTATAAAGATGCCAACTGGATTCTCTATCGCATGGCAGATGTATTGCTGATGAAAGCTGAGGCATTGATCTGGAAAGGCGGCGAAGCAAATTTCGCACAAGCTTTGGAACTTATCAATAAAATACGTACCCGTGCCAACGTCACTACATTAAGTGTTCAGACGAATGCTGTATCACAAGAAAATATGCTCGGATACTTGTTGCAGGAACGTGATCTTGAATTTGCTGCGGAAGGAAAACGCTGGTATGATCTTTTACGCTTCGGCAGGTCACAGAACTTTAAATATAAAGATCAGTTTATCAATATGATCATTGAGAACAATTCTACGGTTAGCGCCAGTTGGATACGTTCGGTACTGAAGAATACCGATGCTTGGTATTTGCCTATTAGTCAGGGTGAGATCGACAGTAACCCGAATTTAATACAGAATCCTTATTATGATGTAACTGCAAATTAATATATACTATGAAGAATATTGTAAGATTTTGCTTAATGATTTTGTGCATCACTTGTTATTCCTGTGATGATCCGTACAAGGATACGGTATTTAAAGTATATGATGTACAACCTGCGGCAACCTATCTCCAGAACCGTCCTGACGATTTCTCCGAATGGGTGAAAGTGTTGAAATATGGAGATTTGTTCAACGCTGTAAATCGTGCAGAGGATGCTTTCACTGTGTTGGCACCTACTAACGATGCAGTTCTCCGCTTTTATGAAAAGAAGGGAGTCACTTCTATCGAAGATTTGGGATATGAATATGCCCGCACTCTTGTTACATATCATGTCATCAATGACTCCATTGATCGGGAGGATTTTGTGAAAAGCGGTGAACTGCCTGGCAGAACACTTTCGGGAGATGCATTGAAAGTATCTTTCGGTAACGAAGGTGGCGATAAATCTGTTTACATTAACAAAGAAGCTCATGTTAGCGAATTAGCTATACGCACAGCCAATGGGCGTATATATGTGCTTGATGATGTGTTGAGTCCGGCAGTAGAGACTATCTACGCACGTCTTTCAGACAAGGGTAATTATAAGATATTCTGTGAAGCGTTGGAGAAAACAGCATGGAGCGATTCGCTGAGTGTTGTGAATTCCGTACTCGAAGGTCCGTTAGGCATGAGAGTAGAATTGCGTAAATATTTCACAGTATTTGCCGTATCCGATGCTGTATTTGCACAGGAAGGTATCACCAGCTTTAGTGCTTTGGCTGCCAAGGTTGGAGCATTGACCGACGATTATGAACTTCCCAATAATGAGTTGAACAGGTTTATAGCTTACCATATAATGGATGGAGAACATACTCTTGAATCTCTTCGCACATTCTCCAAACCTTTTGACAGAGAAACATGGGAATATAGAAAGATGTTGAATACCAGAGCTACAAACGACTTGATCTTGATTTCTGAAAACGGATTAAATAATGGAGTTAAATTCATAGAGGAACAAGCTGACGAGATTGTGAAAAACGGATATATCCAACCAATTGACGGATATCTGCCAGTGAAAACCGATTTTGAACCAATACCTGTTATTTTTGATTTCTGTGATTATCCCGAAGTATCTTCATACATTGCTGCTAAAGGAAAAGGACAACTTTATCAGCAGGTTTCACGTGACGATGATGATACGTACACTGCATTAACGAAATTCATCGGCAGACAAGAGATCGTTCCACAAGTTTCATCCTACAAAATAGAAATGGGACCTAGCGGTACGTTGGCAAGCGACTGGAGTTATTTGTCATATTGCACCAAAGGTGCTAACACTTCGGGCAACTGGACTAAGTTGATGAACAATGATGCCTTGGTGGTCAATATAGGATACAACGGTACATTAGATTTGACTATTCCTCCCATTTTAGCCGGAAAGTATAGAATTACTTTGTATTACGCATACGATCCGTCTATGAAGTTTATCGGTGAAAGAGGAGAAGGGAGTCAAGCTGGTTTGACCAATTTTAGATTAGATTCTAAACGACTGGCAGGTGGTGATAACAAACGTATTTACGATGGAAAGACGGGAGATGTACAAGATTGTTTCAATACACCGTTAACATCCAATTTGAGCGGAGAGGAAACTGCGTTTGAATTTACAACGACTGCTTCTCACACATTGAATGTAGTTGTGGTAGATCCTGCAGCCAGCTCGCATAATAAATTCCGTATGTATTTTGATTATATATTGTTTGAACCTGTAATAGAATAACAACCATGAAGAAAATTAGATATATCATAGCATCAGCTTTGGTTTCGATTGGACTCTGCGCCTGTACGGATACTTGGGATTCGCATTATTCCAAGTGGGAAACGGTGATTGACAACACGGAGATTCAAGCGGTGGATGAGCCGGCAGCCGACTTTTTAAAAACTGCTCAGGATTATAGTAAAATGTATGAACTGTTTGATAAAACAGGCGTGATTAAAACTTGGCAGGAGAAAAACCTGATGTATACTATTATGGTGGTGGGTAATGAATCTACCGCTAATGCCAACCAACCTGTTACAAAAGCAGAAGGTAGCGAAGGACAAGCAACCGCTGAAGAGATATTTAAGGCGGAAGCACACATTACTGATGCTCTTCTTTCACCCAGTAATCTGGAAGATGGACAGCGTCTGTTGATGTGGAACGGTAAGTATGTGACTGTAAGAATCTACGATGAGCCTGTGGATGGCATGGAACCGGGAATTTATTTCAATGGTTCGAAGGTGAAAAAGGTGATTAAAACTAACAATGCCTACATTTATGATTTGGAAGATTATATCAATACTCCTAAGGCATTAATGGAATATCTGAAAGATTTGCCGGATGAAGAATACTCTATTTTTAAGGAAATGGTATTGAGCCGTACACAAAGAGTATTTGATAAAGCTGCAAGTACACCTATAGGAATTGATAAAACAGGAAATACGGTATATGACTCTGTATTCACAGAAAAGAGTCAGTATTTTGCAGATAAGAAGTTAGATCTTTATTCAGAGAACATTACCGCTACATTGCTGGTACCATCTAATGACTTGATAGAAAATGCGTTGAAAGAAGCAAAAGAGAAGTTGAAATCGTGGAATATGGAACGTGAAGACTCTATTTTGAACAACTGGATATTCCAGACAGCTTTCTTTAGTAAAAAGTATGTAAAACAAGACTTTATTTATAATGAGAGTGATCCGGCTTCAACGCAGGACTTCTATTCTGTTTTTGATCAACAATGGCGTACAACAGTTAATAAGGTAGATCTTGATAATCCGGTAGAGTTGAGTAACGGCGTTGCTTACAAGATAACTTCATTGAAAATACCGACCAACAAGATATTGATTTGGAGAATCAAGGAACGTTTTGAGACGTTTGACCAATTGACGGATGAAGATAAAAAGTACTATTATCCCGGATATAATTACATCAGTACTTATCTGAAAGATATCGGCGAGAATGTGCAAATGAATCGTGTAAAACAATATGTAGGTGCCAATCAGCCCAAACCGTGGCTACCGGCTGTTTATTGTAAATCTATGATGTTGTGGGTTGTGGATACCGACAGACCAGGTATTTTTAAGTTCAAATGCTATCGACTGGTTGAAGACAAGGCTTCTACTACAGGCTTTACGGCTGTGCCTTATAAAATACCTGCCGGACCATACAATTTCTATATGGGATTCAACGGCTCTCGTTCGCAAGTAAATGCAACCTTTTATTTGAATGGCAAGAAGATTCCTAAATGTGAAAGCGGCCCTATTCCATCCTCTACCATGAAAGGTTCCAATCATGACCGTAGTGGCGGTGGATATAGCGAACTTTACAAAGATAGCAGGTACGACCGTGACGGATCTACGGATCTTGGGGTTGTCATATTTGACAAAACGGAAGAACTTGAAGTAACGATTGAATTTACGAAAGGTGCAAAAAGTGACATGGAACCCACCACTTGGTGTTTCCGTCCAACAGTAGATTTGTATTAACCTTGATAAACAGGATATGAAAAAGATAAAAAGAATACTTAGTATTTCTGCGCTACTCGTATGTGGGGTGGCAAATACATGGGGACAAGGAGGCCAGAAACTAACAGGTAAGATTTTGTCAGCGACAAATCAGCCGGTTGAAGGCGCCATTGTCACAGTACTGGATACGATGAATGTAACTACAAACAAAGAAGGTGCATTCCAGTTTGAAGTGAAGGATCTTTCTAAAGCTGGCGAGATTTCTGTATGGGCTCCGGGGTATTTCTCCGTGAAACAGCTAATCAGAGAACGTTCGAATATTGTGATTACTTTGATTCCGGAAAATCAATATAAATATAATGAGACTATGATTCTCCCCTTCCGTCGGGAAGGGGAAATGCAGTTGGAGGACTATACGGCTGCTACTAATATCGCTAAGAAAGATTTTATGCCGGGAACTACGAAGATTGATCGCGCATTGACAGGACAAGTTGCCGGTTTACAAGTGAAACGCAGTAGTGGTATGCCGGGAGAAGGCAGTTATTATAACTTGCGAGGGA
The DNA here is from genome assembly GCF_000011065.1 of Bacteroides thetaiotaomicron VPI-5482. Classification (GTDB taxonomy): domain Bacteria; phylum Bacteroidota; class Bacteroidia; order Bacteroidales; family Bacteroidaceae; genus Bacteroides; species Bacteroides thetaiotaomicron. The sequence goes on from NC_004663.1 coordinate 5,483,466, forward strand.
TCCGCACATTGACTGGTGATAACGCTCCTTTGATTGTGATAAACGGTGTGCCCCACATGCCCGATAAAACACCTTCGGCACTGATTGATGGCTTTACACGCGATATCTTCCAGTTTTATCATTTGCAGGATATACAGAATATCACTATATTGAAAGGTGCTGAGGCGGCCATGTATGGTTCAATGGGCTCCAATGGTGTAATCTTGATCGAAACAGACGGTACGGCATCCAATGACTTGGAGACGCGAGTAAGCTATTATGGATCATACGGAATCAACTGGAATGATAAGCGGATGCCGGTGATGGGACTGGATGACTACAAACAGTATCTGGCAGATATGGGAATGACTATTTCTAAGGACCCGCAGAACTTTTATAACAATTTTCCTTTCATGCAGAATCCGAACGATCCACGTTACAACTATCTGTATAACAATAATACAGATTGGCAGGATTTGATTTACAAGAACACCGCTTCCACCGATCATCTTTTTAGAGTAGAAGGTGGTGATAATATTGCTAAGTACGACCTATCATTAGGGTATTACCGCGAGAATGGCCTGATGGATAACACAAGTATGGAACGTTTTCATACATTATTGAATGCTAATGTATTGGTCAATAAACAACTGAATATTTTTGCAACGGTAGGTTTGGCTTATATGAACGGACATTATCAGATGCAGGGCATGGATATTACGACGAATCCTATATTGGCAGCTTACGCAAGATCTCCTTTCCTGAGTCCATATGAAAAAGACCGCGAGGGAAATACGTTAAAGACTTACGCATCGCATTTCTATGGACGGAGCAAGAGCCGAGATTACAGTGTCAGCAATCCTTTAGCTATCGTTAACACGTTGGATTCTCGCAATCGCCAATATGATCTGAATATGAAAGCCGGTATCGCATACAACCCTTTCCGTGAACTGACACTGACCGGAACAGTAGGTCTGTATTATAATTACGATAACGAACATCTCTTTATCCCCGGAGCAAGCGAAGCCACTATAGTGCCGCTAAGCGATAAATATGGTTTGCGAAATAATGCGGTAAGCGACGGAGTAGCTGTAACAACAAACTTTTTCGCCAACTTGAATGCAAGTTATAAGAAAACATTCAATTATGTTCATCAGTTGAATGCAATAGCCGGATGGCAGTTGATGACTACTAAAAACGAATATGATGCAGGAGAAGGGCGCAACACTGGCAATGACTTTTACCAGACATTAGGCAGCACGATTGACGGAAGACGCTTCTTGGGTTATATCAATAGCTGGAACTGGACAAACTTTTACGGACACGCCGACTATACTTACAATAATATGGTACAGGCATCTGTGAATATAGCTGTTGATGCAGCTTCTTCTACCGGTACGGATGTAGCTCGTTTCTATACATATCCGTCAGTAGGAGTAACCTTGCTGGGAAAAGGATGGAAACCGCTTCTTGATGCTACATGGCTCAATAAGTTGAATGTACGTGCCGAATACGGACTGACAGGTAACTCACGCTTCTCTTCACAGATGGGTGGATACTATTATTCTACAGTGCCTTACATGCAGTTGTCAACCATCGTTCGTTCTAATATTCCGAACGTATCATTGAAACCGGAGAAGAATGCTTCTTTGAATCTCGGATTGGATTTGTCTGTATTAAACAATCGCCTGAACGTATCTTTTGATTATTACAACAATCAAATCAGCGATATGATCTCAGCCATGCCTCTTTCATCCGTTTATGGATCGGTTCCTTATTATGCGAATGTAGGTAAGTTGGAGAATACAGGTATAGAGTTGTCAGTGCAGGCTTCATTGGTGCGCACTCGTAATTTCGAGTGGATCGTAGGTGGAAACATCACTCGCTCCAGAGATAAGATCAAGTCATTGGGTGGTGAAGAACAAATTGTGTTGAGTTACGATAATGGTGTGCAGATGGTCAACCGTGTGGGAGAATCTCCTTACCAATTCTACGGTTATCAGGCTGACGGAGTATATTCCACACAAGCTGAAGCTGACGCTGCAAATCTCAGTAACCGTACCGGACGTCGTTATAATGCCGGAGATGTACGTTTTGTAGATCAGAATGGCGATAACCGTATTGACGATAAAGACCGTATTCTTCTTGGCAGTGCTGCTCCCTCGTACTTTGGAGGTTTCTATACACAATTGAAATATAAAGGATTTGCTCTTTCTGCAGAGTTCTCATATTCAAAAGACAACATCGCATACAATGCTGTCAGACAACAATTGGAGGCTGTGTCTACTACCAACAACCAAAGTATTGCAGCCGTAAACCGTTGGACAGTAGAAGGACAGAAGACCGATATGCCGAAGGCAACATGGAAAGATCCTGTGGGCAACAGCTATTTCTCTTCTCGCTGGATGGAAGATGCATCTTACCTGAGAATGAAGAATGTGACATTAAGCTATACTTTCTCTAAAACACTTTGGAATTTCTTCCGTTCGGGAACAATATATGTGACAGGCGAGAACCTGTTGACCTTCACCGATTATTTGGGAATGGACCCTGAATTCTCTTATTCTTATGCTGAGAATATGCAAGGTTTTGATAATGCAAAGCTAATGCAACCCAAAACAGTGAAAATGGGCGTTAATTTAAAATTCTAATGAAAATGAAAAAGTTTAAGATAGAAATAATACTTATGGGGGTGTTGGCGATGATATTCGCTTCGTGTAGTGACTTCTTTGAGCCAAACAATGATACGACCTTGAATGGTGACAGATATATCAAGGAAGGCAGCGAGCTTTATTCCGGTTTTCTGGGTATCATCACAAAGATACAAGCTATCGGAGACAAAGCTATTTATCTGACCGATATGCGTGGAGAGCTGTTGGAACCTACCGAAAATACACCGGCAGACCTTTACAGCATCTATAATTATGATGATGATTTGAGCGGTAACACATACGCTGACCCTGCTAAGTATTATGATGTAATTATTGCTTGCAATGATTATTTGCAGAAAGCAAAAGAATACAGGGATACACATGTTACTACCGTAGATGACGATGATTATAGAGGTCTGATTAGTAGTACGGTGAGATTGAAAACATGGACTTATCTCATGTTGGCAAAGATATATGGACAAGCTATATGGTTCGACGATCCGATGCAAAGCATGAAAGATATCGTCAGCCAGACTCCTAAGAACCTGAGTGAGCTTGTCGATGAATGCGACAAACTGTTGAATACAGGCTTTGATGGAATAAACGGTACATACAATATGTCATGGAATGAGTGGCTTGATCCAGCTAACGGAGCTACTTCCACAAACGATGAATATAAAAGATGGAATATGATGGTTCCCGGATACTTCGTATTACAGGCAGAAATCGCACTTTGGAAAGGGGATTATCAGAAAGCGGCTACAACGATTCTTGGAGAAATGAGCAGAACTTTTGCGTTGGCTGAGTATCAAGGAAATGTTGCTAATATCAAGTATATGCGTTCGGGAAGTTACGGTAGCAATTACGGTCAGCAATATGATTCTGAGATGCCGGTGTTGACAGCAGCTGAATCTGTTATTATGTATGATTACAAATACAATCAGCAGAATTCGTTATTGAATCATTTCGACCGTAGCGGAAGCTATATGATGCGTGCTTCTGTGCCAGGATCAAAACGTTTTGAAGATATTACTTTCAATCCGTCTGCCGATGCAACGGCTATTAAAACATCTGATGCGCGTTTCAGAGCCATTCAGGAAATCGAAAAAGATGTGGAATATGCGATACGCAAATACCGTGGATTTAGAAAGAGCGGACATTCTGTTGCTCATGACGATACATATATAATGATTTATCACACTTCTGATCTTTATTTCATGGCGATTGAAGCGCTGAATAATATGGGACGTTTTGAGCCGGTATCCGTCTTGATGAATACTGGTGTGGATCCCTTCTACGGAGCCGGTGTAGTATTGGGCGAACAATGGCAAGGACTGAATTGCAACTGGGGATTGTGGACAACACTTTATGCGGGATTCCGCCGCACGTATGCCGATAACGGTGTTCGCGGTATTTTAGGACTTGGCAAGCGCGATATGTGGCAGACCCCGGAAGACATCAAAGAGGAGATTGTAGCAGAACAAAAATTAGACGGTTTGAGTGACGAGGACAAGATCAAAAAGCATAATGATATTGAATTGGTGAAAGAAGCCTTCTTGGAATTCCCTTGTGAAGGAAAAACTTATCCGCTTATGATTCGTGTGGCAAAACGTTGGAATGACTATTCATTCATAGCAGATTTTGTCGGGCAGAAATATGAATCCGATCAGGCTAAACAAGCAGAAGTAAAAGCCAAGATTATGAATGGTGCTTATTTCGTACCTTGGGACTTGCAAGGTAAGTCTTCTTCTCATTAAATAGCATGTTTTTCAATCAAAAAAAGATAATTATGAAAGATATAACAAAAATAACGTACTTACTTTTGGGACTGATGTTATCAGTCCCTCTAGCCGCACAAAAGACATATTATATGGATCCTGAGGGAAGTGATTCTAATCCGGGAACTTCAGATAAACCTTTTGCCACTTTAGTAAAAGTGCAGGAAGTGGTAGTTGCGGGAGATGTAGTTTATATCAATCCGGGAACATATGTGGTTCCCGCCAATCAAGTGCCGATGACAACTACCAATAGCGGACTTTATCATTGTGTATTTCATATGAATAAAAGTGGTGAAGCAGGTAAACCTATTTCTTATTTGGCTAATCCGAATAAACAGGGGAGGCCCATTTTTGATCTTTCGCAGGTAAAACCGAAAGATCAGCGTATTACGGTGTTTTATGTTACAGGTTCCAATCTTTATCTAAAGGGATTTGATGTCATCGGTACGCAAGTGACTATTACCGGTCATACGCAATCAGAGTGTTTCCGTATTGTAAAAGGAGCCAATAATAACAAATTTGAAGATTTGAGAACGCATGATGGTATGGCAATTGGTTTCTATTTGCTTGGAGGAAGCAATAATCACATCTTGAACTGTGATGCTTACAACAATTATGATTCGGTTTCCGAAGGTGGTAAGGGGGGCAATGTTGATGGTTTTGGCGGTCACATTAACTCATCTTCAGTTGGCGAAGGCAAAGGCACGGGAAATGTGTTTGAAGGATGTCGCGCATGGTACAATAGTGATGATGGTTTCGATTTGATCAATTGCTTCGAGGCTGTGAAGATAATTAATTGTTGGTCTTTCTTGAATGGGTATAAACCCGGAACCAAAGAAGTTGCTGGTGACGGTACCGGTTTTAAAGCCGGAGGCTATGGAATGGCTGCCGACAAACTGCCTGCCATACCCAGTGTGATCCCTCAACATGAGGTACGGAATAGTTTGGCTTATTACAATAGATTGAGAGGATTTTATGCCAATCATCATTTAGGTGGAATTATATTTGAGAGCAATACGGCTGTCAATAGCGGAGAAAACTATAATATGACAAACCGTGAGTCACCTCTGGCGCTTCCTCCGACTGATGTCAACGGATATGATCATATGGTTAAGAACAACTTATCATTGGTTACAAGATCGGGTAGTAAGCATATTGTAATGGTGAACAGGGCGAAGAGCGAAGTATCCAACAATTCGTTTGATGGTAGCGAGGAAGTGATAGAAACCGATTTTATTAGTTTGGAAGAAGCGGAATTGATGAGAGACCGCAAGCCTAACGGAGATTTGCCTGATGTTAATTTCGGAAAGCTGACTACTGATGCGGAATTACGTTTTTGGGGAATGGGATGTTTTGCTACAGGTGAACCTACTGATCTTGATTTTGGTTGGTTGAAGAAGCCGACAATTGTTGTAGTTGGAAGTAAAGCCAGTGTAGTGGGACCCGAAGCTGCATCGTTCACGAAGATGTATGTGATTGTAGATGGCGAAGAAACGACGGAGTTTGATAAGAACTCAATAGACTTGTCTGATTTTAGCGGCGTGCTTGAAGTGAAGGCAGTCATTGAAGATGCAAACGGAAACATTACAAAATCTATTGCGCTTAAATTTAAAAGATAAAACGGATAAACTTAGAATAATATGAAACAGTTTATTAATATTTATATAATATCTTTTGTCTTGATATTATCTCAACTCAGCCTCTTTTCGTCTTGCAAAGACGAAGATACGGTTGCTGAACTGAAGCTTGATCGTACAGCTATTCAAATCAAAGAAGGAAGTGAAGGTATACTAAAGATTGAAAGCGGAAGCGGTGGATACCAGTTTTCTTTTTCTGAAGAAGGTTATGCTACCGCCAAGTATCGTGAAAATCTGATATACATTCAGGGAGTGAAATACGGCAAAGTCGTCTTGAATGTAACAGATTTGGAAGGACACAGCGTATCACTTGATGTAGTGGTTGTATCAAGTGTATTGAGCACCGATAATCAGCGTTTTGTATGGGGAAACATGATTGAATTAAATAAAGCCAATAATTGGAGTTTGTTCACCGACGTCAATAGTGTTGCTATTACCAACGTAATGGAAGGAAGACAATATGTGTTATCCTGCGACGGTGATTTGTCGGTTGGTGTGAAGTCGAATGCCACGTTAGAGATCTTGAGTAGTAAAACCGGAGCTGAACCGGAGATCGTTCAACTGGCTGGAATGGAAGTGTTGCAAATAAAAGATGGCCTTTGTTCCATAGTCTTTAGTACGGCAGACCGTATGGGTGAGCTTGTGTTTCAAAAATAGATATATACGCTGAAGATAAATGAATCGATCTGATATCAAGTTAGGCTTGGTTATCAGATCGTTTTTTTTGTATTTGTCACTTTTAATACAATCAATGATATTGCTGTTTGCTGGAAGAAGACCGTTTGTTGAACAAATATCCATTTAAATGAATGATATTCTATTTATCATTCGGGTGGTATTTTCTAATTTTGTGATGTGAAACCATTGAGAATGTTCCTTATAATGGAACTCCTTATCCTAAATTAGCATATGAAAAGCATATCTATTTTTTTGTTCTTGCTTATTACTTTGGCATCGAACGCCCAAGATAATAAAACCTCCGGACTCAACGCCCGCCAGTTTCATAAATACTGGAAAGTAGAGTCCGAATCTCCGGATTATAAAGTAACCTTTCGTGGTGATACCGCTGAAATTCTTTCTCCCAAAGGCTTAACTCTTTGGCGAAAAGAAAAGATGAGTGGCAAGGTAACCATTGAGTACGATGCGTGTGTCGTTGTTGAGGCAGAAGGCGATCGCTTGAGTGACTTGAATTGTTTTTGGATGGCTTCGGACCCTCAATACCCCGATAATATCTGGAAACGTGAGAAATGGCGTAATGGCATCTTTCTGAACTGTTATTCCCTGCAACTTTACTATATGGGATACGGTGGGAATCATAATTCTACTACACGTTTTCGCCGTTATGACGGCAACGAAGCGGCTGTTACAAATGCAAAAGCCCGTCCCGCAATCTTGAAAGAATATACAGATGCCGACCATTTGTTGGAGGCAAACAAGTGGTATCATATCAAGATAACGAATGAAAATAATAGGGTTAGTTATTATATAAATGGAGTGCGATTGGTGGATTTCCGCGATGCCGAACCCCTTACGGAAGGTTGGTTCGGCTTTCGTACCACCTTGTCCCGAACTCGTATCGCCAATTTTCATTATGAATGTTCGTCGCAGGAAACTTCTGAAATACCATTACACTGGATCGGTAATACTCCGCAGCAAAACAAAGCGGTAAGTCTGGGAGTTCCCTTCAATGAAGGAGAATTATACCCGGAGCACACTTTGCAGCTGATGACCGATAAAGGTGAAATGCTTCCGACAGATACTTGGGCATTGGCCTACTGGCCCGATGGTTCTGTGAAATGGAAAGGGATAGCCGGAGTTATTCCGAAAAATACGGAGAAACTGCTACTCAAAAAGACCGGAAAAAAGTCAAAAGAAAAAGCATCTTCAAGGACTGCCGATGATCGTAGCAATAAATTATCCCTATCTGTTGTTGAAACACCTCAAAGTATCCGCATAGAGACAGGAATTATTTCCGCTTACATCCCTCGTCAGGGAGATTTTATGATTGACAGTCTGTTCCGTGAAGGAGTGAAAGTCGGTGAAAAAGCACGTCTTGTATGCAACACTCAAAGCGAACCGGTCCTTGAAAATACTTCTCAAATCACTTTTACTAACTATACCGGAAGATTGACATCGGCCACAGTAGAACGTATAGGTAAGGTGCGGACACTCGTCAAACTGGAAGGCACCCACAGAAGTGAAACCGGACGGGAGTGGCTTCCGTTCGTAGTCCGTCTCTACTTCTACGCCGGAAGTGAGCAGATCAAGATCGTACATAGCTTTGTGTACGACGGAGATCAAAATAAGGATTTTATTCGTGCCTTGGGCATTCGTATGGATGCTCCTATGCGTGAAGCTCTTTATAACCGTCATGTCGCTTTCTCTTGTGCCAATGGAGGCGTCTGGAGTGAACCGGTACAACCGCTGGCAGGACGGCGTAAACTGACACTCGGCAAAGAGGATACACTTTCTCTGCAACAGCAACAGATGGATGGCAAACGCATCCCGCCTTACGAGGCTTTTGACGGGAAGAATCGTGATCTTCTTGATAACTGGGCTTCATGGAACGATTATCGCTTGTCTCAACTCTCTGCTGATGCTTTCTCCATTCGCAAACGTGCCAATGACAATAATCCTTGGATAGGAACTTTCTCCGGCACCCGTAGCGGAGGCTATGCTTTTGTCGGTGATATTACGGGAGGTTTGGGACTCTGCCTGCATGATTTTTGGCAGTCATATCCTTCATCCCTCGAAATATCGGGTGCCAAAACTTCATCTGCAACGATCACAGCATGGTTATGGAGCCCCGAAGGAGAACCGATGGACTTACGTCACTACGATAATGTCGCTCATGATCTGAATGCCAGCTACGAAGATGTTCAGGAGGGAATGAGTACTCCTTATGGCATTGCCCGCACCACTACACTCACACTTATTCCACAGAAAGGTTATGCAGGAAAAAAGGCTTTTGCCGATGTTGCTGAATCACTCTCAGAACCGGGAATATTGCTGCCCACACCAGACTATCTTCATGCACAGCAGGCTTTCGGCGTATGGAGCCTTCCGGACCGGAGTACTTCTTTTCGTGCGCGGGTAGAAGATCGCCTGGATGCATATATTGATTTTTATCGTAAAGCCATAGAGCAGAATAAATGGTATGGCTTTTGGAATTATGGAGATGTGATGCATGCTTATGACCCGGTCCGTCATACTTGGCGTTATGATATAGGTGGATTTGCCTGGGACAATACGGAACTGGCTTCTAATATGTGGTTGTGGTACAACTTCCTGCGTACAGGTCGTGAAGATATCTGGCGTATGGCAGAAGCTATGACCCGTCATACAGCCGAAGTGGACGTTTACCATATCGGACCGAACGCGGGATTAGGCAGCCGACATAATGTCAGCCATTGGGGATGCGGTGCTAAAGAAGCCCGGATCAGTCAGGCTGCATGGAACCGTTTCTATTATTATCTCACTACCGATGAACGTTGCGGTGACTTGATGACTGAAGTAAAGGATGCCGATCAGAAACTATATGAATTAGACCCTATGCGGCTGGCACAGCCTCGCAGTGAATATCCCTGTACGGCGCCTGCCCGACTGCGTATCGGTCCGGACTGGCTGGCGTATGCCGGAAACTGGATGACGGAGTGGGAGCGTACAGGCAACACTGTTTACCGGGATAAGATCGTAGCCGGAATGAAAAGTATAGCAGCCCTGCCCAACCGTATCTTTACGGGACCCAAAGCGCTGGGTTTCGATCCGGCAACGGGAATCATCACCAGTGAATGTGATCCCAAGCTGGAATCTTCGAATCATTTAATGACTATTATGGGTGGTTTTGAGGTAATGAACGAAATGATACGTATGATTGACCTTCCCGAATGGAAAGACGCGTGGCTGGACCATGCGGCACGTTATAAGCAAAAGGCGTGGGAATTGAATCATAGCCGTTTCCGAATTTCCCGTCTGATGGCATACGCTGCTTACCACAAGCGGGATGCACTAATGGCAAAAGAAGCATGGGAGGATTTATTCACCCGACTGGAACATACACCTGCGCCTCCTTTCCGGATCACTAAACTGTTTCCACCCGAAGTTCCGGCCCCTTTGGATGAATGCGTCAGCATCAGTACAAATGATGCGGCACTTTGGAGCCTTGATGCTATCTATATGCAGGAGGTCATTCCGATGGATGAATAATAGTTAGAAGAAAGCGGTTAATGCATTGTCAGTGAAATGCATTAACCGCTTTATGAATATATCAGATGAGTCTGTCTCTTATTTCAAGTACTGTTTCAACGGGCAATCAGCCATTTTCAGTCCATCTGCGATGCTTTTGGCATTCATGTGCGCTCCTTTCAAAGAAGTATGCGTATGGTCATTGTTATAATAATCTGCCGCTTTCTTGATACCTTTCTTTTCGAGCTTGTCAGCACTTATTTTATTCAGGTCGATAAAATAGGCTCCGGTAGCTTCGGCAGCTTCGCGTGTCCATTTGCCGAAGGAGGCAGTGTTGCGTTCTATCTTTCCGTCTTTCCACTTATTGCGTGGGGTATGGCTTAAAACGATAGGTATCGCACCCTTTTCCTGAACGTCCATGATAAACTTCCTGAGATACCAGCCGAAAGTATAAATGACTTGATATTTACCTGTTTTCTCCATTAAAAATACTTTGCTTTCTTCTCCGGAGCCGGGCAATTCGGCACGGGCTTTTCCGGTATTTATCTCTCCAGCGTCATTGTGTCCGAACTGGATAAGAACAAAGTCTCCCGGTTGGAGTGCATGATATACTTTATCCCAGCGACCTTCGTCAAGGAATGTACGGGCGCTGCGTCCTGCCATAGCACAATTCTCAACAGATATCTTATTCAGATCAAACTCATCTGCTATCACGCTGCCCCATCCCCACATACCGTTTTTATCGTTATCTTTATTTTTAACCGTACTGTCGCCGATGGTAAACAATACCGGGCGTCCTTCTTTGCGGCTCGAACCGGTAGCCTCATCCTTTTCAACAGGTTTCAGATACTTTGCCAATTCCAGCCCTTCGCAGGCGCGTATTCCGTCAGCGGCAGATTCGGCATTCACTTTGGCACCAAAAGCGCTGGTATGAATGCGGTCGATATAGAACATATATTTCACTTTATTCTTGCCGAATTTCTCAAACTTGCGGGCGCTGATATCATTCAAATCAATGAAAGGAACATTCTGTTCTTCCGCTACTTGCTTTGCCCACAAACCGAATGTTTTGTTGACACGGGTAATGATGGTGCTGTCTTTGTCTGCCCAGGCATTGCGGGGAGTCAGGGAGAATAAAATCGGGTGTGCTCCTTTGGCTTTTACATCGTTGATGAAACGGCGCATATATTCTCCGTAGGTATATACAGTCTCTTTGACTCCGGTTTCCTTGATTGTCACATTCAGACTGTCCTTGCCGATTCCCGGAATGGAGGCGCGGGCACGTCCGCTGTCATAGGGGCCGTTATCATTGTGTCCCAGTTCGATGATTACCCAGTCTCCGGCTTGCACGCCTTTGATTACATCCGGCCAGAGGCGGTTGTAGAAGGTGCGGCTGCTAGTTCCTCCCAAAGCATGATTCTCAACGGTGATTCGGTTGGAGTCGAAATAATCTCCTGCGTAATATCCCCAGCCCCATTGGCCGTTGTTGCCGTTTCCTAAAGTACCGGTGCGCATGGTAGAGTTGCCGACCAGGAATAAGACCGGATTGTTACCTTTACGGCTTGCTCCGGCAACGGGGCGTGCCGTGCGTGCTTTATTCAGACTGTCCAGTGTGTTGTCTACCACCTGATTCACATCTTTCATTGGAGAAGCAATGTTGTTTTGTGCCTGCATCTGCAAGCTGCATATGATGGCTGTGAGCCAGCATAAGCAGTGAAATACCTTGTTTTTCATTTACCTGATAAATAATGCTCTTATTTTAACTTGTAAACTTCTGTACCTGCTAATAGGAAACATCCTACACCATAATCTTTCAAAATCGGGAACACTTTTGTAAGTTACCGGCTGCCCGTCTTTCGGTTCTTTGCCTGTTCCTTGTACATAGCCCAAGAAACCATTCGGATGAACTGCCTCTTTTACCATTGCATTCCATGCTTTCAGTGCAACAGGGAGATATTCTTTACGGTCGAGTAATCCGTTGCGGATTCCCCATGCCATTCCGTATACAAACAAGGCTGTGCCCGAAGTTTCTTTACCTCCGAAATTGCTTTCATCGTGGAGGCTTACGTTCCAGAAGCCGTCTGTACGCTGACATTGCTTCAAGGCTTTGCTCATGGTCAGGAAGTCATTGATATAGTCCTGACGATGTGTTTCGTCAGCGGGGATTTCATCCAATACACGCACAAGGGCTGCATATACCCAACCGTTTCCTCTGGACCAGTAGCAGTTCTTGCCGTTCGGCTCTTTGTAAGGAGGATCAAAATCCTGATCGCGCCACCATAATCCTTCTTTGGCATTGTACATACCGGCTTCTCCTTCTGTGTTGCGGGTATAGGAATACAGATCCCACATTTTGTCATAGTACTTTTGTTCGCCGGTCATCTTGCCAAACTTGGCATAAATCGGCATTGCCATTTGTATAGCGTCAATCCAGTCCCAATCATTTACTTGCGGAGTATTTACGACCATATCGATGCTGGCTTTTATATTCCGGATCATGTTAGGGTCGGAGGGACACATATTATATAGGTCAATGTAAACTTGTCCGCAGCATTGGTCATCCGCATTGCGGGTCGTGTTTCCATTACGCATTCCCCATTTGTGGAAATTCGCCCAATCGTATGTATAGCTATAATAATCTTCGCGCGGGTAAATGCTATATAAAGCTATCAGCCCTTCATAATATACTCCGCGAGTCCAGATATTGCTGGGGCGAACTCTGCCAAAAAACGAGGGTAGGGTATAATCGGCATACTTTTTCATAAAGTAGTCGTTTACTTTTACGATGGTTGCCAAAGTCTCCTTTTGTTCGGGCAACTCTTGCGCACCGGCTGAACCGGCAGACATGCTACTCAGGAGAGTTGCTGTAATAAATGAGAGGAGTAATTTCTTCATGGTATAAAAACTGTTTATAAATAAAATTAGCTACTATAATTGATTTCACGGGCAAAGATAGGGGAATCTTTTTTCCTCTTCAATGGAATATTGTCCACAAGTATTTAAATTTGTCCATAATGCCTTCGGAAAGGGAGTGCGATGGTTAAAAAGGCAATTTATACATAGATTTGTACGATATTCTATTTTATGGGTAGACCATATCGCTTACTTTTGCACGACGTTATTCTAAATATGATAAGAACACTTTGATTAATGATAAAACTATGAAATGTACAAGCATCTTTTTTAGTTTGTTGGTAATAGCGACTTTTGTAGTTGCCCAGCCAAACTATGATTTTACTAAACTGAAACGAGAACATTTAGGACGTGGCGTAATTGCCATTCGTGAGAATCCGTCAACCGTAGTCGTTTCTTGGCGCTATCTTTCTTCTGATCCGATGGACGAATCCTTTGATATATACCGGGATGGTAAAAAGGTGAATAAACATCCGCTGAAAAATGCAACTTTCTTCCAGGATTCTTATCAGGGAACAGAACCTGCACTCTATACGGTAAAAGCTATAAAAGGTAAAACAGAAAGCAATTATCAACTGCCGGCAGATGCTCCGACAGGATATTTAAATATTCCTTTGGTACGCCCCGAGGGAGGTACTACTCCGTCCGGACAAGCATACACTTATGCTCCGAATGATGCCAGTATCGGTGATGTAGACGGGGATGGTGAATATGAGATTATTTTGAAATGGGATCCGTCCAATGCACATGATAACGCTCATGACGGTTATACGGGACCGGTGATTTTTGACTGTTATAAGTTGAACGGGCAGCAGTTGTGGCGTATCAATATGGGACGCAATGTACGCGCCGGTGCACATTATACACAGTTTATGGTCTTCGATCTGGACGGTGACGGCCGTGCGGAAGTGGTAATGAAGACCGGAGACGGAACAGTGGACGGAACGGGAAAGGTGATCGGTGATGCGAATGCGGATTATCGGAATGAGCGAGGACGTATTCTGACAGGCCCGGAGTATCTGACCATCTTTAACGGACTGACCGGAGAAGCAATGCAAACGATTGATTATGTGCCCGAACGTGGCAATCTGATGGACTGGGGCGACGGACGTGCCAATCGTAGCGACCGTTATCTGGCTTGTATTGCGTATTTGGATGGAGTACATCCGAGTGTGGTGATGTGCCGTGGATATTATACACGTACTGTATTGGCTGCCTATGACTGGGATGGTAAGAATTTGAAGAACCGCTGGGTATTCGACAGTAATAATCCCGGTTGCAGAGCTTATGCCGGACAAGGAAACCATAATCTTCGTGTAGGTGATGTAGATGGTGACGGCTGCGATGAGATTGTATATGGACAATGTACGATCAATAACGATGGAACCGGACTTTATTCTACCCGCATGGGGCATGGTGATGCTATGCATCTGACTCACTTTGATCCTTCCCGTCCGGGATTGCAGGTTTGGAGTTGCCACGAGAACAGAAGAGATGGCTCAACTTTCCGGGATGCAGCTACGGGAGAAATTATTTTCCAGATAAAGAGTAATACTGATGTAGGTCGTTGTATGGCTGCTGATATTGATCCTAATCATCCCGGAGTTGAAATGTGGTCTTTAGATTCTAAAGGTGTCAGAAATGTGAAAGGGGAAGTGATTGCTTCCAGAGTCAGAGGATTGTCTACGAATATGGCTGTCTGGTGGGATGGTGATCTCTTGCGTGAGTTGCTGGATCGTAATGTAGTCAGTAAATATAATTGGGAGAAAGGACTTTGTGAACGTATCGCTGTTTTTGAAGGTGCTCTTTCTAATAACGGAACAAAGTCAACTCCTTGTCTGCAAGGAGATATTGTAGGAGACTGGCGAGAAGAAGTATTGTTACGTACAGCCGATAATACAGCTTTGAGGCTTTATGTCTCTACCATTCCTACGGACTACCGTTTCCATACTTTCCTGGAAGATCCGGTTTACCGTATCAGTATTGCGACTCAAAATGTGGCTTATAATCAGCCTACTCAGCCCGGATTCTATTTTGGTCCGGAGTTGCGTGGCACTATATTCAGAGGATGTAAAATACCTAAAAAGTAAATTATGAATTATCGTATGATGACCGTTGCTGCGTTATTGGTAGCACTACCTGCCTGTGCGCAGAAAAAGAAAGCAGTAATCAATGATTCAAATACCCCCTTGCATTTACTGCAGCCTGCTTATCAGGGTACTTATGGTGATTTGACCCCCGAACAGGTTAAAAAAGACATCGATCGTGTTTTTGCGTATATAGATAAGGAGACACCGGCTCGTGTAGTGGATAAGAATACCGGTAAGGTGATTACGGATTATACTGCAATGGGGGATGAGGCGCAGCTGGAACGCGGGGCTTTTCGTCTGGCAAGTTATGAATGGGGTGTCACTTATTCCGCTCTGATAGCGGCTGCCGAAACAACAGGTGATAAGCGTTATACTGACTATGTTCAGAATCGTTTCCGCTTTTTGGCGGAAGTCGCTCCGCATTTCAAACGTGTCTATGAAGAAAAAGGGAAGACTGATTCGCAATTGTTGCAAATCCTGACTCCTCATGCGTTGGATGATGCGGGAGCCGTATGTACTGCCATGATTAAATTACGGTTGAAAGACGAGTCTCTTCCGGTTGACGGATTAATTCAGAATTACTTTGATTTTATCATCAACAAAGAATATCGTCTGGCAGACGGAACGTTTGCCCGTAATCGTCCTCAGCGGAATACTCTTTGGCTGGATGATATGTTTATGGGCATTCCGGCGGTAGCGCAGATGAGTCGTTATGATAAGGAAGCGAAGAATAAATATCTGGCAGAAGCCGTGAAGCAATTCCTGCAATTTGCAGACCGTATGTTTATCCCCGAAAAGGGATTGTACAGACACGGATGGGTGGAAAGCAGTACGGATCATCCGGCTTTTTGCTGGGCACGTGCCAATGGATGGGCGCTGCTGACAGCTTGTGAACTGCTGGATGTATTGCCGGAAGATTATCCCCAACGTCCGAAGGTGATGGATTATTTCCGTGCTCATGTGCGCGGAGTGACGGCGTTGCAAAGTGGAGAAGGATTTTGGCACCAGTTGCTCGACTGCAATGATTCTTATCTGGAAACTTCTGCAACTGCTATCTATGTATATTGTCTGGCACACGCCATTAATAAAGGTTGGATTGATGCGATAGCGTATGGTCCTGTTGCCCAGTTGGGATGGCATGCCGTCGCCGGAAAGATAAATGAAGAAGGACAGGTGGAAGGCACTTGCGTAGGCACCGGTATGGCTTTCGATCCGGCTTTCTATTATTATCGTCCGGTCAATGTATATGCGGCGCATGGATACGGACCGGTGCTTTGGGCAGGTGCGGAAATGATTCGTTTGCTCAACACCCAACATCCTCAGATGAATGACAGTGCCGTGCAATATTATCAGGAAAAGCAGAAGACGACAGCTCCTATCTTTGCGGTAGATAGTGAATAAATAAAAGATTAACTTTAAAATATAGGAACCATGAAACGAGAAGCATTCAAAATGTATCTGAAACCGGGCTATGAAGCAGAATACGAAAAAAGGCATGCCGCTATCTGGCCTGAATTAAAAGCACTGCTTTCAAAAAATGGGGTGTCGGATTATTCTATATATTGGGATAAAGAAACCAATATTCTATTTGCTTTCCAGAAAACAGAAGGAGAAGGAGGTTCGCAGGACTTGGGCAACACAGAGATTGTACAGAAATGGTGGGATTATATGGCAGATATCATGGAAGTGAATCCGGACAATTCACCGGTTTCAATACCATTGCCGGAAGTCTTTCATATGGACTAGAACCCTTAGACAGAATTGATATCAGGGGGATGTTTGATTAAAAAACAAGCATCCTCCTGATACTATTTATGGATTGTTTCTTTATTATTTCAACTATCTTGACTATTTTTGTCTGGCATTTATCATTAATCTTAGAATCTATATGACACAGAGGCGCATATTACTTTTCACATTGTTCATGACTCTTGTTTTCAATGCGGCTTACGGCGGCATTGAACTCCGTTCCAAACAAATGAGAACAAGTGACGGACTTCCGAATAACTCAGTTCGGTACCTGTATCAGGATAGCAAAGGCTTCTTGTGGTTGGCTACCCTAAATGGGTTAAGCCGCTATGATGGCAACTCTTTTCTGACTTTCCGTCCGGAAATCGGTGATAAAGTCTCTTTGGCTGATAATCGGATTTATGACCTTACCGAAGACAAAAATGGTTTTTTATGGATCTCTACAACTCCGGAATTGTTCAGTTGTTATGACTTGCAACGTGCCTGTTTTGTAGACTATACGGGGACTGGTGCGCTGGAAAAGAATTATTCGTCTATATTTGTTGCTGCTAATGGGGATGTATGGCTCAGACATTCCGGCAATGGTTGTCTCAGAATGGTCCATCAGAAAGACAGACAGATGGTGTCTACGGAATTTAAGACGGAGCGTGGAAATCTTCCGGATAACCGGGTACAGTTTGTAAATGAAGATGCCGGCGGACGAATCTGGATCGGGACACAGCGTGGCTTAGTTTCCGTATCCGACGGACAGTATAAGGTAGAAGACAGATTACTCCATTTTACTTCTTCTCTGGCATTCAAGAATGATATGTATTTTCTGACAGCGGACGGAGACATCTACTGCTATCAGACTACAAAGCAAAAACTGACAAAAGTCGGTTCGCTTTCTGCTGTTGCGGGTAAGACGTCACCTACGGGAAACTTCCTGTTGAACGATAAATGGGTCATCCTTACCAATACCGGGGTTTTTAACTATGATTTCAATACACGCAAGATCAGTGTGGACTCCGGTCTGAACATCAGAAATGGTGAAGTGATTTGTGATAATCATGGTGACTTCTGGATATATAATCATACGGGATGTGTCACTTATATTTTGGCCAAGAATGGAGCAAGAAAAGAATTTCAGTTGATACCTGAAGATAAACTGGGATACATTGATTATGAACGTTATCATATTGTCCATGATTCCCGGGGAATCATTTGGATTTCTACTTATGGTAACGGATTGTTTGCCTATGACACGACAGAGGATAAGTTAGAACATTTTCTGGCTAATATAAATGATCAGAGTCATATAAGTTCGGATTTTCTGTTATATGTGATGGAGGATCGTGCCGGAGGTATTTGGGTAAGTTCAGAGTATTCCGGTTTATCCCGTATTTCAGTTCTGAATGAAGGAACCTCGCGTATTTATCCCGAATCCCGTGAATTATTTGATCGCTCGAATACGATTCGTATGTTGACTAAAATGCCGGATGGGGATATTTGGGTCGGAACACGTAAAGGCGGATTATATACGTTTGACTCGAATCTTCATTCCAAAATGTCCAATCAGTATTTCCATTCCAATATTTATGCGATAGCAGAAGATAATCAAGGCGAAATGTGGGTGGGAACCCGTGGAAATGGATTGAAGATCGGAGATTCATGGTATCGCAATGAAGTCTCGGATCCGGCTTCGTTATCAGAAAATAATGTCTTTTCTCTTTTTCGTGACCGGAAAGACCGTATGTGGATAGGTACCTTTGGCGGTGGGCTTGAACTGGCAGAACCGACGACTGATGGCAAGTATAAATTCCGTCATTTTTTACAGCAGAAGTTTGGTCTGCGTATGGTGCGAGTAATAGAAGAAGACGATAATGGAATGATCTGGGTGGGCACCAGTGAGGGTGTGTGCATCTTTCATCCGGATTCATTGATAGCTGACAGTGACGATTATCATCTGTTCAATTATACAAACGGTACATTTTGCAGCAATGAAATCAGATGTATCTACCGTGATACGAAAGGACGTATGTGGGTGGGGACATCTGGCTCCGGCTTGAATCTTTGTGAGCCGGAAGATAATTACCGTTCATTGAAATATGAACATTACGGAACCTCTGAAGGATTGGTTAATGATGTGATTCAATCAATTTTGGGGGACAATAACGGAAACTTATGGGTAGCTACGGAATATGGTATTTCTAAGTTTAACCCGACTAATCATTCTTTTGAAAATTATTTCTTTTCTTCCTATACTTTGGGTAATGTTTATAGTGAGAATAGTGCTTGTGTGGGAGTAGATGGAAAATTGCTTTTCGGCACAAATTACGGTCTGCTTGTCATTGATCCTGATAAAATTCAGGATAGCGAAACTTTTTCTCCGGTGGTCTTTACAGATTTGCATGTGAATGGTACCCAGATAAATCCTACTATGGGGGATTCTCCATTGAAACAATCGCTTGCTTATTCGGATGAAATTACTTTGAAGTATTTTCAGAATTCATTCTTGATAGATTTCTCTACTTTTGACTATTCGGACAGCGGACGTACAAAGTATATGTACTGGCTGGAAAACTATGATAAGGGATGGAGCACACCTTCTCCGTTGAATTTTGCTTCTTTTAAATATTTGAACCCAGGTACTTATGTACTTCATGTGAAGTCATGTAATGGAGCAGGTGTTTGGAATGAAAGTGAAACAACCTTGAAGATTGTCATTGTGCCTCCTTTCTGGAAGACGAACTGGGCTATGTTGGGATATGTGCTGCTGCTGATTGTAACTTTATATTTTACTTTCCGTATTGTGCGTAACTTTAACAGTCTGCGTAATCGTATTAATGTGGAAAAACAGTTGACGGAATATAAGCTGGTTTTCTTTACTAATATTTCCCATGAATTTCGTACTCCGTTAACTTTGATTCAAGGAGCGTTGGAAAAGATTCAACGGGTTGCTGATATTCCCCGTGATCTGATACACCCGCTCAAAACGATGGATAAAAGTACTCAGCGAATGTTGAGGCTGATCAATCAGTTATTGGAGTTCCGCAAGATGCAGAATAATAAGTTGGCGCTCTCTTTGGAAGAAACGGATGTGATTGCTTTCCTTTATGAAATCTTCCTGAGTTTCGGTGATGTAGCGGAGCAAAAGAATATGAATTTCCGTTTTATTCCGTCTATACCGTCTTACAAGATGTTTCTTGATAAGGGTAATCTGGATAAAGTGACTTATAACCTGTTGTCTAACGCTTTTAAATATACCCCTTCGAACGGTACGATTATACTTTCTGTTACGGTAGATGAAGTGAAGAAGACATTGCAGATTCAAGTAGCAGATACAGGTGTTGGTATTCCAAAAGAGAAGCAAAATGAGTTGTTCAAGAGATTTATGCAGAGTAGTTTTTCCGGTGATAGTATCGGAGTTGGTTTGCATCTGAGTTATGAATTGGTACAGGTGCATAAAGGTACGATTGAATATAAAGACAATGACGGCGGAGGTTCTGTCTTTACCGTTTGTATCCCGACGGACAAAAGTGTTTATTCGGAGAAAGATTTCCTTATTCCCGGTAATGTCTTGTTGAAAGAGGCAGGCGGGCAGGCACATCATTTACTGGAACTTTCGGAAGAACTACCGGAACCGGAGAAAATAGCAGAGCCTTTGAATAAGCGTAAAGTATTGATTATAGAAGATGATAATGATATCCGTGAATTTTTGAAAGAAGAAGTAGGAGTTTATTTTGAAGTTGAAGTAGCTGCTGACGGAACTTCCGGATTTGAGAAGGCTCGTACCTATGATGCTGATTTGATTATTTGTGACGTACTGATGCCCGGAATGACCGGATTTGAAGTGACAAAGAAATTGAAATCTGATTTTGCGACAAGTCATATCCCGATTATCTTGCTGACAGCATTGAATTCTCCGGAAAAACATCTGGAAGGAATTGAAGCCGGTGCTGATGCCTATATTGCGAAGCCGTTCAGTATAAAACTTCTGTTGGCACGCGTATTCCGCTTGATAGAACAGCGTGATAAGTTGCGGGAGAAATTCTCCAGTGAGCCGGGAATTGTTCGTGCTGCCGTATGCTCTACTGACCGTGATAAGGAATTTGCCGACCGATTGGCTGTTGTACTGGAACAGAATCTTTCTCGTCCGGAATTCTCTATTGATGAGTTTGCTCAATTGATGAAATTAGGACGAACGGTATTTTATAGAAAACTGCGCGGAGTGACGGGGTATTCTCCCAATGAATATTTGCGGGTTGTACGAATGAAAAAAGCGGCTGAGTTGTTATTGTCTGGTGAGAATCTGACTGTTGCGGAAGTTGCTTACAAGGTTGGCATCAGCGATCCGTTCTATTTTAGTAAGTGCTTTAAGACTCAGTTTGGGGTAGCACCGTCCGTATATCAACGCGGTGAAATGAAAGAACAGGGAGAAAATGAGACGGCAGAAGCTTGAGTAACCAAGCTTTCTAAATGGTAGTTTAAATCTTCTCTGTAGTGCCCGATGTGAATGATCGACCTTGTATTTGTGTACAATAGTCTATGGTCGAATAGTAAAAGTACCCTTATTTTTGCAGGAGAATATTACTATAAAATTAAAGGATCATTGATCATGAGAACACTCTTTTTTATCTTGTTTTTTGTATTAGGCTTTTGTTATATTCAGGCGAGAGGGCAGAAGCCTGCACATGTTATAATAACAGCTGGTCAGTCAAACACGGATGGACGAGTACCTAACAATCGTTTACCGGATTATATAAAGGCAATGGCTGTGGATAGTACGTATACTGCGGGAGCCTACAAATATTGCCATATTGCCCATAATCGTACAGATGGTATGTTTGTTCCATTTTGGCCATTGAGTCATCCTAAAAGTAAGCCTTATACTTGGGGATATGATGCGATTGCTTATTATTGGTTGGAACAGTTGTTTCAGGAAGATTTTTATGTTATCAAGTGGGCTATCGGTGGCACTGCCATAGCTGCTCCTGTTACTACTCCTTTTCGGGGAACTTACTGGTCTGCCGACCCGAAATGGTTGGCAGAGAATACAGCTACCAGTGAGAAAGGAAAATCTTTATTACTTTCTTTGATTGCCAATATTGATGCGAGTATTGATCAGACACTTTCCAAACTAAAGCAAGGTTATCAGATTGATGCTTTCGTTTGGCATCAGGGAGAAAGTGATTATGAGCACGGAAAAGAATATTATCAGAATCTGAAAGGAGTAGTTTCCTATGTGCGTAACCACCTGACAGAGAAAACCGGAAAAGATTACTCTGAACTTCCATTTATATTTGGTACCGTATCCAGGAAAAACAAGAGGTATAATAGTGATGTTGAGGAAGGAATGCGTCGCTATGCAAAAGAAGATAAGAACGCTTATCTGATTGATATGTCGGAAGCGGAACTACTGGGAGATAAACTTCATTTTAATCAGGTTTCTGCCGAGTCTATGGGTAAACAGGTATATGAACAAATTAAAAAGACTCTTTCGGATGATCCTCATGTATATGTCGCCAAATATAAAGGAGACAGAGCTTGTGCTATCAGTTATACATTTGATGATGGGTTGGCAGAACATTCAACTGTAGCTGCCCCTGAGTTGGAGAAACGTGGTTTTAGAGGTACTTTCTGGGTATGCGGCTATTATACGGAACAAGGTGCATCTGCAAAGGTACCTCGAATGACTTGGGATGAGTTGCGTGAAATGTCAAAGAAAGGACATGAGGTTTCCAGCCATAGCTGGGCACATAAGAATGCCAAACGATTGACTATAGAGCAAGTTAAATCGGAGATAGAAAAGAATGATAGTGCTATTTATGCTAATATTGGCATTGTACCTCGTACCTATTGTTACCCATATAATTATAAGACAGAAGAAATAGTCAGTATGGCTTCTAAAGGCAGGGTCGCTACACGTACTAAACAAATTTCAATCGGAGGAAAGTCAACTCCCGAACGGTTTGACAAATGGTTGAAGGATTTGATGAAAGCGGAAGATTGGGGAGTAGGTATGACGCACGGCATTAATTATGGATATGATGCTTTCAAATCGCCTTCTTTATTTTGGGAACATTTGGATAAAGTGAAAAGTATGGAAGATCAGATTTGGGTAGGTACCTTCTGTGAAGTGGCATCTTATATCAAAGAAAGGGAGGAGATACAATTGAAAGTCTCTAATAAAAAGAATGGTATGACAATTACTCCCAAGTTGAAATTAGATAGAAAACTGTTTGCTGAGCCATTGACGATGGTGATTCAAGGGGAAACTATGAATGGAATTCTGGTGAAGCAAGGCAGGAAAGAATTACCTGTGTATATAAATGGGAATAAAGTTATGTTTGACTTTAATCCTTATGGAGGAACTATTAAAATTCATTTTAATTAGGGGTGTGTACGAATAAAGTTTAACCTGATAATAAAATCAATAAAATAATGAAAACAAATTATCTATGTGGCCTCTTCCTTTTATGTGTGCTAGTATGGGGAAGATCGGAAGCACACGCTGAGAAACCGCTGAAGACTCTGGATCTGTATCTTTGCATTGGACAGTCGAATATGGCAGGGAGAGGGAAATTATCACCGGAAGTGATGGATACACTACAAAATGTATACCTGCTGAATGCAGATGATCAGTTCGAACCCGCAGTGAATCCCTTGAACCGCTATTCTACGATAGGAAAAGGACTTAGCTGGCAACAAGTAGGACCTGCATATGGATTTGCCAAGACGATGGCTACTAAAAAACATCCGGTAGGCTTAATCGTCAATGCACGGGGAGGATCTTCGATTCGTTCATGGGTTAAGAATGCCAAACAGTCCGGCGGATATTATGATGAAGCAATACGACGTGCAAAAGAAGCAATGAAGTATGGTACATTGAAAGCAATTATCTGGCATCAGGGAGAAGCCGATTGTCATCATCCGGAAGCATATAAAGAGAAGATTATTCAGCTGATGACAGACTTACGTAATGACCTGGGAATGCCTGATTTACCAGTTGTCGTAGGACAAATAGCACAATGGAACTGGACAAAGAAACCTTATATTCCCGAAGGTACAAAACCCTTTAATGACATGATAAAAGAGATCTCCACTTTTTTGCCCCATAGTGCTTGTGTGTCTTCCGAAGGACTTACTCCGTTGAAGGATGAAACGGATCCTCATTTTGATGCAGCAAGCCAGATTACTTTAGGCAAACGCTATGCTAAAGAAGTTAAGAAACTAATAAAGAAATAGCTGGTAGTTTCAGACTACACTCATTTCTGTTTAAACATATACATAGGAAATATTTATCCATTGTTATTGTCACTTGTCACTTTTCTGATTTAAGTGTTTTATAATAAAGAAGATAGGGGTGACAATAGAGGGTGATAATAAGGTGACAATAGAATGTATCTTCCATTCTTATTGTCACCTCTCCTTGATGAATCTTTTATTTAAAGTATTGATTATCAGTTAATAGATAATCAGCTTGAGGATTTCGCCTGCATGTGTTAAAAACATCATTTTGGGCGTCAATGTACGCTGTTTACACCTTAATGTTTCCAAGGTATGCTGCTTACATTAAGAACAAAGCCCGGTAACCTTAATATGCAAGCAAGGTTTGATTAATCTGTTAAGTCGGTTTTATGTCTTCGTTCCATGTTCATGAACCGTTCGGCTCACGTACGTAAACCCAATGGCTCATGTACGTAGACTGATGGGACCACGTACATGAAACAATCTATTGTTACTGACCGGATACATTAATCTAGCCTGCATAATAGCTTACTGAACGGTTCATTGACGGTTGTTTCTCCGTACTAATCTTTTGTTCCTATGGGGCAATATGGTTTTTGTGACACCTTCTTTTACATATCTCCTTTATGGTGGGAGAAAATGTTTTATTCTATTTGATTGCTTCCAGAAACTCTATTTCAATAATTCTCAGATTAGCATTATTCTTGTTCGCTTTTGCTTCGAGTTCCATATCATTTGCTGCTTTTGCCGCAACTTCAGTGATCTGTCCGAAAGCATCCTGATCGCTGGTATTACCTTTCAGACGGATGGTAATTTGTTTGGAACGTACCGGCTTTTCCACATTAAGATGAACATACCCCAAGCTTTTATTCGTATCTCCACTCCAGATCATAGTATTGCCGGCAAACACTTCCAAAGGATAACTGCGTGAACGCCATCCATTCAATTTGATACAGATATCATCTATTGCAGCTTCTTTTTCGAGCGTATATGTAATCCATGCGGTGCTGAGCTTGCCGTCATTCATCCATTCGCTTCTTTCATTATCGTCGAAGCTTTGGTTTACAGTCTCATTGTTGGCTCCGGCTTTGGCGGATACAATACGTATATCACGTTTTGTGTCTTTGTAAGATGGGGTAAGGGGAGTCTTTCCTTTATCCAGATTACCTTTCAGAGTCATCTGAGGCAAATAAGTACTCAATCCGTTGCTAACTTTGACGGGAAGGGTTTCTAATGTAATTGTAGCGCTGGGGAGCCCTTCTGCCTTAGCGGTCAGAGTGATCTTGCCGGCTTGGGTAGTGCTGCGGATAAGAGCACGGTTAATACCACATTCCACAGGGAGACTGGTATTAAGAATATAATTGTCTTTTCCTTGTGCGATGCCTCCGCGCCATTCGGCATTCCCTTTCAGGTCGAATTGAATGGTACGGTTGTCAAGCGGACAGCGTTTCCCATCCTTATCTACCACTTCTACCTGTATTAATGCCAGGTCGGCTCCGTCCGCGTGGAATCCTTCCGGATTTTGTATCGTTGTCAGTTTCAGTCCGGCAGGTTCACCAACCGTGCTTACAGCATAGCGGCTTATTTCCTTACCGGCCTTGTTGTAGCTGACTGCTTCCAGTTTACCGGCTTTAAAAGCCACATTGTCAAAGGTGAACAGGAAATTGTATTCGCGTTTGCCTTTTCCTAGTGACTGACTGTTCAGGAACAGTTCCACTTCTTCACCTGTAGAAACGACATAGACCGGTTTTACTGTATTTGCGGGATAGTTCCAATGACCGATGATATAGGTATTGTCTTCTTCCGTATCTACCCATCCGTTCCACATGACCTGATGTGCAAAGAAAGCATCTTTTTCGATGCGCATAGGGTCCGTTACTCCACTTCTGCGATAGTTTTCTTCACCACGGTGGTGTGTGTTGGTATCCGAGAAAATGATTTTGGCCCCTCCGGAACTGACTCTGCGACCTGTCCCTGGACGCTCACGCCAATAATCATACCAACAGCGGATCATTGCTATCGCCAGCATGTCCTGATTGTGATTGTAGTCTGTTGCAGGTTGGTTACGATGTAACGGTCCGTCTCCTTCTTTGTGGAAAGGATAGCTGTATTCATCCCAATATTTTCTCAAACCTTCATCACGACAATATTCTGTAGCCCACATCGGGTGATGTTCACTCTTGTTGATATAAAGCATTTCTCCGCCATATTCGGCTTCACGGATGTCCAGCATCTCACGAGAGCCGATAGCACGTCCGCCAAAAGGATCGTATTGATCACGGATAGCTTTCATTTCTATCATGTGCTCTCTGCTGATACCTTTGTTTCCACATTCATAAAATAAGATACTTGGATTATTACGGTTGTAGATAATCGCATCGCGCATTAGTTCTGTACGCTGATCCCATTGGCGTCCTGTACGGTCTTTCTCGGAATCTCCTGCCGGCATTGCTTGAATCAGGCCTACACGGTCGCAGGACTCTACGTCTTGTTTCCATGGGGTAACATGCATCCAGCGTACCAGATTACCATTGCCTTTTACTACCAGGCCATTGGAGTAGTCACTAAGCCATGCCGGAACGGACAGGCCTACCGCCGGCCATTCATTACTGGTGCGCTGTGCATATCCTTTCATCTGGATCACACGATCATTCAACCATATTTTGCCTTCTGCAAATCGTGTCTTGCGAAAACCTGTACGAGTACTTACTTCATCAAAGACTTGATTCTTATTGTCTTTTAGAATCGTCTGGACAGTATAAAGATACCCATATCCCCAACTCCAGAAATGGAGATTATTTACTTTGGAAGCAGCTTTCACTACCCTTGTTTCGCCACCTTGTAAGGTTACTTTCTCACCTTCGAAGCTTTTCACCTGTTTGCCGTCAGCATCCAGCAAGACCACCTGGTAGCTAAATTGGCGTGGTTCACGACTGTCGTTTTTTACTTCCGATTCTGCATGGATGGTGGCAGTGCGTCCTTTTACGTCGATGTCTTTAGCATAAATATAAACTCCGGTAGTTTTCAGATTACTGTATAAAGGAAGAGTCTGATACACTTCATCTGTAACGTACAAGAATACATTCTTGGGCAGACCACCGTAGTTTGCGTTGAAGTTACGGTCGTTCCACTGGAACTTGGAGTTAGTACTTTTTTCGCGATACATCCAGTCATTGTCCGTACGTACTGCCAGTACATTGTCACCTTCTTTAATATAAGGTGTCAGGTCGAAGCCTGCCGCCATTACTCCGTTTTCGTGCTTTCCCAGATATTGTCCGTTCAAATAGAAGTCACCGGCTTGGCGCACTCCTTCAAATTCGATGAATACTTTTTGTTTTTTACCGGAAGCCGGAATCCGAAAGTGTTTCCGATACCATACCACTGTGTCCGTCAGCTGTTCGATGGACACTTTGAAGGCTTCATCTTCATTAAAGGCATGCGGTAAAGTGACCGCTTTCCACCGGCTATCGTCGAATTGAGATTGTTTAGCTTCGGGAAAGTCTCCGATTTGCAGACGCCATTCACTGTTGAAATTGTATTTTTTGCGTTCGAAAGCGTGACTATCAACAATAGCCAGCACTGCAAACAGAAATACAAATAGAAAGAGTTTGTTTCTCATGATTTCTTAATGATTAATTTTTCATTGGCAAAGAAAGTACATCAATGAAAGAAACACCCCTTAAATTAGTACGGAAAACCTGTAAGATCATACGTCGGCATCATTTATGGGTTCATTTTCATCTTCAGACAGCTTTTTCCGATAGGCAGATGGAGATACCCCGAATTGGTTCTTGAAACATTTACTGAAGTAGAACGGATCGTTGATACCTACGCTATAGGCGACTTCGGCTATGGTGAGATCTTCTGTCAATAACATTTCAGCAGCCTTTTTCATCCGCATGACACGTAAATATTCGTAAGGAGAATAACCGGTCACTCCCCGTACTTTTTTATAGAATACAGTACGTCCTAGTCCCATTATTCCGGCAAAGTCATTGACCGAAAAATCGGTATCGGTCATGTGCTCATTCAATACTTCATTCAGCTTTACCGAGAACTTCTGATCCTTGTCATTGGTACAGATAATGGAATGAGCCAATCCCGGTTCGTTAGAATATTTTTGGCGCAGTTTATCCCGTAGCTCGATTAACTTGAAGATTCTTGCCAGTAGTAAAGAGACATTGAATGGCTTCGTGATATACGCATCAGCTCCGGATTCAATTCCTTCCTGATATTTCTCTTCTATATTGAGGGCAGTCAGTAATATGATGGGGATATGGCTGGTGGTAAATTCATTTTTAAGTTTGCGTGTCACTTCAAATCCATTCATTCCCGGCATCAGAACGTCACAAACAATTAAATCAGCATCATACGTACTTGCTTTTTCAAAACCGGATGTTCCGTCAGCAGCTACTTCAACTTCAAAGTAAACTCCTATTTCTTCTCTTAGGAATTCACGGATATCAGTATCATCTTCTATAATCAAAACTTTGCGTTTGTTCAAAGGATCGACAGGAGGCTGGAAAGTATCCTCTGACGTTTCATTTCTGAGAAAATCTTTGGAGTGCTGTTCCTCTTCTTCGGTTAATAACTGATTGGGAATCAGGAAATCTTTCTCCTGATAGATATCAGAATTAGTCGGCAATAGGACGGTAAAGACAGAACCGCCTCCCTCATTTTCATCATAACTGATATTACCTTTATGTACCTGTACCAGTTCGTGTGTCAAGTGGAGACCTACTCCGACACTGCTATGAGAGAAACTGCTTTGCATGAAACGCTTGAACAGTTCAGAACGTTTTTCTTTGGGTATGCCGATCCCGTTATCTATGACTTGTATACGAAGCTGTTGCTTGTCTTCCTGAATATCTATTTTGAATATAATCTTTCCGTTAGAAGGAGTATACTTGAAAGCATTGGATAGGAGGTTGTAGGTAACCTTGTCTAAATTGCCTTTATCAATAAACATTTTATAAGCAGGTTGTGACGGCTCAAAACTGAAATCGATGTTTTTGGACTCGCTTGTATCCTTGAAACTCAGGAAGATTTCATAAAGGAAAGCAATGACGTCCGTCTCTTCCAAAGATAAGGCCAGTTTGTTTTTCTGCATCTTTCTGAATTCAAGTAGCTGATTGATGAGGCGTAACATTCTCTGAGTACTTTTATCCATGGTTTTTAAAGGACGTTGCATCTCTTTGGGAGGATTCTCTATATTGATTAGCTTGTTGAGAGCACCTTGAATCAGAGTAAGCGGTGTACGGAATTCGTGGGATATATTGGTGAAGAATTCCAGCTTATATTCGGTCAATTGCTTCTCAACAGCGATGCGATTGCGTAATCTGTTGAATTTTCGTATGATATGGAAACTGAAATAACAGAC
The DNA here is from genome assembly GCF_000011065.1 of Bacteroides thetaiotaomicron VPI-5482. Lineage (GTDB taxonomy): Bacteria > Bacteroidota > Bacteroidia > Bacteroidales > Bacteroidaceae > Bacteroides > Bacteroides thetaiotaomicron. The sequence goes on from NC_004663.1 coordinate 5,513,058, forward strand.
GATTCCAATGAATACCAGATAAATCAGATAGGCCCAGGTCGTCTGCCAGAAAGGAGGAGCTATGACAATCTCCATAGTACTTTCTTCCCCCCATACGCCGGCTACATTGCAGGCTTTCACTTGCAACTGGTATTTACCGGGAGGAAGATTACGGTACGTTGCCAAATTTTGTGCTGAAGGGATGCTCCATTCCGAATCATATGGAGGCATCCGATAAGAATATTTGGATGCTCCGCTTAAAAAGTTGAATGTTGAAAAGGCAATGACAAATGAATTTTGATAATGTTTCAAGTTTAACTGTCCTGTATAGGACATGGTTTCGTTGAGAGGGGAATCATCCATACCGGGCAACATATGCGCTCCATTGATGTGAAGCCCTGTGAATACGGTCGATGCAAGTTTTTCCATGTTTTCCACTTTATTGGCATCGAGAACTACCAGGCCGTAGTTCGTACCGAAAAGTAATCTTCCGTCAGCATTTATGCAAGCGGTATTTTCAGAGTATACATTCCCTAGTGTATGTGAAGAAAAATAATAATTCTCTATTTGCTTGGTGGCGAGGGTGAAGCGGGAAATGCCATATTCGGTCGCAATCCACATTTTGTTGTCCTGATCTTCAACAATCGACTGTATGACTCCGTTGGGCAATCCGTCTTTAATACTATAACAATCGAAAGTCAGATGTTGGTAGTCATTTCCCGGATAGCAGATGGCAAAGCCTGCTCCCGTTGTTCCAATCCACATATTTCCTTCATGATCATTCACCAGACAGCGGATTTCATTGCTGGGGAATGTTTCATTGACATGATTGTAAAGTACGTAATTCTTGGGGGAGTTGATCAGTGAGTCCGGATGGAAGATATAAATACCGTTGTTGGTACCCACCCACATCATACCGTTGCGGTCTTCCTGTATGACGCGTACCCGTTTTTCTCCATAACTGTCTTGAAAGAAATGCTTGAATTGATAACCGTTGCCTGTTTTGACAGCCAGATTCAATCCTCCGCCAAATGTTCCTATCCACATCCGCCCTTTGCGGTCACGGTAGATTAAGTAGACATTGTCGTTTGATAAGGAGTTATTATCCTTACTGTTATATCGGTACCATTGGTCAGCCCCGATACGTAATCCTATACCACGCATACCCAACCATAACTGTCCTTCATTATCTTCGCACATACTGTATACGTTATGTGTAAACTTCTCTCTACGAAGTATATTTTTCAGGTCGGCATCATATTCATATAGGGTACCCATGCGGTTTGCCATATATACATTACCGTTTTTGCCACGTAAAAGCATACGTATCGTGTTGGAGCGGTCAGAAGCATCTTCGCCATTCGGATAGATACGTAACGTTCCTTTATTCAGAATCTCCAGATGAGATAATCCGGAGAATTCGGAACTCACCCAGATACCCCCGGAACGGTCTTCAATGATATATTGCAGATAATTGGAATTGATATGGCTGGAGTGACTGACTTCAAAAGTGAAGTGCTGCAGATCGCCGGTATTCAGATCGTAGGCAAAGAGTCCGTTTCCGTAAGTCGTAATCCAGATGATATCCCGTGAATCATGAATGATAGAGTAACGTTCTACATCGATATATCCCAAATGCTCGGATGAAAGAAACTGAAAATGTTTGATGTCGCCAGTGCTGGTATTGACATACCATACGTTGCCGGTATAGTTGTGTACCCATGCATTCCCTTTATTGTCTCTGGTGACGTTACCGTTTTTAATATTCAGGCGGGAGAACCGGCGCAGCTTTCCCGTAACGGGATCTAGGATGTAACTGCCAGTGGCGGTAAACATCACCCATTGATGTTGCAGGCGGAGGCTTCCGGTGATTACACCTGTATCTCCGAGTTCGGTTAATGAAGCGATTTTCTCCAGTCGGTTATTGGAAAGAGAGTGGCGGTAGATTTCTTTTTTTCCGGTAATGATGCAGGTATATTGGTCATAAGAAAAGATATGTTCCCAGCTTTCTCCCTGTGTATCCATTGCTTCCAGTTTGCCGTCATGGTATTTCCATAATCCTTGCTTGGTTCCTATCCATACATGTCCGGGGCTGTCATTGCTTTCGTAGACAAACAGTACCTTGTCAGAAGATAGGTTGCCTAATTCTTTTTTGTATGCCTGCGACGAGAACTGGCCATCCTGATAGACGACACGACGGCATCCGTTATTGTTATCCCACAACCAGATAGACTGGTCGGATGCAATGATTTTTTTCGAATAGCTCTGTTTGTATTCTCCGCAACCGGTGAAATCGACGAAGCGCCCATGTTTTAAATCGTAACAGCTATATAAAGAAGAGAGGGTGGCGATCCATAAAAAACCGTTAGAGTCTTCTTCCATATTCCGGATGCGTGGGTCGGCCAATGAAATCGGCAGATTAGGGTCCGGGTAGATACTGACAAAAGAGTTGCCGTCATAATAGCTTAATCCGTTGACGGTTCCCATCCACATAAATCCCTTGCTGTCCTGAAACATATATCGGATTGAATTATTCGCCAGTCCGTCACCGGTGGTCAGTTTGTTCGAACGTATCTCGACAGATGCATGTACTGAACTGAGATAGAAAGATAAGAATGCGAATATCAGCAGTGCATTTTTCATATTTGATTTCTACGATTCTACATTATTATTAATGGTTACAAAGTTAATTTTCTTTTTAGAATAGAGGATGTAATAGCGTACGGAAAAACAAAGAAACGATGTATTATCGTTCATTCTTGATGTAAATCTCAGGTGAAATACGATTTTCTAGGCTTTGTGTACGCATGTACATTCTAAACTATAAAGAAAGCTGTAATTTAGCGGCATGAAAACGGTAACTGGAAAAAACTTCCGGTTACAGAATATTTGTTTAGAGGTAGAAGATAAGAGTCAGGTAATAAAGAAGCACATTAACAACAGTAAAATGGAAATCAGTTTTCAATAGGTTTTTAAATATAAGCATAATGAAAAAGCATATAGGTATTAGTCTTTTTTTTATGGGGTGTTTCCTGTCTCTTTCGGCTACGAATTATTTTGTAGCTACCAATGGTGATGATTCAAATGCGGGCACGCTTGACAAACCTTTCGCTACTTTACAAAAAGCGCAGTCAAAAGTCGTTCCCGGAGATACGGTATATATTCGCGGAGGCGAGTATCGGATACGGGAAGAGCAGATGATGGGAGGAGATCATTTGCGCGCTTATGTTTTTGAAATGAATAAAAGTGGCACTCAGGCCAAGAGAATCTGCTATACAGGTTATCAGGATGAACGTCCGATATTCAATCTGGCTGAAGTAAAGCCGGAGGGTAAACGGGTATCTGTCTTTTATGTATCAGGCTCTTACCTCCATTTCCGCAATTTTGAGATTATCAAAACACAGGTTACTATCCGGGAGCATACTCAGTCGGAGTGTATATACAATCAAGGTGGAAATCATAATATTTACGAGAATCTGGCGATGCACGATGGCATGGCTATTGGTTTTTATTTGGTGCGGGGAAGTAATAATCTCGTACTGAACTGTGATGCTTATAATAATTATGACCCTGTATCTGAGAATGGTACCGGTGGAAATGTGGATGGCTTCGGTGGGCATCCGGCTTCTGCCTCCTATACGGGAAATGTGTTTAAAGGATGTCGGGCCTGGTACAACAGTGATGACGGTTTTGATTTGATAAAGGCACAAGCAGCTTATACGATTGAAGATTGCTGGGCGTTTTATAATGGATATAAGCCCGGAGGATTTGTGGGTGCGGGAGATGGTACAGGGTTTAAAGCGGGTGGCTATGGTATGCGCTCAAAAGTGAAGATGCCGAATGAGATTCCACACCATGTAGTGAAGAATTGTCTGGCATATAAAAACAAGAACAAAGGATTTTATGCCAATCACCATTTGGGAGGAATTTCCTGGTTCAATAATACCGGTTATCAGAATCCGTCTAATTTCTGTATGCTGAATCGTAAGTCTCCCGGAGAAATAGTGGACGTGGACGGATATGATCATATTATTCGGAATAATTTGTCATATAAGCCGAGGGCTGCAGGAAAACATATTGTCGATGTGAATCGGGAGGAATGTACGATTATCAATAATTCTTTTCTTCCTGTAGATATGACCGTAGGTGAGGATGATTTTGTGAGTTTGGATCCTGCTCAGTTAACATTGCCTCGCAAAGCGGATGGAAGTCTGCCGGATATTGATTTTCTGAAGTTAAAAAGAAATAGTAAATTATATGATGCGGGAACCGGTTTTCAATTCTCTGCGCAGAATCTTTAAAATATTGTTCTGTTATTGAAGAAAAATAGCTGCATGATAGATCTATGTTGATATAATCCGCATAGATCTATCGTACAGCTTGAAGAATGAGATCTTTCTGTAGATTCAGATATTAGAGAATAAGACGTTTGATCTCCTCAGCGGTATCTACAATATATTGAGGACTGAATTCTTCCAGTTCGGCACGTGGGCGGAATCCCCATGTTACTCCACAAACTGTCACTCCGGCATTAGCAGCCGTTTGCATATCCACGCCGGAATCACCCACGTACAGCACTTCTTCTTTGGTTACTTTGGCAACTTCCAGAATATCGAATACAACGGTTGGATCGGGTTTAACCTTTATCCCTTCACGTTGCCCGAACACAGCGGTAAAATGGATTTCCGGAAAATAATGGTCAATCAACTTTTGGGTGGCTGCCTGATATTTGTTGGAAGCCACAGTAATTTGAATACCTGCATCCTGTAAGTATGAGAGTAATTCCGGAATACCGGGATAAGGGCGGCTGTCATCGGCATTATGAATGTCATAGTAAGGGACGAATTCCTTGCGTACGCGCAGTACATTCTCTTTGGACTTTTCTCCTTCCGGCAAGGCACGCTCAAAAAGTTTGTCGATGCCGTTTCCTACCATGAAGTTATATTTCTCGATCTCATGTGTGGGATATCCTAACTTATTCAAGGCATAATTTGTACTGTGTGCAAGGTCGGCAATGGTATTCAGTAATGTACCATCCAAATCGAAAATGACTAGTTTCTTCATTGAACTTCTTGTTTTTTTATGTTAATCCTGTTTTCCTTTCTTTCTGCTTACAAAGATAGGAATAAAAAACGAATCATTTCCTTGTAATTCGGAACCAGTCTACATCTGTCCATCCTCCATCATTGGTAACAATAGCCGGACGGGTACAGAACATGCCGACTTTGGCGCCAATCCATTGTCCCTCCCTTGCCTGAAAAGGGTTGCCTAATGGCAAGAACTTCTTTCCGTCAAGGCTATAACTGAAGTTGCATATCACAATGAGGTCGTTACCTCCTTCACTGGCTTTAATTTTCTTGCCGTCGCAACTGAAACGTACCTTTAGGTATACCGTGTTTTGGGTAAGACCGACAGAAGAGTTTACCTGTTCCGCTTCTCCTTTATCTGCTTTTTTACATTCAATTTGAGACAGCACAAGACCTTTGTCCGTATTTTCCAGAATCAATCCTGCATAATCCCTGCCCATTACTACCAAACCTGTACGTTCACCTTTCAGTTTGGGATTAGGCATGAAGGTCAGTTTCATTGTGGTGGTGAAATTGTCCGAAGGAGTTTTTTGCAACAACAGATTAGCTACATCCCACAAATTCTTATAATCCGCTACTACCGGATAAGAGTATAGTCTGACATAACTTTTGTCTCCGGCATAATATGCCCATTTCTCATTGATATTAGCGTGCCACTGCCATTGCGGAGAGAGTATATATCCGTCGAATTCGTCGCTTTCTTGCGGTGTACAGATGGGATATATCTTTCCTACATTCGGCTTTTTGTAGGTCATTACCGGTTCGCCGCAACCGTCACCATCTTTGTCGATACCGATTACAGGCCAGTCATTCACCCACTTCATCGGTTGCAAGTGAACAAGGCGACCATAAGCGCCTACATCCTGAAAGTGGAAGAACCAGTCTTCTCCGGAAGGAGTGTCTACCCAAGCTCCCTGGTGAGGTCCATTGACGGGAGAATCACCCTGCGCCAGTACAGTTCTCCATTCATAAGGACCATACGCATTTTTAGAACGGAGTACTACCTGCCAACCGGTTGGCACACCGCCTGCCGGATGGAAGATATAATAATAGCCGTTCCTTTTATAAAACTTCGGGCCTTCACACGTCTGGTGTGCTTCGTGACCGTCGAAGATAATGCGTGAGGGGGTGATGGCTTTGGTCGCTTCCTTATTCAATTCACAGATGGTGATTACACTTTTCAGTCCGGCGCGGCTTCCTGCATAGGCGTGTACCAGATATACTTTTCCGTCTTCATCCCAAAGCGGGCAGGTATCGATGATTCCTTTTCCCGGTTTAACCAGAACAGGTTCCGTCCACGGACCTTGCGGGTCTTTGGCTTTTACCATGAAAGCGCCTTGGTCCGGGTCTCCCCAGAAGATATAAAACTCTCCGTTATGGTGGCGGATACTGGGTGCCCAGACACGGTTGCCGTGTTCCGGACGTTCCGGTGTTTCAATAGGGGTGAGGGCATAGGGAACAGCAGCTCCGATAATCGTCCAGTTCACTAAATCCTTGGAATGTAGAATCTGCAATCCCGGCAGACAGTTGAAGCTGGAAGAAGTCATATAGAAATCATCTCCTACGCGGCAAGCGTCCGGATCGGAATAATCGGCATAGAGCACCGGATTCTTGTATTTACCATTTCCGAGATCGGAAACCCATACTTCGGATACATAGTTTTTCTGTGCTACCGCAGTGAAAACAGTTAGCAGGCAAAAAGCTAAAGTCTGTGTCAATCGTTTCATGATATAGGTATAATAGTTTGATATTAAAGATTCAGTTGAAGTCTCTCAATGGGGCAAAGGTAAAAAAAAGACTCCGCACAAAGGAGTAATAATTGTGCAGAGTCGGTATAAAAACTGGTAAATACTCCAGTATTTGATTGTTTAACTGTATTTGTATGCTTTGTTTAATGAATATCTTTTATTTTGACCGTTACCGGATGTACCAATTCTTCTTTCCATTCGCGGAGATAAGCGAACCATGCTTCCGGTGTCTTATAGCCGAAAGTTTCTTTCATGGAAGTGAAAGTGGTGTGATACTGTAAGTATTTGCTTCCCGGAGATGTGATGGTGTAGAGGTAGTTGTCTTTGTCTTTCTCTTCCGATTTCACATATCGTTGGGGAATGCAGGTCCCAAGACCTACTGTTTCTTTGGCATATTTCACGGTATCGTTTACCGGCCAGTCTGTTCCCCAACTGCCGACAAGCCCTTTGTGATCCGAGTAAGATTCTGCGGTACCGACAATATCCTGAACGCCTGTACAGAACACTTCGTTCTTAATCGGCTCGTCGAAGAATGCCTCGATACGAAGATCACGGTGTCCGGCATAGAGTGTGTAACGGGTCATCATGTCCAATTCCGCATTTTGATATTTCCAGCCTGTCACTTCGATTTCTGCGATGACACGCACCGGACCGTAAGAGATGATACGTTCCGTACGGGTAGCCACCGGAGTGATATGAGTTGCTTTCTTTCCGTCCCATCCTTTGAAAGCACCCGGACCGCAACTGTCGAATACCCGGAGGACATCGTCACCGAATCCTCTTGCTAACTGTTCGTCAGTAGGGTAGAACTGAGATTCTTTGATTTCCAGTCCTTTATTGAACTTACCGTAGATATCCGGTGTCTGTTTTTCGTTAAAGTAAAGACGATAGCCTACCAGTTCCGATTCCAGTACAGGACCATGAGGACGGACCATACTATATATATTACTTGTACCAGGGACAGTGATTGCCTGTACTGACTGATGCTTTCCTTTTCTCGGGTCAGCAATGAACATTTCCGCATAAACCCGTGCCGGATAGGTTTTCGTACTCTTTTCAGAAGACAGGGTTACCTGAAATGTTTTTCTTCCGTGAGCAGGGAGGCTGGTAACGAATGCCAGTTCATCCATCTTACGGTCTCTGTTCAGGTCGTCCAGCTGAGAAGGAATTTCAGTGCTTCCTTCCATTACTACGGCAGACTTTACTTTAAATCCGGTATGCAAGTCACGCAAGTTGATTACTACCGGTTCATCCGTCTTGGCACGGTTCCAGTTATTGTTTACTTCTACAGTAATGGTTTTCTCCTGTTTTTGAGCCCAGGCGGACAGAGAGCAGCACCCGACAAGGAGTGTGATGATAAAAATATTCTTCTTCATGATTTTAAGGCATGATATTATACGTCGTATTTCTTTCTGCAAAAGTAATTGAAAAAATAGCAGACCGGCTTATCTTTGGAAGATAAATTAGTCTGCTATTTGAGCTTTTTACTCTATATAATGATTTTGTGGTTTTCTGTGGTGGAATCTCTTATTTGAAATTCAATATCTGTCCTTTGGCGTCAATCTCTTCATAAGTCTCTCCATCGACTTTCAGATTCTTGGCGCTTTTGACATTCAGTATATTCTTTCCTTTGGTTGATTCTACATAAATATTTTCGAGTGTGACACCGTCTACCTGACTGATAACGACTCCGTCAGTAGCTTCCGTCATCACAACATTCTTCACAGTTACGTTACGGATAGGCATTTCCGGAAGTCCGTTGAAGAACATCGCACGTCCCGAACCTCTGCAAATGACATTTGATATATGAATATCACGGAACGCAGGAGTCTCTTCGGTTACAGGAGGAATCGCCGTCTTCATACGGCTCAGCAGATCTTCTTCCGATTCTTCTCCGGCTCCTTTGCCACCATAGAACAGGTCGAAAAGTAACGGTTCGTTCGGTATATTGATCATATTGATGTTATTGATATAGATGTTTTCTACAACACCGCCACGTCCGCGGGTACTTTTGAAGCGCAGACCTACATCTGTTCCCAGGAATGTACAATCTTCTACATAGATATTCTTCACACCACCGGACATTTCACTGCCTACTACAAATCCGCCATGCCCATGTAATACCGTATTATTCTTTACGATTACATTCTGGCAAGGTTCTCCGCGGCGGCGGCCGTTCTCATCTTTGCCCGATTTGATACAGATGGCATCGTCACCCGCATCGAATACACTATTCAGGATCAGTGCATTCTTGCAAGATTCCAGATCGAGTGCATCTCCGTTCTGAGAATACCAGGGATTGATTACCTGAATATTATTCACTGTAAAGTCTTCACATGACAACGGATGCAGACACCAGCTCGGTGAGTTCTTGAAAGTAACTCCTTCCAGCAAAATCCTCTTGCTTTTCACGAAATTCAGTAATACGGGGCGCAACCATGCACGGATTTCATTCCATTCTTCGTCCGTGTTGATGCCTTCGGGCACATTGAAGTCTTTGCAGGCCATTGCACCTTTCAGCGAACCGGCGGTAGGATACCATATTCTTTCCTGTTCATCGAGTACACCACCCGATTTTACCAGTTTATTCCATTGCGAAGCTGTTAGTTTTTCCTTCTTCACCGGGCGCCAGCAGTCTCCGTTTCCGTCAAATATTCCATATCCTGTGATAGCGATATTCTCTGCATTACGAGCAGAAATCGGTGATTGACAGCGGCGTGTTTCCAATCCTTCGAAAGAAGTGGGGATGATAGGATATGCTTCAAAGTCACCGGTGAAGAGTATCAGGGCATTGCGTTCTGTATAAAGATTCACGTTGCTGAGCAGTTCGATAGGTCCGGTCAGCCAAGTGCCTTCTGGGATGATAACTTTACCTCCGCCACGTTGGTTTACTTCTTTTATAGCATCGTTGATTGCTTTCGTATTCAGGGTCATCCCATCCCCCTTGGCTCCGAATTTAGAGATATTTACCTCATAAGCAGGAAAAACCGGCTGCTGTACTTTCGGCATTTCGAAAGGTAAATTCTGGTAAATGGTGTCATCTATTGCGTTTTCGCTTATTGCGCACTCACTTTGTTTGCATCCCGAGACAAACGGCAAACAACATACGACCATCCAGAGGAGTCTTCTTGTCATTGTGTTCATTTAGTAACTTTTCTATAGGGTTATACATTTATTGTTTTTCTGGTATTCTCTTTCGATTTCTAAGATGGCTTCTCATAACTCTTATCTCCCTCCGCAGGCGACCTCTCGCAGGCAGCCTGCCGGAAAGGAATAAGACAAATTCATGTTAACCTAATTCTAACCTTAAAATAAATATTATGAAAAAACCTCTTAATTATCATTGGCAAAGATAAGGGGGAAACTTCAGGCAGATGTGGAGTTATTGATAGAATACGTGTATTTTTTGTCATTTATGTCTAATATTTGCACACTTCTCGTGTTTTTATGCAGAAAGATACTATCTTTGCACAAAATTTAACTATTAGAAGATATGAGTAACAACTTGTTGAAAGGAAAAAGAGGAATTATCTTCGGTGCACTGAACGACCAGTCTATCGCCTGGAAAGTAGCAGAGCGCGCCGTGGAAGAAGGTGCAACTATTACATTATCAAATACTCCGATGGCTATCCGTATGGGTGAAGTCAATGCATTAGCTGAAAAACTAAACTGTCAGGTAGTGCCGGCAGATGCCACCAGTGTGGAAGATCTGACGAATGTATTCAAGACATCTATGGATATATTGGGCGGACAAATTGATTTTGTATTGCACTCTATCGGTATGTCTCCTAACGTGCGCAAGAAACGTACTTATGATGACCTTGACTATGGAATGTTGGACAAGACATTGGATATTTCGGCTGTATCGTTCCATAAAATGATTCAGTCCGCCAAGAAACTGAACGCTATTGCGGAATATGGTTCTATCGTAGCTTTGAGTTATGTCGCTGCTCAGCGTACTTTTTACGGCTACAATGACATGGCAGATGCTAAAGCCCTGCTGGAATCTATCGCACGCAGTTTCGGGTACATCTACGGTCGTGAGCATAGCGTACGTGTGAATACGATTTCACAGTCGCCTACCTTTACTACTGCCGGTTCGGGAGTGAAAGGTATGGATAAGCTGTATGATTTCGCTAACCGTATGTCTCCGCTTGGAAATGCAACAGCTGACGAATGTGCGGATTATTGTATCGTGATGTTCTCCGACCTTACCCGTAAAGTGACTATGCAGAACTTATTCCATGACGGTGGTTTCTCCAGCGTAGGTATGAGTCTTCGTGCAATGGCTACTTACGAAAAAGGACTGGATGAGTACATGGACGAAAATGGTAATATCATTTACGGATAAAAGGTTATGAAACTACGGATCTCTCTTCTTACTATATTAATAGGTATGCTTTTCGCCTCCTGCGGCTTAAGCACAGGAAAGGTTGCGGAGCAGAAGGAAGAAGGGATTTCTGTTCTGAGATACGATAAGCTGTTGAGCGAATATGTTCGCTCCAACAGCTTTTCCGCTATGCAGAAACTGACAATGGACTATCGCCAGCCGACAAAGATTCTGATAGAAGATGTACTGTCTATCGGTACGGTGAAGGACGACACCATTTCTCAGCGTTTGCAAAAATTCTACTCGGATAGCACCTTGCTTCGTTTGCTGAGCGATGTAGAAGCTAAATATCCCAATCTTGACGAAGTAGAAAAAGGACTCACCAAAGGATTCCGGAAGCTGAAGAAGGAAGTCCCCGATACGAAAATACCATTTATTTATTCGCAGATATCCGCATTCAATGAATCAATCATTCTGGTAGATACATTGCTGGGAATCAGCCTCGATAAGTATATGGGAGAAGACTATCCTCTCTACAAACGTTTCTACTATGACTATCAATGTACCTCGATGCGTCCGGAACGGATTGTGCCGGATTGTTTCGCATTCTATCTCCTTAGCCGTTACGAAATGAACTATCATGAAGGTACTTGTCTGGTCGATCTGATGATGCATTCCGGCAAAATCAATTATGTGGTGCAGCATTTGCTTGGTTATGACGATATTGGTCAGGCAATGGGATACTCCGATCAGGAGAACGAATGGTGCAGGAAAAACGAAAAGGATATCTGGGAGTATATCTGTGCAAACGATCATCTGCACGCACGTGACCCAATGGTGATCCGCTACTATATGAAACCGGCGCCTACTGTTGATATGCTGGGAGGACAAGCCCCTGCATTGATCGGTTCGTGGGTGGGAGCACGGATTATAGCATCCTACATGAAAAAGCATAAAGATCTTAAAATAAAGGATCTGCTGGAACTTACCGATTATCAGAGTATGTTCGAAGAGTCCGGTTACCTGAAACTCTAGCCCATACCTATTACTTATTACTTATCACCTATTACCTAAAGTGGAAACTGCTCTTTACCTGTTGCCCGTTACATTGGGCGATACACCTCTTGAACAGGTGTTACCTTCTTATAATACGGAGATTATTCGTGGTATCCGGCATTTTATTGTCGAAGATGTTCGTTCTGCCCGTCGCTTTCTGAAGAAGGTTGACCGGGAAATTGATATTGATTCGCTGACTTTTTACCCTTTGAATAAGCATACTTCTCCCGAAGATATATCCGGTTATCTGAAGCCTTTGGCGGGTGGAGCCTCGATGGGGGTGATTTCGGAGGCGGGCTGTCCTGCCGTTGCCGATCCGGGAGCAGATGTGGTTGCCATTGCCCAGCGCCAGAAACTGAAAGTGATTCCTCTGGTAGGACCTTCCTCTATTATTCTTTCTGTAATGGCTTCGGGATTCAATGGACAGAGCTTTGCCTTTCATGGCTATCTGCCGATAGAACCGGGAGAACGGGCTAAGAAACTGAAAACACTGGAGCAGCGTGTCTATGCTGAAAGTCAGACACAGCTATTCATCGAAACTCCTTACCGGAATCATAAGATGATAGAAGATATCTTGCAGAATTGCCGTCCGCAGACAAAACTATGTATTGCTGCCAATATAACTTGCGAAGGCGAGTTTATACAAACCCGCACGGTGAAAGACTGGAAAGGGCATATTCCCGAATTGTCTAAGATTCCCTGTATTTTTCTCTTATACAAATAACATCTTTCAGGTGTTCGTATTCATCTTCGAAGCAACTGCTGAAAAAGCCTTTGCCCATATTTTCTTCTATCTGCTTGAAACTCCATAGCTTACTGTTCTTGAAGCGGGGAGTGCAAAGGATAGAATCATCTTTGATATCGACGATGAAAAGATAGATGAGCCGGTTGGTTGCTTCATTCTCGAAGTGATAGACAATGTTAAACTCTGGCTTGAAGTCTTCCGTTGCGTGTGGAAGCGCATTGTGCACCAAGCGGTTTACTCCTTCGGTGAGGGACTCACCATAACGGAGATAGCATTCCATCGGTATGTCAGTTTTCCCTTTATCAAGGATGGCATTCATCGGTCTGTCACAAAGAAACAGCATCCCGTGAGTAGATACGGCTATTCTTATGACCGGATTGATATAGGCATTCTTATAGTTGAGTGCTTCTATGGCAAGACTTCTTCCGATGACATCTCCTTTCGTATTGACTATGGGCACGTATTCCGTGTGCGACATCAGATGGTTGAAATACCGGATAGCAATCTGATTGAACAGGATACTCATCACAAATACGACAGGGGGAAATACCTTATAAAGTATCACCATACTTGTCTGGCTTAAAGGGTCCTGACTGGCAACGACAATACTGATAATAATAAAATGCAGGATACCGAAGATCAATGCAAAACGGGCCGAAACAACTGCCGCCTCTGCTCCTTGCGCATACAAGCGCTTATTGCAGGAGCCTATCTGTCTCAGAAAGTGGTTGATAAATCTCTTTTTATGCATATAGAGTATCAGCATCGGAATGAGGATACTGACTTCCAGGGTAAGAGGCAGAGCACCTGGCGGAACATAGTCACCGGGAATCAAGGCTGCAAGTGACAGCAGTGCCAGCATTCCGGTGGCAATATAAAGAATAAAATTAGGAATTAGCGCACCTTTACGGTGTAGTAATAGGTATATCCCTACAATACCTATACCAGTACCGATGTAAATAGCCGTGTCTTGCGTTATAAATTCACACAATAAAATGGAAATAATAACGGGGATAAAACCCAATGACATGTTAAACGCGGAAGAAAGTGTTCCTTTATGATCCATCTTTATGTTTATTTGCCGGTTTTACCTATAAAACAAATAGTGAATGTGTTTTGTTTTCTATCGAATGTGTTTCTCTGCATGATAAGACGAACGAACGAGAGGAGCACTCTCTACAATGCTGAATCCTTTCTCCAAACCGATGGTTTTGTATGTGGCGAATTGCTGTGGCGTCACATACTCGGCAACCGGATAATGACGGTGCGTAGGCTGCAAATATTGTCCTATCGTAAGAATCTGGCAGCCGACTGCCAGCAGGTCGTCCATAATGGTTTCCACTTCCTGTGGAGTTTCTCCCAACCCCACCATAATACCGCTTTTTGATTTTGTTCCGCTTCGGGCGATGTGACCGATCACTTGCAGGCTGGTATCATAGTTGGCCGCACTGCGAACCAGGGGACTGATGCGTCTTACCGTCTCCATATTATGGGAAATGATGTCGGGATTGGCTTCTATCACTAGGTCTACCAGTTCCATTCTACCCTGAAAATCGGGTATCAGTACTTCGATTGTGGTCTGCGGATTCAGTCGTTTGATCTCACGAATGGTATGTGCCCAATGTCCGGCTCCCAGATCGGGAAGGTCGTCACGGTCTACCGAGGTAACTACCGCATGATCTAGTTTCATAAGAGCGATAGACTCCGCTACGTGTGTCGGTTCGTTGGCATCCAGTGGATGCGGGCGTCCGGTTTGTGTGTTGCAGAATTTGCAGCTGCGGGTACAGATGTCACCGCCGATCATAAATGTGGCAGTTCCTTTTCCCCAGCATTCTCCCATGTTGGGACAACGCCCACTGCTGCATATCGTATGCAGGCAGTGGGAGTCGACAATTCTTTTAGTTTCGGTGTAACGGTCGTTGGCACCGATATTTATTTTCAGCCATTCAGGCTTGCGCACTCTGTCAGCCATTACAAATTGTTCAGGAAGAAGTTGGTCAATCGTGTATATAGATGCTGACGGGTGTTGCCGCCGTATATGCCATGATTACGATTGGTATATACTTGCATATCAAATTGTTTACCCAACTGCACCAGATGCTCGGCATATTCTGCACAGTTCTGGAAGTGAACATTATCGTCTGCCATACCATGTACCAGCAACAGATTGCCGTGCAGTTTGTCAGCCCGTGTGAAAGCGGATGATTCTTTGTATCCTTCTGCGTTTTCTTTCGGGGTGCGCATGAAACGTTCTGTATATATAGTGTCGTAGAAACGCCAGTCCGTAGGTGCGGCAACAGCTACACCGGCTTTGAATACCGGAGTTCCTTCGCTCATACTCATCAATGTCATGTATCCGCCATAGCTCCATCCCCAGATACCGATACGGTCTTTATCCACATACGGCTGTTTGCCTAAATAGAGAGCTGTTTCGACCTGGTCTTTGGCTTCTTTCACGCCGATTTTGAGATAAGTGCACTTCTCGAACGCTTCTCCGCGGCCTCCTGTACCACGACCGTCTACACATACAACGATATAGCCGAGGCTGGCCATGTAAGTCTCCCAGCTGATTCCCCAAGTATCCAGAACTTGTTGTGACCCCGGACCGCTATACTGGTACATCAGCACCGGATATTTCTTGGATGCGGAGAAGTTGACAGGCTTCATCATCCATCCATTCAAAGTTACCCCGTCCGTAGTCTGGAAGGTAAAGAACTCTTTTTGCGGGATAGCATAGCCGGCTAACGTTTGTTTCAACTGGTCGTTGGTGATAAGCGTTTTTAAGGTTTTGCCTGTGTTGTCATTCAGCGTAACTAGCATAGGAGTATCCAGATTCGAGAATTTGTTCATATAATACTTCATCGATTTGCTGAATAACGGCGTATTGGTTCCTTCACGTTGAGACAACTTTGTCTTTTTGCCTTTCTTATCAATCTTGTAGACTGCTTTACGCAAGGGGCTTTCCTCATTGCTGGTATAATAGAAAGAGCCGTCTGTTGCGTCATAACCCAGAAAATCCTTCACTTCATATTTGCCATTGGTTACTTTCTTGATAAGGTTTCCCCCCATGCTGTACCAGTAAAGATGGCTGAAACCGTCACGTTCGCTAAGCAAACTGAAAGTTTCCGGATAGAACTTGATATTATCGAACACGTTCTCCTTAATATAATAAGGTGACTCATCACGCAACACTAACTTGCAGAGCGTTGAGCGCGGATCGGCAAAATAAAGGTCGAAACGATCCTGATGGCGGTTCAATGTCATAACGGCAAGTTTGCTGGCATCTTTCGTGAAGCGGATGCGGGGGATATATCCGTCTGCATCTATCGGAAGCTTCATGGTGCGGGTCACGTGCGATTTGATGTCGTACGTACGTACTTCTACTTTCGAGTTCGGGTATCCGGCTTTCGGATACTTGTAGGTGTATTCTCCCGGATAATCTTTCAAAGGAGTAATCTGCGGTGCTTCTCCCGCGAACATCGGAAAAGAATAGGAAGGAACTTCCGACTCGTCGAAGCGGATGAAAGCAATCATGGTATTATCGGCACTGAACTCCAGGGCGCGGTTGAAACCGAACTCTTCCTCATATACCCAGTCGGGGATACCGTTGAGAACCATATTTTGCTTGCCATCTTCGGTCACCTGGCTTTCGCTGTTACCGTAGAGCAGCTTTACGAGAAATATATTATTGTCACGCACGAAAGCGATCATCGTTCCGTCTGGAGAAAAGACGGGGACCTGTTGAGGTCCGCCGTCGGACAGCCGTTCAATAATGTTGTTTGTCGTAACTCCCTTATCATTTCGTTTCAAAGGGTATATATAATGCACAGCTGTGTATGAATGCCGGTATATCGGGGTCGTTTTGGTAGCGATCAGTAATTTGTCACCATCGGGTGAGAACTGATAGCTGTCGAAATTCTTGAAGTCACATTCGCGTGCCTGGTTCACGTCAAAGATCACCTCTACCTTTTCTCCTGTGCGGAATGAGTATTTGATGATTTGCGTACCATCGGCGTTCATTTGTGTGTAGTGCTCTCCATCTGGTGTGGGGATGACTCCCTGAATATTTTCCGGGCGGAAGCGTCCGGAGGTAATATCTTTTAAATCAAGTGCCTTTTGTCCTTGTGCCATTCCGGCGAGGCAGAGAAGGCAGAGGAGCAGGGCTAAACTTACTTTTCTCATTTTATAAATCGTTTTATATTTTACTTGTTTAAGGGGGTTAAGTTCATACCCTGCAAAAATAACAATAAACTTAAATACCTCAAAGTACATCCTGTTTTTGTTTGAATTAAACCCTTATTTTCTTACGCCTTTTAAATTTGTTTAGTATCGGATGACTGCTGTTTAGTTAAAAATGATGTATTGCGGAGAAAAAAGAGTCTTTCCCCTTGCATTATCAGAATGAAAAGTGATATATTTGTGATATCAAAATAATATCAAAATTTAGTCCTATGAATGCAAAAGAATTTCAGTACAATGACGTGGTTATTAATGGGTTTGTAGCCTTGTTTGTTAATTTGGCGATACTGCCTCTTCTGATTGTGATGAGCTTTATCCTTTTTAAAGGAAGTATTGTTTTGTTCCTGCTGTTGATCCTCTTTCTTGCAGCAGCTATTCTGATGATTCCCGGATATTTTTCTCAGGAACCGAACGAAGCCCGGGCTATGGTATTCTTCGGAAAGTACAAGGGTACCTTTACCGAAACCGGTTTCTTTTGGGTGAATCCTTTTATGAATAAGAAAAAGCTCTCTTTGCGTGCCCGTAATCTGGATATAGAACCTATCAAGGTGAATGATAAGATTGGTAACCCCATTCTGATAGGACTGGTGCTTGTCTGGAAACTGAAGGATACGTATAAGGCCATGTTCGAAATCGATGCACAGACGATGGCGGATAATAAAGGAACCGGACAGATGAGCGTAACCGTTGCCGGACGAATGAATGCTTTTGAAGATTTTGTGCGTGTGCAGAGTGACGCTGCTCTCCGTCAGGTGGCAGGATTGTATGCTTACGATGATAACGAAGCGAATTCGGATGAATTGACATTGCGGAGCGGTGGCGATGAAATTAATGATCAGTTGGAACACCAGCTTAACGAACGTCTGGCGATGGCCGGAATGGAAATAGTGGAAGCCCGTATTAACTATCTGGCTTATGCTCCGGAGATTGCAGCCGTCATGTTGCGTCGTCAGCAGGCTTCGGCCATTATCAGTGCCCGTGAAAAGATTGTGGAGGGTGCCGTATCAATGGTACGTATGGCTTTGCATAAACTTTCTGAAGAAGAAATTGTTGAATTGGACGAGGACAAGAAGGCGGCGATGGTCAGCAATCTGCTTGTAGTTCTTTGTGCGGATGAGGCTGCACAGCCGGTAGTCAATACAGGTACGTTGAATCATTAATAAATAAAAACAGAAGGTAAGAAGGTAGTGGCTAAAAAAGAATCTTCAATAAAGAGTTTTGTTTTGCGTGTAGATGCCGAGACAATGGATGCCATCGAAAAATGGGCAGCCGATGAGTTTCGCAGTACCAACGGACAACTTCAGTGGATTATTGCCGAAGCGCTGAGAAAGAGCGGTCGGCTGAAAAAGAAATCCGCTAAGGCAGGGAATGCTCCGTCCGAATCTTCCGATCAGGCATAACCTTTTTTAGATAGAATTGATAAGGATTATTGGAAGATATTCGATATCTTTGTGAAAAGTACTTTAAATATTACCGCTATGAATTCGAAGAGAAAAGATTTGCAGTATGCTTCTGTCTTCCTGTTGGCCGTAGCATTGACATTCCTGATGGGAAAAGGTGATAACCTGTGGTTGATATCATGGGGTGACTTGATACCGAGTCTGTTTGTGCTGTTCATTGCGGGTGATTGTCTGCACAGTTCCCTGCTCCGTATTAAACGTGGCGAGGAAGCAGGAGGTTCCCGTTGGAGTACCTGCTTTGCTTTTCTGATATTCAGCATTGTTTTCATGGGCGATTTATTCTTCATCGGCCATTTTATCATTGATAAATTACTGGGATAATAAGGGAGATGTAGCCTTACTTTTCAGATAAACAACCCTATATTCTTGTGTTATCTATCGGATAAGGTCGTGTGATATAAGTTCAATTGTTATCGTTCCACTAGAGTGCACAGGCCTGTGCACTCTAGTGGAACGATGAAGATGTCGGTAAGAAAACAGAGGTATGTAAGGGAGATAAGATAAGGATGTAGGTAAGAGATGCTAAGAAGATAGGTAGTATCATCTGTAAAGGACAGCCGGATGAAGGTAAGATAACGGTATACTGTCCGAAAAATCATGAGAGATAAGTTGAAATAGAATGAGAGATACCGATGATGAAAGTATCTCTCATTTTGTATCTTGTTAGTTCTCTGATATTTATAAGAAAAGAATGAGAGTATGAGAGATAAAAACATAATTCTTTTCTGAGAGGCTGGGGGAATGGATGGATAAATCCCGATAGAATCTGAGTTTAATGCCAATATGTAAATAGGTATACCTTGCCGCAATTGTTAGAAAAGAAGATAAACTAAAGCATTTAGTTTACTTTAACTATGAAAATTAGTTTATGAACTAAAACTTCTCGTTATTTGCAGTAAACAATGTTGTAAATATGAAAGGATTAACAGTAAAAGAAGAGGAATTGATGGGGTATTTCTGGGAGAAAGGCCCTTTGTTTGTGAAAGAAATGTTGGCTTTCTATGAGGAACCGAAGCCTCATTTCAATACGTTATCTACAATTGTTCGCGGGCTTGAAGATAAGGGATTCCTGGCTCATCATACTTTTGGGAATACTTATCAGTACTATCCCGTTGTCAGCGAAGAAGATTTTCGTAAAGGGACATTGCGGAATGTAATCAGCAAGTATTTCAATAATTCATATTTGAGCGCTGTTTCATCTCTGGTCAAAGAGGAGGATATTTCTTTGGATGACTTGAAAAGGCTTATAAACGAGGTGGAACAAGCTCATCAGAAATAATAAAGAATAACACAATCTAATACAAAACAATACTATGCACATTTTCTTCCTCATATATATGTTGAAAACAGCGCTTTGTCTGTCTGTTTTTTATTTATTCTACCGCTTTTGGCTAAGCAAGGAGACATTTCATCGATTCAACCGGATGGTGTTGATCGGACTTATATTGGTTGCATTTGTCATTCCTTCGCTCAAAGTTTCACAGAACTTCCATTTACCACAGATTGAACAAGTGTTTGAACGTCTGAATATTCCGGAAGAAGAAACGGAGCAAGAACATGATTTGCAGAAAATGGAGCAGGTCACAACAACTACGTTACATACACAATTAGAGAAAGAAAGGTCTGATTGCACTATTTTGACCCTTGGCAATTTGGGATTTCTGTATCTGGGTGGAGCATTGCTGTTATTGTTGCGTTACATATTTTCCATAGCATGTATATACCGTTTGATTCGTAACAGTGAGAAGAAGTGTTGGAAAGGAAAAATCAGATTGGTGGTCCATCAGCAAAATGTGGCACCGTTTAGTTGGAGACACTATATTGTGCTATCCCGGCAGGACTTGGAGGAGTATGGCGAAGAAATTATAGCTCATGAGTATGCGCATATCATGCACAAACATTTCCGGGACCTATTATTGGCGGAGATTTGCCTTTTGTTCCAGTGGTTTAATCCTGCAATGTGGCTATTCAGAAAAGAATTGAAAACTGTACATGAGTTTGAAGCAGATGAATCAGTTCTGAAAGCAGGGATTGATGCAAAGAAATATCAGCTTTTATTAATTCAAAAGACTGTTGGAACAAGGCTGTATTCTATGGTGAATAGTTTTGATCACAGTTCACTTAAAAAACGTATTACTATGATGTTGAAGAAAAAATCAAATCCTTGGAAATTATCAAAATACTTGATAGTATTTCCGTTGGCAGCTATTACAGCTGTTCTTTTTGCCCGTCCGAATCTTCTGAATATGAATAATCAGGAGGGAAATGCATTCATACAGGATACATTGGATGTGAGACATTTCGAAGAGATTCTGGTTTCTAAGAGTTATGCAGAATCGGACACTGTACAAATTATAGAAATCGATACTCTAAAAATGCATATCCCTGTGGGATATGCAGGATGGTCAATTTCGGAATCAAGTTCTGATGATAATGTCATCAGTTATCGGAAAGGTGTTTACCAAAAGGAGAAAGGAATACTACGTTTGTCTTCCACTACTCCGTGGACAGAAAGTGACTTGGCGGATTTTGTTCATCGGGTAAAAAAAGGAATGCTTAAATCGTTGAATGAACTCTATGGAGTTAAAAAGCAGCAGAACGCTCATCCTGCACTTGCTCATGAAGTGAAGACCTCTCATACTGTGAAGTGCATTTATTATGTGAAGGATTTCTTTAAGATTTATTGTACGGATGGAGGAACCGGGCATGATGGACAGCTTATTCTTTTGGATGGAAAAGAAATTTCTTACCAGCAGTTGAAGAGCTTATCTCCGGATGATCTGTTGCATGATGTATGGGAAATTTTGCCGGAGTCGACGAATCTGGAATCTAAGTTTGGTAGTAAAGCCAAGAAAGGCATTTGGGTGTTGGCATCTAAAAAGAATCCTTCCTATTTGGAGGAGTTTGAGAAGAAATTGGCAGAGAACTAACTGGAATTAATCTATATATGGGATTCTTTTTCGTCTATATACTAAAATCGGGGGTGTGCCTGTCATTGTTTTATTTGTTTTACAGGCTGCTGTTGAGTAAAGAAACGTTCTACCGTTTTAACCGGATTGCGTTGTTGGGCATTCTCGTGTTTTCTTTGTTGCTTCCGCTGATTGAAGTGACCAAGGCGCCGCAGAATGAAATAAATCAGGCAGTACTGACAATTGAACAACTACTTGTTATGGCAGAGAATCATCAGGAAACCCAGGTGACAACAGTAGTGGAAGGAGATGATTTGGTAGATACGTGGAGAAGCCCAGTGCATTGGATAGAAATAGTTCTTCTATTTTATATAGCGGGCATATTTTTCCTTGTTTGCCGGAATGTCTATTCTTTATTCCGTCTTGTTCGGTTAATGAATACGGCGCAACGGAGACAGATAGATAAACATACTGTTTTGTTGGTTCATGACCGGAATGTGGCACCCTTCAGTTGGATGAAGTTTGTTGTGATTTCACGAACTGATTTGGAGGAGAACGGACGTGAAATACTGATTCACGAATGTGCGCATATCAGAAAGCACCATTCTTGGGACTTGCTCATAGCAGATATCTGTATATTCTTTCAGTGGTTTAATCCTGGAGCGTGGTTATTGAAACAGGAATTGCAGAATATCCATGAATACGAAGCCGACGAAGCGGTCATTAATGAGGGTATAAACGCTAGAGATTATCAATTATTATTAATAAAAAAAGCCGTTGGCACAAGGCTCTACTCTATGGCCAACAGCTTTAATCACAGTAAACTTAAGAAACGTATCACTATGATGTTAAAAGAAAAATCAAATCCTTGGGCGCGTTTGAAATACTTATATGTACTTCCGTTGGCTGCTATTGCAGTAACCGCTTTTGCCCGTCCCGAAATCTCTGAAAAGGCTGACGAGATTTCTGCCGTCAAAGTTAATGATTTGGCTGCAATTGTAGAAGCAAAAGTGGAAGAAATCACCAAAGATGTGCTGAAAGACTCCCTGAAAGCTAAGCCCTATGTAGTGCCTGAGAAATCAAAAATGTATGGAGGACGTTGGGTTTCTAAGGATTCATCGATTGTATATTCAGCAGATTCAGTTGTAATATTCAATGATTCCGTTGCTTCCAAGCGAAGTTCGGTTGTTTTATATGGTGGCCGTTTTGAACGGATATCGGAATCAAATAAGCCTCTTATATTGGTAGATGGTAAGGAAGTATCTAAAGATACATTGTATTCGATAATGAATGATGAAGCCAACCCGAATCGAATAAAGACTGTGTCTATATTACGTAGCGATGCGGCTCTTTCTATCTATGGCGAGAAAGGAAAACATGGTGTTTATGATATTGAATTACTGCCGAATGCGGATAACCACTTTCGAATTACTAAAACTCAGGCTAAATTTAAGACTAAAACCGGATCATTTCCTAAACTGAACTCTGTCCCTGGCATTGGCGGACTTCCCATTCGTGGTGTATATGATGGTGAGGAACCACTAGTAGTGATTGACGGTAAAGAAGTTTTGGAACCTAATGCTTTGTCTAAGATTTCTCCGGATCGTATAAAAAGCTTTTCTGTCTTGAAATCAGAGGCTGCTTTGGAGGCTTATGGTGAGAAGGCGAAGAATGGAGTGATTTTGATAGACTTGCTTTCTGAGGAGGAATATGAAGACATTAAAAAGAATCCGCAACGTCCCTATAACAATGCTTGGGAGATGGCAATGAATATCCACGATAATAAAGTTGTTCCTACAGGAAAGGTATTATTCTTTATTGATGGTAAGGAAGCCTCGGAAGAAGAATTGAAAAATATTCCGGCAAATGAAGTGCGTGGAGTATCACGTATTGATAATAGCGGGGAGGGTGAAACTACGATCCGTGTTGAAACGGAAAGAAATTCGGATAAGTGGGTATTGGCTTCGGGTATTGTAATGGATAAGGAAGGAAAGCCTATGGAAGGAGTCACTATTACTATGTATGGAACTTCATCGTCTACAAAGACTGATGCAACTGGACACTTTGAGCTGAAAACTCCTAAAGACGCCTCTCTCCAGATTTCTCGGGGTGAGAAGGTGCTTTTCAGGACAAAAGCTGCAAAAGATATAAAAATCGTATTGGATAAATAACTTAGGAATCAATATACTTAATAAAATGGTCATTCAGCGTCCTTATTATTTATACTAATCCGGGTTAAAACTATATTTGTCTCCTTTAAATATCAATGACTATGGGAATCTTTCTTATCTATATTTTGAAATCGGCGGTTTGTCTGTCTTTATTTTATCTGTTTTACAGATTGTTGTTAAGTAAGGAAACATTCCATCGGTTCAACAGGATAGCCTTATTAGGGATATTATTTTTATCCCTGCTGATTCCCTTTATAGAGGTGACTACTGCTCATCAGACCGAATTGAGTCAGACCGTACTGACAGTTGAGCAACTATTGATGATGGCGGAAGCTATGGATCCCGCGGAGGTGTCGGTTGCACAGCCGGAGGAACTTTCCATTTCCTGGGTACAAGTTCTGTTGCTGTTTTATCTGGTTGGTATTATATTCTTTGCATGCCGTAATCTTTACTCTTTATCCCGTTTACTATTACTGATTAAATCGGGTAAACGGGAAAGGCTTAAAGGAGGAGTCAGACTGATTGTTCTGGAACGGGAGGTCGCTCCTTTCAGTTGGATGAGATATATCGTTATTTCCCGGAAAGATTTGGAAGAGGATGGACGCGAGATTCTGATTCATGAAATGGCACATATTCAGAATCGTCATTCCATCGATTTGTTGGTAGCTGATATCTGTATCTTTTTTCAATGGTTCAACCCCGGTATATGGCTGCTGAAACAGGAATTACAGAATATTCATGAATATGAAGCCGATGAAACAGTTATTAATGAAGGTATTGATGCGAAAGATTATCAGTTATTATTAATAAAAAAAGCCGTTGGCACAAGGCTCTACTCTATGGCCAACAGCTTTAATCACAGTAAACTTAAAAAACGTATCACTATGATGTTAAAAGAAAAATCGAATCCTTGGGCACGTTTGAAGTACTTGTATGTACTTCCGTTGGCAACTATTGCAGTAACCGCTTTTGCCCGTCCCGAAATCTCCGAAAGAGTTGAGGAGATTTCTGCAGTCAAAGTTAATGATTTGGCTGCAATTGTAGAAGCAAAAGTGGAAGAAATCACCAAAGATGTGTCGAATATTACTTCTGGAGATTCACTGAAAAAGTTGGTAGTCACGGGTGATTCAATATTGAAGGAGAAGGGAACAATATCTATTTATGGAGAAAAAGGAAAGAATGGGGTGTTGGCTACTAAACTACTGCCGGATGAAGATAATCATTTTAAAATAACCAAAACTCAAGCAAAAATAAAGCCGGGAATGAATACATCTGTAGATAAATCGAAACTTATGGGTACCCATATTGGGGGGATATCTACGGTGGATTTGCGAGATAAAGATGTATTGGTGATCATTGATGGTAAAGAATCTTCTCGTACTGTGGTAGATGCTTTAGATCCAAGTCGTATTGAAAGTATTTCTATATTAGATGGAAAAGAGGCTACAGATATTTATGGAGATAAAGCGAAAAACGGGGCTATGGTTATTCAGTTACATTCAACCGCAGAACAAATATTGCAGAATAAGTACAAGATTGATGCTATTTCAAAAACGAGATTAGATGCTCTCAATCGTGGAAGTAAGAATTGGGGTGTAACGTTTCATTCAGTAAGTGGTAAGAAGCCGTTAGTTTATATAGATGGCAAAGAAGCCGTTGGCGAAGAAGCTTTATCCAGTGTCTCTCCGGAACGTATTAAAAGTATATCTGTAATGAAAGACAAAGCAGCTGTAGAGGTTTATGGAGAGAGGGGGAAAGATGGAGTAGTTTTAGTTGATTTGTTGACGGAAGAAGAATATCAGAATAAACAAAAATTTCCAAAACCTGCAAAGGTAAGGACTGAGAGCGAATCACCTAAAAAATCACACTTTTATATGGGGGGATCTCATGATGAGGAATGGCATGTTGCTCAAGCTAAAAAAAAGCCTTTGGTTATTATTGACGGTAAAGAAGCATTGGAAGAAGATGCTATTTCCAAACTTGCTCCTGATCGTATTAAAAACTTTACTATATTGAAAGATAAATCAGCTACGGATATTTATGGGGAAAGAGGGAAAAATGGGGTGCTGATTATCACTTTGTTTACAGATGCGGAATATGAGTTTAATAAAGCTAATCCGAAAAAGCCTTATGCAGATGCTTTGGAATTGGCAGAAAGCATGGCAAAAGATGTAGAAGGAGAAATTATTTATTGTATAGACGATGAAAAGATTAAGAAGTCTAAATTGAAAGGTATGTCTACCAAAAATATAAGATCGGTGTCTGTAAATGAAATGGATGGAACAAAGATTGTAAGATTGGAAACCGATAAATATCGTTCTGATTGGATTTCTGTAACTGGAGTTGTGACTGATGAAGAAGGAAAAACGATTGCGGCTACTGTGTTAGTAAAAGGAACAAATGATTATACTGTAGCTGACGCAGATGGTCGTTTTAATTTGAAAGCGCCTAAAAATGGGATACTTCGGATTGCTGATGTCAATAAGTCTGTTGCTGAAGTGAAAGTAAAACCTATGCTTAAAGTAGTTTTGAAAGATAAATGAGAGGATACATTATTTGATTAAAAATGAGCAGTTATATCCTGTTGAAATAAAAATATGGAATAAAAGCGATATACACTATTATTAACTATTTGTTGAACTTAAAATTTTATTATTATGAAAAAACAATTTTGTAAGATTTTACTAGCTGTTTCATTTCTTTTTCTTGTACCTGCACTTTGTATGAGTCAAAACTTAAAAGGAATCTGGAAACTTGTTCAGAGTGAAGGCTCTTCGCAAGTGGTCAGATATAAGGTACTTGATAAAGATGGCAATTATTTCAATGTGGATGCGTATATCAAAGATGCTGTAGACGTGAGTTCAGGCAGCCGCAGTTCGGACGATGTATTTTGCCCGTACAAAATTACCCGTTCGGGGGAGTACAGCATCATTGCAAAAGGCCTTTACTGCGAGAAACTGCGTAATGAACATGGCAGATCGGCAAATGCTATCGTTCCTATATCTTACCGGATTGACGGAAAGAAAATGACGCTTCTGTTCCGGTTGGGCAATAATGTCTATCGGGAAGTTTATCAGAAGGTATCCAAACTGGGTAAATGAGTCAGATTTTGTAGACGGAGGTACTCAAGTATCTCCGTTTCTTGTTCCGGATGGAACCAGCGTATTTCTTCATCCCTTTTGAACCATGTCATCTGTTTGCGTGAATAAATGCGTGAATTTTGCTTGATCTTTTCGATAGCGAAAGGGAGTTCCCATTCTCCGTCCAGATATTTGAACAGTTCTTTGTAACCTACGGTATTAAGAGAGTTTAGATGCCGGTAGGAGAGTACGGAACGTACTTCGTCCAGTAATCCTTCCTCCATCATTTGGTCTACACGACGATTAATGCGGTCATACAGTTCTTCTCTGTCACGGGTTAATCCGATCTTAAGAATGCGGAAAGGGCGTTCCTTTTTCTGTTGGGTGCGGAAAGATGTATATGTCTTTCCGGTCATGTAACAGATTTCCAATGCATGAATCACCCGTTTTGGGTTTTTCAGGTCTACGATGCGATAGTAGTCCGGATCTAATAAACGGAGCTCTGCACAAAGTTGCTCCAATCCTTCTTCCTCATACTTTTGCAGCATCACCTGACGTGTTTCAGCATCAACGGTAGGGATGTCGTCAATCCCCTTGCAGATGGCATCTACATACATCATTGATC
The DNA here is from genome assembly GCF_000011065.1 of Bacteroides thetaiotaomicron VPI-5482. Taxonomy (GTDB): domain Bacteria; phylum Bacteroidota; class Bacteroidia; order Bacteroidales; family Bacteroidaceae; genus Bacteroides; species Bacteroides thetaiotaomicron. Next base: position 5,540,487 of record NC_004663.1, read on the forward strand.
CACCAGTAAGTACTACTACCTCATGTTCTGTGAATAATTGATGGAGGATTTCCATCGCTTCCTGCTCATATTGAGCGGCGCTGTAATAATCGGTAAGATGAAGAGTGCCTACCAGATAGTGAGGCACACGTTTTAATTGATCCGGGGTAGGAGCCGCCGTTCCTATTTTTAATTCAGCATAAAGTTGTCTCGAATCAGCGGAGACAATGCTGGTGTGAAAGTTCTCCGCCAGTCGCAGGCTTAATTCTGTTTTTCCTACTCCTGTAGGTCCGATTAAAACAATGAGAGTGGGCATGGATTTTAAAGTATTAAGTATTAGGTGTTAAGTATTAAAGTGCCAGGGGATAAAAATATTAGGTATTAACTGCTTGTCACTGCATAGCAATTAATACCTAATACTTGATACTTAATACTTAAAACTTCTCTTCTTCATAAGAGCCACCCGCGTTACCACCTATGTCGAAGCCTTCCTGATCAAAATCTTCCATATCAAAGTCCTGATCACCATAGAAATTTTCGTCCAGGTCGAGTGAACCGCTTGCAGCAGCCATTTCTTCAAAATCTACAGTTTGTGGCGGAGCATCACCCGATTTCTTGGTACATTTGGCACCATTCATATCTTTTCCGGTGATGATTTCAGACAATTCGATGAAGAAGCAACGCTCTGTCATGTAGTCGAATACATACAACAATTTTTGCTTTTCATCTTCTACCAGTTCGCTGATAGTAGTCTCTTTCATTATCCAACTATCCATTTCCGGATTGTCGTCCATTTCTTCCAAAGTGACTTCTTTTTCTTTTTCCCAATCATCATCGCAGATAAAGAAGGAGGTCATCTGGTCGTTTGTGTACCCTACTGATTTCAGTATTGCTTCATGGAAGTCAAGAAATGTAGCTTCCGGATCAATTTGTATTTCTCTGACAAAATCGTCAACTTCATCAGATATGATAGTAAATCTGTATATCATAATATGACTATTTTGAACTGTTTATTTAATAATACCACGTTCTGAATTACGGATGAAATTGATGATGTAGTCAATCTCCGGACTCTTCTCAACTTCATCTTCAATTTTCTTCAATGCATCTGTTGTATTCAGACCGCTTTGGTAAATGATACGGTAAGCGTTATGAATACTTTCGATTACTTCATTGGCAAAACCACGGCGACGAAGGCCGATAATGTTGATACCGCTGAAAGCTATGGGCTCACGTCCTGCAATGATATAAGGAGGGATATCTTTACTGAAGCGGCATCCGCCCTGAATCATTACATGGCTGCCTACATGGCAGAACTGATGCATTAATACATTGGCACTGATAATAGCATTGTCGTCAATAACGATTTCACCTGCCATCTTGGTGGAGTTGCCGATAATACATCCGTTACCGATCAGTGCATCGTGTGCTACATGCACCCCTTCCATTAATAAGTTGTTGCTTCCTACAATGGTACGCCCTTTAGCTGCCGTACCACGGTTGACTGTAACATTCTCACGAATCAGATTATTGTCTCCGATCTCAGCAGTTGATTCTTCTCCACGAAACTTGAGGTCCTGTGGAACTGCTCCGATAACAGCACCCGGAAAGATCGTATTTCCATTACCAATGCGTGAACCATACAGGATGTTCACATTAGCCATAATCTTGTTGTTATCGCCAATAACTACGTTTTTATCAATAAATACAAAAGGCGCAATTTCTACATTTTCTCCGATTTTAGCTTCGGGATGAATATACGCTAGAGGACTTACCATGTTTTTGGTTTTATTTATTTTTTACTATTTGTGCCATGAATTCTGCTTCGCAAACGACTTTTTCGCCAACGAATGCATAACCTTTCATTGTGGAGATGCCACGACGGATCGGGGCTAATAATTCTACACGGAAAAGCAGTGTATCTCCCGGTACTACTTTCTGGCGGAACTTTACGCCATCTATCTTCATGAAATAGGTAGAATAACGTTCCGGTTCGTCAACAGAATTAAGAACGAGCAAACCGCCTACCTGAGCCATTGCTTCTATTTGAAGTACGCCCGGCATCACTGGTTCCTGTGGGAAATGTCCCTGGAAGAAAGGTTCGTTTGCTGTGATATTTTTGATACCTACGATATAGCTGGCACCCATCTCAATTACCTTGTCTACCAATTGGAAAGGATAACGGTGGGGTAATAGCTCACGGATACGATTTACGTCCATCACCGGTTCGCGGTTACAGTCGTATGTCGGTGCCTGTATTTCATGCAGGCGAATTTCCTTCCGCATCTGACGCGCAAACTTATTGTTGATGGTGTGACCGGGGCGGGTAGCAATGATGCGACCTTTAATCGGTTTACCAATCAATGCAAGATCACCGATAACATCCAGCAGTTTGTGACGGGCACACTCGTTCGGCCAAACCAGTGGTTTGTGATTGATGTACCCCAACTGATCCGCATCCATGTGAGGAACACCCATTACATCAGCCAGTTTGTCATAGCTTTCCTGTGACATTTTGCGTTCGTAAATAACGATTGCGTTGTCGAGGTCACCACCTTTAATGAGGCCGGCGGAGAGAAGCGGCTCTATTTCACGAACAAAGACGAAAGTACGGCTGGCAGCCACTTCGTCTTTGAAATTGTGCATATCCTCAAGTGTTGCAAACTGATTCGGGATAATGGTTGAATCGTAGGAAACGAGTACATTCAGACTAAAATTCTCGTCCGGTAGCACGATGATAGAAGAGCCGGTTGATTCGTCCCGGAATTCAATTTTAGATTTGATGATATAAAAATCCTTGACAGCACTTTGTTCTTCTGTTCCTACACGTTCTATTTCTTGTACATAATATTGTGCACTACCGTCCAAAATCGGAAATTCCGGACCATTAACCTGGATAAGGCAGTTATCAATGCCCAATGCATAAAGGGCTGCCATACCATGCTCTACGGTACTTACTTTGACTCCATTCTTTGACAATACTGTGCCACGGGTTGTTTCCGTCACATTGTCGGCTACTGCATCGATAGTTGGTTGTCCTTCCAGGTCAATACGCTGGATTTTATATCCATGATTGTCCGGGGCAGGATTAAAAGTTACAGTGAGATCAAGTCCAGTGTGAAGACCTTTCCCGCTCAGTGAAAAGCTATCTTTCAGCGTTTTTTGTTTCAGCATTGGTTACTTATTTACTTATTTAATAGTTGTTTTAATTCTTCTACTTCTTTACGCAGATTGCGTATTTCTTTTTGCATATCCGGCAAATTCTTAGTCACAACGGCAGCCTTGAAGTAAGCTTTCGGTTCCATAGGAGGAGTCCCGATCAGTACGCTGTCTGCTTTGATGCTGCTTGGTATACCTGATTGTGCTCCCAGATTTACCCGGTCGCCGATTGTGATATGTCCGGCAATACCTACCTGACCGCCAAACATACACCATTCTCCGATTTTGGCAGAGCCTGCTATGCCAACTTGAGCCGCCATAACTGTGTGTGAGCCAATTTCATCGTTGTGCGCAATCTGCACAAGATTATCAATTTTAGCGCCACTATGTATGATGGTAGCTCCCATTGTAGCACGGTCTACACAGGTATTGGCACCTATATCTACTTTGTCTTCCAGGATCACAATTCCGATTTGTGGAATCTTATCGTATCCGTTCGGGGTGGGAGCGAAACCGAATCCATCGGCTCCGATCACTGCACCTGAGTGAAGGATACATTCATTACCGATACGGCAGTCATGATAAACATTTACATTTGAGTAAAGAAGACAACCATTGCCTATCTTCACACCGTCTCCAACGAAAGTATGCGGGTAAATTTGAGTATTATCTCCGATAACGGCGTTTTCGCCGATATAGGCAAAGGCACCGATGTATACGTTCTCGCCAATTTTGGCGCTGGGGGCAATATAAGCCAGTGAATCGATACCTTGCTTCTTTGGTTTACTCATTTCATAGAGGTTAAGCAGCTTCGCCAGGCTTTCATAAGCATTGTCTACTTTGATCAGAGTAGCCCGAATCTCATGTTCAGGGACAAAATCTTTATTAACTAATACAATGCTTGATTGTGTCTCGTAGATATAAGGCGTATATTTAGGGTTCGACAGGAAAGAAATAGCTCCGGGCATTCCCTCTTCTATTTTAGCGAATGTGTGTACCGTTGCGTTTTCATCTCCAATGATTTCCCCTTGGATAAATGCTGCAATTTGCTTAGCCGAGAACTCCATGTCTTTATTTTAAATTAAATTAGTTCACAAATAACGGATTTTTTTTTCAGATTTCCGTGTTATTGAATGAATATTTTATACTTATCTATGCAATCGCTGGTAGCAGAGATAGTATTTCTTTACCTTTTTGGACAATAATGAGATGTTTAGCATGTCCGATGCTTCGGCAATATTTTTGATAGTGCCGTCTTTGTAGATAATATCAATACTGTCATCTGCCGGGTCGTACATATTCTTTTCGATGCTGGGGGTAGAGACAAAATAGTTCGCTTCGGAAAGGGTTATGCCTAGTTGCTGGCTGATTTGCAAAGTTAACTCTTTTATTCTGTCCTCACCAATAGGTTCGGCAGAATTTTCCACTTTAAAGATATTTCGGTTAATCATGCCCAGACTAAGTGTGGAAAGAACTTTATCCGGATGGTTGCTCCATACTTTCAAGGCAGTCCAGATATCATTGTCATCCAATTGGATGAAATTTTCCAGACAATCGGGATTGTTATGGAACTCCGTATGATTAATGTCATTATATAGAAAGAAATGTAAGGCCGGCGAAGCAAACAGTTCTACTCCCTGTGATGCTAGTTCTTTGGCACGAAGCAACGTGCTGATAAGCATTCGTTCATAGGCTACCGATGTCTTGTGCAAATATACCTGCCAATACATGAGGCGACGTGCTGTCAGGAAATTTTCGATAGAGTAGATACCTTTGGATTCAATTACGAGACGGTCGTCGGCCACATCAAGCATCTTGATGATGCGGGCAGAACCGATATTCCCTTCTGTAACACCGGTATAGAAACTGTCACGACGAAGATAATCGAGGCGGTCCATATCCAATTGACCACTGACGAGCTGATGCAGAAACCGTTTCGGATATTCGTCCTTAAAGATCTGTATGGCAAGACTAAGTTGCCCGTTCATTTCTTTATTCATTCGTTCCATCAGCATAAGGGAGATTTCTTCGTGAGAAACTCCTTGTACAATCGTATCTTCAAGCACATGCGAAAAAGGACCATGTCCGATGTCATGCAGTAAGATAGCCGCTTGTACGGCTTCAGCTTCGCTGTCAAATATAAAGTTACCTTTGGAGGTCAGTTGGGTGATAGCTTCGCTCATCAGATAGAACGCACCTAGTGAGTGCTGGAAACGAGTATGTTGTGCGCCGGGGTATACTACTGACGAGAGTCCTACTTGCTTGATGCGGGTAAGACGCTGCAAAAGGGGATGCCGTACAATATCGTACAGTAACCCCTTTGGGATATTAATGAATCCGAATACCGGATCGTTGATTATCTTTCTTTCGTAAGGCATTCCTTCTCTTTAAAGAATCGCTTTCAGTTGCTCTGCCATTTGCACCTGTACTTCTTGGGCGGCAAGCCTTGCAGCTTCGGCAAACTTTTCTGTTTTATCAACGTAGATGATTCCACGGGAAGAGTTAACAATCAGGCCACAGGTACTGTTCATTCCATATTTGCAAACTTCTTCGAGCGAACCGCCTTGCGCTCCGACACCGGGAACGAGCAGGAAGTGGTTGGGAACAATCTTACGAATATCTTCAAAAGCACGTCCTTGAGTAGCGCCGACTACGTACATCATACGTTCGTCATTTGCCCATTCCTGCGATTTGCGTAGTACTTTTTCGAAAAGACGTTCGCCGTTTGCATCTTCTGTCAACTGGAAGTCGTGGGAACCTTTATTAGAAGTCAGTGCCAGTAAGATCACCCATTTGCCTTCGTAAGTAAGGAACGGAGTTACGCTGTCTTCACCCATATAAGGAGCTACAGTGACGGAATCTATCTCCAGCTCTTCGAAGAAAGTACGGGCATACATGGCAGAAGTGTTTCCGATGTCGCCACGTTTGGCGTCGGCAATAATAAACTGGTCGGGATAGTTTTCCTTGATGTATTTTACTGTTTTCTCAAATGCGATCCAGCCCTTCACGCCCATACTTTCGTAAAAAGCGAGATTAGGTTTGTAAGCGATACACAGATCGGCTGTTGCGTCGATAATCGCTTTGTTGAATGCGAAGATCGGATCTTCTTCTTTCAACAGGTGTTCGGGAATCTTCTTGATGTCGGTATCAAGCCCTACGCAAAGGAATGATTTCTTGCGTTTTATGTTTTCAAATAGCTGTTGTTTATTCATGTCTATACTATAATTTTTAGAGTTCACTTTCTTTCAGGCGTTCCGCATTTTCTGCCACGATCAGGTGATCGATACAATCTTGAATATCTCCGTCCATAAAAGCGGCAAGATTATAGATGGTATAGTTGATACGATGATCGGTGATACGTCCTTGAGGGTAGTTGTATGTCCGGATTTTAGCCGAGCGGTCGCCGGTAGATACCATTGTCTTACGTTTGGAAGCTATGTCGTCTATGTACTTCTGATGTTCCTTGTCGTAGATAAAGGTACGGAGTCGTGCCAGGGCGCGTTCCTTGTTCTTCGGTTGGTCACGGGTTTCTGTACATTCAATCAGGATTTCTTCTGCAACGCCTGTATTCGGGTTCTTCCAGATATAACGCAAGCGTACACCGGATTCTACCTTATTAACGTTCTGTCCGCCTGCACCGCCACTTCGGAAGGTATCCCATTTGATTTCTCCTTCATTGATGACTACGTCAAATTCTTCGGCTTCGGGGAGTACGGCCACCGAAGCGGCGGAAGTATGCACACGTCCTTGTGTCTCTGTGGCAGGAACACGTTGTACGCGGTGTACACCCGATTCATATTTCAATATTCCGTAGACATTATCTCCTGTGACGCTGCAAACAATTTCTTTGTATCCTCCGGCTGTTCCTTCATTTGCATTGGATACTTCCATTTTCCAGCCTTTGGTTTCACAGAACTTGGCATACATACGGAAAAGGTCGCCGGCAAAGATTGCGGCTTCGTCTCCTCCTGCACCACCACGGATTTCGAGGATGGCGTTCTTGCTGTCTTGCGGATCGGCAGGAACGAGCATTAGTTTGATTTCTTCTTCTAATGCCGGAAGACGTTCCTGACTGTTGTCCATCTCCTCTTTTGCCATTTCACGCATGTCAGCGTCCGACTCATTCGAAAGGATGTTTTTGGCTTCCTCGATGTTGCCTAACAGTTGGATATATTCTTTGCGGGCTTTCATCAAGTCATCCAGATCCTTGTATTCTTTGGTCAGTTTGACATAACGTTTCTGGTCGGCAATTACTGCCGGGTCGGTGATGAGGGTAGATATTTCTTCAAAACGGGCTACAAGTCCGTCTAGTTTTTCTAATATGGTACTGTTATCTGCCATTCTTTAGTATCTGAATTCTCCGAACTCGCTTTTAATGATTAATTCAGTCTGGTCACACGCTTCGATACGTCCTACTATCTGTGCAGGAATGCCGAATGATTCGGAAATAGCGATCACTTCTTCTGCATGTTCCGGTGACAGGTAAACTTCAAGACGGTGTCCCATATTGAATACCTTGTACATTTCCGCCCAGTCTGTACCGCTTTGTTCCTGAATAGTCTTGAACAGAGGAGGAACAGGGAAAAGATTGTCTTTTACTACACGGACATTTTCTACGAAATGCAGCACTTTGGTTTGCGCACCACCGGAGCAATGAACCATACCGTGGATTTCCGGACGTAAGGTGTCAAGTAGCTTTTTCACTACCGGAGCATAGGTGCGGGTAGGAGAGAGTACCAGTTTACCTGCGTCAATTGGAGAATCCTCTACAGTATCTGTCAGTTTTAATCCTCCGGAGTAAACCAGTTCTTCAGGTACGGCGGCATCATAGCTTTCCGGATATTTCTCTGCGAGGTATTTGCCGAAAACGTCGTGGCGGGCACTTGTCAGACCGTTGCTGCCCATACCTCCGTTATATTCTTTTTCATAGGTAGCCTGTCCGTAAGAAGCAAGGCCTACAATGACATCTCCCGGACGGATATTGGCATTGTTAATAACGTCCGAGCGTTTCATGCGGCAGGTTACGGTAGAGTCTACGATAATAGTACGAACCAAGTCGCCGACATCAGCAGTCTCGCCACCGGTAGCATATACACCTACACCCATTTCACGGAGTTCAGCCAGCAATTCGTCTGTTCCGTTGATGATAGCGGAGATTACTTCGCCGGGAATCAACAGTTTATTGCGTCCGATAGTTGAAGAAACGAGGATATTGTCTACAGCGCCTACACAAAGAAGGTCGTCGATATTCATAATCAATGCGTCCTGTGCAATACCTTTCCACACAGACAAATCGCCTGTTTCTTTCCAGTACATATAAGCAAGGGAAGATTTGGTTCCGGCGCCGTCGGCGTGCATGATGTTGCAATATTCCGGGTCCCCACCCAGTATATCGGGAATAATTTTGCAGAATGCTTTTGGGAAAATTCCTTTGTCGATGTTCTTGATGGCGTTGTGCACATCTTCTTTTGATGCGCTTACGCCCCGCATCATGTATCGTTGATTACTCATGAGTTAAAGAATTATTTTTTGTATACGGCTGCAAAAGTACTGCTTTTTTTTCGTACAGCCAACTATTTGTTTATCAAGCTTCGTCCGGAAGAAGAATAAAACATAAAAGTGTTAATTAATGGTTCGTATTATTTTAATCATTATGCTGATTGATAGTGGAAAGAGACTAGTTAAACCGTTAAAGAGACAGGAGCAAAAGTTCCTTTTTAACGCTCTTTTATGGAAGTCCTTTCGTGGTGGTTAAGAGCTGGAATCGCCGTTATCTGAATAAATCAGGTAACGGCGATTCCGATTTTAGCTTGGAAGTTCTTTAAGAAATCATCCTTTAGAACTCTACTTTCGGAGCTTTTTCGCTTCCTTCTTCCGCTTCAAAGTATGCTTTCTTGTCGAATCCGAACATCCCTGCAAATATGTTTTTCGGGAAACGGCGGATATTGGTGTTGTACGATTGTGCCGCATCATTGAAGTTTTTACGGGCTACATTGATACGGTTTTCGGTACCTTCCAGCTGTGCCTGTAATTCAAGGAAATTCTGATTGGCTTTCAAGTCAGGATAATTCTCTGTGATAGCCAATAATTTGCCAAGTGCAGACGTTACAGCACCCTGTGCTTTTTGATATTCTGCCAGCTTTTCCGGAGTCAGACCTTCGGCATCCACTTTGATCTGTGTGGCTTTGCTACGTGCTTCTACCACTCCTTCCAATGTCTCTTTTTCATGAGAAGCATATCCCTTTACGGTGTTTACAAGATTGGGTATCAGGTCTGCGCGACGTTGGTATTGGGTTTCTACATTGGCCCATTGTCCGCTAACATTCTCATCCATGGTGACAAGACCGTTATATACACTGACTACCCATATGACAAGGATAGCCACAACGGCTAAAATGATGATAATTGACTTTTTCATGTTTCTTACTTTTTGATGAGTATTTGATTATTTAATATTATCTGTAGGGATCAGAATCGTGAACCGGCTCCACCGCCGCCTCCCATTCCTCCACCGAAGCTGCCTCCGCTAAAGCCTCCGCCACTGCCTCCGAATCCGCCGATGAACGGACCGCCTCCGCCACCCCCTCTGTTGTGATAGTCGCTATCGTAGCTTTGCTGACGACGTATGATTGTATTTCCGCAGTTCTTGCAAGTATAGGTGACATCTTCCGTCTTTACCCCATTGACACGTGATACAAGTCTGCTTCCGGTTCTTTGCAGGGCATGTTTCCCGCATTTGGGGCAACGGCTCTGATTTCTTGCGGCAAAGAACGCTATCCCTACACCGATTACAGCGAACAGGATAACAGCGAAAATGAAATCCATCGATTCATTATTCGATTCAGAAAGCGATTCATTTTCCATTGATCCGTCAAGTCGCTGGCAAGTCGCCCGGATTCCGGCTACCATTCCTTCATTCCAGTTGCCGTCTTTCAGATATGGAATCATGTACTTAGTCTGGATACGTTTGCATATTGCATCGGGAAGTACCCCTTCCAAACCGTATCCGGTGTAAAACTGGATGCAGCGTTGGTCGGTGACTAACAGGATAACGAGTCCGTTATCTTTTCCTTTCTTGCCTACTCCCCATTGATTGAGCAGCTGATGGCAAAAATCAAAACACTCCATATCACCAATCGAAGGAACTATGGCAACTACCGTTTCAATCCCCGTCTGTTGTTCCAGAGCGTGGAGCATAGTGTCTATTGTGTCACAAGCAGCTTGCGAAAGTATCCCTGCCGGATTGCATACATACTGCATTTTATTTTGCAGATGTACTTTTGGCAAGTTGTCTACCGTATATACCTTTTCTTGGGCTTGCAGTGGAATCAGTAGAAAAGTAGCAAGTATAAGCGTCAATATTGATTTCATAACAATCATTTTACATTTGCAAATATAGAAACTTTTTCTGTTATGATTCCAAAACTCCTTGTTATAATAGGTTTAATGAATATACCGCCCGACGAAATCCCGTACTTTGTCGGTGTATTCCTGTTTATTCTCTTTGTACGAGAGGGCATGGGCTGCTCCCGGTACGATCCAGAGTTCTTTGGGTTCCGGCTTTGCTTCATAGAGCGGATAAACCATCCATGTGGGGACATATGTATCTTTGTCTCCATGAATAAACAGCATGGGCAGCTCACATTTCTCTACCTGCTTTAGCGAGGAAGCTTCTTTGAAGTTCCATCCGTATTTTTTCTCGCATAACCAGCTTGTAGTGTACATTAACGGGAAAGCAGGCAGGTGGAAGGAAGATTTGAGTTCGTGCGAAAATTCATCCCATACACTGGTGTAGCCGCAATCCTCTACAAAACATTTCACATAAGGTTGCTGCTTTTCGCCGGATACCATCATTGTGGTGGCACCTCCCATTGAGATACCATGTACTACCATTTGAGTACTGTCTCCAAAGATTTCATTTGCAATGTTCATCCATTGCAAAACATCGATCCTGTCTTTCCATCCCATTTGGATGGCTCGTCCTTCGCTCTCTCCCTGATGTTGCAAGTCGGGAAGCAGGATATTATATCCCAGATCACGATTATACAGATAGCCGATCATGAACATACGGATAGCATTGTCGGTGTATCCATGAACGATTACCGCCGTTTTACTGGTTGGAGCAGGTGCGGTGATGTAAAAAGCGTGTAACTGTATGCCTTGCGGATTGATAATGAATGTATCCTTCAGAGCATTCACTTGTTTCAGGCTATCCACCCACGGACGCAGGAAAGGATAGTTTCTGTACATATAGGGATATGAATCGGCGTCTTTAGACAATATTTTGGCATTCGGCGTCAAGGAGAAGTTCAACATATAAAAACTCCCGCCGATTGTGCAACTGGTAAGTACCAGCATGATAATAATAATGCTGTAGACTGCTCTTTTCTTCATAATAAATCCCCTCAATTAAAATATCACGCCCATATTCTTAACTCTATCAGAAAACGGCTGTCAGCACCTTTATCTTATCGGTGCCATATTTCCCAAGCGGCAAATGCCTGTAAAAGTAGCATTTCCAAACCGTTTTTCGTAACAGCACCTTGTGCTTCTCCCTTTTTCATGAAAAGAGTGACGTTCGGATTATATAACAAATCGTAAAGCAAATGGTTTGGAGTGAGCAGTTCGTAAGGAATGTTGGGGCAGAAATCTACTTTGGGGTACATTCCTACCGGAGTACAGTTGACGATTACGGTGTATTCCTCCATGATTTCCGGAGTCAGTTCTTCGTAAGTCAGCATATCGTCGGTCTTGTGTGTCCGCGATACAAACACGCTTTCGATACCCAGATTCTTGAGTCCGTGATAAACAGCTTTGGAAGCACCTCCGGTGCCGAGGATCAGTGCTTTTTTGTGCTGAGGTTGTAGCAGCGGCTGAATAGATTGTGTAAAACCGATGATGTCGGAATTGTAGCCGACCAGTTTTACTTTTCCTTTCGGTTGGCGGATAATCTTAATGACGTTTACAGCGCCAATTTTAGCTGTATCCCGATCGAGTTCGTTCAGAAAAGGAATCACTTGCTCTTTGTAGGGGATGGTGACATTGAGCCCGCACAAGTTGGGATTCTCTTCAATAACTTCCATAAAATCATTGATATTGGGAATCTCGAAATTCACATATTCCGCATTGATGCCTTCGGACCTAAACTTTTCGTTAAAGTAGCCGATTGAAAACGAATGTCGCAAGGGGTAGCCGATTAAACCGTATTTTTCCATGACACGAAAGGATTAAATTAATTATTCATCATTCTTCATTATTTTGTCGCTGTATAAAGTGTGCAGATACCAAATGTCAACCGTCGGAAATGAACTTCGCCGAATCCGGTTTTCGATATGACTCCTTTCATGACTTCCCCTTGGGGAAATACTTTGATAGTGTCCGGCAGATAATGGTAGGCACTGTTGTCTTTGGAGAGGAGTTTGCCAAGCAATGGGATAACTACTTTCGAGTAGATGGCGAACAGTTGCTTCATGGGGAAGCGATCCGGAGTAGTCAGTTCCAGGATAACCAGATGTCCGCCCGGTTTCAGTACACGACACATTTCGGAGAGGCCTTTGTCCAGGTCTTCAAAATTGCGGATACCGAATGCTACGGTGATAGCGTCAAATCTATTGTCGGCAAAGGAGAGAGAAGTGCAGTCCTCCCGGGCAAAAGAAATTTTGTCCGAGAGTCCTTCCTTCTTTACTTTTTCACGACCCACGTTCATCATGCCTTCCGAAATATCCGTTCCGATCAGTTCGTCAGGATTCAGTTCGCGGCAAGCGAGGATGGCGAAGTCTCCTGTTCCGGTGGCAACATCCATGATGTGCTGTGGGCGGAAGGGACGGAGCCAGGCAATAGCTTTACGGCGCCAGCTGCGGTCTATACCTAAAGATAAGGTATGATTCAGTTTGTCGTAAGCATGCGCAATGTTATCGAACATACGTTCCACCTGCTCGGTTTTCTTACCGTCTTCGTTGTAAGGCTTGATATGTTGTTGTGGGTAATCCATGCTTATTTGCTCAAGAAATTCATAACGTTCTTTTCGATACGTTCAGCGATGTTGCTGGTATCTTCTTTCACAAATTTCTCACCGGTGATATTCTCGAACAATTCGATGTAACGATCGCTGATGCTCTGTACGATAGCCGGAGTCATTTCAGGAACTTTCTGACCATCCTTGCCTTGGAAACCATTTTCCATCAGCCATTCACGAACGAATTCCTTAGAAAGCTGCTTTTGAGGTTCGCCTTTTTCGAAGCGTTCCTGATAGCCGTCAGAGTAGAAGTAACGGCTTGAATCCGGTGTATGAATTTCGTCCATCAGATAGATAGTACCGTTGTGCTTGCCGAATTCGTATTTTGTATCAACGAGGATCAGACCGCGTTCAGCAGCGATTTCAGTTCCACGTTTGAAGAGAGCCAGTGTATATTTCTCCAGAGTCTCATATTCTTCGGGAGTAGCGAGTCCTTGTTTCAGGATTTCTTCCTTAGAGATATCTTCGTCGTGCAGTCCCATTTCCGCTTTCGTTGTCGGGGTGACGATCGGTTCCGGGAATTTCTCGTTTTCGCGCATACCATCCGGCAGTTTCACACCGCAGATTTCGCGTACGCCGCTTTTGTAAGTACGCCATGCGCTACCGCACAGATAGCCGCGTACAATCATTTCTACCGGAAAGCCTTCGCACAAAACTCCGACAGTAACCATCGGGTCCGGCGTAGCCATTTTCCAGTTCGGACAGATGTCAGTAGTGGCATCGAGGAATTTGGCTGCAATCTGATTCAGCATTTGGCCTTTGTAAGGGATACCTTCAGGTAAAACCACATCGAAAGCCGAGATACGGTCGGTTGCTACCATGACGAGTTTTTCGCCGTTGATGTTGTACACATCGCGCACTTTTCCGTGGTACACGCTTTTTTGTCCCGGAAAGTTGAAATCTGTTTTTGTTAATGCTTTCATTGTTTTATTATAATTACAAATTACAAGTTACAAATCACAGAAACGACTAGTTGTTGACCTGTTTCACCGGTCGTTCGCCGTTGATAACCAGTTGTTCATTCTTTCGTTTCTCCCTTTCGGCTTTCGCCTCCTTGTCGAATTTTTCGTAAGCATCTACGATGCGTTCCACTAGTTTATGGCGTACAATATCTTTTTTGTTCAATTCTACAAAGCTGATTCCCTTTACCCCTTTCAGGATGCGGAGTGCTTGCACCAGTCCCGAAGTTTGTGAGGCGGGGAGGTCAATTTGAGTCATATCTCCCGTAACGATCATTTTGGTATTCATACCCATACGGGTGAGGAACATTTTGATTTGTTGTACAGTGGTATTCTGCGCTTCGTCCAAGATTACGACTGCGTCATTCAGTGTACGTCCACGCATAAATGCTAACGGAGCAATCTGAATAATGTTCAATTCCATGTATTCCTTTAACTTGGCAGCGGGGATCATGTCCTGCAGAGCATCATATAATGGTTGCAGATACGGATCGATCTTATCTTTCATATCGCCGGGCAGGAAACCGAGTTTTTCTCCGGCTTCTACAGCGGGGCGGCTGAGGATAATCTTTTTGATCTCTTTGTTTTTCAGCGCACGGACGGCGAGGGCTATGGCAGTATATGTTTTTCCCGAACCGGCGGGGCCGATGGCGAATACCATATCGTTTTTGGCAAAGCCTTCCACCAGTTTCAGCTGGTTCTCGCTTCGTGGGATAATGGGCTTGCCGGTAACGCTGAAAACAATTACGTTTCCGGTCTGTTCCGCTTGCGGAGCATTCCCTTTTATAATGTCGATGATGACTTCCTCTTTCAGCGAATTATATTCGGCACAGTATTTTTCGAGTTTGGTGATATTTTCTTCGAAGGCACACATTTCCTCCTCATCGCCCAGCACTTTGATGACATTGCCGCGGGCAACGATGCGTAGCTTCGGATATAAAGCTTTAATTAACTGTATATTGGCGTTGTTTACGCCGTAAAAAATAACCGGGTCAATATCCTCAAGAACAATCAGTTTCTCTATCATTGAATCGTATTAAAGAAAAATTTCTGCAAATTTAGTGAAACGTTTTGGATTCTTCGGCTGTTTACGGGTGAATTTTATTGCAATTTATACTCATCGTGCAGTGATGTGGAAACATCCCTGTTTTAATTCATATTTTATGTAGCATTTATCGGCTTGGCGCAAGTCTCTCAACACTTCAGACAGAACGAGCTTCAAGGTATCGGCATTGACATCCTGCAGAGGTCGTCCGTCTTCGTCTTCCACCTTTTTGAATCGTTTCCAGCTGACGTCAAAGGTTGCGCCATAGCAATGGGCGGAGTTTGCGGAAGCATTTCCATTCCGACGGCGGAGACGCTTCACGTCACTCTGCGAACGTAGTACGGAAGTGACGATAATCTGATTTGGGTTCAACCCTTTTGCTGTCAGTGAATCAAGAAAATTGGAGCCGATGGTGTCGAGCAATTCACTGGCGCGGGGGACCAGATAGGGGATGGAATGCGTCAGAGAGTCTACTGTGTAAAATTGGTTGTCGGTGATATGGATAAGCTGTTCTTTCATCTTTTCGGCGGCGTCCCTGTCCTCCGGCGGGCAGATGCCGACGGCTTGGGCCACGGCGAGATGTTTATCATTCAAATCCGGGAAAGAACGTTTGTAACTGACTACACCACGGATGTTGCGGGGTTCGTTCAGTTTGAGAGACATATCTTTCTTTTTGCAGCCGGCAGTGAGAGTGACAAGCCCCGTAATCAATATAAATAAAGGCAGAAGGTGAAGTTTATGGTTATTCATTTTTAATATTTTGCTCGCAAAGATATAAAAAAATGCCTACCTTCAAAATGAAGGCAGGCAATCTCTATGAAATAATTTATTGGTTATTTCTTCTTCTCTTCTTTTTTCTCCTCCGGCTTTCCGGCAGGTTTCTCTTCCGTTTTGCTTTCCGGGTTGATGATACCCTTTACCGTTTCGCCGATAGGCAGTTTATCCAGTACACCGAGACTTGGGGCTACTGTTTTCACCAGTGAACTGAGGAAATTGCTTGTACCTCCGTTTCCTCCGTCGAATACGGTGATATTGCCTAGGTTCATGTGTTCGAAAGCCTTCACTTGTTCTCCGGCAATTTCCTTCCATTGGTCTACCATCTTGTATTGGATGGCGATGGCAGGGTTCGATTCTGCTGCTCTGACCATAGCCTCGAAACCTTCTGCTTCTGCGAGCAATGACCTCTTCTTACCTTCTGCTTCCGCTTCCAGTTTCAGTTGGATAGCTTTGGCTTCCGCTTCCGCTTGTGCCAAAGTCGCTTTTGCACGTGCTTCCGCTTCACGGGTAATCTTTTCGGCGATGGCATTTGCCTGAAGGATAGCCTCCTGTCTTGCGATCTCTGCCGGAACGATCTTTTCAGCTTTCAGTGAAGATTCTACTTTCTTCGCTTTTGCTTCTTCCACTTCTTTTTGGGCGATTTCCCGGGCAGTTTGTACGGCAGCTTCCGATTTTGCAGCGGCTTCACCGGCTTGCTTGTCGGCATTTGCCTGTGTGACGGCTAATTCGGCATTTGATAAGGCCACTTCCTTCTGTGCGTCATTACGTCCGATAGCCGCTTTCTTAGCAGCTTCTGCCTGTTTGATTTCCATGTCGGAGTTCAGTTCGGCGACACGGCTTTCCTTTTCGGTGTTTGCCTGCTCGATGCGGATATTCTTTTCCGCTTCCGCTTTGGCCACTTGCGATTCTTTTTCTGCGTTGGCAAAGGCTACCTGAGAGATTCTCTCCTTATCCGCATTTGCTACAGAGATTTCCTGTTGCTTTTTAGTTTCGGCGATGGCGATATCCTGATCTTTGCGGGTTTCCGCAACCTTTGTTTCACGTTCCTTTATCTGATTGGCAATTTTGATAGCACCCAGCTTTTCCTGTTCTTCGATGTTGGCTTGTGCTTCGTTCAGAGCCTTGCTTTCAGCTTCCTTACCCAGGTTGACGATGTAGTTGGCAGCGTCGCGGATATCACTGATGTTGATGTTCATCAGATACAAACCGAACTTGCGAAGTTCCGTGTCGATGTTGTCTTTTACTTTAGACAAGAATTTATCACGGTCGGAGTTCAGCTCTTCGATAGTCATGTCTGCAATCACCAGACGCATCTGACCGTATACTACATCCGTAATCAGGTTCTGTTTGTCATCCATTGTCAGTCCCAGCATACGTTCGGCAGCATTCTGCATCACTTCCGGGTCTGTGCTGATAGCTACGGTGATGGTAGTGGGTACGTCCACACGGATATTTTGGGCAGATAGGGCGCCTGTCAGTTTACAGTCTATCTGCAATGGTTTCATAGAAAGGAATTCGTAGCCCTGAATGATCGGCCATACGAAAGCGGCCCCACCGTGATATAACTTGGCTGATTTCTTTTCTCCCCCTGTTTTACCGTATACAACGAGGACTTCGTCACTCTTACATTTACGGTAACGCGACAGGATACCGATAAAAGTAAGCAGAATGACCGCCACTAGTATAGCAGCCATGATTAGCATTTCTTGTGTCATAAAATTGTGTATTTGAATAGTTATTTAATGTATAAAGTTCCGTCTTTGTAGCTGCTGATGATTGTTCTGTCTCCGGTCTGATATGCTTTTCCGGTTTCGGAGATCACGTCCACTTCGCGCATGGCGCCGTCCCGGTTTGTCTGTACGGTATATTTGTTATCACTTTGCTTGAAGTAAATGGTACATTCCCGTCCTACCAATTGATCGGTCTCTTCAGACCGGTTCACTTGCTGCAGTTGATAGGCTTTCTTATAAAGGAACCATACGGCAAAGACAAAGAACAGACCTACCAGAATTCCGATTGCATAACTTGCTATATCGGCATTTCCTACGAGGTACATATACCATCCGAATCCGATCCCGAAGTGGGTGAGACCTTTGAAAGATACTACGCTGCTGATATCAGCATCCACGTCCACATCTGCATCTATGTCTCCGAAGAAAATGGATAATACGAATTGAATAAGAAAAATTCCTGTAGTGACGAGGGCGATGATTAGGAAGATGGTATGACTCATAGTAATTCTGTATTAATATAAATGTATCAGTTATAATACTCCAAATATACAGGTTTATAAGAGATAAACAAAGATAATGTGATAAAAAGTAGATATGTTTCGAAAAGTTTTCATTTTCAGATTGCCTCTGTTCAATTACCTGTGTTATCAATATACAATTACTCTTGTATAATTTTGGGACCAATCCGGACTATTGTAACCGTATACGAGGAAAGGATTATTAGGCTTCATGGCTATTACATGTTTTACGTTATACATTTTATGTAATACAAAGAACACAATAAATAATCAGATATGCAAAGAATCACTCACATAAGATATTCATTTCTTGATCTCCCAAAAGCCATTACGACGTCCGTTTTTGCGTTCTATAATACCTCTTTCACTTAAGTTTACGGTCATGGATTTGACGGTTCTCTCAGATTTTCCTATGTGCTGTGCTATTTCTTTTTGTGTTGCATTTGGTTTTTCTTTGAGGTAGTTAAGTACGGCTATCTCTTCCAAAGTGCAGTCTAAAGTGCAATTTTTGCACTTTGGGATATCCATATCAGTCTGTTTTGCACTTTGAATGGCTTCCTTTTCGATTTCGTCGATCTGTAGATTTCGATTTTTAAGTTCATTTTGTTCGTTGAGAATCAGGTTTCTGAAGAATTTTTCTAAAAATTCGGTCGTGGCATACACACCTTTGGTTAGGTCATTATAGTTAGCTCTGACGAGAGCATTGCGGAAGTACCAAGAATGGTTGGCGAAGGTCTCGTTACTGAAATTGAATCCAAAAGTATGCAGATATTTGATCGTGAATACGGCTGTTGTGCGTGTATTTCCTTCACCAAAGGCGTGTATTTGCCATATTCCAGAAACGAATCGGGCAATATGTCTGATGGCCTCATCTATATTCAGATTTTTATAATCAAAAATCTTTTCTTGAGAGAAATCATATTCCAAGGTTTCGCGGATACTTCCTGCACTGGCATAAAGTACTGTTGCTCCTTTCAGTACCCATTCATTCTTTGTAATATTGTAATCCCGTATTTGTCCGGCATGGCTGAATATGCCTTCAAATAAATGCCGATGAATAGCCAAGTATTCGATAGGTGAGAATGTGAATGTATTCTCCGAAAGGATCTCTGTTATTCTGGCTGAGACCTTATCGGCTTCTTCCGTACGATCTTCGCTAGATGAACGGGCAACCTTTGATTTGTAATAACTATCAACTAATTGTTTGACCTCGTCAATAGTGATATCCCCTTCAATGTGTTGGCGGGCTTTTTCCTTCAAATATTCCGAAGGTTTAAGACCATCAACAGCTTGCAGGCCAATGGCTGTTTGCCAAGCGTATCCTTTCTCCCGCTTATGCGGTTCGCTCTGTCTTATGTATTCCTCGAAGTCGTTCATCTTTTACGTTATACATTTTATGTAATACAAAGAACGCAATAAATAATCAGATATGCAAATCATGTGAACTCCTGCGAATCATAACTTATGCTTCCGGTGAATTGTTGTTCACAAACAAAACAAGCTTTGTAAATATAGCTATCATTTTTGCTTCATTGACATGAAGCTATCACTTTGACAAGTTAAAAAGGCTTCTACGGGTTGGAAGCCTTTCTTATGGGCAATGCAATCTGAAGACATTTCGCGAATTATAACTTATGTTTCCATGTTTTCCTGTCAAAATCACCAAATCGTGAAACTTATTTTTCGTCCCATATGATAAAGGCTTCGCATCCTCGCTCGAATTCATCTCTTTCGGGGGTTCCTATAGCACCAAAATCTTCGGTGATCAAGTCTTCTATAGGAGTACATCCATTAATCTTTATTTTTTTATTTGTCATCATCATTTGTTCTCCTTTCATTTTCTTTTTGCACAAAAAATCCCCACCCACTCAGCGCTACTTTCACAAGCTGCCTCTGAGTGGATTGAGGAACACAAACAAAACAAACAATATATTGTGTAATTTCTTACTACGAGTTATGAAGCTTATACTCTTCTACAGTTTTTTATGCTGCAGGGCAATCAAGTACAAGCAGCGAATCTTCACACAGCGTGATGGAACACTTTTCCAAAATACTGAGGTCGATTTCTACTTTTATCCGACCGCAGACATCTTGCACTTTGTGTTTGAAGTCTACAAAGCCTTTCACAAATTTTTCGATTCGGTTGGCTGAATGCTCATAAGCATACCAGCGCCCGTTCTCTTCAAACAGATAGGCTTGGCGCATATCTGATGATTCTAGTTGCAGGATGTCTTTTGGTGTCATAATATTTACTTTTAAGTTTTATTTATTTAACGTCACGAACACAACGAACAAATGAACCAACAGTGCCTTTTGTTATTAAGTCCTTATCTACAGTAAAATGATCATTTTCGTTGAATTTCCAACATGTTCTTGTAAAAGAACCATATCGATAATCATAAGCATCTGTGACTTGGTATTCTACCAAACTCGGATCTTGAAGATAGATAATCATAAGTTCTCTTTGATTAGGTGCTCTCCATGAACCTTTATCAGACTTATTAGCATTCTCAAAGTAATTTGTACATACACTACGAGATAGTCCACTGTTTTTTACAAGTGATTCCCAGTTTGTGGGTCTTGGTCTATTATTCGATCCTCCCCATCCGTTGCTGGTCTCTATCCCATCAATTGTCATTCGTTTATTGGCAACTTGGAATGCAGTATAAGGTCTATTGTAAGAACTAAAATTGTGATGTAAATCTAATTCACCATTCTCTATAAATGAGGTACGTATACTTTGCTTATCTAGATAAGCCATCTGGAATGTATAACTATTATTCATATTATATATCTTTCCTTCCTTTTTACTTGTACTATTATATTGGGAACTGATTCCTAAAGTACGTACACATCTAAGCTTTTCGGGGGCTTTTGCATAAAGTATACCTGCAGCGGGACCAAAAGTGGCTCCTTCTTCTGACCACAGTCTTTGCTTATCACTACTAATATAGTGGTAAGTACCATAAGTTCCTATTTCTTTTTTATTATATGTATATGTTCCAGGTTGCTTATCACCATCACCAAATAGTGGAGTTGGTAAGCTTTCTGCACCTAAGAACATTCCAACTAACTGGTTGATGGCAGGCAAGAACCATTTTACTTCTGAGCCGCTGATTTTTCCATCATTGTTTTCATCTCTGTTACGTGCCATGCATGCTTGAATAGCATTTGCTGCATCATTTATTGTAAATGTATTCTTACCATTTGATAGAGTTTCTGTTCCGTAGCTACTTATATTGGTGTTGTTAACTACAGGATAGGTATTCTTATATCCATTTTCTTGAGAACTGCCGTAACTTCCGCTTTCCCATCCATTAGGTACACCTGTTTCATCTATATGTTCCATACCTAGCGCAGTTTTGTCACTATTAAATTTTTCTGTGCTGTAATAGGTTTGGATAGATTTTTGTGTGATCATATATTTCGCACTTGCATAGCTACTTTCTCCATCCGGACTTTTTTGTGGACTAAAGATTAGTAGTGCATAGCGGTCGTCTTTATTAACAAATTCTTCCCAATTTTCGTTCCCCCAATTATTATTAGAGGAAGTTTCTAGCGGATTATTTTCGTAAAAATATTCGTCTACAAATACTGTATAATAATATGTATTATCTTTATTGGTATCTTTCTGGTATTGATCTTCGATATCTGCTTTTAATTCAAACAAGTTAATCAATCCCTTTCCATCTTTTGGATAATTTGCCAATGTAGATTCGTTATTGCAACGTGCAAATCGCAGCCATTTGCAATCATGACCTACTACTGATTTGTCGTCATTATTTGTTTCTCCAAAAGGAGTTTTTACATAGAATTGCAATCCATCTTTCACTTCTGAGTACTTGAATTTTAAAATCAAATATCCATAATGAGCGTCTAGATTATATACAGTAGTCTGTGAGTCTACGATATCACCTTCTGCTCCTGGAGTATTTTCCGGATTTCCCTCCTCTGTTACTTCCGTAACAATATCTTCTACATTATTGATAGTTACATTATATGTATATTTTTTATTTCTTTCATTTTTGAAGTCAGCCGCAACATTATCAACATATCCCAAATGAATGACGTAAGTAACGTCGGCTACTCGTATACCATTGTCATTGTCTGCATTTTCAATTTCCATGTGCGCCTTAATCTCTACAAAGGTCGCATAAGGTTCTACATATTTATATTCTCCTGTATTTTTATGTTCATTAGTTTTGACCTCTTCTTCACGTTGTTTGTAATTCTCGATTGATCTACCTTCATAAGTTTTGGCATTCTTTCGGTTTTCTAACATATAAAAGTCGAAATCATAAATGTTATCAGTTTGTTCTCCAAACCTAATAGAAGATTCTGTATTCTCGTAATCTTCTGCTGTATTACCGACTGCATCAGCGTCTTGAGCTACTATATAAGATTTATTGGGCACATTGTATACTCTCCAACTTTTTGGAGTAAATGTTTTGATCTTTCCTCCATTAGCTTGCATGTTTGGAGTAATCTTGAAGATAATATGTGAGTCCAGACGGGTGAGGCTAATCTTTCCGCTAAGAGTGGTTGACTGTGCCGGAATGTTACAATATCCAGTTTGTGGTTGTGTGCTTCCATCTATATAAGCACCACTCATCACAAGTGCGGGCGACGAACGCTCCACATTCGCTTTGATTGTCAATGCTACAGACAACTTTTTAAAATCGGCTAATGAATTAACGTTCTCTAATGCTGCAGTGATATCACCACCTAGATCGTTACCTTTTACATTGGCTACTGCGTAGATAAGGCTTTCTCCACTAGTTGTTTTTAATGTTAGTGTGCCGGAAGAAACTTTCCCGTTTGCTTGGTTACCTGTAATAACATTCTTAATCAGATCACTGTTATAGTACCCTCCTCCAGTTTTTCTAGCCTGGTCGTTGTTGGCATTGAAGATGAGGACATACAGGTCGTTTACTTGGAATTCTCCTTCATCGCTTAATCCGCGAGTACTGACTTTCTGCATGGAAGGTATAGTGAATTTAAATCCGACCTCTACGGGAACTCCCTCTACAATCTCTGATGATTTATATATTTCTTCATCTGTACAAGCATTAAAAGCTATACAAGCTAATGTCAAGTATGTTATATTTTTTATTAATTTCAATATATTGTTTTGCTTTTTCATCTGATTATCCTCCTTGCATTAATTAAATGACGGAATATTCACAGTTTTTTCTTCCCATATTTTTACTTCATATTCTAAAATAGGATTGACATCTACTTCCACCTTTACATTAGTAATATTGAATACATACATATAGTTACGAAGAACGTCATAATCACTTCCATTTTCACTGAACATAATATCATAGTATTTTATTTGTCCTTTCACTTTTGCTTCTATCTTCAAATAGAGCTGTTCAGCTTTATCTACACCTATGTTCTTATGTTCTGGAATATAGAATTTATTCTCAATATTATTGCCTTGCGTTCCGCTCAGAGAGCCTGCAGACAGAGGTGTTGTTGCTTTAACAACATTGGTTGGGATAGAAGGTTGACCATTCGCATTGGTCGGAGCACAATATCCGCCATTATTGTAATTGTGTAAACTTACATTGGTGATTTCAAAGTTTTCCAATCCTTTACCGTCATTCACCGTTACATTCACTTTGGCAATAGCACGTTGCAATGTAAGTTCTCCTATATTATATTCTCCCGATTGAATGGATGCAATAGTTCCCTCTCCCCACATCGGAATATTTGTTGACCAGTTTTTGCCTTCATAACTATAAACCAATTGTTTATATAAATCAGCTTTACTGTTTCCTTTTGTCATGGTAGGAGATTGCACACCCTTACTTTCCGTATTCACCATTACCACAAAATCCATAGCGGTTCCTGTCATATATGTCTCTGTCAGTTTTCCTTCTACAAAGCGGGTTGCATCTCCGTTGGTGCCGCTTATCAGAATATACTTTACTTTCTCAACGAATTTTCCTCCTACGAAAGTGTATACTTGAACATCGTTAATTGTTCGTTCGCTTGCTAAACCTTCTGATGAGCCATTTATGCCTCGTGTGGAAGAAGTCGGGAAAGTTAATGCGAAATTGACTTTGCCACCTTCTATTAGTACTGCTTGGTCGTTGTTATCGATCGGACAATCACCCATGACTCCGTCTGAGACACACGATGTTGCCATCATGCATAAGATAGCTAGCAGATAATATGTCAAATGAGAGTATTTCATTTTTTGCTTTATTTTAAAGTTCGATATCATTGAGTTGGATGATCCAGTCGTTTACTTGGATTACAGTTTTGATGAGTGCCAATTTCTCATCTACAAAAATCACTAGTTCATATTTATCTTCTCGGTCTAAGTATTCTTGAAGAGAATAATTACGATCTTTATATTTTTCGGCATCTACTTCTTCGAAGTATTTCACCAAGTCGGAACTTTGGAATAATACTTCCTGAGTAGCAGTATTTTTGATTGTCAACTCCGGCTTTTGGCTTTCCACAAGTCTTGCCACGCTCATTTCGCTAACGATACCGTTGTATTGTTTGGCAGGTTCATCTGCAGAACTAAAAGCTCGGGTACTGACTACATCCGATGTGACATTGTATGGCTTGTAAGTCAATAAGTTATCTTCTAATAGCGTGTTGTCATAGTTCATGTAACCATTATTGTCGTATATGGCGCATTCGAAAGTTTTTTGTGTCAAGCGGGTTACAGGTCCTCCTGATTGGTTTACTTGTGCTACAACGACACGGATTGTATTGGTATTTTTTACTAATGAGACTTCGGTGATTTGCTGTCTGCCGCTACGAGTGGTAGTTCCTTTTTTAACCTCTCCATGCCAGAGTGAATGTAGGCTGTTGTCTACTATGTATTGTCCCTTTTCATCCTCGGTGGTGCTGCGAGTAGCTTCTTTGCGTAATGTTTTTACTCTTAATTCGTCAATTTTAGCTTGATTGGGATATAGCAAAGGGACTGCAAATGATTCATCATTTAATCCTGCCCATACCACCAGGTGGTATTGCGAGAGATCTATATCTACGTTCATCGCGTAGGTTTCTTCTCCTAATGGCTCACCTTCATCGGTGTTCTGGAAAACAAGATTGTTATTATCGTCAAAAGCGTAAAGAGTAACAGTTCTTACTTGTTCGGCGAATACATCCTTTTCTTCCATATTGTAGTCATACTTGAACTTGACACAATATTCGATGTCACAATTCTCATTGTAATCCAAAATGGAATCACAAGATGTAATTGCACCAGCCAATATTGTGAATAACAATATGTTATTTGCTTTTTCTTGTATGGTAGTTAGGATTCGTTTCATTGTTTTTACTTTTTATGCTTTTAAAGAGCGGATGTTTTGTTTGAATGTGATACTCTCTTCTTTCGGAGTATAATTTAGGGAGAAGAGACTTCTCCCTAAATTAATTTATTATAGTTGATTAAAGACCAACATTATTGATATGGATAGTCCAAGGAGCTATAGTAACACTCATCATTAATTTCGTTTCATTTTCAGGAGTTGGAGGTACAGGTTTCGGATAACCTAAATCAGCAATAGAAGTAACTTTTAGTTGGTACCAGTTATTGCGAGCGATATTAGCTCCAACACCAAAATGCTCGATAGGTGCTTGATAATAGCATTTTCCTCCTGCATATCTCATGATACTTCTGTTAGCCAAAGCTACGTCGTCATTTTCTCCAATACCAGTAAGATCAACATCTGCACATAATTCTTCCCAATTCTTGTAAATTTGAACTTTCCATGTTTCACCATCACTTTGTAATTTAGGTCTGCTGTAGAATGTTCCTGCTATTTCTTGATTTCCGTCATTTTCGAAGAAAACTTGTCCTTGATAAAGAACGCTGGTGCTAGTTGCTGTATTCCATTCACTACCTAAATTTTCGAGTACGTATGTTGTTCCTGTTGCATTCAACCATCTGTAATCAGTCTCACTTACTTCACCTGTTTTATATGGGTGTAAGAATGACGACCATGCTGCATTTCTACCACCAAGTACATAAGAATCGTCAGCTAGATTAGTGTATGTATGGCTCAAAATTTGTACATACACCTTTGGTCCTACGAAAGTGGGAGTTGTTAATTCATATTTGTTGTCTATAGAGCGCTTTGTCTCTTCTGTTAATTTTGCACTGATTCGTTCAACGCTAATGTTTGCTGTATTGGTATCTGTTCCACCTACAATTGCTTTTATTACAGTAGGTTCTCCATTAACATTGCTCATCATAAAATTACCAGATTTAGCTATTGTTTCAGCTATATAATCCAAACCTTCACTTGGTAATTTTTGTTTTCCAACCTTTAAATTCTCCAAACCAGTTGTTGGTATCTCCATAATAGGATTAATAAATGCGTAAACCTTTACATTGTTTCCTGCTTCAACTTGGAATTTCTCTGTGCTGTATATTCTAGCACCACTTTCAGTTTGTTGACCAAAGGTTAATCCTTTTACAACAATTCTTTTGTTTGTTTCAGTGTACTCTAAAACTGCTGTAATTTCAGTAGCTGCATACTCAATATCTATACCTGCATTTGTGCCACCATCTGATACAACTCTAGTTGTGGGAAACTGGAAATTGATTTGCATTGCTGCATTTTCACCATTTGTTTGGATTCCATCATTGTCAATGATTTCGTCATTGCTACAAGCTGTCATGGCTGCTACTGCCAAACCTGCTAATAATAAATTCTTTACTTTCATTTTAGTTTTGATTTTAATGTGTGATGCTATAATTCTTTTTTTTAGGGTTTGCATATTATACTATGTATGTATAATACGCTAATTGTTTTTTCTTTTTTTTAGGAGAGTCATCTAAAGGATGAGGGTCGTTTGTTTTGTTAAAACATCATTTTCTTTTTAATAGGAAGCCCTTATATTATATAAGGAAAAAGAAGTAACTTCCGAGAGGAATGATTTTGTTTGTTTCTAATAGGCAATGTTTCTTTAATTGTTTATATACTAATTTTATTGTTTTGTTCTTTTGTTTGTTTCGCAAGAAACTTTTGTTCCTTATCGACATTGCAAAGGTATGGGAGAAATGCGAAATCGTTAATTGGTGTTTTTTTCAATTTTGAAGGTGAATTTTTCAATCTTTTAAATGGTCTTTTGAAATGGGTGAATTGATCGTTTTTTGAATGATTTTTTGGTTAAATGAATGTTTTGCCGCCTATGTTTTCTATTTACCGCTGTTGTTGTTTTATTATTTTCTTCAACTATTTTAGATATAGCGAATAGAATTTGCAGCTAATGTATGGGGAGTTAGTGAAATTGTGTTTCGTTCATTCCGTTTTGAATGATTTACTACTGCTTTGCATCACATTGAGAATTACAGTACCGATTAGGGTTCAGATTGTTCAGCTTTATCATGAACCTCCTTGTTCATCGATATTCCGGCTGAAAGTACTATCCTAAAAACTGGAAATATCGCTTTCAGTGCTTTCAGCCGTGTTACCAAATTCAATCATCGTCTTACCACCAAATATACATTCCCATATTCCGTATGCTTCCGTTCTACCCCCATTTTTATCAATACTTGTGCAAAATGGTTCGGATTGAAACCTCGTAGAGCAGCAGCATTCCGTTTCTTCAGTTCTTTATAAATATCGGCGGCAGAAAGTCGCAGATATTTCTCTTCTGCTGAGGCTGAGGTGCGGAAACAACTGAGAAATACTTCTTCGGCAGGGCAAGTACGGTAAAAGGGGGCACTTGGCAATAGCTGCGTTGTTTGGCGTTGATACACTCTCTTTTTTCCGAATGCAATAAGAATATGCTGAAATTTACTCTTTCCTAAAATCGATTGCTTATCTTTGTTCTTTTGAAATATATTATAATAAAATGAAGATATGACAGAACAAGATATATATAAACTGCTTGCAGATGGTGAGCGTGTTACGCTTGAATGCAAAAAGGCACAAAATGGTGTGCCAAATTCTTTGTGGGAAACATATTCTGCATTTGCTAATACGAATGGTGGAATTCTTTTGTTGGGGGTATATGAAAACGTAGCAGAGAAAGACTCTTTGATGAGATTCACAATCACTGGTGTTGAGGATGCAGACAAAATACGCAAGGATTTATGGAATACTATTAACAGTCGTGAGAAAGTAAATGTGAATCTGCTACATGATGAGGATGTTCAGACGATTAGCGTTAATGGTAAGGAGGTAATAGCGATAAATGTACCACGTGCCGATTATAATTTGCGTCCTGTTTACATTAATAACAACTTGATGCGTGGTACTTATAGACGCAACCATGAAGGTGATTATCACTGCACAGAGCAAATGATAAAGATGATGGTGCGCGATGCTTACGAGGATGGCAATGATCGTATGTTCTTGGAGTATTACACAATGGATGATATTGACATCCCGACATTAGAGGGTTATCGTGTTATGTTCAAGACTAATAATCCAGAACATATTTGGAATAGTCTTGATCATAAGGAGTTCTTGATGCAACTTGGTGGCTATGTTGTAAACCGAAAAGATGGTACTGAAGGTCTGACTATAGCAGGTCTTCTGATGTTTGGTAAAGGGTTGCCGGTACGTGAGCGTTTTGATTATCTGCGCATGGACTATATTGACAAGTCAAACCTTATAGGTGACCAACGTTATAGTGACCGACTGACCTATGACGGTACATGGGAGAATAATCTGTTCAACTTCATTCGTATGGTAGTTCCCCGTTTGACGCGAGATATTCCAAGGCCATTCCAAATGGATGGCATTATCCGTAAGGATGATACACCACAGCATAAGGCAGTGCGTGAGGCTTTTACCAATATGATTATCCATGCCGACTTAATGCTGAATGGCCTTCTTCGTGTCGAGAAGTATGATGACCGCTTTGTGCTTTCCAATCCAGGCTTATTGAAATTGCCTGTTGAACAAATCTATGCTGGTGGCGAATCCAAAGCTCGTAACCAACGAATGCAGCATATGCTCCGTATGATAGGTTACGGAGAAAACCTAGGCTCAGGTTTCCCGCTCATCCTTAGTGCGTGGAATGAGAAGCATTGGCTGAAGCCGGAATTGGTTGAGCAGCCGGAACTGATGCAGGTGAAACTAATCCTTCATATTGAGAATCGAGTGTATGTCACGAAAGATGTCACGAAAGATGTCACGAAAGAACTAACAGAACGTCAACAGATTATACTTGAATTCATGCAAGCTGATGGAACTATAACTATCTCTGAAATGTCCCAAAAGACAAACGTGACAGAACGGACTATTAAACGTGATATAGAATCTCTTACAGAGAAAGGTATACTTTCTCGTGAAGGAGGACGCAAAGAAGGTCGATGGGTAATCCGTAAAATTTGATGATATAGGCACATTATATAAGATAATATAATGCAAGTGAAATTCATCGTCTTACCACCAAATATACATTCCCATATTCCGTATGCTTCCGTTCTACCCCCATTTTTATCAATACTTGCGCAAAATGGTTCGGATTGAAACCTCGTAGAGCAGCAGCATTCCGTTTCTTCAGTTCTTTATAAATATCGGCAGCAGAAAGTCGCAGATATTTCTCTTCCGCTGAGGCTGAGGTGCGGAAACAACTGAGAAATACCTCTTCGGCAGGGCAAGTACGGTAAAAGGGTGCATTATTCTGTTGTATTTCACGTTCCGTTTCTTTGTCGAACCAATACGGACACCCGTCGGCAAGCTCCGCTTTCAGTTGGGCGAAGATCTGTTCATGCTCGATTCCCTCACAATTTATCGGCTTTTCTACTTCTACACAGAAGAAACGGCGGCTGCCTGTCGGGTCACTCATCAGATCGGAGCGGTTGGAAGTTCCGATGAAAGAAGCGATGCGCGGCAAGTCCCGGAAGTTACGCTGATACGCTTTGCAGACGTGGAGACTCGACATTTGCATTAAATTCTTCAGAAGCGGCATTTTACTCTCTGCATATTTGTCGAATTCATCCAGATTGATCAGCCCCATTTCTGACAGAAGACGTTCTGCCTGTCCTTCTGATGTCAGTTTGAGATTATCCATATAGTAACGTTGCAGTACTTTGGGCATCAGCGATTTGCAGAAAGTCGATTTCATCCGTCCCTGTTCGGCACTGATCAGGATGGGAGCCAGGCTGTTGGCATGGACACCCGTCTTTCCTTCCCATTGGGCAGCCAGTCCCAGCATCCATGTGTGGAATCCTTTTACCCATAGAGGTAGTGCAGATACACGTCGGGCAAGCGGAGTCAACCGGTCGATGCCGTCCCAGGGAGGAAGTTCGTCCATATAAAGCCGGAAAGGATGATACTCTCCGATTTGTGTGGAATAAATATATCGGCTCACATCTTTATCCCAGCAGGAAATGCCCTCTGCATGAGCCTCCATGCAGAGGGTGTTCAGTTCACGTTTTCCGATGGGACGAAATTCGGTCTTTGCTCCGCTTAATGGGCGAAATTCTGTTTCTTCCGTCAGGCGGTTGTAGCGGAAGTCATAGTGAGTTTGCAGAAAGGTGTTGACCCGTTCCGTCAGGCAGGCGGAGTTGTTGGGGGACTGCTGCTTCGGTTCGGGCGTTGCGGGAACGGGAGGTGTGTCAATCTGTGATACGCTCTCTTTTTTCCATGCCTTTATCAGCATGGCGATCATTTGGGTTACTTTTTCCATCATATTTGTTCTTTTTTTTAAGTTTCGTGCATCAAAGTTACAATGCCGGGATAGCGATTTGCAAGTGTTTTCGATAGATTCCTTTAAATACTTCCGTTTATGAAATAACGTAGGAATCATTAGGTTTTCCTGCCTTTCTGTTGTATCTTTGAAGGCGCAAACATCAGAGGCTAATGCAGATTAGCTGATCAGCTATCCTTCATTAGTCAATCGGCTAATCTCCATTAGCCGGGCAGCCATAGCACATTAGCCGATGAAAATGAAGCTTCTTTCATCGGAAGTTTCCGTAGGAATAACAGATTAGAAGTACTTATTTAATAAAAGAGGAAGCTATGGCTATATTATTTGACTGGTATGAGAACCCGGTATCACCGGATCAACCGAAGAAAAAAAGATTCCATCCCCGCATTGCTTACAATGGTCAGGTAGATACGGACGAAATGAGGAGTAAGATTCAATCCCGTTGTACGCTGAATGAAGTCGATGTGACTGCTGTACTGGATGCTCTTTCGCAGGTGATGGGAGAGGAGTTGGGAGAAGGACGGCAGGTGCATTTGGACGGCATCGGCTATTTTTACCCCACGCTGACTGCTACGGAAGAGATAGCCGCCGACACTCCACGACGGAATATGAAAATCAAACTGAAGGCTATCCGCTTTCGTTCGGATCAGAAATTGAAAAACTCTATCGGATTAATTAAGGTAAAGCAACTGAAGAAGAATTTTCATTCGTCCAAACTTTCGGAAGTAGAGATTGATATGTTGCTGAAGGAGTATTTCAGTACGCATCAGATGATGCAGCGCAGAGATTTCCAATCTTTGTGTGGCATGGTACGTTCTACGGCTATGATTCATATCCGGAGAATTTGCCAGGAAGGAAAGTTGCAGAATCTCGGATTGCGTAATCAGCCGATCTATGTTCCTGTTCCCGGATTCTACGGGACATCCAGAGATCAGCCGACGCTCCGGTAAATTCCCGGCTGAAAGGACTGAAGGCTGAAAGGGTGCTTTTTCGGGGGCGGCTTTCAGCCGCTTTCGCCTGCTGGCAGGCGGTTGTGGCGGATGGCTGAAAGGGCTGAAACGCTTGAAAATAAAAAAACATTCCATGAATATTTATGGGGCTTTTTTTATTTTTGATGAAGGCAATATCGTGATGTTGTTTAATGGCTTTCAGAAAAAGACACAAAAAACGCCCGAAAGTGAGATTGAAAAGGCAGTAAAACTTAAAAATGAATATTATGCAAGTAAACCCTGACGTTGGAAGTATGGATGCTGTATTAGACAAATTGTACGGCAAGGTAGGTACCAACAAGTCCTATATATCTAGAATTGAGAAAGGAGCGCTTGAGCCGGGAGTCGGACTTTTCTTTCGTATCATTGATGCATTGGGCTTAAAAGTGGAGATTGTTAAGCCGATGATATGATGATTATGATATAAAAAAAACGCACTGCCTTCTCAGGTGGTGCGTTTGTGTTTTGGGGTAAAATTGTTTGTTATTATTCTTTGGGATAATTTCTTATGCTTTTTAGTTGTTTCATATTGGTGTCAGCCTGAGTGGTGAGTCCACCGGCTTTTGCTGCATTGAAATATTTCTCTGCCGCATCGTAGTCGCCTTCCAGCAGTGCGATGACTCCCAGGTTATTCAGCGTTTCGGGAGCTTTCTGATCAGCTTTGGCAAGATGCTTCTTCGCTGTTGTCAGGTCTCCGCCTTTCTGTATTTCCATGGCTCCTGCATTCAGATTGGCAATAGGGTCATCCGGGAACATGGCGGCTGCTACCTGGAACGAACGGTTGAACTCTTCGCTTCCCGGCTGACAGCTTTCCGCAATCCGATAGATTTCCTGTAGGCTCAACAGTTGCGGACGTGTCTTGATAATCTCTTTGGTTTCTTCCAGATTGAACCCGCGTACGGTATAGTTGACGGTATAGTCTGAATGACGCAAAGCCGGATAACATTCTTCCAATATATATTTATAAGTTTGAGGACCTGCCAATTGAGCGATCTGGCGTTCTTTCTTGTCTATGTCCAGTGTCGAGTCATCCATCAGTTTCAGTATCTCGTCCTTCTTCTCCAATGAAGAAGCTGCGATAAACTTGCGGAATCCTTCCCAATCTTCAGAAGTATACTCTGAAGTGATCAGTTTATTGTCGAACTTGTAATAACTGGTCACATAATCTACCAATGCCTGTGTACGACCTTTTGCCAGTCGGGTATTGTTGGCATATCCACCTTCCGGTGATGCATAACCGTGAATTCTTATACTGCTGAGCGTTGTCTTGTCATCATTACGTACACTGTCAATGGTAGCACGTATCTTGGCCAGCTCTACTGTGTTGCGACGATACTCCGGTCGGATGATAATTTGGTTCACCGGGAAGTCGAGGAAAGCGCTTCCTTCTATGGCACGGTGCTTGACGGCTTCTGCCTGTGGAGTGATATAGGATATAGCGGGCTGTAGCTGCACGGGTAAAATGTTCAATCGGGTGATTAATTCACCGCTGGTCTCCTCTTTCAGGTCGCAGCAGCCGCATACATCAATATTCAGTTTCATTTCCGCATCACGCATCCAGGCTTCGAACTGGAATTGCTGGTGGTAGTTGATAATCTGTTCTTTATTATGCTTGCGACGGATAACACTGTAAGTATTTTCCGAAGGAGCGATGTTATTGCGTTGGTTTACTACTTCACGTTTGCGACCGTAAACTACGATGGAAGGTAGTATCTTGGTGCGGCCATTTGATTCGAGGAACGGAGTGAGGGTGACGACATGATTGGAGGAGAGCTTCAGATTCTCCTGCATCACGATATCCATATCGATGCTCAGCACATTGTTATCTTCATTGCGTGTGATAGATTCTTTCTCTATACGCACCTGATCTCTATAAAGTGTCTGCGCTTTCCCGCCCAATACAGGCAGCAGGCAAAAGAGTATGCATAATATCTTTTTCATATTTGTTTTGTTTTAGAATAAATAGATTAAACTGATAGCAGCTTTCGTGGGACCTAAATAGTTCTTATGTCCTTCGCTAACCTTCTCACCGCACGTCTTGCATTCGAACTGCTCATACTTGACACGTGCGTAACCTACACCAATATTCCCTTCCAGATTCCAATGCTTGGCAAGAATCCATTGATAACCGTAGGAAATACCAGCACCGAAGAAATTGCCTTTGAAGCGGTGGTCCTTCAGTTCCGGCCAGATGCCCCAGGGCATATTGATGGCGGCAGCCTGGTAGACGCCTCCATGTACATGGAATCCCACAAAGTGTCCATTGAACTTGTCGCAGAACCAGTAACGGAGTTCCGGCTGGATGGCGAGCATCTTCATCATCTTCTGATCTTTGTATTTCCACGGATTATAGTTGGCATACAAGTCCAGCGTTAACTTCTTACTCAGACCGACTTCGGCTCCGAGATTGATAATTTTCATCGCGTCCATTACAAGATTGGTTTTCACTCCGACTACCTGACTATATAATAAGGTAGAAGCAAACAAGGTAACGAACAAAAATAAGATTCTTTTCTTTTTCATCGCATGATGGGTTTTGTTTGTTGATGTTGCAAAAGTAACGGTTATATGAATAGACGTTAATTGGTGGATTCATCTTTCTTCTCTTTCCTTTCAATGGAAATTAATAAGTGGGGTGGTATATCATTCTTTTTATAGGTGGCATATAATTCATTGGTAATGGGTGGTGTTTTTACCGCTCGTATTGAATGAATTGCAGATGAGCGGCGATTTGATACTTGCATATCTTATTCAAGTGCTTGAATAAGCTGTATTTCGTTCGTTAAAGAGTGGTAATTCATTCATTTTGTCTCCTGAAAAAGTTTTTTCTATTGAATAAAACGCCTATGTTTGCAGTGTACAAACAAACAAGAAAAGATAAATAAGAAAACTTAAGTTTAAAAGATTCCCTCCTAAGGAACATGAACAGATAAACAATATGAAGTGTAAGAAGCGGACGAAATAACAAACAACAGTTCGCAAACAAATTAAAAAAACAAATAAAATTTAGGAGGTACTAATATGAAATCAATTAAATTCTTTTTCGCATGTGTATTGGCATTAACTTTTGTAGCATGTTCTAATGCTGAAAGTGATAGTTTTGAAGACAACTCTTCAAACTTTGAATCCATGATATCTTTATATGGTATACAATCTGCAACTGTTGACTCTAAAGTAGGTGATGTACCTTCTGTGACTGCAGAAGAAATGGCAAGTGTGCTTGAAGCGCTTCGTCAGAATGGTAATACTATCCGTAACTGTGAATCGGAAACTTTGGAAGGATACTACGAAGGTGGTGACAGAAAAGAAGTGAAGATGATCGCAGAATATCAGGCCCGTACCAGAAGCGGTGCTTTCGTAGAACAATTCGCATTGTGTGTTTCCGTCAACTTTAATATTGATAATAACGGCGGAGTATTTTATATAGGTACTACATACTCTTCCTCGACTGACCTGTTCAACTGGCAGGGTTATGGAGCTTCCTTATCTACTACTGCTGAAGGAAACAGTGTATTCAGCTCGACTTCTTATCTCTATTTCCGTGTAAGCGACCAGGGTAATTGCCTGGTTAAGGTACCCGTAAGCTTTAAAGGTAGCTACAACTTCAAGGATAATAAGGGAACTTATAGCTTTACTCTTTCCAAAGCAGCTAATTAATACAACAGGAATTTATTGATTTTAGGTATTACGTTACAATATATACAACTTATATAAAAGGGCTCCTTGCGCCGTGCACGGAGATTCCATCAGACAAAAAGAGGAACCAGACAGCAAACAATATAGCTTTGGTCATTCAGGCAATTAAGAAACAAACAATGGGAGGCCCGCCGATTCTTTTACGAATCAGCGGGCTTTTACTTTATTGTGAATTATTGCTAAAAAATATTTGTTATCCGATTTGCTAATGATTTAATTATATATCTTTATCAGCCAATACACATGAACAAAATACAATTAAGATATGAGGAAGTTCTTCTTTCTGTTGTTGCTGTTGACGGTTTTTCTTCCGTCATACTCTATAGATACCCACTGGGACCTAGAACCGCAAATAATTAAAAACGGAGTCGGAAATAATACTATTTATCATGTTTGTTACGGAAGCGAAGGCTTTATGTGGTTCTCTACCGACAAGGGAATCTCCCGCTACGATGGCTTCAGATTTCGTGATTATCCGCTCATTATGAGCGTTGACTCCCTTTCCACTCCTTTGCATCAGGCTGTAAAAACGCTGAAGGAAGGTTCCGACGGTTTATTTTATGCTTCACTCTATCAGGGGGGAATAACCTGTTTTGACAAAGAAATGGAAAAGTTTTTGCCTGTACGTTTTGACAGGTCGCTGAAACTTAAAGAGATTCAGGATTTTTGCTGGAATGATGGCAGCCTGTATCTGGCTACTTCGCATGGATTGTTCGAATCGCGTCCCATCCGCAAAAAAGAAGGAAAAGAAGATTTCGTCTATTGTATATTGAATCCCGAACCTTTGATAAAAGGAAAGATTACTAATCTTTGCACGGATGGAAAAACAAACCTGTACTTTGCCGTTGACCGCGAAAAGGTGATACATTATGATCTCGTAACCAAAAGAACTTCTGTGATCAGAGAATATGATGTGGTGAACAGACTCTTTTTGCGACAGGGATATTTATGGATATGCAGATTATGGAATGATATTGTATGTTATGACCTTAAATCGCATAAGGAACGTGTAGTCTCTCTCGAGGGGGGCGACCAGCCGGATTTCTCCAACTCGTATGTTACAGATATGGTGATGAAAGATAAGCAGACGTTTTATCTGACGACATGGGACGGATTATATAAATTGCATTTTGAGAATCTGAATTTGTGTGAGAGTCCGTTTACATTGACACTGCTGACACAGGGGGAAAGAGCGTTCCATTCAAG
This sequence comes from Bacteroides thetaiotaomicron VPI-5482, assembly GCF_000011065.1. GTDB lineage: Bacteria > Bacteroidota > Bacteroidia > Bacteroidales > Bacteroidaceae > Bacteroides > Bacteroides thetaiotaomicron. The sequence continues at coordinate 5,577,208 of NC_004663.1, forward strand.
GATCGAAAATAAGATGACCAGTCTGCTATGGGATAACAGGCAGCAGATTCTTTGGGTAGGTACCTTTGGCGGGGGAGTGGTAAAGTTTGATATCAGCGACAGTATGTACAGCCGGGTACGGCAGAATTTCAAATCCAGAGTGGATGGCATGGTCGAAGATGCAAAAGGGTATATCTGGTTGACGGTGACCGATGGAGGCATCATGAGAAGCACTACTCCGTCATTTTCGATGGATACACATTTTGAACCATGGAAAAAAGTATCCGGTCTCTCCGGACGTTATCACATATATAAAGGTAAAGATGGAAACATTTGGCTGGGTAACAATTTTGGAGAGATCATCTCTGTCAATCCGCTTACGGAAGACGTGGAATCTTTTCAGTTGAAAAACAGCGAAGGCGGGAGGATGCAGGCTGTTGTCCATTGTTTCTGTCTGGATTCGTGGAATCGTTTGTGGGTAGGTACTTCGAATGGACTGGTACAGGTAGATCCTAAAACTCACGGATGCAAAAATATAAAACTGCCCGGTGAAATCAAGAATGTATTTGCCATCACTGAAGATAAGGAAGGAAATGTATGGGTAGGTACGGATAAAGGGCTGAAAAGAATTGAAACGAACGGTGACCAGATACGGGTGGAAGGAAACTATGAAAAGGAGAATGGGCTGGAAGAAGCCGGAGTGCGAACCCTGTATGTGAATAACTATAATCAGATTTATGCAGCCTATCTGAACGTCGTTATTCGCATCGACGGAAGAGAGAAGGATAAGATAGAATCTGTTTATACACTACAGAGTGGATTGACGGACGGACATGTCAGTTGCATGGTCGACGACCATATCGGAAACACATGGGCAGGAAACAATGTAGGAGTGATGACCATCAGAAATGGACAGGAGGCTTTTTATAGTTATCTGTCGGTGGGAAACTGCAGTGCAGTCTGTCGTTTGAATGACGGACGCTTGTTATGGGCGAATTCCTGGGGGCTGATTTTCTTTGATCCTTCTGCTACCAAAGGCGATAGTGGCAAGAAGCATTTGATGCTGACCGATGTGGAAGTCGGTGGAGAAACGGTGCTGGCAGGAGAAAAGCGGAACGGGCAGATGATTCTGGCTGTTTCTCCGGAAAAACAGGAGAAACTGGTGTTTGCTTCCGATAACAACGACTTTCATTTGTTCTTTTCCGATCTGCGTTACGGACTGGCACAGCGCAAGATTGCTTACCGTCTGCTTCCTGCGGACAAAGAATGGAAAATGATACCGCTTGCAGAAGGACTGTGGTTCAACGGATTGGCTGCCGGAAAATATGCCTTGCAGGCTAAGCTGGTTTTCCCGGATGGGAAAGAAGGGGAGGTAATCGAGATTCCTCTGGTGGTGAAGGGTAAATGGTATCAGACTATATGGGCGTATATCATGTATGTTCTGTTACTTGGCGGATTATCTTATTTCTTCTATTCTTATTTCAGAAAGAAGGATCAGCGCAAACAGATTCATCGTGACCGTGAGATGATACTGAAGGAGAATCTGAATCTCGAAAAGCTGAAACAGGAACAAAAAAAAGAGATAGAAGCGATGAGGAACCGGTTGCTGATGCTCTTTGTGCAGGAATTGCGTACGCCGTTGTCACTCATCATCGCTCCGCTGAAGGAATTGCAGAAGGATGACGCTCAGACTTCTCAGCTTTCTCTACAGGTGGCGTACCGGAACTCACTCCGCATGGTGGATGCCTGCGACCAGTTGCTGGCAGTATACGGGCAGGGCAATATGGAATCAAAACTGGAAGTTGCTCCGTATTCGGTGGATAAAATGATCGACAGCTCTCTTTTTGGTGTCCGGGACTTGTTGAAGGTGTATACCATTGATTTCCATTGCGAGAAGAGAATCAAGAAGGAGATGGAATTTTATGTGGACAAAAAGAAAATAGAATTCGTCATTCATAATCTGTTGACAAATGCTTTCACCCATACGCATTATGCGGGAACGGTTTCTTTATCTGTTTGTGAGGTTGTAAATGACAATATGCACTATGTCTGCCTGATAGTAGAAGATGACGGAAAAGAAAGGGTAAGAACTGTTGAGCAGTTGATGAGCGAGAATGAAGGATCGGAACGTGATATGTCGGCTGCGCAAATGGGATTCACCATCATGCAACAGATGATCGAAGCTCATTACGGAACGATTACTCTTGAAAGTACTGAAGGAAAGGGGACGAAGGTCACGGTCAATCTTCCCGCCGACAGAGATGTCTTTGAAAACAATCCGAATATTCAGTTTATTGATCCGGAAGAACTGACAGAAGTAGCAGAGCTGGAACCCGAATCGGCAGAAACACAGAAACAGGATTTGGCAGTAGAGGATGCTGTGGTGCAACAGGATCAGCAACTGCCGCTTTTTGCGGAGGCATTGCCTGCCGAAGAAGTAGCATCCCCCGTAGCGGGCGGAGTTAAAAAGACGATATTGATTGTAGAAGATCATAAGGATATCCGCCTGTATCTGAAAGTGCTCTTCGGCAATGAATATAACTTGTTGATGGCAACCAACGGGCAGGAGGGAGTCGATACGGCAATGAAAGAGATGCCGGACTTGATCATCTGTGATGTCATGATGCCGGTGAAAGACGGTTTCGAATGTTGCCGGGAGGTGAAGGAGAATCCGGAAACGTGCAGTATTCCTTTTATCATGCTGACGGCAAAGGTAGAAGACGACGATATTATTCACGGACTGCAGCTGGGTGCGGATGATTATGTACTGAAACCATTTACTCCGGGCATTCTGAAGGCGAAAGTCAGCAGTCTGATTAATGGTCGTCAGACGTTGAAGCAGATGTACACGAAGTTGTTCAAATTGCCGGGAACGGATACAATTGTCGTGAGCGAACCGGAACAGGCGGGTGAAGAAGTGAAGACGGAAGATCCGTTTATCACAGCTGTTATCAAAATTGTGGAAGAAAATATTTGCGAGGCGGACTTCAGTGTGAAGAAACTGGCAGCGGAAATGAATATGAGTCAGCCCACCCTTTACCGCAAAGTGAAGCAAAGTACAGACTATACCATTATAGAACTGATCAGAGGAGTACGTATGCGCCGTGCGGGAGTGCTGTTGAAAACGAAACAATATGCAGTGCAGGAAGTTGCCGAAATGGTGGGGTATAATGACATTCCGACTTTCCGCAAACATTTTGTGGATGCATTTGGTACGACTCCTTCTACGTATGAATAAAAAAATGACTACTTTTGCAGTCGAAAACCCTAAAATGAGGAATCGGCGTGCAAAGGTATTTTATTTATTTGGCTTATGATGGAACCAACTATCACGGTTGGCAGATACAACCCAACGGGAGTAGTGTGCAGGAATGCTTGATGAAGGCTTTGTCTACTTTTCTGCGTCGTGATGTGGAAGTGATAGGTGCTGGCCGGACGGACGCGGGGGTGCATGCCTCGCTGATGGTGGCACATTTTGATCATGAAGACGTGCTCGATACGGTGACTGTCGCCGACAAGTTGAACCGTCTGTTGCCTCCAGATATTTCTGTCTATCGTGTCCGTCAGGTAAAACCGGATGCGCACGCCCGTTTTGACGCGACTGCCCGGACATATAAGTATTATGTGACTACCGCCAAATATCCTTTCAACCGCCAGTACCGCTACCGTGTCTATGGTTCATTGGATTATGAACGGATGAACGAGGCTGCACGAACCCTGTTCGAATACATTGATTTTACAAGTTTCAGCAAACTGCATACAGATGTAAAAACAAACATCTGCCACATCTCCCATGCCGAATGGACGAAGATGGAAGGCGAAGACACCACCTGGGTATTTACTATCCGTGCCGACCGCTTTCTCCGTAATATGGTGCGTGCCATCGTAGGAACATTGCTCGAGGTAGGACGCGGCAAACTGACCGTGGAAGGTTTCCGTAAAGTGATAGAACAACAGGATCGTTGCAAAGCGGGAACTTCCGCTCCGGGAAATGCGCTCTTCCTTGTCAACGTAGAATATCCGGAAGATATTTTCTCAGAGGAAACTAAAAAGTCAGTACTATCTACACTCCTTCCCGAAGGAGGGGAGTGTTAGATACTGCCGACTTCCTAGTCAGCTCAATATTACTTGTTACTTATTACCTATTACTTATTTCAACATGTGGTTATTATTAGCTTTTCTCTCGGCTACCTTGCTGGGATTTTATGATGTATTCAAGAAACAGTCATTGAAAGATAATGCGGTGTTGCCTGTATTGTTTTTGAATACGCTTTTCTCCAGTCTAATTTTTCTGCCGTTCATTTTGGTATCGGCATTCGAGCCTGATCTCTTTGGGGGAACCATCTTTAATGTTCCCGTTGCAGGATGGGAGCAGCATAAATATATTATCATCAAGTCGTTTATCGTTCTGTCATCGTGGATATTCGGTTACTTCGGGATGAAACACTTGCCTATTACCATTGTGGGGCCTATCAATGCTACCCGTCCGGTGATGGTGCTTGTAGGAGCAATGCTGGTGTTTGGCGAGCGTCTGAATCTCTACCAATGGATCGGAGTGATGCTGGCAGTGGCTTCCTTCTTTATGTTGAGCCGTTCGGGGAAGAAAGAAGGGATCGATTTCAAGCATAACAAATGGATTCTCTTTATTATACTGGCAGCAGTCATGGGAGCTGTCAGCGGATTGTATGACAAGTTTCTGATGAAACAGCTGAATCCGATGCTGGTGCAATCGTGGTATAATGTCTACCAGTTCTTTATCATGGGAACCATTATCTTCCTTCTCTGGTGGCCCAAACGGAAGACGACCACTCCTTTCCGCTGGGACTGGACCATCATTCTGATTTCCGTATTCCTTTCGGCGGCAGACTTTGTCTACTTTTATGCTCTGAGCTATGATGACTCCATGATCTCCATCGTTTCGATGGTTCGTCGGGGAAGCGTGATCGTATCTTTCATTTTCGGAGCGCTCTTCTTCCGTGAAAAGAATTTAAAAAGCAAAGCGATTGACCTTATCCTCGTGTTAATCGGAATGATATTCTTATATTTGGGGTCTAAATAAAAAGTACAATATGAAATCAAATAAAATCACTCATACCATCGCATTTTTCATCATCGGCTTGTTTACTTTTGTCTCTTCACAGGCGCAGGAAGCAAAGACTCTTTTTATCAACGTTCCGGATTCACTTTGTCCCTTGCTTACGAAGGTGAACCGTGAAGACTGCATCGACTTTCTGAGCAGTAAAATGAAAGCACAGGTGGAAAACCGCTTCGGGCAGAAGTCGGAAATGACCGACCTGAGTAAGGACTATATCCGGATGCAGATGACTCCGGAAACCACTTGGCAGATGAAAGTATTGGCTTTGAATGATACCACGAATGTGATTTGTACGGTAGCTACGGCATGTGCTCCGGCTTGTGACAGCAGCATCCGCTTCTATACTACAGACTGGAAACCTCTGACTGCCGATTCATTCATCACCCTGCCGGTCATGAACGATTTTCTGCTTACTCCGGACTCCACTGCGATATACGAATTTGACGAGGCCTCCCGTTCTGCAGACATCTTATTGATGAAAGTGGATATGAACAAGGAAAATACAGAACTGGCTGTCACTCTGTCCACTCCCGACTATATGTCAAAAGAAACGGCAGAAAAACTTAAACCGTTTCTCCGCCGTCCTATTGTTTATCAGTGGAAGAATGGAGCGTTTACCAAATAAACAGCTCCGCCCCATTTCCACTAATTATCCATTTTCCATTCTCCATTATCCATTAACCAAGCACTCATTGATGAATGCCACCATCTCCGGTGTATGTTCTTCTACGCTTTGAAGTAGTTTGAACTGTGCCTTGGTGCGCACCAGATTATGTTCGGGATATTTGATTTTGTAGTAAGTATCTCCGTTGATATAATCGGCAAGGAACCGTACGCACTGCATATAGGGGAATAAAGCGGCAGCATAAGGCAGATTCTCTATTTCAATGGGAGTGAGGAACGATTTGGCACCTTTCAGATATCCTTTGGTGAATGCCTTGAATATCTCCATGTTGAAGTTCACACGATTCAGGTCTTTGTCATCTTCATCTCCGGTGTTGGCACCTGTACGGAGGAAATCACCGTAGTCGGAGAAGATGAAACTCGGCATTACCGTATCCAGGTCGATGACGCAAAGCACTTTCCCGTCTTCATCAAACATCATGTTGTTTACTTTCGTATCGCAATGGCATACTCGTTTCGGAAGCTTTCCTTCGCGGAACAGGCGTTCTGCCTTGCACATTTCGTCCGCACGTTTTTCTATCTCGTCCAGATAATACTGTACTTCGGCTACTCGTCCGGCAGCATTGGCAGCGACTGCATCACGTAGCTGTTTGAGACGGAATTCCATGTTATGGAAGTCGGGGATGGTTTCTCCCAGTGTTTCCGGAATGTCGGCAAGCATAGCCTGAAAGTTTCCGAAAGCCTCTCCTGCATAATTGGAATATTCCGGATTGACAGTCTCGTACGTTTTGGCACGCGGAATGAATACCATGACACGCCAGTAGCTTTCTCCATCAAACCAATAAGTTTTTCCTTCTTCAGTGGCGAGGAAAGAGAGAACTTTGCGGTCGATGTCGGCTTCTCCGGCTTCGGTCAGTTTCTTGCGAATATGTCCGGTGACTGCGGCAATATTGGATTGAAGCATTTCTACATTCTGGAAGATGGCATGGTTGATGCGTTGCAGAACGTAGTCGGGGGCGTCTGCTTCCTGTGTGTTAACTTTGTATGTGTCGTTGATAAGTCCTGCTCCCAAAGGCTTAATCTCTGTGATAGTACCTTGGGTGTTGAACTTGGCTACAATACTTGATAAATCTTTCATGGGTCTTTTCTTTAAAATTTATACTAAGGTTATCGATAATCATATTTGGCGGCTTCGGTAGCCTGACTGCCGGAACGGACTGGTACCAGAGTGAACCCCCAGTTGTATTCGCGGTTGGCGGGAATCTGGTGGAAAGGTTCGGGACGTGCCCCCCAACTATCATAACCGCCTACTCCCTGTTGCTTCATGTCGACACAAACTTCGACGAAGTCTCTTGGAGTGACGTCGTTGACGTGATGCATCCGGCGCAATACATTGCGGGCGGCCTTCTCGTCGTGGTTGGCAGCTTCTTCCGGGCTGAAGTTATTCCATTGGTAGGGGTGGGGTAGCGCTTCTTCCGAGTCGAAGTCCTCGACGGAATTGCGCAGTGCGTTGAAACCGATCAGGCTGTCGGCAACGATGACAAGGCCGTTTCCTTTATCGGGAGACAGGTTAAGCCAGCGCGTATCCGTGTGGTGTCCGTTCTCCTGAGGACGTACATAGTTGAAGTACATCTTATCGGCGGTTGTCTGATAGATGCCTACCATGGTTCCGTGATTGCGGTCGATGTAGTTTTCTTCCGGACCACGTCCGAAATACTGTACATTATTCATCTGTGCCGGTAAGCGGAAACGTACACCGATGCGGGGAACTTCCAGCTTGGAAGCGGCTTTGCGGGCTGCATCACTTCCGGGAGTGAAGGTAGCCATGCGGGTAGCTTCGGAGACTTCTGTTTCGGCAGCCTGCATATCGGTAGAAGTAAATTTTGCATTTACATGAACGATTCCGCTTGGGTATATCTTATAGGTGACAACATACAGATTGCCGGCTGCCAGCAGATAAGTTGCCTGCAACAGGACGGCTTTGTCTTCTGTGCTTACCTTCGTGTCTGTCACGTGGAAGTCTTTGCTGGACTGTTTCCATACGTGGAGGCGTTTGGGAGCACCGTTTCCGTAATCATTGTCATTAGGCGCACGCCAGAAGTTGGGCTGGATGCCGAATCCGTCTTTGAAGTATTCGGTTCCATCCACTTTGTATGAGGTAACCAGACCGCTCTTCTTGTTGAATACAAAATTTACTTTTGAAGAAGAAACAGTCAGTTCGTCTCCTTGGGTTTGAGTTTGTAATGCGGGGCCGTTGGCTTTGTACGTATTCCTTTCGGCTTCAACGGGCAGACGGAACTGGTCATATGCAATTTCGTATCCGGCGGGAATCAGCGGTTCCGGTTCTACGGCTATCACACTGAAGTTAACGAAATATTCCGTTCCCGGACGGGCTTTCAGACCATTTACCGGTACGGTGAATTCTTTCGAAGCTTGCGGAGCGATGTCCAGTGATACCTTTCCGCTTTTGACGGTTTTTCCGTTGGCCAGTACGCTGTAATGTATCTGATACTTTTTCAGATTGGTGAAGTAGAAACGGTTCGTGATGTTGAACTTGCCCGATGCTGCGTCAATCGCATCGAAGCCGACATTCTGATGCACGTATTTCACTTCTGCCATTGCCGGATGCAGACCACGGTCGGGGTTAACAAGACCGTTGCAGAGGAAATTACCGTCGCTGGGTGCATTTACTCCGAAGTCACCTCCATAAGCCCAGTATTCTCTTCCGTTCTTGTCTTTCTGGAGCAGACCCTGATCTACCCAGTCCCAGATATATCCTCCCTGAAGGTTCGGATATTTATAGATAGCCTGCCATTGTCCCCAGAGATTTCCGGTAGAGTTGCCCATTGCGTGTGCATATTCTGACGGGACAATAGGACGGTCGCTGCCGTTCTTGCCGATATCTTCCAGCCAGCCGGCACCCGGATACTGAGGTACGTACATATCGGTGTTCCATTCCCATTGTGCACGTTCATAGTTGACGGGACGTTGCATGATGTTCTTGTCGGCTTCTTTCAACCAAAGATAAGTCTGGTAGAAGTTGTATCCGTTTCCGGCTTCATTTCCTAACGACCAGAAAGTGACGCTGGGGTAGTTCTTGTTGCGTTCGAACATATTGATTGTGCGATCCATGTGTGGTTTCAGCCATTCGGGATTGTTGCCTAATGAGCCGCCTTTACGTAGATCGTAGTACATACCGTGGCTTTCGATATTGGCTTCATCGTACACGTAAAGTCCGTATTCGTCGCAAAGTTCATAGAAACGGCGGTCCTGCGGATAATGGCAGAGACGTACACTGTTCAGATTATGCTGTTTCATTAGTTCGAAGTCCCGACGCATCAGTTCTTCGGTGACGTAATGTCCGGTTTCCGGATTATGTTCGTGGATATTGACTCCTTTCAATTTCAGCGGTTGTCCGTTGATAAACAGGCATACATAAGGTTTTCCGTTGGCGGCTTTCTGATCGATAGGTTTGATCTCGATGCGACGGAATCCTACGTTGAAAGGGATAATCTCATTGACTTTACCCTCTTCTTTGACAGTCATTACCAGCTTGTAAAGGTTCGGGTGTTCCGATGTCCATGTGTGTACATCGGTCAGATTCTTGTCAAAAGAAAGGGTTCGTGTCTCGTTGACAGGGACATAAGTTGTCTTCTCTTCGGTGGCAACTACTTTTCCCTGAGCGTCGAGCAGTTCATATGCCAGTGTCAGATTGGTTGCAGCCGGACGATGATTGCGCAGGTCGACGTTCAAAGCGAATACTCCGTTCTTGTAACTGTCATCCAGTGTCGATGTGATGCGGAAATCTTTCAGGGCGGCTTTGGGCTGTGAATACAGATAAACATCCCGTTCGATACCGCTGATACGCCAGAAGTCCTGACATTCCAGATAAGAACCTGTGCTCCAACGGAAGATTTTCAGTGTAAGTACATTCTTACCCGGTTTCACGTATTTGTTGATCAGGAATTCTGCGGGGTTCTTGGAATCTTCGCTGTATCCTACTTCTTGTCCGTTGATGTATACATATACACCTGATTTCGCTCCGGCGAGGTGGAGGTAGATATCCCGTTCTTTCCAATCGGCGGGAATATCGATGTCCCGACGGTAGACTCCCACGGGATTGGCTTCCGGAAGGCTGGGAGGCTGCGGATTACGGGGCTTGAACTCATAACCGTGGTTGGTGTAGATAGCCACTCCATACCCTTGTACTTCCCAGTTGCCCGGGACTTTGATATCATTCCAGGAGTCCGTGCTCACGGAAGGGTCGGTGATATTGGCGGGAAGGTCTTTGTAGCTGTCTGCGAAGAAGAACTTCCATGTACCGTTCAGCAACTGATAATAGTTGCTTTTTTCAAACTTCCCGGTAAGTGCATCAGTCCGGTTATCGTACGTCATGAAGGAAGTACGCGGATATTCTTTATTGACCGATACAACTTGCACATCCTGCCAGTAAGGTTTGTCGGATGTCTTTTCGGCCATAGCGCCTGTTGTTAACAGAGAGAATATTCCTGCCAGTAATAGGTGATATGATCTGTATTTCATGTTTTTCAATCTTGTTTCTTTTTTTATTTAACTTTGATATGGTCGAAGCCTTCCCCATAAACTCCGATAACGGCACTTTGCGATACAAATGCGTTGGGGTCGATATCTTTAATCAGTCGGAAGATGATGGTAGACTCCCGCTTTTTGGCAAGCACAAACATCATTTTCACTTCTCTGCCTGTGTAGAAGCCGGTTGCATTGATGATCGTCACTCCACGGTGAGGGTATTCGTTGATGTGTCGTCCTATCTCCTCATATTTATTGGATATGATAAAAAACTGGACAGACTGACGTGCGCTGTTCACTACCTGATCGAGGACGAAACTGCAAATGTAAAGTGTTGCAAATCCGTATACCACCTTCTCCCAGTCCTTCAGAACGAAATAACTGGAGGTAATGATGATCATATCGCAGATCAGTATGACTCTTCCCAAGGTTATGTCCCGGTATTTGTTGATGATGGCGGCAATGACGTCCGTACCGCCGGTGCTTCCGTTGGCGCAGAACGCAACTCCGATACCGCCGCCACAGAACGATGCTCCGATGACGCATGCCATGAAAGGTTGGTCGCGAAGAAGGGAAACGCCTGATGCCAGTTGCTGGATAACGGACAGGAAGAAAGTCAGGGTGAATACTCCAAAAATAGTTTTAATACAGAACTTTAATCCCAATAACTTAAGCGCAAGCAACAATAAGAAAAAGTTAATGCTGAAATATGTATACTGTACCGGGAATCCCGTTGCCCAATATACAATAGATGCAATACCCGGCACTCCGCCCGTCGTAATGTCGTTGGGGAGTAGGAAAACGGTCCATCCGATGCCATAAAGTATCATACCTACGGCGATCATCACATAATCTTTGGCTTCCCGAAGGATAGTCTGTCTAGAGGGTTTTAAAATATCTGCTTTCATATAGGTGATTATAATAATCAGTAAAGTGCCGAACATGAACTTACGGATAACCTGACTTTTTCCCAGTCTGGCTATCCGTAAGTTTATATATTAATAAGGTATAATGGCTTATTCGGCAAAAGCATGTCTGTAACCTTGCACTTTGTTCCATCCGCCACGGGTGAAATCAGGAACTTCTACCGGAGCAGAACCGTTTTCGATGGAGAGTCTGGTCAGTTCGGCCATACAACACCATTCTGCGAGGTCGTAAACGTCCATGTCCAGTGGCAAACCATTGCGCAGACAGTATACCAGACGATAGTCCATGATATAATCCATACCGCCGTGTCCACCTACTTTCTTGGCAGTTTCTTCCAGTTCTTTGTGAATAGGATCTTTGTATTTAGCCATCAATGCTTTTTTTACATCTTCAGATACAGAACCGTGTGCGTTCAGCTTTTCGTGATTCGGCACATCATTAGAGTCTACTTGTGTAGGTCTCAGACAGTATTCCTCAATCGGATATTTGCTGGCATAGCCATCAGCTCCAACTACCTGGTACATACGGCTGTAAGGACGGGGAGTCATTACATTGTGCTGTATCAGCATTGTTTTGCCGTTCTCCGTACGGATGAGGGTTGTGGTCTGGTCTCCGTTCTGGAAGTCTTTTACTTCTTTTCCGGTAGACTTTTTAATGTATGCCGGACCGTTCACAGCTTTGGTGTCCATAGCTACGAGAGTTTTCATACGGTCGCCACGGTGAATATTGAGTACCTGGCAAGCCGGGCCCATACCATGAGTTGCATATACATCACCACGATGTTTCTGATTGTAGTCCATACGCCAGTTGTTCCAGTAATACGGCCAGAAGTCTTCCAGATTGTGTATATAAGCACCTTCTACGTGAAGTACCTCACCGAATACACCTTGTTGTGCCATATTGAGTGAAGTCAGTTCAAAGAAGTCATATACGCAGTTTTCCAGTTGCATACAGTGTTTGCGAGTCTTTTCAGAAGTGTTGATTAGCTTCCAGATTTCATCCAGTGTCATAGCGGCAGGTACTTCGATGGCTACATGTTTGCCATGTTCCATAGCGTATACACCCATGTCTGCATGGTGTTTCCAGTCTGTAGCTATGTATACCACGTCGATATCGTCACGTTCGCAGAGCTTTTTCCATGCTTTTTCGTCTCCTGCGTAGGAAGCTGCTTTCGGCAGACCGGCTTTCTCCAGTATCTTTTGAGCATTTTCAACACGTTCGGGGAGAAGATCGCATAAAGCTACAATCTGAGTTCCCGGAATATGTGTCCAGCGTTCAACCGCACCGGGACCGCGCATTCCCAATCCGATAAAGCCTACACGAACCGTTTCAAGTTTAGGAGTAACGAGTTGGATTACATCTTGCTGATTTGCCGGACGAGCCGGAGTTTCTACTTTAATCGGAGAGAACTTTGCTTTTGTCTTTTGAGCAAAACTGGTCTGGCAGGTCAACAATGCAAGACCGATGAGTGTGTTAAGTAGTAGTTTCTTCATCTTTCTTTTAATTTTTAATTGGGGGTTATTAATTGGTTTTTCATTTCGGTGTCAAAAATACTAATTAATTAATCAATCCAGTGTAATTATTGTAGATATTTTCATTGCCCGTCTATATTTTTGGTAGAAAAAGAGTCGCACTATTCGCTATGTTATAATGATATTTTCGGCATCGCCCGAACAGTGAGCGATGCCGTTTCTACATCTGTAATGTGTGTTAAGTTAAATTATTCTTATAACAGAATACGTTTTCCGTCAGCTTGTACGGCATATAATTTGGCATTCACCATCAATATAGATGAAGGAATCTCGAAAGTCGTGAAGGTAGAAAAATAAAGTAATTTTCCATTTTCATCATTCTCTCTGAGTTCAAAAGCCACAGCTTCATCTCCGTTTTGGATGGAGACCTTGCGTCCTGCCAGCTCTGCCGTGATAGCTTTGGTTATCTTCTGATTTTCTTTGAATTGAGTGTAATATCCGACATCTCCGACTGCCGAATAGCGGTAGTCATTCGATGGAAACTCACTTTTCTTTCTGTCTTCAATGTATTGGAAAGCATGTTTCGGGGCAGGGAATTGTGCCATGTATTCTTTTGCTTCCCGAATCATCGCATCACTTACATAGTATTTGTATGTTCCATACTGTTCGATAGTCGTATTGACAGGTTCGAAGAATCCCCACATCTCGAAAAAGTCTGTCAGGTTCTGATTGGCGGCTTTACTTGCCATTTTGGCAAATTCAAGTTGCTTTTTCCCGGGATCTTCACCTTCGGTCATATTCACTTCACGCATCAGTTTGAAAAGTGTTTGCCAGAAATCTGTTTTATATTCGCATCGGTGATAGTAAATCCATAGTTGCCAGTTCATTCTCATATGCGTTTCTGTGTCTTCGTTCTGGTGGGTTGCGTCTCCCATATTATACCAAGCCTGCCCGTTGGCATAACGGGCGGTTGCAACGCTTCCTAACCCGTTACCACGCGATTTGTATTTTCCTAATTTATAGATAATGAAATTAGAGAACAGATTATTAGATGATTCGGTAGAACTGGCCCAGTTAATAGCTGCCTGATGAACATGGCCAATTTCATGAGCTGGTCCCCACGCGTTATCTTCCGCCGCCATTACATTATCTTCCAACAAGATATTGCCTAAGTAGGTATAGACAAATCCGATTTGATAGTCAGAAGCCCACATATAACTTCCTTCCGGTGAGATGGCAAATAAATGGTTGTTGACTTGTGATGGGCGTACATCGTCAATTCCCATTAATTCTTGTTGCCAGCCGACAATGTTATCCCATAGATGGATGGCTGAGAGGATGTTGTTGGGTACATATTCCAATAATTTGTTGCGGTGGAAATAGAACATGATCTTTTCACCGCGTATGCAGAAGTATTTGTGTGTTGATTTTTTCAATAATTCAGCGTATTTTTCGTCTGTCTTATGTTCTTTCAGGTCGAAGAAACCGTTCACTGTGCCACTTCCGAGTGGTATGTGAATTTTGATGGGTTTTGCTGTATTTGAAGTCAGTTCGGTGTTGTACATGACAAACAATTGTCCTTCTCCTTTCATAGTCAGTTTGTTGACTCCGGGATTTAGCATATAGACATCGCCTGAAGAAGCAGTTTGCTTGTATTCTGTTCCTGTTTCCCAAATACACTGCATTGAAATATTCTGTCCGTATGTGTCACCAACCAATACGATGATATCGTCTCCTGCCTTGACGGATATACCAGTCGGATTGTCGAGATCACTATATTTCTTAGTCATTAATTTATCCGCCCATTCAGCAATATTACTGTATGGTTCATAGCTGCGAATGCGAAATTCTTTTTCCCATTTGTCGTATGTATTGTCACGAACCGCTTCTGCTATTCTGACGAAATAGTCTGGCAGAGCTTGTATCTGTTCGTTGGTGACGTTGTTCTTTATTTCCGTACAAGTTATATCGGTGAATACGGTAAGAAGTTGTTTATCCAGTGTTTTATCCGTATTTGTTTTGTAAAATTCCATTTCATCACAGCTTACAAAATCACCCAGACCGCTTAATACTTCGAATTTGATTCCGGTCGCTTTTATGCCTTCTGAAAATGAAACTTTGGAAGGAGCATTCTGCTCTTTAAAGTCATATTCTCCCTGTAATGTATAATCTGATCGGTCAGGATTGGTTGTTGTATATACTTTGACCTTTCCGAAGTTTCCATTACCGGATCGTGTATAATAAATTAAGTAGTCTATTTCCGTATCTCCTTTAAAATAGTATTCCAGCGTGACAGGGAATTTGGCGGATTGTCCCCACGGAGTGTGGAAAGGGGCAGCTCCATCAGTTGAAAATTTGCCATCATATGTATTTTCAATATCCTGTCCCTCCTGATGCTCACTCGCTTTGCCTCCGGTTGGTGTAACCTTGATGTCACCCTCAACAATTACTTCGCCTTTGGCATATTGATTAACGGTGATAGTATAGGTAGCAGTAGTTGATGTTACTTTTATGTTGGCTGTTCTTTTGGTTTCGCCTGTATTTTCATTCACTGTAATTCTCAGGAAAGTTCCTTCTGCTGCTGTCTTTTGTTTTGAGCATTGTAGCCAGTTTGCTTCATAAGAGACACTCCATTGAGCTAACTCCATAGATGTGTTAATTGGAATCTGGACAGACGTACTTGATTTATCCAGATTTTGTATCAGATATTCTTCACTGATACTGAAGGAGCTATTTATAATCGATTTTTCGGTATCCTTGCATGCCAGTGAAACTGTGAATAGAGTAAAAAGGGCTAACAGGTTAGTAATGAATCTTTTTATTGTCATTTTTTTGCTGTATTAGTTTTTAAGATAGATGAGGTATAAAAGGGTGAATCAAAAGTCTGACTCACCCTTTGTCTCTCATTTATTATTCGGACAGTATGAACAGACTAAATTCGCTCCATACAAAGAAGGAACCACCGGTCCAGTTGCTTTCACATTTAAAGCGTAAGGTGTTGGCAGCATTGTCTATTGAAACGTCGGGAGAAACATAAACTCCTGCAGCACCTGACGGGAGACCATCTTCATCCCACGCAAAACGCTTGTAAAGTTGTAAATTGTTCTCATTCGTTCCTGTATATAAATTGAACCATGCCAAAGCGGCATTTCCGTTATTTGATCTGTTTGTATAGGTGAAACGGAATGTCTTAGTTGATACGGGCAATTTTACTTGAACATAATGCTTGTCGGCAATTGATACACTCCACGCGCTGTGGAAGTAGGTACCTATATCTCCATCCAATAAATTAGCTAAGGAACCTTCTGACGGTTCTATTGCATTACTGGAAAGCATGTCCGCTGTCAGACTGTATTTTTCAACAGATGCAACCAGTATAAATGGATTCGTGTCGAATTCGAAACCGTCTTTTCCATTAATTTCCAGAATCTTTATACCCACATTTCCGGAGGTCTTCGTAAACTTAGGGATATTAACTTGAACAGAAGATGTGTTTCCAGGCTCAAATGAGATGATATCCGAAACCAACGTTGCTCCTTCTAAGGTAGTAGTAGTTTCATCAATTGCTACTTTACAGGTGAAATTCCATTGGTTTTCGACTTGCAATCCTAAATCAAGAGCAATGGTGCCTCCACTTTGGGGCAGATATTTAGTCACGGTTCCTGAACTGGATTCAGTGACTGAAAGAGAGGGAGTAATAATCTCCGGTTTCAGAACTAATGTGTTTTTATCCGCCAGGATGGAATCGGATGTACTGGTCAGCATGATTGGAAGGACACACGTTTGTCCCTCTTCAAGAGTCTGCTCAAAGATTTCTATCTCGTTGGTATTCAACTGTAAATTGATGATCTTATAGGTTTCAGCAGAAGAATAATCGAGTTCTTCCATGTTGAACGAATAACAATTGGCAGGCATTGCCACATAGTCCAAACCTCTCTCGGAGATATACTTCTCAAAATTGACTGCATCCATTGCACCGATATGGGCAGAAGCTGTCAATGTGGGTTGACTTCCGGATTTAATGACCGTTATTGAATAGTTAGTAGCCTCTCCTGTTTTATAAAGATCTACGGCTTGCTCACCGGTGGTCTGCAGTGATAGTATTTTCTCATATTCCTGCGGATAGGTATCGTCATAATTGTCGCAGGAAGTATTCATCAGAATCATCCCGCACAAACACAATGCTATTGATATATGTTTCATATATATTCTATATTGTTATGAATGAATAAAAAATAATTAATATCCGGGTGCTTGTACCATTTGCGGATTTTTGTATACTTCGTTGTAGAATACCGGATTCAGGTACATGCGGTTTTCCCACACATAAGGTGCATCAACTGTAGTTCGTTTATTAAATTCTTCGAATGTGGGACTTTGAACTTCTGCATTCAATCCTTCCCGTTTGTTTGCTCCAAAGTACTTGGCTCCTTCTGCCCAACGGCGGACATCGAAGAAGCGGTGACCTTCGTTCCATAATTCAACAAAACGTTCATTGTGTACCCAGTCTTTTATTGTCATATTATTTGTGATATCAGCCAATGTTAATTTAGGGATTCCGGCACGTTCACGAACAGGATTTAGTGCATCAATGGCTTCCTGTGTATTTCCTAATGCTGCATGGCATTCTGCTACGTTTAGGTAGAGTTCGGCCAGGCGGAATAAGATAGTAGGTGCGCTTGTTCCGCTTGTAGAACCGCCGGCTGTATAGAATTCAGTTACCGGATCAACAAACTTTTGTGTCAGGAACCCTGTGACACTATGGTCACGATTAAATAGAGACGGATTGTAACCGTGCATTTCCGAATTCCTCATTTCCAGTTTCAGAGGAGAACCGGCCGCAAATTTAGTTCCGTAGTCACCACCGTCAAAAGCCATCCATGCATAGAAACGAGGTTCACGACCCACATTCAATTTGATAATGTCTTCCCGTGAAGAGATACCTGCTGACTCAAACCATTCAGAGGAAGGAGTAAAGTCAAGGTCTTTTTCAGGTAGTTTCCCGTTAGCTGTATAGAAATGTTCGAACGTATATAATGTAGGAGATACACCACTATAACCAGCATGCCATGTTCCATCCGATTTCTTCAGAATACGAAGCGGATAACGGGAATAAAAATCAAACTGGTTGGATAATCCCCAGATAATTTCTTTGTTTCCTTCAGATTCACGTGTACTTACGGCATAGCGCATCTTCATTACGTTTTTCAGGAATTCTTTATTATCTTCCACGTCTGCTACTCCGGGAACAAAAGGTAAGTTCAGGGATTGTCGGGAGTAATATTCGTCGTCATCGTAAAGTTCACGGTCACCGGAAGTTGTAGCTAATGTAAGTGCTTCCTGACATGCGGCCAGTGCTCTTTCCCATTTGCTCTTGTCATAAGTATTGCTTACCAAAGCTTTACCGTAACCCGGAGTCTCGAAATTCTCATTCTGCCAGTTAGGGTAGGGGAAACTTCCGTTCCATAAAGGAGATGCGGCATAAAGTAACAAACGTGCTTTTACAGCTTTAGCTATAGTAGATGTAGCGCGACCCCATTCATTGGTAACGGTGCGGTTGGCAGGAAGTACTTTGGCGGCTTCATCCAGCTGGTTCGCAATCCAGTCTACACAATAGTCAAAGTGAAAACGTCCATTATACTCTGACGTTGGGGTATCCATCGGAATGTACGAGTCTGTAATTGGGATGGGACCATATCTTCTTAAAGTAGCGAAGTGGTAATAAGCTACCAGGAATTGGCATTCGGCTCTCCATTGTTCCTTTTCTGCATCAGATGCAATGTCGCTTCCCGCATTTTCCAACTTTTGTAAAAACAGATAACATTGTCCTATATATTGGTAAGTAGTTCCCCATAGCCAGTCTTGGTTAGTGGATGATGCAGTGTTAAATGCATAGGCGCCCCAATAACCGTCTGTGTTCCATGAATAAGGTAATACATATTCGTCTGTCGTAGAGTTTATTTCCCCCAGATAGGCACTGGGTAAGTCTGTACTGACACCTCCATAACAGGAATAAAGAAATCCTAAAGCTCGGGTGGGGCTTGACATTGCGTCATCGATATTGGGTTGTTCGGGTGGAACGACGTCTAGATAATCACATGAGGTTAAGCCCAATGCAGTGATAATAACTGCTATACTTATATTTTGAAAGATGCGTGTTAGTTTCATATTTTTTCTCATAATAAATTAGAACTGAAGTTGAATTCCGACATTGACAGTTTTTTGCATAGGATAACTGTTCCAAGAAGACAGTTCAGGATCCCAAAGGTCAAACGGACTAAAGGTGAATAGATTGGCTGCGCTGACGAAAATACGTCCGTAAGGTATCTTATATCCTACTTCTACATTCTTCAATCGGAGGAAAGAACCATTTCTCAACCAGTAACTACTGTTCACTGTATTGTTGGCAACGTCTGTTGCAAGTAGTCCCAAACGAGGATATTTGGCATCCCAATTCTGTTTTTCTTCCGACCAGTAATTATCGGCTATATATTTTAATACATTTCTGTTACCGACGGCTATTCCTTCTTGGAAAGGGTCAATACCGTTTGTCATGATAGAACGCAGAGCAGAGCCACTGAAGAAGACACCAAAATCAAACTTTTTGTAGTTGACAGTTCCGCCAAATCCGTATTGTAAGCGTGGAGTACTTCCATATTTGGAGATCATCGTCTGGTCATCCGAATCAATGATACCATCACCGTTAAGGTCACGATATTTAATATCTCCGACCTTGGGTGTAGAACCCAAATTCTGGGCAGGGCTGTTATCTATTTCTTCTTGTGACTTGAATAAGCCTTCTGCTATGTAGCCGGTAATGCGTGAATAAGGTTTTCCGGTTTCTGACTTCCATATAGTCGGATATTCCGGTTCATCCACATAGACCATTTTATTTTTGTTGTAGGTGAAGTTTGCCTGTAGACTGACAGACAAATCTTTGGAGAAGTTATTGGCATAATTAATACTGAATTCCACTCCTTTATTATCCATTTTACCAATATTACTCCAAGGTTTGGCAATATGATAAGCCAGCGATTGTGGCCATGCTTCACGGTTCATGAAGATGTCATAACGCTTGTCGTAGAAATAATCGAAGGTAAATGTCCAGTTTCGGAACAATGTAAAATCAATACCGATATCGAGCTTCTTTACTTTTTCCCATCCCAAACCGGACATGGCGTAGTATGCCATCTGAGGACCTCCTAATTGGTAGTCCATATTTTGTCCGGAAGTCCATTTCAGATAAGACAGGTCGTTGTTTGTAATCTTGTCTATATACAGGTAATAACTTCCGCCGGCTGTTGCCAGATCGTCGCTACCTACAAGACCGTAGGAACCTCTGATTTTGAGATTGTCCACTACATTTTTCATTGGTTCGAAGAAAGCTTCATTGCTTATCACCCATCCTAAAGACACGGCAGGGAAGAATCCGAAACGGTCTTCTTTGGCCAGACGTTCGGTCCCGTTGTAACCGAAGTTAAACTCAAACAGATAGCGTTGTCCGTAATCATAAGTAAGACGTCCGGAAAGGCCTTGATTACGGTTGGGTAACACATCGCTTCTGTATTCGCGTTGTTTGTAGAGTAACATGGCACCTACATTATGCAGACCGAATTGACGGGCATAGTTTAGGTTGAACTGTAATTCAAATGTTTGGTCGGATGACTTTCCGATAGCCGACTGACTGATATAATCGCTGCCATTCGAATTTAGCAGTTCCAATTCATAATTCGTATTTTCCAGGTCGGTTTCATCGTAGCTTCCGCTTTTTATGCGATAATAATAAGGAGCAATGCTACGATCAAAGTAAGAACTTGACCAGGTTTTGAAATTTACAAAAGCATTAATTTTAAGCCCTTTAGTGATAAAATCCAAATCCTGATCTATCTTGATAACTGTGTTAAGTGTATTTTCGTTCGTTTCGGCAAATGATGTCATCATCCTGGCATAGGGGTTCGTGTATAAGGTACTTCCTGAGATGATGTTGTTGCCGTACATGATACGCCCGTCTTGACTTGGATAAGTAACCGGAAATTCTATGGGGGTAGTAGTCAGAATCTGTTTGAACAAATCCTCGCTTGATACATTCGGGCTTTTTTTCTGACGGATCTGAGCGTTCATATTCATTTTGATTGTCGTCGTCGGCGTCAGTTTATAAGCAATATTATTCTGGAAGGTATAGTTCATTATATTAATATTGTTGTTCCATGAATATGCTTTCCCTGTGTTCAGCAAGCCTGAATCATGGCTGACATCCAAACTCATGTAATATTTAACTTTAGAACCACCACCGGAAATGTTGACGTTGGCACGTTGGCGCATACTCATGTTTTTAAACAATACGTCTTGCCAGTTTACATCGGGGTATAGGTATGGGTTGACTCCGGATGCCGTACGTTCCATGTCTGTAGCACTGTATTTGGGTGTAGCGGAAGAGTTTCTGGCTAATGAAGCTTTATTATACATATCCATATAAGTAGCTCCGTCCACAAATTCCGGGAACTTGTCTAAGTAGTTGAAAGAATTTTCTGCTGTAACGTTGATGGATGTTTTACTATTGTATTCTCCGCCTTTAGTTGTGACGATCATTACACCGTTAGCTCCGCGTGAACCATAGATAGCGGTGGCAGATGCATCTTTAAGGATAGAGAAACTTTCAATATTCTCGGCCGGCACATAATTAAGGTCACCGGATGATATTTCTACATCATCCAGTAAAATCAGAGGAGTTGCTCGTCCACCGAAAGTACCGATACCGCGAATGTAAAATTCGGCACCGGAGCCAGGCTCTCCGGAATTTGTTTTTGCGATGACACCCGCCAACTTTCCGGCAAATGAATTGGATAAAGTAGATGACGGCAGCTTGAGGCTGGCACCTTTTATACTTGTGATAGCTCCTGTTACGCTGACCTTCTTTTGGGTACCGGAACCGACTACGACAACTTCATTCAAGGTATGATCGTCTCCTTCCAGTACAATTTTGATATTCCCTAGATCTTCTACAGGAACTTCGCGAGTTTTATATCCGATGTAAGTTACGACAAGGATCGTCTTATTGTCGGGTATGGAAAGACTAAAATTACCATCAATATCCGAGATTGTACCGGTGTTCTTGTCACCTTTAATCGTGATGTTAGCTCCAATGATGGGGCTATCGTCCACTGCGTCTATAATAGTACCGGTTACAGTACGTTTTTTCTTTTGTTGGGTGTTATTCGTTTTTTGTACGTTAAGAATAACCTCTTTGTTTTTTACGATATAGCTAATACCGCTGTCTTTGAAAACTTCATCCAGAATCTCGTCAATAGGACCATTACAATTAATGTCTTTCCGTTGTTTGTCTTCGAGATCTGCTGCATTGTAGAAGAACGTGTAGTCGCTGTTTTTTTCTATAAGCTGGATAGCTTGCATAATAGTGATTGATTGCCCCTTGATAGATATGTGTCCTTGAGCTCCAAGAGCGGACAAGGGGTAAAAGAGCAAAACGAGTGCGATATGCTTCAGATATCGCCTCCGGTAACAACTGTGATTTTTTTTCATGATTTAACTTGTTGTGAGGTTAAATATTGGGTTAATTATTAGAAATATGGTTAATTATATATTACTATTTTTCTATTCTGTTTTTTGTATGTAAGGTTAAGGCTGAAACAGAGTTTATCTATCACGTCATCCAATGTTTCATCATAACGGATGCTGCCTGTGAATGAAGGCTGTTTAGTAAACTTTCCTTCTAGAATTATATTTGATTGGTATATTTGATTTATAATCGAAATGAGCTGGGATAATGGGGTTTCTTTGAAGTTGTATCTTCCGTCCTTCCAATTGATATCCATAACATTCTCAACTAATGTTTGTGCATTGTTTGGATTATACATTACCTTTTGCGATGGAGACATGATAATTTTCTCTCCTGTAGATTCTACATTGAATTCAATTTTACCATGAAACAGCGTGATTTCATTTTTTTCAGCATTAGTTTGCTTGATTTGGAAACAGGTTCCCTTTACTTCTATAAAAGCTTTATTAATATGTACTTGGAAGAAACTGCCTTCATGTTTATATACCTCAAAAAATGAGTTGCCTTCTAACCATACTTCTCTTTTTTTGTTGAAGGCTTTTGTGTATTTAATGGAACTACCTGATTCCATCCATACTTTTGTACTATCCGGTAAAACGTGCATTTGGTTTTGTTGTGCTATCACCTTTATAAATTCGTCGTTAATATTATCTCTGATTGAATTCATCCAAAATCCTCCTATTGTTAGTAAAAGAGCAAGTGAAGCTACGGCAAAATGCCATCTTAGTTCTGTTAGAACTAAGATAAAAAAATGACTTTTCGAAAAAAAAACTTCTTTTTAATTGGGTGGTAGTATATTGATTATTAAGTTGTTGTGGTTTTAATAATAATTTTGCTATTTTTTTTATCGAAGGGATGTGGGGATAGACTTAACTCAAGTGTATTTATAATATACGAGTAATAATAAATAGAATAATAACAAAGTAAGATAGGATGGATAAAGATACAAAGATGAGTTTGATTAAAGGTTTGCTGGCAGGACAGCTGACTAAAAAGCAGCGAAGGAGCTATGCTGACCTGGAATCAGTGGATAGAGAACTTAAAATACAATGGAATGAATCAGAAAATAAAGCTATAGATTTTAAAATAAAAGAACAGATCTGGGAAAAAGTAAAAGCAAGATGTGTAGATAGGAAAAGAAACAAAGTTCTAACAGAACTTAGTTGAAATTAATAATTAGAATAGATTTTGAAGACATTATTAAAGGAAAAAAGGTAACTTTATTATAAATAAAAATCAAAAAAAATGTTGCGGTTAATAGTTATTTCTTTATTTTTGTAACACAATTGAAAAGAGATGGAGGAGACAATAATTCTGGAAAAGGTAAAAGCGGGAGATGCGGCTGCATTTTCTTTGCTGTATGACCTTTATTGGCTGAAGGTTTATAACTTTGCACGACTTTATATCACTTCATCTTCCGTGATTTCAGAAGTAGTTCAGGATGTTTTTGTGAAAGTTTGGGAGTCCAAAGAGTTTCTTGATATTACCAAGAATTTTGATGGGTTGCTTTTTATGATTACCCGTAATATTATATTCAATTATTCGCGTAGACATTTTAACGAGCTGAATTTTAAAATGACAGTTCTGAAAGGACTTGAAAATTCTTATGATATAGAAGAGGAATTGGATGCTGCTGATTTGAAGAACTATATTGATAAATTGATTTCGCAACTTCCGGCCAGACGACAGCAGATCTTTAGAATGAGCCGCGAAGAGCATCTATCTAATCGGGAAATCGCGGAACGTTGTGCAGTCAGTGAAAAAGCAATAGAACGGCAGATAACATTAGCATTGAAGTTCATCAAAGAGAACCTTCCTTTATTTGTCGTATTTATGGGATAAAGGCTCAAACGTATTCATACCCATGCTTGAGTCTGAATACGTTTAATTGGCTATATGGTGTTTCTTATTTTTTCAGTTTAAAGAAAGGATTCTTGCTAATCTTGACATCCGAAGGTTTCATCTTTTCAATTGTAACAATACGTCCTAATACATCCCCTTCAATCTTATTGTTTGAAATAACTACAGATTTACATGCTTCCAGCGTAATACCTTCTTTGCGATAGTGATAAGGCTGGTAAGTCGTATCACGTATGAGTGTATTGGAGGAGAAGGTGAGCCCGTTTACCGAACGTGCGAAGAGTATCGGATAATCAAATAGGTGGAAGGTATTATCCATAATGCGGATATTGCGATGATAGGGGTACTTCTGTTCCGGTGTCGGTATTTCCGGGTCAATGCTAATCACAGCTTCACAGAATTGATAAATTGAAGAATTGCAAGGGTAACGGAAATCATTGTTGCGTATCAGCACATCTTTGACAGCTCCTGATTCATACCATGCGTTTGCGTCTCCGGCAATCAGAATGGCAGAGCCGCTGGATTCGAATACATTGTTCTCGATAATAACCTTGCCGGGAGTAGATACAAGCAGACCACGTGCCCGGCAACTTCCGAAATGGCAGTTGCGTATTTCTGCATCAGGTGTGCAGGTCAGATTCTCTATTACATATCCGGCTTCCACTCCGGCTGGAAGTGGTACTGATAATTCGATGATAAATTCAGCTTTATTCAGTGCTTCAAATTTATTCATTTTACCGGTAGCTACGGTACGCATGGTTTTATGCTCTATAAATCCGATTGTTTCGTCTGGGCGTCCCCATTCCATCCCTTCACTCATGTCTTGCATGAACTTGCATTTGATACGGGTAGGAGAAAGAACTTCCATAATACGGGAACATGTTCCATGGATGTTAATAGGGTCATCCATCAATCCTGCCCAACTACAGTTCTCAATCTTGAGTAATCCGCTGCATCCCATGAAGTGGAAACCGTCGTCATGTCCGCTCAGCACACGTTTCTTGGAAGTGTTAGGGATGATATGTACATCATTGAAAGAGATATTCTTGCTATATTGTGACAGAATTCCCAGTCCGCAGGTATGGAATAGCTTTACGTTCTCTAGCTTTGTATCCATACTGTGGTAAATGAAGATACCGGCGTGATCTCTGGTGCTGTGTCGTAACACAAGGACCGTACCCGGCGCAGGGAAGAATTTATCAGCCTCCTTTTTAGGATCGGATAAGCGTATTAATCCGGGGTTTATTTCTGTTGCATCGTATGAGCGCCAGCCTAAGTTATCACCTGTATTTGGCAGGACGAGATGGGTGTCGGGATCAAACTGCATGATCGCCCAAAGACTGCTTTTCCATCCTTCGCCGACAAAAGTCAGTCGTTTGTTTTCTATGATATAAGGATATTGGTGGGAGTCGATTTCGATCTCAAGGTATTCGGAGGTAGATTGAGTGACAATACCTTGCGCAGTTAATGGGATTTCCCAATCGACGGAGAAATTCTTTAAAGTAATGTTCCGGCAATGATCCAAAGTGAATGGTTGCATCCGTCCATGCATAATAAACTCAGAACCATTACCGTCAATCGTCAGATCATTGATCTGCTCCAATAGCACGGCGAGAATTTTGGGATTAACATCGTAGGTGTTCGTTTCGTAATAATCTTTTTCGATAGCATGTTGTGCCCAGAAGTCATATCTTCCTTTTGGGAAAACAAGCGTGGAACCGGGATGTTGCTTGCAAGCATCGATTGCCTTTTGTATAAATGGAACTGCGTTGATACGGCTGTCGGGTTTCAAACCGAAATCAGATACGGAAATAATCTTGCTTGCTGCAATGCTGTTTACGCAAAGTAAAAGTGCAGATAGTAAGCATGTCTTTAATGATAGGAATGTTCTCATGTGTTTTTTTATAGTTTAATTGGGGTAAATAGGTAAAATCTAATGTTTGTGTTTTTTCCAGACACCTCTGGTGAAATCCGGTATTTCTACAGGAATACTTCCGTTCAATACTGACTTCTCGCTTAATTCGGTGATACACGACCATTCGGCTGCATCATAAACGTCCATGTCAAGGGGCAGTCCGTTGCGCAGGCAATATATTAACCGATAATCCATTACATAGTTCATTTCGTTCGGTAATCCTTTACGATGTGCTTCCTCGCCGATGGTGGCGCTAAAAGGGTGTTTATAGCGAGTTAATACTGTCTCCAGTGCTTCGCCTTCAAGCGGAGTATCTCCATGAGAATCCAGGGCAATGCATGGTACCGGATATTTTTGTGCAAAGCCGAGTGTACCGCATACTGTTTGCAGGCGACTGTAAGGGCGGGGAGTAGAAACATTATACTGAAGCATGATCGTTTTTCCTTTGGCGGTATGGATAAGCGTGGTGTTGACATCTCCCAGCTTATACTTCTGACGGGCTTCCGGTGAGTTCTCTCCGAATCTTTTCCGCGCATACTCGCTCATGCCGGCCTGATGGGTGGACATGGATACGAGATATTCCATTCTGTCATTGCGGTGGATGTCGAGAATCTGACATGCAGGTCCCAGTCCGTGGGTGGGGTAGGGATTGCCTGTATGTTCGATACTGTATCTTTTTCCCCAGTGATTGTGGTAACCGCCTTCGCTCTCTTCGGCAAAATACATGGAACGGAGATCGTGAATATACGCTCCTTCTACATGCATTATTTCTCCGAGTACACCTTGACGTGCCATTTCGAGAGTAGTCAGGGCAAAAGGGTCATAACAGCAATTTTCCAGCATGATACAGTGGCGTCTTGTCTTTTCTGCTGTATCGACCAGTTGCCAGCATTCGGCTATATTCATGGCGGCAGGAACTTCGATAGCTACATGTTTGCCGCATTCCATTGCATAGGTTGCCATTGGGGTGTGAGTGAGCCAGTCTGTACAGATAAAAATTAAATCCAGATCGTTGCATTCACACATCTTTCGCCAGCCGCCTGGTCCGGTATATCCCGTGGCTTCGGGGTGCTTTGCTTCTTTGAGTATGAGTTGGGCTTTGTTCAAGTTACCTTCCCTGATTTCGCTGAGAGCTTTGATTTCGGTTCCTTCTATTTGCAGATAACGTTGCAGGGTGAGTAGCCCTCGATTCCCCAATCCTATGATTCCGATGCGGACAATTGGGATAGGGGGGTGTGCCAATTGCAGTACGTGTGATTGCGTTGGAGAATCTTCCATGTTCTTAGAGGTTTAAAGTTATACAAAAAAGAGAATCTAATTTCTCAGATTCTCTTTGAAGAGCGGAAGACGGGGCTCAAACCCGCGACCCTCAGCTTGGAAGGCTAATGCTCTATCAACTGAGCTACTTCCGCAATTTTTGTGGGCAAAGATGGATTCGAACCACCGAAGGCGTAAGCCAGCAGATTTACAGTCTGCCCCATTTGGCCACTCTGGTATTTGCCCTTTTGTGCTTTTGAGGAGGTTTGTTTCTCAATTGCGGTGCAAAGATACAACTATTTATTTAAACTCCAAACAAAATCGATCATTTTTATTGCAGAAATTGCACATTCATCTCCTTTGTTACCCAGTTTGCCACCGGCACGATCCTCTGCTTGCTCCATTGTATTGGTGGTAATTAATCCGTAAATGACTGGTATGTCGCCAGTTGCGTTTAATTCGGTAATTCCTTGAGTCGCTCCCATACAAACATAATCAAAATGTGGAGTATCTCCTTTAATTACACAACCGATTGCAATAATTGCATCCACATCGCAATTTTCCATCATTTGATTGGCGCCGAAAGTTAGTTCGAAACTTCCCGGTACAGTTTTTACCAGAATATTTTCATCTTTCACTCCATGTTTTTTTAATGTATTGACTGCGCCGTTCAATAAGGCTCCGGTAATATTGAAATTCCATTCGGATACGACGATGCCGAATTTCATGTTTTCAGCGTTTGGTACAGAGTTGAAATCGTATTCGGATAAGTTATGGTATGCTGTTGCCATAATTGTAGTAATTAAAGTGGGTTATAAATACATGATTTTAAAAAGGCACGGATTACACGGATTTCACGGTAGCTTCGCATAATTGCATTAGTACATATTGTGCGTACTAAAAACCGTGAAATCCGTGTAATCCGTGCCTAACCTTATATTATATATAATAAGGTATATTATTTCTTCATCAATTTAGCCTGTTCGATGTACTTGTCGATGTCCATAGCCTGGTAAGACTGGAAGTATTTGTCCTTGATCTTAGTGTAGGCATTAACGGCATCATCATACTTTCCTTGTTTCACCAGAATTTCACCGGCTTGCATCAGGAAGATAGGGCTTAATGAGTTATTGTCAGCTTTGTCTGCTGCAGAGAGCAGGGTAGAAGCGGCTTTGTCCAGCTGACCCAGTTGTGCGTAGCAGTTTCCTGTTGCGCCGAGGATAGCGGGAGCTACCATCTGGTCGCCTCCGTTGAAGCCGTCGAGCATCTTTACTGCTTCGTCATATTTACCCAGTTGTGCGTAGCAGATTCCTGCATATGCTTTTGCCAGATTAGCGGCTTTTGTTCCGCTATATTCGTCGGCAACTTTGAGGAAACCTACATAACCAATACTATCACCGTTCAGTGCTTGTTCATAAGCATCTTGTTCAAAGTATTCCTGTCCTTTGAAAAGAGCAGCCTGTGCCTTTTCTTCACGTGGCTCAGCATAGAGGTTCTTGTACATGATAAAACCTGCTACGATGATAATCACGGCTACAACACCGCCGATGATTGCGTTTTTGTACTTAACAAGAAATGCTTCCGATTGTGTCAGTGCATCTTCTACGTTCAGATGTTCGTTCTGATTCTTTTGTTCTGCCATTTTTATATGATTCTTTTTGTTATTATTCATCGTTTGATAATTCGACTCGCAAAAGTAGTTTTTTTATATCTACAAACGAAATTTAGAGGCATCTTTTTTTGTTTTACGCTCGAAAACCTCGAAAAACTTGCTACTTTTGTGAACAAATTAACGCGTATACAATGATACTGAAACGGATATCCATATTAAACTATAAGAATCTGGAACAGGTAGAGATCGGATTCTCCGCCAAACTGAATTGTTTCTTCGGACAGAACGGGATGGGAAAGACGAATCTGCTGGATGCAGTGTACTTTTTATCTTTCTGCAAGAGTTCGGGTAATCCGATTGATTCGCAGAACATTCGGCACGAACAGGATTTCTTTGTTATTCAGGGCTTTTATGAGGCGGAAGATGGCACACCAGAGGAGATTTACTGCGGAATGAAGCGTCGTTCGAAAAAGCAATTCAAACGGAATAAAAAGGAGTATAGCCGCTTTTCCGATCATATCGGCTTTCTGCCGTTAGTGATGGTTTCGCCTGCCGATTCGGAGTTGATAGCCGGAGGAAGTGACGAACGGCGCCGCTTTATGGACGTCGTGATCTCTCAGTATGATAAGGAATATCTGGAAGCATTGATACGCTATAATAAGGCATTGGCACAGCGTAATACCTTATTAAAAAGTGAATTTCCGGTAGAAGAGGAATTGTTCCTGGTTTGGGAGGAGATGATGGCGCAAGCGGGTGAAATTGTTTTTCGCAAGCGGGAGGCGTTTATCGAAGAGTTTATTCCTATTTTCCAGTCGTTTTATTCTTTTATTTCCCAGGATAAAGAACAGGTGGGTCTGTCTTATGATTCGCATGCACGGGATGCTTCTTTACTGGAAGTTCTGAAGCAAAGCCGGGAACGGGATAAGATTATGGGATTCTCTTTGCGGGGAATTCATAAAGATGAACTGAATATGCTGTTGGGCGACTTTCCGATCAAGAAGGAAGGTTCGCAGGGACAGAATAAAACGTATCTGGTAGCGTTGAAGCTGGCACAGTTCGACTTCTTGAAACGTACGGGGCAGACCGTCCCTTTATTGCTGTTGGATGATATTTTTGATAAACTGGATGCTTCGCGGGTAGAGCAGATTGTCAAGCTGGTGGCTGGTGATAACTTCGGACAGATATTTATTACGGATACTAACCGTGAACATCTGGATCGTATTCTGCAGAAGGTAGGCAGCGATTATAAAGTATTTCGCGTAGATCAGGGTGTAATTAATGAAATGGGAGCTGAACAATGAAACGTAACGATGCCGAGCAGATAGGAAAACTGATTCAGCAATACCTGCGTCAGGAGAGTCTGGAGTCTCCTCTCAATGAGCAGCGGTTGCTGGATGCCTGGCCGCAGGTGTTGGGACCGGCGGCAAGCTATACCAGTAATCTCTATATCCGTAACCAGACGCTGTATGTACATCTCACTTCCGCCGCCCTTCGTCAGGAACTGATGATGGGACGGGAACTTCTGGTGCGTACTCTGAATCAGAGAGTAGGGGCTACGGTTATCACAAACATTATTTTTCGTTGAGGAAAGGAATTCTGTCTGTCACTTTCATCCCCAGCTTTTGGAGAGTCTCATTTGCCCGGTCATAGTAGAACGGAGTTTCAAGATATTGGTTGTTGTGGGCATCCACTCCGATAATGGCGGTGCAGCCTTCGTGTGCTGCTATTTCCCAAAAAGCAGGGTGGGGAATGGTTGTTATTCCATGTTCATCGTTGTAGTCTTCGTAACCTATATTATATTCCAGGGGCAGGTTCAAGCGGGCTGCTGTCCGGCAGATGTGTCTGCTGACAAGTTTACAATGACGGTCGAATTCAGGATATGAACGCATGAACAGGTCGGGATGTGCCAGATAGGCAAACAAGCCGCTTTCCATCCCTTCAATCGCACTCTCTTCATAAAGTTCAAGCATATCTACCGTATGGGTATTTCGCCCGAAATAAGGAAACTTCTCATCTGTATGGAAATGGTGGTTGCCGAAGATGATGTAATCCAGTTGATACTCCTTGATAACTCCTTTCAGCCAGGGAATATACTCCGGAAAATATTCACATTCCAAGCCGATTTTAATGCTGATTTGATCTTTATATTTCTTTTGTAGCGAGCGGAGGCTTTCTACATACTCCGGCAGTTCTTCGGGAGTCATCCGGATGTCGGATACATAATCGGTATGGTATTCCCATGGTGTGTGGTCAGAGAAACCAAGTTCCTGATAGCCGCCTTTGATGGCGCTTAAAACAAATTCTTCGTCACTCCCTGTCGCATGGAGGCAGCGGGTGGTGTGGGTGTGATAATTCGTCCTCATTACTTGTTATAATTATGTCCATGCAGATGTCGAATGCTTCTGCCGGAACTTCTTCTACTATTTGAAATGGGAAGCAGATGCCTGCTTTATAAGCTGCGGGGATACGTGGCAGCAAACGGTCATAATAGCCTTTTCCCCTTCCCAGCCGGTTTCCTTTCCGGTCGAAAGCTACACCGGGAACGGCAATAAAGTCTATGTCTGCATAGTCTGTGAATGTTTCTCCAACAGGCTCTTCGATGCCGTAAGTGCCGGTTGCCATATCCTCGGGACCGGTATAGAGGCGTAATTCCAATTCATCACCGACAACTACCGGAAGCAATATCCGCTTCTCATTGCTCCATTTCCGGATAAACGCATGCGTGTCTACTTCATCTTTGAGCGAATGGTAGAGCAATACAGTAGTTGCCGCCCTGAAAGCCGGGTGGGCTTCGAGGGCGGCAAGTATTTTAGCTGATTGTAGCTTCTGCAAAGTCGAAGATGCGTGTCGGATCTTCAGTGATGCCATAAGCTTGCGCAGTTCTTTTTTTCTTTCCATCTTTATTGTCTTTCGTCACTTCCTCTTCTGTCTCGGCGGGTGCTTTTGGGAAAGCTTCTCCTTTTTCGAGCAGTTCTATACCTTGTTGAACTGTAGCATCCGATTTATTGAAGTATTTCAGATAAGCTTCCAGTCCCAGCATATTATAGATAATGTTGCCGTATATATTCGCTTCCAGTCGTTTATACGATTTCTGGATCAGAATATTCCTTCTCTTTACACCTTTCGAGTCGGCAAAGCGGATGAACTGCTCTACCAAACCTTGGTGACGAAGATAATTCAGCAGGTCTTCTTCCGTTTCATACTGGCTCAGCTTCTTCCGATTATTGTCCGTGTACTGGAAAGTAAACTGAAGAGTTAGTCCGCGGTTGATTACTGATGAGAGATAAGAAGTGACTCCGGTAGTATCTTGTGGTACAAATACATCCGGCATGATACCGCCACCACCATAAACAGTGCGTCCCAGGCTGGTGAGATAGCGTTCGTTTTCGTTCAGCTTGATGCTGTCGCGTGAGAAGAACTCACCGTGTTCGTAGCGGTTGTATATGTCTAGTTCATAATTCTTGTCTTTACCACTTTCGTAAGGACGTTGGATGCAACGCCCTGAAGGAGTATAATAGCGGGCGATAGTCAGGCGGATAGCAGAGCCGTCGCTGAAGTCAATCGGTTGTTGTACCAGTCCTTTTCCGAAGGAACGGCGTCCTACCACTGTACCGCGGTCATTATCCTGAATTGCTCCGGTAAAGATTTCGCTGGCAGAAGCAGAACCCTCGTCAATCAATACAACGAGTGGCATTTTCTGGCAACTGCCCGTACCGTTGGCAAATTCTTCCGCACGGGGATATTTACGTCCTTGTGTATATACAATCAGTTTACCTTCGGGCAGGAATTCATTCACCATGCGGATGGCAGCTTCCATGTATCCTCCTGTATTGCCGCGAAGGTCAATAATCAGTCCTTTACATTTCTTATGATTGAGCTGGGCCAAGGCGTTAAGCAATTCTACGTGGCTTGTCCGTCCGAATTTGCTGACTTTTACATAACCGATATCATCGTTCAGCATATAGGCAGCGTCTACTGTATTTTGAGGAATGTCTCCGCGGGTGATGGTGAAGTCCAGCAATTTCGGTTCTCCTACGCGTTTGACACCCAGTTTCACCTGCGATCCCTTAGGACCTTTCAGTGTGCGCATGGCTAGTTCGTTGTTCAGCTTTTTGCCTACAAATAAACTGTCGTCTACATTAACGATGCGGTCGCCCGCCATGAGTCCCACTTTTTCAGATGGGCCTCCCTGGATAACGGCATTCACATGAATCGTATCATTCTGTATCGTAAACTGGATACCGATTCCGCTGAAACTGCCTTCCAGTTCCGAATTGACTTCTTCGAGATTCTGTGCAGGGATGTAAGTGGAGTGCGGGTCCAGTTCTGCCAGGATCTGTGGCATAGCCTTCTCCACGAGGTCGGTCATGTTTACGGTGTCTACATATTGATCATCTACGATTCTCAACAGCGCATTCAGCTTGTTGGAAGAACCGTTGATGATACCCAGACGGTTGCCGGCGAAGTGCTTGGCATAAAATGTACCGATAAGAATACCGGCCACCACGCTGATAGCTATGATGATAGGCGTAAAACGTGAAGAGTTTCTTGTACTCATGTCTATTCCTTTTTTTAAAACGTTCGTTTTATTATTTGTTTGGAGAAGAATCTTCGTTCATTTCTGTATAGATAACTTCGATTCCTGCCCGTTTTAATAGTTCTATTCCATCTTCGAGGCGGTAATGTTCGGAGTAGACTACCCGTTTGATTCCTGCCTGTATGATTAACTTTGCACATTCGATACAAGGTGAGGCGGTGACGTACATCGTGGCACCGTCGCTGCTGTTGTTCGAGCGTGCTATCTTGGTGATAGCGTTTGCTTCCGCATGGAGAACATAAGGTTTTGTCAGGTTATTCTCGTCCTCGCATACGTTTTCGAAGCCCGAAGGAGTACCATTGTATCCGTCGGAGATAATCATTTTGTCTTTGACGATCAACGCTCCTACCTTACGGCGCTGGCAATAAGAGTTTTCCGCCCAGATGCTTGCCATACGTATGTAACGTTTGTCCAGTTCCAATTGTTTCTTTTCCGTGTCCATGAGAGTGTCTTTTATTTTACAACGTGAAAAACTAAAGAAAGTGTCTGCTGGCTACCGGAAGGTTTATAGTAAAGGTATAGATTTCGCTCATCTCCTCCGTAAGAGGTTGCGTTGTTCAGCCCTTCTATAAAATTCTTTGCTAATATATCTGATGATTCATTACCTCCTTGGATAGATGCATTGAATTGGTTGTCCTTTCCATTGGCAGACCATGATCCAGTGAAAGTAGAGGTTATCACTGTGCCACTTAAGGTCCCGGTGATGATATTGCTTTCTTCCATTCCATTAAAGGTAATTACATACCTACCTGTTTCGTCAAGCAATTTCATGCTTTGTTCGCGGGCTTTGTTGTCGTTTCCCCAAAAATTAAACATTTGATGGCTATCTTTGACTGTGATATAAGTCAGTTTCCATGTCTTGCCGGTGAAGATGCCGGCTACATCATCCGTATCATTACATCCGGAAAACATCGGAAGCAATAACAGCAATCCTAATACTTTAAGTATCAATCTCTTCTTCATGTCCAATTCTCTCCTTTTTTAATTGTATTGTTTCTTTATGCCGTTTCGGATCAGCAATGCGTCAATGGTAGGCTCCTGCCCGCGGAAGCGCTTGTAGAGCACCATCGGGTGTTCTGTACCTCCTTTCGACAGGATATTGTTGCGGAACGAATCTGCTACTTCACGGTTGAAGATTCCTTGCTGTTTGAACAGTGAGAACGCATCCGCATCCAGCACTTCTGCCCATTTATAACTGTAATATCCTGCGGAATATCCTCCGGCAAAGATATGGGAGAATTGTGTACTCATGCAGGCTTCTTTGACTATCGGCAATACTTGTGCGTCTTTCCAGGCTTCCTGTTCATAGGCTTTTACATCGCCCTCGAAAGGAGTGTTGCGGGTGTACCATGCCATATCGAGCAGCCCGAAGCTCACTTGTCTCAGGCAGGCATAGGCTGCATTGAAATTCGAAGCATCCACGAGTCTCTGTATCAGTTCGTCCGGAAGCACTTCTCCGGTTTCATAATGACGGGCAAAGGTATTAAGAAATTCTTTCTCGATGGCAAAGTTTTCCATGATCTGTGAAGGAAGTTCCACAAAGTCCCAATATACGTTTGTTCCGCTTAGGCTCTGATAGGTTGAGTTGGCAAACATGCCATGCAGGCTGTGCCCGAACTCATGCAGGAATGTCTCCACTTCGTTGAAAGTCAGCAAAGCAGGTTTGCTTTCGGTTGGCTTGGTGAAGTTCATCACTACAGATATATGCGGTCGGCTGTCTTCACCGGTTACGGGATCTATCCATTGTTCCTTGTAGCTGGTCATCCAGGCTCCGGCGCGTTTTCCGGGACGGGGATGGAAGTCAGTGTACAGTACGGACAGGAACTTACCGTCTTTGTCGAATACCTCGTAGGCTTCAACATCTTTGTGATAAACCGGGATTTCCGTATTTTTCCGGAAAGTGATTCCGTAGAGTCTTTCTGCCAGTCCGAATACTCCTTTTTTTACTTGTTCCAGTTCGAAGTAAGGACGGAGCATTTCTTCATTGATATTGAATTTCTTGTTTTTCAGCTTATTGGAATAGTAGCTCCAGTCCCAGGGCATGACAATGAAGTCATCACCTTGTTCCTCACGTGCCAGTTCCTGTACTTCGAGATATTCTTTCTGTGCGGTGGGAGTGTAGGCTTCCAATAGTTGGTTGAGCAGCTTATATACGGCATCGCTGTTTTCAGCCATTCGTTTTTTGAGGGTATATTCCGCATAATCTTTATATCCTAGTAGCTGGGCTATTTTCATGCGTGTATTAACCAGCTTCTTTACGATTTCGATATTGTTGAATTCGTTATCGTGTGTACACTTTGTATTATATGCGATGTAGAGCTTATGGCGCAACTCGCGGTTGTCGGCATAAGTCATGAAAGGCACATAACTTGGAGCGTGCAGGGTGAAAGCCCATCCTTCTTTATCCTCACTTCTGGCTGTTTCGGCAGCAGCTTCTACGATGATTTCCGGCAGTCCGGCAATGCTGGCTTTGTCTGTCAGAAGCATTTGATACCTGTTTGTCTCCTTCAGGTTGTTTTCGCTGAAGTCGAGTGTCAGTTTGCTCAGTTCGTTGGTCAGTTGTCGGTATTGTTCACGGGCTTCTCCTTCGAGGTTGGCACCGTGGCGTACAAAACTGTCGTATATATCGTCTAGCAGGCGATTCTGTTCCTGGGTCAGTTGCAGAGATTGTTTTTGTCCGTACACTTCTTTCACGCGGGCAAACAACTTCTCATTCAGTGTGATGTTGTTGCTGTGTTCGCTGAGTAGTGGCATGATTTTCTGAGCCAATGCCTGTAAGTCGTCATTGGTTTCAGCACTAAGCATATTGCCGAATACGGCAGTTACTTTGTCCAGCAGCCTTCCGGATTGTTCGTAGGCTTCTATTGTATTTGTAAATGTCGCCTTCTCCGGGTTTTGTATGATCGCATCAAGTTCCGCATTCTGTTGTTTGATTCCTTCGAGGATGGCAGGCTCATAATGCTCTGTCTTGATCCGGTCAAAGGGCACAGTCCCATGCGGTGTCTGATACTGACCGAAGAAAGGATTCTGAGCGTTCAGTATATTGTTCATGGTGTAAACTAGTATCAATGTTATTAATAATCTCTTCATAATTCTCTTCATAGAAGTACAAAACTACTAAAATTGTAGGTTATACCACGGATAATACCTTGCTTTTTAACAATATATAAAATGAAGACAAAAAAACCGCTACGGTTTCCCGCAGCGGTTTCCTATATGTTTAGATTTCTAATTAAGCGTTAACTGATGCCATGTGAGCGATCAAGTCAAGAACTTTGTTAGAGTAACCGATTTCGTTGTCATACCAAGATACAACTTTTACGAAAGTGTCAGTCAAAGCGATACCAGCTTTAGCATCGAAGATAGAAGTACGAGTGTCACCCAAGAAGTCAGAAGAAACTACTGCATCTTCAGTGTAACCCAGAATACCCTTCAATTCGCCTTCAGAAGCTTCTTTCATTGCAGCGCAGATTTCAGCGTAAGTAGCCGGTTTAGCCAAGTTAACAGTCAAGTCAACTACAGAAACGTCCAAAGTCGGAACGCGCATAGACATACCAGTCAGTTTACCGTTCAAAGCCGGGATTACTTTACCTACAGCTTTAGCAGCACCAGTAGAAGAAGGGATGATGTTGCCAGAAGCAGCACGACCACCTCTCCAGTCTTTCATAGAAGGACCGTCAACTGTTTTCTGAGTAGCAGTTGTAGAGTGAACTGTAGTCATCAAACCGTCAAGGATACCGAACTTGTCGTTCAATACTTTAGCGATAGGAGCCAGACAGTTAGTAGTACAAGAAGCGTTAGAAACGAACTGAGTACCTTTCACGTATGTTTTTTCGTTTACACCGCAAACGAACATCGGAGTGTCATCTTTAGAAGGAGCTGACATTACAACATATTTTGCACCAGCTTCGATATGAGCCTGAGCTTTGTCTTTGCTCAAGAACAAACCTGTAGATTCAACAACGTATTCAGCACCTACAGCATCCCATTTCAAGTCAGCCGGATTTCTTTCTGCAGTGATGCGGATAGCCTGACCGTTAACGATCAATTTGCTGTTTTCAACATCTGCTTCGATAGTACCGTCGAATTGACCGTGCATTGTGTCATACTTCAGCATGTAAGCCAAGTAGTCTACCGGGCAAAGGTCGTTGATACCTACGATTTGAATATCGTTTCTTTTCATTGCAGCGCGGAAAACGAAACGTCCGATACGTCCGAATCCATTAATACCTACTTTAATCATTTTGTTTAAACTTTTAAGGGTTTTATAATATTTGTTCAAATATCTCTCAGCTCGCACATTTGTTTTATTTTCAAATGCGGTGCAAAATTACAAAAATGTTTTTATATTCGCATATTAAATTCACATTAAATATTGAAAAAAGATGGGAAAGAGCACATTTTTACAAGACTTTAAGGCGTTTGCTATGAAAGGGAACGTCATTGACATGGCTGTCGGTGTAGTTATCGGCGGCGCGTTTGGGAAGATCGTATCGTCACTGGTGGCGAATGTTATTATGCCCCCAATAGGCTTATTGGTTGGTGGTGTGAACTTTACAGATCTGAAATGGGTAATGAAAGCGGCTGAAGTTGGAGCAGACGGTAAGGAGATTGCTCCTGCCGTATCTCTGGATTACGGACAATTTCTGCAAGCAACTTTTGACTTTCTGATTATAGCTTTTGCTATATTCCTATTTATACGTCTGATCACTAAACTGACCACGAAGAAGGCGGCAGAGGAAGCCCCGGCTGCTCCTCCTGCACCACCTGCTCCTACTAAAGAAGAGGTGTTGCTGACTGAGATTCGTGACTTGCTGAAAGAGAAGAAATAAGTACTTGTATAATGAATAGGAGATTCTGTTTTGAGTCTCCTATTTATTATATATAAGTCTCTCTGACATCGTTTCCCTTTTCGGATTTTATGTTGTCCGATGATATATTTCTCTCGTAAATTTCGATTTTTCTGTTTATTCTTCTATCTTTTTGCCTACTTTTTTCTACTTTTGCAAATCATTTATTCAAAATCCAACCATTGATATGCAGGAGAAAATAATAATTCTTGATTTCGGTTCGCAGACAACACAGCTGATTGGTCGTCGCGTACGCGAACTGGACACGTATTGCGAAATTGTTCCTTATAACAAGTTTCCTAAAGAAGATCCGACAATTAAAGGAGTCATCCTTTCCGGAAGTCCTTTTTCGGTTTATGATAAAGATGCCTTCAAAGTAGACTTGAGTGAGATTCGTGGTAAATATCCTATTTTGGGTATCTGCTATGGTGCACAGTTTATGGCGTATACTAACAATGGAAAAGTAGAACCGGCCGGTACACGTGAATATGGCCGTGCACATCTGACTTCTTTCTGCAAGGATAATGTGCTGTTTAAAGGAGTTCGTGAGAATACGCAGGTATGGATGAGTCATGGTGATACAATCACTGCTATCCCTGATAATTTTAAGAAGATTGCTTCAACGGATAAAGTGGATATCGCTGCTTATCAGGTTGAGGGTGAGAAGGTATGGGGCGTTCAGTTCCATCCGGAAGTGTTCCATAGCGAAGACGGGACGCAGATATTGAGGAACTTCGTAGTTGATGTTTGCGGATGCAAGCAAGACTGGTCGCCGGCTTCTTTCATCGAGAGTACGGTTGCTGAGTTGAAAGCTCAGTTAGGTGATGATAAAGTGGTGCTGGGATTGAGCGGTGGTGTCGATTCATCGGTTGCTGCTGTTTTGCTGAATAGAGCTATCGGTAAGAATCTGACTTGTATCTTCGTAGACCACGGTATGCTCCGTAAGAATGAGTTCAAGAATGTGATGAACGATTACGAATGCCTCGGGCTGAATGTAATTGGCGTGGATGCCAGCGAAAAGTTCTTTGCAGAGCTTGCAGGTGTGACGGAACCGGAGCGTAAACGTAAGATTATCGGTAAGGGCTTTATCGATGTATTCGATGTGGAAGCTCACAAAATAAAAGATGTGAAATGGCTGGCTCAGGGCACTATTTATCCAGACTGCATCGAATCATTGTCTATAACAGGTACAGTGATCAAGAGTCATCATAACGTAGGTGGTCTGCCCGAAAAAATGCACTTGAAGTTGTGCGAGCCGCTTCGTCTGTTGTTTAAGGATGAAGTTCGTCGTGTAGGTCGCGAGTTGGGTATGCCGGAACATCTGATTACTCGTCATCCATTCCCTGGCCCGGGTTTGGCTGTACGTATTCTTGGAGACATCACCCGTGAGAAAGTGCGTATCCTGCAAGATGCTGATGATATTTACATTCAGGGATTGCGCGACTGGGGATTGTATGATCAAGTATGGCAGGCAGGCGTTATCTTACTGCCGGTACAGTCTGTAGGTGTCATGGGAGATGAACGTACTTATGAAAGAGCGGTAGCATTGCGTGCCGTGACTTCTACTGATGCCATGACTGCCGACTGGGCGCATTTGCCATATGAATTCCTGGGTAAGATTTCGAATGATATTATTAATAAGGTGAAAGGTGTAAACCGCGTAACCTATGATATCAGTTCTAAGCCACCTGCAACTATTGAGTGGGAATAAGAGATTTTCTTGATTTATATAAAATTCCAGTATCGCAAGTTACTGGAATTTTTTTTATGTAATATACCCTTTACTTCTTATTACGGCCTATTCGCCAGAGATTGTTGGTGAAGGAGAAAATATTATTATATATGGTAGAAATTAAGGTGTGCATTTTATTTCTTATGCATTTATTCTTTTGGGGATCTACTACCTTTTTTATTTAGTATATTTGAAAATAAATAGTTGTGCTTGGCTGTTATGATTCATTTTTATATTTAACAGATTGGGATAAGTTGCTCTAGAACTTGGTAGTTTTATACCAATAAGTGTATTTTTTCCTGTTTTCATAGGCTATTCAAAGGTTATTAAGTTTGTGTGCTACTTAAGACGGTGTAAAGTTATTAATAAAATTGGTGAACGCAATGTTTTTTTTATTTTAATTATCGGCAAACGATGTTTTTTTTAATTTTTCATTCTACTACTCAGATCGTAATAAGATAGATATAATCTTTTAATTATTGTATATTGTTGATTATTAGTATTTTATCGCTTTGGATACCAAGTTCTAGAGCGACTTATTCCAATCGGTCAATTACGACTATATTTCTTAATAATTATTTATGATAATGCGAAATTATAGGCCGCCTCCGGGCTGTGATTAAATTTTTATTATCGTTTCTTCAGCATAGATCAGAACAGTGCTGAAGAGAGATTGAATTCATTAAAAATTTCAATACCCCCAAGAAAAACAAATGAATGATAACAGTCAAACACAACTATATATATTCCAAAACTTACTAAATATTAAGATAAAGCATACACACCCAAAAACAAACGTATTAGAGTAAAAATGCACATCTTATTTCTACCACATTATCATAATGCTAGATATAGAATAGTAAGTTTTCTACTTATCCATATTAACCCAACTAATTATTAACCTTTAATCACAGAAAAACAATGCAAAAAAGAACTATTTTTTTGACATTTTTTGCCACCGTATTTGTCTATCTGACTTCATGTTCGGATAGTAAGAATATAGGAAGTGCAGTATTTAATCCGGATCAACCTATTGAGGTGACCGGATTTTATCCGGATTCCGGTGGAATTGCCACCCCTATGATCGTCGAAGGCAGAAACTTCGGTTCAGACACTACCAATCTGAAAGTTTACTTTGAGGATGTGGATGGAATAAAGCATCCGGCAGGCTTAGTCAGCTCGAATGGAAGCAAAATCTATCTATATGTTCCTTCAGGGTTAACGTACAAGAAAGAAATGAATCTTCTCGTTGCCCGAACGATGTCCGACGGGAAAGAATATGAAGGTCAAGCCAGAAAACAATTCATCTACAAGACTCAGACAAGTGTAACTACCGTAATAGGTCAAGCTTCACCGGATGCCGACCAACCTACTGTGGGAGGAGATATAGCTACTTCTACATTGTCGGCACCCAACTACATTTGTCTGGACGATGAGGATAATATCTTTATCACCGAACGTCATGTTTGGCACGGAGGAGATAATTATCCATCCGTAACCTGTAAGAATGATAAAGGAGAAAACTCGAATGGAAATATTGTCATGGCTTCTGTCAAGAGTAATTCAGTGCTTGTACTACAGTATGGTACGGCAGCTATACTGAATGCTCCTGCTTTCTCGGATATAGATAATGCGATGTATGCTCCTGAAGATGGTGGTATGGGGTTCTATGCTTTGTCTAAAAGTGTAAGTTATGCACCTCGTCGTCTGACAGTGTTGCTGGATGATGCAACAAAGGATATTGCCGATAATAATTATAAGCACTGTTTTGTGGTGAACAAACTCGACCATTACATTTATACGGTGATGGTAAGAGGCCAACTGGTCAGGATAAAACCGAATACTCGTACTTGTGAACTCCTGCTTAAGAAGGTAGGTACTTCCACCCGACCTGACGCCTGTGACTCATACTGTGCATTCAGCCCTGTCAAAGGACAGGAAAATATGCTTTACATCGCAATGGCTGAAGGTAATCAGATATGGAGAGTAGATGTCGGTAATCTGGAAGGTAAAGATAAAAAAACCTATCCTGGTGAGGGTTATGCCGGAAAAGCTATAGTAGAAGGACAAATTGCCGGAAAAGGATGGGAAGACGGTCTACTGAGAAATGCCAAGTTTAATAATCCCCACCAGATCTGTTTTACGGAAGACGGTAAGTTGTATATCGCTGATTGTGGTAACAATTGTATACGAGTGATTGATACAAGATTGTCAATAGACAAAGCTACCGTAAGTACCCCTATCGGACTTCCGGGAATGAAGGGTTATAAAGATGGTGGTCCGGACATTGCTATGTTCAATCATCCTTTCGGAGTTGCTGTCAGTGCCGATGGACAAATCGTGTATGTTGCTGATACCGGAAATAAAGTGATTCGTAAATTGTCTATAGAATAACCTTTTATAATACATATATGAAAAAAAATCTTTTATTGATTGTGCTGCTGATGATACTCATTCCATTGGCAGGTTACAGTCAGAACGAAACGAAGACACAGTTTACAGTGGCGGGCGTGATTGTGGATGCATCCGGTGAGCCATTGGTAGGTACAGCTGTTTATGTAAAGAATGAACCGGGGGTCGGCGTGGTAGCGGATTTGGATGGAAAATTCAAAATTAGAGTGACGAAGAATGCCACGTTGGTATTCCAATCGGTCGGTATGAAGAATGTCGAGATGCTGATTACCAAAGATGAAGAGAAACTTAAGATTGTCATGAAAGAAGACGAGACTAAGATTGATGAAGTAGTGGTAACGGGCATGAGTTCGCAGAAAAAAGTATCGGTAGTAGGCGCAATTACCACAATCGATGTCGCGCAATTGAAAACTCCCGCCACCTCTCTTAATAATATGATCGGAGGTCGAATGGCGGGTGTCATCACTATGCAGACTTCGGGTGAACCGGGGAAAAATATCTCTAACTTCTGGATTCGTGGTATCAGTACTTTCGGAGCCGGTACCGGAGCATTGGTGCTGATCGATGGTATCGAAGGAAGACTGGAGGATATTGATACCG
The DNA here is from genome assembly GCF_000011065.1 of Bacteroides thetaiotaomicron VPI-5482. Taxonomy (GTDB): domain Bacteria; phylum Bacteroidota; class Bacteroidia; order Bacteroidales; family Bacteroidaceae; genus Bacteroides; species Bacteroides thetaiotaomicron. The sequence continues at coordinate 5,620,265 of NC_004663.1, forward strand.
ATGACGTTGAATCATTCAGTATTCTGAAGGATGCCGCAGCGACGGCTGTCTACGGAACACGTGGGGCCAATGGTGTAGTATTGGTGACTACCAAACGCGGTACCAGCGGAAAACTGGAAGTGACCGGACGTGCTACCATGAAAATATCCCATATCAAACGTCTGCCCGAATATCTGGGAGCTTATGATTACGCGCTTCTTGCCAATGAAGCCAGAGCAATGTCGGGAGAAGATGATCTGTATACCCGTCTGGAACTAGACCTTATCAAAAATAAGTTGGATCCGGACCTCTACCCGGATGTAAACTGGATGGACGAAATCATGAAACATAATTCTATCCAACAGAATTACTATGTCAGTGCTAAAGGAGGAGGTGATGTTGCCAGATATTTTTTATCGATAGGTTATCAGGATGAAGGTGCTGCTTATCGTCAGGAAGAAAACCTGTTTAAGAAACCATTGAGCGTAAACAAGCTGAACTATCGTGCCAATATCGACATGAATCTGACCAAAACAACCCAGTTGTATTTCGGTGTGGACGGATATGTCAATTCCTATGTCAGCCCGGGCGGAATGAATACAGACGCAGTATGGTCTGCTGTCCAACAGTTGACACCACTTCTGTTTCCGGTCACTTACTCCGATGGTACGTTACCCGTATATGGAGGACAGCGTACATTGGCTTCTCCTTACGTTATGCTGAATAATACCGGATATATGCAAAGTGAGGACAACCGAAACATGCTGACGCTTAAATTGACACAAGAATTCAAAGGATTCCTGAAAGGACTGACATTATCCGTACAAGGGATGACAGAACATATCGGTTATTTCAGCGAATACCGCTCTATTTGGCCGGATCTTTACCGTGCTACCGGGCGAACGGCACAGGGAGTTTTGATTAAATCACTGCGCTCTTCACAACAAAGTCTGGCATACGGAGATGCTGAACACTCTTACAGACAGTACTACTTGGAGGCAAAAGCTAATTGGAACCGGACATTCGGCGATCATACTTTCGGTGCGTTGCTCGAATACTATATGAAAGATGAGAAAGATTCTCAATGGGGAGCCATTGATGATTTGGGCATCAGCAGCATTCCCAAGCGTCATCAGAATCTCTCCGGACGTATCTCTTACGACTATAAAAACCGTTATTTTATTGACGCGAATTTCGGTTATACAGGTTCTGCTCAGTTTAAAAAAGGCGAACGATTCGGTTTCTTTCCTTCCATTGCTGCCGGATGGGTTCCTTCCTCTTATAACTGGTGGTCTGAGAAACTGCCTTGGTTCACGTTTCTGAAATTTCGCGGTTCTTACGGTATTGTAGGAAACGACCAGATTGTTGCCGTCAACGATTATACAGGCGTAGGGCGTTTCCCTTATATGACTATGATAGACAATCACGCCGGATCTGCCTGGGGATACCGCTATAATGGTATCACAGAAACCTACACTGGAGCCGACAACTTAAAATGGGAAGTAGCGAAGAAGGCAAATCTGGGTATCGACGCCAAGTTCTTTCATGACAAGCTGTCTTTTACTGTCGATATTTTCCGGGACACTCGTGATCATATCTTTCAGGATCGTGTGACGTTGCCTTCTTTTGTAGGTATGGTGACCTATCCGAAATCAAATGTAGGACGTATGCACAGTGTGGGATCGGACGGAAACATTGAGTTTTTCCATCAGATCAACAAGGATATGAATTTTACCATTCGTGCTAATTATACGTTCTCACAAAATGTCATTGACTATTTTGAAGAGAATAAATTACCTTATGATTATCTCAGCGTGACTGGTAAGCCTTTTAATATTTTGCGCGGATACATCTCCGAAGGGCTGTTCGCCAGTAAAGAGGAGATCAATACCAGTCCTGACCAAAGTGGATTCGGAACGATACGTCCCGGTGACATTAAATATCGTGATGTGAACGGAGACGGCATTATCAATGAAGACGACAAGGTGCCTTTGTCTTATTCCAACCAGTTACCTAGAATGATGTATGGATTTGGCGGTGATTTTCAATGGAAAGATTTGACTGTGAGTATTTTGTTCAAGGGTTCTGCGAAAGTGGATTACTATCGTGCAGGACTTGGCAATGACTACGGATGGATTCCGTTTTATAACGGAGACTTGGGAAATGTGATCAAACTAGCTAACAATCCCAAGAACAGATGGACCCCTGCATGGTATTCGGGAACTACTGCTACAGAGAATCCGAATGCGGAATTTCCACGGCTTTCTTATGGCAAAAACACGAACAACTCCCAGCTTTCTTCTTTCTGGAGACGGAACGGTTCTTTCCTGCGCCTTCAGGAAGTCAGCCTGAGATACAGCCTGAAACATCTGCCTTGGATTAAATCTGTTGGATTGTCTTCCGTTGATCTGGAATTTGTAGCCAACAATCTGTTCACTATCGACAAAGTGAAATACTTTGATCCGGAACAGGCTTCGGCAAATGGTGCTGTCTATCCGATACCTGCTACTTATGCTTTTCAGGTATACTTAAGATTCTAATCACATAATATTGAAAAATTCATGAAAAATCGAATTAAAATACTTTTGGGAGCGGTCATTGGCAGTTCTTTACTGTTCAGCTCCTGTAACTTTTTGGATGTAGACAGCTATTTTCAGGCTACATTTAAGGAAGATTCCATTTTCCATAGCATGAAGAATGCCGAAGGATACCTTTGGAATACCCCGACTCGTTTTCCCGACGCCGGTGCCATTTGGGGAAACTCATGGAATCCGGGAGAAACTGCTTCGGATGAGATAACCGTCAGATGGCAAACTAACGAATTCTGGGGAGCGCAGTTCAGTATCGGTAAAATTAACAGCAGAAACCTGCCGCAAGATTTGTGGTATACTATGTATGTAGTAGTGACAAGATGTAACCGGATGTTGGAAAATGTCGGTAAAGTACCCGATATGACGGAAGCCGACAGAAGACGCTATATAGGATATGTACACTTTATGCGCGGTTATGCCTACTACCATTTACTGATGAACTATGGTCCGTTGCTGATTGTGGGGGATGAAGTGCTGAGTACTTCAGAATCGGCGGAATACTATAACAGGGAACGGTCTACATATGATGAATCCGTGGATTATATATGCAATGAATTCAAACTTGCTACGCAAGGCATTTACGGACCGACCGAACAGAGTATCAGTTATTCTGATCGTCCAACGAAAGGGGCGGCTTTGGCACTGATAGCTCGTTTGCGCTTGTTCCAGGCTTCTCCGTTGTTTAATGGCGGTGATGCTGCCCGTCAATGTTTCAGCAACTGGCAGCGTAAAAGCGACGGTGCCGATTACGTAAACCAAACTTACGATCCTGACCGCTGGGCGGTGGCAGCCGCTGCCGCAAAACAGGTGATTGATATGGATTACTATTCGCTGTTTACAGTGATGCCCGACAACCAGCATCCATATCCGTTGGCAGATAATGTTCCTACCGCTCCTTTCCCCGATGGGGCAGGTGGTATCGATCCTTTCCATTCTTTTGCTGATATGTTCAACGGTGAAGGTATCATATCCACTAATAAAGAGTTTATCTGGGCTATGTCATCCGGTAGTGTCTATAGTTACACAAAACACTCGTTCCCGGTAGGTTTCGGAGGCTGGGGCGGTATGTCCGTACCCCAAAGAGTGGTCGATTGCTTCCTGATGATGGACGGCAGAGATATACACAATGCGTCAGCGGAATATCCTTATGTAGCGGACCTTAACCAAACAATAGGTACCAATAAAGTATTGGGAAGTTACCAGTTGCGAGGAGATGTTCCGAAGATGTATGACAACCGTTCGGCACGTTTTTATGCTTCCATCGGATTTCCCGGACGCCTGTGGACTATGAATTCCGCATCTTCTGATGCAAGCTATATCAATCAGCAGTTCTGGTATTCGCACGATGACTCGAAAGCCGGACTTGCCGGTGCGGGAAGTAATGTCAATGACTACAATATCAGCGGTTACACTCCTGTCAAGTATATTCATCCGGACGATTCATGGGCTGGCGGAAAAGGGAATGTGAAAGGTTCATTCATTACCAGCCCCAAACCGTTTGCTATCATCCGCTATGCGGAAGTACTTCTTGAATATGTAGAAGCACTAAACAACGTAACGGGGACCGTAACCGTAACTACCCCCGATATGACAGGTACGGATGTCGAAGTTACTGTCAGTCGTGATGTTCAGGAAATGGCTAAATATTTCAATATGATCCGCTATCGCGTCGGATTACCCGGTCCTTCTTTGAGCGATATGAATGATGCGAGCCGGTTTGAGCAAATTATCCGCAACGAAAGGCAAGTGGAACTTTTCAACGAAGGCTACCGCTATTTCGATACTCGCAGATGGGGTACTTTCCTCACCGACGATGCCAATATGTCCAACTGGCGGGGACTGGATGTGCAGAAAGACCGTACCGACGTCAGTGGCAATCCGGGATTCTGGAATATCGTGACAATCGACCAGCAGAATATCCGTGACCGGGTTGCACTGCCCAAAATGGTATTTATGCCGATTCGCCATGATGAATTACTGAAAGTTCCCGCAATGGATCAGAATCCGGGATGGGACAGATAATGAAAAACAAGAATAACAGAAAGAAAATATGAAGAAGATAGTAACTATAATTCTTTGCTCTGCTTTGGTTGTAATAAGTGGTTGCGATAACTATGATTTCGCTCAGGAACAATTCCGCAAAGAAGTAAATTTGCTCAGTAATTCGAGCCTGGTGTATGATCGCCAGGTAGCCGAGTTGCAGCAGGGAGGAGATACCCTTTTCGTGGTGGCTTCATTAAGTGGTTCGCAGGCTTCCGATGAATCGTTTACAGTAGCACTGCAAAACTCTGATACATTGTTGAGAGCTTACAACAAATCTAATTTCGATATCAATAAAGCACGCTTCGCGAAGTATTTACCGGAAGAATGTTATGAGTTTCCGACTATGGAAATGACTATTCCTGCCGGCTCTTCCAAAGCGATGTTTCCGGTGTATCTGAAAAATCTGGATAAGATTTCACCCGACTCCATTTATTTTCTCGAATATAAGATTGATTCGCTGAAGACACCGGACTGTAATCCGAAGAAGCGACACGTGCTGCTTCGCATTCATAAGGAAAATTATTATGCATCCACACAAACGGCAACATATTACAATTATACGAGTAGTACCATTATTATTCCGAATACGGATGGAACCAGTGAAGTCCGTCGTCCGACGAATTCCAATCGTGTATTTCCTGTTTCGGAGAATTCCGTACGTCTGATGGCAGGCGATGAAAGTTTCAGTGATTATACCACTGCACTGGATATCATCAATAAAGGAAGCATCATTCTGGAAATGGGAGAACAGTTGCCCGAGAATCCGCTGGCAAAAGAGCTTACTATTCTGCCCTATAAGGATATCGACGTAATGCAATTGACTCCCATTGGAGAGTATGACAATACGTATTTGCTGAATGTCATCCGGACGCCCGACGGACGTGCCACTTATTATAAGGAGTTCCGTCTCCATTACAAATACCGTTTGCAGCCTACAGACCGATACAGGGAAGTAAATGCCAAACTGAGATACCAATTCAATCCAAGAGTAGAAAACTTGTAATGCATCTAATGATATGAAAAAAAATATACTAATCATCGGGCTGGCAGGAGTTTTGGGAACGTTCATTGCGCTTTCTTCCTGTGGTCCCGATTATGAAACGGAGTTCAGTGTGTTGTCTTTGACTATCCCTAGCGAGAGTCAGGCAGCTATCGTTTTCCCCCTTGCCGGTGGTGAGCATGAGATAGAAGTGGAGACCAATGTGGCGCTTGATAACTGGACGGCAAGTTCGAATGCCGGATGGTGCAAGTTACAAAAACATGAAGGTAAAGTCACCGTATCTGCTGACGAAAATGAGGATTATAAACAGCGCATAGCGGAGATTACGATAGCTTACGGTCATCAGAGCTTTTCTATTAATGTCAAACAGTTCGGCCTGGAACCGGTGATCGAAGTGGAAGGATTGACGGCCGATGGAATGAAAATCGTAGATTCTAAAGCGACTTCTCTGACTATTCCGGTAAATACCAATCTGAATCTGGATGTTATTACTGTGCCGGATACTTGTGATTGGGTACGTTTTAACGAACCGGAGCAGCCGAAGGCTAAGAAATCACAGAAAGCAGAAAAAGCAGAGAACACAGTCAAGAAGAACCTGACATTTACTTTGGATCAGAATACCGATACCCTTGTGCGGTATTGTACAGTCACTCTGCAGTCGTCACAAAACTATAATTGTGTCGGTACACTCATTATCAAGCAGCAGCCGAGAGGATATATTGTTGACATTGACGAATCAAAGAAGGAATATCAGGTGAAAGCTACCGGAGAAACAATCACGATTCCATTTAAAGTAAATGGTCCTGCAGATGCGTATACTTATGAAGTGGAGGCTTCTGCCCGTGAATGGATTACGCCTTTGCCTGCCACGAGAGGTATGCGCGATGCTTCCGAAAGTTTCATTATCCAGCCTAATACTGTAGAGGAAGAACGGGTGGGACACATCACATTCAGAAGCACTGATCCGATAGAGCCTAATGAGTTCACTGTCACCGTTACACAGGAGAAATTCATTCCGGTTCCTCCCGAAGGGGTGAAGAATCCGACAGCTACTCCGGGAGCGGGATTTATTAAGTTGAAATGGGAGATGCCTGTAAATGTGAATTTTACAAAGATGAAAGTCATCTATCATGATCCGGTGACGAAAGAGGATAAGGAACTGGAAATCGCAGATAATACTACCAACTTATTTATCGTAGATAACACATTCAAATGTGGCGGTGAATATGAGTTTACTATCAAAACGTATGGTCCTACAGGCATGGAGACGGAACAACCTGCCGTCGTAAGAGGAACTTCCGGGGAGTCCGTTATCAAGGCACCTATTGCTCTTACGGTCGATATGTTCTCTGCCAATGCGACCGAACCGTCCGAAGGATCACTTGCAGCTTTAGTCGATGATAATATAAATACCTATTATCACACGATATGGAGTGGAACATCACCCAATAAGCAACCTCATTATCTGCAAATCAATATGTCGGAATTGCCATTGCAGTCCTTGCGCTTTGAGTATGATGGCCGAAATAATGGTAATGGTGCCGGGGACGTAAAACGTGTAGGTATCTGGGGAAGTGACAATAACAATACCTGGACGCTGATGGGTAAAGAGACTTATACACTGCCCGGCAGCAGAGGACAGCACGTTGAACCTAATGAGAATATAAAAGCCGGCAAACCATATAAATACATTCGCTTTATTCCGGAAGCTCGTCGTGATGCCGATCCGATAGATCCGAGCGGAGGAAACGGCTGGTGGAATATGGCTGGTATCTATCTTTATAAGATAAACGATCATGATGAGGCTTGGGCAAGAAAAGAACTAGGCATCTGATAAACTAATAGAAAGACTGGCGGGGAGGAAATAAGATTAGATTGGACACATTTTCCTATAAAACTCCCTGTCAGTCATTTTTTTTATTTATATTATCCGACTATTGAGAATCATGTACATGAAAACAAAGAAACTGAATATCATATTACTTGTTTTGCTGCTAATCTGCACAGCCGTCGGTTGTCATTCACGGCAGAAACCGGACATTCGTCCCCATCCCGTAAATCTCAGTGCCGACAGTTTTTATCAACAGGCGGTAGCCATCCTGCAATCGTCTTATGATGTCGATTCCACCCGGAAGTGTATCAGCCTTCTGGACCGGGCACTGTCGATTGACAGTCTCAACCCCGATTATTATGGTACCAAAGCTAAACTACTGGCTGAGATGGGGGAGCTGGATTCCGCATTGCATGTCCAGACTTTGGCAATGGAGAGAAAAGCGATAACAGGAGAATACCTGTTTCAGTTAGGATTGTTTCAGGCGGCTAAAGATATGAATGCTGATGCGCATCAAAGTTTCGGAAAAAGTCTGGAAATTCTGCGGGCAGTGCTCGAACAATATCCTGACAGTTTGGGAGCATTTATTCTTGAAGAATCCGCCAATGCGCTTTATCAGGGAGCAGACAGCATTTATATGAAAGACATCGATGGCATTCGCAAACGTTTCCCGAACAGGCTTCTGGAAATAGAGATGATCCGAAGGTTGAAGCCGCATTCGCTGGTGAAGCAAATCAAAAAGATTCAGATAGAGAATGAATATAACATTGACTTCGATTTGGATAGTTTGGTCAACGAAATGGAAAAACAACAAAAATTATAAATACTATGTTATTGGATAAGGTAAAACACATACTATGTATCTCTCTTATTCTGCTGGTGGGAGTCACTACTCTCTATGCTTGCAAGAGTGATGATAAGGAGCTGCAGGGAGAGCCGGTGCTGCAAGTTCAGAAATCCATTGGATTCAAGAAAGAGGGTGGGGAAGTAGCCGTACCTGTCAAATCGAACCGGGAGTGGAATGCATCGGTAACTGAGGGAAAAGAATGGCTGACGGCAAGGAAAGCATCGGATACAGAACTGACGGTTTCGGCAACATCCAGTCCCGAAAAAGGAGTCAGAGAAGGAAATATTACTATCGCCAATAATGCGCTGACTGCTAAACTCAGAGTTGTGCAGACAGGCGGTGACCTGATCATTGAAGTGGCTGAAGAGAGCCGTGTCATTCAGGTGGCGGGAACAGGAAACGATCATCTGGAAGTCAACTTGCTTTCCAATACAGACTATGAAGTAGTTATTCCGGAGGAAGCCAAAGACTGGATTACCGAGAAAGAAGTACCTGATACAAGAGCCGATCTGGCATCCAGTACACGAATATTCTCCATTGCTTCCAATCCTCTGACTACAGAAAGGAATGCTACGATCAAGTTTGTATCCAAAGAAAATACAAACATTTATGACCAGTCGGAAATCAAACAACAAAAGAAATCGAGTGATATTTCGGGTGTAAATCCGGAGAAGGATATAAAGTTGAAAGTTACCGGTGGATACGACACCGACCATCAGCCGGGGCAGGATATATCGAAGTCTTATGACGGTCAGTTCGGCGGAACCTGTTACCATTCCACATGGAGTCAATCTGCAAAATTCCCCGTTACTCTTGAATATCAGTTCGATCAGAATCAGCTTACGCTAGACTATATCCTATATCACAGCCGGAATGGTAACGGTAATTTCGGAGCATTCGAACTTTACATCAAGCCTCAAGGAAGTACGGATTTTATTCATATACAAGATTATGATTTTAAAGGAGCAGGAGGCAGCCATAGGATATTGCTGAACGATCCGGTTGTACCTGCGGCTGTTCAATTCAAAGTTAAAAGCGGATTAAATGATTTCGTCAGTTGCGACGAGATGGAATTTTTCCATGCTGCGGAAAATCCGCTTGACGAACAACTGATAACAGTATTCACCGACCGTTCATGCAGTGAACTCCTCCCGGACGCTTCCGACGAAGCCATCAATCGGCTTCCGGCATTCTTCAATGTGCTGGCAAAGTCTTTGCAGAGCAATACTTATCCCGAAGCGGAAAAGAGATTCAGGATACAGTCATATCAGGCATACAGTGTGCCCGAATATTGGGGAGATAAATTGAGAACCAATTACTACTCGCCTCTTTGCAACCCTACCGGTATCATAACCAATGCGGGTGAAGAGATGGTCGTTTTAGCAGACGGCATACCGCAAGGTGAATCCATTTCACTAAGGTGTTGTTCGGATCTGGGGCCCGACGGTGAAGAACGATTCCTGAAAAACGGAATCAACAAGTTTTCTTTCTCACGTGCGGGAAATCTGTTTGTCATCTATCAGAAACTTGATCCCCGTGGCATGCCGGCAGTGAAAATACATTTTCCGCCCCAGTATGTGGAGATAACGGAACATGCGCGTGTAGGCTTCAATGTATGGGATCTGACTGTGGATAAAACCGATGATCTGTTCCGTGAATATATCCGGAAGGCAAAATCTGTCACTTTGGACGGATCTGACAAATGTGTATTTGTGCTGAAAGGCAGGAAGATTCTGTTTACAGCACTGAAAGACTTGCTGCAAAATCAGGACAACTTCAAACAGTATGGAGTAGTAAGAGGAATGGAACGATGGGATAACCTGATAGATTGGGAGCAGGAACTGGCTGCCATCGACACCTATTCGAATACGGGAGAATTCAATTCACTGATGCATGTCACTACTTTCACCGACGGACTTTATGCTACCAATTATTACATTAACATGGCAGCCGGTGATGTAAGCACAAAAGACGGATGGGGATTCAAAAACAACTTCGATCCGCGCGATATGGACAAGAATCAGGACAATGAATGGGGACCGGGACATGAACTCGGACATATGCATCAGGGAGCCATCAACTGGCCCAGTACTACGGAATCGAGCAATAATCTCTTTTCTAATTATGTGGTGTACAAGATCAACCAGTGGGGATCACGTGGTAGTTCCATCGGGACATTGGCTGTTTACCGATATGCGCCTCCGACCCCTTGGAGCAGATTCATGCATCCGCGAGACCCGAACACGCTGGCATTTACCCCCCAGGATATGACATCTGATGATGCCAATAAATATGGATTATATCAAGGAGAAGCCTCCGAAATGCACATGCGCCTTAACCAGCAATTGTGGACATACTTCGAACGTATCGGCAAGAAACCGAATACCATCCGTAAGATATTCGAGCAAGGACGTACCCCTGAATTCTGGTTACCTTTCAATGATCCGGGAGCAGCGCAACTGATGTATGCACGCAACGTAGCAAAAGCTGCTAACATGGATATGACCGAATTCTTCGATGCCTGGGGATTCTTTATTCCGGTCAGTTTCAAGTTGTATGCTTACGGAAGCTTTTCATATACCGTGACACAGGATATGATTAATCAGACGCTGGCTTATATGAAAACATTTTCCACTAAATGTCCGCCTATTGAATACATTGAAGACCGAAGATATCAGGTAGGAGCCAAAGGCAATCAAAAAGGTATATCCGAAGATGGAGGAGATGTAGGGTACTTCGAAACATTCCAGAACAATGTGAAAATCACCAAGACTGTAAGTTATACCGTTTCCGGAAGAACATACACTGTGACTAATGGCGAACAGGCGGTTGCTTTCGAATTAATCAAGGATGGCAAAAAAGTATGGTTTGCCAATCGGTTTGTATTTACTGTACCTGCCGAAGCAGACATTGAAGGAGCGGAACTGTACGCTGTTCAGGCGGACGGGCAACGTATTAAAGCAAATAAATAGGGAAACTTACTGAATATCCCCAATCTTATATGGAATGAAGAGTAGCTTTTACTTTTGAGTAGAAGTTACTCTTTATTTCTTATCTTTTCTTCGTTTGCTTTCAATTCTTTTATCAACTCCTTTATTCTAAGAAATTGTTTGAACATTGTTTCGAATTCTCCAGTCGTTACATTTTTGAGCGGCGTGCTCTCTTGTATAAAGACATAGGCATCACACCAGTTTTTCACAGAATGAAATTGATATTGTCTCTGATAACGTGCCATTCTTGGAATAACTAATAACTCAACAATACCGTCATCCATATATTTGGATGGATAATAGAAATAACTTTCTTTTGTGCTTAGAGCTAAATGTTCAAAACTATTATATGGTGGCTTGGATAATGGTAATGCTATCAGCTTGCTAAAATAACCGGCGGATTCCTGAGTAAATGTTCCTTTTCCAACTTGAAAACCAATTGAGTAATACTTATCTCCATAATATTTCTTTAAACGATTCCCTGCTGGGATTTCTTTATACGGAAAACTATCAAAACGTTCCAAGTTAGAAAGATGGGCACTATGAGCGTGAATGATTAGCTTCTCATCTTTTTTTAAGAAATGATCAGCAAGTTGTTTGGTATAAGTAAACATATAGAAATCCCTATAATCAGGAGGAGGCAATTGGGAGCCAATACCCAAATTGATACAAGTTTCTATGTATTGGGTAAAAAGCGAAAAATTCTCTTCTCCCAACTTCGTTTTTAAATAAACATCCTCATGAGCATATTGCAATATATCTTTAAATTCTTTATCATATAGTTTTAATAAATAGTATCGCCCTTTTTCTTTATCCAATAGATTTAATAGGTAGTCATAAAAATATGGACTTATGATGTCTTTATAATCCATACCAGATAGGTGTACTTTACGAAGAGATGTCTTGTTATACTCCTTTAACCAATCCACAAAGCCCATAAGCTCGCTATTGTTTGTAAAAAACATCTGCATGATTTCTTTTATTTGTTTTTCAATGTCGGGTGATGATATAATTCCTTGTATATATGCATCGACCAGTAGTAAGGCATCAACGGGAGCCTCTAACAGAACAAACCTGCAATCTCCATTTTGAATGAGATTCTTTGAAAATTGAATAACCGCAGTTTTTAATTCTTGCGAACCATGAGTACATTCTCCTAATCCTATGATTTTTTTATCTTTCAATTCATTTATTCGCGTAAGCAGAGTACTATCATTGTCATGAGATAATTTTATAATCTTATTTTTGATAAGTCTTTTGTGAATGTTTGTGTTAATGACAGTTTGATCTTCAATAGATTGTTTCCCCAGATCTTTTCCATCAATATTGATTTGCAGGTCACTTAAACATATTTGTTGATCCGGATTACTATTTCCAAAATAAAAGATATTAATTCGTAATGCTTTGGCTTTATATTTCCCGTCCGTCAATTTTAATGATAGTACATTATCCGTCCATTCCGGATGTTCCAGCTTTTTGTCTTCAGATGCTACTGCCACTTCATTACTGTTGAGAGCTGTAACTGTAAGCCATGCATTAGTTATCTCTCTTGTTTTACTTTTTATAGATACTTGGCAGCTATCTCCATTTATCTGTTCTGGTATCATGATAGTGCAAGATGTAATAAATATCATATTCTTATTTTTTGATGGAGGTGGAGTATATGATATTTTATAAACTATATTATCATCTTTCTTTATTTGCATTGATTCAATATAAGTAAAGCATCCGGTTTGGTTCTTTATCCAAGACCACTTTTGTTCTTCTCCTCCCTTAAAATTGAAATTATATTCTTCTGCGATAGTTTGAGCAATAGATGATGCGGGAAAGATAAATATAAATAATAGTACAGGAAATATAAGGCAAAATCTCTCTTTTTGTTTCTGTATCCCGCTAATACCTATTCGTACTAATTTCTGTTTCATATGCATTAAATTTAAGTTGTGTGATTCTACAAATATAGAAATAAAAACGCATTGTTGCATAGACAATCAATGATTTAATATTGCTTGTTGACTCAATATCAATATTCAAGGTATTTGCCAGTGAACCATTCGGCAATTATACCATTATAACCTGCTGGTACGTCTTGATACTGTCCTTAAAAAGATTCAACATGTCGGTTAGAGACATAATCTCATATTTGTCGTCTGCATTATTTTGAGCATAGATCAAACCAGGCAATAAATATATGAAAAGTGATATAATTCTATTTTTCATAATTGACCAACTATACGTACGGTATCTGATTCATTTCGCTTTGGCAAAATAAATATATTATCTGTCTCTGGGACAGGATCTATTACTTCGATATAATCTTTCGGATTTCTATACCAAAACACCTTTTGTAATGATTTGATATAGTGGTTGAGTTTCTTAGCTCCTTCGTCAGTGTATAAGCAATAAAGAGGGATACAACCACGATATCGTTTTTGAATTAATATGACCAAGCAATGAGTATATTTATTTTCATATTTTTCCCACATTTTTAAAGGGTATGTGATAACAGTATCTGCATTGAAGGATTCACGGGCATATTTGGAAGACTTATAAGTTATAGGTAATTCAGATAAAAAAGCGACTCGTTTTCCCGTATTTTTAAGGAAGTCCGCTTTAATATGGGTTAAATGATAAGTATTCATCTCAACTTTCATTTCTGGAAGCAAATCAAAATCTGCATAGACTGAATCATTGCGTCTGCAAAATATACTGGGAATAGCAGTGAGTATAATAAAATTACTATCTTTGGATAGAAAGGATTTGCGATAGTAGCTTGGTAATCTCTTAGATTCTTTTGCAAGAAAGCATCCTAAATAAACTTTGTTTTTTCCTAAAGAATCGATATAGGATATAAAATCTTTAGGCTGATTATACTGTACTTGATTTCTATCTAGTGCATAACCTTCTGGGATAAAAACATTTTGAAGACTTTTATCTTTTTGAGGATAAGCATTCGATGCTATCAAAAGTAATAATGATGATAAGATTATTGTTTGTAGTATTCTCATTGTTTTACACTTTAATAATTGTAGCCATTATAATCATTCTGATAAATTTTAGTTGTGTGATTCTGTAAAGATAGAAGTAATAGGATAAATTCCCATCTTATTTTTGCATCTTAATTATTAGCGGATCTTTCTTTAGCTTTTAAATGAGGTATTTCATATTCATCTATGATTGGTGGATCTATTACTTCAATGTAATCTTTCGGTTCTCTATACCAAAAGACATGTTCTAATGATCTGATATAGTGACTTAGCTTTTTGGCACCTTTGTCATTATAAAAGCAATACAGAGCAATACATCCACGACGTTTTTTTTGAATTATCATTACTTGGCAATGATTGTACTTATTTTCTAAATTTTCCCACATTCTTAAAGGATATGTAATTACAGTATCCGCATTAAATGCTTTACGAGCATATTTTGAAGATTTATAAATGAGAGGAAGATCACACAAAGAAGTAACCCTTTCTCCTGTATTCCTAAAAAAATCTCCTTTGATTATTTCTAAATGATAAGTATTCATTTCAATCATAAATCCTGTTTTAAAACTAAAGTCAGCATAAATAGAATCTTTATCCCCGCAGAATATGGGAGGCACAGATACGTATGCAATAAAATTACTGTCTTTTGATAGTATGCAATTATAATGTCGACTAAATGCATGTGCTCTAAATTGTTTTGAAGTAATGCATATTAGATTACCGTTAGGAATATGATGAAACACAAAATCGCTGGACTGATTAAATCGTACTTGGTTTCTATCCAATGCATATCCTTCAGATATATATCCACCAGAATTGAAAAAATCTTTAGTTTTTTTATCTTCTTGAGAGCATACCTTTGATATATTCAAAAGTAATAATGCTGACAAGGTTATTGCTTGGTAAGCCCCCGATAAAGTACCCGTTGTCTTTGTATCTTTAAGTCTCGATCTTTGCCAGAAAAAAGACTATGCAAAAAATGAGTAAAGAAGAATTCATTGAAATCCTGTCTCGTCAACAGCGTAGCGGTTTGACGATAAAAGACTTCTGTATAAATGAAGCCTATACCGAATCAAGCTTTTACTATTGGAAAGGAAAGTTTGGCCTATCGAGGCGTTATCATATGGATAGGCATTCTTCCTCTTTAGAGGAGTTTGCACCGGTTAGCCTCACCTCTTCACCTGCTTCCCACTCTGCCTGTGATAGTGGCGCTATACAAACGGGTGAGATCCGGATAGAGTTCCCCGGTGGTATTATCGCCCACTTCAGTGGTATGGCTGAATCCCAGGCGGCCATGCAATTGCTCACTCAACTCTGCAATCGCCATGTTTTGCCTGAATGACACGATGCGCTACTTTCTCTGTCCGGGTAAGACAGATATGCGTAAAGGTATGAACTCATTATGCGGGGTTGTTCATGATAAAATGGGATATGATGTCCGTTTAGGTGATGTGTTTATCTTTATCAACCGCCAGCGCACTACAATGAAACTGCTACACGCGGAAGATGGCGGACTGGTTTTGTACATAAAACGACTTGAAGAAGGCACTTTCCGCCTTCCCTCTTATGACAAAGAAAGCAAGTCGTACCCTATGCAGTGGCGTGACCTGGTTCTGATGGTAGAGGGAATCAACGACGAACCTTCCAAAAGGCTCAAACGTCTGAAAGCGTTACGAAAAAGTGACATGCAGTACTGAAAAACAGCAGGTGAAACCTTGATTATACGGTTGCTTTTCTGTATTTTTGTATTGTTCAAAACAGGTATGACGAATGACTCAGACAGAAACATTAGAACTTTTGGTGGCCACACTCCAGCAGGCTAATAGCTCCCAGTCTGAGTCAATCGAGCGTCTGACCCGGCAGAACGAACAGCTGCAAAATAAGCTTCAGGAACTGCTGGCTCAGGTAGCCTGGTTAAATCGTCAGTTATTCGGCCGTAAGAGCGAGAAATTAGCCCATCTGGATCCGAACCAGCTATCACTGTTCGATCCACCTGTTCAGCCGTTGGAACACGAAATACCGGAAGAAGCCGCAGCCCAAGAACCTGTCTGCTCGACGACTCCCAAAAAGAAAGTGCGTCAGAACCGCAACATGTTGGATGGCCTTCCTGTAGTGGAGATTGTCATAGAACCCGAAGGAGTCGATCCGGATAAATACAAGCGCATAGGCGAGGAACGCACACGTACACTTGAATTTGAACCGGGCAAATTATACGTAAAAGAGATCATACGTCCCAAGTATGGCCTGAAAGACAATATAAGTTTGCCTCAGGGGCATCAGGGCAGTGTTATTATAGCCCCTCTTCCGCTATTGCCTATCTACAAGGGACTTCCCGGTGCCAGCCTGCTCACTGAAATCCTCTTGCAAAAATATGAATATCATGTACCATTCTATCGTCAGGTGCGTGAGTTTCACCATTTAGGCCTGAAGATCTCGGAAAACACGCTTCAGGGGTGGTTCAAACCTGCCTGTGAATTACTTAAACCTCTCTATGAAGAGTTGAAGAAACAGGTATTGAAGGCCGACTATATCCAGGTGGACGAAACGACATTACCGGTTATCAACAAACAGAATCATAAAGCGGTTAAGGAATACTTGTGGATAGTCAGGGCGGTTATGGATGGATTGGTCTTCTTTCATTATGATGACGGTTCCCGCTCACAGGAAACAGCCTGGAAATTATTACAAACCTTCAAAGGATATCTTCAAAGTGACGGCTATGCGGCCTACAACATCTTTGAGGGTAAGAAAGAGGTGTGCCTTGTCGGATGCCTTGCCCACATAAGGCGACATTACGAGGTTGCCAAAGAAGAGAATGAATCCCTGGCCGGATATGTTCTGGCTCAAATACAGCAACTCTATCGGATCGAACAGATTGCCGACCAGGAGGAACTCACTTATGAGCAACGCATGCTTAGAAGACAGGAACAGGCACTTCCCATACTTGAGCAACTGGAAAAATGGATGGAAACAGCCTATCCGAAAGTGCTTCCTAAAAGCCGGATGGGGCAAGCTATCGCTTACGCGTATCAACTTTGGCCACGTATGAGGAATTATCTGAAAGACGGCAGGCTTAAAATAGATAATAATCTGGCCGAAAATGCGATTCGTCCGATAGCCTTATCAAGAAAAAACTTCTTATTTTGTGGAAACCATGAAGCCGCGCAGAACACTGCCATAATCTGTTCGCTCTTGGCATCATGCAAAGCCTCCAACATTAACCCCCGGGAATGGCTCACGGAGGTGATTGCACTATTGCCGTATTATGCAGCCAACAAGGAGAAAGACCTAAAAGAGCTGCTACCCCATTGCTGGGAATCGGGAAACTCCAAAGAACTCTAATAATACTCTAACGAAAAACAAGAATATAAATACAGAATCACTATAGCTTTGTTCGATTTGCTATAGCGATTCTTTTTTATACGGGTACTTTATCGGGGGCTTACATTGCTTGTAGTATTTTCATAGTTCTATTGTTTTTATGTGTAACTATATTTGTTAAAACGTTGCATGCCAATCGCACCAAAAGGTCCATGCCGGTTCGTTCAGTCTCATTTTGTCTTCTCTATGCTTTTTAAGCATTTCCTTTGCTTGAGGGTAATCATACCATTTGCCGGCTAGTTCTTCTCCAAATGGTCCTGAAGAACCGGGGAAGAAATCGGTAAATTTCACTCGTTGATCAGTATCGGAGAGAACTATCAGTTCTTCGGCATACTTACAATTGGTTTCTATTTGTTCGAACCAATTATGTTCAGAATTATTCTTATAAAAACAATTATAGTCGAGTACGGTAAGTGTTCTTTGATCAACTAACTTGAATTTTCTATATCCTAGCTGATATAAAGCATTCAAAGTGTCCAATTCGTGTCCTGCTATATCTTCATCTTCTCCTATGCATTCAGTTTCTACTGATATATATAGAGGTTTCTCACTCACTTTTTCCATCGTTTGCAGTGCAATGATGTCATTTCCTTCTATATCTATTTTACAATAAAAAGGAGTACCGTATTCATGAAACAAATGGTCCAGCCGTTTTGATTTAATCTTCTTTTTAATAGCCTTGCAGCACATTCTTGAAGAAATAGAAACTTTAGTTGAACTCCAAATGGTATTTGGACCGATATAAAAATCGGTGTCTACGTCATTTGTGTCAGAAATCACATAGTTTAGCAACAATAGCTTTCCATTCTCTATGTATTTCTTAAAAATATTCTGCCATTCATTTATTAAATCAGGGTCAGCATCCACAGCAATTACCCGATACCCTTTCAAAAGATAAAAAAGGGTATCTTCTCCTTTATGAAAACCTATATCAAAAATGAGATTTTCCATTAGACTATTTTATTTTGTATAAATAATAAGTTTATCATTGTCATCAATCTTTCTTTTATTTCAGACTTATTGATTTCATGTGTTTATTCGCTCTTGCAAAATGCTCTCTTATTTTACCCTGCTGTTCCATATTACTCTGAGTAACATCCGAGTACCCAAAATCCTTTTGTTCTGAGATAAAAGGATAGATAACCATTATGTTTGTGGCTAGTTTGGATATTACTCCATCGGCTGTGTCAGTATTCTGAAACGAATAATCCAGCATCTTATCAAAAAAACGATTATAAATAACAATGAACTGTGTGCACCAAAACCAGTCAACTTTATAACGATGATATCCTGCAGGGATCGCTTGTCCAAATCCTCCAATACCACCGGAAAGTACTTCCGCTCCTTGTATATAAGCTTCTGTAACTTCTTTGAACAGTAATTTGGGAGAATAATTTTCCGTGAAATAATGGTCGTCTTCGCAAATGACAATGATGTCATCTCCTTTCTCTTTTGCCATTTTTATGATTTTGATCATACTATTCCATAAACCTACTGCACCGATAGGATGGGCCGAAGCCTCTACCCAATTTAACTCGAATTCTTCCTTGTTGTCGAACTCCTTAGTAATATGTTGTTTACGTTCCACTCTTTCTCTCATATTGATAACATAAACCGGAAGATAAAAATCCGGTTGATGCTCGGATGCAAGCTGTTCTATAATCTTATTGCTTTTATCGAGCCATATATCCCAGTTTAAACGTTCTTCAAAATCCTTTCGTGCAGTTTTCCTTAGTTTGGAATATGTTATATGGTTATTGAATATCTCTTCTATTTTATCAGCATATTCCAGCGAAGAAGCATCGATGTTGAACAGAAATCCATTTTCTCGTTCTTTGATAACCTGTGATACACCTCCTACATTAGTGCCTAACGATGGAATACCATAGGCGCATGCTTCGCAGAAAACTATTCCAAAACAATCAAAGCGAGTGGGCAGAATCAGAAAATGCGATCGTGTCAGGATCTCATGGAATTTTAACCTGTCATTGGAGTTTGTTTTGTCGATAAAAGGGTATATTTCAATATTCGGATCATTTGGTAAGGACATTGGAGGTTCACTTCCTACAATAGTAAGCGTACATTGAAATCCCCTTCCTTTTAGATTATGATAAATTTCAAGTACTTTATTTCCACCTTTCATATTCCAATTTCTTCCGATAAATAAGAGGTTACATGGTGCATTTATCGGCGATACGTTATCTGGAATCGGGATGTTCTCTGTGATATTCGCTCCAAATTCAACCACTTCTATGTTCTCGGCATCAGCATTGTAATCCTGCATTGCGCTCTGTTTTGCCCATTCCGAACAATAAATAATTTTATCCACCTTTTGTATAGCGAGTGATTCCAGTTGTTCGGCTAGTTTGGTAAGACTTTTGTCCTGCCAGTTCATGTATTGATTAAACAGATGAAATGTAGTATCTCCAATATAAATAAGTGGTATATCCGAAACGAGATATGCGGCAAAGAAATAATCTCGGCATATAATTACATCATAACATTCCTTTTTCAATAGGTCAGAAAACAATTTACCAAAAAGCAACGCATAATTTTCAGGAAAGAATGTTTCATTGTTTTTGAAATTGGCTTTGTGGAATTCCCAAACCTCAGCAAACACAGTTTCGCCTACCCATATCACCCTATGTTTCTTTTGAAGTGAAGTGTATAGAGAGTAAAGAGTACCTGACCAGTTATTTTGATCATTAGGGTTTGATGAAGATAAAAAAGCGATATTCATGGTTGTTCTAATTCTATCTAAAATAATTTATTAATTTTCAATTGAAAGATTAAACCATTGTATCGCGTTGTATTCTATTAAATAGATTCACAAAAAAACGAAAAATGTCTTCATTAGACATCCATTTATTCTTTTCTAAATTTTCAAAGTCGGATAATAGGCTATTTAATGTTTTATTATTATATATAGAGAGAAGATAGAGAAGAATTTCCTTTCTCAAACGGATAGAACCTAAAGACATTTCCTTTTTCTTCGTTACGGTGACCTGCGTATCACTTCTTCTAAACATTAATAGTTCTTGTGGTTCTACAAATAATATTCCTCCAGCTTTCGCTATATCAAACCACAATTTATAATCTTCCACACAGGGGTAATTTTGATATTCAATATGGTGATTAAGCAGAAACTCTTTTTTAATCATCACACTAGGATGAAGTAGCATGTTGTATTTTAGTAATTCCAACACAGGTTCGTGTATGATTCCATATCCAAGGTGGGAAACATTTCTTTCGTTGCCCTTATCGCTGAAAATCTTAGCCCATGTTCCACAAACTGTAATATCCGGATTTTTTTTCATACGTTTTAATTGAATTCTTAATCGTTCTGTATGCATTATATCATCGGCATCCATGCGTGCAATATAAGAGCCGGAAGCCAACTCTAATCCTTCATTTAAGTTTTGAATAAATTGATGCTCCTTTCTGACTAAACGTATTCTTTTGTCTGTATATCCTTGAATGATTTCTACTGTCCGGTCTGTTGAACCATCATCTATAATAAGAAACTCAAAGTCGGTCAGTGTTTGATTCAAAACACTATCAATAGATTCTTTTATATATCTCTCACCATTTCTGACGGGCATTAGAACTGTTATTTCAGGCATTGTCTTGTTCTATTAATTGTTCATATACATTAATCGTATTCTCTATCATCTTTTCCAGAGTGAATCTTTCTTGGTAGTTCTTGATTGCATTTGTGCTCAGTTTTAGCCTTAAGGCTTCATCATCTATCAAGCGGATGATGGCGTCTGCTAATTTCTCTTCATCTAGCTCTAAACCAAAATCTTCATCAAACACTAAAGGGATTCTCAAAGCGTTTACTTCATCTTCGAACATTTCGGAAAGTGCATCTACATCTGATACGATCATTGGCATACCAAACATGGACATTTCAATAGCCACATAGCTACATTGTTCATGTAAAGAAGGAATGACTCCTATAGTATTTGTTGTATATAGTTCTTTCAGCTCATTAAAAGAAACAGTCCCTAATATGTCAATCTTTAGTTGTTTGTATGCTTTGCGGATATGAGATGACATATATCCGGTACATTGCCCAACTAATTTCAGTTTGCAAAAATACCCTCTACTGGCTACTTTATTTAATGCATTAAGTAAACAAATCACTCCTTTTTCACGACTGATTCTGCCTACGAAAAGGATCTCTGGTGTTCTAGATTTTCTTTCCTGCAAGGTGATTCCCGTATCATCCATACCATTATATATAACAGATATTTTGTCTGGATGGATACCATATGCTGAAATAATGTGTTTCATTGCGGAATAAGAAACACATATAATTCTATCAGATAAAGGATATGCAATCTTTTCTAGTTGATTTTCATTTATTAAATTGAATGTGTTATTCAACCATTGAGAGTACTGTTTCTTAAACAGACTTTCATTATATTCAAGACTTAGTTTCCAAGGAATGATATGTAAATGGGTTAAAATATGTCCGCCTAAAGATAACTTTAAAATATCCGCTAATTTTACTAGTAATAATTCTTGCACATGCCAAATTAATTGTTTCCTGTTTTTAAAATAGGGAGATATTAAGTCGGATACGACGTTAAAATACTTAGTAAGCCAATATATTTCATTTCTCAGAGGCTTGGATTTAGAAGGATATGGGATATTAGCAATTATCCTATCCTCTGTCACTTCAAATTTGGGAAAGATCAGACTGGTATTTAAACAAATAATATGAACTTTAATGCCGTTCATATGTTTCATACCTTCTGTTAACATTTGAATATAGCGTACAACACCGGATGGATTGCCAGTTTCTATTCTGAGGATTACAACATTTTTTTCTATCATTTCAGCATTATATAGTGTCCGGTGGATTTTATATCTTGGAAATTAAGACATTCCATAAGTAACAATTGGGGAATTCCTCCTTTTAGTCTACTTAATGTCAGCCGATTTTCTTTATATAAATAAGATTCTTTATTAAACAAGAGGCTTGACAATTGTTTCTTTAAAGATGTCCATTCACTTTCTTTATTAAGAAGTTGTAATTTATTCAGATTGTAAATAGCATCAATTGATTCTTTTAAGTTTAGGGTTTCCAAAACCATATTTGAAAAGTAGCATTTTATAATCGCATTTGCCAGCTTTATGATATCTTTGCGTTTATGGCACAAACCATATTGCAAAAGATTGACTCCAAATGATATATTAGTACAAACATGTTTATCACTGATTAATTTTTTATGTGTTTGTACTATTATGTCAATTAATGTTTCTCCTCGAATACTTAATTCTTCATAAAGATTATAGAGACAGAGCATTTTCGTAGCATGGTAATAGAACAAATTACGTTCAAACAAACTTTTAGGAATTTGTTTTAGGTAATCATAGAGGTTCTCTATTAAATTGGGAAGTATTTCATCAAAATCAGATTCCTGAATATATGATTTAGAAGCTATTAAAAACGATATAGCGTCGTTTTTAGATACAATATTGTTCATATCTGTTTTTAATTGTTTTATGAATGCTACTATTTCTTTATGTTCTTGACCATATAATTCCAGATAATCAGCTTCAATATATTCTTTTTCAATAAGATGAATAAGAGACCATGCTATTCCCATTTTTCCTTCATTAAATGTATTGCTTTTCATAGGAGAAGCTAGTACCTCTTGCAATAACTCAAAAGCATGTTTTTCAGCTAAAGCATCCTTAAAATAGTGAGAATATTCGAAAAGAATTAAAGAATACCCCATTTTACCAAACATCAGACTAGAGTTGTCTAATGAATATCCATGTAATAATATAAAGTTCACCAAAAAATTATTTTTCATACTTCGTTTATATTAACTCGCTTTAATAGGGAAATCTTCAATATTGAATTGTACTATGGCAGAATGGTTGTAGTCCTTCTTTGTGGCAATTTCAATAAGCAGTGTTCGAAATCAGTGACTTAGTATTGTTTCTTGACTTAATATCAATATTCAAGGTAGTCTTCAATCTTAAACTTTTCATCTTTTACAATAAATTTTAAATATCGACCATATAACATTTTCTTGTCAATGGTTATCAGGGGGCCAAAACTGTTTTCAGGAAACTTCCTTATTTGTTTTTCTAAATAAGATACAATCATTTTCTCGTCGGTAGATAATGTTTTCGGCAATAAGAGGTGTGGAATAATTTGTCCTGTTTTAGGGACTACTTCCAATAGAAATGAATATTCCCTCCCAACATGTTTGCTAAATTCTGTAGGAAAATTTTCATTAATTAGGGGAGAGATTAAAAAATCTATATTCCTTTTAATGTCATCATACCAACATCCGTCTTCGCGTATTAATATCATGCCTCCTTTTTGTGGAAAACAAGAAGATTCAAACTTACCCTCATCTGGAGTTATTTGTTTTTCGTCAGATATCCTACCTTTATGAATGGATATGAGTGAAGCTTTCTTTGATACAACTGTATTAAATAGCTTTCTTGGGCAATGCAAAACGAATAATCTACCAGTGAACCATTTGGCAATTATACCATTATAACCTGCGGGCACATCTTGATACATAGCTGATTCTCTCATTCCATATTTCTCTTTTATTTTTTGTAATTCAAGAGAAGCTTGTTTTAAGGAATCTTTGTTTTGCGGAAATATATCTTCTAAAAATAGATACTTACAGTTTCTGTTTGGGATTCTCCATTGAGCTACACAACAAAATTCTTTCTTTAAAGGTGAAGGATACATAAAAGAAGGCTCATAGAAGTAACCGGGAACATATATTTCGTCATAATCTTGAGGAACACTATTTTTACTATCTTTGAAAAGACTAAACATGTCAGTTAGAGACAGAATCTCATATTTGTCGTCTGCATTATTTTGAGCATAGATTAAACTAGGCAATAAATATATGAAAAGTGATATAATTCTATTTTTCATAATTGTTGTTCTCAATATGGAATATAGGTATCAGTTGGCTCATGATAAATATAAAATTCTTTATATCCAATTTCTTGTAATTTACTCTTTGTTTCATAGTCTGCATCACTTGGATAGTTAGCATATTCACTCTGATGGTTATGATATTTTATATCACATCCACTATACGCCATTGACACTTCTTTTTCTTGATGATTGGTACCTGCGAAAAAATGATAAGTTGAACTATCCACGCACATAGACCATTCTACAGAAGTATTTTGAGTTAAAAAACTATAGATATCTCGATTCTGTTCACTAGTACCTTCAATAACCAATTGACCAGAAGATATTTGAAAAGATGTACCTTTAGGCAATTCCATTGTTGGAGCCCCATCCCATGATCCCATTGATACAAGAACCTCATCTGTATTTGTTTCGTTAGAGTAAAGTACACGCCCATCCACTCCAATTACATATAAAGTACCTCCGATTACTCCTTTTTCTTCATTTTGACTCAATACAGGCATTTCTTTTCGAATTTCATCAATAAGTGCCCTTGTTAATTTTTGTTTCATAAGTGTTTGATTTTAGTTTTGTGATTTCACAAATATAGAAACGATGGGATAAATCCCCATCTTATTTGCATCTTAATTATCAGCGGACTTTTCTTTAGCTTTTAAATGAGGTATTTCGTATTCTTCTATGATTGGTGGATCTATTACTTCAATATAATCTTTAGGCTCTCTATACCAAAATACCTTTTTTAATGATCTTATATATTGACTTAATTTTCTAGCACCTTTGTCATTATAAAAGCAATACAGAGCAATACATCCGCGACGTTTTTTTTGAATAATCATTACTTGGCAATGATTATACTTATTTTCTAAATTTTCCCACATTCTTAAAGGATATGTAATTACAGTATCCGCATTATATGCTTTACGAGCATATTTTAAAGATTTATAAGTGAGAGGAAGGTCGCATAAAGAGGTCACTCTTTCCCCTGTATTTACAAAAAAATCTCCTTTGATTATTTCTAAATGATAAGTATTCACTTCAATCATAAATCCTGTTTTAAAACTAAAGTCAGCATAAATGGAATCTTTATCCCCGCAAAATATGGGAGGCACAGATACGTATGCAATAAAATTACTGTCTTTTGATAGTATACAATTATAATGTCGATTGTAGTCTCTAACTTGTTTTGAAGTAATGCATGTTAATCGATCACCGCCGGGAATATAATGGAATACAAAATCGCTGGACTGATTAAATCGTACTTGGTTTCTATCCAATGCATATCCATCAGATATATATCCACCAGAATTGAATAATTCTTTAGTTTTTTTATCTTCTTGAGAATATACTTTTGATATACTCAAAAGTAATAATGATAACAAGACTAAATCTTGCAGAACTCGCATAGCTTTTTATTAATTGTAGTATTAATTATAGTAACTGTAATCACTGTTAGCAGTACCATTGTAGTCACTAATATTTTCATAATTATAATTCCCGTAATAACTATTACCATAGCCATAACTATCTTCGTAATTACCATAACCAAAATAACCATAGGCATAGCCGTAGCTTTCCTCATGAGCACCAATGGTAGTATCAATGTCGGCTTTTTTTATTCGATATATTGTGGATATATCCGAAATGTCTACTTTTCTTACCTTTTTCCCATCTTCCCCCTCTAGGGTTGGGTCAAAATAAGAGATTTTTCCGTTTTCATCTGGTACTGCAAAGACTATAATAGTATGTCCTGTGCCATCAGGATTTACCATAGTTGCAACTTGATAATAGTCTCTGTTAGAAGTCATTGAACCTGGAACTGTATTACCAAATCCCATAACGCTAAGGACATTTCCAATTAATTCATTGGGAACTCCTCCCATTGCTGTAGGATCAAGACCATAAATATCTTTATAATCATTAGCATAATCTTGCGCAGATCGGGAGGGATCCATATGGTGCATGCAATTGAATAAACAATCCCAACTTGTAGTTCCACCATCTCCACCGTTGCAACATCTCATTTCCATTTCTGTCAGTACTGGCATCTCTTTCCGAATCTCATCAATGAGTGCTCTTGTTAATTTTTGCTTCATAAGTATTAAATTTTATTTGTGTGATTCTGCAAATATAGAAATAAATTTCGCATCTTTGCAAGAAATATAAATCTTTTTTTATGCAAACAAGACAATTCCCCTGGGAGTACCAAATGGATGCAAAAGACTGTGGCCCAGCATGTATCAAAATGATAGCAAAATACTACGGCAAATACTATTCGTTGCAATATTTGAGGGATTTATGTGGGATAACCAGAGAAGGAGTTTCCTTTTTGGATATTAGCTATGCTGCCGAAAAAATAGGGCTAAGAACTGTAGCGGTTAAGGCGACTATGGAGAATCTGACCAACAGGATTCCACTGCCATGTATCATACACTGGGACCAGCACCACTTCATAGTTGTGTATAAAACAAAAAAAGGGAAGATATATGTGTCCGATCCTGCCAAAGGCTTGCTTTCCTATCCGGAAGAGGATTTCAAAGACAGATGGTATAAGGAAGGGGAAGAATTCGGGATGCTGATGGTACTGGAGCCTATGGCAAACTTCAAGCAAATAGAAGCTCATGAACGGATCGAAAGATTCAAAAGTTTCGAAAACCTTCTCAACTATTTTACGCCATATAAAAAAGCATTCGGCATATTGTTCGCTATCATGTTGATAGCCACCGGACTGCAAGCAGTACTTCCGTTTATCTCAAAATCTGTAATAGATATAGGTATATATACTCAGGATATATCTTTCATCTACATGATGCTAATCGGCAATATTGTTCTTTTACTTAGTATAACGCTGTCAAATGTATTAAGAGACTGGGTCTTGCTGCACGTTTCTACCCGTGTCAATATCTCCCTCATATCGGACTATCTGATCAAATTAATGAAATTACCGGTGACTTTCTTCGAAAACAAACTGGTCGGTGATATCCTTCAACGGGCGGGCGATCATGAAAGAATACGCAGCTTTGTGATGAACAACTCCTTGGGGATGTTCTTCTCTATCATTACATTCGTTGTATTCAGCATTATACTGTTGATTTATAATCCTATGATCTTTTTTATTTTTATAGCGGGCAGTGGGATTTATGTAGCATGGATTTTCACCTTTTTGAGCATACGTAAAAAGCTCGACTGGGAGTATTTCGAACTGAATGCCAAGAACCAAAGTTACTGGGTGGAAACCATCGAAAATGTTCAGGAGATTAAAATAAACAATTACGAAGACCTTAAACGCTGGAAATGGGAAGCTATACAGGCAAGGATATACCGGTTGAATCTGAAAGTGCTGAAAATCAATAATGCACAGTCGCTTGGGGCGCAATTTATCAATAGTATGATGAATATTGCCGTCACGTTCTACTGTGCCATCGCCGTTATCAATGGAGATATCACTTTCGGAGTCATGATCTCAACGCAATTTATTATAGGGATGCTGAACGGACCTGTGGCACAGTTAGTCAGTTTTATACAATCTGCCCAGTATGCTAAAATCAGCTTTATGCGTATCAATGAAATTCATCAGCTGAAAGATGAAGACGATTCTTCGCCTGTGATAAGCAACAGTCTGAGTTTGCCTGTAGACAAAAGTTTATATCTGAAGAACGTATCATTTCAGTATTCGAGAAATGCTCCGCTGGTTTTGAAAAACATCACCTTGCAGATTCCTAAAGGAAAAGTGACCGCTATTGTCGGAGACAGCGGATGCGGCAAATCTACTTTACTTAAACTGTTGTTGCGTCTATACATGCCTTCTTACGGAGAAATCTGTATGGGAGATATGAACGTGAATAATATCAGTCTTCGCAATTGGCGTGCTAAATGCGGCTGCGTGATGCAGGACGGGAAATTGTTTAATGACACCATACAGAACAATATTGTACTGGATGATGCCAATATTGATTATGAGGCATTGCAGAAGGCTGTTGAAGTAGCCAATATCAGCCACGAGATAGAAGCTATGCCGCAGGGATACCAGACAATGATCGGAGAAATGGGCAGAGGTTTGAGTGGAGGGCAACGGCAGCGTGTACTGATAGCAAGAGCGCTCTACAAGGATCCGGACTATCTGTTTCTGGACGAAGCTACCAATGCACTTGATACGATTAATGAGCAAAAGATAGTAAGGGCATTAAATAACGTTTTCAAAAACAGGACAGTCATTGTGGTAGCTCATCGGCTAAGTACGATTCGCAGGGCAGACCAAATCATCGTATTAAAAGCGGGAATGATCATAGAGACAGGCAATCATCAAAGCCTGATGACAAACAAACAGTATTATTACAACTTAATTCAAAGCCAATATGAACCGGAAACAAACACCTTCTCCACAGAAGAAAGCGCAGACTAAATCATCCGGAAGAAGCGAAGAACTGGATGAGATTATTGACCGGATGCCCATGGCTTTCGGAAAATGGGTGGCACTGGCGGTCATTGTATTTGCAGCATTATTTCTATTGTTCGGATGGATTATCAAATACCCGGATATGGTGACCGGGCAAATTAAAATTAATGCGCAGAACCCGACCGTAAGGCTTGTTGCCAACAGTACGGGGAATTTGCTGCTTCTTTCGCACAAAGCACAGGAGGAGGTGAAGAAGGGGGAATATATAGCGGTCGTGCAAAATCCTGCTTCTACAGAGGATGTGCGGAAGATTGCGGATTTAATAAATCGAATAGATTTCGATGGCACCCATTTGCTTGCTCTTAAAGATACATTTCCCGACAAGGTATATTTAGGAGAAATCAACCCTCAATACTATGCCTTTCTTGCAGCTCTGAAAGCTCAATGTGACTATCTGCAGCAGAATGTCTACGAAAAGCAAAGAGAGAATATCACGACGAGCATTGAATGGAAAAAGAAGATTGTCCGAGAAGCGGAGGACTCGCAGAAAGCTGCAAAAGATAGAATGGATGTTGCCCGGAAATGGCTTAAACGTTATGTCTCTCTTGATCAGCAGGAAATAGCGACTTATGAATATGAGACCGATCAGATTAAAAATAATTACCTGACAACAGTACAGGAGGTACAAAACATAAATAGGGAGATTGCCTCGACCCGCATGCAAATCACAGAAGCATACCATCGGCTGGAGCAACTGGAAGTGGAACAACTGGAGAAAGAACGGGAACTGAAAGTGGAACTTTTGTCCACTCATCAGAACTTGATAGCAAATATGGCCGCATGGGAACAGAAATATGTTTTCAAAGCTCCTTTTGATGGAAAAGTAGAGTTCCTGAAATTTATTTCAGATGGTCAATTTGTGCAGGCAGGAGAAGCGGTATTTGGAGTGATACCCAAGGAAAACCATATATATGGTCAGGTGCTGCTTCCGGCCAATGGAGCCGGAAAGGTAAAAGAAAACAGTAAAGTCGTTATTAAGTTAGAGAACTATCCCTACATGGAGTATGGATATATAGAGGGATATGTATCTTCTATTTCTTTGGTCACCCAAACGCAGAAAACAGGAGAAAAGACCATTGAAACATATTTGATTAACGTTGAATTGCCCAACGGATTAACAACTAATTATGAAGAGACTCTCGACTTTAAATATGAGTTGGGAGGAACTGCCGATATTATTGTAAAAGACAGACGATTGATAGAACGCCTGTTTGATAATTTAAGGTATCGGACTAAATAAAGCTCATACTCAAATTTACGCTCCATAGGAATTCAACACGACTTTTGCCCTCATGCTCTAACAGTCCGTCTGTATCCCTTTATTCATCGTGGTTTCGGGCGTGGTAGCAAGTGTGGTGGCAAGTATGAGAGCAAACGGTTGCTCTCACTCAGTTTCGTCGCATTATATGTTGTTTTTTGCTGCTATTATTTGATTTACAGAGTATTAATGTCTGAAGTGTCAACTATTAACGATTGGCATTTCAGCCATTAATAACTGAGAAATCAGGTGTTAATAGCTGATAACTCACGCATTATTGACCGATATATGATTGAATGCTTCCTGAAAGATCAGGTTGATTGAAACATTTCATGCGGTCAAATCAATCCAATCATATAAGTCAAGCGCCAGTTTCCTGCTTGGGAAACTGGCGTTCCCTTATAAGGGAACGCCAGTTCCAAGGCAGGAAACGAGCGTTTCCGATATAGGGAACGCTCGTTTCCAAAATAAGACTGATGTGTACTGGTTTTAGTTGACAACTTCGTTTGTTATAACTGAATTAGTTTACTCAATATACTTTAATATCTAAATAGGTTTACTTTTGTTATTCTTATTCCTATGTTAGTTGTCTTTTGTTGGTGCTTGCAAATTTATGCATCTTCCTTTATTTACGCAAGCCTTCTTCAGGAAAATGTAATGTTGCCAACAACCAAAAACTCTTCGGTCGGGGATCGCCCTAGCGGCAAGGGGCGGGACCACCCGTCCCGACGAGCGGGTATTATGCTGTTAATCCTCCCGTTTCGCTGACCACTTCCATAGGTGTCCTCATGTTTATCCCTTGATGAGGCCGCACATGATTATATACATATACAGCATCTTCAATGCGCTTGCTTACTTGCTCGAAGCTCTCATCATCACAGTCGAATAGCCAACCGTTTTTAATGGTGTTGTTCATTCTTTCAGCCAATGCATTATGTAAAGGATCACCACACTGCGTCATACTGATGTTGATTTGATGCTCTTTAAGCCTCTCTACATATTTATTTGAGCAATATTGGACACCCCGGTCGGAATGATGAATAAGAGTGCTCATGTCTATGTGATACTTCTCATAGAATGATATTGCCATCTCCAAAGCTTTCAAGGGCCCCTCCGTCTCAAGAGTTTTGTAAAGCGCATATCCCACGATGGCACGACTTGACGCATCGGTAAGCAACGAGAGGTAAGCCCAGCCCTGACCGGTGTTTACGTAGGTTATATCCGCCACTACCATAGCGCCCAATCTTGTAGCGACAAATTTGGGTGCAACATTCAACAGATCGGGGTAGATATAGTAATTATGGTTCGAATTCGTTGTTTTAGGACGCTTGCGACTTGTACGTTGACACAAACCATTGGAGCGAAAAATGTCATAACAACGATCACGACCGATAACCATCTTTGGTCCAAACTTACTCACGCAGCAGGCGTATAACTCGCGCATACCAGCTTTGGGCATGAGTTCCAACAGTTCTTTGCAGTACAACACGATGCTTGTGGTAAGGATATCAACCTCCAAATGTCGGTTCACATGCTTGTAATAACCTTGTCGGGTTATGCCGAAGTAATCACAGAGGAACTTTATACAACCACGTTTGCGTCGGGATGAGTACCTCTGTGACAAGGTGTCGATTACTTGGCATCGGAGTTTTTTCGTACCTTGATATGATACGTGGATTCAGCAAGATTGATGAGTTCTTCGCACGCCTCGTGACGTAAACTCTCATCAGCAAGAGCCCGATGAAGTTTACGGTTCTCAGCACGCAATAGCGATAGTTCTTTCTGGAGCTCAGAAATACTAGAATCAATAGCATCGCTATTTACTGGTTTAGAGGATCTACCCATATCTTTGTCTTCTATTTGATACTTGTTAAGCCAATAAGTAAGAAGCTTGGCACAAAAGCCGTGACGCTTACAAAACTCAGATTTGCTCTCGGGACTTGATAAATACTCACGAATATAAGACATTCGTTCATCATCACTGTAATAGTTGTACTTCTTTTTCGAATATTTCATCTTTATTTTCGATTTTTGAAGTGTCAACTTATTCAGTACACTACAGAAATTAAAGGAAACTGTAAGCCATTCAGATACAATGATATAGGGAAATCATGGTAAGAAATGAACCATCTACGTGTGATTGATGTCGTATTTTATTATAAGGTTAATGCGAGCAAAAAGTCTGTTTTTATTAGAGGAAAAGTTTGTATGCCGTAATATAATATCGTACCTTTACAGGAATTAAGCGATAAACAATATTGGTAGATAAACAGACAAAAAAGAATGAAAATAACTTTAATCAGACAAGACAGCGGGAGTGGAAAAGAAGCTCTAAGCATATGCGAAGCAGGTACATTATTCAACAAAATGAAAACGGAGACAAAATCGGGACACATTACGGCTTTGCGAAACCTGATACCGATGCTGGAAGGTACGTACAGCCAGTACGAACATATAGACAAACTGCCATATATCTATTCTGCCGTAGAATGTACCCGCACTAAAGAAGGCGAACGAAAAATGAAACAATATAACGGACTGGTGCAGTTGGAAGTGAACCGGCTGGCAGGCCCGTCCGAAATGGAATATGTGAAACGGCAGGCGGCACTCTTGCCTCAGACTTTCGCCGCATTCTGTGGTTCCAGTGGCCGTAGCGTGAAGATATGGGTGCGTTTTGCCCTGCCGGATGACAGAGGACTGCCCGAAAAAGAAGCGGAAGCGGAATTATTTCATGCTCATGCCTACTGGCTGGCGGTAAAGTGCTACCAGCCGATGCTTCCTTATGATATTAATCTGCAAGCACCGGTGCTGACACAGAAGTGTCGCATGACACTGGACGAATCTCCATATTACAATCCCGATGCAGTGCCGTTCTGTCTGGAACAACCGCTCGCTATGCCCGGTGAAGAAACTTTCCGGCAGCGCAAGCAGGGTGAAAAGAATCTGTTGTTGCGATTGAAACCGGGATATGAGTCTGCAAAAACTTTCACGAAGATTTATGAAGCGGCGTTGAACAGGGCATTTCAGGAAATGGAAGACTGGAAGCGTGGAGATGATTTGCAACCTTTGCTTGTACACCTTGCCGAGCATTGTTTCAAAGCGGGTATCCCCGAAGAAGAAGCGGTCCGGCAGACACTCATTCATTACTATCGGGAAGAGGATGAGCGAATCATACGCTCGACGATTCATAATCTTTATCAGGAATGTAAGGGTTTTGGCAAGAAAAACAGTATCGGAAGGGAGCAGGAGACGGCTTTTCTGCTGGAAGAATTTATGAACCGTCGTTATGAATTTCGTTATAACACCGTGTTAGATGATCTGGAATACCGCCAGCGTGATTCCATCCACTTTTACTTTAAGCCCGTGGACAAACGTGTGCGCAACAGTATCTCTATCTGTGCCTTGAAAGAAGGCATCAATGCCTGGGATCGTGATGTAGACCGTTTTCTGAATTCGGAATATGTTCCTTTGCACAATCCTGTAGAAGAATATCTTTATGATGTCGGCCGTTGGGACGGGAAAGACCGTATCCGTGCATTGGCAGGATTGGTTCCTTGTACGAATCCGTACTGGCAGGAGTTGTTTTATCGTTGGTTTCTGAGCATGGTGGCGCATTGGAGAGGGGTGGATCGGCAGCATGGAAACAGTACGTCACCTTTGCTTGTCGGTCCGCAAGGGTATCGTAAGTCAACGTTTTGCCGGATTATTCTGCCGCCTGAGTTGCGTTTCGGCTATACGGACAGTATCGATTTCAAGAGTAAGCAGGAAGCGGAGCGTTATTTAGGACGTTTTTTTCTGATCAACATTGATGAGTTTGATCAGATCAATGTCAGCCAGCAGGGGTTTCTGAAGCATTTGTTGCAAAAGCCTGTTGCTAACTTGCGCAAGCCTCATGGCAATACTATTCGTGAAATGCGTCGTTATGCTTCCTTTATCGGCACCAGCAATCAGAAAGATTTGCTTGCCGATCCCAGTGGCAGCCGTCGTTTTATCTGTATTGAGGTGATAGCTCCTATCAAAACCAATGCTACCATCAATTACAAACAGCTTTATGCTCAGGCGATGGAAGCCATTTATAAGGGTGAGCGTTACTGGCTGGATGATGAGGATGAAAAGATTTTGAAGCAGACGAACCGTGAATTTGAGCAGGCGAGCCCGTTGGAACAGTTGTTCCATTGTTATCTCCGTCCGGCGGAAGAAGAGGAGGGAGGCGAATGGATGACGTCCATGCAGATTCTGAATTATTTGCAGACGAAGACACGGGACAGGTTGGCTATCAATAAGGTAGCTGTGTTCGGCCGTGCGCTTCAGAAGCTGAATATTCCCTGCCGGAAGTCCGGTAAGGGGACACTTTATCATTTGCTGAAAATAGAATAATTGGTAGTAACGTGAGGGCAAACGGTTGCTCTCACGCTGCTACCATTGGATCTCTAATCGCTGTAACTCCGATGAATAGGGGGATTGAGGCGAAAATGAGAGCGTGAGGGCAAAAGTGCTGTCATTTTATATGTGGTTGAATTACTTCTTCCATTCGTTGGAGTTCCCAGCCACGGAATTGCATCACAATGCAATGTAACTTTGTATTCTGTATCAATTGGCGAACTTTCGGTGCGGCTGCATATCCCTTTATCTGCTCAACGGCTTCTTCCCATTGGATTTCGGCTTTCGCATCGGAATCTTTTTCTGAAAGGTATTTTAGCTCTATGATGTAGCTATGATTCACTTCATAATGCAGTAGGTCCGGCATAAGGAACAGGTCACAGTAACCGTGATTCAGTTCCACTTCCGGGGCAGTCAGGTAATAAGCATTTACGCTCAGGTAGGCAGTAAAGAATCCTTGAATATTCCGTTCGCCTTCAATCGCACTACGTACTGAGGAGTTTTCCTTGTAGGCATGAGCGATGAACTCTAAAGATTTTTGCCAGTGACCGTCGAATGCCATGTCATCAAATAAATCTCTTAAGCCATTCAAGTCAATATGCCGTTTCTCTTGATATTCCTCTAACAGAAAATCGTAATACTGCTTGCGTACATTATTGTTGGGAATACCCAGTATCAGGCGGACTCCTCGTGTACCGGTAATGGTCAGCATGCCATAATAAAAGAGCAGGCTGGGAAAGATTTCCGGATTGGCTATTTCGCTGGCGGGGAAGGTTGTCACTAAGTTGGTGATGACTTCTCCTTCTTCGGTGATTTTGCGCAACACACCTTTACGATTTCCGTCGAGCTTGTCCAATCGGATCAGTTTTTTCATTTTATTGTAATCCGTGCGGGTATTAGGGTCAATCATTTGTTCGGGAGATTTCCCCAACGTTATGTAATGACGCAGATAATAAAGTACCATGTCGCAGTTGAACATCTTCGGATCACGTTCCAGACTTTCTTTGGCAAAGCAATAATTGTCATACCACGGTTTTATTTCCCGAATCAGTGCATCTATGTCTGTATCTGCCGGCAGTTGTCCGGCGTCTTTATAGTACTGAAACATGGTCCGCACATCTGTCTCACTGAATCCCAGCATCATATTGAATTGGAAATCGGTGCTGATGTTCCAGCCGATATTGAATCCGCTGGTGAGATCATCCAATGTAACGGGGCTGACACCTGTCATGAAGATGCGTTCGAACATTCCTTTAAACTTTTTGAAAATCTCCCGGTAGAATCCGCTGGCGTGAGTCAGGGCATGATAGATTTCATTACCTTGTTCGTTCAGAACCACGTTGGTGAAGTTGTCATATTCGTCAATAATCAGATAGAGATGGGAACCATTGTTGCGGGCTTTTCGATCCAGAAAATTCAGCTTATTGGTGGAACCTTCCAGTTGCTTCATTTCTAATGCAAATCCCGGATAATAGTATGGTTCATAAATGGATGCGAAGTCATCCAATCCACCGCAGCAATAATCGTCAAAGTTCTGTGCCAATGTACCGTCGATTCCGCCTATGCGTGAGAAATCAAGAAAAAGTATCTGAAAAGTTCCCTGTAGGGGAGTTGGCTGACTGCCTATCCACAAATTACCAAAGCGTTTCTGAAACTTTTCTTTTTGCGAAATATCATAATAGGTGCGAAGCATGCTCAGGAAGATACTTTTGCCGAAACGCCGGGGGCGGATAAAGAATAGACTGTTGGGCTGCTGTTCCAGCAGAGGCAGATACATGGTCTTATCTACATAATATTGATTCTGCTCTACCACTTC
Organism: Bacteroides thetaiotaomicron VPI-5482; assembly: GCF_000011065.1. Lineage (GTDB taxonomy): Bacteria > Bacteroidota > Bacteroidia > Bacteroidales > Bacteroidaceae > Bacteroides > Bacteroides thetaiotaomicron. The sequence goes on from NC_004663.1 coordinate 5,656,749, forward strand.
CACGAAATTGGAAACTCCATATGGGATTCTTTTCACATCTTCTATCATATTTCCTGTTATTTTAGTTCATTGCTCACGGAATAAGACAAAAGTAATCTATTCCGGCTGAAAGAACAAAGAAAAGGGGAGGAAAGTTGGAACTTAGTCTTTATTCACAGTCGCCTCAACCAGACTATCCATATCAAAATCAATATTATAATCCTTTTCTATTTTAATCCTTCTTATTTGATTGACCAATGAATGCGGTTTCACCCTTCGGGTCATCTCTATTTCCAGCAACCTTTCGGGAAAGCGTTTACGGATTTCATCTATATTTCTCATGAAAAGTGAATCTTTATTTTCGTAGAGAGAATTGGCAGCTTCTGCCAGAATAAAAGCTCCCAAGCTGTCGGGATATTGTTTTAGTACTGCTTGAAGGAAGACCTTGCTTTTTCCAAAACTTTCGTGAGCTTCAGCGTGCATATCTTTGGCAGCTTGAAGTAGTCCCAGTTGGAACAGATACTCACCGGTAATTGCGTTTTTCTCCATAGCAAGTGTTTGTATGTATAGGGCGGAGTCCAGTTCTCCCATTTCAGATAAAAGTTTGGCTTTCATGCCGTAATAGTCGGGATTTAAACTGTCGATTGCCAAAGCTTTGTCCAGAAAGCGGATGCATTTTCGGGTGGAGTCTACATCGCAAGAAGATTCCATTAATGTCATTGCTTGCCGGTAGAGGCTGTCTGCCTGAAGATTGATACAATGAGGAGTGATGTCTACTTTAGACTCTTGCTGGGAATGGCAACCTGTAGCTGCAATAATCATTGGCAAGATAGTTAATAAGAGGCTTAATTTCTTGGGTTTCATATTCATAATTCTTATCATCCAATTTTATAAAAAAGTAAGACTGGCGAAGAACTCGATAAGAAAATGTGTCTAATCTGATCTTATTTTGTTCTTCGTCAGTCTTTTCTTGTTTTACTTAAATGCCTAGCTGTTCTCTTGCCCAGGCTTCATCATGTCTTATTCTGTAAAGGTATATTTCGGACATATTCCACCATGCACTGCCTGCGACAGTATAATCCAATGGATCTTTGTCACGGCGAGCCGTAGGAGTAAATCGGATATAGTTGTAAGCTTGCTTTCCACTCACATTGTTTTTAGCTGTGGCATGGCCACCGTTTGTTGTCGGCAGATTGAATTCTTCATTACCCATACTTTCAAAGAACTCACCGTTCATACTTCCATATATTGTTGCGGCTTTTACGTCACCTCCGTTATTCACTCCGCTTTGACGTGCATCATATTCAAAACAAAGGTCCTTTAATGGTTTGTTCAGTTTGATCTGGACATAATGTGCTTCTGTTGTAACAGGAGCATTCCACTTGGTATGATAATAAGTATTCACCTTCCCGTCAATCAATGCCGGTAAACCGCCTCCGTCTCCGACATGATTAGCATTGTCGGAAAGCATATCGATAGTAAGAGTAACACGTTCCATTTCGGAAGCTTCGCCGGAAATGCCTGTTATTGTTACCGGACTATCTGTCTCCATACCAGTCGGACCATAGGTGTTGATAGTAAATGAGTATTCACCTGCACATTGGTAAGTATCATCTATGATATAGGATGTTGTCTTATAGTCATTTATTAAGATCTCTTTATTTTCTTTCGTGACTTTATCGTAATAGGTAATCTTTATCTTGTTGAAGTCTACATCTTCAGGTATCTCCCATTGCAGCTGAATACTTCCGGCTCCCGGAGTAGCAGTAGCATTGATCACATTTAAAGGAGGTGTCGCGATAAATCCGGCCTGTTTTACTGTGACTACGAACTGACTTGGTACTTTGTCGGTGCTATTGGTACTCTTGAAGGTTATCTTTCCTTCACGAGGTTGATTCTCAACTTCAGTGTTGGCTTTAATGATAAAGCTTTCGGAGACATCACGCAGTGCTCTTGAAGCGGGTAATGATACTGGAGTGATCCAGGATTGGGCGGATTCTTCGACTTCATAGGTATATGACACTTCACCGGCAGGAGAATTTACTTTGAAAGGAATAGTGATTGTTTCTCCCATTGCTTTCACTTCATAGATCTTCTTGTCTTCATCGATTTCGACTATATAACCTCTGGGTTGTTGCTTTATCAGGAAAGAAGCTGTATAGCTGTAATTCTGGGAAGACTGGAGGATAATCGTACAATAACGTACGTCAGTCTCGGTGCTTTTATCCAGCGTAAATTTCAGTTCCTGTTTGTTTACGTCTTCCGCTGCACGCGTCTTTGCATCAAATGTGGCAGGTTGCTCTGCCAGACGTATCCAGTTGCAAGTGTCTGGTATAATGATATTATCCAGATTCAGGTTGGTCGCTACAGGAATTGTCAATGTTTCTCTTTCTGCATCTATTATTTCTACATATCCTTCCTGTTGTAGCTTGTCACCTATAAGGATGGCCGGTTCTTTACCAAACTGCGAGACAGTGATGGAATAGCTTTGATGACCATAGGCTACAGTGATTTCTGCCCGGCGTTGTTTGTATATATTGTTTGCACTGGCAGATACGACTACTTTGCCCTCGTGTTGTACTACCTTGCACCATTCTGCATTGGACTGGGCACTCCATCTGTCGAGTGGTACATTGGTCTGCACTTCAATTTCATGTTCTCCTCCCAGAAGTGGGAAAGTGATAGGTGCCTGACTTTTATCAGGAACTACGAGCGTTTCTACTTTAAACTCGGTTTCGTAATCGGGCGAACAAGAGATAAGTCCGGAAGCAATTCCGAATATGCTTGCGAGCCCGATGATTAATATATTTTTTTTCATACTCATTTGATTTGATTACAAGTTATCTACTCTTGGGTTAAATTCATATCGTAGTTTGGCTTTCACTTCCCGGTAAGGGGCGGTGGATTCCAGGCGATATTTATAATGCAGACGGAACTCTTTGTAATAAGTGGCACGTCCGTCGGGAGTACGGATAGCGTTTAACAGGAATGTGTTGTCGTAATCATCGATTGGAGTAAGTTGTACTACATCGACCGGATCCACTTCCACATCATTAACTCTGTCATGCGCTCTGATGGTAAGTTCTCTGGCCTGAGGATTCTCCGGTTGCTGCTCGCCAATTTCCAGAATGATACTCTTAGATACAATTCTGCTTCTTGCTGTCTTATAATCGCCAAGATCTTCATCACCTGCCATCATGCGTACCGAATTGGCACCGATCGGGAATACTTGATTGGCATTTGTCGGTCTACGGACTTCGGGACTACCACTGGGGTTAGGAATTACAATCGTACTGCTTGTATAATTGTAGTAGGTAGAAGTCTTTGTCGTTGCGTAATAGTTTTCTTTATAGATACGCAATAATACATGACTTTTATCCGGATTATAATTAGGTGTTTTTTCCGGATCTATCTTGTAATCCAGAAAATAAATGGAATCCGGTGAAATCCTTTCCAGATTTTTCAGATAGATCGGAAACATTACTTTGGAAGTGCCTGCCTGAATATCCAGTTCCTTATTGGGAAAATCATAGCATTCATCGGGAAGCAGTTTGGCAAATTTTTCTTTTTCTATATCAAAGTTGGATTTGTTGTATGCTTTCAGCAAAGAGTCCGATTCCAGAAGAGCTACATGGTGTGTGTTAGGGCTTATTTGTGAGCCGCTAACCGTGGCAACCAGATAGATCGTATCTTTTTCTTGTCCTACATTAGCCACCTGCCGGTCGTAGATCAGACTCGAATTACTGAGTAAGCCTACTTCGTTCCGGTATTGTTCCTGGTCGAAATCGTATTCATTGCAAGCACTCAATACACCTATAAGGGTGCAGAGCATTATATTAAATTTCTTTTTCATATTCAGTCTGTTATTCATGTTTTGATATTATCTGTCCCATCCGAAATTCTGGTCGGCATTGGGAACCTTCAGCAATTCATCATGGCGGATCGGTAAGAATACCATTTTAGGCAGTGCAATGCGGTCTCGCACATTTTGTGTATTGATCGTCACAATATTCCAGAATCCTTCATTACCGTTGGCATTTGTACGGTCTTTTGTCACATCCAGTCCCCGCCAGTTGGAGCTGTTGGCATCTTCGTCCAGATAGGTTCCCCATCTGCGCGTATCGAAATATCGGTATCCTTCGTTAAAGAGCTCTACCTGACGTTCATTGCGGATGATTTTTTCAAAATTGTCTGCTTCTGCCATGTCGTTGGCATCTACTCCCGGCAAGCCGACGCGATAACGTATCATGTTGAAATATTTAGCCATTTCTGCCGGATCACGGCTAACGGTTTCCTCAATAAGTGTACCTGTATTGTCGGATACTTCTACGGTCACTGTACCTTCTACACGGTTCAATGCTTCTACATATTCCAGTAGCACTTCACCATAACGAATGATAGGGAACGGTTTAGGGCTGGTGACGAATGCGCCTTTTACACTCCCTTTGCCGTTAGCCCATGAGTCGTCCGGATGAATGTATTTGACGGGAACATAACCGCTGACACTGTAGTCGTTTACGTTATTTCCGGCACCGGCAATTCCGGCATTGGTATCATCGTGAGAATACCAGAATTGCTGATTGACGTAGGAGGCGTCGGTAGAAGCTGAACTCATCGGCCAGTAGCGACCCGGAAAACCTATCGAGGCATAGAAGCGTGCCGAACGATTGGCGTACATCATAGGTACGTTTTCCCTCAGTAGGTATGTCCCCAGTTTTTTGGATTCGCCGGTGAGTCTGCTGAAGTCCGGTTCATATGGATATTCTGCCGATGAATTATGAATAGTCCGCCCATCTGCCATCAGATAGCAATCAATTACCCTCTGCGGCACAGACATTGAACCCCATCCGCCAAACTTGACAGGGAATGAGTGATGGGTATAGTTAGTGACGTTACTGGATTCCATCGCCCAGATGAATTCTTTATTAGTCTGTATGATACCTTCTCCTGTGAACATGTCGGAGTAAGAGTGATAAGGATCGATATTGCCTGCTCCGTCAGGGAAGTTAGCAGTAGGGACATTGGAGGCCAGAGGATATGGGTTCTGGGCATCTGCTTCCACTGTATGTAGCTCGTATCCCATTTTGGTCAGCTGTTTGGCGGCAGCTGCTGCAACGGCCCAGCGTCTCGGGTCATACTCTTGATTGACATAGTAGGCTCCGTCGCTTTTACGTTTCCAGGTCCCGAAACATTTACGGGCTGCAGCTCCGCCATTGAAAAGCGGTGAAGCCTGGAAGAGGCGCAAACGGGCGATGAGTGCCATGGCTGCTCCTTTGGTCGGACGTTGATAATAGTTGACGCTTTGCTCATCCGCCGAATAGATGCCTTGAGTTGCCAGGCGGAATTCATCGCATATATAATCTACAGACTCATCATAGGTAGCCCGTTCGCGATTATAATATTCGGCAGGTTCGGAGGTGCTCAGTTCTTCATCGCCCACGATAATCAACGGTCCCCAGTTCATCAAAAGATGATAATAAGCGTACCCACGCATAAAGTGAACATATCCGATATAACGTCTTCTGTCCATTTCGTTCATATCAGGTACATTGTAGACTTCTTTAAGCATTTTGTTACATCTTGCTACAATGACATACATGTCGTACCATTGGTTTTGGATAGGCAGATTTCTGCTGTTGATGGTACCTACGGAAAATTGTAGTCCCCAAAATTCATTTGTCTGATATTTAAGTGTTATTTCGTCCGAAGCAGATTCCCCCGGATTCCAGGAATTTCCCCAGATAGCCCCTGCGTCGGGAAAACCTTTCGGAGTGTTCCAGAGATAACCTTCAGCATTTTTCTTGCTGTGAAAGATGGAGTCTTCTTTGAAAGTAGCTTCGAAGTATGGGTCTACATCCAGAAAATTGCAGGAACTGAGTAGTAGTGTACTTCCTACTGTTGCTCCCAATATTATTTTGAATAACTTTTTCATGAGTGTTCTATATTATTTTTAGAATTTAAGATAAACCTGGAACGTGTAAGTTGCCGGTATCGGATAAGCGGCCCCGTTTGCAGATGCCTGTTCCGGATCAAAATACTTCACTTTGTCGATAGTAAAAAGGTTGTTGGCAACAAACTCCAGATCGACAGAAGATAGTCCTGTCTTTTTTATCCATGGAGTCTTCAGGTTGTACTTCAGACTGAGTTCCTGAAAGCGCAGGAAAGAACCGTTCCGTTTCCAGAAAGAGGAAAGCTGGGAGTTGTTCGTATTGCCTCCGTAGGAGAGACGTGGGAATTCTGCATGGGGATTTTCCGTAGCGGTGGTGCCTGAATACCATGCGGGCGTCCATCTGTTCTTGGGATTGTTGGCCAGCTTGATAACGTTGCCGAGTTCTCCGTTATAGAAGGGAATCCATCCTGCGTCATTACCGAGTCCCGAACGGTAGTAGTCTACTTTTGCCGAACCTTTGAAAAGGAAGCTGAGGGTTAAGTCTTTCCAATGAAAATCGGCTCCGAACCCATACATTACCCGAGGGAGTTGGTTGGAATAGGACAAAGGTACTTTGTCATCGTCATTGATAATACCGTCTCCATTTACGTCACGATATTTGATATCTCCCGGACGAATGCGGCCGAATCCGCTTTGGTCGGCACTTGTGTTGATTTCTTCTTTACTGGAGAAGAGACCTTCTGCAATATATCCGCGAAGGATGTTAAAGGGTTTTCCGGTTACACTCAGATAATCATAAGGTAACTTGTTTTCTTCATAGTAATCAATAATATTCTGAGAGAAAGTGTAATTGCCGCGTACAGTGAAGCTCATGTCTTTATTGATCTGGTGGAAGAATTCGAAGTTTCCGTCAGAACCATAGCTATGCATTTTTCCTACATTTGATTTCGGGACGGTAACCATACCTACAAACTTAGGCAGCGTCACACGATCCTGGAAGATGTGATCACGTGTATCGCGGAAAAAGTCAACAGTGACAGAGAGCTTGTCGTGGAAGAACTTGGCATCGATACCAAAGTTGAGTTTCTTTGCTACTTCCCATTGAAGGTTGTCGGCTCCTTTCACAGTTTCTGTAATACCCCGTTCACGATATCCCCAGTAAGAGGCGGCATTGTCATTGATTAATGTCAAATAAGGGAACCGGTCACCACTGATCTGGTCATTACCTACCTGACCGTAGGAGCCGCGGAACTTGAGGAAGCTTAACCAGGGAATGGCCTCATTGACCCAGTTATAGGATGTCGGTACCCAGCCTACAGCAATGGAAGGGAAGAAACCGAATCTTTTTCCTTTTTCGAATTGCGCAGAACCTGTGTAACCGAAGTTTGCATCAATGAAATAGCAATTGTTATAGCCATAGGAAATGCGTCCTGATAAGTTTTGACGCCGTTGAGGAATGGCATTAATACCCATCGCGTCATAGTCCCATTGGGTGTTATGAACATCTTCCATGTAATATAAAGCCAATGCTCCTAGTGAGTGCAAACCAAATGTACGGTCCCAGTTGGCTTTGGCTTCCATGTAGTATTTTCTGTATCTGTTGTTATTTTGTGTATATTTCATGTTCTCTTTGGCAGTACGCAATGTTTTGATGAGTACCCCTTGTGAACTTCTTCCTGTAGCGCGGTAGAGGTCAGGCCATATGTAACGTCCTTCATTGAAATAATTGATATTTTCGCTCATCGCTTGTACCGACGCTGTCATTCCTTTCAGGAATCCTCCGAATTCCTGTTCAAGTTTGAGTGTAAGCATATTACGCTGAGTTTCATCTTGCGTGTATCCGGTGTTATTTAGCATGACATACGGAGAAGCAAGGTCATGTTTTCCATAAGAAGGGAAGGTACCGTCTGAATAGGTTTTAGGAAACATCAGTGGAGTTAGCTGACGGACTGCTGACCATACCGTATTCGTGTTTTGTCCACCCGGGCTGGTATAGTTGGAAATATATCCGTCCAGACCAAAATAAACTTTGGTTGTTTTGGTCAGATTCATGTCAATATTGGCACGATAGGTTATTTTTTTATATGACAAAGGCTTTTTGAACAGGTTGTCTTCCTGCCGGTAGGCCGCTCCTTCATCCTGATACCCTAATGAAAGATAATATCTGGCTATGTCGCCTCCTCCTTGTGCATTGATGTAATAGTTCTGCTGGATAGATGTGCGTTTCATTATTTCATCTATCCAGTTAACATCCGGGTAGAGGTCTTTATCCAAATTGTATTTTATCAGATCCAGTTCCAGACGGGAGTAAAGGTCGTCTTCACCCGACATGGCACGTGCCTCATTGGCAAGGAGAGCGTAGTCATAAGCTCCCAGGTATTCGGGCAGACGTTTGATGTGCGATACTTTTAATGTTGCTCGTCCTGTGATGGTAAGTTTGCCTGTTTCTCCACGTTTAGTGGTAACCAAGACCACGCCATTGGCACCTCGGGTACCATACACTGCGGTGGCGGAGGCGTCTTTCAGGATACTGAACGATTTTACATCATCAGGATCAATGTCTTCAAGGCGGCCCTCGATACCGTCAATCAGCACTAATGCACCGGAGCTGGCTCCGAAAGTACTGATACCACGAATCCAGAAGTTGGAGATGTTTTTTCCCGGTTCGCCCGAACTCTGCATGGTGATGACACCAGCCAACCGTCCGCCGATCATGTTGTTGAGGGAAGTACCGGGAGTACTGAGCTGGGCTACATCAATGGTACTGATTGCACCTACTACTGATATCTTTTTTTGTGAAGTCATACCTGTGACCACTACTTCGTCAAGCTTGGTGTCATCTTCTTCCAATGTAACTTTGAGTGTCATTTCATCTTTAGTCACCAGTTTCTCGATAGATTTCATTCCAATAGCCTGAATGACTAATATTTGGTTGGCATCTATTTTGATACTGAATTTACCATCCATATCTGCTGAGGTTCCCACTCCCGGTGCATTCTTAACATAAATGGTAGTACCCGGTAGCGGTTCACCGGTTTTGTCTATTACGACCCCCGCTACAGTAAACTGTTTTTTCTTATTGTCTTGACTGTAACTCGTCAGCGGTATAAGCGCCATGATCAGTACAATCAGTAGAAAATTATTTCTCATATTGTATTTTGTATAAGGTTATTCAATGGATAATTTACGAATCACTTTGTTCTGTGTGTCGGCTACATATACAATAGTTCCATCACTGTTGACTGCTACTCCGCAAGGGAAGTGGAATTTGGCAATTTCCGGACCTCCATCCTTATAACCTTCCGCTCCCGGCAGACCGATAGGTGTGGTTACGGCTGCTCTTTCTTTCGGCATAGTAGTATCTATTACGCGGATGCAGGAATTACCACTGTCAGCAATGTACATTTTTCCGTCGTCGGTGAAACAAATCTGGCGCGGGTGTCTGAATTTGGCGTTCTTCAGCAAGCCGTCTTCCCAGCCCTTCCCGTTCATAACTCCTTCGTAGATTGCTTTTCCTGCGTATGATTCTCCGTTATAAGTGTCTTTATCTTCCGGAGTGATCTTGGATACGTCCACTCTCCAAATCTGGTGAAAATCTGCAAGAGATACATAGAGTACGTTTTCTTCTCCTTTAATAGGGCTGAATGCGATATAGGAGTCACTTCCTGCTTTGCCGCCGTCGCCTGTTGCTACATTAGATATTTTCTTTAGCAAAATTTCTGCTGTACGGTTTTTAGGATTGATTCGAACCAATTGCCCTTTCCACATGACCGTATAGATCATATGATCCAGCTTGTTGATTACAAAGCAATGCTTCCAGTTGTTTTCGTCTACGGTGCTGAGTTCTTCTGATTTCAAGACTGTTCTATATCGGGGAACATAATTTAGAAGTTTTTGCATATCATAATATTTCATGCCGGCATCATCCGGAATGTAAACAGCTTCAGCATCTTTTTCATCAGAATAAGCAGGTGCATTAATATATGCAGTTCCATATTTTAATACAATGGAAGAATTGCTGGCGATGGAAATCATTGAAATGTTTCCGTTTACGCCTTCACCTTTTTCATTACGGCAGGTTGTGTTTGGTTGTTTGTCTTTTCCACTGTCTCCTTTACGGTCTACCACAAATATATTGTCTTCACCGTCTATACAGAGATAGAAAGGAGAGGAGAAAGTACATGTGGCAAGGTCACCACCAACGGTGTTTATATTATTGTCCGGTGATGCAAGTCCTGCTACCGTACTAACACTGGTTTGTGTCTTGTATAGGAATTGGTCTGGTGCTTTGCCTATGTATTCTTGACCGTCGGGCGTTCTTCTTTCTACAAGAATATTCATCTCTCTTTTGAAGGTGAGTCCTTTGGGAACAAATGCATAGATTCTGCTACCGTTACTGCTGACTAATCCGGCAGGATGTCTGATCCCGTCTACATCTTCAAAATAGACTTTCATGCCAGTGGTGTCTGTACCGAAGTTGCGGCCTTCGATGATCATCGGAGTGGCTATACCTCCGGAATCAGGATAAAATTCTGTGATCTCAATAGGCTGGTTTGGGTTGAACCCGCTGCTTCCATTGATGTCGTCATCTGAACAGGAAGCTAACCACGCGAAAGCTGTAATGAACAGCGTCCAATAAACTCTTCTTTTTCGCATTGTTTTTCTGTGATAAAAGGTTAATAATTAGATTGGTTAAAAAAAAGTGATAGGGAAACCTACTCTTGTGTGTCTACTATGTGGGTAGAACTAGGGTATGCATACAAGGGGTATACGTTTGTTTTTGTATGTATGAGTAAGTTTGAAAATATATGGGTGTGTTTGACTGCTATTATTCATCTTCTTAAATTGGGGGTATTGAAGTTGATAATGAACTCAGAATACATATCATACCTATTCTGATCTGTGCTGAAATAAAAGTAAAAAAATGAGATCGAATTCTCCGATTTTGAAAGGCGGAGGGCTGTTGCTAAGAGTTTTCATAAATGTTAATTTAAGGTTATAATCATATTGATTAATTGGGGCTAAGTCGTAATAGGACTTGGTATTTTTATACCCCAAAGTATATTTTCTACTGTTTCCATAGGCTATTCAAAGGTTATTAAGTGCATGTACTATTCTAAGACGGTGTAAAGTTATTAATAAAATCGAAAAATACAATATCTTTTTTATTTTAATTATCAACAAACACCATTTTTTTAGAATCTCAATTCTACTATATAGTTCATAAATTGTCATCCCAAGCATCCATCAACCAATTAATCAATTATATATAAGACACTTATACACATACATACCAAGTCCTATTACGACTTCTTCAAAATTATTCAATTTGGCATAAGGTCTCTATTGCTCTCCAGGATGAAAAGTAATGCAATTAATTTAAATAATTAGGTCGATTTTTCCTTTGAAAATAATTAGAAGACTGTTCTTTTGACTTTTTTCTACCTTATATATATTAGATTGTTCTACCCAAACTGTCAATCTCTTAAAGTAGTTTTTGAGCATCCGGAATCAGAATCTCTTTTCTGTGCAACTCGATTAAACCATTATCCTGTAGTTCATTCAGTGTTTTAGAAATATTTAATCGAGTATCATCCAAACAACGCGCCAAATCGTCCATCTTTACTTTGAAAGTCTTTTCCCCTTGCGGTTTTTCGCAATGTGACAGAAAGAAACGGATAATTTTGCTTTTTAAATCCAGCGTGGGTTCATCCCATAAACGGGAATAGAGATTTTGCGCCCGGTTGCTGACGATATTCATATAGTTGAGGCGGAAAATATCATATCTGAACAGATCACTGAGTACGAATGCTTTGCTGATACAAACAGTATGCACTTCCGTATGTGCCACATAAGAAGAAGCATAGTTGGTATTCATACCGAATAAAGACTGAGGTTCTATCAGATAGGGAGCTTCGATTTGTTCGATGACCGTATAAATGTTTTCTTTTGCATTGGTGACAATAGAAATCTCACCTTTCAACAGAAAACAAAGCTGGGTACAGGGATTACCACTCTTTATGATGGTTTCCCCAGCTTTATGTTTGATAAAGTGCAGCTTGACTTTATCCAGAATACTAGTGAAATCTTCATGACAAAGCCCCTGAAATAAAGGTAATTGGAGCAAAGTATCGAACATTGTTTCCATACGTTGTAATCTCTTATTAATCGTACAAATTTACTCATAATACAACACTGCTATCCACATATCCCCTTTCTTTTTGTTTTTTTTATTGTTTGAATGCATAAAAATAGAGTATATTTGCAAAAAAAAGGAGGAATTATGTTCACGGGTTTTAATTGGCAGCAAATGATCAGTGCGTTTATCGTACTTTTTGCAGTAATAGATATTATCGGTTCTATACCTATTATTATTAACCTGAAGGAAAAGGGGAAAGATGTGAATGCAACAAAGGCTACTGTCATCTCCTTTGCCTTACTGATAGGCTTCTTCTACGCGGGTGATATGATGCTGAAACTTTTTCATGTAGATATCGAATCATTCGCCGTGGCGGGCGCATTCGTTATTTTCCTCATGTCTCTGGAAATGATTCTGGATATAGAAATCTTCAAAAATCAGGGGCCGATAAAGGAAGCGACACTCGTTCCGCTTGTCTTCCCGCTGCTGGCAGGGGCCGGAGCTTTTACTACGCTTCTTTCGCTTCGTGCCGAATATGCCAGTGTTAACATTATTATTGCCTTGATACTGAATATGCTATGGGTCTACTTTGTAGTAAGCATGACCGGACGTGTGGAACGTTTCCTCGGGAAAGGGGGGATCTATATCATCCGTAAGTTTTTCGGTATCATCCTGCTCGCTATCTCAGTAAGGTTGTTTACTGCTAATATCACCTTGCTGATTGAGGCATTGCATAAGTCGTAACCGGGATTTATGAGGTAATATCCGTAGAGTCGGTTGTATTGTTGATATCTTCTTCCGGAGATTCCTCTTCTTCTTCATCCGTTTCGTCCGCAAAAGGTTCTGGTCGTTGAGGCCCGTGATTCAAGAAACCGAATGCACAGAGTGTTCCCATGATTCCTCCGCTGAGATGTCCTTCCCATGACATGTTGGCGGGAGAGAAGTAGGGGAACATATGCCAGATGATTCCTCCATACAAAAAGGTGACAAGCAGTGAGATGGCAATCAGAGGAACATATTTCCGCAGGATACCACTGAAAAAAAGAAAGAAGGCAAGTCCGTAAATCAGTCCGCTGGCACCGATGTGCCATCCCGGTTTGCCGATAATGAAGGTCAGCAGTCCGGCTCCGATCCAGATGATCATAAAAATACGTCCGGCTATCCCCCTGTAGAAATAGAACAAGCACCATGATAAAAAAAATAGCGGCAACGTATTGGCCAGCAAATGGCTGAACCCGCTGTGTATCAGCGGATGAGTCAGAATACCCGTTATTCCTCGCTTTTCCAGAGGGTATATTCCCATGTGAGAGAAGTCCCAGTCCATGCCGACTTCAACGATCTTTAGCAGAAATAGGATAAAAATTAGGAACAACGGCACCGCTGTAGCCAGCATGATACGCTGAATATCTCGCTTCATTACTTTCTATTCTTTAGATATTTTACGCAATACTACGAATATTTGCACAAAAACTGAAAATAAAAAGCCTTTTTATTTTTGTTTTTATCTAGAATTTGTACATTTGGGCATTATACCTATATATACAATGCTCAGGCTGGTATATATACAGAACAGCAATAGATATATATAAGGAATATAGTGACCAATAATTAACCTTTAAATAATGCACAACTATGAGTTATTTACGATTTGACAAGACCCTCATGACGAATCTGGAAGAAAGTCTCCAAAGGGAGATTCTCCGGACGAACAAAGCAGGAGCTTATCATTGTACAACGATTGTTGATTGTAACACACGCAAATATCACGGACTGTTGGTAATTCCTGTTCCCAATATCGACGATGAAAATCATGTGCTGCTATCTTCTCTTGATGAAACGGTAATTCAACATGGTGCTGAGTTTAACTTGGGGTTGCATAAATATCAGGGAAACAACTTTAGTCCGAATGGACATAAGTATATCCGTGAATTCGATTGTGAGCATATCCCGGCGACAACTTACCGTGTTGGAGGAGTAGTGTTACGCAAAGAAAAAATCTTTGTACATCATGAAAACAGAATCCTGATTCGTTATACTTTGTTGGACGCACATTCGGCGACGACTTTGCGCTTCCGACCGTTCCTCGCTTTCCGGAGCGTGCGAGAGTACACTCACGAGAATGCGCAGGCAAGCCGCGATTATCAGCTTGTGGAAAATGGTATCAAGACTTGTATGTATCCCGGTTATCCGGAACTGTTCATGCAGTTGAACAAGGCTTGTGAGTTCCATTTCCAGCCCGACTGGTATCGTGGATTCGAATATCCGAAAGAACAAGAGCGAGGCTACGACTTCAATGAAGACCTCTATGTTCCGGGATATTTTGAAGTGGATATAAAGAAAGGAGAAAGCATCGTTTTCTCTGCGGGTACTTCCGAAGTTACTCCGCGCAGACTGAAGCAGACGTTCGAAGCCGAAGTGGCTGACCGTACGCCTCGCGATAGCTTCTATCACTGTCTGAAAAACTCAGCCCATCAGTTCCACAACCAGCAGGAAGGAGAACATTATATCCTTGCCGGTTACCCGTGGTTCAAGTGCCGTGCCCGCGATATGTTTATATCCTTGCCGGGACTGACACTTGCGCTGGAGGAGGTGGATCAGTTTGAAGATGTGATGAAGACAGCGGAAAAAGCGATTCGAAGCTTCATCAATGATGAGCCGGCAGGATACAAGATTTACGAGATGGAGCATCCGGATGTACTGCTTTGGGCCGTATGGGCTTTGCAACAGTATGCCAAGGAGACCTCTCGCGAACAATGCCGTCAGAAATATGGCGAACTGCTGAAAGATATCATCGAATTTATCCGTCAGCGGAAACATGAGAACCTCTTCCTGCATGAAAACGGTCTGCTTTATGCCAATGGCACCGATAAGGCGATTACGTGGATGAACTCCACCGTAAACGGACATCCGGTGATTCCCCGTACGGGATATATCGTAGAATTTAATGCTTTGTGGTATAATGCGCTTCGTTTCGTTGCCGATCTGGTTCGTGAAGATGGAAACGTTCTTTTGGCCGATGCGCTTGACGCACAGGCGGAAGTGACGGGAAAATCATTTATCGAAGTGTTCCGCAACGAATATGGATATTTACTTGACTATGTAGACGGAAATATGATGGACTGGAGCGTACGCCCCAACATGATATTCGCCGTAGCATTCGATTATTCTCCGTTGGACCGGGCACAAAAGAAGCAAGTGCTCGACATCGCAACCAAAGAGTTGCTCACCCCCAAGGGACTCCGTACCTTGAGTCCGAAGAGCGGGGGCTATAACCCTAACTATGTTGGTCCTCAGATACAGCGTGACTACGCTTACCACCAAGGCACAGCCTGGCCTTGGCTGATGGGATTCTATATGGAAGCCTATCTGCGAATTTATAAGATGAGTGGCCTGTCGTTCATTGAACGCCAGCTTATTGGTCTCGAAGATGAACTGACAATTCATTGTATCAGTTCGCTGCCTGAACTTTTCGATGGTAATCCGCCTTTTAAAGGACGCGGAGCTGTATCGTTTGCCATGAATGTCGCCGAAGTACTGCGTATTCTGAAGCTACTGTCTAAGTATTATTAAAAAGAGGAGGAACGAAAATGAAAGTTTTAATGTTTGGATGGGAGTTCCCCCCGCATATCTTAGGAGGGTTAGGGACTGCCAGTTATGGTCTGACAAAAGGAATGTCTCAGCAGGATGATCTGGAGATTACATTCTGTATTCCCAAACCATGGGGAGACGAAGATCAGAGCTTTTTAAGAATTATCGGCATGAACAGCACGCCGGTAGTGTGGAAAAATGTCGGTTGGGACTATGTGAAAGGACGCGTAGGCAGTTATATGGATCCGCAATTGTTCTATGACTTGCGCGATCATATCTATGCCGACTTCAACTATCTCAATACGAATGATCTGGGATGCATCGAGTTCTCCGGACGTTATCCGGACAACCTGCACGAAGAGATCAATAACTATTCGATCGTTGCCGGGGTGGTAGCACGTCAGCAGGAGTTTGATATCATTCATTCTCATGACTGGCTGACTTATCCGGCAGGGATACATGCCAAGCAAGTATCTGGTAAGCCATTGGTGATCCATGTGCATGCTACTGATTTCGACCGTAGTCGCGGCAATGTCAATCCGACAGTGTATGCCATTGAGAAGAATGGTATGGACAATGCCGACCACATCATGTGTGTGAGCGAACTGACCCGTCAGACTGTGATCCATAAGTATTTTCAGGACCCGAAGAAGGTGTCTACTGTGCATAATGCCGTTTCTCCTTTGTCACAAGAGATACAGGATATTGTTCCTCAAAAGAATCCGAGCGAAAAGGTCGTTACTTTCCTGGGACGTATTACCATGCAGAAAGGACCGGAATACTTTGTAGAGGCTGCAGCAATGGTATTGCACCGTACGCGCAATGTCCGTTTCGTAATGGCCGGTAGTGGTGATATGATGGATCAGATGATTCGTCTGGTAGCCGAACGCGGTATTGCGGACCGTTTCCATTTCCCCGGTTTTATGAAGGGAAAGCAGGTGTACGAAGTGCTGAAAGCCAGTGATGTATACATTATGCCTTCTGTATCTGAGCCATTCGGTATCTCTCCGTTGGAGGCTATGCAATGTAGTGTACCTTCCATTATATCCAAGCAATCCGGCTGTGCCGAAATTTTGGATAAATGTATTAAAACGGACTACTGGGATATTCACGCTATGGCGGATGCCATTTATTCTATCTGTACTTACCCGGCTATGTACGAGTACCTGAAAGAAGAGGGTAAGAAAGAAGTGGATGAGATTAAATGGGAGAACGTGGGATATAAAGTTCGCGGTATCTATGATGAGGTTATTAAAAATTATGGTAAACAATAAAATGATATAGACTATGAGAACGATCTGTCTTTATTTCGAAATACATCAGATTATACACTTGAAACGCTACCGTTTTTTCGATATCGGCACCGATCATTATTACTATGATGACTATGCAAATGAAACCGGTATGAATGAGGTTGCCGAACGATCTTATATACCTGCTCTCAGTACGTTGATTGAGATGGTGAAAAACTCGGGAGGAGCTTTCAAAGTGGCGCTTTCTATTTCCGGTGTGGCATTGGAGCAACTTGAAATTCATGCTCCGGCGGTGATTGACTTGCTGCACCAGTTGAATGATACCGGCTGTTGTGAGTTCCTTTGCGAACCTTATTCACACGGCTTGTCATCTTTGGCTAACGAAGACTGCTTCCGTGAAGAAGTGCTTCGCCAGCGTGATAAAATGAAACAGATGTTTGGCAAAGAACCGAAGGTGTTCCGCAACTCCAGCTTGATTTATTCGGATGAAATCGGTGGACTGGTAGCTTCTATGGGCTTTAAGGGAATGCTGACGGAAGGTGCAAAACATGTATTGGGATGGAAGAGCCCACACTATGTATATCACTGTAATCAGGCTCCGAGCCTCAAATTGCTATTGAGAGACTTTAAACTTTCTGATGATATAGGATTGCGTTTCTCCAATTCGGAATGGCCGGAATATCCATTATTTGCTGATAAGTATATTAACTGGATTGATGCGTTGCCACAAGAAGAGCAAGTGATTAATATCTTTATGGAATTAAGTGCATTGGGTATGGCTCAGCCGCTTTCTTCCAATATCCTGGAATTCCTGAAAGCATTGCCCGAATGTGCTAAATCAAAGGGTATCACGTTCTCTACTCCGACAGAGATTGTATCTAAATTGAAATCTGTATCTCAGCTGGATGTTCCTTACCCAATGTCATGGGTGGACGAAGAAAGAGATACAAGCAGTTGGCTGGGTAATATCCTGCAACGTGAGGCTTTCAACAAGTTGTATAGCGTAGCAGAACGTGTTCATCTGTGTGACGACCGTCGTATCAAGCAGGACTGGGATTATCTGCAAGCCAGCAACAATTTCCGTTTCATGACTACCAAGAATACAGGTATCTGGCTGAACCGTGGTATTTATGACTCTCCTTACGATGCCTTCACTAACTACATGAATATCTTGGGCGACTTTATCAAACGAGTAGATTCACTGTATCCTGTTGACGTAGATAATGAAGAGCTCAACTCTCTGCTGACTACTATTAAGAATCAGGGTGAGGAGATAGCCGAACTGCAAAAGGAAGTAACCAAATGGCAGGCAAAAGCTGAAAAAGGAGCTGTAAAAGCTCCCAAGAAAGTAGCTGCGAAAAAAGAACCGGTAGCTAAAGCTACTCGTAAGAAAGCTACTGCAAAGAAAGAAGAATAAGATAATAATAAATTAACTGGTTGTAACCGTGGGGAGATGGGAATCACCTCACGGTTGTTTTTTATATATTGGAAGGTACAGGTACATATAAAAAAACAGCGCGAATTACCGAAGTAACCCGCGCTGTTTATTTTATATATCTTTTTAGTTTGACTTAGTTGTTAATCCGAAGTCTGTAGAAATAACTTCAAGTTTCAACTTGTAATCAGGATTTGTTTTGCCTAGACTTCCACCTTTCAGCCGTACATAACCTGGTTTTAAATCATGTTGTATTCTAATAATATTAGCTTGACCAGTTGTAGTATTTGAAGAGTCATAAGTCACAAGTACAGGTATAAGGACTACTTTGTTCCAATCAGGGTTTTCTTGTAACCATTTAGTTTCATCCCATGAACTACCAGCATTCTTTTTAGCCTCTTCCTTTTCTGCAATACAAGCATTTACCAATTTGGTGATGTTGCTGAATACATATTGGTTCGTGCTACTTGTGTGTGAAGTTAGATAAGAAGATACACCATCGCTCAGCTTATTGTCTTTAAAGAAGCTATCCTGGAATTTCTTACGTACAAGCATTACAGTAGATGGTATAGCCATACCAAACTTCTTATCACCTGTTTGATTGTAATTAGTGAATGTCAGTTTTACTGCATTTAAGGTATCGCCTGTCAATTCATTTTGTATATCTGAAATGGGTAGTGTAGCTTCGGTGAAAATACCTGCCGGACTCTTTAAATAAGTGTTTTTATCTTCCTTAATTAATGCATCTATCCTTTCGGGATCATTCTTTAATTGATTGGCTTGGATTACTTCACGAGTTGTAGCAAACACACGATAAGAGTAATAAGTAGAGTCCTTACCACTTCCGTCTTTCTTCTGTAATTTTTTTCCGGTAATAGAATCTGTTGCATAGCATTTGTATACTACATTCATTTGTGGCTGATCTATATAGAGTACAGTTCCATCACCATAGTCGCTCTTAACGTAGATTCCTTGAAAAGCTTCTCTGAATAATTGGCTATTGAATTCCTTATCAGCATTTTTAGCTTTTCTTGCCGCAGTTAAAATATTTCCACCTACTCTTGTTGCTATATCCTCTTTGAAAGCAATATGCACACTTGGAACATATGTGCTTAGGTTACGAATAGAATCTTTTACTGAAAGATCTACGGCTGTATATGCTTTGGTTCCTAATATATTCTGACTATCGTAAAAATCCTCAGGGTTAATATCGGTATAGTAAGCATTATCAAGATTTAATGTCTCTTTCCCATTGCCTCCCAGTTCATATACACTTAATCTACAAGCTGTCAATGAGTCTCCAAAGTAGCTGTCATACCACAGGTAGAGTTCGACTGCACGTATGTTTCCTATGATTTGATTTCCGTCTTTTATAAAAGTAACATCTTTATTTTCTGGATCTTTATCATCGACAACCATTCTTCCTGTGGCTGAAATAACATTACCACTTGCATCTGTAACTTCTTTGTATGGTTCAGGAAAAGTTAGTCCATCCGGACAATTTAGCTGAGCCAAGAATCCAGCCTGATAAGTGCCAAATGTTTCATCAGTGAATTTGCCAATATAACCGATGTTAGTTTTCGCATAAATGTCACCTGTCTTAACAGATTCAGTAGTTACATCAAACGTGGATAACTTTCCTTTGATATTTTGGTCATTGCCCGGGAACATTCCTAATCCCAGTCCGCCTGTATTATCATCGCATCCGAAAAATGTGATTGCCAGTAAAGCTATCAAGGCATATTTTGCTTTCATGATTGTCGTATCTAGATTTTTATTCTTCTTCTTTATTTGTAGTGGTTTCCCATACCTGATCGTAGAATTCGTTGCAAGCGTTTGCGTAGTTTTCCGGATCCTGATAATCAAGTACCAGTTTGCCTGATTGGCGGGCGTACTCAATGATTGATTCGTCTACCTTTGCGCTGTTTTGTATGATTCCGTCAGAATAATCAACGGCAAGTTTACAAAGTGCCGCATAGTCTACCGGTTCCTTCAAACCAGCCAAATCCTTCTTGGTGATGCCTTTCAACATCAGTTTGGTTGCAAAATCTTCACTGAGCGTATTCTTGAAATCATCTTCATATACCGAGAATACAACTTTGGCATCACGGAACGATGGTTCGTCCTTGTAGGCCTTCTTAATATAAAGAGGAGCCAATGCCGTCATCCATCCGTGACAGTGGATAACGTCGGGACACCAGCGAAGCTTCTTCACTGTTTCCAGCACACCGCGTGCATAAAAGATAGCACGACTGTCGTTGTCATCGTATTCCACACCATTTTCGTCCGCTGTCTGCAAGCGATTCTGGAAATAATCATCATTATCGATGAAATATACCTGCATACGTGCGGATTGAATAGAAGCAACTTTTATAATAAGGGGGTGATCAGTATCGTCGATGATCAGGTTCATACCGGAGAGGCGAATTACTTCATGCAGTTGATTTCTGCGTTCGTTAATGTTTCCCCATTTAGGCATAAATGTCCTGATTTCACGGCCTTTTTCTTGTATTGCCTGTGGAAGGTTTCTACCTATATTGGCCATTTCGGATTCTGAAACGTAAGGTGTAATCTCTTGAGTAATAAATAAAACTTTATTCGCCTTTGTCATAATAACAATAGTTCACTATAATATTCTGCAAAGATAGCAAAAAAAAGGAACTTTAAATACCATATTCTTTCTTTATGTGGCAAATATTAGTTTATTTTGCAGAGTTTTTGCAAACGACCAAAACATAAACCAATTAACAAAAATGAAAGTAATACACACTATCAAGGACTTACAGGCCGAATTGACGGCACTGAGAGCCCAGGGTAAGAAGGTAGGACTGGTACCCACAATGGGTGCTTTACATGCAGGACACGCATCACTGGTAAAGCGCAGCGTAAGTGAGAATGGTGTAACAGTAGTGAGTGTTTTTGTAAATCCCACTCAGTTTAACGATAAAAACGATTTAGCAAAGTATCCGCGTACATTGGATGCTGACTGCCGCTTGTTGGAAGATTGCGGGGCAGCATTTGCCTTTGCTCCTTCGGTAGAAGAGATGTATCCACAGCCGGATACGCGTGAATTCAGCTATGCTCCGTTGGATACGGTGATGGAAGGGGCTTTCCGTCCGGGACATTTCAACGGAGTTTGCCAGATTGTCAGCAAGTTGTTTGACGCGGTGCAACCGGATCGTGCTTATTTCGGAGAGAAAGATTTCCAGCAACTGGCGATTATTCGGGAGATGGTTCGTCAGATGGATTATAAACTGGAAATTGTAGGTTGTCCTATCGTTCGTGAAGAGGACGGATTGGCTCTGAGCAGTCGGAATAAACGTTTATCAGCACGAGAACGTGAAAATGCTTTAAATATTTCTCAGACATTATTTAAAAGTCGTACCTTTGCAGCATCTCATACAGTGAGTGAGACGCAGAAGATGGTAGAAGAAGCGATAGAGGATGCTCCGGGATTGCGTTTGGAGTATTTTGAAATCGTTGACGGAAACACGCTGCAAAAGGTAAGCAGTTGGGAGGATTCTCTGTATGTAGTAGGCTGTATCACAGTGTTCTGCGGAGAGGTCAGACTGATTGATAATATCAAGTATAAAGAAATCTAAATTAAAAAAAGACGAAACCTTATGATGATTGAAGTGTTGAAGTCGAAAATTCATTGTGCACGTGTCACAGAGGCAAATTTGAACTACATGGGTAGTATCACGATTGACGAAGACCTGCTGGATGCTGCCAACATGATTCCGGGAGAAAAAGTGTACATCGCTGATAACAACAATGGCGAACGCTTTGAAACCTACATTATCAAAGGTGAACGCGGTTCCGGTAAGATTTGTCTGAACGGTGCTGCCGCCCGCAAGGTGCAACCGGATGATATTGTGATTATCATGTCGTACGCATTGATGGATTTTGAGGAAGCGAAGTCGTTTAAACCGACCGTGATTTTCCCGGACCCTGCGACGAATAGCGTAGTGAAGTAAGAAGTATCTTGTGATAAGAAAACCCCGTTTGCATTCAGCAGACGGGGCTTTCTGTTATAATAAGCTTGTCCTTTTACTTGCTTTGCAGTTGTTCATTCATGGCAGCGGCGGCTTTACGGCCATCTCCCATGGCAAGGATTACGGTAGCTCCTCCGCGCACAATGTCTCCGCCGGCATAGATCATCGGAATAGATGATTCCATGTTGTCATCTACGGCAATGGTTCCTTTGCGTCCTAATTCCAGTCCTTTAATGGAACTCGGAACAATCGGGTTCGGAGATACACCGACACTGACGATGGCCAGATCGATATCGATTGTTTCCGTAGCTCCCGGAATGGCTACAGGACTGCGACGTCCGGAAGCATCCGGCTCTCCTAATTCCATCTTCTGGAGAATGACCTGTTTCACGCAACCTTGTTCGTCGGCAATATATTCAATCGGATTGTGCAATGTCAGGAATTCGACTCCTTCTTCTTTGGCATGCTTCACTTCCTCGATACGTGCAGGCATTTCTTCTTCCGAACGGCGGTAGATGATCATAGCACGTTCAGCACCCAGGCGTTTGGCTGTACGGACAGAGTCCATAGCAGTATTACCACCACCGATGACAGCCACATTTTTGCCGAAAGCTACCGGAGTGTCAGAGTCTTCGCTCGCAGCATCCATTAGATTGACACGAGTGAGGTATTCGTTGGAAGACATGATATTGATCGAGTTTTCGCCCGGTATATTCATAAAGTTAGGCAAACCGGCACCGGAAGCGACAAATATTCCTTTAAAACCTTCTTCCTTCAAATCTTCCACACTGATTGTTTTTCCTACAATGCAGTCTTTGATGAAAGTAACGCCCATTTTAACGAGGTTGTCTATTTCTACATCTACAATCTTGTTTGGCAGACGGAATTCCGGAATACCATATTTTAATACACCGCCGATTTCGTGGAGTGCCTCGAATACTGTTACATCATAACCGTATTTTGCCATATCACCTGCGAATGATAATCCGGCAGGACCCGAACCGATCACCGCCACTTTGATGCCGTTCTTTTCGGCAATGACAGGTACTGAAATTTGTCCGCTTTCACGTTCGAAGTCAGCAGCGAAGCGTTCCAGATAACCGATAGCTACCGGTTTTTCATTCATCTTCAAGTGTATACATTTGGATTCGCATTGCTTTTCCTGTGGGCAGACACGACCGCATACAGCCGGAAGCGCACTTGTCTCTTTCAGTGTTTTGGCTGCTTCGAGGAATTCGCCACGCTCAATGTTCTTAATGAAGCGCGGAATGTCGATGCCTACCGGACACCCTTCCATACATCCAGGGTTAGCGCAGTCCAGACAACGCTTGGCTTCTGTAACAGCTTGCTCAGCGGTCAGACCCTGGTTTACTTCTTCCTTGCGGCTATGTGAACGGTATTCGGCATCGAGTTCGTTCATCTCGACACGTGGAATAGCTGTACGTTCTTTCGGTTTCATCGATTTGCGCAGTTCCTGTCTCCAGGCTGCGTTGCGGCTTTTCTCATCTATCTCTTTCGTTGCTTCACATTCGGGCTGGAGTTTGTTCATCTCTTCACGCTCTATTTTTTTGAACGCACCCATACGTTTCAGCATTTCATCAAAGTCCACCTGATGACCGTCGAATTCGGGACCGTCAACACAAACGAACTTCGTTTTTCCTCCTACCGTGATACGGCAAGCACCACACATGCCGGTTCCGTCTACCATGATGGTATTTAATGAAACGTCGGTAGGAATCTCATATTTCTTTGTCAGCAGACAAACGAACTTCATCATGATAGCAGGGCCGATGGCGAAGCATTTATCTACCTTTTCACGTTTGATGACTTCTTCCACGCCTTCGGTTACCAGACCTTTACGCCCGTAAGAGCCATCGTCCGTCATAATAATCACCTCATCGGAGCTTTCGCGCATTTCTTTTTCCAGAATGATAAGGTCTTTGTTACGTCCTGCCAATACAGTGATCACTCTGTTTCCGGCAGCTTTCAAAGCCTGTACGATAGGAAGCATCGGAGCAACACCTACACCACCACCAGCACAAACAACTGTTCCGAAATTCTCAATATGAGTAGCTTGTCCGAGCGGACCTACTACATCAGTGATATAATCACCTTCGTTCAATTCACAAAGACGGGTAGAGGAGAGCCCGACTTCCTGTATCACCAGAGTGATGGTGCCTTTCTTCAAATCAGAACCGGCAATCGTCAGAGGCATACGTTCTCCCTTGTCGCCTACACGTACAATGACGAAGTGGCCGGCTTTGCGGGATTTAGCAATTAAAGGAGCTTCAATTTCAAGTTTAAACACTTTCTCAGAAAAGCGTTCTTTGCTAATGATTTTGTTCATTATCTAATTAATTTGTTGGTATTATTACGTAACTGCTATCAGAATGTTATAAATTTCGGCAAAGATACGGCTTATTTACGAAATATAAAAAGAAAAGTCACTCTTTTGATGAGTGACTTTCCATATCCATGTGAATATCTTTATTTATTTCGTTCTGATTTTGTATCCGGCTACCCCATAATATAGAATAAACAGGAAGCAGGGAAGGCAAATCCAATATGCTTTCTGAATATCGGAAATGTCTTTCAGATAGCCAAATAAGGTCGGAATAACAGCACCGCCTGCCATTGCCATGATCAGAAGAGATGAACCGGATTTGGTGAACTTTCCTAAATCTGCCATAGCCAAAGGCCATAGGGCAGGCCACATTAAAGAACATCCCAATGCCATAAATGAGATGAAATAGATGGATATATCGGCAGGTGTAAGTACTACTAGTACGGAACCGATGATAGCCAGCACTGAACAAATCTTCAGTGCTGTAGCCTGGCTCATATATTTAGGGATGAAGATGATGCCGCAGATGTAACCGATCACAATGCCTATCGGGGCAATCCAGGCATACATTGCTGCATTTTCCAAATGAAGGCTGGTGGCATAATCTACTAATGTACCCAGTGATACGGTTTCTACACCTACATATAAGAAGAGAGCAAGACATCCTAATAATAAATGCGGGAATTGCCAGATGGAGGTTTTCTTTGCGGCGTACGGACAGGCTTCGGCTGCCTCTTCGCTGTCGTCTTCACCGACGGCTTTGACTTCCGGTAGGGGAGCCATGTATGCGATAATACCTAGTGCGATGAATGCGGCGATAATAACGTAGAATGGCAGAAACAGGTCAGCTACTGTAATATCGGTCACTTCTTTTCCGATTAGGAAAGCCAGGAATAAAGGAGGAATCGGCCATGCGAGTTTGTTGCATATACCCATAATGCTGATACGTTTGGCAGCACTGTCTATCGGTCCCAGAATCGTGATATACGGGTTTACAGCAGCTTGCAGATAAGCGTTGGCACTTCCGCTGATAAAGGAAGCCAATAAAAACAGAGGAAAACTTTCATAACTTGCCGATGGTATGAAAAGTCCGAAGGCTATGGCAAACATAAGGAATGAAAGGACCATTGTTCGTTTGTATCCGATTTTTTTGATTGTAAGGCCTGCCGGATAACCAAAAATAAGGAACGGGATGAAAGTGGCGGCAATGATCAGATATGATTCGGCCGAACTGATTTCCAGTGATCCCTTCAATACGGGGACTAATACTGAGTTGATACCAAGGGCGAAGCCCAGTGAAAAGAACATAACGCCAATGAATGCCAATGGCAATACGAAACTTTTTGTGTTTTTTGTCATGGGGGTAAATGTGTTAAAGGTTAATAAAGGAAACTCCTGTAAGGGGCAGAGATATCTCATCCTTACAGGAGTAGAAAGTTTCTTAGTCTATCATGTCGAAACCGCAGTATGGAACCAATGCTTTAGGAATTCTAATTCCTTCGGGGGTTTGATTGTTTTCCAATAAAGCGGCGACGATACGTGGTAGTGCCAGTGCTGATCCATTTAACGTATGGCAGAGTTCTGTTTTCTTTTCTGCACTACGGTAGCGGCATTTCAGCCGGTTGGCCTGGTAAGTGTCGAAGTTAGATACGGAACTTACTTCCAGCCAGCGTTTCTGTGCTTCGGAGTATACTTCGAAGTCGAAACAAAGCGCAGCAGTAAAGCTCATATCACCACCACAAAGGCGGAGTATACGGTATGGAAGTTCCAGTTTCTGCAACAGGCCTTCTACGTGGTCAAGCATTTGCTGGTGGGATTCTTTAGAATGTTCCGGCTTGTCGATACGCACTAATTCTACTTTGGAGAATTCGTGCAGACGGTTCAGCCCGCGTACGTCTTTACCGTAAGAACCGGCTTCGCGACGGAAACATTGTGTGTATGCACAGTTCATAATCGGCAACTGTTTTTCTTCCAGGATAACATCACGGTAGATGTTAGTGACAGGTACTTCGGCTGTCGGGATCAGATAGAGATCATCTACTTCGCAATGATACATCTGTCCTTCTTTGTCGGGAAGCTGGCCTGTACCATAACCTGAAGCGGCATTGACTACTGTCGGCGGCATGATTTCAGTATATCCGGATTTGCGTGCTTCGTCCAGGAAGAAGTTGATCAGGGCACGTTGCAGTTGGGCACCTTTTCCTTTGTATACGGGGAAGCCTGCACCTGTAATCTTTACACCTAGGTCGAAATCGATTAAATCGTATTTTTTAGCCAGTTCCCAGTGAGGCAGTGCATCTTTGGGAAGTTCTGTTTCCATGCCTCCCATCTTTTCTACGACATTGTCTTCGGCACCTACGCCTTCGGGTACGCTGTCATAAGGAATGTTGGGGATCGTATAAAGTACATTCTGCATGTCTGTAGCAGCCTGTGTCATGGTAGCGTCCAGCGCTTTGTTGCTTTCTTTCAGTTCGGCAACACGTGCACGTGCAGCTTCGGCTTCTTCTTTCTTTCCTTCTTTCATCAGCTGACCGATCGTGCGGGAAAGTGAATTAACCTCTGCCAGGTTCTTATCTAATAGGTTTTGCGTAGTACGTCTCTTGTCGTTGAGGGCGATGACTTCGTCAATCGTCTCTTTTGCATTCTTGAAATGCTTTTTTTCCAGTCCGCGGAGTACCGCTTCTGTATTTTCTGTAATTTGTTTAATGGTAAGCATATCTATACTTTTTATGAACTTTCTTTATTAAGGCTACAAAGATAAAGAAAAAACGAATAAGCGAGCAATGAAAATCTGCATAAAAAAAGAAAGGAGAAGCAATCCTTTGGATTACATCTCCTTTTCTTGAATATTTTCAGTTGTACAGGTTATGCTTCTGTTGCTTCAGCAGGGATGATAGAAACATATCTTCTGTCTTCTCTACCTACTTTAAATTTAACTGTACCATCTACTAAAGCGAAAAGAGTGTGGTCTTTACCCATTCCGATGTTTTCACCCGGATGGAATTCAGTACCTCTTTGACGAATGATAATATTACCTGCTTTGCAAGCTTCACCACCAAATATCTTAACGCCTAATCTTTTGCTATGTGATTCGCGGCCGTTCTTAGAACTACCGACACCTTTTTTATGTGCCATTTCTTCTTACTTTTTAAATGATTAAGCTACTACTTCTGTGATTGTTAACTCTGTGAACTGCTGACGGTGACCGTTCAGTTTTCTGTAACCTTTTCTTCTTTTCTTGTGGAATACAAGAACTTTGTCACCTTTAACCAAGTTTGAAATAACCTGGCAAACAACTTTAGCACCTTCTACAGTCGGAGCACCTACAGTTACGTTTCCGTCTTTGTCTACTAAAAGAACTTTTTCAAATTCTACAGTTGAACCGTTTTCTGCACCTTCAATGTGGTGAACGAACAGTTTCTGACCAGCTTCTGCTTTAAATTGCTGACCGTTAATTTCTACAATTGCGTACATCTTATATATAATGTATAAGTTAGCTCCGGCGGGTGGTCTTTAATCACTTAAAGAGCTCTTTATCGAACCCGTTGCGGAATAATCGGGCACAAAAGTACTTCTTTTATTTGTTTCAGACAAATATTTCCTTTATTTTTTTGCTGTTGTAACAGAAGATAATCAGATATATAGCAAACCGGATAAATTCTCCATAATAAACCGGTGCGGATATGCTCTGAGTTCGTCAGCGGTAGTCATTCCATTAAGGACACCTGCAAAATCTACTCCCGCATTTTGTGCTGTTTCGGCATCCACAGTACTGTCTCCGATGTATAAGGTTTCTTGCGGAGTCCTGCCCAAGTGTTCGAGAGCGAATTTTATTCCTTCCGGTGAAGGCTTGGCAGCTTGTACATCTTCTCCGCCTACCACTATGTCGAGAAAGTTTTCCGGCAGATACTCATCCAGAAAACTAAGTATACGGAAACGGTATTTAGTAGAGATAATGCCGATGCGGGCACCTCGCTCTTTTAGTTCTTTCAGAGTAGAGAGTGTATCAGGAAAAAGGCGGGTATTCACGTTCATGTGAACATCCGCTTCCAGTCTGTACTCTTGTCGAAAAGCGGTGAGCTGTTCCCAGTCGGTGACTCCGGTCAGTATGCTGAAAGATTCTTCCAATGTTTTACCAATGGTACGTTTGATCGCTTCGTCAGTGACATTCGTATATTGGTGACGATTAAGTACATTTCTGAAACAAGTAACGATACCCCGTGATGAATCGGCTAGTGTATAGTCGAAATCGAATAAATAAGTTTTATAATTCATTATTTTACTGCTTCTACTGTATATCCCTGTTTTTTCAGTAAGCTTAATAAGCCTTTATTACCCGGCAGGTGCAAAGCGCCGACTGCAACGAAGGTAGGAGCGGCTTTCATGATAGCCGGTAGTTTCTGTGCCCATGTTTTATTGCGGTCGTAAATTAGGGCATCTTCTTCTGTGGGAAGTGCATCACATTGATTTCCTTTACGCTCTTCGTTGATTTTCAACATGGTTTCCAAATCTTGTTTCATGTAGGCATCTGTCAGTCTTTTGAGGCTTTCCACCTCTTTGTCGATGTTATTGAGGGTACACATGAGCAGTTGGGCTTGGCGTTGCAGGGAAATTCCATTGTATAGCAGGTTAAACTGGAAATCCGGAGTTTCCAGTCCATCCACTTTTTTTCCTTTTTGTGTTGCCTGAGTCTGGAAATAAGTATCGAGCTGTTCTTGCGGATTATAGTTTCCGATGTGCTTGATGTACGCCACTACTGCTATGTTGTTCAGTAAGAAAGCCGGTTTGATTTTGGGTGCCATGTTGAGGTCCATCATCAGGTTCTCCTTGCAGAATTTATTAGCGGTTTCGTAATCTTCCGGTGAGAGGAGGGTAGTCAGAGTCGTATCGCTTTCTATCATCATCATTTTCTGCATCTTCTGGATGGTGGCCGGAGACTGGATATCCGACATTTTCAGTTCTCCATATACCTGTTGTGTTTCATCCATCGCTTTCTGTAGTCCGGTAATGCCGTCTTTGACACTCAACGGAGCGAGATGGTGAGTCCCCATAATGTATGAAGGGCTGCTAAGTCCGTTACCAGATACTTTCCATAAAAGCTGTGCGTTTGCGCTTAACGCTACGCAGATAAATATGACTGCTCCAATAAACGATTTCATGATTCTATATGTTTTTAAGTTGATAATCAGCGTATTCTTCCTCCGGATATCCAGTGTCTGGTGTAATAGTCTTCGCTCAGTCGACTGACAATCACTCCTTTGCTGGTACTGGCATGAATGAATTTCCCATTTTTGAGATAGATACCTACGTGAGCTACCTTTTTTCGGGAACGGCTACTGCTGAAGAATACCAGATCGCCTTCTCGCAAATTCCGTTTGGCGACTTTGGTACTTTCTTTTCTCAGGTCTTCGGTATTTCGCGGAACCTGAGTACGGTATACTTTCCGGTATATCTGGTAGGTGAGTCCCGAACAGTCGGTACCGCGTTTTGAATCACCGCCTCCACGATAAGGAACACCAATCCATTCGGCCGATTCCAGATAGAGTTTGTGGTTATCTTCCATATTGATGTCCACGCCCAGCAGGATGGAGGCGCGTGCCAGTGCCTGGTAATCCAGACGGGGAGCAGACGTGCGGCAGGAACTAAGGATAAAGATCAGTCCTGTCAGTATGAAGATTAGTTTGAAGTTCACTCCCATCGGCTATCTTTCTTTTCGTATATCGTAAAATTATAAGTAACTTTATTCTTCTACATTGAAGTAGTCTTCCAGTTCTTTTTCAGCTGAATTATTCTCATTCATAATATCCCGGATGATGACGCCATTCTCCAGCAGGGCAATACGCGGACATACATCTATCGTATGATTCAGATTGTGGCTGGAAATGATTACAGTTGCATTATGCTCTTCGCTGTACTTTTTGAGCATATGTTTGATAATGGATTGCGAACTGGGATCGAGGAAGTTGAACGGTTCGTCGAGTATCAGCAACTGAGGATAATGAAGCATGGCGGAGATGATGCCGATTTTCTGTTTATTACCGGCTGAGTAGTTACGGATCAGTTTCTTTTGTCCGATCACTTCTCCGCTCATCAGACGTTCGAACGGCAGAAGGCGTTCGTCCACCTCTTCTTTTTTCAGTCCGTACATTTTCCCGATAAAATAGAAATACTCTTCCGGGGTAAGGTAGTCTATCAGAAATCCATCGTCAATGAAAGCACCTGTGAAGTTTTTCCAGTCTTCACTTTGACTGACGTCAATTTCGTTAATGACGACATTCCCATTATCCGCTTTCAGTAAGTCGAGCATCAACCGGAAAAGTGTTGTTTTACCGGCACCGTTGTTTCCTACCAATCCGAGCATATCGCCTTGATTGATTTCATAGTGATCTATGTTCACGGCTAACTTTTCGCCGAATTTCTTTTGAAGATTATTGATGCTTATCATTGTCTTGGTATTTTTATCGTAAATGATTAATCGGTTCAATCGTAAATCTCTTATTGGCGACTGTCTCTGAAGCCTTCCATATTCTCGTATCTCCGTTTCATGAAACGCTTATAGACGTTTCTGATCCAAAGCGGAGAAGTCAGTGTGAATCCAAGCCCGATGGCGAACAGGATAGAGTAGGCGGCCGTTTCACCCAGAAACGCATTCAACACAGAATACAGGATCAACGGGATACCGAAAGCTCCGAAGTTGACAACCATTTGTATGGCGCTGTTGGTCTGGCGGCTTGTCACTTTCTCGTTCAGTGCTACGGTCTGCTTATTGTAAACAGCCAGTTGGAAGAAACAAAAATAGATAAAACCGGTGGTATAGAAGAACCAGGCAAAGATACCCAGTAAGGGAACTTTATCCATTACAATGGCGGGAATCATCAGGACAAATGGGACGATCTCGCCGATAGTATAGATATAATATTTTGCTTTCAGCAGACTCATGATGGATTCTTTGCGGGACATTAGTCCATCGATGTAATTGCCTTCGAAGGACATGAGTTGCGAAAGGATGATCATGCCGAATACGGCAAAGTTGTAAACACAGATAAAGGTAGTCATGGTGCTCGTGTCATAAAGGCTTGAAAAGCTCAACAGGCAGGAGAAGGCGATGACTACAAGGAGAACATTGCGCAATGCACCTTTGCAACGCCGGTTGCGCAAAAGCATTTTTAATTCCAACCGCATATATTCACCAACTTCTCCGTATCGCTCGAAGAATTTGTATTCTGAAACATGCTTGATGCGGGTATCATCTACTTTTGCCAATTCGGCGTAGATGAGGCCGGACATGATTTTGCGGTTAATCAGCCATAAGATGGCTATGACAAGAATGGTACCGAGGAAACAGAGAATATTCCCGTTGATATATCCGTCGCCCAGGTCCATAAAGAAGTAGAACAGGGGACTGTCTTCGGGAATAAAGGCAAGGCAGCCCAGTCCACCGTAGAAAGCGATGGGGAGCAGCACCCACCAAATACGTTCATTGATTAGTGTGCGACATAACAAGTACCAGTAATTGTTGGCAACGATCAAAAGCCAGATGCCTATGAGATAGGTGAGTACACCTGAGATACCGAAATATTTGGTAATGGTAATGAAGGAAAAGGGGACGAACATAAACAACCAGAACAGGTTGAACAGACTAAGTCCCGAACGGATAAGCAGGAAATCGATGATCCGATTTCGTTTAACCGGCAACAGGAGGTAAGGTTTTACCTCCTGCGTCGGTGTCTTTTGGAACGGAATACGCAAGAGGAAGTCAAGTGCCAGAATAAATATCAGGGCAACGGCATTCATTACATGATATGGTTCCCGGTTGGGAACCATATCTGCAAAACCGAATGCAAACGTCGTACCGAAGAATATCAGGTATCCTGCCCAAAAAGCAACCCCGATATATCCGAATATTTTGGCAACTTTGTTCTTTTCATACATCGGATGCCGTTTGGAGGCGAGCCGTCCATGTTTGCGTAATTCGTTAAATATCATCATACTGTTGGTATGCTATAAAAGTTTATTTAGCTTCTTCTTCAGGTACGGTCATGATGACTTGGATTTCGTTGTTCTGTTTCATCAGCTTGGCAAGGAATTCCTGTACATCTTTTGCTGTGATGCTGTTGACCAACGTTTCATAGTCTTTTGTATAATCGATACCTGTGTAGAAATACTCATCCAGATTGCCCAGCCAGTAGCCGTTTTCCTTTTGGGCGTCTTTGTATTTTTTCAGCATATACTCTTTGATCTTCTGCATGTGTTCGGCAGACGGACCTTCTTTGGCCATTTTTTCCAACTGTTCGATGACGATGCCCGATAGTTTGTCTTTCTTGGCCGGATCGGTCTGGAATACAATCTGAAGCACGAGTTGTTCTTTCGGATATTTGGTGAGGCTTCCGCTGCAGCTTACGCCATAAGTACCGCCTTCTTTCTCACGGATTTCTGCGGTGTAAACCATATCCAATGCCTGATCGAGGATGCTGAGAGTAAGGTTGTTGCGTAAATCATATTTGCAAGTACCGTTGAACAGGAACATGATGGTTGCCATCGGTGTTTCTTGTTTCTTGGCAAACTCGTTCTTGTATTGACCTTTGCGGATTTCCATCTTCGTATCTTTGAAAGTCTCTTTGCGATTGATAGATGGCAGACCACCCAGATATTTGGCGATCATCGGTTTCATTTTCTCAACATCAATGTTTCCTACAAAGTAGAATGTAAAGTCGCTCGCATCTTTGAAACGGTCTTTGTACATTTCCATTACACGGTCATAGTCGATCTTGTCCACCATGTTTTCTTTCATGCTGAAAGAACGTGGGTGATTGCCGTACAATGCATAAGAGACTGTATCACTGAATGCGGTCATCGGATTAGCGTCAGCATTCTGCAATTCGGCTTTCATGCGGTTCTTGTATGATTCGAATGCTTCGTTGTCCTTGCGGGGAGCAGTGAAAGTCAGATAAGTCAGCTGCATCATTGTTTCAAAGTCCTTCGGAGAACAACTGCCGGAAACCGTTTCTGTTGTTGCGCTCACACCGGCTCCTACAGAAGCACGTTTGCCTGCAAGTGCTTTACTCAAATCTACTTTGCTGAAGTTACCGATACCACCAACCATTGCTACGCTGTTGATTTGAGAGATATTCAGAATCTCTTTGTCGGGGAACTGGCTGCTACCACCAAGACTGGTACCTTTCATCAGAATCTGGTCAGCTTTGTAGTCGGTTGTTTTGATATATACTTTCACACCGTTGGACAGAACAAGTTTTGTTGTTCCGTAAATATCTCCGGCTTTTTCAGAAACGATCTTTCCGCCTTTCGGCTCTTCTTTCAGCAATGGTTCGTTAGAAACTTTGTCTTCGTAAGGCTTCAGATCGAAAGATTTCATTTGTTTCAGCAAAGCAGCGATTTCTTCTTTCGTCGGGTATTTTACACCTTCCTTCTCCGGACCTGCCAACAGTACTACCTGATTGTTGTCAGTGATCAGCTGTTGCATCACTTGATTGATAGCCGCTACCGGAATGTTTGGAGCCAGCTGATTCATCATTGCATATTCGTATTCAATGCCCGGCATCGGTTCATTGTCAAGGAAGTTACTGATGTATTCGTTGACATAAGTGTCGTTTTTCATCTTTTCGCGTTCATTGTAAGCAGATTCTACGCGTTGCAGATAGTTGGCACGGGCACGGTCATATTCAGTTTCGG
The DNA here is from genome assembly GCF_000011065.1 of Bacteroides thetaiotaomicron VPI-5482. GTDB lineage: Bacteria > Bacteroidota > Bacteroidia > Bacteroidales > Bacteroidaceae > Bacteroides > Bacteroides thetaiotaomicron. The sequence continues at coordinate 5,691,062 of NC_004663.1, forward strand.
TGAATCCGAAGCGGCGTGCGCGTTCAGTTTCTTCGAGAATCGTTTTCATGGCCAGTTCGATACCATCGATTTTGCTGCTGGCGTCTACTCCGAAAGCATTTTTGGTCTTGGCTACGAAGAAGTCGCCATAACCTGCACTTGCACCTGTAAAAGGAGGATTCGCTTGCTGACGGATTTCTGCCAAACGGCTGTTCAGCATTGTAACTCCCATGCTAATCATGTATTGAATGCCGTAATAGTTGATTGTATTCTTCAGTGAATCCGGGAAGGCTTCGCTCTTGAAGAAGAAGCTGATGGAAGGAGTTTCGATTTCCTTGTCCGTACCGATAAAGATTTGCGGTTCCTGATTGTCTGCTACCGGATAGTAGATACGTTCAGCCGGATTCACCGGAGCTTTCACGTCTGCAAATACCTTTTTCAGCTTTGCTTCCATTTCATCTACATTGATGTCGCCGACAATCATGATACCTTGCAGGTCCGGACGGTACCATTTCGCATAGTAGTCACGGATGTCCTGATAAGGGAAATTGTTGATTACATCGAGGCTTCCGATTGGCATACAGTCTGCATATTTGGAATCCGGATACATGACAGGCAGGGCATTGGTCATGATGCGCTGCATACCACTGTTACGGCTTCTCCATTCTTCACGGATCACACCACGTTCTTTGTCGATTTCCTTGTCGGCAAGGTTGATGGCGCTTGACCAGTCGTGCAGGATCAGCAGACAAGAGTCTACTACACTGACGTTGTCGGTAGGTACATTGCTGATTCGGTATACTGTTTTGTCGATACTGGTGTATGCATTCAGGTTTGTTCCGAACTTGATACCTTTAGTCTCACACCAAGGCACGATGCCCAGTCCGGTTTCATCACCCGGGAAGTTTTTTGTTCCGTTGAAAGCCATGTGTTCAAGGAAGTGAGCCAAACCGCGCTGTTGCGGCTCTTCAAGGATGGAACCCACTTTCTGTGCAATGTGAAATTCGACGCGTTTTTCTGGGAGTGCGTTGTGTCGGATGTAATAAGTAAGCCCGTTGTCAAGTTTACCTATGCGGACATTTTTGTCCACGGGCAGTGTTTGCATAGGTTGTGCAAGCACGAGTTGGAAGTTGCAGCATATATAGAGAACTGCAATAAAAAATCCACGTAATAAATGTTTCATGTTCTATTTAGTTTATAAAAAAGTTGTTTGAAATATCTGTCGTATTCTTTTGTGTATAATCACAAACGGGCAGAAAAAAGAGTTATTTGATAGCTTCCCGTATTCTGACTAATTTCGTTAATAGTCCTTCCAGAAGGTCCAGCTTCAACATGTTTGCTCCGTCGCTCTTGGCTACGGCGGGGTTTTCGTGTGTTTCGATAAAGATACCGTCGGCTCCTACGGCGATGCCGGCTTTGGCTACGGTTTCGATCAGTTGGGGCATACCACCGGTCACTCCGCTGGTCTGGTTGGGTTGCTGCAATGAATGGGTGACATCCAGTATGACCGGATAACCGAACGTTTGCATTTCCGGAATCCCCCGGTAGTCTACTACAAGGTCCTGATAACCGAAGGTTGTTCCGCGTTCGGTCAGCATCACGTTCTTGTTGCCTGCTTCCACCACTTTGTCAGCGGCAAACTGCATGGCGAGCGGAGAGAGGAACTGTCCTTTCTTGATGTTAATCGTCTTACCCGTTTTAGCAGCAGCAACCAGTAAATCCGTCTGACGGCAAAGGAAAGCCGGAATCTGGAGAATGTCTACGTATTCGGCAGCCATCTCAGCCTCGTCGGCCGAATGGATATCCGTCACTGTGGGCACTCCGAAAGTATCATGTACCTTTTTCAGCACTTTGAGTGCCTTCTCGTCACCGATACCTGTGAATGAATCAAGACGCGAACGGTTTGCCTTGCGGTAAGAACCTTTGAATACATAAGGAATCTGTAATTTTTCAGTGACTCCGACCACACGCTCAGCGATGCGCATTGCCATCTCTTCACCTTCTATTACACATGGACCGGCCAGCAGAAAGAAGTTACCGGCAGGATTGTTCTTAAGTTCGATCATTTTATTAATTACAAGTTACTAATTACTTATTTATAGTTTCATGAGTGAAGGGCTGTTTTTCGCCAGAAGCCCGGTTCTGTTGGCTAATTCGGAATAATCAGGGTCGTCTTTTCTGATAATACGCCTATTTCCAGTGGGAAATGTCTTGCCAGCAGGCGACCGTCCAGATCGACGGAAGCATTTTGTGCGCGGAGCACTTTTACTTTTCTTGTCCGATAGCTTTTCACCATCTTATGGTTCAGGATTCTTCCCTGAATCAGCATCCACAATCCCGAAATGATTTGCAGGAATTCCGGACGGTAGATGACGGATACATCCAGCCAGCCGTTGTAGGGTACGGCACTCGGAGTCTGTCCCCAGCCCCAGGCGCTTCCTACACATACGGTCATGATGCGCCCGCGGATGTGCTCGTCATTGATACGAAGGTGCATCCGGTATAGTTTGCGTTCGAATATCAGCGAGAAGAGGGCGGCAACGTACGACAGGAATTTCACCCCCCAGAAACGTTTGGTCTGGTCGGTGATTTTCACAATCCTTGCGCCTAGCCCGATGTTGACTGCATTGAGGAAATAACGGCGTTGGTGTTCCTTGCCGTCGTAGAAGTTGCAGAAGCCTACGTCTATTTTCTTGAGACGGTGGTTGATGATACAGTCTACGGCAGGTTTGTATTCGGTACTGAGTCCCCAGTATTTGGCAAAGTCATTTCCTATACCGTTCGGAATCATGCCAAGGGCGATGTTCTCCTTGTCTTCGGCATCAGAGAGCATGATACCGTTGATGGCATCGTTCAGCGCACCGTCGCCACCTACGATGACAATGGTACGATAGCCGTTGTTCGCCAGAATTTTGGCAAGACGTTCTACAGAACCGAAACCTTCGGATTGTACATAGTCATAGTTGACACCTTTGCTGTCCATGTACTCCTTGATTTCTTTCCATCGTTTCTGTACCTTTCGGGTACCTGCTTTGGGGTTGTAGATCACTCCCCATTTTCCAGGTTCTACACTCATAACCGTATTTCTATCCTAACTGTATTAACAATCGCATTTTTTATCTTTCACAGACCATTCGTAAATGACTGGCAAAGATACTAATTCCCTCGCAGTTTTTCTATCACAAAGGCTATCTTTTCTTCCATAGGCAGCTCTGCACTGACCCAGTGGATGGTAAATCCCCGACGTTCCATGCCGCGGAACCAAGTCATCTGACGTTTGGCGAACTGATGGATGGCCGTCTCCAGCTCAGTGAACATCTCTTCGTAAGTCAGTTTGCCTATGACGTATAACGTCAGGAATTTGTATTCCAGTCCGTAATAAATCAAGTCGTCCGGTGAAATGCCTTGTTCTGTTAATCGCCTTACTTCATCCACCATTCCTTCGTCCAGCCGTTGTTTCAACCGTCGGGTGATCTTCTCGCGACGCAGTTCCCGATCGATATCTACCCCGATGATGAGGCTGTTCAACTTCGGAAACTCCCGTTCGGGAACCGGATGCACGGCATAATACTCCTCAATTTCTATCGCACGGATTGCACGTTTCACGGTATCTACATCCGTAGAGTTGTGCAATGTTTTATATTGCTTCAGGATTTCGGTCAGTTCTTCGAGAGAGTGATTAGCCAGACGGGCACGTAACTCCGGATTTTCCGGTACCGGCATCAGCTTATAGCCTTTCAGTACCGATTCCAGATACATACCTGTCCCTCCACATAAAACGGGCAGACAGCCTTTTTGTTTGATGGATTCGTAAGAAATCAGGAAATCCCGCTGATATTCGAAAACATTGTATTTATATCCGGGATCGGCGATATCAATCAAGTGATAAGGAATTGGATGTCCGTCGACTGTATAATCTGCCAAGTCCTTGCCCGTACCGAGGTCCATTCCCCGATAGATCTGACGAGAGTCGGCACTGATAATTTCTGTATTCAGTTCATGGGCTAATGCTGCAGCAAAAGGAGTTTTCCCTGAGGCTGTTGGCCCTAATATGGTGATTAAATCATAGTCCGGCATAGCTTTATTCTTTAATGACGGCAAAAATACAAAATAATTTTGACCCAGTGGGTTATTTGGATGCTTTTATCTGATTATTTAATAGGAAGCAGAACTCAAATTTGAACTACATAAAAGTTTGAAGAAGCGTTGAGAAAAGCTACTTATTAATGGTCTGTAGGATACGACATACCTTTCCATTCTTGTCCACGCCCTCGATAATGATATCTTCGGGAGCTGTGCTGTCCGGTGTATAGTATTCTATGGTCGCTTTGCCTTCGGCGTCTAACCGTAATTCCGGATTCCAGTAAACGGTACTCCGGAAGTCCGAACGCTGAGCGTTCTTTTTCTCGGGAGTATCATAGGTGGGGTGATAGAATTCTACGGACTCACTGTATCCCAGCGGCGTATAAGTGATAATTCCCTGCGCTGGTCTGGCCGGAAGATTTCTAGGGTCTTTCAGAGTGATGACAACGGCACCTCCGGAAGCACGGGGACCCAGTATGACGGCATCTGCTCCTCGAAGCAGACTGATACTGGACATGTCACTGACTTGGATATCCTTCAAAATATCGGAAGCATCTTCATACACAATATCATCGATAACAATGATTGCCGGTTCGGAATTGTTACGGATATGTATCTCACTTCCGTTCGTGATTGTAACGCTGGGTAGTCTGCTGGCTGCATCAAAAGCTGTCTGACCGTATCCTTGCAGTCTGTCTTCTTCTACAGTATAGGTGTTGATACCTCCCGTATAGATACTTTTTGAACTCGGACGTTCCCGCTTCGCTGTAACTGTCACTTCTTTCAGATTGTACACACGCATTCCCCCTTCCATATAATACTGGTCACGGGTATTCATCAGATAATCTTCCATAAAGGTAGTTGCTCCGTTAAAATAAGGGGCTTTATGCGTAGCGACCGGGTACTGGGGAGGATCCATTAGAATATCTACACCGGCAAATCCTTTCTTGGTGCGTGCCTGAACAAGGAATGTCGTGCTGTCTCTGAATGAGGTATTGACGATGAACTGGCCTTTCTCGTCTGTCTCGGTGGTGGCTATGATATTGTATTTGGGAGCCAGTACACAGATGGGACCTTTCTTTACGTTTGCTCCGAAGAATCCCATGATTCGTCCGCTGATGGTTTGTCCTTTTTCTATATAATTTGTGAAATTCAGCGAAGGAGTGCGGAGAACATTTTCCATTTTATGCCTGCGCCAACCATGTGTCATCATCAGATAGTCGATGGAACGGAGCGTCCGGGCGTCCTGATTTAGAAAATAGTATGCGGGGTCTTCCACATATCCTTTCAGATCCGAAGTCAGCAGGAGATTGGACAGGATATTGTCGGCAAGAGAGTCGGGTTGAATACTTTTCCGGTCGGTGATGCTGACAGAGAAGGTTCCTTCTACCGGGTTACCTTCGTTGTCTTTGGCAGCGATCTGCAAAGATACCTTCTCTCTTTTTCCATACGTCGGTTGGTCTGCAGTGATTTGCCATTGATTCGGCTTATGATCCGGAACGAAAATCAACCGTTCGCTAAGTGCATTTCCTTGTTCATCAATCAGCATGAAGTGAGTGATCCCTTCCGTAAACAGGCTGTCATTCATCTTTCCGAAAGTTCTTTTCGGATTGATGGGTTGTAAAATGGCCAGTTTGCCACGGGTATGTGCAAGCAGGAATAGTTTCTGAGGCCATTCGGTCGCTTCTGTCTTTTGGATTTCGTAGCGAATCTCCTGTTTATAGTGCGACATGGCGATGGAGATTCCTTTCGGTTCTATGGCAGGAAGGTCAAATCGCTTGGTAATACTGTCATTGGTTCTTACCGTAACATAATAAGTCTCATTGTTGACGGGATTCATTGTAAAGATACCCATACCGTTGTGTTCCGACCGGAAATTGGTAAGCGTGTCTCCTTTGGAGTTGAACAAGAAACCTTCGACTTCTTTAGAAAAACCGTCTGCTCCCTGTGCTTTGAAAGCGACATTCTGATGGGGAATGCTGAGTAGGGCACCGCCTTCGGGGAAAAACTTCACATCGAAATCATTGGTGAACACCGGCAGATGGAAAGTCCGTTTGTAGATATATTGCGGATCGTCAAATTCTACTTCTATTCTGCGCGCTGCCGGAGATTTTAAATCGGGCAGGGAAATGGAAATCCAGCCGTTTTCGTCCGTCTTTTTTTTGCCTTTGTTTTTTATCTTACCATTCTCAAGGTATAGGTATTTGATCGTTGTATTTTCGAAAACAGCCTGTACGTTGCTTGTAAATTTGATTTTGGCAGTGTAATGTGTATCGTCTTCTTGCTGATACTCAATGCTCGAAACGATGGTATTGTCGATAGAGTTTCCTATCTTGATGTTGCGCGAAAAGAAAAAGTCGGGGTCTTCATTCAGCATCCAGTTGCTGTACCCCCGCAGGTAGTAATCGCCTGCCGGAAGGGTGGCAGGGAGGGTGAAGGCGTTGTGGAATCCGAGAGAATCTCTGCGGATTTTCTTTCGTTCCACAATGGAGTCGGAACGGTTGATCAGTTCCGTAATGATAAAATTACTTTGTGAGTTGTCCTGATGGGTGGTGGCGTTCACCAGATAGCCTTTGAACCATATCTTTTCTCCGGCTCCGTAGAAAGGCTTGTCCAGATGGAGGTACAACTTTTCTTTAGGAATTCTTTCCATCAGACTGAAGTTAGCTATAATCGTATCTTGCATGGTCTGTGCAGATAGCGATGAGAAATATAGAAGGACTCCCAAGAGTACTGTAATACTTCTTTTACTTTGAAGAGTAGTGGTGTTTTTCATATATTGTGTTTTTAATTTTTATGCATCCAGATAGAAAGAACTTTTCGCTTCACAGCCAGTATATTAATGACTGATACGATGAGGAATAAAAGAATACCCATACTGACAGCTGCCCATAACGAACCGGTTTCCAGTTGCGGGAAGAGGAGTCTGATACTCTCTATGTAATAGCTGCGCAGCCAGCATACCAATCCGACAGATAAAATCAGTACGATGATGTTCAGTCCTACGGTCAGTATCTGATAAGGCAGCGCCACTCTGTTGGGGCTGTAGCCTATCAGAAGCAGGCTTTCGAGCTTGGTTGTATTCTTTTGGAGCAGTAAGAATATGCTGAGCATCAGGATATAGAATGACAGGATACTGATGAATAAACCTACTCCCAGCACAATACCTACGATAAGGCGAAGGAAATAAGTAGTCTTTCCGGCATCCAGTTTCCCGTCTTCCGTCTCGTAGCCTTTCTTTTGAAAGTAGCTGGCAATCGAAGAGTCGGCGGGATTGCTGACCTCGATGATCAGTCGGGCAGGTTGTGCCTCCGCGTCAGGGGCGAAGTTCTTGTTGGCCCAGTTCATGAAAGACTGCGGAACGAGAATCGTATTCAGACGGTTGGAAAAACCGACGATGTTTCCCTTGTATTGTTCTACCCGTCCGTTGCCCCGCATCATGATGTCCATCTGAATAAGTCCCATCAGTCCTTCTGACAACTTAGGCAGACTGCGGCTTTGAGCGAAACCGAAGTTATACAGATTCAGATAATTGCGTGGGATGATGATGGGAATGGTATGTGTTTCTTCGTCGAAGTGCCATTTATCGAGTTTGATATCTACAAATTCATCGGGAACTGACTCGAAGAACATATCCGTAGAGAGATGAATACCCGCTTCCTGCATTCCCAATCCTGCCGAAACTTTGAATTGAGAAGGGGTGAAAGCTCCTATCGTTTTGGTAAACGACTGTTTTTTCAGATCGGCGATGTCATCGGGAGAGAACGTATTGCTTTTTCCGGCAAAAGACCCGAGCGTACTGATTTTCTTGGTTGCTATGATGAAGTCTTTTTTCATAAAGCTGTCTCCTTCGGTGAATACGGGAATGACATCTTTGTAAAACTGTACGCTGAGCAATACAATCATCATGCCGAACAAGTTGGCTAAAAAGAAACCGGCTAACTGACCGATACTGATATGTTGGCGGAGAAGTTTCCAGACAAGGGTATTCATTATTTTGTATTTTTATATTTTTAGGCGCGAATGACGCAGATTCTATTATAGTTGAAGCACCTTCTTGTATGGCAGTTCGATATGTTTGCCAATGGACGTGGCGATGACTCCGGCACCTTGTTTTCCGGCTTCGTCAATGATGATTTCTCCCATGATGCGGCTGTTCTCATCATCCAAATGGCTGATAGGCTCATCCAGAAACAGGAAGTCGAACGGCTGGCAGAATGCACGGATAAAAGCGACCCGTTGTTGTTGGCCGAAAGAAAGTTTTCCGGCTTTCACGTTCAGTTTATCTGAGATACCCAGCTTCTCGAATAATGAAAGAATCTCTTTTTTCTTCTTGTGTCCGGTAAGGTTATTCTTCAGTTGTACGTTTTCTATCGCTGTAAGTTCGGTGAAGATACGCAAGTCTTGAAAAAGCATACTCAGTGAATGCTTTCTCAGGTCTACCCATTGCTTCACGGAATATGCTTTGATATTGGTTTCATCGAAATTGATAATTCCTTGATAATCGTTGCGATAGCCGTAAAGATAGCTGCACAACGATGATTTTCCGGTGCCTGAGGCGGCTTCTATCAGATACATTTCTCCTTTCCGGAAGATAAGGTCCTGATGCCATACATCAGAGGTCACCGAATTACGGTCAGCAAACACTTGGGGAAGTGTTTGCTGTAAGTGAATACTATTCATGCCGTTCATTGACGAATTACATGCCGGCGAATTGCTTGGCAAAATCTACGATTTGTTTGAGGGCATTGACATCTTTGTCTTTCAGGCAAAGGTCTGTTTCGCTTGTTTCTCCTTCCGAACTAACGGATAAATAAGAAACTTTGGAAGCGAGATCAGAATAAGTCTTGAACTCCTTGCCTCCGAAGCCTACCAGCATCTTTACGACCGGTAAATCCAGTATGGCTTCTGCATTGATGGCCATAAATACGGTCTTGCCTTTCATGTCTGCTGCGTAAGGAGCGTCTTTGATCGATTTGTCAACCGTTTTGCCAATGCTCTTGTAGAGCAGTTCGTCATTGGTAGCATACATCTGTTTGTCCTTGATGCCGAAAAATATATTCATGCCTCTTGTTTTGTAGACATACTCGTCTTTGCCCAGTTCCATGATGTCTTCTCCTTTTCTCATGCCCAGTGACTGCTTGTTCTTGTAAAGAGCTTCAAGAGCATTCCCATTCTTTACATCAGCATAAGCAAGAAAAGTAGGGGCACTGTTCATGGTTACATTGATCAGCCCGGCAGAGATATCGCCGTTGAATGAACTGAACAGTTCTTTTACTTCATCCGCTTTGGCGATAGACACAGTGCTGCGGAATTCTTTATTCTCACTCAACAGATTGTAAAGTCCGTCTCCTTTTACGCCCATATTGATGAACATCAGCGTAGATGCCGGAAAGTATTTCACGAATGTGCCGTTTGTCTTTCCAAATGATTCCATTTGTTTTTTCAGAAGCGCTTTGACGGCGTCGTTCTCCGTGTAGTTTTCTGTTTTAAGGGCGATCTTGCCTTTTTCGAAGTTCAGTCCGCCTAGGATGGTAATGTCTTCCGGTTTGATTTCAGAAGGAAGTCCCATGCTGATCTGGCTTCTGTAAGTAGAAGGGATTGCTGACATGGAGGCGAAGAAGTTGATATCACTCTTTTGCTTGGCTATTTTCTGGAAGGCTCCGGATTTCGCAATGCTGTTGTCGGCAGTCTGTTTCATTAGTTTGGTGATGGCTTCTTTGGCTGCTTCTGTCTGAGAAGTTCTGCTGGCAGAGATAATGATTGCAGTGGTTTCATTGAAAGCAAGCAAGTTTCCGTTCAGGGTAGTGAAGCTATATCCGTCCGCTTCGCTGACCGGCTGGCAGATTTGTTCTTTTGCCATCACATCGAGGGAAGCGTGCAAATCGTCTTCATTGCTGACTTTGGCAACGAATGCACCACCGGAAATTTGGGGAGAGCTAAAGATATAGATCGGTGCTTCCGGATCCAGACCGGATGCTCCCGGATTGTTGATCACCTTCTCCAACTGTTGGAAAGTGGCAGCATTCATCCCGCTTTTCATTGCTTCCAGCAGTTTCTGTTTAGCAGCTTCATTTTCTTTGTCGTTCATTCCGGCTTTGTTGGCCAGTGATTTCAAATCAATAGAGGCAACAGCCGTAGCGTCTGCCGGTATTACGTTCGTATATTCCGTTTGTTTGGAACATGCTGCCAGAAACACAATCAGTACTGCCAGTACCGAGAGCCGTGAGATCATTTTCTTTGCCATACTCATACTATTTAAAAGTTATTATTGGTTCAATAAGTTCATTGTGTGGCAAGCCACGAGTGCCGCTGTCTCTGTCCGAAGCCGTGATTTACCCAAGCTGATGGGAGTGAATCCGCATTCGATGGCTTTCTTCACTTCCTCTTCGCTGAAGTCTCCTTCGGGACCGATCAGAACGAGAGCATCTTCTCCTGCTTTCAGTACATTTTTCAGCTGAGGCTTTTCGCCTTCGTAACAGTGAGCAATAAATTTCTGACCTTGAAACTCTTGTGCAATGAACTTGTCGAAGTCCGTCATTTCGTTGAGTTTCGGCAGGCGAGCCTTAAGAGATTGCTTGATGGCTGATATCAGAATCTTTTCGATCCGTTCGGTTTTAATCACCTTGCGTTCGGAAAAACGGCAGTTGAGAAAAGTCAGTTCGTCAAATCCGATTTCCGTAGCTTTCTCGGCAAGCCATTCATTGCGGTCCATATTTTTGGTCGGCGCCATGGCAATGTGCAGATGACACGGCCAGAGCGGTTCCTGAAAGATTGTTTCTTTGATGGCTACAAGGCAACGCTTGTTGGTTGCAACCGTGATTTCTGCTTTATAGAAATGTCCCTTACCGTCCGTAAGAGTGATTTCGTCTCCGATACCCAACCGCAGGACGCGGGTACAATGTTGTGCTTCCTCTTCCGGAAGTTCGTAGTTTTTCTGTATATCGGGAGTATAAAATACGTGCATAATTGGTTAGTGGTTTTGATTTCTTGAATTGATCCGGTCGCGTATCTTGGCAGCCAGTTCGTAATTCTCGTCTTTGATTGCTTGATCCAATGCTTCTTCGAGTGACATTGAAGTAACGTTGCGAGGCAGATCCCGCTTCTTTTCGTCTTCCGCTTCTTCATCAGACTCTTCAGGATGTCTTCTTTCCTCGTTCGATATCCGAAGGCATTCCTGTTCCAGAATGGATTCATAAATGAGGATCGGACATTCAGCACGGATTGCCATACCGACAGCATCCGAGGTACGTGTATCGATACGTATAATTTCTTCGTCTTTTTTAAGGTAAATGTAGGAATAGAAAATACCGTCCTTCGCCTTGTAGATCAATACGCGGAGCAAACTAGCTCCTAATACGCCGATAATGGTCATGAACAGGTCGTGTGTCAGAGGGCGGGGAGTTTTGACCCCCTTCATATACAGGGCGGTTGCCTGAGCTTCAGCGGGACCTATGATGATAGGCAGTTGCCGTTCACCGTTCACTTCACCCAACAGTAGGGCAAAAGCGCCTACTTGCGCTTGGCTATTTGTGATATTTAAAACTTGTAATTCTACTTTTTTGTCCATTGTTCTTTTTTACTTAATTTACTTTATTCTCTCGTTGGTGTTTGTACTTGAATACCAGAGCAAACAGGATGCCGATCACCAGTGCATACGCCGCAAAGATAAACCAGATGTCCGGCCATTCACGGCTCACTAGTTTGCCATCAGCATATACTGAGAATGCGTCTACGACAGCACCGCTGGCATATCCTCCGATGATGGCACCCAACCCGTTGGTCATCATAAAGAACAACCCCTGGGCACTGGCACGGATGGAGGAACTGGTTTCTTGTTCAACAAACAACGAACCTGAAATGTTGAAGAAGTCGAACGCCATACCATACACGATCATGGAAAGAATCAGCATCCACAGACCGGAACCCGGATCTCCGAAGCCAAACAGCCCGAACCGGAATACCCAGGCGAACATACTGATCAGCATCACTTGCTTGATGCCGAAATGTCTCAGGAAGAATGGTATAGCGAGAATAAATAATGTTTCAGACATTTGAGAAATAGACAGCAGGATCACCGAATGTTTTACTCCGAAAGAATCTGCAAACTCCGGAATACTGGCGAAGCTCCCGAGGAAAAGGTCACCATACGTGTTGGTGATCTGCAATGCTGCTCCTAAAAGCATGGAGAACAGGAAGAAAATAGCCATTTTCTTTCTTTTGAATAATACGAATGCATCCAGTCCGAAGGAAGAAAGTAATGTTTTCTTTTCTGTCTTGGCCGGTTTGCATGCCGGCAGGGTGAAAGAGTATAAACCCAGCAAGAGTGCGGATGCACCGCCTACATAAAGTTGTGCGCTGGAATTCTTGAATCCGGTAAGGTCTACTGCCCACATGGCGCAGATAAAACCAATCGTTCCCCATACACGGATAGGAGGGAAGTCCTTGATCAGGTCGCATTTATATTGTTCCAGTGCATTGTATGAAACGGTATTGGCCAGTGACAGGGTAGGCATATATACCAATAAATTGAGTAGCATAGCCCAATACATCTGGTCATAATTCGTAACGGTAGAGGCATAGAAAAGACAAGCTGCCCCTGCGATGTGGCAAAGTCCGTATAAACGTTCGGCATTGAACCATTTATCGGCGATAATACCAATGATGCCGGGCATGACTAAAGAGGCAATACCCATGGTGGCGAAGATGGCACCGATCTGTCCTCCTTCGAAGTGGAGTTCTCTGCCCATGTAACCCCCTAGTGAAATTAACCATGACCCCCATACAAAGAATTGCAGGAAGTTCATAATGATCAAACGAACTTTTATACTCATGACTTTTCTAATTTGTGTTTCTCTTTTTACGTTAATAATAGATGCAAATATAATATTTTCGTTGATTGGGTGGACAAGTTAATCGATAAAAAGGGGATAAAAAAGCCATAAATGCGAAGAATAGTGAAGAATTACTGTTAAAAAGAGGGTGGATAGGCATATAAAAAAAGAAGGCTATCTATCCCAGACAGCCAATCTTTATTAACCTTAAATCTAATACCATGAAAAACACAGTGCAAATATAAAGGGTTTTATGTTATAGAACATAATGATTTGCCGAAAAACTTCTATTTGTTAACTCTAATTAACTTTGAAACTATTATTTTTCTTTTATTCACCCCTTGTTTATGCAAGTTCATGGTGTTTATGACATATATTACTCTACATAGAGTACCAGCCCTTTCAGGTATTCTCCTTCGGGATGGTATATATTTACCGGGTGGTCGGCAGGCTGGGTTAGTTGGTGCAGGATACGTACACTACGTCCTGACATAGCAGCAGCGGTAAACACAGCTGTGCGGAAATTATCCTTGGTTACCACCTGAGAGCAGGAGAAAGTAAACAGGATGCCGCCCGGTTTGATCTTTTCGAATGCTTTGGCATTCAGTTTCCGGTAACCTTGCAAGGCATTCCGCAAAGCATCCTTATGCTTGGCAAATGCAGGCGGGTCGAGGATTATCAAATCGTATTGGTCGCCCATGCGGTCAAGGTATTTGAAAGCATCTTCGGCGAAAGCTTCGTGACGCGCATCGCCGGGGAAATTCAGTTCTACGTTTTTGTTAGTCAGATCGATTGCTTTGGCAGAACTGTCAACGGAATGTACCAGCTTTGCACCTCCACGCATAGCGTAGAAGGAGAAACCGCCGGTGTAGCAGAACATATTCAGTACCGAACGGTCTTTAGAATAATGCTCCAGCAGTGAACGGTTTTCGCGTTGGTCTACGAAGAATCCTGTCTTTTGGCCTTTCAGCCAGTCTACATGGAACTTCAGGCCGTATTCCCGTGCGATATTATCGCTGCTTCCTCCTTTAAGGAAACCGTTTTCGGGAAAAAGATCTGCCTTAAAAGGCAGTGTAGTCTCCGATTTATAATAGATATTTTCGATCTTGTCACCCATTACTTCCGACAGGGCTTCGGCGATAGTCATGCGGTCTACATGCATTCCTGCGGAGTGCGCCTGCATGACGGCAGTCCGGGCATAAATGTCAATGACCAGCCCAGGCAGATTGTCTCCCTCACCGTGTACAAGACGGTAGGTGTCATTGGTGGGATTGACTGCGATACCGATTCCACAACGCATATCATAGGCAATTTGCAGTTTACGTTTCCAGAAATCGTGGTCGATGGGTTCCTGACGGAAAGAGAGCACACGTACGGCGATACTTCCGATCTGGAAATGTCCTTCGGCTATAAATTCCTTCTTCGAAGTGTATACTTCTACAACTTCACCTTCTTCGGGTTCTCCATCGAAACGAGCGATTGCTCCGGAGAAAATCCAGGGATGAAATCTTTTTAAAGACTCTTCTTTGCCGGGTTTGAGGTATACTTTATGCATGTTGTTTAAAATGCTATTTTATCAGTTATTAATTAGTCTTTTATCGGTCATTTGTCAGCGATTGGCGGGAGCATTTGCGTCAACCTCTTCTTCTACAGGGAGGCTTTCGACCTCGTAGTTGCCGGTTCGTTTCAGTTCCTGCAACAGGTTGTAGATGTTGAGGCAAGCCCAGGCATCGGTAGCGGCATATTGTTTCTGTCCGTCGCTCAGTACGTCCGCTTCCCAGTTGGACAGCCGTTGTGATTTGGAAATCTTTTCTTTGAACAGGATTGCATAAATCTTTTGCAGACTTTTGTCCTGTATGCCGAACTGGCGTACATAGTCTTGCAGTTCGATGCAGCTCTGTTGGGTAAAAGGTGCACGTTTGTGCAGCATCATAAAGTCGTCTTTGAGCGACAGTCCTACTTTGATAACAGCCGGATTTTCCAGCAGGTCGACCAAAGGTTGGGTGAGTCCGGTCATATTGAGGCGGAACAGGAAACAGCATTCGTCTGAAGAAATCTGCAGAAGTGCTACTTTATGACTTTGTCCTTTGGTGAAGGATGGGCGCGTTTCGCTATCGATACCCAGTATCGGCTGAGATTGCAGGTAAGCTACTGCTTTTTCTGTTTCCGCTTCCGACTGGATCACATGGATTCGTCCCGGAAATACAG
Organism: Bacteroides thetaiotaomicron VPI-5482; assembly: GCF_000011065.1. Lineage (GTDB taxonomy): Bacteria > Bacteroidota > Bacteroidia > Bacteroidales > Bacteroidaceae > Bacteroides > Bacteroides thetaiotaomicron. The sequence continues at coordinate 5,706,166 of NC_004663.1, forward strand.
TTTTCGGGAGTTCCTTTAGTTCGTCTTTATTTATACTTCTTCTTACTATCATTTTTGTTTATTCGTCATTACGACAATGGCAACCGTCCTCATGACAATGACATTCGTCGTCGTGGCAGTGACAACCGTCTTCTTCACAACAATAGTCGTCATCGCTTAGTTCGTTATTCTCTTCCTCGTTGTCTTCTTCGTCATTCTCATTCTGCTGGTTATACTTCACATCGTGAAGGGCACGCAGAGTGTTTACCAACTTCTGTCCCCACAGCAGACCGAAGTTTTCCTGGCAGATGGCCAACGAGTCGTTCATGGTTTCGTTCAGTCCCAGCTGGAAGACGAAAATAAAATCTTTGATATCCTGATAGATATCCGCCAAATCTTCCGAGACGGACTTTTTGATAGGCTGGTCACTGTACACCATATCCTGTACGAAAACGTCCAGATAATCATCCTTTTCACCCATCAGCCCTGCTAGATTGATACGCAGAATCTCGTAAATTTCCTCCGTCACATACGTTTCGGGTGCCTCGTCTCCGATTGTTTCACACTTCGGAAGCAAGGATGCTTTGAGATAGAGCAGGGGAAGTATTTTTAAGGACGTGTCGACAAAAGCTTTGCGCTTCATGTGTTCGGCACGTTCGAGGAATGCGCAAAATTCGGCGGCTACCGTTACGAACTCGATCACATTCTTTTCAAATATCGTTTGGCTTTCTTTTTCCATAATCAGATTGATTTGAATCGCAAAGGTAAGAAAAAGGATTGAATGAGAGTACTGCTCGTTATTTTTTTATTATTTTTGCGGCTTATAATACGGATTCCAATTTATTTAAAGAATAAAGACTCATGGCAAAAAAGAAAATAGATAAGGAGGCTGAACGCACTCCGTCTTCTCCCGGAAAGATTGTATCAATTTTTAAGAATGAAACCGTTCATTTTGTGCTCGGATTGATGCTGGTGATCTTTTCCGTTTATCTTTTGTTGGCTTTTTCTTCCTTCTTCTTTACGGGGGCGGCCGACCAAAGTATTATCGACAGCGGCAGCTCGGCAGACCTTGCGGCGGTTAATAATAATGTAAAAAACTATGCCGGATCTCGCGGAGCACAGTTAGCTAGCTATCTGATAAATGACTGCTTCGGGATATCTTCTTTCTTTATCCTCGTCTTTCTGGCGGTGGCAGGATTGAAACTGATGCGGGTGCGCATTGTCCGTCTGTGGAAATGGTTTATCGGTTGTACATTATTATTGGTGTGGTTCTCCGTATTCTTCGGCTTCGCTTTGATGGATCATTATCAGGATTCTTTCATTTATCTGGGAGGTATGCACGGTTACAATGTAAGCCGCTGGCTGGTTTCGCAGGTGGGAGTTCCCGGAGTATGGATGATCCTGCTGATAACGGCTGTCTGCTTCTTTATATATATAAGTGCACGGACAGTAATCTGGTTGCGCAAACTTTTTGCTCTGAGTTTCCTCAAACGTCAGAAGAAAGAAGAAGAAAAGGAGACTGCGGCAGAAGGAACACAGGAGTTCACGACCTCGCAACCGCAGGAAGTGGAGTTCAATCTGAAACGTACTTATAAGCAAACACCTCCTCCTGCTCCCGTGATGGATATACAGGCAGAAGAGCCGAAAGAAGAATCTCCGGTCAACGCACCGGAACCGGACGACGAACTTCCTTCTGCTGATGAGGCGGAAGGGGTGACTATGGTCTTTGAACCGACCGTAAGCGATGTGGTTCCTCCAATTGCTCAGGATGAATTGCCGGGTGAGGATGAACCCGGATTTCAGGTAGAGACAGCTGCGTCGGAAGAAGAATATCAGGGTCCGGAGCAAGAACCTTATAATCCGATGAAGGATCTGGAAAATTACCGTTTCCCGACAATCGACTTGATGAAGCATTTTGAGAATGACGATCCGACGATCGACATGGACGAGCAGAATGCGAATAAAGACCGTATCATTAATACATTGCGCAGCTTTGGCATTGAAATCAGTACGATCAAAGCTACGGTAGGTCCTACGGTGACTCTTTATGAAATCACTCCTGAACAGGGTGTGCGTATCTCGAAGATTCGTGGCTTGGAGGATGATATCGCCCTGAGCTTGTCGGCGGATGGTATTCGTATCATTGCTCCGATACCGGGTAAGGGAACCATCGGTATCGAAGTTCCGAACAAGAATCCGAAGATTGTATCCGGTCAGAGCGTGATTGGAAGCAAGAAGTTCCAGGAATCCAGATTTGACTTGCCGATTGTACTGGGTAAGACGATCACGAACGAAGTGTTCATGTTCGACCTTTGCAAGATGCCGCACGTGTTGGTGGCAGGTGCTACCGGTCAGGGTAAGTCTGTCGGCTTGAATGCAATCATTACCTCCTTATTATATAAGAAACATCCGGCTGAACTGAAATTTGTGCTGGTCGACCCGAAGAAGGTGGAGTTCAGCATTTACTCCGTCATTGAAAACCATTTTCTGGCCAAACTTCCTGATGGAGGCGAACCGATTATTACGGACGTGACCAAGGTAGTGCAAACGCTGAATTCTGTTTGTGTGGAAATGGATACACGCTATGACCTCTTGAAGATGGCTCATGTACGTAATGTCAAGGAGTATAATGAGAAGTTTATCAACCGCCGCCTCAATCCGGAGAAAGGACATAAGTTTATGCCGTATATCGTGGTGGTGATCGACGAGTTCGGAGATTTGATCATGACTGCCGGTAAGGAAGTGGAACTTCCGATTGCCCGTATTGCGCAGTTGGCACGTGCGGTCGGTATTCATATGATCATCGCTACGCAGCGTCCGACAACGAATATCATTACAGGTACGATCAAGGCGAACTTCCCCGCACGTATTGCGTTCCGTGTATCCGCCATGATGGATTCCCGTACGATTCTTGACCGTCCGGGGGCAAACCGCCTGATTGGTAAGGGAGATATGCTCTTCCTGCAAGGTGCTGATCCGGTACGTGTGCAGTGTGCCTTTATCGATACGCCGGAAGTGGAGGAGATCACGAAATTTATTGCTCGTCAGCAGAGTTATCCTACTCCGTTCTTCCTGCCCGAGTATGTGAGCGAAGACAGCGGCAGTGAAGTGGGCGACATTGATATGGGACGTCTCGATCCGTTGTTTGAGGATGCGGCACGCTTGGTGGTCATCCATCAGCAAGGTTCCACTTCGTTAATTCAACGTAAATTTGCTATCGGTTACAATCGTGCCGGACGTATCATGGACCAGCTTGAAAAGGCGGGAATCGTCGGACCTACACAGGGAAGCAAGGCTCGTGACGTACTCTGTGTCGACGATAATGATCTTGAAATGCGTTTGAACAATTTACAATAACAGATCGTTTATTAATCAAATGAAGAAATACATTTTTAGTGTTTTAATAGCTTTACTGTCACTGCCTGTGATTGCTCAACAACAGCAGTCGCAGGCTAAAGCTGTTCTGGAGAAGACGGCCGAAGCGTTTAAGAAGGCAGGTGGTGTGAGGGCCGATTTTACCTTGAAGGCTGTCAATGACGGTCGTTTGGAAGGGCGGGAGAACGGTATCATTCAGTTGAAGGGCGAGAAGTTTATGCTGAAGACTTCCGAGACCACCACTTGGTTTGACGGGAAAACACAGTGGAGCTACATGGTGAGAAATGATGAAGTGAATGTCAGCAATCCCACTCAGGAAGAGTTGCAGCAGATCAATCCGTATACCTTTCTTTATATGTATCAGAAAGGATTCTCTTATAAGCTGGGAACTGTGAAGACATATCAGGGTAAAGCTGTTTGGGAAGTGATTCTGACTGCCAATGATAAAAAGCAAGAGTTGGAAAGCATTACGCTTTATGTGACGAAGAGTACGTATGAACCGGTTTACATTCAGCTTCAGCAACGTGGTCAGCAAACGCGTAATGAGATTACCGTGACAGCTTATCAGACCGGACTGGATTATGCGGATCATGTTTTCACTTTCGACCGGAAGGCATACCCCACTGCGGAAGTGATAGACTTACGATAGAATATTCTTTTGAGTAAGAGACGAGATAGTTGGAATATAAAACAATAATATAACAATAAAATGGCAGAAATAGAAAAAGTAAAATGCCTGATTATAGGCTCAGGGCCTGCCGGATATACGGCAGCGATCTATGCAGGACGTGCTAACCTTTGTCCGGTGCTTTATGAAGGATTGCAGCCCGGTGGTCAGTTGACGACTACCACGGATGTGGAGAACTTCCCCGGTTATCCGGAAGGAATCAGTGGTCCGCAGTTGATGGAAGATTTACGCGCGCAAGCCAGCCGTTTCGGAACGGACGTCCGTTTCGGTATTGCGACAGCGGCAGATTTGAGCAAAGCTCCTTATCAAATAACGATTGACGGCGATAAGGTGATTGAAACGGAAGCATTGATCATCTCTACCGGAGCTACGGCCAAATACCTGGGGCTGGAAGACGAAAAGAAATACGCCGGAATGGGAGTCAGCGCTTGTGCTACTTGTGACGGTTTCTTCTACCGGAAGAAGGTCGTTGCAGTGGTGGGCGGTGGAGATACAGCCTGTGAGGAAGCGATCTATCTGGCTGGTCTGGCATCCAAAGTATATCTGGTGGTTCGCAAACCTTACCTGCGTGCATCGAAGATTATGCAGGAACGTGTGCAGAAGCACGAGAAGATTGAAGTACTTTTCGAACACAATGTAGTCGGCCTGTTTGGCGATAACGGCGTAGAAGGTATGAATGTTGTGAAGCGTTGGGGCGAATCGGACGAAGAACGTTACAGCCTGCCTATCGACGGTTTCTTCCTGGCTATCGGTCACAAACCGAATTCGGATATTTTCAAAGAGTATATCGACACTGACGAAGTGGGTTACATTATTACAGATGGTGACAGCCCCCGTACGAAAGTTCCCGGAGTATTCGCAGCGGGAGATGTGGCTGATCCGCATTACCGTCAGGCTATTACAGCAGCGGGAAGTGGCTGTAAGGCTGCTATCGAGGCGGAACGTTATCTTTCTGCAAAGGGAATTATTTAAAGATGAAGCAAGGCGGAATGCTTTGCATGGAATAAATAAGAACTGAATCAATAAAAAAAACGGTGGACATGAGCAACAAGCTGCATGTCCACCGTTTTTTGTTATGTCACAGGCATTAATATGCCTCGATTTCGTCTATCCACAATTCGGCAGGAATGACTTCCGGACCGTTGTTCTTTTTGAAATTGACGCCATTACGCAAGGTACCGCCATTTTTGATTTTTACTTTCAGGAAAGTGGCTTGTGTCGGTTCAAATTCGATAGAGTCGGTGAATGCGATTCTTCCCGTTTCCGGACAATCATGCTTCAAGGCCTTTTCGGCTATCTGAGTATATTGCTGACCGTCGGCAGATACTTCTACGGCAACTCCTCCGGCAGGGAGCATTCTCATGGCAGGATTAAACAAGGAGCCGAAGACCACTTTTCTTACTTCCGTCGGTTTGTCCAGATGGACGATGAATTCCAGGTCTTTACCTTCTACGATTGCGAAACTGGACCACGGAGTGTAAGAAGCATTGTTACCTCTCTTTCCATTTGTCAGACCGAAAGTTGTTTTGTCAGCTCCCAATACATCATTGTCGCCGAAAATATCCCCTGTCCATCCCATTGTATAATTGACGGTAAATGGTTTTCCTGCCAGCAGATTGCCATACAATGGCTTGTTGGTAACTTTGCCCAGCATCTTGCCGTCTTTGAAAGCAGCAGCTTTCAAGTCGATGTTTCCTTCAAGCACGAAAGGCTGTTCATACAGTGTAGAACCGTAAGTCGGTTCGCTGCCGTCTGTGGTGTATCTGATTTCCGCATTCGGGTAGAATGTTTCCAGCAATACCATCAACGGACCGTTTTCATCCGCATGCGTATTGATGTTTACGTCGAAGAAGTTGAGGCAGGGTTTGGTATCCATGACTTCCAGGCGCTCAAATTCCGTAACCATGCGTTCGCAGAAACTCTTCCAGTTTTTGTTGGCATCCAGTGTCCATCCCGTTTCCGCGATAGCCATCGCACGTGGGAAGGCCTGATAATCTACCCGGTCGGAAGTTTTCATATACTCTCTCCAGAGGTTGCCTTGCATACCGATGATATGTTTCTTCACCAGTTCGTCGGCATTATCCGGAACAGGATTGTAGCTATAAGTCTTCTTCAGCGTTGTGTATCCGCCGATGGTAGTCGGGGCGATTTCCGGATCTTCCTGATAGAAGTCCAGATAAGCATAAGGCATGGGAGCCATGATTGCGTTGTGTCCTGCTTTGGCCGCATTCAATCCGCCTTCAACGCCACGCCATGACAAGACAGTGGCGTTTGGAGCCAGGCCGCCTTCCAAAATCTCGTCCCAGCCGATGATATTGCGTCCTTTACCGTTCAGGTATTTTTCCATGCGGGTAACGAAGTAACTTTGCAGTTTATCTTCCTTGCTGTGCTTCACTCCGTCCACTTTGCTGGGAGTCGCGTCATCTTTCAAGCCTAACTGACGAATCAACTGCTGGCAGAAAGTACTGTTCTTCCAGGCTGTTTTGGGGCATTCGTCTCCTCCGATATGAATGTACTCGCTGGGAAATAATTCGACTACCTCGTCCATGACTCCTTCAAAGAACTTGAAAGTGGTCTCGCTCGGGCAGAATACCTGTTCGAATACGCCCCACGTAGGTGATACTTTATATGTCTGTGTAGAATCACAAGACAATTCGGGGTAAGCAGCCAGAGCCGCCAATGCATGCCCCGGCATTTCTATTTCGGGGATTACATTGATATATTTGCTTGCAGCATAAGCTACCACCTCTTTTATCTGTTCCTGTGTGTAATATCCTCCGTGTTCTATTCCGTCGAATACTTGCGGATAGTTCACATAATAATAGTCTACCAGCGTTTTTTCGCGTTTGGAACCTATCTCTGTCAGTTTCGGATATTTCTTGATTTCGATTCTCCATCCCTGATCGTCCGTCAGATGCCAGTGAAAAACGTTCATCTTGTTCATTGCCAGCAGGTCGATAAATTTGTAGATATACTCTATCGGTGCGTAATGACGGCAAACGTCCAACATCAGTCCGCGATGTACAAAGCGGGGAGCGTCTTCGATCTCTACAGCCGGAACAGACCAGTCGGCTTTCTTCTTCAGCTCTTTTCCGTATACGGCGGGAGGAAGAAGCTGATAAATAGTCTGCACACCATAGAAAAATCCATTTGGCTGGGAAGCTGTGACTGTAATAAGGGTGGGGGTGACAGACAGCTTGTAACCTTCTTTAGGCATACCTTCTTGTAGTACGAAACTGATAGCAGGCTTTCCATCCACGCTTTCGGCCTCTGTCAGAGAGATTCCGGCAGTCTGTTTCAGCTGTTCGGCAAAGCCGTCGGCTACCTTTTTAACTTCCGGAGCATCAGACGGAACTACCAGCCGGACCTTGTTGCTCAGTTCGAAGCGGCCTTCTTTGGGAACAAGCTGGTTGGGTTGCGGAACGATGTTGTACTCGTTCGTCACTTCTTTTGGCTTCTGACAACTGGGGGTAATCATGAGCAAGGATAAAAGAAGAAGGGAAATACTTTTCTTCATGGTCTGAAATTGTGTTAAGTTATTAATATATTGACAGGACAAATGTACTTGTTTAATTGGTAAGTTCCAACAGTATAGAAATAAAAAAGCCGATGTGACGAACATCGGCTTCCAGTTAAAGTTTCAGATCACTTTTTATGATCGTATAAGGTCTGTATTATCCTATCTTGCTTATTTTCTTGAGTTTTTCTTCTTCGATGATCTTGATCTTTCTTCCGTCAATGGTGATCAGACGTTCCGTAGCGAACTGTGATAAGGTACGGATGGCGTTCGAGGTGGTCATGTTCGACAGATTTGCCAGGTCTTCACGGGAAAGATAAATACTCAATGTCGATCCGTCTTCTTCCAGTCCATAGCTCTCTTTGAGGAAAATCAGCGATTCTGCCAGACGTCCACGGATATGTTTCTGTGTCAGGCTGACGGTACGTTCGTCGGAAATGCCGAGATCGATAGAAAGCTGGCGGATAAAAAACATGGCTAAATCGTTGTTTTGAGCGACCAGCGTGGTGATGGCAGTCATGGGGATGAGACAGATAACAGAAGGTTCGAAAGCGGCGGCGGCAGTTACGAAGTCTTCCTTTGCGAAGTATGCACGGTACGCAAAGTATTCCCGCTGTTTAATCATGCGGATAATCTGACTTCTACCTCCTACACCATCTTTGAAGATTTTGACTTTGCCGGTAATGAGGCACATCAAATGAGAGGGAGTCTCCCCTTCGCAGTAGATGGTTTCGTTCTTTTTGTAGGTCTGTATCGTATAATTGTTCATCAGAAACTCCCTTTGTTCGTTATTCAAAGGAGCTAACAAATCGGATAATGGTTCCGAAATATCGATGTCTGACATGTTCATTTTTACCATGGGTGCTACAAAACTGTGTTATACAGCACAAAAGTAGAAAGAAAAAATGAGAAAATGAACGAATCTATAAAAAGATTGCACAAAAGTAGGTTCTTTCGTGCAATCTTCAGGAGTTTTTTATTTGGTGAACAAGAGTTCCCTATACTTGGGCAGCGGCCATATTTCGTCGTCTACCTCCATCTCCAGATGGTCGATATGATCGCGGATTTTATCGAGGTAAGGACGCACTTTTTCTTCGTATTCGAATGCCCTCTCTTTGTAGTTATCTTTGTGATTGGCTACTTTTCGGGCTTCGGTCATTTCGCGTACCAGTACTTTGATGGAAGTCACCCGGTGCGAGATTTCACGAATCAGTTCTTTGCGGTCAGCGCTCAATACTTCGTATTCTTCCGGAGAGAAGATTTCTTTCATTTTGCACAGATTCTCTAGCAGCCGGTTCTGGTAGGTGACAGCCGTCGGCACGATGTGGTTGATGGCGAGGTCGCCCAATACACGCCCCTCGATCTGTACCTTCATGGTGTATTTTTCCAGTTCTACTTCGAGACGGCTGTTCAGTTCGGTTTCGTTGAAGATGCGTTCGCCGATCAGTACCGATTTCGACTGGTTGTCTACGTAGTGCATCAGCGCTTCCGGCACGTGGCAGATGTTGGTCAGTCCGCGGCGGGCAGCTTCCTGTCTCCATTCTTCGGAGTAACCGTCGCCTTCAAAGCGGATGGCTTCGGAAGCGATGATGGTTTCTTTCAGCAGGCGGAAGATAGCTTCGTCTTTGCCCACTCCTTCTTCCATCAGTTTCTCCACTGATGCGCGGAATTCGTTCAACTGGTTGGCCATGGCGGCGTTGATGGCGATCATGGCGGCGGCACAGTTGGAAGAAGAGCCGGCGGCACGGAACTCAAAGCGGTTTCCGGTGAAGGCAAAAGGAGAAGTACGGTTGCGGTCGGTAGTATCGAGCAGGATTTCCGGGATACGTCCGATTCCCAGTTTCAGCGTAGTCTTTTCTTCCGGTGTCATTTTCTCATTTCCTACCTGGCGTACGATTTCGTCGAGGGTTGCCGAGAGTTGTGAACCGAGGAAGCAGGAGAGGATGGCGGGAGGAGCTTCGTTCGCTCCCAGACGGTAGCTGTTGCTGGCACTCATGATGGAGGCACGCAGCAGGTCCTGGTTCTTGTATACCATCATCAGTACGTTTACCAGGAAAGTAAGGAACAGCATATTGCCTTTCGGGTTCTTTCCGGGGGCAAACAGGTTGATGCCGGTGTCGGTGCAGAGCGACCAGTTATTATGTTTGCCGGAGCCGTTAACGCTGCTATATGGTTTTTCGTGCAGCAATACATTGAAGTGATGCTTGCGTGCGATACGCTTCATCAAGTCCATGACAAGCTGGTTGTGGTCGTTTGCCAGGTTGCAGTTTTCGAAGATGGGAGCCAGCTCGAACTGGTTGGGAGCTACTTCGTTGTGACGGGTCTTGGCAGGGATGCCCAGTTTGTGACATTCGATTTCGAGTTCCTTCATAAATGCGGTGACACGTGGAGGAATGGAGCCGAAATAGTGGTCTTCCAACTGTTGGTCTTTGGCGGAAGAGTGTCCCATCAAGGTACGTCCGGTCAGACAAAGGTCGGGACGTGCATTATATAAGGAGGAGTCTACGAGGAAATATTCCTGTTCCCATCCTAAGTTGGTAAAGACGCGTGTTACGTTCTTGTCGAATAGCTGGCAAACCTCCGTAGCAGCTTTGTCTACAGCAGCAAGTGCTTTCAGAAGCGGAGTCTTGTAATCCAGCGCTTCGCCTGTGTAAGAGATAAAGATCGTAGGGATACAGAGCGTGGTATCTACTACGAATGCCGGAGAAGAAACGTCCCATGCGGTATATCCGCGAGCTTCGAATGTATTACGGATACCGCCATTGGGGAAAGAAGAAGCGTCCGGTTCTTGCTGAATCAGCAGTTTTCCGGAGAATCGTTCAATGACTCCGCCGTCTTCGCCGAATTCGATAAAGCCGTCATGCTTTTCGGCGGTTCCGTCTGTCAGAGGCTGAAACCAGTGTGTGTAGTGGGTGACGTTGAGCGACTTGGCCCAGCTCTTCATGCCGTTGGCAATCAGGTCGGCTATTTCACGGCTGATCGGTGTACCTTTTTCGATTGCATCGGTAACAGCCTTATAGGCTTCCTTCGGAAGATACTCCTGCATCTTCTTGCGGTCGAATACGTGGCTACCATAATAATCAGAGAGTTTGTTGGAAGGGGCAGTAACTTCCAGCGGCTTCCGGTTGGAAAGTTCTTGTAATGCGTAAAATCTCATTTTTGACATAAATCGTCTTCTTTTTATCGGTTGATGGCGCAAAAATATATGTTTTTTCTGAAAGTACCCCTATTTTAAAGGGGGTATTTTCGGAAAATGATATATTTTTCTGAAGAATACCCCCTCCTTATAGGATTGATTCGTCTCTGAATCACCTTTTGTCCATCACGGCACTTTTTGATTATAACCGATTAAGAGATGGATTCCAGTATTTCCTGCTGTCCGTCCTTGTTTTTCTGTCGGTCGATTTCTGCAGCCATCTGTTTGACTAGTATTTCTACCTGCATATAATGCTTGTTTATGTTTCTGTATAGCAGCTTCATTGTAGTACTGTCCATAGCCATTTGGGTGAGGAACTGTAAATGTTTTCCCATCGAGGCGTTCATTTGCATATGCGTTTTTTTATCCTATACTAAATTTAGTCCCGGCTTGTGCAATAAATAATACTTTGGAGTGCATAAATTAATTCGTCCGCCTATAGCCGGATGCAAGTTTGCCTATAGTCGACGTTGCGTTTGCCTATAGGCGGACGAAACGTTGCCTATAGCCGGACGAATTAATTCATGCACTCGAAGATATTATTTTTTATAGAGAAAATGTTTATTGTATTCTACTGTAATGATTGAAGAAATTGGGAAGTGGATTTAATAAGTAGAAAAATGTCCATGAAAACTGATATGATGCGTGGCATTGAGAAAGGATTTTCCTTGCTAACGCTTTTTTGCAGCTTAATTCCCTTGCTTTTCGATATTCTTTTTTATATTTGCCTACAATAAACAAGGAGATACGACGATTGAAATATAAGATATTGATAGGATGTATGTTGTGCTTGTTCTCTTTTATTCCGAAGGGGGCAGCCAATCTTGTTCTTAATCCTTATACAAGTCAGGAGATATCTGCTGATTCCATCATTGAGCGTGTCATGACTTTTGCTCCCTCTTATGAAAGTATAGTGAGCGACTATCGCGCGAACCTATATATAAAGGGTAAGATGAATATTCAGAAGAAGAATTTTATCCTCCGGTACGTTCCTTCGATGTTTCGCTTGCAGAAGGGGGTACGTGAATACTTGCTCGAAACGTATAGTGACCTGCATTATACAGCTCCCAATATCTATGACCAGAAAGTTAAGGCATCACAAGGCACTGTGAGAGGAAACAGGGGACTGCCGGGATTACTTGAATATTTTAGTGTCAATATCTACTCATCTTCTCTTCTGAATGACGAACGCTTGCTGTCTCCGCTTGCCAAGAACGGGCAGAAATACTACAAATACCGGATAGACAGTGTGATGGGCGATCCCAATAATCTCGACTACCGGATACGTTTCATTCCCCGTACCAAGAGCGACCAGCTGGTGGGCGGCTATATGATTGTCAGCAGCAATGTATGGAGCGTGCGTGAAATCCGTTTTTCGGGGCGGTCGGAACTGATTACGTTTACTTGCTGGATCAAGATGGGGGAAGTAGGAAAGAAAGATGAATTTCTCCCGATACGTTATGACGTGGAGGCCCTTTTTAAGTTCCTGGGAAATAAGGTGGACGGCAATTATACCGCCTCGCTGGACTATAAATCGATAGAACTGAAAGAAAGAAAGGTTCGGAAGAAAGAGAAGAAAAAGTATAATCTGTCGGAATCATTCTCCTTGCAGTGCGATACGAATGCCTATAAAACAGATGCGTCCACGTTCGGCGTGCTACGCCCCATCCCTTTGAGTGAAGGAGAAAAGCAACTTTACAAAGATTATACATACAGGCGGGATACCGTGTCGGTGCAACAGAAAACCAAGAGTCAGGCTTTCTGGGGAACGATGGGCGACCTGATGGTGGAAGATTATAAATTCAACCTGTCCAATATCGGAAGTGTCCGCTTCTCGCCGTTTATCAATCCGCTTTTGTTCAGTTATAGCGGAAGCAACGGATTGTCGTACCGGCAGGACTTCCGTTACAATCGGATTTTCAGAGGTGACAAGTGGCTCCGCATCGTGCCCAAACTGGGTTATAACTTTACACGGAAAGAGTTCTACTGGTCGTTGAATGCCGACTTTGAGTACTGGCCGCAAAAACGGGGCTTTTTCCGGCTGAGTGTGGGTAATGGTAACCGCATCTATAGCAGCAAGATGCTGGACGAACTGAAAGCGATGCCGGACAGTATCTTTAATTTCGACCTCATCCATCTGGATTATTTCAAGGACTTGTATTTCAACTTCCGGCATAGTTTTGAAATTACCAACGGACTGGATATCAGCCTCGGTTTCTCGGCACACAAGAGAACAGCCGTCGAGAAATCCCGTTTTGTGATTACGGGTGACTATCCGATGCCTCCGCCGGAATTTATGGAACGCTTCAGAAATACCTATATCAGCTTTGCCCCGCGCATCCGGGTGGAATGGACTCCGGCGCTTTATTATTATATGAACGGAAAGCGTAAGATCAATCTCCGTTCTGACTATCCGACATTTTCGGTGGACTATGAACGGGGGATAGAAGGAGTATTCAAAAGTACCGGAGAATATGAACGGATAGAATTCGATCTTCAACATAAGATTCAGCTGGGACTGATGCGAAATATTTATTATCGTTTCGGCTTCGGGGCATTTACCAATCAGGATGAACTGTACTTTGTGGACTTTGCCAATTTTGCCCGTCATAATCTGCCGGTAGGGTGGAATGATGAAATCGGCGGTGTGTTTCAAGTGCTCGACGGACGTTGGTATAACTCCTCCCGCCGCTATGTACGCGGACATTTCACTTATGAGGCCCCTTTCCTCATTCTCCGGCATTTGATGAAATATACCCGCTATGTGCAGAACGAACGTCTTTATATCAGTGCGCTCTCTATGCCGCACCTTCAGCCTTACCTTGAAGTGGGCTACGGCATCGGTACGCACGTCTTTGATGTGGGAGTATTCGTCAGCAGTGAGAACTGGAAATTCAGCGGGATCGGATGTAAATTTACTTTCGAGTTGTTCAACCGATAGTTTTTCTTTGTAATAATTGCATAATGTGTATAAAATACATATCTTTGTAAGGAAGAGGATGAGGAAAAATTTAGCAGATAAGAGGTGTAGTCGCCTCGCAGGCACAGGTGTTTTCCTAGAAAATAAATACCTAGGTATAAATACCTAAATTTATTTTAGTAAAATCTCGTCCTCTTCTTCTCCTTTTTATATATGCAACAACAAGATGGACGGAATTTTAATTACGATACTTATTGTTACCGGTTTTCTGATTTATAAATTGATTTCTTCGAGCCGGAAACAGGAAGGATACAAGAGATGGAAAGCAACAGGCAGCGGTAATACTACTAACGAAGAGACTTCCAAAAACAAATGGGAACATGGAGCCTGGCTCAGGCATGCTCTAGGAGTAGTCACTCCTAAAACGAGAACATGTCCTGTATTTGATGAAGAGGCGGTGGTGTGGTGTGCCAATCTGTTGGGAATAGAGGTGATGAGGCTGAAAGAGATACTGCAGGATGTCTCTTCTCATTATCGGGAGTTCTGGATCAGAAAGCGGAGAGGGGGATACCGCATGATCTCTGCTCCGGACAAGGAACTGAAAGCCATTCAAGATACTATTTATCACCGTATATTACTGTCTGTAAATGTGCATCCTGCCGCTACGGGATTCCGGCGTCAGCATTCCATCGTCGATAACGTCCGTCCCCATTTGGGAAAACGCTATGTCTTGAAGACGGACATCCACGATTTCTTTATTTCCATACGCAGTCCGAGGGTGAAGAAGACTTTCGAAAAGATCGGTTATCCGAAGAATATATCGAAAGTGCTGGGCGAGTTGTGTTGTATGCGCCGGCATTTGCCGCAAGGAGCGTCTACCAGTCCGGTGCTGAGCAACATCATCGCTTATGAGATGGACCGGAAACTGGCGGCGATGGCGGAAGAATTCGGGCTGACTTACAGTCGTTATGCCGACGACCTTACCTTTTCGGGCGATGTCTTTCCGAAAGATCAGGTGCTTGCCCGGGTCAAGGAAATCATCAGGGAAGAGAAGTTTGAACCGAATCATCAGAAAACCCGTTTTCTGAATGAGTATGACAGGAAGATAATCACGGGCGTATCCGTCAGCTCCGGTGTGAAGCTGACCATTCCTAAAGCCCGAAAGAGAGAGATTCGCAAGAATGTCTATTTCATTCTGACGAAGGGACTGGCGGAACATCAACGCAGAATCGGTTCCCATGATCCTGCCTATCTGAAACGGTTGATAGGATCGCTTTGTTATTGGCGTTCCATAGAACCGGATAACACGTATGTATCCGATTCTATCGCTACTCTGAAACGTCTGCAGAATGGTTCTTGACGGATGGCGGTGGCTGTTTGTGCCTGCCGTTCCGTATTAACCGATGATCGTTGCCCGTCCGTTTTCCACTCTGGCATAATTCTTTTTCACCGCTTCCTGAATACCTCTGAGCATGGATGCTTCGATGTTTGAACCCATGCGGGCAAAACCGAATATCTGTGCGCAAGCTTTTATCAGATCCGGCAGGGGCAGACTGATGGAGTCGGTTAATATCTGCCGGATGGCATTGGCTGTCTCTTCGGGTGGCAGGTCTGCTGCATCCCGGTCGGAATCGGGACGGTACTCCGTATAAGAACGGTATTGCGCTTCATCTTTCCAGCAGAAGACAAGACCGTCATGTTCTATGCGGTAGAGATGTAATGTGTCGAAGATTGTCTCCAGGTAAGCATCTATTCGTGGCCCTAGACGGCTGATTCCCCATTCGGACAGAATCTTCTTTCCAAGCAAGGCTTTACTGATCGGAGCTTCATTCTCCACTATCTTCCGGATTTGGGCGATAAGAATGGGCTTGTTCTCGGCAGCGAAGATATCGTCGGAGGCGTAGTGGTATGAACTTACTTTAGTACTATTATAATTTTGTACAAAGATAGGAGAGGGGCTTGTGTATGCGGACTTTAGCTGCATCGGCTTTTCCTGCACCCTTTCTTCTTCTTTTTCTTGTTTTTCCTGTACTACGACCGGTTTGGGGGCTTTCATTCCCTGTACAATCGCTGTCTGTATGGATGCAATCACTTCATCCGGCTTTTCCCACCAGTCCATCGTCCATATACGGCAGATATTCCATCCCAGTGCTTTGAGTACATTGTTTTGAACAATTTCCCGGTCGCGGACAGTCTTGGTACGTCTGTAGTTCTTTCCGTCACAGATAATGCCTAATTGGTAGTTGGACGGGTTTTGAGTATCGACAATGCCTATATCGATCTTGTATCCGGAACAGCCTATATCGGTATGTACGGTATATCCCAAAGAACGCAACTTGTCGGCAATAATCTTCTCGATGGAAGTTTCTTCTTCCGAGGGCTGGATGCTGGTCGAGGTATTCAGTATGCGCTTGGTCCTTTCTCCGCATATTCAAGGAAGCGTTTCAGTCCGGCTACTCCGATAGAAGAAGTCCGGTTCAGATCGATCATGTCCGATCTCAGCGTAGAGAAGATGATCATTTCGTATCGGGCACGGGAGACGGCTACGTTCAACCGTCTTTCACCTCCCGCACGGTTCAACGGACCGAAGTTCATGCTGACGCGCCCTTCGGCATCGGGACCATAGCCGACGGAGAACAGTATCACATCCCGTTCGTCTCCCTGCACATTTTCAAGGTTCTTGATGAACAGGGGTTCTTCACATTCCAGCGCAAAGGTTTCCAGTTCGGGGTGGAAGATGAAGAGATCGGATAACAAATCTTCTATCAACGCCTGCTGAACCACGCTGAAAGTGACTACCCCCACACTCTTTTTCCTTAATTCTTCGCTTCTCAGCCTTCTCGCTATTTCGTCTACTACGGCTTGCGCTTCCGCTTGGTTCTGACGGGATTTTCCTTTGTCATAATAACCGTCTACGGCGACCATTCTGACTTTCGATTCGATGTTGTCCGGTGACGGGAAAGTCATCAGCTTATTATCGTAATATTCGGAGTTGCTGAAAGCGATAAGACTTTCGTGTTTGCTTCGATAATGCCACAGCAGGTATTTGGAAGGGATAGAGAGAGCAAGGCAGTCGTCAAGGATACTTTCCAGATCTTCCATCTCGATGTTGTCTTCGTCAATGGTGTTGACGGAGAAGAAGCTGGTAGGCGGCATCTGTTTGGGATCGCCTACGATGACTACATTCTTGCCTCGGGCGATGGCGCCTACCGCTTCGTAAGTCGGCATCTGTGAAGCTTCGTCGAAGACGATCAAGTCGAATTTGTCCGCATCGGTGTCGATATATTGGGCAACCGATATAGGGCTCATCAGCATACAAGGACACATACGCGACAGCAGGGTAGGTATCTGATCGAATAGCTTGCGGATGGATATTCCGCGTGCATTATTGCGTATATTCTTTTGTAATATTCCGACTTCTGAACTTTGAATGGCTTCGTGGGTGAAGGACGGAATGTTGGAAGCCAGTCTGGCGAACAGTTCCTTTTTGGTAATGTCCTCGAAGTTGGCGGATACTTGCTTGTATTTGGCTATAATATCATTGAATATCTTGCCGTTGAATAATTCCAGTGTCGGTTCTTTGGCGATGATATAGTGAATAACGGCTTGGTAGAAACTCTTGCAGAAGCTGCTGGTGAGCAGGTCCGTAGGAATATTCTTTTCCTTATATTCTTCTGCGATAAATCCGATACCCAGTTCGTTCAGCTTGTTGTAGGATTGAAGCCATTGATACCAGTCTTTGAGTTTGTCCAGATTTTCTTTCCATGTTGCGGCTTGCTGTAGGGCGATGCCGATCCAGTCGGCGGAGTTTGTATAAAGCGTCTCTACGGTTATGCCCAGAGTGGTGGAAAGCCGTTGCTCGGTTGCCGTAAGCGTGTCGGCCAGCTGATGCAATTCATTCAGAGAATGAGAATGGATATCTCTGAATGTCCGGATACCTTCCGTCAGTTGTAACGCTAAATTCTGTTTGATCCGGGATGTTTTCGCCACATCTTTTGAATAACTCAGTAACAGGGAATGAAGCGAAGATACCTCATGGATGATCTGATCGATGATGTCCCACTCTTCGTCTCTTCCGAATCTTCCGAATAAAGAAGGCAGCTTGGCGGTGTATCTGTCTGTAAAATCAAGCTCTTCCTGATACCGGATGACCTGATGGAGCAGAGGCTGGACTGTCTCCGGCTCTACTGGCTGCAGAGCGTAAGGACGAATCGCCTTTTTTATTTTTCTTTGTCCGAAATACCGTGGGAGAAACCATTGGGCGGATACCCGATTCCATTCGGCCAGCATGGGGCCGGCGTTTATCTTCAGTACTTCTTTGGTGAATCCGTTTTCTATTTCTGCTTTGATTTCATCGCGTTTCCTGCCGTGCTTCGTCACTTTCCGGTACTCTTCCAGCGTTTCATTTAATAAAGGAGTGGTCAGCAGTTCGGGCGTCAGTTCCGGAATTTCGAGTATTTTCCGGATAATGGCGGTGATTATATCGAAATCCTTGCGGGTGGGATGAATGTCCGTATCTTCCAGTAAAGCGGAGAAGACAGGCAGTTTTGACTGTATGGCAGTCAATAAGCCGATGAAAGTGGCGAGCGTTTGAGAGGCTTCCTCTTTGATGGCGGACGAATATTCCCGAATGGAAATCCCTGTCAATGGGTGAAGATGCGGGTGGCCGCAAGCATTGGCGGTACTGACCAAAGATTCGATGGCATCTTCCCAATGTGAGAATCGATCCTTGTCCAGATCGTCCAGATAAGATGACGGGATATCGAAGCAGGGTTCAACGTCTGTTGACTGGTAGTGGATGATCGCATCATAGAGGGAAAGCCCGAAAGGATATTCCTTGTGTAAGGCTTCGATGTATTTGTTTAGTTCCGTTCGTAACTTCAGCAGGCGTTCGGCTTCCTTCTTGAACTCTTCGGGAGGAGTTCGTCTGATGATTTCGGTTGTCTCCTTTAGTTGCGAGATGACAGTGGATTTCTTTGTCTTGTTGGAGTGAATTTCCAGACAGAACGGAGCAAGTCCTATCGCCGCCAGTCTGTTTTGGACGACGGAGAGGGCTGCCATCTTCTCGGCAACAAATAAGACTCGTTTACCCTTATAAAGCGCGTTGGCGATGATGTTCGTTATCGTTTGGGACTTTCCGGTTCCCGGAGGGCCGTGCAGGATAAAAGTCTTGTCGTGCACCGCCTCATAAATCGCTTCCAGCTGAGATGAATCGGCAATGATGGGCAGCACGATATCTGCCGGAGATAACTGTCTGTCCATGTAAGAGGCATCCATCTCTTCCGTAATCGCGTTCCATTCGATCTTTCCGTTGATGAGGCTGGAGACAATCTTGTTTTGAGTCAGTTTGGGAGCATTGTTGTGGATGTCGTTCCACATGATAAACTTGTTGAAGGAGAAGATACCTAAAATAGCCTGTTCCTCCACATCCCATTTACGCTGATTCTTGATGCAGTGCCGGATGATGGAGTAAATCAGTTTTACGTTGACTCCGCTTTCGTCCGTCGGAAGCGGATCAAGTCCCGGTACGGAAATGCCGAAGTTCTGACGAAGCATTTCCAATAAGGTGATATTCATCATCGTTTCTTCTTCCCGCGAACGAATCACATACCCTTTGGCGGCTGACTTGCGGATGATTTCGACTGGCAGCAGCAATATCGGTGCATAACGGGGACGTTCGCTGGAAGGTGTTTCGTACCATTTCAGAAGTCCGAGAGCCAGATAAAGCGTGTTCGCTCCGTTCTCTTCGATAGAAGTACGGGACGAACGGTACAGGTGAGTCAGTGCTTTGCCCAAATCATTCTCCGGCAAGTAAAAACGTAACCTTTTCTGTGAAAGCTCCGAATTAACGAAGTCGGCTATCGGATCCGATTCCGGTATGGAAGAATAAATGCCAAACTCCATCGCCGGATTCTCCCATTCGGCGGGACGGTGGAGGATACGAAACTCATCTCCTTCCGCCAAGGCGTCTTCCAGACAGGCAAGGTTTGCCGGAATCAGCTGAAGAGTGTTCTTTGTAATCCGGATATTCAGCAAGTTGTTGCGCAGACTCAAATCCAGCAGTCTTCTCTCCCAAAGCAACTGTTTGGTGAGGACTGTCTGAGTTTCGCTGCCCGACAAATCATATGGATTCACGCTTTGCGGAGTGGCGTGCGTGGTATTTCTGTTCATATCCTCATCTTCCTTTATTTCCCATACTTGTCCGTTCAGTACGCGCTGCGGGATCGGGCGGACTCCCGAATGCCTGGCCCTTCTGACGTCGATGGCGAGGATGAAACTGCCCGGATCGCTCAGTTTGCCGTTCGCGCTTTTCACGGCGTTGTCGAAGTCGGCATTATGTCCCATATTCATGCAGGTGGT
The DNA here is from genome assembly GCF_000011065.1 of Bacteroides thetaiotaomicron VPI-5482. GTDB lineage: Bacteria > Bacteroidota > Bacteroidia > Bacteroidales > Bacteroidaceae > Bacteroides > Bacteroides thetaiotaomicron. The sequence goes on from NC_004663.1 coordinate 5,726,201, forward strand.
TTCTACCAGCGTGATGTCGTAGATTCCTTCGGCGGTTCGTTTGGTCAGTAAGGATACATCGTCGATGGCAGGGTCCGGAAAGGTTTCCGGCACCAGCCAGCCACCTGCGAAAGCATGTCCTTTGGTGATGACGATGAGGGCATTCAGTCCGATGGATTCGAGGCAGGAAGCATAAAGCAGTGCCATATCCAGACAAGTTCCGAGCTTTTGTGCCAGTACGGAATCTGTCAGACGGACACGCTGCCCGTGCTCTTCGAAGCTGGCGGGAATGGTGCTGTAAATAATTTGCTGTTCGGTAAGAGCGGTGTAGATGGCTGCCATCTGCTTTCTCACACGGTCCGGATTGCGGCTTTGGTATTCGTCCAGTGACGGAGTACCGGTCCACTGTTCCAGAATGGCGGCGGCTCTCTTGATAATAGGAGTGAGCACGGCATGATTGGGGGTGATGAACGCTGCCAGCATCTCGGGGAATATATTGATTCCGCCCCATTGGTCGTATGCCAGAATGTCGATGGGGTAGGTCCGGGTAAAGATCGTTTCCGCCTCGGAGCGGATTTCTATTTTCAGACTTCCCGACATACGCTCGGTCAGCTGGGCGAAATAATTGGCGGACAAGACCAGGCTGAACGATTGCAGACACACGGAATCATTGGCGGGAATCGCTTCCACCATCACAGGAGTGATACTGCCGAAGTCGGGTTCGGCAGTGATTTGTACCTGAATGTTTCTGAAGGGTTCGGACGTCATGTTTTCAATCGAAAGCTGATGGATGACCGATACTTTGTTTTGCTGCATCGCGAAATTAATAAGTGGCAGATAATCAAACTGCACCCTGATTTTGTCCAATGTTCCGTCCATGTTGAAAGTCGTATAATGTTAGACTTGCAATATTACAAAAAATACGGATATCACCATCTTTTCTTTGGGTATTCTTTTGTCGGTCAAGAAAATATTCCTACCTTTGCGCCCGATTTATAGATAATATAATGTCTTATTCAATTAAAGTATTAAACAATTTATTTATTAATGGAAAACTTAAAGAACGTAGCTCCTATTGAAGACTTCAACTGGGATGCTTATGAAAACGGCGAAGCTGTAACAAGCGCAAGCCACGAAGATCTTGAAAAAGCTTACGACGGTACGCTTAACAAAGTTAACGACCGTGAGGTTGTTGACGGAACCGTAATCGCAATGAACAAGCGTGAAGTAGTTGTGAACATCGGTTACAAATCAGACGGTATCATTCCTTTGAATGAGTTCCGTTACAATCCGGACCTGAAGGTAGGTGATACTGTAGAAGTATACATCGAAAACCAGGAAGACAAAAAAGGACAACTCGTTCTGTCACACAGAAAAGCCCGCGCTACTCGTTCTTGGGATCGCGTTAACGCTGCTCTGGAAAATGAAGAAATTATCAAGGGATTCATCAAGTGCCGCACAAAGGGTGGTATGATCGTAGACGTATTCGGAATCGAAGCATTCTTGCCGGGTTCTCAGATCGACGTTAAACCGATCCGTGACTATGATGTATTCGTTGGCAAAACAATGGAATTCAAAGTGGTTAAGATCAACCAGGAATTCAAAAACGTTGTTGTATCTCACAAGGCTCTTATCGAAGCTGAACTGGAACAACAGAAGAAAGAAATTATCGGCAAGCTCGAAAAAGGACAGGTTCTTGAAGGAACTGTTAAGAATATCACCTCTTACGGTGTGTTCATCGACTTGGGTGGCGTAGACGGTTTGATCCACATCACAGACCTTTCTTGGGGCCGCGTTAGCGATCCGAAAGAAGTGGTTGAACTGGATCAGAAGCTCAACGTTGTTATCCTTGACTTCGATGACGAAAAGAAACGTATCGCTCTTGGCTTGAAGCAACTGACTCCGCACCCATGGGATGCTCTTGACACTGACTTGAAGGTAGGTGACAAGGTGAAAGGTAAAGTTGTCGTTATGGCTGACTACGGTGCATTCATCGAAATCGCTACAGGCGTAGAAGGTCTGATCCACGTATCAGAAATGTCTTGGAGCCAGCACTTGCGTTCTGCTCAGGACTTCATGAAGGTGGGCGACGAAGTAGAAGCTGTAGTTCTGACTTTGGACCGCGAAGAACGTAAGATGTCTTTGGGTATCAAACAACTGAAACAAGATCCATGGGAAACTATCGAAGAGAAGTATCCTGTAGGTTCCAAGCATACTGCAAAAGTACGTAACTTCACTAACTTCGGTGTATTCGTAGAAATCGAAGAAGGTGTTGACGGCTTGATCCACATCTCTGACCTTTCTTGGACTAAGAAAGTGAAACACCCGTCAGAATTTACTCAGATTGGTGCTGACATCGAAGTTCAGGTATTGGAAATCGACAAAGAAAACCGTCGTTTGAGCCTTGGTCACAAACAACTCGAAGAAAATCCTTGGGATGTATTCGAAACTGTATTCACTGTAGGTTCTGTACACGAAGGTACTATCATCGAAATGTTGGATAAGGGTGCTGTTGTAGCTCTTCCTTACGGTGTAGAAGGTTTCGCAACTCCGAAACACCTTGTAAAAGAAGACGGTTCACAAGCTCAGTTGGATGAGAAACTTGAATTCAAAGTGATCGAGTTCAACAAAGACGCTAAGAGAATCATTCTGTCTCACAGCCGTATCTTCGAAGATGTAGCTAAGGCTGAAGAAAGAGCAGAAAAGAAAGCTGCTTCCGGTGCTAAGAAGTCTTCTAACAACAAGAGAGAAGATGCTCCGATGATCCAGAACCAAGCTGCTTCAACTACGCTGGGCGACATCGACGCTTTGGCTGCTTTGAAAGAACAGTTGGAAGGAAAGAAATAATCGTTATTTCTATATAATGGAAAAGCGCTCCGGTTGTCGGGGCGCTTTTTTTGTTTTGCCATGATAGCACAAATACCAAAAAACTTGTGTACATTTGTGCCGCTATGGAGAAATTCGAACTACATATACTTGGATGCGGTTCTGCTTTGCCCACCACTCGCCATTTTGCGACATCGCAGGTTGTGAACTTGCGTGAAAAGCTTTTTATGATTGACTGTGGGGAAGGAGCGCAGATGCAGTTGCGTCGTTCCCGCTTGAAGTTTTCCCGCTTGAATCATATCTTTATTTCCCATCTTCATGGCGATCATTGCTTTGGACTGTTAGGGCTGATTTCTACCTTCGGTCTGTTGGGACGAACGGCAGACTTGCATATCCATTCACCCAAAGGACTGGAAGAATTGTTTGCTCCCCTACTTTCTTTCTTTTGCAAAACGCTGGCCTATAAAGTCTTCTTCCATGAATTTGAGACGAAAGAGCCGACGCTGATCTATGACGACCGCTCGGTGGCTGTGACCACCATTCCTCTGAGACACCGTATTCCTTGCTGCGGTTTTCTTTTTGAAGAAAAACAGCGTCCCAATCATATCATCAGAGATATGGTGGATTTCTATAAAGTACCCGTCTACGAACTGAACCGGATCAAGAACGGAGCGGATTTTGTAACTCCCGAAGGAGAAGTCATTCCGAATCATCGTCTGACCCGTCCTTCTGCCCCTGCACGAAAATATGCTTATTGCTCCGATACGATTTACCGACCTGAGATCGTGGAGCAGATAAAGGGGATAGACCTCCTTTTCCACGAAGCCACCTTTGCTCAGACCGAACAGGTGCGGGCAAAAGAAACTCATCATACAACTGCTGCACAGGCCGCACAGATTGCTTTGAATGCTGAAGTGAAACAATTAGTCATCGGACATTTTTCCGCCCGCTATGAGGACGAGTCTGTATTGTTGAATGAAGCGGCGGCTATCTTCCCCCAAACGGTTTTGGCAAGAGAGAATATGTGCATAACCATAAATAACTATACAGATACGAGAGACTATGACCCCTTATAACGAACGTGAAGTTCTGAAACTCCTTCAGGAGGAGAGTACACAGCGGAAAGGATTTGAGTTGATTGTGGCGCAATACAGCGAGCAGTTATACTGGCAGATCCGCCGGATGGTACTGTCGCATGAAGATGCGAACGACCTTCTGCAAAACACCTTCATCAAGGCATGGACAAATATTGATTATTTCCGTGCCGAGGCGAAGCTGTCTACGTGGCTCTACCGTATTGCGCTGAATGAATGTCTTACTTTTCTGAACAGACAGCGTGCTACAACGACGGTAGCTATCGATGATCCCGAAGCGGCGATCGTGCAGAAACTGGAGAGTGATCCCTACTATTCGGGCGATCAGGTGCAGATGCTATTGCAAAAAGCATTGCTCACCTTGCCCGAAAAACAACGAATGGTGTTCAACCTGAAGTATTATCAGGAAATGAAGTACGAAGAGATGTCAGAAATCTTTGGAACTTCAGTCGGAGCGCTGAAAGCCTCCTATCACCATGCGGTGAAGAAAATAGAGAAGTTTTTGGAAGAAGTAGATTAAACCTTTTAAAGCAGACATTGTCTAATCAAAAGAGAGGAGAAAAACGTATGAAAGAAGAAGATACCCTATTGAAGAAAATCGGAAAGGAGCATTCCTTCAAAGTGCCCGACGGTTACTTTGAAAATCTGACTTCAGAGGTGATGAACAAACTTCCTGAAAAAGAGAAAGTTGCTTTCAAGGAAGAGCATATTTCGACATGGACGAGATTGAAACCATTATTCTATATGGCGGCTATGTTTGTAGGAGCTGCCCTGATTATCCGGGTAGCGTCATCAGACCATAAACCGGCGGCAGATGATATAGCGGTGACAGTAGCGGCTATGGAAGCGGATACGGAACAGGTATCCGATGAGATGATTGATGTTGCGTTAGACCGTGCGATGTTGGATGATTATTCGTTATACGTCTATCTGAGTGACGCGAGTGTAGAATGATTTATTAAACAGATTGAATAAAAAGATGAAGAAACTAATCGCTTTAGTCGTTTTGTTATGTGGCTTTATGCCTGTTCTTTGGGCTGCCGATGGATGTGACCAGCATTTGTCCCGTGAGGATTTCCGGAATAAACAGAAAGCGTTTATTATTGAGCAGGCCGGATTAACCAAAGAAGAGGCTGCCAAATTCTTCCCGGTTTATTTTGAACTGCAGGAGAAGAAGAAGAAGCTGAACGATGAATCGTGGAGTTTAATGCGTCAAGGTAAAGACGACAAAACAACAGAAGCCCAGTACGAAGAAATTGTAGCAAAGGTATGTGACAACCGTATCGCTGCCGACCGTCTTGATAAGTCTTATCTGGACCGGTTTAAAAAGATACTTTCCAACAAGAAGATATTCCTTGTTCAACGCGCGGAGATGCGTTTCCATCGGGAAATGCTGAAAGGCATGAACCGCAAGGACGGAGGAAATGATCCGAACAGGAAGAAATAAAACGGAGGTTCTGTTTGGATGAAACAGACGCTCTGTCAGAGTAAATCAGAGGCTCTATCCGCATGGAATAGAGCCTCTGATTTTTGTTTCCGGATTTATCTTTGTTGCTTTACTAAACTAAAAGAGTAGACCATTGGAAGTGGGAATAACAGAGTTTGGATAGGTATCATATCCGTTCCATAAGGAAGGAGGATGGTGTTACAGTCCTTTTCTCTTAGCTTCGTTCCAAATAGCGTCCATCTCCTCAAGAGACATATCTTTGAGGTTTTTCCCTTCTTTTATCGTATGTTCCTCCAGGTAGTTGAAACGGCGGATGAACTTTTGATTGGTTAGTTCCAAAGCATTGTCCGGATTGATTTTGTAGAGGCGTGCCGCATTGATGAGGCTGAACATGACGTCACCGAATTCGGCTTCTGCTTTCTCTTTGTCCATGTTGGCTACCTCTACCTGGAATTCTCTGATTTCTTCTTTCACCTTATCCCATACCTGTTCCCGTTCTTCCCAGTCGAAGCCAACATTGCGGGCTTTGTCCTGAATGCGGTAAGCCTTGATGAGTGAAGGAAGTGCGGAAGGGACGCCGCTTAGTACACTTTTGTTTCCGTCTTTCTCTTTCAGTTTCAGCTGTTCCCAGTTTTCGGATACCTGTCCGGCAGTCTCAGCTTTTACTTCTCCAAATACGTGAGGATGGCGGAAAATCAGTTTGTCGCACAACTTGTCACAGACATCTTTGATGTCGAAGTCACCTGTCTCCGAACCGATCTTTGCATAGAACGCTACGTGCAGCAGTACATCTCCCAACTCCTTGCAAATATCTTTTTTGTCATCCCTCATCAAGGCATCACAAAGCTCGTAAGTCTCTTCTATAGTGTTGGGGCGCAGACTTTCGTTCGTCTGCTTGCGGTCCCACGGACATTTGACCCGAAGCTCGTCGAGGATGTCCAGAAAGCGGCCGAAGGCTTCCATCTGTTCTTCTCTTGTATGTATCATTCCTTTGATTTTTTTATAAATAATGTTGCAAAGATAATGCTTCCTTGTCTTTTATAGCCTTAATCGGTACGAAAACAAAAGCAAGGACGCTAATAAAAGTCTTTTTATTGGTCTGATGCGGTTTTCGCTTTCCATACTTGATACGAAATCAACAGCCCGATCACTTCCGAATAGTTTTTTCTTCCGCTTTCTATTTTGTTTCCTTTCAGGTAGAGGTCGTATATCCAGTTTTGAACATCACCGATCAACGGACTGTATTTAGCCATCCAGTATTCCTGATTCTTTTTCGCCAGTTCTATAATCTCCGGTCGGATACGGTTGATTATATCGGCGTATTCTTTTTCACTCAACAGTCGTCGGGCATTCCCCAGTACATGATTCAGAATCGAGAAGTAGCCGCTGAAACGGATTCCCTTTATTTGTGAACGGGTACAAACCTGATAGGCATAGAAATTGGCCTCTGCCTCGCTCGAAATTCCCAGCAGATGAGCCAGTTCGTGAGTGTACGTTGCCGGATAGTTGATGGGGAGCAAGTCTCCGTTTAAGGTGAACTCGCAGAAGAAAGGCCCCATGCTTCCCGTTACTCCGACCATTGATATGAATGGGGTGAAAACCATCGTCTTTACCCGTGGATTGGGAAATGGCGGGCGGTGCACTCCCAGGCTGTCGCTTAATTGATTGTAAAGTTTGACAGCTTCGTCACGTACCTGTTCCTCATGGATTCCTTTTACGGGAACAAACGAACTGTTCAGTGAGTCGATATAGTCATCCACAAACTCTTGAAAAATCTCCGGTGTGTAAGCTGTATAAGGAATATGCGTACGCTGGTAAAAGTTTGGTTGCGAATAGTTTAATCCCCAGGCGAGGTAGAACCATACGTAAACCCATAACAGATATTCCCCGTCACGTAGCAGAATCCTTTTCCACGGCAGTTTCTTGCGGATACGGGCATAAAAAGGATAAACGATGACTCCCGTGATACTCCCGAAAATAAATAGATCCCCTATGGCAAAAGGAAATAAGTTGGAGAAGAATGACAATACGCGGGAGATGACAGGATAAACGGTTTGTGAATACAGGTTTCCCAACGCGGGAATCGACTGTGTCATCCATACCAGAAGCAGCAGTACTCCCAGGAGTATATATCTAATTATCAGTTTCCGTTTCATCATCCGTTCAGATTTTAGTCAACAAAAATATGCATTAAATAAACGTCACGCGAAAAAATACCTCTATATTTGCAAAAAAACTGTTAAACGAAAGATGGCTACCGTAGAAGAAATTGAAAAGTATTGCCGGAATTGCGTGTCACGTGATTTCGTGAATGGGAAAGGGCTTGTTTGCAAACGTACCAGAGAGCTTCCTGACTTTGACGAAGAATGCGAAAACTTCGAGAAGGATGAAGAACTGTTGAAGATGGCTCCTCCCAAGCCCGACGACTTTCCGGTGTCAATGACGGAAGAAGAACTTCTCGCCGAAGAAAATCTTCCCAAAGGAGTGCTGTATGCATCCGTCGCATGTATCTTGGGGGCGGTGGCATGGAGTCTCATCTCCGTTTCTACAGGTCTTCAGATGGGATATATGGCTATCGGAGTCGGATTCCTGGTCGGTTTCGCCATGCGGCAGGGGAAGGGGATACGTCCCGTCTTCGGTCTTCTTGGAGCAGCACTGGCATTGATCAGTTGTGTGTTGGGTGATTTCCTATCCATCATCGGCTTTGCTGCCAAGGATTATGATATGACCTTTTTCGAAGTGCTGGCGGGAGTCGATTATGGCGAAATCTTTTCTGTCATGGTGAAGAATGTGGTGTCGATGTCCGCCTTATTTTATGGAATTGCTGTTTATGAGGGATATAAATTATCTTTCCGGGCACAGAAACATCCTGTGGGTGGTAAGATTTGAATTAAAATTATTAATTTTGCAGCCGTTATTTTTTGAATATACATTATCATATACATAAAGAAACATGGAATTAGCAAGTAAGTACAATCCCGCTGACGTGGAGGGAAAGTGGTACCAGTATTGGCTGGAACACCGTTTATTCAGTTCGAAACCCGATGGTCGTGAACCTTACACCATCGTCATTCCGCCCCCGAACGTCACCGGTGTGTTGCACATGGGACACATGCTTAATAATACCATTCAGGATATTTTGGTTCGTCGTGCCCGTATGGAAGGTAAGAATGCCTGCTGGGTGCCGGGAACTGACCACGCTTCCATCGCTACCGAAGCAAAAGTTGTAAACAAACTCGCTGCCCAGGGCATCAAGAAGACAGACCTGACACGTGATGAGTTCCTGAAACATGCCTGGGACTGGACAGAAGAGCACGGAGGCATTATCCTGAAGCAGCTCCGCAAACTGGGTGCATCCTGTGACTGGGACCGCACCGCCTTTACTATGGATGAGGAACGCAGCAAAAGCGTATTGAAAGTATTTGTAGACTTGTACAACAAAGGATTGATTTACCGTGGTGTCCGTATGGTAAACTGGGACCCGAAAGCGTTGACTGCCCTTTCTGACGAAGAAGTGATCTACAAGGAAGAGCACGGAAAACTGTTCTATCTCCGCTATAAGGTGGAAGGTGATCCGGAAGGCCGCTATGCAGTAGTAGCAACGACCCGTCCCGAAACAATCATGGGCGATACGGCAATGTGTATCAACCCCAACGACCCCAAGAACGCATGGCTGAAAGGAAAGAAAGTAATCGTTCCGTTGGTAAACCGTGTTATCCCTGTCATCGAGGACGATTATGTGGACATTGAGTTCGGTACCGGTTGTCTGAAAGTAACTCCGGCCCACGACGTAAATGACTATATGTTGGGTGAAAAGTATAATCTGCCCAGCATCGACATCTTCAATGATAACGGGACTTTGAGCGAAGCTGCCGGATTATATATCGGTATGGACCGTTTCGACGTCCGCAAGCAGATTGAGAAAGACCTCGATGCTGCCGGATTGCTCGAAAAGACAGAAGCTTACACAAATAAAGTAGGTTACTCGGAACGTACCAATGTAGTGATCGAACCGAAATTGTCTATGCAGTGGTTCCTCAAAATGCAGCATTTTGCCGATATGGCATTGCCTCCGGTAATGAACGATGAGTTGAAATTCTATCCTGCCAAATATAAGAATACATACCGCCACTGGATGGAGAACATCAAAGACTGGTGTATCAGCCGTCAGTTGTGGTGGGGACATCGTATTCCTGCTTACTTCCTGCCGGAAGGTGGCTATGTGGTAGCCGCTACTCCCGAAGAAGCGCTGGCAAAAGCCAAAGAGAAAACAGGAAACGCTGCTTTGACGATGGATGACCTTCGTCAGGACGAAGACTGTCTGGATACTTGGTTCTCTTCCTGGTTGTGGCCTATCTCCCTGTTTGACGGAATCAATCATCCGGGTAACGAGGAAATCAGCTATTACTATCCGACCAGCGACCTGGTGACCGGACCGGATATCATCTTCTTCTGGGTGGCACGTATGATCATGGTGGGTTACGAATATGAAGGAAAGATGCCGTTCAAGAACGTTTACTTTACAGGGATCGTTCGCGACAAGCTGGGACGTAAGATGTCCAAGTCACTCGGCAACTCACCCGACCCGTTGGAACTGATCGACAAATATGGTGCCGACGGTGTCCGTATGGGAATGATGCTGGCAGCTCCCGCCGGAAACGATATTCTTTTCGACGACGCGCTCTGCGAACAGGGACGTAACTTCTGCAGCAAGATATGGAACGCCTTCCGTCTGATCAAGGGCTGGACGGTTGACGATAATATTCAGGCTTCGGATGCTGCTAAACTGGCTGTCCACTGGTTTGAATCCAAGCAGAACGAAGTAGCAGCCGAAGTAGCGGACTTGTTCAGCAAATACCGTCTGAGCGAAGCATTGATGGCTGTTTATAAATTATTCTGGGATGAATTCTCTTCCTGGTATCTGGAAATGATTAAACCGGCTTACGGACAGGGAATTGACCGTACCACTTATAGCGCTACTCTCTGCTTCCTCGATAACCTGTTGCATCTGCTTCATCCGTTTATGCCGTTCATCACAGAAGAATTGTGGCAACAGATGTACGAACGTAATGCGGAAGAAGGAGAAAGTCTGATGGTAAGTGCATTGAGCATGGATACTTATGTAGACACCGCATTCGTTGCACAGTTTGAAGTTGTCAAGGGAGTTATCAGTAATATCCGCAGCATCCGTCTGCAAAAGAACATAGCTCAGAAAGAACCGCTTGACTTGCAGGTGCTGGGCGAAAATCCGGTTGCAGAGTTCAATGCGGTGATTCAGAAGATGTGTAACCTTTCTTCCATTACAGTGGTAGAGAGCAAGGCGGAAGGTGCTTCTTCCTTCATGGTAGGAACTACCGAATACGCTGTGCCATTGGGCAACATGATTGATGTAGAAGCCGAAATCGCCCGTATGGAAGCTGAACTGAAACATAAGGAAGGATTCCTGCAAGGTGTATTGAAGAAACTCAGTAATGAGAAATTTATCAATAACGCCCCCGCAGCCGTTCTCGAAATGGAACGTAAGAAGCAGGCCGATGCGGAAAGTATCATCAGCTCTTTGAAAGAAAGCATCGCAGCTTTAAAAAAGGCATAATGAACTGATACATAAAAATATGTAATGGAGAGGCATCCCGATAGATTTGGGATGCCTTTCTTTTTAAAAGATAAAAATAATACTATCTTTGCTTCCACTTTTAATCACACAGCAAAATGAAACAATTACTGCGAATATGCTTAACAGGTGCGTTCTTTCTTCTTTTCGAAGGACTCCTTTCCCCTATGTTGGCAGATAATGGGAAATCAGATAAAGAAATATTAGTTTTGAATTCTATTAACTTCAACCTTCCCTGGGCCAGAAACTTCTATTGGTATGTGCACGATGTTCTTCAGGAACAGGGAATAACTGCCAGAGCGGAATCATTGTCTGTCCCGGCCTTGCAGGATACGATGGAGGTAAATGCAGTCATCGAGCATCTGCGTCAGAAATATCCGCTTCCTCCTGCCGCTGTTGTGATAATTGGTGATCCGGGCTGGATTGTCTGTCGTCCTTTATTTGATGACCTATGGAAAGATGTTCCAGTGATCATAACGAACTCCCGTGACCGCCTGCCTGCTACCTTGGATATTCTGCTCTCTCATGCCTCGTTGAATGAGACCAACAGCGTCCCCGCCCAAGAGTGGAGAAAAGGCTACAACCTGACTACCCTGAAACAGCATTACTATGTGAAGGAAACCGTTGAACTGATCTATAGCCTGATACCTGATATGGATCGCCTGGCATTTATCTCGGACGATCGCTACATCAGTGAAGAAACCCGCGGAGACGTGAAAGAAGCTGTTGAAAAGCATTTTCCAAACCTGCCTTTAGAATTGCTTTCTACCACTCACTTGTCAACAGAAATGCTTCTGGACACCTTGCGCAGCTATAAAGCAAACACCGGAATTATTTATTATTCCTGGTTTGAGTCGCATAATAAAGAAGATAATAATTATCTTTTTGATCATATTCAGGAGATTATCACCAATTTTACGTCCTCTCCCTTGTTCCTGCTTTCTTCCGAAGACCTGTCCAATAATACTTTTGCAGGAGGCTATTACGTTTCTGCAGAATCATTCGGCGATTCCTTACTTGAAATTATTGACCGTGTGTTGCATGGAGAACAGGCGGAGGACATTTCCGAAAGTATAGGAGGGAAGGCGAGTGCCTACCTCTGTTATCCGGTGCTGGAATCCTACAATATTCCCTATCACCTTTATCCTGAACGAGCTGTTTATGTCAACGAACCTAAAAGTATATTTCATCAATACTGTGTTGAAATCCTTTCCTGTTCCATTTTCCTTCTTATTTTGATAGCAGCGATCGCCTATTATATACGTATTCTTCGCAAGGCATACACTCGTCTGAGTGAGGCAATGGAAAAGGCGGAGCAGGCGAATCAGTTGAAATCCGCCTTTCTGGCTAATATGAGTCATGAAATCCGCACTCCGTTGAATGCGATTGTCGGCTTCTCGAATATGTTGCCGGATATAGAAGATCGTAAGGAGATGCGCGAATATGCGGACATCATCGAAACAAATACCGACTTACTTCTTCAACTGATCAATGATATTCTGGACATGTCCAAGATTGAAGCCGGCACTTTTGACTTCTGCCCGTCATTGATAGATGTCAACCAGACGATGGAAGAAATCGAACAGAGTATGAGGCTTCGCTTGAAAAAAGAAACTGTCACTCTTACCTTTACCGAACGTCTGCCGGAATGTACCCTTTATACAGATAAGAATCGTTTGATACAACTGATTTCCAACTTTGTCATCAATGCTATTAAATTTACTCAGATAGGTTCTATCAGAATGGGATATCGTCTGAAAGATGCCGATACAATTTGCTTTTATGTTTCGGATACAGGCTGCGGCATGTCAGAAGAGCAATGCAGGCATGTATTCGAACGGTTTGTGAAATACAATCCTTTTGTTCAGGGAACCGGTTTGGGGCTTTCCATTTGTCAGATGATTATCGACCGATTAGGAGGGACGATTGGAGTTGAATCGGAAGAAGGCAAAGGCTCTACTTTCTGGTTTACGCTGCCCTATCAGCAGGAATAGCATCGTATTTGTCTTCTTATCCTTTATGATTGTTAGTTTTATGTATTGCAGACTTCCAAGACTTTGATCAGCTTATTACGATGAGACAATATTCTCACCGCAATGAGAAAAAATTCTCAATGCAATGAGAAAAGATTCTCACTGCGATGAGAAAAAGTTCTCACTGTGGTGAGAAAAAATTCTCATCATGATGAGAATGGTTGAGAATTTATGATCTGTATCAGCTTGTACTATAGATAAATACAGATTTACTGCTTTCTGTTTTATAGCTTTAATTGATAGAGCAAAAAAGAACTTTACCTAAAAAGAAACCGTTTTTCTCTATTTAGTTGAAGGATGGTATAGGTTTAATAGGTACGAATCCAATTTATTGGAAGGAGTCACTTATATTAAGGAAACAGTAAAGGAAGCAGCAATGGCAGATAATCTTTTAAATCGATGCGTAATTGCTTGAGTGCTTGCTGAATACGATAATCTACAGTCTTTGGAGACACTTCCAATGTTTCTGCAATTTCTTTGTAGCTCATATCCCGGAAACGATGCATGACAAATGCTTGCCGGTAACTTTCCGGCAATGCAGCAACCGCGTCTTCAATTCGTTTGGTTAGCTCTTTAATCTGATAAAAGTCCATATCATGTATCATCTCTTGCATTTCTTCATAGAAACGCGTATCAGCACGTTTGATGGCATCAATGTGTGCAAGCTTATTTAAAGCCTTGTGATGTACCATTTTAAAGAGATAAGAACTTAATGATGATTCAATGATTAAGTTTTCCCGGTTTTCCCATATCCATAGAAGGGAGTCTTGCACTATTTCTTCTGCATCGTGGAAGTCAACGTATTTATGACCATAGGCACATAGCACTGCATAGTATTGCCTGAATAGCGTTTCAAAGGCTTTTAGGCCTCCACGCTGTATTTCAGATAATTGAAGATCATTCCTCTTTATGCGTAGTTCTTCCATTTATTAAATAGTTATTTGCTGCAAATATAGCTTTTTTATAATAAAATAAAGATTTTCTGAAAAAAATAAGGTTTTCGTTTAGGAATGTCCTGGTTTAGCCTTGTCATATAATAAAAAGGTGGAATAAGGGATGAAAGATTTAAATAATAATAGAATAGAAGAATTGCTTCCTCGTTATTGTGAGGGGAGGCTGAGCGAGGGGGAACGTCTGGAAGTGGAAGCGTGGATGGACGAGTCGGAGGAGAATAAACGAGTTGCTACTCAGACTTTTGCTCTTTATTTGGCTGTGGACACGGTTCAGGTAATGAAGAAAGTTGATACGGAGAAAGCTTTACTGAAAGTAAAGGGAAAAATGTCGGACCGTGAAGTGAGAAGGACAGTGTGGTGGGAGTGGGCACAACGTGCTGCTGCAATTCTGTTTATCCCGCTTCTTACCTTATTTATATGGCAGAACTGGAAAGGGGATACCGGAGAGGTAGCGGAGATGATGGAAGTAAAGACCAGTCCTGGAATGACAACTTCGTTGACATTGCCCGATGGTACAATTGCTTATTTGAATTCAGAATCTTCTTTGTCTTATCCTTCTCGCTTTAATGGTGATTTCCGTAAAGTGAAGTTAAGTGGTGAGGCATACTTTGAAGTAGCCAAAGATCCGGAAAAGAAATTTATCCTTTCTACTACACATCAATCACAGATAGAAGTCTTGGGTACATGTTTCAATGTGGAAGCATATGAACAGAATACAGAGGTTATTACAACTTTGATTGAAGGGAAGGTAGATTTTATGTTCGAAAAAGATGCTGTGATGAAACATATCATCTTGTCTCCAAGAGAGAAGTTGGTGTACGACTCGGAGACTGATAAAGTCCACCTTTATAAAACTTCGGGAAAATCAGAATTGGCTTGGAAAGATGGAGAGGTGGTTCTTGATAATACACCTTTGGAAGAAGCATTATGGATGCTGGAAAGAAGATATAGCGTGAAATTCGTTATTAAGAACGAAAAACTGAAGAATAGTTCGTTCACGGGAACCTTTACAAATCAACGTTTGGAAAAGATTCTGGAATATTTTAAAGTATCCTCCAAAATACGCTGGAAACATATCAATGATGACAAGGATGGAAGTGACAGAAAAAAAGAGATAATAGAGATTTATTGATTAACCTTTAACAATTTAGTAGTATGAAAGCAAAACCCACTTAGAAAAAAGTATGGGAAGATTTTGGCAGATCTCCCCATACTAAAATGAATCAATTGAAAATGCTTGTTTGGCAGACAAGCATAGTTAACTCATTTTCAACTTAAATCAATACAAAATTATGCAAAACAATTTTAGCATCCAAGTTTTAAGGGTGGTAAAGTCTTTTTGGCTAACCTCGAAAAAAATCCCACGTACTATGAGACTGGTTATTTTATTCTTATTTTGCTTTGTCGGATTAACTAATGCGACAGATAGCTATGCCCAATCTGCAAAGGTTACAATGAATGTACGTAATCAGACAGTTGAGGATGTATTAAGAGCGATAGAGAAGCAAACAGAATTTAGTTTCTTCTACAACAATGCTCATATAAATTTGAAACGGTTGGTGACAATCTCCGCTGACCGTAATGATATCTTTAAAGTTCTTGACGAAGTATTTAAAAATACGAATGTAGAATATAAGGTAATAGATAAAAAGATCATTCTGTCCACGGAGTTGGCATCTGTCGAACAGGCGCATCAGGAAAAGGTAAAAGTGAGCGGACGAGTGGTGGATGCGGCAGGTGAACCGGTAATCGGTGCCAGTGTGATAGAAAAAGGCTCCGCCAATGGTACGATCACTGATATGGACGGTAATTTTATCCTGAATGTCGGTTCAAAAGAAGCCATTCTTGAAATCTCTTATATTGGTTATCAAGGACAGTCCCTGAAAGTAACTCCAGGAAAGACGCTGTCGGTAGTGCTGAAAGAGGACACACAGAGTCTGGACGAAGTGGTAGTAGTTGGTTTTGGCGTACAGAAGAAAGCGAACCTGACCGGTGCGGTATCTCAGGTAAAGATGGATGATGTGCTGGGGAGTCGTCCTGTTGTAAATGCCATGAGTGCTTTGCAGGGTGCGATGCCGGGACTTCAGATTACTCCTAATAATGATGCTGCCGGTCCGGGACAGAGCAAATCATTCAATATTCGTGGTACGACTTCTATCAATGGCGGTGGTCCGTTGGTGTTGATAGATAATGTTCCGGGGGATATCGATATGTTGAATCCCGAAGATATTGAAAGTGTTTCTGTGTTGAAAGATGCTGCCTCGGCCGCTATCTATGGTGCGCGTGCCGCTTTCGGTGTAATACTTGTGACTACAAAGAAGGCGAAGAAAGGAGACGGTTTTCATGTCAATTATAATAATAATTTTGGTTTCCAGAGTTCTATCAATCGTCCGGAACAGGCTGACGGGCTGGAGTGGATGCAGGCTTACCTGGACGGCGAGTTCAATGCCGGTAAATACTACACTGGGCAAGATATCAAAACCTGGATGAACTACCTGACCGAATATCGTAAGAATCCGGGTAAATTCCAGACTACCGGAGACGGGGTATATGTAGACCCGGAAACAGGATTGAATTATTACCTGAATGAGAAAGACCTGTATGCCAATATGCTTGATGATTACGGTTTTCTGCAAGCGCATAATGTGTCATTGAGCGGTGGTACTGATAAGCTGGCTTATCGTCTGTCCCTTGGCTATAATAGCGAGCAAGGTATTTTGATCACCGATAAAGACCGCTACAAACGTTTGTCGGGTAGTGCCTATATTTCTGCCGAAATCACTTCGTGGCTGACTCAGTCTGTAGATATACGCTATGCTCAGAGTGACAAGAATATGCCTGTGACTTCGGATAAGACCGGATTGTATGATATGCGTTTGCCGGTTGTATATCCCGAAGGCTCCCTGACTTTGCCTGACGGCACCAGCCTGATGACGAATACGCCTTCCAACGTTTTGAGAATGGCAACGGATAACAATACAATCAGAGACAATGCCCGTATCCTGTCAAAAACGGTATTGAAACCATTGAAAGGGCTTGAAGTGGCATTCGAATATACTTTTGACAAGACATGGAGTAATCAGAATGTGAATAAGGCTTCCATTGATTATACAACGGTTGAGCTGGCAAAAATACAGACTGCCACTACCTCTTCTCTGGAGACGACTCACCAAAGTACTGATTATAATGCCATCAACCTGTATGCTAATTATAGATATTCATGGAATGACACACATAACTTGTCATTAATGGGCGGCTTCAACCAGGAATCCAGTGACTGGAAGAAATTGTATACTTATTCTTATGATATGATTAACGAGAAGTATCCGTCACATAGTACGGCTACCGGTGAGAATAAGGTTATTACAGATGATCATCGCGTGTATACCGTTCGTGGTGCTTTCTATCGTGTTAATTATGATTATAAAGGCAAATATCTGTTTGAGACCAATGGTCGTTATGACGGATCGTCTAAATTCCCGAAGAAAAATCGTTTCGGTTTCTTCCCTTCTGTATCTGTGGGTTGGAACATTGCCCGCGAGAACTTTATGAAACCAGTTGCAGGTGACTGGCTAAGCGATCTGAAACTTCGCGGAACCTGGGGACAAATAGGTAATCAAGGCATTGATCCTTATAAATTTGTTCCGACCATGTCGCAAGTGGAAAAGAAGGATGTGGCATGGCTGGTGAATGGAGCGAAGCCGCTGACTTTGAATGCTCCGGGACTGGTCAGTGATAGTTTTACTTGGGAAACGGTAGAAACATTGGACTTTGGTTTTGATATAACTGCCTTGAACGGACGTCTGCAAAGTACTTTCGACTGGTATCGCCGTGATACGAAAGATATGCTTGCTCCGGGAGCTGAGTTGCCGTCAGTGGTAGGTGCTTCCGCACCTTTGCAGAATACCGCCGACTTGCGTACGAAAGGCTGGGAATTGTCATTGACGTGGAGAGATAGAATCGGTGCATGGGGCTATAATGTAGGCTTCAATCTTTATGACTCTAAAACAGTCGTTACCAAATACCATAATGAATCAAAGATTATCCTGAAAAGTGATGGCACGAATAATTATTATGAAGGATATGAAATCGGTTCTATCTGGGGTTATGTAACGGATGGTTACTATACAGCCGATGACTTTGAAGATACAAATACCTGGAAACTGAAAGAAGGAGTGGTGACAGTGGATGGAGTAAGTCCGCGTCCCGGTGACATCAAGTACCAGAATTTGCGTGATGATGGATCGAGTACGAATCGCATTGATACGGGAGACGGAACCTTTGACAATCCGGGTGACCGCAAGATAATCGGTAATAACTCTTTGCGTTTGCAGTATGGTATAAACCTGGGAGTCAATTACAAAGGATTTGATCTGAGTGTTTTGCTGCAAGGAGTAGGTAAACGTGATGTATGGATCAGTGATGCACGCCGCTGGCCGTTTAATTCCGGACAGTTCGGTTCACTCTTTAAAGACCAGCTGGATTATTGGAAACCGGTAGATTCTGCCAATGGCGACTGGACGGCAGCCAATCCGAATGCGGAATACTTCCGTATTTACGGGCAAGGAAACAATTCCAGTTACAATACACGTGCGCAAACGAAGTATCTGATGAATGGCTCTTATCTGCGTGTTAAGAATGTGACTTTGAGTTATAATTTCCCGAAGAGCTGGTTGGCACCTATTACATTAACGAGTTTGAAAGCGTTCGTAAGTTGTGAGAACCTTCACACATTTACTAAGCTGATGAAGGGTTATGACCCGGAACGCCTGTCATGGGGATATCCTTTCTATCGTACGATTTCTTTTGGTTTTAATGTTACTCTTTAATTTAGAATTGGTTATGAAAAAAATAATATATACTATGCTTGCGGCAGCAGCTATCGGATTTACGTCATGCAACGATAGTTTTATGGAACGCTATCCGGATACTTCGTTGACGGAGCAGACAGTGTTCAGTAATTATAATACTTTCAAGACCTATGCCTGGGGATTGTACGGAGTATTTACAAATACTAATATCCTGCGTATTCCCGGTACAAACGGAGCCTATGCCAGTGCCACATCCTATACAAGCGATATTTATGCAGGTTATCTGATGCGTCGTCAGGGTGACGGTAATCCGTATGCTTTTCAGAATGTATCCAGTTCGTCATCGGGCAATGGATGGGCATTCAGTTTCGTCTATCGGGTCAATGTCATGTTGGCAAATATCGATAACTCAGGGATGACGGATGCGGACAAGGAGCATTGGCGTTCGGTGGGATATTTCTTCCGTGCCTATTATTATTCGGAACTGATAGCTCGTTTTGGCGATGTGCCTTGGGTAGATCGCGTACTGGGTGATTCGGATAAGGAAATAGCATATGGTCCCCGTACACCTCGCAAAGAAGTTGCCGATCATGTATTGAACGATTTGATATACGCTGAAGAGCATATAAAAGAAGAAGGTGACGGTGAAAATACGATCAATGTGCACGTTGTCCGTGCTCTTCTTTCCCGTTTCTGCCTTTTTGAAGGTACATGGCGTAAATATCATGCTTTGGGGGACGAAGATAAGTACTTTGATGCTTGTATCACTTATTCCAAGAAGCTGATGGATTCTTATCCCGAACTGAACAGTGACTGGGGAGAGATGCTGACATCTGACCTGAAAGGAATGAAAGGCATCATTCTGTATAAGGAATATGTAGAAAAAGAACTGACTAATTATGTACTGACGCATGTTGAACGGACATCCACCCATAATGTGGAAATGCCGCAACACATCATCGACATGTATCTTTGTAAAGATGGTAAAACGATCCATAACAGCTCGGAATATGAATGGTCGCAGGATGGGGATAATAGTATGAATGCTACCTTCCGCAATCGTGACCTTCGTCTGCTGGAGACTGTAGCTCCCCCTTATAAGGTGATCCCAAGTGCCGATAATACCAGTTGGGAGTATACTTCTGATCCCAAGGACCGTGAGTTTATGGATATCATGGGCATTACCCGTTACACAGGTTTCGGGGGTGGAAATGGGGAAGCCGGTAAACATAAAGTGTTCCCATTGATGAACTGGTCTGCTGCTATATTGAAAGGGATGCCTCACTTCTTCACCAACAATGGCGGACAAGGTTTCCTCGTAGCCCGTAGCGGTAACTATGTGTACAGATACTATAATGTTTGGGATAATTCGAAAGAGAATGAAGGGACCTCAGATGTACCTTTGTTCAAGATTGATGAAGTGATGTTGAATTATGCCGAGGCTAAATTTGAAAAAGGTGGTACAGGTGCCGAAGGCTTCAATCAGACAGTTGCTGATCTTACTATCAATAAGTTACGCGATCGGGTGGGAGTTGCCCATATGAAAGTGGCCGAGATAAATGCCGGATTTGATCCGAAGCGCGACCAGACCGTAGACCCTGTATTGTGGGAGATTCGTCGCGAGCGCATGGTAGAATTGATGGGTGAAGGATTTGGATTCTACGATGTGCGTCGTTGGAAAAAGGCACCTTGGTTTATCAATAAGATACAGTACGGTCAATGGGCTACTAAAGAGCAGATTGGCGACTCCGGACAGTTTGTTGATCTTGAAAAAGGATACGCCGATACGACAGGAAAGAAAGAAGGTTTTATCTATATGTATAATGATCCTTTGGTAGCAGGTAAAGGTTGGTTAGATAAGTATTATCTGTATCAGGTGCCTACTAATGAAATCGCATTAAACCCAGAACTGGCCCCCAATAATCCGGGATGGGAGTAATAATTAACTGAAACACAAATTGAAAGAAGATGTGCAAATAACTGTTTGACACATCTTCTTTCTTTATTAGAGCCAATGCTATCCGTCGGAAACAGTCGGTGAGTCAACCGAATATTTCCGACTTTTCATATATTGGAGGTTATTTAATGTGTATCAGTATAAAAGAACTACATTTTATTTTCAGTAATCGGAAATTTGAAATATATTTAGAGGCTCAAACGCTCAAACACATTTGATGACCCTTAAAAAAATAATGACTATGAACATGCGTCTTCTATTACTTTTATTATTTGGTTCTGTTGTTATGTATACAAGTTGCCAATCTACGTCTGCTCCAATCGATTCATTGGCAGCACGTGTGACGGAGAATACGTCGAAGGATCAAATCCTTTTCCGGTTGGTTACTGATGAAGCCGATCCGGCAAAAGACTACTTTGAGATAGACTCCAAGGATGGCAAAGTACTGATAACCGGAAACTCCGATCTTTCACTGGCTACGGGCTTGAATTGGTACCTGAAATACGTGGCAGGTATTCATCTTTCGTGGAATAATCCCTCGCAGAAATTGCCGGAAGTACTGCCTCTGCCTCAAAAGAAAATCCGACAGGCGACGGCTATGAAGAATCGATATTACCTGAATTACTGTACCTATTCCTACTCCATGGCTTTCTGGGACTGGGAGCGCTGGGAGAAAGAGATAGACTGGATGGCGATGCACGGCATCAATATGCCTTTGAGTATAACAGGGATGGAGGTTGTCTGGTATAATCTGCTGAAACGTATCGGATATACGACGGAGGAGATCAATGAGTTTATTTCCGGTCCTGCCTTTATGGCATGGTGGCAGATGAATAATCTGGAAGGATGGGGCGGACCGAATCCCGACAGTTGGTATCGGCAACAGGAAGCACTGCAAAAGAAGATCATTGCCCGAATGAGGGAGCTGGGCATTGAACCGGTATTCCCCGGATATGCAGGAATGGTTCCCCGTAATATCGGAGAGAAATTGGGGTATCAGATTGCCGATCCCGGTAAATGGTGCGGTTTCCCTCGTCCGGCCTTTCTTTCTACGGAAGATGAACATTTCGATTCATTTGCTGCCATGTATTATGAGGAGTTGGAGAAACTGTACGGAAAAGCAAAGTATTACAGTATGGACCCCTTTCATGAAGGAGGAAATACGGAAGGAGTAGACTTGGCAAAGGCGGGAACTTCTATTATGAGTGCTATGAAGAAAGCGAATCCGGAAGCTGTGTGGGTGATGCAGGCATGGCAGGCGAATCCGCGGGAAGCGATGGTCAGTACGCTTGATTCCGGTGATTTGCTGGTACTGGATTTGTATAGTGAAAAACTTCCCCAATGGGGTGATCCGGAGTCGATGTGGTATCGGGAGAAAGGTTTCGGCAAGCATGACTGGCTCTATTGTATGTTGCTTAACTTTGGCGGTAATGTCGGTCTGCACGGACGGATGGAGCAACTGGTGAATGGATATTATAACGCATGTGCACATGTCAACGGGAAAACCCTGCGAGGGGTAGGAGCTACTCCGGAAGGAATCGAGAATAATCCGGTGATGTTTGAATTGCTGTATGAACTTCCTTGGCGGGAAGAACGGTTCGCACCGGATGCATGGCTGCAAGCGTATCTGAAAGCGCGGTATGGAAATGATTTGTCACCGGAAGTAGCGGAAGCATGGCGTGCGCTGGAACATACAGTTTACAATGCTCCGAAGAATTATCAGGGAGAAGGGACAGTCGAATCCTTGTTGTGTGCCCGTCCGGGATTTCATCAGGACAGAACGTCGACATGGGGATATGCTAAGTTATTCTATTCACCTGATTCAACGGCAAAGGCAGCCCGCTTGTTACTTTCTGTTGCAGATCAGTACAAGGGAAATAATAACTTTGAATATGATTTGGTAGACGTGGTGCGTCAGAGCCTGGCAGATAAGGGGAATGTGCTGCTTGAAGAAATTTCTCAGAGTTATGATCGGAAAGATAAGGATAGCTTCGGGAAACAGTCACAACAGTTTCTGGAGTTAATATTAGCTCAGGACAGTTTACTGTCCACCCGAAAGGAGTTCTCGGTGTCTTCATGGCTGAATGCCGCACGTTCTTTGGGAACCACGGAAGAAGAAAAGAAACTTTACGAATGGAATGCTTCTGCGCTCATCACGGTCTGGGGAGACAGTATAGCTGCCAATCGGGGAGGTCTGCATGATTATTCCCATCGGGAGTGGAGCGGGATTTTGAAAGACTTGTATTATCAACGTTGGAAAACCTTCTTTGAGCAGAAACAACGGGAGTTGGACGGTAAACTTGACCAATCAGCGGAAGAACCGATTAATTTCTATGGTATGGAGAAAGCATGGGCGGAGAAAAACAAAACAGCTGATTCATCGGATCATAAGTCACAAACTGTAATTGAAACGGCAAAATCTGTTTATCGGACAGCGATTGAAGCAAAGTAATTTATCTACCTACACTGCTTCGGCTTTCAGCTAGAGGGCTGACTAAAAAGTCGGTAGTGCTGCCTTAAATGGGAGTGACTAAAAGTCGATAGTATTTTAATTCTCCTCCTTCGGGAAGGAGGAGTACCCGCAGGGGGAGGTGGTAGGTGAATACGCAATTCTTTCATTCATAGTAAATTAGATACAACCTTGTTTTACCTACCACCCCGGCTTTCAGCCACCCCTCCTTCCCGAAGGAGGGGAGTTTTAGATACTACCGACTTTTAGTCATTCCCATTTAAGGCACTATCGACTTTTAGTCACTCCTAATAGGGAAACTTGAGTTTGTACGAATCATATAAAACGAAAAAAGAATAATCGGAAGTAAACAGGGGAATACCTTTTACTTCCGATTATTCTTTTTATAAATGATAATTGCTTCGGCAAGGCCATGCCGTGCAATCGAACATAGTTATTTCTCCAACAAGTTTTTCAGAAACTCGTCCAGTTCTTTATCCAGCCCTTTCAGCAGTTCGTCATCCACGAGCAACGTATCATCGTCTATCAGCAACAGCTCTGCAACTGTTTCCTTATCTTCATCTACCAGTACGAATGAATAAGGCTTTAATATTGTTACTTTATCGAAGTCGCCTGCATCTTTCATTCTGCAAAGGGTACTTTTCAGGTTGGGCTTTACATTTTCCATGAAATCATCTCCATCGTAAGTCGCCCACTCTTCAATCATTACATTAGCCAATTCCTCGTCATCGTCGTTATAAATAGTGAGTTGTCCCGATGTTTGGTCCGGTTGTAAATGAATATCGGTTACGGCTGTCTGGTCGCAGCCACATACATATTTGCCGGCTGCCTTTTGGATAGCCGATTCGATGGTAGACAGAGATTGTTGGCTCAGTTTCATAGGTTCTTCCTTTTTGTTACCTCAAAGGTATAAAAAAAATAATAATCAATGCATGATTTCCTTAAAAATCATCATTAAATCGCTCCATTTGCATTTTTAGCTTGGGCAATTGACTGTTACGTTCCTTCAATTCATTTGCATAAAGGGTTGTAAGGTAGTAATTCGGTACATCGTCAATGGTGGCGTACGCCGCATTTTCGGGAATGTTTTTCTTATCTACTTTTTGGGCAAGTTGCTGTGCTTTGACTGCCCATTCTTCTGCTTTTGCCAAGCTGTCTTTCATCTCATAATAAACAGCGATATTGAGGGCAGCTTTCATCTTTTTCTTTTCCTTCTTGGTTCCGTTGTACACTTGTTCCCAAAGTTCGAAAGCTCTGTCCCATGAATTTTCACGGACAAAGATTGCCGCGTCACGCATCTGTACGGAGCCGCCGGTGTACAAGTATCGTTTGCCTGTCTTCCAGAAAGGGAGTAGCTGTTTGACAGGGATAGTCCCTGCAAATTCAGAAGCTTCCCGTAGCATCTGTGCATCAGGTATCATGTGTGCAAATGTTTCTGTTACCGATCCTCCGTATTCTTCCCAAAAGATACTGTCGGTGGGGTGTAGCGTAGTCATCGGTTTGCTGCGTGAGGGCAGGTATACTTTCACCGTCGGGTAGGCTTTTACATCCACTGTCCCCAGGTAGCAGTTAAAATCACGGATATAACGAACCGTTTTGGTCGCTTTGAATTGCAGGTTTTCCATGGCGATGATACAGTCCACTCCCAAGTCTGATGTCAGCTGTTGGACTTCCTCCTGACTCAGTGTACTTTCACGAGGAAACTTGTCATTGGCCCGTAAAGCGGAATCACAGATCACCACTACATCGAAATAGTTCTGATGCGCGATTTCTTCCGCCAGCGATTCAGCCGCAATCTTAACGTTACCATTGGCATACGCTGTGGCGTGGCTTATTTCGGGTACGTTTTCTTTCGGCTTTTCGGTCTGTGTGATCAGCTTGTTATCCGGTTCGGTGCTGGTGTTATTCACGATAGCCACTTTACGGAGTTGAGAAGGGAAAGTCATATCTCCGGGCTGCATATAGTCAATAGAAATCTGCTCCAGGCTTTGACAGCTGCCGAATGCCAACAGTAGCAGAGAAACAAATGCCAGTGAATAGAATTTTGCCATAGTCTTGATATCTTTAGTAGTTTAAGCAAAAGTACTATTTTGGATGAATAAAAGAAAGCCTCAAACAGTTTTTAACCGTTTGAGGCTTTCTTTTAGATTATAATCTTACATCGGACTGCTGTTAAGCATTCTGTCCGTGGCAGTTTTTATATTTCTTACCGCTTCCGCATGGGCAAGGATCATTGCGTCCTACCGTCTTTTCCGCACGGATCGGTTCGCGTTTTTGTTGCTCGCGAGTATCCTGACTGGCAGCAGCCTGCTGGTTCGGATCACTGAGGTCTTGTTTCTGTTCACGATACTTGCTCATATCCTGACGTTGCTCGGGAGCAGCCTGGCGTACTTCTACGCGGCGTGGCTGTTGTTCGTCTGCCGGAGCTTCCTGTACAGGGATCTGTCCGCGCATCAGGATGGAGATAGTTTGGTTATTGATCTTGTTCACCATAGCGTCAAACAGTGTTACGGATTCCAGTTTGTAGATCAACAGCGGGTCTTTCTGTTCGTAGCTTGCGTTCTGAACAGAGTGTTTCAACTCATCCAGCTCACGCAGGTTTTCTTTCCATGCTTCGTCGATAACGTGCAGCAGGATAGACTTTTCGAAAGCTTTCACCACCTCCTTTGATTCGGACTCGTAAGCCGCTTTCAGATTGCAGGAGATGTTATACATCCGTTTTCCGTCTGTGATAGGAATCAGAATGTTTTCGTACATATGTCCCTGGTTTTCGTATACTTGTTTGATGACCGGATTAGCGATTTGTGCCAGGCGTTCCGTTTTGCGTTTGAAGTTTTCCATGGCAATGTTGAATGTCTTTTCTGCCAATGTGTCCTTCTTTTCATTACGGAATTCTTCTTCGGTGAACGGAGTTTCCATAGCCAATGTCTGGAGCAGTTCCATCTGACAGCCTTCGTAGTCATTGTTCTCGATCGCATTCGCGCAACGGTCCCAGATCATATTAACGATATCCATACCGATACGTTCACCCATCAGGGCGTGGCGGCGTTTGGTATAAACAACGGTACGTTGCTTGTTCATCACGTCGTCATATTCCAACAGACGTTTACGGATACCGAAGTTGTTTTCTTCCACCTTCTTCTGTGCACGCTCGATAGAGTTGGAGATCATCTTGTGCTCGATCATTTCGCCTTCCTGGAAACCGAGTTTGTCCATTACACTGGCAATACGGTCGGAAGAGAACAGACGCATCAAGTCATCTTCCAGTGACACGAAGAATACAGAAGAACCCGGGTCACCCTGACGTCCTGCACGACCACGCAACTGGCGGTCTACACGACGGGATTCGTGACGTTCCGTACCGATGATGGCCAAACCGCCTGCGGCTTTTACTTCCGGACTCAGCTTGATGTCGGTACCACGACCTGCCATGTTGGTAGCGATGGTCACTGCACAACTGAAACCGGCTTTTGCTACAATTTCAGCTTCTTTCTGGTGCAACTTCGCATTCAGTACGCTGTGTTCGATCTTACGCATGGTAAGCATTTTGCTCAGCATTTCGGAGATTTCTACCGAAGTCGTACCTACCAGTACCGGACGTCCTGCCTGCACTAGTTTTTCGATTTCTTCGATAACGGCTTTATACTTTTCGCGTTTGGTTTTGTAAACGCGGTCGTTCATATCCTTCCTTGCGATCGGGCGGTTAGTCGGGATAACGACTACATCCAATTTGTAGATGTCCCAAAGTTCGCCTGCTTCCGTTTCGGCAGTACCGGTCATACCGGACAGCTTGTGATACATACGGAAGTAGTTCTGCAAAGTGATCGTTGCGAAGGTCTGTGTGGCGGCTTCTACTTTCACACGTTCTTTCGCTTCGATAGCTTGGTGTAATCCGTCGGAGTAGCGGCGGCCTTCCATGATACGTCCGGTCTGCTCGTCTACAATCTTCACCTGTCCGTCGATCACAACATATTCGTCATCTTTCTCGAACATGGTGTAAGCCTTCAGCAACTGGTTGATGGTGTGTACGCGCTCCGATTTGATGGCGTAGTTAGTCAGCAGCTCATCTTTCTTTTCCAGCAGTTGTTCGTTGGTCAGGTTTTGATTTTCCAGTTCGGAGAGTTGTGCGGCGATATCCGGCAGCACGAACAATGTCGGGTCTTCGGAGTTACCGGTGATCAGGTCGATACCTTTATCTGTGAGGTCTACGCTGTTCAGTTTTTCTTCGATGACGAAGTACAACGGTTCGGTCACTTCGTGCATACGCTTGTTGTTCTGCTCCATGTAGATTTCTTCGGTCTTCAGCATGCCGGCTTTGATACCCTGTTCACTGAGGAACTTGATCAATGCCTTATTCTTCGGAAGACACTTGTGGCTACGATAAAGGGCAAGGAATCCTTCTTCCACTTCCTTCTTGTCGTTGGAGGCAATCAGTCGTTTGGCTTCGGAAAGGTATTTGGTTGCCAATGCTTTTTGAGCTTCTACCAGACGTTCTACCAGCGGACGGAGCTGTTCGAACAGTTGGTCGTCGCCCTTCGGCACCGGACCGGAAATAATCAGCGGAGTACGGGCATCGTCAATCAATACCGAGTCAACCTCATCGACGATGGCGTAGTTGTGCTGGCGTTGAACAAGGTCTTTCGGGCTGATAGCCATGTTGTCACGCAGGTAGTCGAAACCGAATTCATTGTTGGTACCGAACGTGATGTCGGCAAGGTATGCCTGACGACGGGCGTCGGAGTTCGGCTGATGGCGGTCGATGCAATCTACGCTCAAACCGTGGAACATATAAAGCGGGCCCATCCATTCGGAGTCACGTTTGGCAAGGTAGTCGTTCACGGTTACTACATGCACACCGTTTCCGGTCAGCGCGTTCAGGAATACCGGAAGGGTAGCAACGAGAGTTTTACCTTCACCGGTTGCCATTTCCGCAATCTTACCTTTGTGCAGAACGACACCACCGAACAGCTGAACGTCGTAATGAATCATGTTCCATACCGTATCATTGCCGCCGGCATTCCAGTGGTTCTGGTAGATGGCTTTGTCGCCTTCAATGCGTACAAAGTCTTTGGTGGCAGCCAGATGGCGGTCGAATTCAGTCGCGGTTACTACGATTTCTTCGTTTTCCGTAAATCGTTTGGCAGTTGCTTTGACGATAGAGAAAGCTACGGGCAATACTTCTTCCAGTGCTTTCTCGTATTTTTCGAGAATTTCTTTCTCTATCTTATCTATTTGTGCAAAGACTTCTTCGCGGTCTTCCAGTTCGGTGCTTTCGATGCTCGCTTTAAGTTCTTCCACTTTAGCGCGTTCGTCAGTAGCCGATTCGCGGATGTATTTTTTGAGTTCTTCCGTTTTGGCACGGAGGGCATCGTTGTCCAGTGCTTCAATCTCCGGGTAGGCAGCTTTGATCTTTTCTACCCAGGGTTTGATTTCTTTCATGTCTCGTGTGGATTTGTTTCCGAAAATCGAGCTTAAAAATTCATTAAATCCCATGTTGTATTATTTAGTTTATTATTATTTCTTGATTGTCTGCACGGTGCTTTTTCCATATATAAATCCGCGCAAAGTTACATTAAAATGCTGATTTATTTATGTTTTTCGCATGGTTTTTGTGAGGAATCTTTTACCGAAGATCGGTAATAGGAGCCGAAGAAGAAGCATTGGGAGCCCGTATGCGCATGAAATGAGCCAGTGTAGGCGCAATATGGTCGATTGTTACAGGTGTCTGAATGATGGCCGGTTTCACGGAGTGACCCATGAAGATCAGCGGTGCGGGGATATAGGAATGACGTACCACCTTGTTCTCGTTGCCGTTTTCGCTGACGATAGTCCATCCCGGCAACACGTCGATCACGAGGTCGCCGGAACGCTTGCGGTGATAGCCGTTGCGTATTCTGTATATTTCCGGAGTCCATGAACCCAGGAGAAGTCGGTGGGCGGAATATGCCTCATTTACTCCGCTGAACTGCATCAGGAAGTCGGCAGACTTTTCCTGCACTTCTGTCAGGTTCAGTTGCTTTTGTTCCAGTAACTTGTGGTTCAGATAGATTTGCTGGTCGTGATAGGCTTCTACATATTTTCCTTCGCCGTAAGTGGCCATCAGAAACATGTTCAGCAAGGCGGTGCAGCGGTTGAGGTGAAACTCTCCGGTCGGTATTTTGTACAGTCCCGAATCCGTCGATTCGCTGTCCGTATATCCGGTGGAAGTGACGAAGATAAGCACATTCTGCAAGCCTACTTTCTTGTCGAGCAGGTCAAGCAGGTTGGCGATGCTGCGGTCGAGGCGTACATAAGTGTCCTGTATTTCCATGGCACACTCTTGTACGGACTTGTGCGCATAGTTGCCTGCATAATAAGTAAGTGCCAATAAGTCAGTAATGTCATCCATGCCGACCGAACCTTTGCCGATTGCTTCTTCTGCGAGGGCATTTACTTCATCGTTGACGAACGGGCTGGTGATGAAACGGCGGAACTTATTGTTGCGGTCGTCGTCAAATTTATATTTGAACACTACGTCCCGCCAATCTGGCAGGAAAGTGTACATACCACGTGGGAAAACCGGTTCCCATGTGACGCTGGAGATGCGGGAGTCGATGGCCTGACGGTCGTTATATTGGCTTGCCCACCAGGGGAATTCGCCATAATAAGTCGTTCCGCTCCATTTTCCGGTCGTGGGATTGATCCAGAACGCTCCGTTTCCTGCATGTCCGGCAGCGAAAATGGCTGCGTCGCAGAAAGGGGCGATGGCGTATACGATACCTTTGCCTTGTGTCGCTATTTTCAGTTCGTCGGCAATGGTAGAGGTTAATAATTTGGTAGGGGCACAGGTCTGATCGGTGTAATAACCCATGAAGGCCGCATCGTCCGTACTGTTGACAGGGCGTAGGGTAGCTACATCCATCCATCGGTTGGAAATGATCCCGTTGACGGAAGGCGTTGATCCGCTGTAGATGGCTGCCATGGCAGAGGCACGGTCTACACCGCTGAATGTATATTCTGCATTGTGGAATACTCTTCCCTCTTTCCAAAGGCGTTTGAAGCCTCTCTCGCCGTAGAGCGACGAAAAAGCTTCCAGATAGTCCGTACGCAACTGGTCAATCGTGAGTCCTACCACAAGTTTAGGGGCAGTAGGCAACGACTGAGCTTGTAGCCCGGTGAAGGTCAGTACGGTAATCAGGGAAGTTAGTAGTCCTTTCATTATTTCTTTTTAGAGGTCAATATCAAATTGCTCGCTGAACGTATCAGCAAACAGAGTGCCAAAGGTACAACAGCTAAGTCAAATCTCTGCGGAATTAGCGGAAAAAGCACCATAAAAAGTGTTAAAACGACTAAATTCAGCGTCAAATACCAGCATTTCTTTCCTTTTCGGACACAATAAATGATGTATGGAAGGAGCAGAAGCTGTCCCGGATGGAATACCAGCAATAAGAAATTGGAGCTGACAGCCGGATGTTCGGAGAATAGGGCGAGGAAGGCCAGCACACAGCCCACGATGCCTGCGGCACCGAATAAAATAAGGTCGACACCCCAGAGTCCTGTCCTTTTGCGGATGCTGTAGATAGTAGCAGCTGCGGTAAGTATAAAAAGCAGGAGGGAACATTGGAACGGGGTGGGCATCCAACCGCCTTCTTCTTCCTCGGGAAGGGCGTCTACGATCAGCTCCTTGCCGGATACGAGCGGACGCTGAACCGAATCATGGACGATTTGGGCGCCTGCGAAAGCATCCATCAGGTAAAAGGGGGCAAACATCATTTGGCGTTGCGTGATGGGGCGGTCTGCTTCGCTACCGATGCAGAGGTCGATGCCGAAGCGGGCCCACGGATGGCCTTTGCAGTATTGATGTACGATATCGCGGAAAGATAGCGAACCGTCTTGCGGCTCTGCGGGATATATTACCTTTCCGTCAATGCTTTCTTCTATTTTATCGCGCGGGCGTGTAGCGCAGTTGTCATAAAAGAAATTATACCGGTAAACTCTGTTTTCGGGAAGATAGTTTTCTTGCAGTAGTCGGATGAGTTCCGCTTTTTCTTCTTTGCTCAGGTTGAGTGTCTGTTGCCAGACGCTGCGCCCGTCGAAGGCATATTCCGCCGCGAAACGGGCGTAGTCGGTAGCTCCCAGCTGGTAGTCTGTCTCACCGAGTGAAAAACGGAGGATGAAGTTGGGAGTATTGAAGCTGAATAGTCCATAGTTGAATACGGCATCTATTCCGTTGGCCGGATCTTCGTAGCGGATGGCTGTATGTCCGAACAGGGAGTATATTTCTTCACCGGGGGCGCAAGTCAGCAGGCTGAGGCGGATGGAGTCGTTGCCAGAAGCTATGGCTTGTCCGTTTGAAAAGATAAGCAGATAAAGAGTCAGTAATGGATATAGAATTGTCCGTTTCATCAGAAATGCCCGTTTATTATTTTGGTGGCGAATATACGAAGAATAGTTGGATTGTAGAAACGGAGGCTTCGTTTTATCCAAACAGAGGCTTTGTTTTACCCAAACAGAGGCTTCGTTTTACCCAAACAGAGCCTCTGATTAGGGTAAATAGGGCCTTTAAAAGCGTTCTTTTTTTCTTATAAAATGTGGAACGCTGAACGGAACACTTTAAAACTCTTGTAACTGATTGATATATAGGGAAATGTTGTGTAAGGAAAAATGACTATGAAACGCAAAGCGGTACCATAATAAGGGATAACTAATAAATTATATATTTAAAAATATATAGTTCGATTTTGGCGTTTGGGGGCGATATTTGAAATGAAAAAAGAAGATAATTCCTTCTGTATGCTTCAACTTTTCTTTTTTTACTTTACCTTTGCGCCGCTAAAGACGAAAAGTATTGAACTTAATTATCGACATAGGAAATACGACAGCGAAAGTTGCCCTCTTCAATAGAAGTGAGATGGTGGAGGTGTTGACCGAATCCAATCAATCATTGGATAGCTTGGAGGCTCTTTGCTCCAAATACCGGATTGAGCGGGGGATTGTAGCTACTGTCGTCGATTTGAACGAACGGATACTTGCCGAACTGGCTGCTTTGCCGTTCCCCCTGTTATGGCTCAATCATGAGACTCCGCTGCCGGTAGGTAATCTGTACGAAACTCCCGAGACATTGGGATACGACCGGATAGCTGCCGTAGTGGGGGCCAACGAGCAGTTTCCTCATAATGACATCTTGGTCATTGATGCGGGCACTTGCATCACTTATGAGTTTATTGACTCGAAAGGACAATATCATGGCGGTAATATTTCTCCCGGCATGCAGATGCGCTATAAAGCGCTTCACCAGTTTACCGGACGCTTGCCGCTGATAGACTCCAACGGGCGCAAACTGCCGATGGGAAGGGATACGGAAACTGCCATCCGTGCAGGGGTGCTGAAAGGAATGGAATATGAAATTTCAGGTTATATTGAGGCTATGAAGCATAAATATCCTGAACTTTTGGTTTTTTTAACGGGCGGAGATGACTTTTCTTTTGATAGCAGCGTAAAAAGTGCCATCTTTGCAGATAGATTTTTAGTGTTGAAAGGATTAAATAGAATTTTAAACTATAATAATGGTAGGATTTAAACACACGATTTGGGCGCTTTTGCTCATGATGGTTACCGGAACGGCAATCGCTCAAAATAATACAAACTCTCCTTACACACGATATGGCTATGGCGACTTGTCCGATCAAAGTTTCGGAAATAGCAAGGCGATGGGTGGAATTGCTTTCGGACTCAGGGATGGAGCACAGATCAATCCAACGAATCCTGCTTCCTATACGGCCATTGATTCGTTGACGTTCCTGTTCGAAGGGGGTGTCAGTTTACAGAATATGAATATTAGTGGTGGTGGCCTGAAGTTGAATGCCAAAAACGCCAGTTTCGATTATCTCGCTATGCAGTTCCGGTTGGCTCCGTGGATGGCGATGAGTGTCGGATTGTTGCCATATTCTAATGTGGGGTATACGGTGTCTGATAGTCAGACTACGGACAATGGTTTGGCATATAGCAGAAGTTTTACCGGCGACGGTGGTTTGCATCAAATGTACGTTGGTGCTGGTGTAAAAGTACTTAAGAATCTCTCTGTCGGTGTGAATGCATCTTATTTTTGGGGAGATATAACCCGTACAAGAGGAATGTTCTATCCGGGAACATCTTCTTATGATTCCTATCAGCGAAAAATGGTAACCTCGATTTCTGATTATAAATTGGATTTCGGTGCACAATATACACAGGCTTTGAATAAAAAGAGTTCTTTGACGATTGGTGCTGTATATTCTCCTAAACATAAGTTGAATAATGATTATACGTCAATTGTAATCATGGGAGCATCTAGTTCAAGTTATGGAACTGAATATAAGGATGTCTTGGATGCTACATTTGAATTACCCAATACCTTTGGAGTCGGATTTACATATAACTATGACAAGCGTTTGACAGTTGGTGCAGATTATAGCTTACAGCAATGGTCAAAAACTAATTTTGGCGTAGTAACAAGTGACGAGAATGTACGTCAGGACTTTAATGAAACTTTCACTTATTGTGATCGTACAAAAATATCAGTAGGTGCGGAATACATTCCTAATTTGATAGGACGTTCCTATTTCGCCCACATAAAATACCGTTTAGGAGCTTATTATACGACACCGTATTATAAGATTGATGGGAAAAAGGCTTCACGTGAATATGGTGTAACTGCCGGTTTCGGTCTGCCTGTTCCCCGTTCGCGTTCCATACTTAGTATCAGTGGACAGTTTGTCCGCGTAAAAGGACTGGAGACGAACATGGTGAATGAAAATATCTTCCGCGTGAGTATCGGGCTTACGTTCAACGAACGTTGGTTCTTCAAGCGTAGGGTAGAGTAATAAAAGTGAGAGAGAGAATAGACGATATTATATAAACAACTAAAATTTAGATACAATGAAAATTAAAACGCTTGTGGCTATGTTGTTCCTTTCGGCTGGAGCAACCACTGTGGTGGCACAGGATGCGTCTAACTGTAACTCAAACAGTAGTATTTCGCATGAGGCTGTGCGTGCAGGAAATTTTAAAGATGCGTATACTCCCTGGAAAGCTGTGTTGGAAAATTGTCCCACACTCCGTTTTTACACTTTTACTGACGGATATAAAATCCTTAAAGGCTTGATGGCTCAGATTAAGGATAAGAATAATCCTGAATATCAGAAGTATTTTGATGAATTGATGAATACGCATGATTTGCGTATGAAATACACAGAAGAATTCCTTGCAAAAGGAACTAAAGTGTCTTCTGCTGACGAAGCGCTGGGTATCAAGGCTGTAGACTATATTGCTTTGGCTCCGAAAGTAGACGCTAACCAAGCCTATCAATGGTTGAGCCAGTCTGTAAATGCAGTGAAAGGCGAATCGGCAGCTGCTACGCTTTTTTATTTCCTTCAGATGTCATTGGATAAACTGAAAGCTGATCCTAATCATAAAGAACAATTTATTCAGGATTATCTGCTTGCTTCAGAATATGCTGACGCTGCTATTGCTGCAGAAACTAATGAAGCAAAAAAGAAAAACTTTATGGGTATCAAAGATAACCTCGTGGCTTTGTTCGTAAACAGTGGTACTGCTGATTGCGAATCTCTGCAAAGTATCTATGGCCCAAAAGTAGAAGCTAACCAGACAGACTTGGCTTATCTGAAAAAAGTAATCGATATCATGAAAATGATGAGATGTACAGAAAGCGAAGCTTATCTGCAAGCATCTTTCTACGCTTATAAGATAGAGCCAACAGCTGAAGCTGCTACAGGATGTGCTTATCAGGCATTCAAGAAAGGTGATATTGACGGTGCTGTGAAGTTCTTTGACGAAGCAATCCAACTGGAAACTGATAACGTGAAGAAAGCAGAAAAGGCATATGCTGCTGCAGCTGTATTGGCTTCTGCTAAGAAATTGTCTCAAGCCAGATCATACTGTCAGAAAGCAATTAGCTTCAACGAGAACTATGGTGCTCCTTATATCCTGATTGCTAACTTGTATGCAATGAGTCCTAACTGGAGTGACGAGTCTGCATTGAATAAGTGTACTTACTTCGCTGTAATTGATAAACTGCAACGTGCAAAAGCAGTTGACCCAAGTGTGGCTGAAGAAGCAAACAAGTTGATTGGTACATATTCCGGTCATACTCCACAGGCTAAAGACCTATTTATGTTAGGTTACAAACAAGGCGACCGTATCACTATCGGTGGCTGGATCGGAGAGACTACAACGATTAGATAAAATTTATGTTGCGAAAACGAAGTAACCGTTTGTTGCATAAAAGCATAAGCATAACAATTGCCTTCGGGGCAATTGTTATGCTTCTTTCATTTTCTTCCTGCGGCGGTAAGAAGAATACGCTGGGCGACGCCATCACAGAACGTGATTCATTACCGGTGATGAATACACTGGGAGTAACTACTCTTATATCCGACTCGGGAGTGACACGTTATCGGGTGAATACAGAAGAATGGACGGTGTACGACCGCAAGAAACCTTCCTATTGGGCATTTGAAAAGGGAGTTTATCTGGAACAATTTGATTCTATCTTTAATATTGAAGCCAGCATCAAGGCAGATACCGCTTATTATTATGATAAGCAGAAACTCTGGAAACTGATAGGGAATGTAGATATACAGAACCGGAAAGGGGAGCGTTTCAATACCGAGTTGCTTTATTGGAACGAGGCAACTCAAAAAGTCTATTCCGACAAGTTTATACGTATCCAGCAGCCGGATCGTGTAATTACCGGACATGGTTTTGACTCCAATCAGCAAATGACCGTTTATGTCATTCAGAATATTGAGGGCATTTTCTATGTTGACGAAAATGGGGGAACTGCTCAACCGGAAGTAAAAGCATTGCCGCCGGATTCGACGAAAAAAGATTCTGTGAAATAAACTATGAATATTTATATCTCTTTACTCATCACTATGGCTTTCTCCGCTTTCTTCTCAGGAATGGAGATCGCGTTTGTCTCAGTAGATAAGTTGCGCTTTGAAATGGAACGTAAGGGGGGAATCACATCCCGTATTCTTTCCATCTTTTTCAAGAACTCGAACGAATTTATCTCTACCATGCTGGTAGGAAACAATATAGCATTGGTTATCTATGGTATATTGATGGCACAGATCATCGGTGATAATCTGTTGGCTGGTTTTATTGATAACCACTTTCTGATGGTGTTGGCGCAGACCGTCATCTCTACTCTGATTATTTTGGTGACTGGAGAGTTTCTTCCTAAAACATTGTTTAAGATCAATCCCAATCTGGTCTTGAATGTTGCCGCTATTCCGCTTTTTATTTGTTATGTCATTTTATATCCTGTCTCGAAGTTATCTTCCGGTTTGTCTTGCCTTTTTCTTCGTATATTCGGTATGAAGGTAAATAAGGATGCTTCGGACAAGGCTTTCGGAAAAGTCGATCTGGACTACTTCGTGCAGAGTAGCATCGATAATGCTGCGAATGAAGAAGAATTGGATACGGAAGTGAAAATCTTTCAAAATGCACTTGATTTCTCAAACATAAAAATACGTGACTGTATCGTTCCGCGTACCGAAGTCGTTGCGGTTGACCTTACTACTTCGCTGGATGAACTCAAGAGTCGTTTTATAGAATCCGGGATCTCGAAGATCATTGTGTATGACGGAAATATCGATAATGTGGTCGGTTTTATTCATTCGTCGGAAATGTTTCGTGATCCGAAAGACTGGCGTGATAACGTGAAAGACGTGCCGATCGTACCCGAAACGATGTCTGCCCACAAACTGATGAAGCTGTTTATGTTGCAAAAGAGGACGATTGCCGTGGTAGTAGATGAGTTTGGAGGTACATCCGGCATTGTGTCGTTGGAAGATTTGGTAGAAGAAATATTTGGTGATATAGAAGATGAACATGACAATACTTCCTATATCTGCAAGAAAATTGACGAAGATGAATATGTTTTGTCCGCCCGTCTGGAGATAGAAAAAGTCAATGAAATGTTCGGACTTGATCTGCCCGAATCGGACGACTATCTGACGGTAGGCGGATTGATACTGAACCAATATCAGAGCTTCCCGAAACTGCACGAATTGGTACGTGTCGGCCGTTATCAGTTTAAAATAATCAAGGTGACAGCGACAAAAATAGAACTTGTACGCTTAAAAGTCATGGAATAATGGCGATAACCGTGAAATTTTTAGCTAATAAATAGAAGCATATTAGCATTTTTTGTATCTTCGTGCGCTAAAATGACAATAGAAAGAAATAATAATAAACATAAATCGTATTAATCAAAATGGCAACATTACAAAACATTAGGTCGAAAGGACCTCTATTGGTGATTGTTATCGGTTTGGCGCTGTTTGCTTTCATCGCGGGTGACGCGTGGAAGGTGATGCAACCGCACCAGGCACATGACGTAGGTGAGGTGAACGGAGATGCTCTTTCCGCTCAAGAGTATCAGAATCTGGTAGAAGAATATACCGAAGTGATAAAACTCTCCCGTGGAGTGACTGCACTGAACGACGAACAGACCAATCAGGTGCGCGACGAAGTATGGCGTTCCTACGTTAATAACAAACTGGTTGAGAAAGAAGCAAAAGCATTGGGACTGACAGTTTCTGCTGCTGAAATTCAGGATATCCTGAAAGCAGGCGTGCATCCGTTGTTGCAACAGACTCCTTTCCGCAACCCGCAGACCGGTGCTTTCGATAAGGATATGCTCAATAAGTTCCTGGTAGATTACGCTAAAATGAACGAATCTCAGATGCCGGCTCAGTATGCAGAACAGTACAACAACATGTACAAATACTGGTCATTCATCCAGAAGACATTGGTTCAGAGCCGCCTGGCAGAGAAATATCAGGCATTGGTAGCAAAAGCGCTTCTCTCTAACCCGGTAGAAGCACAGGACGCTTTTGACGCAAGAGTGAATCAATATGACTTGTTGATGGCTGCCGTTCCTTATTCTTCTATAGTAGATTCTACAATCGTTGTGAAAGAATCGGAACTGAAAGACCTTTATAACAAGAAAAAAGAACAGTTCAAGCAATATCAGGAAAGCCGTGATATCAAGTACATTGATGTTCAGGTGACTGCAAGTGCGGAAGACAGAGCTGCTATCCAGCAGGAAGTAGACGAAGCTACTGCACAGCTGGCTACTACAACAGATGACTATACTTCTTTTATCCGTTCTGTAGGCTCGGAAGCTCCTTATGTAGACTTGTTCTATAATAAAACAGCTTTCCCGTCAGATGTAGTTGCCCGTCTGGACTCTGCATCCGTTGGTTCTGTTTATGGTCCGTACTATAATGGTGCCGACAATACTATCAATTCATTCAAAGTGGTTGCAAAAACAGCTGCTGCCGACTCAATCGAGTTCCGTCAGATTCAGGTGTTTGCAGAAGACGCTTTGAAGACAAAAGCCTTGGCGGACAGTATCTATACTGCTATCAAAGGCGGTGCTAACTTCGCAGATCTGGCTAAGAAATACGGTCAGACGGGTGAGACTAACTGGATGAGCTCTGCACAGTATGAAGGCGCACAGATCGATGGTGACAACCTGAAGTTTATCTCTGCTATCAATAATACAGGCGTGAACGAAGTAGTAAACCTGCCGTTGGGACAAGCTAATGTAATCCTGCAAGTGACTAACAAGAAAGCTGTGAAGGATAAATATAAAGTAGCTGTTGTGAAACGTGAAGTTGAATTCAGCAAAGAAACTTATAACCGTGCTTACAATGATTTCAGCCAGTTCATCGCTGCCAATCCTACTGCTGAAAAGATGATCGCTAACGCTGAAGAAGCCGGATACAAACTGCTTGACAGAAGAGACTTGTATAGCTCAGAACATACTATCGGTGGTGTAAGAGGTACTAAAGAAGCATTGAGATGGGCATTTTCCGCTAAACCGGGTGATGTTTCCGGTTTGTATGAATGTGGCGAAAGCGACCATATGGTTGCAGTAGCTCTGGTTGGTGTTACTCCGGAAGGATATCGTCCGCTGAAAGCTGTACAGGATCAGTTGAGAGCTGAAATCGTTAAAGATAAGAAAGCCGAAAAGATCATGGCTGACATGAAGGCTGCCAATGCAACTTCTCTCGACCAGTACAAGGCTATGTCCGGCGCAGTCAGCGATTCTTTGAAGCTGGTTACATTTGCCGCTCCCGCTTATGTTTCTGCATTGCGCAGCAGCGAACCGTTGGTAGGTGCTTATGCTTCTGTGGCTGAAATGAATAAACTGAGCGCTCCGATCAAAGGTAATGCCGGTGTATTTGTGCTTCAGATGTATGGCAAAGACAAACTGAGCGATACTTTCAACGCTAAAGATGAAGAAGCTACATTGGCTAACATGCACGCACGCTTCGCAAGCCGTCTGATGAACGACCTGTATCTGAAAGGAAAAGTGAAGGATACACGTTACCTGTTCTTCTAAGATTAGTCGTAAAAACGATAACTGCAAAAGGTCGTTCCATGCTTTGGAACGACCTTTTTTGCTAACTTTTACATCCTTGCTATACGGAAATCGACTTTATTTCCTTACATTTGCAAATATAAACCATGAACAGAAAGAATGATGTCTAAATATCCCCTCTTAGGAATGACGCTTATAGAGCTGCAGTCACTGGTGAAACGTCTGGGAATGCCGGGCTTTGCAGCCAAACAGATTGCATCCTGGCTTTATGATAAGAAGGTGACTTCGATTGATGAAATGACTAACTTGTCGTTGAAATACCGGGAGTTACTGAAGCAGAACTATGAGGTAGGAGCTGAAGCTCCGGTGGAGGAAATGCGCTCTGTAGACGGTACGGTGAAATACCTGTACCCTGTGGGCGAGAATCATTTTGTGGAGTCGGTGTATATTCCGGATGATGAACGGGCGACTTTATGCATTTCTTCGCAGGTAGGCTGCAAAATGAACTGCAAGTTCTGTATGACCGGGAAACAAGGCTACTCTGCCAACCTGACCGCCCATCAGATTATCAATCAGATTCACTCCTTGCCCGAACGGGACAAACTGACGAATGTCGTCATGATGGGAATGGGCGAACCGCTCGATAATCTGGAAGAGGTGTTGAAGGCATTGGACATACTGACTGGGTCCTATGGTTATGCATGGAGTCCGAAGCGGATTACCGTTTCAACTGTCGGATTGCGGAAAGGATTGCGGCGCTTTATCGAAGAAAGCGACTGTCACCTTGCCATCAGCCTGCATTCTCCGGTGACCGCCCAGCGTGCGGAACTGATGCCGGCGGAGAAAGCCTTTTCTATCACGGAAATGGTGGAACTGTTAAAAAACTATGATTTTAGCAAACAGCGTCGACTTTCGTTTGAGTATATTGTTTTTAAGGGGCTTAATGATTCGCAAGTTTATGCCAAGGAGTTACTCAAACTGCTTCGCGGACTGGATTGCCGGATGAACCTGATCCGTTTCCATTCTATTCCGGGAGTAGCCCTTGAAGGAGCCGATATGGATACAATGACCCGTTTCCGTGACTATCTGACCACGCACGGGCTTTTCACTACCATTCGTGCTTCGCGGGGAGAGGATATTTTTGCGGCATGCGGTATGCTGTCGACTGCGAAACAGGAGGAAAATAATAAAAGTTAATATAAAAATCGAACATCATGAAAAAGTACTTTTTTTATTTAAGCATGGCTCTGGTAGCCTTCGTAGTTGCTTCTTGTGGATTAAAGGGGAATCATACCTCTAGCGGTCGTCCGTATGAACTGTTGGTTGTAGTAGATGCGGGAGTGTGGGACCGTGCCGCCGGAAGGGCCTTGCATGATGTGCTTGATTCTGACATGCCGGGACTGCCCCAGTCGGAACCTTCTTTCCGGATTATGTATACTTCACCGAAGGACTATGATTCTACGCTGAAGTTGATCCGTAATATTGTGATAGTAGATATAAAAGATATTTATACCAAAGGTACTTTCAAGTATGCGAAAGACGTTTATGCTTCTCCACAGATGATACTGACCATTCAGGCTCCGAACGAAGAAGTGTTTGAGAAGTTTGTCGAAGAAAACAAGCAGACGATTATCGACTTCTTCACTCGCGCTGAAATGAACCGTCAGATTACTTTGCTGGAGGAAAAGCACAACAACTTTATCTCAAATAAGGTAGATAGTCTGTTTGGCTGCGATATCTGGATACCTTCCGAACTGAATAACTCCAAGACAGGAGAGGACTTCTTCTGGGCATCTACCAATACAGGCAGCGCGGATCGCAATTTCGTGATGTATTCTTATCCTTATACTGACAAGGATACATTCACCAAAGAATACTTTGTTCATAAGCGCGATTCTGTGATGAAAGCCAATATCCCCGGATATAAAGAAGGCGTATATATGTCGACAGACTCGTTACTGACCGATGTTCGTCCGATCAACGTGCACAATGACTACACGATGGAAGCTCGTGGATTGTGGCGCATGAAGGGTGACTTCATG
Organism: Bacteroides thetaiotaomicron VPI-5482; assembly: GCF_000011065.1. Taxonomy (GTDB): domain Bacteria; phylum Bacteroidota; class Bacteroidia; order Bacteroidales; family Bacteroidaceae; genus Bacteroides; species Bacteroides thetaiotaomicron. Next base: position 5,767,802 of record NC_004663.1, read on the forward strand.
GGTGGCCCGTTCGTTTCCCATACTCGTCTGGATCAGAAGAACCAACGTATTATTACAGCAGAAATATTTGTATATTCACCCGATAAAATGAAACGCAATCTGGTTCGCCAGATGGAAGCATCTCTTTATACGCTGAAACTTCCGCAAGAAGGTCAGCAGAGTCAGATTCCACTGGGGGTAACCAGAGAAGCGGAACCAACTAATAAATAAAAACATGGAAGAAAACAAAATAAGAATCGGCATTACCCAAGGAGATATCAACGGGGTAGGTTATGAAGTGATCTTGAAGACATTCTCAGACCCTACCATGCTTGAGCTATGTACTCCGATTATCTACGGTTCACCTAAAGTAGCGGCTTACCATCGTAAAGCACTGGATGTACAGGCTAATTTCAGCATTGTCAACACAGCTTCCGAAGCCGGATACAACCGTCTGAGTGTAGTGAACTGTACAGATGACGAAGTGAAAGTGGAATTCTCCAAACCCGATCCCGAAGCAGGTAAGGCTGCATTGGGTGCTTTGGAGCGTGCCATAGAAGAGTATCGTGAGGGGCTGATCGACGTCATTGTGACAGCTCCGATCAACAAACATACCATTCAGTCGGAAGAGTTCTCTTTCCCCGGGCATACGGAGTATATTGAAGAACGTCTGGGCAATGGAAACAAGTCACTGATGATCCTGATGAAAAACGATTTTCGTGTGGCTTTAGTAACGACGCATATTCCGGTAAGGGAGATTGCTACAACAATCACCAAGGAACTGATTCAGGAAAAGCTGATGATTTTCCATCGTTGTCTGAAACAGGATTTCGGTATCGGTGCGCCCCGTATTGCAGTGCTTTCACTGAATCCTCATGCAGGAGACGGCGGACTGCTGGGTATGGAAGAACAGGAAATCATTATCCCTGCCATGAAAGAAATGGAAGAGAAAGGGATCATCTGTTACGGTCCTTATGCTGCGGACGGTTTTATGGGTTCGGGCAATTATACTCACTTTGACGGAATCCTTGCTATGTATCATGATCAGGGACTGGCTCCGTTCAAAGCCCTGGCTATGGAAGACGGTGTGAACTATACCGCCGGACTGCCGGTTGTACGTACCTCTCCGGCTCATGGAACAGCCTATGACATCGCCGGTAAAGGACTGGCCAGCGAAGACTCTTTCCGTCAGGCTATTTATGTAGCGATTGATGTATTCCGCAACCGCCAGCGCGAGAAAGCGGCACGGGTAAACCCGTTGCGGAAGCAGTATTACGAGAAACGGGACGATAGTGATAAACTAAAACTGGATACAGTAGACGAAGATTAAGTAATAGGTATTAAGTAATAAGTATTAAGTATTAGCCATGCGGATGGAAGCGAGATGATAATGATGGTAATACTTAATACTTATTACTTAATACTTATTACCTATTACTTAATATTAAGATAGATGACCAAAGCGGAGATACAACAAGTGAAACAGCGTTTCGGTATTATTGGCAATACCGAGGCTTTATCACGTGCCATAGATGTTGCCATTCAGGTAGCGCCTACCGATTTGTCTGTGCTGATTACCGGAGAAAGTGGTGTCGGAAAAGAAAGTTTTCCACAGATCATTCATCAATATAGCCGGAGAAAGCACGGACAGTATATTGCTGTCAACTGCGGTGCCATACCGGAAGGTACGATCGATTCCGAACTGTTCGGACACGAGAAAGGAGCATTTACCGGTGCTATTGGTGAGCGGAAAGGATATTTTGGAGAAGCTGACGGTGGAACCATCTTCCTTGATGAAGTGGGAGAGTTGCCGTTGCCTACACAGGCGCGTCTGCTTCGTGTACTTGAAAGCGGTGAATTTATCAAGGTAGGTTCATCCAAAGTTCAAAAGACGGATGTGCGTATTGTGGCAGCTACCAACGTGAACCTGACACAAGCCATTGCCGAAGGACGTTTTCGGGAAGATTTGTATTATCGGTTGAACACGGTGCCTATTCAGATACCACCTTTGCGTGAGCGCGGAGATGATGTGCTGTTGTTGTTCCGTAAGTTTGCCGCAGACTTTGCCGAAAAGTACCGGATGCCGGCTATCCAGCTGACGGAAGATGCCAAGAAGATATTGCTTGCTTATCCGTGGCCGGGAAACGTCCGGCAGTTGAAGAATATCACAGAGCAGATTTCGATTATAGAAACAAACCGTGAGATAACGGCTGCGATTCTGCAGACCTATCTTCCGGCACAGAATACCCAACGCCTTCCGGCACTGTTCGGCACACGCGAGAGCAAGAGCTTTGAGAGCGAACGCGAAATACTATATTCTGTCTTGTTCGATATGCGCCAGGAAGTGGCGGAACTGAAGAAGATGGTGCACAATATGATGGCCGAACGTGCGGGACAAGTCGGACAGATGGGACAGGTAGTGGCTACTCCGGTAGTGACGACGACGCACCAACCATCTGTGCCGGCCATTATCCATGCTGTGCAGCAACCGTCTGTTTGTCCCAAAGAAGACGATGACGATATTCAGGACACGGAAGAATATGTGGAAGAAACCCTTTCGCTCGATGAAGTGGAAAAAGAAATGATACGTAAAGCGCTTGAGAGGCATCATGGTAAGCGGAAAAGTGCGGCAAAGGATCTGAATATCTCCGAGCGTACCCTTTACAGAAAAATAAAAGAATATGAATTGGATTAAGAAAATAGCACGACCGCTGATACTGATTGTTTTACCGGCAGTCATCATCGCCTGTAGTGTGTCCTATAAGTTTAATGGCTCCTCTATCAATTACGATAAGGTGAAGACCATTTCGATTGCTGATTTCCCGATTAAGTCGGAGTATGTGTATGCTCCGCTGGCTACCAAGTTCAATGAAGACCTGAAAGATATCTTCATCAGACAGACCCGTCTGCAACTGCTGAAACCGAACCAGAATGCGGATCTGCAGATTGACGGTGAAATTACGGGCTACAACCAGTATAACCAGGCAGTGTCTGCCGATGGTTACTCTTCGGAAACGAAGCTGACCATCACGGTCAATGTACGCTTTGTCAACAACACAAATCACGCCGAAGACTTCGAACAACAATTCTCAGCTTTCCGTACCTATGATTCCAGCCAGCTGCTGACGGCCGTACAGGATGGATTAATAGCGGAAATGAGTAAAGAGATAACCGACCAAATATTTAATGCAACTGTAGCAAACTGGTAATTTAATGACTTCTGTTAACTTGCAACAATGGATTCAGCATCCCGAGACGCTGAATAGGGATACTTTGTACGAACTGCGCAACCAGCTCGCGAGGTATCCGTATTTTCAGTCGCTCCGGTTGTTGTATCTCAAGAACCTGTATATTCTCCACGACATTAATTTCGGTGCGGAACTGCGGAAAGCCGTTCTGTATATTGCCGACCGACGGAAACTGTTTCATCTGATCGAAGGCGAACGCTTCGCTGTCGAATCCCAGAAGAAAGGGTTGCCTCTCTCTGAAGTATTGAAAGATGAGCCTACCGTCGACCGGACACTGGCTCTGATCGATGCTTTCCTTTCGACGGCTCCCGAAGAAGTAACCAGTCAGACAAGCTTTGATTACTCCATGGACTATACGGCATACCTTCTCGAAGAGACACCTGTCGCCGACGAGCCGGCAGAGGCAATGCCCAAGCTGAAAGGACACGAGCTGATTGACAACTTTATCGAAAAAAGCGAGACTGATCCAGTCGTATACCTGAAACCTTTGAGGGAAGAAGAGAAAGCAAAGGCAGCTTCTTCCGCTGAAACAAACGAAACGGGCAGAACAGACGAAACAACTGAAACCAACACCATAGAAGAGGAAGATGACAGCTGTTTCACAGAAACTTTGGCCAAAATCTACGTAAAACAGCAACGATATTCGAAAGCTCTTGAAATAATTAAAAAATTAAGCTTGAAATATCCAAAAAAAAATGCTTACTTTGCAGACCAAATCAGATTTTTGGAGAAATTGATTATTAACGCTAATTCAAAATAACTAAAAATGTACTTATTATTCATTATCTTAATGGTGATTGCAGCCTTGCTGATGTGCTTCATCGTGCTGATTCAGAATTCAAAAGGAGGCGGACTTGCTTCTGGTTTTTCTTCATCAAACGCTATCATGGGCGTGCGCAAGACTACAGATTTTCTGGAAAAAGCAACTTGGGGTCTGGCTATCTTCATGGTTGTGATGAGCGTTGCTACTGCTTACGTTGTTCCTTCTTCTTCTGCAGCTAAAGATGTATTGTTGGAACAAGCACAGAAAGAACAACAAACCAACCCGTATAATATGCCTACCGGTACTGCTGCTCCTCAGACAGATGCTACTGCTCCTGCAGAGTCTGCACCAGCAACGGAAGCTCCGGCTACTGAAACTCCTGCTCCTGTAGCAGAATAATTCAGTGACAGGATATTCGGTTTAAACTTATTGAGTGAACGGGCTTTTTGACCCGTTCTCTTCATTATAGGCGCGAATTACGCGAATTACAAGAGATTCTAATAGAATCGTGTAATACGTGTAGTTCGCGTCTGTCTTTATTATTGGGCCCGGTCTGCTCTTCTTCATACAGGAATATCCGGTCAGATGTCCTTTTTCTTATAAAATGTTCTCCTTTTTTAGTAAAACAAATGATAATTAGTTAACTTTGTTGCCCGTTACGAGATTATTAACTCCTTTTAAATATTACAATGACAGAACAATTGAAACAAAAGCTGAATGACTCCGCAGTGCTGCGTTGGAGTGTTCTAGCATTAGTCGCTTTTACCATGTTGTGCGGCTACTTCCTCACAGACGTTATGTCTCCTCTGAAACCCATGCTTGAAAAAGAACTTCTCTGGGACAGTTTAGATTACGGTTTTTTCACCAGTGCTTATGGCTGGTTTAATGTATTCCTGCTGATGCTCATCTTTGGTGGTATCATTCTGGATAAGATGGGAGTACGCTTCACCGGAATGGGTGCCTGTTTATTGATGGTGTTCGGTTGTGGATTGAAATATTATGCTATTACTACTACTTTCCCGGAAGGTGCGATGCTTTTCGGATTCAAGATGCAAGTCACATTGGCTGCATTGGGTTATGCTATTTTCGGTGTAGGAGTCGAAATTGCGGGTATCACCGTTTCGAAGATTATCGTGAAGTGGTTTAAAGGCAAAGAGATGGCTCTCGCTATGGGACTGGAAATGGCGACCGCGCGTATTGGAACAACTTTGGCCATGGTGCTTACCGTTCCTTTGGCAGACTTCTTCGGGTCTACGGATGAGAGCGGCGTATTCCATACCAATATTCCCGCTCCGATTCTGTTCTGTCTCGTCATGTTGTGCGTAGGTACCATCGCATTCTTCATCTATACTTTCTACGATAAGAAACTGGATGCTTCACTGGATGCGGAAGGGCTGGAACCGGAAGAACCTTTCCGCATGAAAGACATTGTCTATATCATTACCAACAAAGGATTCTGGCTGATCGCATTACTGTGCGTATTGTTCTATTCGGCTGTATTCCCCTTCATCAAGTATGCGGCCGATTTGATGGTACAGAAGTACAATGTTGATCCGAAACTTGCGGGAACGATTCCCGGATTGCTGCCGATTGGCGCGATCATCCTGACACCATTGTTCGGTTCATTATATGACCGTATCGGTAAGGGAGCCACGCTGATGGTGATCGGGTCGGTGATGCTGATTTTCGTACACACGATGTTCGCTCTTCCTATTCTGAATATATGGTGGTTTGCAACGGTGATCATGATTATTCTGGGATTTGCTTTCTCATTGGTTCCTTCGGCAATGTGGCCTTCGGTTCCGAAGATTATTCCGGAGAAACAGTTGGGAACGGCTTATGCGTTGATCTTTTGGGTACAGAACTGGGGATTGATGGGCGTGCCTTTGCTGATCGGATGGGTGTTGAACTCTTATTGCAAAGGTCCGGTTGTAGATGGTGCACAGACTTATGATTATACCTTGCCGATGGCTATTTTTGCTATGTTCGGTGTACTTGCCCTGATTGTTGCCTTGATGCTGAAAGTGGAAAACAAGAAGAAAGGCTACGGACTGGAAGAAGCAAATATTCAGAAATAATCACAGTATATATTCTATCTGAAAAGATATAAAAGAGAAAAGATATGGCTACGAAAGAGAAAATAAACCTCCTGGAGGTGATACCTTGTCGTAACGAACATATTAAAGCTGAACAGGAAGGGGAGACTATTGTGCTCTCCTTCCCTCGTTTTAAACGTTCGTGGATGAGTCGTTATTTATTGCCGAAAGGAATGTCCAAAGATATTCATGTGCGTCTGGAAGAACACGGTACGGCCGTATGGAACCTGATAGACGGGCAGCGGACGGTTCGTGAGATTATAGAAAAACTCGCAGACCACTTTCAATATGAAGCAGGCTACGAGTCTCGTGTATCTACCTATCTTTCCCAATTACAGAAAGACGGATTTATTAAATGGATAATTATCCATTAAAAAAGATTGCCCACAGGAGGACAGCACATCCTATCAGTACGCCCATAATGATAAGCGTTCCCCATACGAAATAGCTGTTATCTTTTTCTTTTTTCTTTTCCGAATCCTTGATGATGCGTTCCATCTCTTCCGGAGTCGTATCCGGCAGAAGATAAGGGTCGTTGTTTCTTCTAAGTCGCCCTAACTTGTCATTTCTCCGTTCACGGCGTAAGCGGGAGGCTTCTTTGCCGTCTTTCAGCCGACGTATCATGTCGAGCATATGTCCTTCGCCACCCATCGTTTTGTTTTTTTAGAGGTTTTATTTGCTTTCTTCTCTATCTACTTTCAGTAGTCCACCGGTCACCGGATCAAAGTAAACTTTGATGGTCGAGTTCTTGTTGAATAATACCGGAGCAAGGTATTCTATGATACCGAACTGAGTAACAGGTATTTCTCCTTCATACAATTTCTTTTTGCCGTCCGTCAGCGTCACCATTGCCTGTCCCGGTACGTTATAAGCAATGCCTTCCATCTCTTTCTTCTTTTTTCCGTCCTCTTGCGGAATCTTCACCGTTTTCAGGTCTTTCAGACTGATGTAGAATGGAGTGCCTGCCAAATCGTTGTTGGCAACTATACCCAGCTTCTTTGAAAAGCGGAAAGCTACCTCATTGTCGAATTCCTTATCCGGAGTGAGGCGGACAGTAAATGTCTTTTCTTCTTTATTGCGGACTCCCGAAAACATCTCGGTCATGGCTTCTTCCTGAAGATTCAGGTTGTCGAGCATGATTTTGAGCTGTGCGCCGTCCGAAGGCATATTATCTGCTTGTCCGCGCAATAATGCGTTTTTACTTTCGCGGATATTATAGATTTCCTTTGCTACCAGTTCGGCCATCTTGGCGGTTGAACTTGCCATCAGAATTTCTTCTGTGAGAAAGTCGCGGGGATTGGCTTTTCGTTGGGGAGCAACGGCATTGTTTGCTGCATTCTTTGCATTGTTACTGCTGTAGGGGACGTTGATTGATTTGATAAGACCCTCTTCAGTCAGTTCCATAAGAGGAGCTACGGTTTTGTCTTTCAGTTTGACGAAATAAGTAGCTTCGCTGTTTGGTACACCTACAGGTTTCACTTTGACACTGTTCAGTTCCCAGTATTCTTCGGGTTCGGCAGAGACGTTGGTCAGTCTCAGGTAGCGGTCGGCGTATTTGCTGAATTCACCCGGCTTATAGTTGACTTTGTTTGCTTTTATTTCTATTTCTATCTGGGTTTTGGGGAGGGCGTACACTACTCCGTAGTCTTTTCCTCGCGTCACTCCTGTCAGCACTTCGGTCTGCGCATAGGCGGAAGTTGCCATTAGTAGTCCTGTTGCTATGATTAACTTTTTCATATTCGGTTCTTTTTAGCTGATTTTGAAAAACAAAGTTAATGAAGTTATTGAATAAACCGTAAGTTCTTAACTTTTATTCGCTTACAAGTCGCCATGCCGTCGGCAGACAAGTCACGATATCACTTGCGATTAATCCGATCATGCCCTGTTTTTTCTGGGCGATGTCTCCGGCCAATCCGTGAATGTAAGTACCGATCTTTGCGGCGTCTTCGGCGGGATAGCCTTGCGCAAGGAGTGCAAGGATTACTCCTGTCAGTACATCTCCGCTGCCTCCTGTTGCCATACCGGGATTACCGGTCTGGTTGAAGTAACATTTGCCTTCGGGGGTGATAATGGCGGAATAAGCTCCCTTCAGAATGATATGTACTTTGGCAGTGTGCGCCAGTTCGCAGGCTTTCATCAGTCGTTCGTATGAGTCCTGACATTTGCCGACCAGGCGTTCCAGCTCTTTCGGGTGAGGGGTGAGGATGGAACCTTTCGGCAGATGGGTGAGCGTATGCCGGTGATTGGCCAGAATATTGAGTGCGTCGGCATCCAGTACCGTCGGAGTCTGACAATGTTCCAGTTGTTCTATCAGGGCGGCTTCCGTTTCCTCGTTGCGACCGAGTCCCGGACCGATGCCGACAGCTTGGTAATCGTCCGTATCGGTAGGTACGGCAAAGCATGTTTCGCTGACATCTGTTTCTACCATGGCTTCGGGGGCGGACGTTTGCAGAATATCGTTGTTGCATAACGGCGCGTGTACCGTCAGCAGACCTACTCCCGATCGCAGACAGGCACGGGCGGCCAGTACCGATGCACCTGCCATTCCTTTTGAGCCGGCTATCAGCAGGGCATGTCCGAAGTTTCCTTTATGGGCGAATTGTTGGCGTGGTTTGATCAGTGAACGGATTTCTTCGATTTCCAGCATTTCGTAGTTTGTTTCAGTCTCTTCGATTCCTTCTTCGCTCAGCTGGATGTCCAATAACTCCCATTCGCCAACGAATTCTGTATTTTCGGCGAAGAGGAATGCCAGTTTAGGAAGTTGCAGACTGAAAGTGACGTCCGCACGGATAATATTGCTTTTTACATTGAATGTATTTTCTTCTCCCATCAGTCCGGAAGGAATGTCGATGGAGACTACCATGGCGGGAGAGGCATTGATATATTTCACGACGGCAGCGAATCCTCCGCTCAATGGTTTGTTGAGTCCGGAACCGAATAATCCGTCGATCACGAGATGCTCCGGTGTCAGTGTGGGAGGTACGAACTGGGTGCTGATTTCATGGAAAGTTACTTCTTCCATCATCTCTACCAGTTCTTTGTTGGTCTGACAGTCGGGCGAAAGTTCGCCTTTCGTGTTGAAGAGATATACTTCGATCTTGTATCCTTTTTCCGCCATCATGCGGGCGACGGCGAGGGCGTCTCCACCGTTATTGCCCGGTCCGGCAAAGATGGTAACAGGTGTTTCCGGATTCCATCTGTTGGTGATGGCTTTAGTCAGCGCCTGTGCGGCACGTTCCATTAAATCTATGGATGCAATCGGTTCATGTTCAATGGTATAAGCATCTAACTTCTTAATGCTGCTGCTTGGAAATATTTTCATTGCGATATTCTTTTAGTTTTCGACGCACAAACTTACACAAAAACTCTGAATTAATCCTTTATTCCGGTTGGTTTTCGGCTTTAGATAAAGTGGCAAATTGAAAAATGCAGGGGAAATCAGAAGTTATCTTGGGGTGGCTTTGTCCTGTCTGTCTGTGATTCCTCAGTTGGGGGGCGGATATTTCTCTGCTAAGGTACGGGCATTCTTCAGATAAGATGCGGAGACTCTTCGGCTAAGATGCAGGTATTCTTCTCTTAAAGTGCCTTTCTCTTTAGTTGCTCACGGCCGTGACAAGACCTCGCCACGACCGTGAGCAATGCTAATCACGGTCGTGAACAATGCTTGTCACGGCCGTGGTCAGTTAATGATATCGGTGCTTTGATGTAACTATTCTTCTGCTTTCTTCTTAATCTTCCGATACTTTGAGAGATAGTTACGCCTTCTCCGGCCTGCTATAGAACTGCTTCCTTTATGAGTGTCTTCGGTGTTTGGAATAAAGCTGTTAGTAGATATGGTACAATATAAACAGCTAATGTCTTGATTATTTGCTTTTTTCGAAAAAAATGATATCTTTGTAGTGCAGTAATGTGCTTTACGTTATTCTCCTGTGCTCACAATGTTTAGATTATAAATATAAATTGTTTAATCTTCTAAAGTTTGCATGATGGAAAAGAAAAGAATTGGCTCAAATGCCGGGAAAGTATGGCGCATCTTAAATGAAAAGGGCGAACAGTCTATGTTCACTTTGTGCCATGAGTTAGGTTTGACGTTCGAGGATGTAGCGATTGCTATCGGCTGGTTGGCAAGGGAAAACAAAATCCTGCTTAGAAAAAAAGAAGGAATGCTCTATGCCAGTATTGAGAATGTTGAATTTACTTTTGGATAAATGGCGACTGACCCACATTTAAGGAGAATATCCACTTGATTATTTACACTGTTGAAAACTTAATAAGGTGGGTAACTGAGACTTCTTGCATGCCATCCTGTATTTTTCTATTCCATAAGAATCTTCTTTTTTGAGGCATTTAATCTACTTTTTAGTACCTTTGCACCCCATAAACTACTAAACACATAATTTCATGAGTTCATTGAAAGGGCATCCGAAAGGCCTTTACCTAATTTTCGCAACGAGCACGGCAGAACGTTTCAGTTACTACGGTATGCGTGCCATCTTTATCCTCTTTCTGACGCAGGCATTGCTTTTTGATAAAGAAGCGGCAGCCTCTATCTACGGTAGCTATACCGGACTGGTCTATCTGACTCCGTTGATCGGCGGATACATTGCCGATAAATATTGGGGCATCCGTCGTTCGGTGTTTTGGGGAGCGGTGATGATGGCAGTCGGTCAGTTCCTGATGTTTATGAGTGCCTCTTCACTGAACAATACAGACCTTGCCCACTGGCTGATGTATGGCGGACTCGGATTCATGATTTTAGGTAACGGTTGCTTTAAGCCTACCGTTTCTTCGCTCGTCGGGCAATTATATGAACCCGGGGACAAACGGTTGGATGCTGCATACACCATTTTCTATATGGGTGTTAATGTAGGTTCTTTCGCTGCTCCTTTGATTTGCGGTTTCTTGGGAGACACAGGGAATCCGCAGGACTTTAAATGGGGATTCCTCGCATCCGGAATCATGACGCTGTTCACTGTTGTCCTCTTTGAAACTCAGAAGAATAAATACCTTTTCTCTCCTTCCGGTGAACCAATTGGTATCGTCCCCGACGCCAGACGTGAAAAAAAGGAGGATAAAGCCGAACATATTTCACATCCGAAGATGGACAAACGTACCAAAGTACGTAATATCATCATCATTACTGCCCTTACAGTTGCCTTAATAGCTTTTTTTAGCTATGCCTTTAGCGATGACTGGATTAGTGTGGGTATCTTTACGGCTTGTATTGTCTTTCCAGTACTCATTCTGCTGGATGGTTCATTGACCAAAGTAGAACGTAGCCGTATTTTCGTAATCTATATCGTAGCTTTCTTCGTCATTTTCTTCTGGGCAGCTTACGAGCAGGCAGGAGCTTCTCTGACATTATTCGCTTCCGAACAGACTGACCGCAGCATTTTCGGCTGGGAGATGCCGGCTTCGTGGTTCCAGTCATTCAATCCGCTTTTTGTAGTGATCCTTGCCTATATTATGCCCGGTATATGGGGCTTTCTGAATAAGCGAAACATGGAACCGGCTTCCCCTACCAAACAGGCAATCGGTCTGTTGCTGCTTTCTCTTGGTTATCTCTTCATCTGTTTTGGAGTGAAAGATGCTATTCCAGGAGTAAAGGTGAGCATGATCTGGCTGACAGGACTTTATTTTATTCATACAATGGGAGAAATCGCTCTGTCACCTATCGGGCTTTCTATGGTTAATAAGTTGAGTCCGTTACGTTTCGCCTCCTTGATGATGGGGATCTGGTATCTTTCTACCGCCACCGCAAATAAATTTGCAGGTATGCTGAGTGGCCTCTATCCCGAAGACGGAAAAGTGAAATCAATCCTTGGTTATCAGATCGCTACCATGTATGACTTCTTCATGCTGTTCGTCATTATGTCCGGTGTTGCCTCACTGATTCTGTTCCTTCTCTCGAAGAAATTACAGAAGATGATGCACGGGGTAGAATAAAAAATTGTATTTTTGCGACAACTTTTTTAAAATGACCGGTTATGGATACCATACAGATAAAAGACAAGCAATTTACTGTTTCCATTAAGGAACAGGATATTCAAAAAGAAGTGATTCGCGTAGCGAACGAAATCAATCGTGATTTGGCAGGTAAGAATCCGCTCTTCCTCAGTGTGTTGAACGGCTCGTTCATGTTTACCGCCGACTTGCTGAAGCATATCACGATTCCGTGCGAAATTTCATTTGTGAAGTTGGCATCTTATCAGGGGGTGACTTCCACCGGAGTAATTAAAGAAGTGATCGGGCTGAATGAAGACATTGCCGGACGTACGGTAGTGATCGTAGAAGATATTGTAGATACCGGACTGACGATGCAGCGTCTGCTGGATACACTGGGCACACGCAATCCCGAAGCGATTCATATCGCCTCTTTGCTGGTGAAACCGGAAAAGCTGAAGGTCAATCTGAACATAGAATACGTAGCGATGGAAATCCCGAATGATTTTATCGTTGGCTACGGATTGGATTATGATGGTTTCGGACGCAATTATCCCGATATTTATACTGTAGTAGATTAAATTCAAATACAAATTAATTTATAGGTTAAAAAGATGTTGAACATTGTAATTTTCGGTGCTCCGGGTTCAGGAAAAGGAACGCAGAGCGAACGTATTGTAGAAAAGTATGGAATCAACCACATCTCGACAGGAGATGTATTGCGTGCAGAAATCAAGAACGGCACGGAGCTGGGCAAAACTGCTAAAGGTTACATCGACCAGGGTCAGTTGATTCCGGATGAATTAATGATTGATATTCTGGCAAGCGTATTCGATAGCTTCAAAGACAGCAAAGGTGTAATTTTCGACGGTTTCCCAAGAACAATTGCACAGGCGGAAGCATTAAAGAAAATGTTGGCGGAAAGAGGACAGGATGTTTCTGTAATGTTGGATCTCGAAGTTCCGGAAGATGAACTGATGGTGCGTCTGATCAAACGTGGCAAAGACTCCGGTCGTGCTGATGACAACGAAGAAACAATCAAAAAACGTCTGCATGTATATCATTCACAGACATCTCCGCTGATCGACTGGTACAAGAACGAAAAGAAATACCAGCACATCAACGGTCTGGGTACTATGGATGGTATCTTCGCTGATATCTGCGAAGCGGTAGACAAATTATAATAAATAAAAAATATGGCTGAATCGAATTTTGTTGATTACGTAAAGATATACTGTCGCTCAGGCAAGGGCGGAAGAGGCTCTACGCACATGAGGCGCGAGAAATATTGTCCTAACGGAGGTCCCGATGGGGGCGATGGTGGAAGAGGAGGCCATATTATCTTGCGCGGTAACCGTAATTACTGGACATTGCTTCACTTGAAGTATGACCGTCACGCGATGGCAGGTCATGGCGAATCGGGCAGCAAGAACCGTAGTTTCGGGAAAGACGGTGCGGATAAAGTGATCGAAGTACCCTGCGGAACGGTAGTGTATAACGCCGAAACCGGAGAATACCTTTGCGATGTGACGGACGACGGACAGGAAGTGATCTTGTTGAAAGGCGGTCGTGGCGGTCAGGGCAACAGTCATTTCAAGACGGCTACCCGTCAGGCTCCGCGCTTTGCGCAGCCGGGCGAACCGATGCAGGAAATGACGGTGATCATGGAGCTGAAGCTGTTGGCAGATGTAGGACTGGTAGGTTTCCCGAATGCGGGAAAGTCTACGTTGCTTTCTGCCATTTCGGCTGCGAAACCGAAGATTGCCGATTACCCGTTTACGACACTCGAACCGAATCTGGGAATTGTTTCCTATCGCGATGGAAAGTCATTCGTGATGGCGGACATACCGGGTATCATCGAGGGAGCCAGTCAGGGAAAAGGATTGGGACTGCGGTTTCTGCGTCATATCGAGCGTAACTCGTTGCTGTTGTTCATGGTTCCGGCGGATAGCGATGATATCCGCAAGGAGTATGAAGTATTGCTGAATGAGTTGCGTACGTTCAATCCCGAAATGCTGGACAAACAACGTGTGCTGGCTATCACGAAGAGCGATATGCTCGATCAGGAGCTGATGGACGAGATTGAACCGACATTGCCCGAGGGTGTTCCGCATATATTCATTTCTTCTGTTTCCGGTTTGGGAATCTCAGTGTTGAAAGACATTCTGTGGGAGGAACTGAACAAGGAAAGTAATAAGATAGAAGACATTGTTCACCGTCCGAAAGACGTGACCCGTTTGCAGCAGGAACTCAAAGATATGGGCGAGGATGAAGAACTCGACTATGAATATGAGGAAGACGCTGACGACGAAGACGATGATCTCGACTATGAATACGAAGAAGAGGATTGGGAGGAAAAATGATTTCAATCACAAAAGATAAAAGAATGTTGGGGTATGAGTCGTTAAGCTCATACTCCAACATTTCTCATTTTGTAACTACCCGGCAGGGAGGGTGCAGCGAGGGAAATTATGCGTCATTCAACTGTACGCCTTACAGTGGCGACGAGGCAGAAAAGGTCCGGCGGAATCAGACGCTTCTGATGGAAGGAATGTCGCAGATACCCGAAGAACTGGTGATTCCTGTGCAGACCCATGAGACGAATTACCTGCTGATCGGCGATGCTTATTTATCGGCTTCGTCTCAACAACGACAGGAGATGCTGCACGGAGTGGACGCTTTGATTACCCGCGAGCCGGGATATTGTCTTTGTATTTCTACTGCGGATTGTGTGCCCGTGTTGGTATATGATAAGAAACATGGTGCCATAGCCGCCATTCATGCCGGATGGAGAGGGACGGTAGCGTACATCGTACGTGATACTTTGTTGCGGATGGAAAAAGAGTTTGGCACAAGTGGAGAAGATGTGGTGGCCTGTATCGGTCCGAGTATCTCATTGGCTTCTTTTGAAGTGGGTGAGGAAGTGTACGAAGCATTTCAGAAGAATGGTTTTGATATGCCCCGTATTTCTATCAGGAAAGAGGAAACCGGAAAACATCATATCGACTTGTGGGAAGCGAACCGAATGCAAATCCTTGCTTTCGGTGTGCCGTCCGGACAGGTGGAGCTTGCCCGGATATGTACGTATATTCATCACGACGAGTTTTTCTCGGCAAGGCGTTTGGGCATTAAGTCCGGACGGATTCTGTCGGGGATCATGATTCATAAATAATAGCTTTGAACATAGATTGACATAAATAAGCGCATAGGTTGGAATAGACTTGAACGTAAGTTGATATAAACTTGAATAAAAGTATGTTTGAAATAAAAGTATCTCAGGAAATAAAGAATGCCTGTCCGGTTTTTGCCGGAGCAGCCGTATATGCAGCAGTGAAGAATACTGCTTACTGCGATGGACTTTGGAAAGAAATAAATACTTTCACAGAAGACTTGACTACTACCACCCAAATGGCAGACATTAAGTTGCAACCTGTGATTGCTGCTACCCGTGAGGCTTATAAGCGTTGTGGCAAAGACCCGGGACGTTATCGTCCGTCGGCAGAAGCGCTGCGCCGTCGCCTGATGCGTGGCATCCCTTTGTATCAGATTGATACTTTGGTTGACCTTATCAATCTGGTTTCTCTCCGTACCGGACATTCTATCGGTGGCTTCGATGCGGATAAGATACAGGGTAACCATCTTGAACTTGGCATTGGCAAAGCGGAAGAACCTTTCGAAGGTATCGGCCGGGGCATTTTGAACATTGAAGGATTGCCAGTGTACAGAGATTCTTTTGGAGGAATCGGAACACCGACCAGTGACCACGAACGTACGAAGATGGATATCGGGACTACTCATATTCTCGCGATAGTCAACGGGTATAACGGAAAAGAGGGACTAAAGGAAGCTGCTGAAATGATTCAATCCTTACTGAAGGATTATGCCGGATCGGATGGCGGTGAACTTATCTATTTTGAATAACAAAGAAAGAAATACATGAAGAACATACTTATTTTATTGACAGTCCTGCTTTTACCAACTCTTGCTTATGCGCAAAGTAAATCCTCTTTTTCTTCTATGGAGGTGAATCACGTACGGGTTGCTACTCCCGGACTTTTTGCGAAAAGTAATCATATATATCTGCATTTGGATTCTTTGCAAGAGCATGAATATGCTTTTCCCTTACCGGGAGCCAAAGTTATTTCCGCTTACGGAACTCGCGGAGGACATTCGGGAGCAGATATAAAGACGTGTGCCAAAGATACGATTCGTGCTGCTTTTGATGGAGTCGTACGTATGTCGAAGCCATATTATGCTTACGGAAATTTGGTTGTAGTCCGTCATGCGAACGGGCTGGAAACGATTTACAGTCATAACTTCAAGAATTTGGTACAGAGCGGAGATACGGTGAAAGCCGGACAACCTATCGGACTGACCGGACGTACCGGCCGTGCTACTACGGAGCATGTGCATTTTGAAACCCGCATTAACGGTCAGCATTTTAATCCGAATCTTATTTTCAATCTGAAGGAGGGCACATTACGAAAGGAATGTATTAAATGTACGAAGAATGGAAATGGGGTAGTGGTGAAGCCACAGGCGAATAATAATCGTGTGGCACAAAATAAAAAGTGAAAGAACTGAGATGGTCTGAAAAAGACGGAAGGGGATTGACTAAAAAGACAATAGTATCTCCCCTTCCCTTCGGGAAGGAGGGGTGGCTGAAAGCCGGGGTGGTAGGTAAAATAGGGTTGTCTATAATTTGCAGTGAATAAGTGGACTGCGTATTCACCTACCACCTCCCCCTGCGGGTACTCCTCCTTCCCGAAGCTACCCTTTATACACAAGTCTTAGCTGATTAACTCATACAGTTCAAACTGTGTATAAAATCTATCCAGTCCATTCTTAAAGGTAATATATCCTGGAATGGACTGGCTCTTGTATGCACTCCATGCTCCTAACCTTGCAATAATCCATGCTGCCCATGCCATTGATTCTTTTTTATATGGATTTTGCTGTATTTTTGTATTTCCCTCACTCTTTTTTCCTACTATATGTAATAATGCTATTTCTTTGCTTGTAAAGTAGATTTCTGAAGAGAGTTTTTCATCTTCTTTATCAAAAGAAAGTTTGAGTACCATCACCTGCAGGGCTGCCTGCAAGGAAATTAAGATTAGTTTTTGTAATGCCGAAACTGTTTCCAACTGTGCGTCCTCAATCATGAATCCCTTTCTTTTGAGCACTCTGAACAACTCTTCAATCAGCCATCTACAACGATACCAACCGATACATTCAATTGCTTGTTCTACAGTCTCCACCACATGTGTAGTTAGCAGTCTCCATTCAATAGGGCTCTCATTTACCGGTGTACTGGAAGATTTTTCTTTAACATGTATGCAATAAAGACTAACAGGGGGACTGCCCTTTGCCGGACCGTTAACAGGAGCGCACAAGGTGACTCTTTCAAAGCGAAGTTCCATGCACGCTACCCGTTTCTTACGTCCGCTTCCCGGGAGCACTTCAAAGCTATACTCTGCCCGTAGAACAGCCTGCTCCATTAATGTATTCAGATGGACAGAACAGTCTGGATCATCCAACCGGCAATTCCTTTCATGAACAGAACGTATCAGCAAGTGAACATTATCAGTAGGGATACGGCTGAAAAGCTCGAAAATGTCCGCTTCACGGTCACCGATGATCGTTTTAACTGCATCCCGGGGCATTTGCTCACTGGCAGCCATTCCACTTTCTATCCAACGATATGACTCTTTTTCTTCTATAGGCTGATATCTGTAATTACGTTCTTCACGACTTAAAGCAGCCGGTGAGCGATTCCACTGCTTAACCGAAGAAAAGCCTATAGGAATATGACTGGAGGCATCCACTACCAAGACAGGATGCAAAAAAGTACCACATTGCTTTTGACCGACAATGCCGGGACTGGCTGTTTTTTTCTTCATTCGCTCAACATGAGCCTCATAGTTTATCTCCGAGGTATCTTGAATACACAGTAAATGCTGACGACCGGAAGCATTCTTACAGCAAGTGTGTATCAGACCTGATAAGATAGCATCAGAGCTGACTGAGGAATTGTTCAAAAATCTATAAGCACCCATCTTTTCTTTATGTTCCTTACTAAATTGATTCACTATAGCACTTTGATGGACAACCATCTGAGAGCAAATTAAGTTTAAACGCCGCAAAAGCCGAGGATCACGAATTTGATCTGTCTCTAATAACATCAAGCAAAGATAAAAAAAATAATATATACTTGTGTATAAAGGGTAGCTTCCCGAAGGAGGAGAATTGAGATACTACCGACTTTTTAGTCACTCCCCAGTTATCGGCAGTCAAATGAAAGCGTTTGCTTATTTCATGATATGTTTGCCATAATTCCATCCTTTGAGGTCGTATAGCTCTGCATCCTTACGAATCCTTTCTTTAAAGTCTTCATAATTCCTTTTTTCTTGTGGTGTCCATCCGGCTTCGGCAACGGCGGCAAGACGTGGCAACATCAGGTATTCGAGAACGGAAGGTTCGGTCACCCATTCGGTCCAAAAGTTGGCTTGTACACCTTTATAATAAGGTTGCAAGGCAGCATCCACGTCTTTAAGCGGCTGATAGTTATAAACGGCCTCCACAGTTTCCGTTCCATGTCCCTGCGACATCGGTTCCGTGGGAAGTTTCGACTGTTTTCTGTTGATATAATAAGGTATTTGCGGGCTCAGTATGGTGTTCATTCCTTGCTTGGCAGCCTGTTTTGCGGCGGCATTAGCTCCGATCCATGCCATAATGGTGATGTCATTGCCAAGGATACTGGTATTTCCGTGAAGCACTTCGTTCCAGAATATAAGTTGGCGTTGTTGATCGGCAGGTTTGGTGGCAATGTAATCTTTTAGTTGTTTGTAGAAATAAATCTGCAAGTCTCTGAAGTTGGAAGAACCTATTTCACTCAGCAGCTTCTTGCATTCGTCATTCTTTTGCCATTTCCTTGTGGGGCATTCGTCACCGCCTAAATGAATATAATTGAATGGAAACAATTCAGTGAGTTCATCAATTACCTCTTTGGCAAACTGCATCGCTTTCGGGTTGGCTACGTTGATTACATCAGTAGAAATCCCTTGTTGTAGCCATACTTCATGTTTATCCCTTGGGTCGCACGCCAAGAACTCCGGATAAGCTGCAACGGCTGCCTGTGAATGTCCCGGAATGTCTATTTCGGGAATGATTTCTATAAATTTCTTCTTTGCATACGCTACGATTTCTTTGATATCTTTCTGAGTATAAAAGCCGCCATAACGCTCACCGTCTGGTTTCACGTCACCGTATGCAAGTACTTTGCTGTTTCTCCATGCGCCTGTCTCCGTCAGTTTGGGGTATTTCTTTATTTCGATTCTCCAGCCTTGATCTTCTGTCAGATGCCAGTGGAAACGATTCATTTTGTAGATGGCCATCATGTCGATCACTCGTTTTATCTCATCTTTACCGAAGAAATGTCTGCCTTCGTCCAGCATAAAACCTCTCCATTCGAAACGGGGAGCATCTTCAATCTCGACAGATGGGAGACTCCATTGTGAATGGTCGGACGTTGCTACGCCTGCCATTACGTTGCGGGGCATCAGTTGCTTTAGCGTTTGTAGCGCATAATAGAAACCTGCCGGACGGGAGGCTTCGATCCGGACTTGTTTTTTCGAGACGTTCAGCTTATAAGCTTCAGCGGGAAGTTGTGGATTCAAATCTAAGATAATCCTTGCTTTAGCTTCTTTTTGAGTAGATGAAACCTTGATGCCGGTTGCTTCTTGCAATTCCTTTTTGAATGATTCAAAGACCATACGGATGCTGTCTCCCTGATAAGGAGTGACTTTGGCTTTAAGTTGGTTGCCAAACTCAAAGCGGCCGTCTTTTACGGTAAGGTGAGCCGGTTGTGGGGTGAGAGCGATTTCTTGTGCTGTAAGCATCTCATTGCTACCGAGTAGCAATAGCAGGGGTAGAAAATGTTTGATTTTCATGGTAATTGGGGGTATTTAAATAAAAAGTATAACAGCGGACGAAGATAGAAATAATAAATCAGAAAAGTATGTCTTTATGATTATTTTGTTTGCTCTTTTTGATTTGTTTGATCTAGGTTCCTCATAAATTTGCTTAATTTGATAAATTAGTGTTTCTTTGCACCATGATATAAGTCATGATAACTAACCCCCATTATTACAACTTATGAAAAACAACAAGATTTATCTGTTGGGAGCCTGCCTCCTGTGTGCTGTTACTACCTTTGCGCAGAATGTTAGTCTGCAACCTCCTCCTCAACAACTCATTGTTCAAAACAAGACCATCGATCTGCCTGCTGTCTATCAGCTGAATGGCGGGGAAGAAGCCAATCCGCATGCTGTAAAGGTACTGAAAGAACTGCTTTCCGGTAAGCAAAGCAGCAAGAAAGGGATGCTTATTTCTATTGGTGAGAAAGGTGACAAGAGTGTGCGTAAATATAGCCGCCAGATTCCTGACCACAAAGAAGGCTATTACCTGTCTGTGAATGAGAAGGAAATCGTACTGGCCGGAAACGACGAACGAGGTACTTATTACGCTCTGCAAACTTTTGCGCAATTGCTGAAAGACGGAAAGCTGCCCGAAGTAGAAATCAAAGATTACCCTTCTGTACGGTATCGGGGAGTGGTAGAAGGGTTTTACGGAACTCCCTGGAGCCATCAGGCACGCCTCAGCCAACTGAAGTTTTACGGTAAAAACAAGATGAACACTTATATATACGGTCCGAAAGATGATCCGTATCATAGTGCTCCCAACTGGCGTTTGCCTTATCCCGACAAAGAAGCTGCCCAGTTGCAGGAATTGGTGGCGGTAGCCAACGAAAATGAAGTTGACTTTGTATGGGCGATCCATCCGGGACAGGATATCAAATGGAATAAGGAAGATCGTGATCTTCTGCTCGCTAAATTTGAGAAGATGTATCAGCTCGGTGTCCGTTCGTTCGCCGTATTCTTTGATGATATCTCCGGTGAAGGTACTAATCCGCAGAAACAAGCGGAACTACTGAACTACATTGATGAGAAATTCGCACAGGTAAAACCGGATATAAACCAACTGGTGATGTGCCCTACGGAATATAATAAAAGCTGGTCGAACCCTAATGGCAATTATCTGACTACGCTGGGCGATAAACTCAATCCTTCCATTCAGATCATGTGGACGGGAGACCGTGTCATTTCCGATATTACCCGTGACGGCATTTCATGGATTAACGAACGAATCAAGCGTCCGGCTTATATCTGGTGGAACTTCCCGGTGTCCGATTATGTGCGCGATCATCTGCTTCTCGGTCCTGTGTATGGCAACGATACTACGATTGCCAAAGAGATGTCGGGCTTTGTAACCAATCCGATGGAACATGCCGAATCGTCAAAGATAGCGATTTATAGTGTGGCAAGTTATGCCTGGAATCCTGCCAAGTATGATACATGGCAGACGTGGAAGGATGCGATCCGTACCATTCTGCCAAGTGCAGCGGAAGAACTTGAATGCTTTGCAATGCACAATTCCGACTTGGGACCTAACGGACATGGATACCGCCGCGAAGAATCTATGGATATCCAACCGGCTGCCGAACGTTTCCTGAAAGCGTTCAAAGAAGGCAAAAATTACGATAAGGCAGATTTCGAGACTCTTCAATATACGTTCGAACGTATGAAAGAATCCGCCGATATCCTGTTGATGAATACGGAGAACAAACCGTTGATTGTGGAAATCACTCCTTGGGTGCATCAGTTTAAACTGACGGCTGAAATGGGAGAAGAAGTGCTGAAGATGGTAGAAGGCCGGAATGAATCTTATTTTCTGCGGAAATACAATCATGTGAAGGCTTTGCAGCAACAGATGTTCTATATCGATCAGACGAGTAATCAGAATCCTTATCAACCGGGAGTAAAGACAGCTACGCGAGTGATAAAACCATTAATTGACCGGACTTTTGCCACAGTTGTGAAATTCTTCAATCAAAAGTTTAATGCTCATCTGGATGCCACTACCGATTATATGCCGCATAAGATGATCAGTAATGTGGAGCAGATCAAGAACCTGCCGTTGCAGGTGAAAGCGAACCGTGTACTCATTTCTCCTGCCAATGAAGTTGTGAAATGGGCGGCTGGAAACAGTGTTGAAATAGAACTGGATGCTATCTATCCGGGAGAGAATATTCAGATAAACTTTGGTAAGGATGCTCCTTGTACATGGGGACGCCTTGAAATCTCTACGGACGGCAAGGAATGGAAAACGGTGGATCTGAAGCAGAAAGAAAGCAGATTGTCGGCCGGTTTGCAGAAAGCTCCTGTGAAGTTTGTCCGCTTCACGAATGTGAGTGATGAAGAACAGCAGGTCTATTTGCGCCAGTTTGTTCTGACTATAGAGAAGAAATAAGAATGATTATATAGGCTGACTAAAAAGTCTGAACTACCCACAATTCCCCTCCTTCCCGAAGGAGGAGAGTTGGAAGTTACCACCGACTTTTTAGTCAGCCTTTTTTTGATTTACGATATTCCCGCGGTGACATTCCCATGATCTTACTGAATAGGCGGGAAAAATAATAAGTATCTTCAATACCTATTTTATAGCATATCTGATTTATCTTCATATCGGTGGTATCCAGCAACAGGCAGGCCTGCTGCATCTTTAGCAGATTAAAGTAAGTAAGCGGACTGTGTCCCGTTTGCTTTTTGAACAACATGGAGAAGTGCGACGGAGAATATCCGATTTGTGTTGATATCTCTTCCAGACTCAGATGTTTCTCCATATTCTCTTTCATGTAGTGGATGGCAACGTTCACTATTCCCTCGTCTTCTGCCTCATTGGTGCCTGCATTACGATATTGCTGGACATAGCGTAACGTTCCCAAATAAAAGTGAAACATAGAAAACGCATAACGCAGGTTCTCGTTGCTATAACCATTTTTGAGTGTATTGAATATCTCTTCAAACAGGTTGATCCGCGTACTGATGCGGGAGTGTTGTTCGGACTGAATATCCATCGGACGGTTGGCGTCTTTGGCATAGAACGGAGCAAGAATACCTTTGAAGTGAATCCAGTAAATAGTCCATGGCGTCGATTTGTTGGAAGCATAAGAATGCGGGACTCCTGCCGGAAGAATAAAATACTGATTGGCGGAGACGGTATATTCCTGGTCTCCGATCCGGTAAGATCCGGCACCATCAATACAATAGATGAAGACATATTGATTGATGGGCTCTTTCCGTTCCCGAAAATGATGCTTGGCTTTGGGATAATATCCGATGTCAGTGATATGCAGCATGGAGGTCAGCGGGTCCTCTTCCATCTTATCAACGATGATGCGGGGCAATACTAAGGCTCTTTCCCCGGTAAATCCATCTTTTAGTTTTACCATAGTACATAATTGGTTATTCTGCGCAAATATATAATAATGTATGCGATCTGTCAAATAATACATTAAAAATAAGATTGTCCATCTTTATAAAATGAAATTCTATTTTTTGTGCTTTGGATACGCTCTATCTTTGCAACATCAATTAATCAATCTTCTAGTGGTATGAAAAGTTATAATAAAAAGTTTGTCTATTCCATTTGTTTGGTTTCTGCGATGGGCGGTCTGCTCTTTGGGTATGACTGGGTGGTAATCGGAGGAGCGAAACCTTTCTATGAACTCTATTTCGGTATTGCCGATTCGCCGACGATGCAGGGACTGGCTATGAGTGTAGCCTTGCTTGGCTGTCTGATCGGTGCTATGGTAGCCGGTATGATGGCTGACCGCTATGGCAGGAAACCTCTCTTGCTGATTTCCGCATTTATCTTTTTATCTTCCGCATACGCTACCGGTGCATTTTCCGTATTCAGCTGGTTTTTGGCAGCACGCTTTTTGGGAGGTATCGGCATCGGTATCGCTTCGGGGCTGTCTCCGATGTACATTGCCGAAGTAGCTCCTACTTCCATCCGGGGGAAACTGGTATCCCTCAATCAACTGACTATTGTATTAGGAATCCTTGGCGCACAAATAGCCAACTGGCTGATAGCCGAGCCTATACCTGCCGACTTTACGCCTGCCGATATCTGTGCTTCATGGAACGGGCAGATGGGATGGCGCTGGATGTTTTGGGGAGCAGCATTTCCGGCAGCGGTATTCTTGCTGCTAGCCTGTTTTATTCCCGAAAGTCCCCGTTGGCTGGCAATGAAAGGCAAGAGAGAGAAAGCATGGAGTGTACTTAGCCGGATAGGAGGAAACCGCTATGCGGAGCAGGAACTTCAGATGGTGGAACAAACTTCTGCTTCCAAGTCGGAAGGAGGATTGAAATTATTGTTCAGTCGCCCGTTCCGTAAGGTACTCGTACTGGGTGTTATCGTGGCTGTGTTCCAGCAATGGTGCGGTACGAATGTGATTTTCAATTATGCACAGGAAATATTCCAGTCGGCGGGTTATTCGCTGGGTGATGTACTCTTTAATATTGTGGTGACCGGTGTAGCGAATGTGATCTTTACGTTTGTGGCTATCTATACGGTCGAACGTTTGGGGCGCCGTGCTTTGATGCTTTTGGGGGCTGGAGGACTGGCAGGTATTTATCTGGTTCTCGGCACGTGTTACTTTTTTCAGGTCAGCGGTTTCTTTATGGTAGTGCTGGTAGTGTTGGCGATAGCTTGTTATGCCATGTCTCTGGGGCCTATCACGTGGGTACTGCTTGCTGAGATATTCCCCAACCGCGTGCGTGGTGTGGCTATGGCAACCTGTACTTTCGCTTTGTGGGTCGGTAGTTTCACGCTTACCTACACATTTCCGTTGCTGAATACTGCATTGGGCAGTTACGGCACATTCTGGATTTATTCGGCTATCTGCGTCTTCGGCTTCCTTTTCTTCCTGCGTGCATTGCCTGAGACAAAAGGGAAATCGCTGGAGACATTGGAGAAAGATCTGATAAAATAAAAAGATATAATTAATAATATCATGGTAAAAGCATGGAGAGAAAAGGTTGTAATTCCTACTTATGAAGTAGGTAAACCGGAAAAGAATCCTATTTTCCTGGAGAAACGTGTCTACCAGGGCAGTAGTGGGGTAGTTTATCCTTATCCTGTCATCGAATCGATGTCCGATGAAAAAGTAGATAAGGAATACGAAGCTATCTTTATTGAAAACGAATACATCAAGGTGATGATTCTGCCCGAGTTAGGCGGTCGTGTACAAATGGCTTATGATAAGATCAGGGAACGTCATTTTATTTATTACAATCACGTGATTAAACCTGCATTGGTGGGGCTGGCAGGTCCGTGGATTTCGGGAGGTATTGAGTTTAATTGGCCTCAGCATCATCGTCCCAGTACTTATATGCCTGTAGATACGACGATTGAAGAAAATGCTGACGGCAGCGTCACTGTATGGGTGAACGAAATGGAACGGATGTTTCATCAGAAAGGGATGGCGGGCTTCACGCTTCGTCCGGGACATGCTTTTCTCGAAATAAAAGGGGTGCTCTACAACCGTACCGAAGTGCCGCAAACCTTCCTGTGGTGGGCGAATCCTGCCGTAGCGGTGAACGACTACTATCAGAGTGTATTTCCGCCCGACATCAATGCGGTGTTCGATCATGGAAAGCGTGCCGTATCCAGCTTCCCTATAGCAACGGGTACTTATTATAGGATGGACTATTCTGCCGGAGTAGACATTTCGAACTATAAGAATATCAAAGTTCCTACTTCGTATATGGCTGTCAACTCCCGTTACAACTTTGAGGGTGGCTACGAAAACGACACTTGTGCAGGTATGCTTCATGTGGCAAATCATCATATTTCTCCGGGCAAAAAGCAATGGACATGGGGAAACGGTGATTTCGGCCGTGCATGGGACCGTAATCTGACTGACGAGGACGGACCTTACATCGAACTGATGGCTGGTGTCTATACCGAGAACCAACCGGACTTTACATGGCTGCAACCTTACGAAGAAAAGAGCTTCGTACAGTACTTCCTGCCTTACCGTGAACTGGGAGTGGTGAAGAATGCAAGCAAAGATTTGTTGATGAACATAGAACCGGAAGGTGAAAAGGAGGTACGTTTCAAGATATTCGCAACATCTAAGCAGGTGGTTAATGTAGTGCTGAAAGGTGACGATGGAAAAGTGTATTATAGCAGGCAAGTGACCATTACTCCGGAAGAACTATTGAATGAAACGGTAGACGTAGCAGGGGAGAAGTTGAACAAACTGAATCTTGAAATCACCGCAAACGGCAAGGAACTGCTTTACTGGCATGCCGAACCGGACGAAGTAAAACCGATTCCGGATGCTGCCGAAGCTGCTTTGTTACCGGAAGAAATAAAAACAACCGAGCAACTCTATCTGACAGGTTTACACCTGGAACAATACAGACACGCCACCTATAATCCGGTAGACTATTACGAAGAAGCCTTGCGCCGTGACCCGATCGATGTACGTAGCAATAATGCACTCGGATTATGGTATATCCGTAAAGGCCGTTTCCGTAAAGCTGAACAATACTTGCTTACGGCAGTGAAGACCTTGCAGAAGCGCAACCCGAACCCGTGTGATGGAGAGCCTATCTATAATCTCGGACTTGCCTTGAAATATCAGGGACGCTATAATGAGGCTTACGACCGTTTCTATAAATCATGCTGGAATGCAGCCTGGCAGGATGCCGGTTATTTTGCCTGTGCTCAGATTGCTACGATGCAAGGACGTCTGGAAGACGCTTTGGACGAAGTGGACCGTTCGCTTATCCGCAACTGGCATAATCATAAGGCACGTGCTCTGAAAACGACCATTCTCCGTCAGATGGGGAAAGCGGAAGAAGCCTTGCAAGTGATTGAAGATTCATTGGCTATTGATAAGTTCAACTTCGGTTGCCGTTATGAGAAGTACCTGATAACCAATGCTGCCGAAGACCTGCTTACTTTAAGGGCGATGATGCGTGGCGAAGCTCACAACTATGATGAAATCGCACTTGATTATTGTGCTGCCGGTTGCTGGACAGAAGCCGCTTCTTTGTGGAATGTAGCTATCGCTGAGGGCAGTGTAACGCCAATGACTTATTATTACTTGGGTTGGTGTCTTGTTCAGGGTAAGTTATCCGGGGCGGAACAGGCATTTGCCGATGCTGCCAACGCTTGTCCGGACTATTGTTTCCCTAACCGCCTGGAAGCCATCCTTGCTTTGCAATGTGCTATGGAACAAAACCCGAATGATGCGAAAGCACCTTATTATCTGGGTAATTTGTACTACGATAAACGTCAGTACGATTTAGCACTCGAAGCATGGGAAACTTCCGCCGGACTGGATGACAAGTTCGCTACGATATGGCGTAATCTGGCTTTGGCTAACTTTAACAAAAAGGATGAAGAAGCAACGGCCATCGAATATATGGAACGTGCTTTCCAACTCGATACGACCGATGCACGTGTGTTGATGGAATTGGATCAGCTCTATAAACGTGTCCGTCGTCCGCATTCCGAACGTCTGGCGTTCTTGCAGCAATACCCCGAATTGATAGCGCAACGTGACGACCTCGTACTGGAAGAGATCACTTTGCTGAATCAGACAGGCGAGTATGAAAAGGCTAAAACGTTACTTGATGCGCATATCTTCCATCCGTGGGAAGGCGGCGAAGGAAAAGTACCGGGACAATATCAGTTTGCCCGTGTGGAACTGGCGAAGAAAGCACTTGAAGCCGGGAATTACAGTGAAGCTGTCTCGTTGCTGGCAGAGTGTCTTGAATATCCGCATCACTTGGGTGAAGGTAAGTTGCACGGTGCACAGGAAAATGATTTCTATTATTTCATGGGTTGCGCTTATGAAGGTCTGGGGCAGAATGACAAAGCGGTGGAATGCTGGGAACAAGCGATTGTCGGTCCTACCGAACCGGCTGCTGCCATGTACTACAATGATGCAAAACCGGATAAAATTTTCTATCAGGGACTGGCTTTGTTGAAACTGAACCGCATGGATGAGGCTAACGGACGCTTCCATAAACTGACAACTTACGGAGAGAAATATCTTTTTGACAAGGTTAAAATGGATTATTTTGCAGTGTCACTACCCGATTTGTTAATATGGGAAGATGACCTGACCATACGAAACGTCATTCACTGCAAATATATGATGGCATTGGGTTATTGGGGATTGAACGAAAAAGAGAAATCCGTTCGGTTGCTGAGTGAGGTAGAAAGATTGGATATCAATCATCAGGGTATTCAGGCTTTTCGTAGTCTGATTGGGTAGGAAGTATTGGTTCTTGGTTAGGACCGGCGTACTCTTGTTTCAGTCCGGTGCTAACCAAGTACTTCTTCCTGTTTATGGTACAAACTTAATGCAGACAGGCTTGTCCACCTTTATATCTTTACGTATATCCGTCAGTAATCCTGTATCCGTATCCCTTTCATAAACCTGTATCACATTACTATCCCGACAAGCCACCAGCAAATACTTGCCGTTAGGCGTGATAATGAAATTGCGCGGGTGAATGCCTGTCAGTTGATAACCGACTTTCGTCAGCATACCGTTTTCCGGATGGATACTGAAGATCGCCAGCCCGTCAGCCTTTAGCCGGTTACTTGCATACAGGAATTTGCCGTCCGGGCTGATATGAATATCACCACTTCCTTTGGCTCCCACAGTGTCGGCAGCAATAGTCTGAATTTCTTTTAACTCTCCGTCGTTATATTCAAACGCAATGACTGTTCCCGATAGTTCATTGATGAGATACGCATAGCTTCCATTCGGTGCAAATGTCAGATGGCGGGGACCCGAACCGGCTTCTACTTTATAAGAGGCGGGACTTCCTTCTTTCAGAAAAACATCTTCATTGTCTGCCTTTGCATTCGGATTAACAATAAATTTGTGTATCTGGTCCGTGCCCAGATCGTCTGCAAATAAGTATTTGCCATCCGGCGTGATGCGGACACAATGCAGATGCGGTTTCTCCTGACGTTCCTTGTCGGCTCCCGAACCTTTGAACTTCACCACCTCAGAAGCGGGGAGAAGTGAACCGTCCTTATCGATCGGGAAGACAGAAATGCTTCCTCCACTGTAATTGGCAGTAACCACATTACTTCCGTTGGTAATGATGTAGCAAGGATCTTCGCCTCCGGTTTTCTGCGTATTCAGCAGTCGGAAAGTTCCTTCCTCCTTATTGAAAGCAAATGCGTTGGCAGCAGCTTGTTCGTTGCTGAATTCGCTGACTGCATAGATGAATTTGCCGTCGGCAGAAGGTACGAGATAAGATGGGTTTTCCACTTCCGCTTCACTGAGTGCGGTTGCGGTTCCGTTTTCTTCATTGAATCGGAAACTATAGAGACCTTTACTGTCTCCCGAAGTGTAAGTACCGACAATCATTGTCAGGTCCTGTTCTGCTTCATGGGAGCCTTCGGTCCGGGAAGCCTTTTTTGATGTACAACTAGATGTGAACATACCGATAATACAGATGGTTGCAAAAGTTTTTAGCATATATAGGTTCTTTTTATTAGATAGCAACTTCCTTAGTCTATACTAATGTCTTGTATAATAGATGATTGCAGTTTCCTTGTCGTTCCCTTACGAGGACACGATGGTTTCCCGACGAGGAAACGGTCGTTTCTCTACGGGGATACTTGCGTTTCTCTACGAGGAAACTGTCGTTTCTTTACTTGAAACGGAAATCTCCCTTACCTGTCCCAGTTATACTCTACTATATAACTGTCGAAATACTCACTTTGAATGACTCCCAGTTCTTTGGCGGTATTTATAATCCATTGCTGCTCGGCGGGAGTGAGCGCCAGTTTGCCACTGCGTTTCAAGTAGTAGTTTTTACGTCCCAGATATCCGATCATCCGGTAGCGGAACGTGTTTGCCACGCGCACTGTGAGTGCATTTATTGTGCACATGAATCCTTTGGCGTAGCGCACCTTTTCGTTCGAACAGAAATAGTCACATTTTTCTTTTATGCCCTTTATATGGTTTGGATTCATAATTGGCAGAAAAACTTTGTTTGCAGGGGCGTGTTTTAAAGCTATCTGTCGCAGGCAAGTCGAGGCTTGCGGGCAATTTTCGGCAGCGCACATTCCGAATGTGAAAGGTACTTGAGAATAATCAAATGGTTCTTCCATTGCTTTTTGGGGTTGATAGTATTTATTATATTCCACAAATGTACGGATAATGTTGGTAAGTTGGAAATAACCGGACCTACAAATGTTGTATGTCTGGGAACCAAGTCTGCCTCCGCTCATGATATATCTCTGTATACCGGATAGCATATCATCGGCTAATATTTGCAAATATATGATGGTTAGTAACAAAAGAATATGTATCTTTGTGCCAAAGAAAACAGGATTATTGAAAGGATATGATGTATTATTTATCCCTTATTTGTTTCTCAAATATAAAATAACGATTGTTCTCTTTTGATTTTCAGACCGTTATAAAGTCATGGGGTTGACTGGATTTGACAGCGGGCAGAAATGGTAGGTAAGCATGCAGTGGGTCGGTAATTTCCACTTAAATCTCAGTTATCAAAACTTTATCTGGCGAAACTAATTACGCTCTTGCTGCTTAATCGAATCACAGTAGATTAGCTTAATCCAGGCACTAGGTGCCAGGACGAGACATCACTCGGAAGCTGTTGCTCCGAAGCATTCCGGTTCAGTGGTGCAGTAACATCGGGGATAGTCAGAAGCGGCCTCGCGTTTTTGATGAAACTTTAGAGGATAAGGCAGGAATTGATGGCTTTGGTTCTGCTCCTGCACGAAAATTTAGGCAAAGATAAGCATGTAGAAAGCTTATGATTTCCTCGTTTGGACGAGGGTTCGATTCCCTCCAGCTCCACCTGAAAACAAATGAAAGCTCTGATTATCAGAGCTTTTTCTTTTTATGGGTTTTCTCCCTTATTCCCCTTTTTATTGTTGATTTGTTATTTTTCCTTTTTTTAGATACAAAGTCAATTTCTTATACATACTTTTATTCTCTTCTCTTTTGGTATGACGATATCGCTATTTGGTATTGTCAATATTTATGTGTTTTTGTTTTATATACGGAATAATTATAAATATATGCAAACAAGTATTAATAATATATCTTTATTATGTTCTAATCTTTGAGAATGTCTATTTTTATACTTGTAATCGATAATAATCTTAGCGGATATGGAAAATAATGTTAACCAAATTGAGCTGAAGTTTCAGCGTTTTTTTATTTCTAATTTTCCGAAAGTAAAGAATTATGCCCAGCTGTTGCTTAAGTCGGAAGTTGATGCTGAAGATGTTGCTCAAGATATTTTCTGTAAGCTTTGGTTACAACCGGAAATATGGCTTGACAATGAAAATGAATTAGATAACTACCTCTTTATAATGACCAGAAACATTATTCTGAATATCTTCAAGCATCAGCAAATCGAACGGGAATATCAGGAAGGATACCTTGAGAAAACAGTACTTCATGAATTGATAGAAGGGGAAGATGCCCTTAATAATATATATTATGAAGAAATGTTGCTGGTTGTTCGCCTGACTTTGGAAAAAATGCCTGAACGGCGAAGGTTAATATTCGAGCTGAGTCGTTTTAAGGGATTAAGTTATAAAGAAATCGCAGAAAAGCTTAATGTTTCCATCCGTACGGTAGAGCACCAGGTGTATTTAGCACTGATAGAACTAAAAAAAGTGCTTCTATTTTTATTTTTTCTATTTTCCTTTAAGTAGTGTTTTTCTTTTAGTTGTATTTAGTGTATAAAGGAAGAAATTAATGATGAAAAACTATATTCAACAGATCATAGAGTTATTCGGGCATAATGAGTATTCATTGGCTACGCGTAGAAAAGTGCAGCGATGGTTGGCTGACGACAATCATGCGGAAGAAAAAAAAGAAGCACTTCACACGTTGTGGCAACAAGCGGGAGAACAGAAAGTACCTCGCGGAATGCAACAGTCCATATTACGGATGCAACAAAATCTGGGAATGCAGTCTGTCGGTTCCGGTAAAAAGTATCAGTTACTTATATGGAGAGCAGCAGCTATTTTCCTGTTGGCAGTATCGTCTGTTTCTATCTATCTGATGTTGGAGAAAGACAAACTGCAAAAAGACTTGGTAGAATGTTTCATACCAACGGCGGAAATACGTGAACTTACATTGCCCGATGGTACCCGGGTGATGCTAAATTCGAGAAGCACCTTACTGTACCCGGAGCAGTTTGCCGGTAAGACCAGAAGTGTATATTTGATTGGCGAAGCAAATTTCCAGGTAAAGCCGGATGAAAAACATCCTTTTATAGTGAAAGCCAATGATTTTCAAATAACAGCTTTAGGTACAGAGTTTAACGTGAATGCCTATCCGGAGAACAATGAACTGATTGCAACTCTGCTGGAAGGTAGTGTGAAGGTAGAATTTAATAATCTGATATCTAATGTAATACTTAAACCCAATGAGCAGATAACGTATAATAAACAGACCCGGAAACGTAGCCTCCAATCGCCTCGGATAGAGGATGTGACTGCCTGGCAGCGTGGAGAACTGGTTTTCAGTGATATGCATCTCGATGAGATTTTTACGAGTCTCGAACGCAAATTTCCCTATACCTTTGTTTATAGCCTTCACAGCCTGAACAATAAATCGTATAGTTTCCGTTTCCAACAGCAAGCCACTTTGGAAGAGGTGATGAAGATAATAACGCAGGTGGCAGGGGATGTGAAATATATAATTAAGGGGAATAAATGCTATATAACTGATAAAATATAGAAAAACGATTGTTGAACCTTTTTTAACTTAATGTACTATGCAAAAAAGTATCCGGAAGAAATGGCCGTTTCTCCCGGATGTGAAATCATTGTCCTTCTAATATTAGCGTATCTCGACGCTATTTCAATTGATCATAGAATAATAACCAATTAACTAATACTAAAAAGATGCTACAAATTTACGAAAAAAGAGCAGATAATGTTGTTCAAAAGCGAGTCTTTCTCATTTTTTTAGGTCTATTATTGATGCAGACCCTTGCTTTTGCTCAAAGTGATAGTAAAATTACTATCCAGCAGAAAGATATCACTGTAGTAGATGCATTGAAAACTGTGGAAAGACAGTCGAAGATGTCTATAAATTATAGTGATTCCGAATTGAAGGGAAAGAAAATTGCCGATCTTAACTTGGAAGACGTATCGGTGACTACTGCACTCGACGCAATCTTGAAAGGAACAGGTTTCTCTTATCAGATTCAAGGTAATTATATTATAGTTACGGAGAAGAAACCGGCAGCTGCACAATCTGTCAAAGATATCAAAGGGAAAGTAACCGATGAGAATGGTGAACCCCTGATCGGAGTAAATATCTCTGTGGACGGCAGTTCTACAGGGACGATTACAGACTTTGACGGAAACTTTTCGATTAAAAGTCCCGGTAATGCCCGTTTGAAAATATCTTATATAGGATATGCAACTCAACTGATTGCTGTTTCCAATAAGGACTTTTACCCGATTACAATGAAACAAGATACGGAAGTGCTGGACGAAGTAGTCGTGACGGCATTGGGTATCAAGCGGGCAGAAAAGGCACTGTCTTACAATGTGCAGCAGATAAAAAGCGAGGATATAACCGGCATTAAAGATGCCAACTTCATCAATTCACTGAATGGTAAGATAGCCGGTGTAAGTATCAACAAGAGTGGTAGTGGTGTCGGTGGTGCGACGCGTGTCGTTATGCGTGGCGCTAAATCTATCGAAGGCGACAACAATGCACTGTATGTAGTAGACGGTATCCCTTTGTTTAATACTAATATGGGAAACACAGATAGTGGTATCATGGGTGAAGGCAAAGCCGGAACGGAAGGTATTGCTGATTTCAATCCGGAAGATATCGAGAGTATCTCTATTCTGAGCGGACCTTCGGCTGCTGCTTTGTATGGTAGTAGTGCGGCAAATGGTGTCGTTCTGATTACTACTAAGAAAGGACAGGAAGGCAAATTACAGATATCATTTTCTTCTTCATCCGAATTCAGCAAAGCGTACATGGTGCCCGAATTCCAGAACACGTATGGAAATAAAGAAGGTATGTTCGAAAGCTGGGGTGACAAACTGGCCCGTCCGAATTCGTATGATCCCAAGAGTGATTTCTTCAACACCGGAACCAACTTTATCAACTCGTTGACCTTGTCTACCGGTACAAAGCAGAATCAAACTTTTGCTTCGGTTTCATCCACCAATTCAAAAGGTATTGTTCCCAACAATTCTTATGACCGTCTGAACTTCACCATTCGCAATACAGCCACTTTTCTGGACGATAAATTGCAGTTGGATTTAGGAGCGTCCTATGTGAAACAGGAAGATAAAAACATGGTATCGCAGGGACAATACTGGAATCCGGTGATTTCTGCCTACCTTTTCCCCCGTGGAGAAGACTTCGAAGATATCAAGACTTTCGAGCGTTATGACCAGAGCCGCAATATTCCGATACAGTATTGGCCGATTGCCGATGCAACCTATGGTTCGCAGAATCCGTACTGGACTGCTTATCGCAACATCGCAACGAACGAGAAGAGCCGTTATATGTTTAATGTCGGTCTGAGCTATAAGATCACCGACTGGATGAATCTTGCCGGACGTTATCGTATGGACGATACTCATGTTCAGTTTGAACGTAAGGTTTATGCTACTTCCGATCAGAAATTTGCCGAAGGAAAGAAAGGTCTGTATGATTACAGCAATTACAAAGACCGTCAGGAGTATGCCGACTTTATGTTAAATATCAACAAGCAGTTCAACGATTTTAATATTTCTGCCAACTTGGGTTATAGCTACTCTAACTACTGGTCGCTGGCAAGAGGCTACAAAGGAACCTTGCTCGGAGTAACAAACCTGTTTGCCGCCAGCAACATCGACCCTTCCAACGGTCGTATCTCGGAAGACGGAGGTGACAGTCGCGTACGTAATCACGCTATCTTTGCCAACGTCGAACTGGGCTGGAGAAGTATGCTTTATCTTACATTGACAGGTCGTAATGACTGGAACTCCCGGTTGGTAAACACCAGCGAAGAATCCTTTTTCTATCCCTCGGTAGGTCTGTCCGGTATTATCTCTGAAATGGTGAAACTGCCCGAGTTCATTTCCTATTTAAAGGTACGCGGGTCTTATACGGAAGTCGGTTCTCCGGTATCACAGTCGGGACTTACTCCGGGAACTGTGACCACTCCGATTATCGGTGGTGCACTGGCTCCCACAGGCATCTATCCTTTTACTGATTTCAAGGCAGAACGTACCCGTTCTTATGAATTGGGATTGAGTGTACGTTTATGGAATAAACTGAGTGCCGAAGTTACTTACTATAAATCGAATACATACAATCAGACCTTTATTGGCGATTTACCGGAATTTTCGGGTTACAAACAAATCTATTTGCAGGCTGGTAATGTGCAAAATCACGGTTGGGAAGCATCGTTGGGATACAGAGACAGTTTCGGAGACTTTAGCTTCTCCTCCAATCTGACCTTCTCGCGCAATGTCAATGAAATCAAAGAAATGGTGGAAAACTATCGTACTGACATGAGCCCCGAGCCCATCAACGTACCCGAAGTAAGGAAAGACAACGGACGCGTTATATTAAAAGTAGGCGGCAGCATCAACGATATATATGCCAATACTTTCCTGAAGAAAGACAGTCAGGGGTATGTTGAAATCAAGCAAGACGGTTCGTACGGACTCGAACAAGGTGAACCCGTTTTCTTGGGCAAGACGTCACCGGACTTTAATCTAGGATGGAGCAACTCGCTGTCATACAAAGGATTCGGACTCAGCTTCCTGATTAACGGACGTTTTGGTGGTGTGGTAACTTCCTCTACCCAAGCTATTCTCGATCGCTTCGGAGTATCCAAAGCATCTGCCGAAGCACGCGATGCAGGCGGTGTCTTACTGCCCGGACAAGGGAGAGTGGATGCGCAATCGTATTATCAGCTGATAGGTACGGGTGACTATACCACTTCCGGATATTATGTGTATAGTGCAACCAATATCCGTCTGCAAGAGCTGACTTTGAGTTACAGGTTCCCCGACCTTTGGTTTAAGAATGTGCTGAAAGATGTTACTTTGTCATTCATTGCCAATAACCCCTGGATGCTCTATAGCAAAGCTCCGCACGATCCGGAACTGACTCCGTCCGTAGGAACTTACGGTCAAGGTAATGACTATTTTATGCAGCCGAGTGTGAGAAGTTTCGGTTTCGGTATTAAATTTAAATTATAACTGACCCATGAAAAAGATAAATCAATATAAACTATTAGCAGGAATTTGCGCTTTGTCGCTCTTTACTGCTTGTGACTTCGAAGAGTTAAACACCAATCCGTTCGAGATGACCGACGAAATGGGTATAAGAGATGGTGTTGCTGTCGGAGGTGCTGTTATGGCGATGCAAAGAGCTGTAATCACCGTAGGAACTCAGGCTGACGATACGGAGGCCATCAACCAGTATCAGGTTGCATACAATCTGTCAGCCGATTCGTGGAGCGGATTTTTCGGACAGAATAATAACTGGTATAGTGGTAGCAACAATACTACCTATTACTTACAGGACAATTGGGTGGCGGCTACCTATACCAACTCATATACGACACTGCTGTCTTCCTGGAAAAAGATAAAACAAGAATCCGAAAAGAACGAAACACCGGAAATCTTTGCTTTGGCTCAGATTCTGAAAATATCTGCTTGGCACAAAACGCTTGAGTCTTTCGGTCCCATTCCTTACACCCATGCAGGAGAACCTGCACTGGTGATACCTTTCGACAGCGAGCAAGTTGCATTCAATGCCATGTTTGCCGATCTGACGGCCGCTATCGAAGCCTTGACAGTGAGAGCGGAACAAGGGGCAACTATTGTTGCCGATTATGATGCCGTATATGCCGGTGATACGAGAAAATGGGTGAAATACGCCAATTCGCTGATGTTGCGTCTGGCAATGCGTATCAGTTATGCGGACGAAACGACTGCACAGAAATATGCCCGTCAGGCTTTGAATCATCCGTTTGGAGTGATGACTTCCAAATCGGACGAGGCACAGATGAGCACCGGAGCCGGAATGGTATTTCGTAACAACATCGATTGGCTGGCCAATCAATACAATGAGTGCCGCATGGGCTCTTCCATGTTTTCTTATTTGTTGGGCTATCAGGACCCGCGTTTGAGTGCTTATTTTGAAGCTTCTCCCAGTGCGTATGCGGTAGCGGCTTTTGATGGAAAAAACTATCAGGCGGTGCCTCCCGGCAATGCCAATCAGCAGAATACGATTTATACCGATTTCTCCAAGCCCAATATTACCTCGAATACTCCGACTTACTGGATGCGTGCTTCCGAAGTTTATTTCCTGAGAGCTGAGGCTGCGTTGAGATGGGGAAGCGAATTTGGTGATGCGGAAGCACTGTACGAACAAGGAGTTGCCACGTCATTTGATGAAAATGGTATCAGTTCGTCTGTAGACGACTATCTGGCTTTCGGATTGACTCCGATTGCCCATAATATGAGAGCCTCCTATTACAGTTACAATGCTGCGGCTCCTACTACTGCAACACCCGCATTCAGCGGTGGAACGGAACAAAAACTGGAGAAGATCATGATCCAAAAGTGGATTGCATTGTATCCGAACGGTCACGAAGCATGGACTGAGTGGAGAAGAACCGGTTATCCGAAACTGAATCAGGTGCAGACCAACCGCGGACAGGGCGTTACTCGTGAAGGTGGTATTCGTCGTATGGTGTATCCTGTAAGTTTCTATCAGTCGGCAGAGGATAGAGCCAATTATGAAGAAGCATTGAAGCTCTTGGGCGGTCTTGATAAAGACAAAGCAACTACTCAGTTGTGGTGGGATTGTAAAAATAAAATCTATTAAACTATGATTCATATGAAAATGTTAAGACGATTATTATATATACTTCCTGTTATAGGGATAATGATTGCGTCGTGTGTCGATATAGAGAGCAAGGACTTTGAACATATCGGCGGTTACAACACGATGGACAATGAAGAAAGTGCACAGTATTATGCCGATCTTCGTGCATGGAAGGCAACCAGTCAGGGTTACGGACGTCCTATTTTCTTCGGATGGTTCAGCAACTGGTCTCCCGAGGGACCTATTCGTAAAGGATATTTGGCTTCTTTGCCGGACAGCATCGACATGGTATCGATGTGGAGTGGTCCATTCGGCTTGAATGAAGCGAAACTGGCTGATAAGGAGATTTTCCAAAAGAAGAAAGGCGGTAAGATCACGGTTTGTTACATTCTGCATAATATTGGAACTGGTATTACGCCTGCTTCCGTTTCAGAAAAAGTACAGGCGGAAAACCCGAATGCTTCCAGTGAGGAAATCACGGAACTGGTCAATAAGGCAACAGAAGCTTATTGGGGATTTACCAGTGGAGAGAAAGGTGCTGAAGACCATATCGCAGCCATTCAACGTTATGCCAAAGCATTGGTAGACACGATTGTTGCGACTGATTATGATGGTCTGGACATTGACTGGGAACCCGATAACGGTGGTGACGGCGGAAGATATGTAGGCAGTCTGAAAGACCGCAGAGGTGGTCCGCGTGGTGAGTTTCTGCATTATCTGGTAGAAGAGATAGGAAAATACTTTGGTCCGATGGCAACCGAGCGTCCGAATGGTAAGTACTACTATTTTATGATTGACGGTGAAATATGGAACTCTAACAAAGAATCTGCTCCTTATTTTGACTATTTCATCACTCAGGCATATGGTGACTCCAATCTCGATCGAAGAGTGAGTACCTTGCAAAGCTGGTGTGGAGAATATTACGACTATCGTAAGCACATCTTTACAGAGAACTTTGAGTCATCCTGGACTACCGGTGGTGTACTTTTGACTCAGGCTGCTTATAACCATGCCAATGGTCCGAAAGGTGGCGTCGGTGCTTTCCGACTTGATAATGACTATGATAATGCCCGTGATTACAATTTTGTGCGTCATGCTATACAGATCAATCTGCAGGCTTATCAGGAATATATGGACAATCAATCTAATAAAAATACAGAACAGCAATGAAACGTATCAAAATCTTATATGCAGGTGCACTAGTTGCATTGTCTTTCTCTAGTGTGGGTTGCAACGACAGCGAAAGCGATCTGTTGGAACCGAAACTTTACTTTGAAAGTAATGTGATAAGAGTGGAAGTTGAAGCGGATACCTACGAGTGCGAATTGGTGTCGCGGCTTTCAACGATGGTGAAGAGTAATGTAAATGTGAACTATCAGGTAGGAGGGCAGGACCTTGTGGATGACTACAATCATAAACACGGGACGACCGGACAGCTTCTGGCGACTGATAACTATGAAATGACAGGAACTTCTTCGACCATTAAAGCAGGCGAACTGTATGCTGATCCCTGCGGATTGTCGGTAAAGAACATTACCAAGGGGGAAGACGGGGTAACGTATATTCTGCCTGTAATAGTGAACAGTACGGACATTGAAAAGATAAGCAGTTCGAGCGTTACTTATATTGTAGTAAGGAAACCAATTATTATTGATAAGGTATACCGTATCAATCCGGGCTGGCTTGATGTACGTCTGCCGACTGCTTATAAAACAATGGGTTCTGTCACCTACGAAGCATTGGTTTATGCCGAACGTTGGAAGAATCTGGGCACCATTATGGGCAATGAAGGTACTTTGATTATGCGTACCGGTGACTTGAATCATCCTGATAACGAGCTTCAAATGGCCGGAAGTGTTGCACTTCAGATGCCCGATGTATCTATATTCCTGTTGAATCAGTGGTATCATGTAGCGTTCACTTACGATGCTTCTGCGGGAATGGCTACTCTTTATCTCAATGGAGAGAAAATAGCAGAAAAGACGGTAGGCTCACTGACATTCGACTTGAACGAACGTTTCTGCATCGGTTATGCTTATGACTATGACCGGAATCGTAAATGGAACGGATTTATGAGTGAGGTTCGTTTATGGTCGGTAGCCCGTACTGCGAATCAGATTCGTGAAAATATGATGTTTGTCGATTCAGGTTCAGATGGTCTGGTCGGTTATTGGAAACTGAATGGAGAAGATATCGAACAACGGGACGGAGTGTGGTATGTGCTCGACCAGTCACCGAATCATAATGACGCAACTTCCAATAATGGTTTGCGTGGTGAAACCGGTGGTAGTCAGTCTTTTGTAGAGCCGACGGTAGTAGATATGAGGGTTCGGCTTGAATAAATATAGGTTTGTTTTCTAGGTAGATTAAATAGCGGGGGCTGAATTCTCAATGCAGAATTCAGCCCCTATTTTTTATTTATATGAAATCCTGATTATTTCTTTTATGTTTCTGTGAATTACTCGGTAATATTTTTGTTATATTCTACTTCCGTTTATCTTAATGTCGGTATTGGGAAATAAAGTTTTGATACGTTGCATCTCTTCTTTAGTAATTCTGCCGGATAGCTTCAACCTTTCGATTTTCACTTTTGACAGTTCGTCCGGTATATCAATTTCATTAATAAAGGTAAGCTCCAACTGTTTTATTTCTTCAAGTTTCAGCAGGACGGAAGGGAACTCTTTCACTCTAAGGTTGATACCCCTGCCTTTGGCATCGGCTTTCAATCTGTTTATGAGTCCGGTGTTGTCTGTGTTTTTCTTTTTGACCATCCAGCCAATTTGTGGTCTCAGTGCAAAATTCTCATTGTTTTGTTTGAGTCCGATGAAACCGGACCACAACTCCAGTGGTGTTTCAATTACGGTGTCATTGTATGCTTCAATATACTTTAAATCAACTTTTACTATCTCGCTCGGAAGCTTTTTACGACCCACAATCTGTTTTAGATTATTTCTTTTCCCCTCATTGTCGTAAGGAAAGAATTTAATGATCCATCCATCAAAAGTCTCGGGAGCTCCGCATGACTTTGGCGAATGACATTTAAACATATTGCGCCAAAACTCTTGGTTTATTGTTCCTTTTGATGCCTTCACAAACTCCTCCAAAAGAGGTTCAAGTTGTGAAATCCACCATTCGAGTTTATATTCTTTTAGTCCTCTGGCTTTATTTAAAACTTTTTCCCAGTCTTGTGGTGTCCCTTCAAGCGTGATTTCCGGAATACCGCAAACAATCATTATGGTGATAAACTCGAAGTATGATTTTACCGTTTCCATTATTGTTATTTCAGAAACAGTCTTTTCCAAAGAGGTCGTTGTAGAGAAATTACAAGTGAGTGTTTCAACCAAATGGCCTCCTACCTCTTTTCTTATCTGTTCCGTAAACTGCGGGAAAATTTCTTCCCATAAAAGACTCGGGTCTTTCAGTTTCTTATGGGATTGTACAATTAAAGATTCCTTTCCGGAGAAATTTACAAAATATTTTCTCAAAGACTCATGGTTGGCATTCACATGTTGGGCAAAACCTTGATTAATCAGTAGCCAAATCATATCCGGAGATAAAACGAACGGCCTATGATCTGCATAAGCCTGATACATACCGCAGAAAAAAGAATTATACCCGAAGTATAATAAACTGTCAGGAGATTCACTCTTGGCTATTACATTAAATGGAGGTTTCCAGATGTCTTTTTCTGTAATTCGAATGGTTGATTCATTGTCAAATAGCATCAGATATCTGTAGATTTCATCAGGGGAAGTCACGGGATATAATTTTTCGGGCTTGGAGAGTTGTTCAACTTCAAAAGTAATTCCATTTTGAGCAACTATGGAAGTGCTGCATAGAATGAATAAATAGAATAGTAGTTTTTTCATAATACTAAATTTACTTTATGGTTTGTATTTCAAATATTTTCCTGTTGATAGATTATAGATAACAATATACAAATATAGTATTATTAGAAATGGAATCGCTATGATATCGAATCTTTTTTATGTCCTGTGCTTCTAAAAAAATAGGCGCGTATTATTTTAGAGGCTGTTTATTCGGAAAATTATAGTAAGTTTGCTATGGAATTTGAATACAAGTGTTTCAGCGTAAGATAATACATATCGATATGGACGCCTTCTACGCTTCTGTAGAACAGCGTGATCATCCGGAACTTCGTGGCAAACCCTTGGCAGTGGGACATGCCGAGGAGCGGGGAGTTGTGGCAGCAGCCAGTTATGAAGCCCGTCGTTACGGGGTCCGTTCCGCCATGTCTTCTCAGAAGGCGAAACGTTTATGTCCCCAGCTTATTTTTGTATCCGGAAGAATGGATGTTTATAAGTCCGTCTCCCGTCAGATACACGAAATCTTTCATGAGTATACCGATATAATTGAGCCTCTGTCTTTGGATGAGGCCTTTTTGGATGTTACGGAGAATAAGAAAGGAATCTCTCTGGCAGTTGATATTGCAAAGGAGATAAAACTTCGTATCCGGGAACAGTTGAACTTGGTCGCATCTGCCGGAGTCTCCTATAATAAATTTCTTGCAAAGATTGCATCGGACTATCGGAAACCGGACGGACTATGTACCATACATCCTGACCAGGCGCTGGACTTCATCGCCGGACTTCCGATCGAATCTTTTTGGGGAGTAGGACCTGTGACAGCAAAGAAGATGCATTTGCTTGGTATTCACAATGGTCTTCAATTACGTAAATGCTCGCTCGAAATGCTGACGGCCCACTTTGGAAAGGTGGGGGCGCTCTATTATGAATGTTCGCGGGGGATTGACGAGCGTCCGGTTGAGGCAGTTCGTATTCGGAAGTCTATCGGTTGTGAACGAACGCTGGAAAGAGATATATCGGTTCACTCTTCCGTTATCATCGAATTGTATCATGTAGCGGTAGAATTAATAGAACGTCTTCAACGTAAAGAGTTTAAAGGAAATACATTGACTCTGAAGATTAAGTTTCATGATTTTAGTCAGATAACCCGAAGTATTACGCAGTCGCAGGAGCTGTATACATTAGATCGCATACTTCCACTCGCTAAAGAGTTATTGAAAAGTGTGGAGTACGAACAGCATCCTATCCGCTTGATCGGGCTTTCTGTTTCCAATCCGAAAGAGGAGGCGGATGAACAACATGGAGTTTGGGAGCAGCTCAGTTTTGAGTTTAGCGATTGGGAATAAAGTTCAGGTTTTACCATCGGTGGAAATTTTATAGAAGCTCAAATGAAGTTTCTGTTTATAATCAACAGGATGTTTTTCAAACGGAACCTCTGTTTACTCTGAATGAAGGCTCTGTTTGCCCTAAATAGAAGGTCTGTTTGCTTTGAACAGAGCGTCTGTTTCACGAGAGGGCTGAGAGCTTCTGGATGTACTTTTTTTGAAGTCTGTACTTTTTTGTCATGAGGTTCGTATGATTTGCTCACCTTACTTTTTGAGAGATGCGTTATCTTTGCCATACTTAAACGAACAAAATACCATGAATCGAATGAAGCATTTAATTTGTGTTTTTCTGTTAGCTACCTTTGGAAGTTTCTCTTTCAAAGCCAATGCCTATACAGAACGCGATATGCTGCAAAAAGCGGCAGATGAAACTACGTTGAAGAATGTGCTGGTAATGAAACAGGCATGGGTACCTTATCCGGCCTATACTGACCGTGCCGCTTGGGACTCATTGATGGGGTCCAACAAGCAGCGTCTTATCGCGGCAGGCGAGAAGCTCCTCGACTACAAATGGCAACTGATTCCTGCCACCGCCTATCTTGAATATGAGCGGACCGGTAATCGTAAAATCATGGAAGTTCCCTATGACGCCAATCGTCAGGCATTGAATACGCTGATGCTGGCAGAACTGGCGGAAGGCAAAGGACGCTTCATCGATCAGCTACTCAACGGGGCTTACATGAGTTGCGAAATGAATTCATGGGTACTGTCTGCTCACCTGCCCCGGCAAAGCAGCAAACGTTCTCTTCCTGATTTCCGCGA
This sequence comes from Bacteroides thetaiotaomicron VPI-5482, assembly GCF_000011065.1. Taxonomy (GTDB): domain Bacteria; phylum Bacteroidota; class Bacteroidia; order Bacteroidales; family Bacteroidaceae; genus Bacteroides; species Bacteroides thetaiotaomicron. The sequence continues at coordinate 5,811,606 of NC_004663.1, forward strand.
ACAGATCATTGATCTTGGTTCCGGCGGATATGGTGCATTGATGGCTTGGGTGCACTATTTCTTCCGTAAGCCTTTCGACAAAATCAATCCGGTGGTTTCTCTGCAAATGCGCAAAGCTATTAAGGAACGTATCCTCGACCCTTATATGAACGATGACGATATGTGGTGGATGGCGTTCAACTGGCAACCGGGTGAGATTATCAATAACTGGAATCCTTGGTGCAACTCCAATGCTTTGCAGTGTTTCCTTTTGATGGAGAACAATAAAGACCGTTTGGCAAAAGCTGTATACCGTTCGATGAAATCGGTAGATAAGTTTATCAACTTTGTGAAGTCTGACGGCGCTTGCGAAGAAGGGACTTCTTATTGGGGACACGCGGCAGGTAAACTTTATGATTATTTGCAAATACTTTCTGATGGTACAGGTGGTAAAATATCCCTGTTGAATGAACCGATGATCCGGCGTATGGGAGAGTATATGTCCCGTTCTTATGTCGGTAATGGTTGGGTGGTGAACTTTGCCGATGCTTCCGCGCAAGGTGGTGGCGATCCTCTACTGATCTATCGTTTTGGTAAAGCGGTAAACAGCAATGAAATGATGCATTTTGCCGCTTATCTGCTGAATGGTAGAAAACCGTACGCGACCATGGGAAACGATGCATTCCGCTCGCTCCAGTCTCTGCTTTGCTGCAATGATCTTGCCAAAGAGACTCCAAAGCATGATATGCCGGACGTGACTTGGTATCCCGAGACGGAGTTCTGTTACATGAAGAATAAGAATGGAATGTTCGTGGCTGCCAAAGGCGGATTCAATAACGAAAGTCATAATCATAATGATGTGGGAACGTTTTCCTTATATGTGAATACCATTCCCGTAATCCTTGATGCAGGGGTAGGTACATATACTAAGCAGACTTTCGGTAAAGACCGTTACACCATCTGGACAATGCAGAGTAATTATCATAATCTGCCGATGATTAATGGTATACCGCAGAAATACGGACAGGAATATAAAGCGACAAATACCACTTGCAATGAAAAGAAACGTGTCTTTTCCACTGATATTGCTGCCGCCTATCCGTCGGAAGCAAAAGTGAAAAACTGGATCCGGTCGTATACACTGGATGACCGGAAACTGACGATCACCGACAGCTACACGCTGGAAGAGGCCGTAGCTCCCAATCAGGTGAATTTCATGACTTGGGGCAATGTCACTTTCCCTTCACAGGGCAAAATTCAGATTGAAGTAAAGGGGCAGAAAGTGGAACTGGACTATCCGACCCTGTTCAAAGCCGAACTGGAAACAATCCAATTGGACGATCCGCGCCTCTCTAATGTATGGGGTAAGGAGATTTATCGCATCACACTAAAAACAAACGAAAAGAAAGAAACTGGAAATTATAAGTTTGTTATTCAACAAATTAAATAGGATTCAGCAAGCAGAGTGAAAATAAGAAATAACGTATAAACAATTAAATCGCAGTAAGATGAAAAAAGTATTATTAGTTAGTCTTTTGGCTATCGCAGGAGTAAGCATCAGTGCGCAGAATCTGATCAAAAATGAAAAGTTTGCTACGGAAGTAACGAACAAGGTAACCAATCCTAGCAAGGCTACGGCTGGTGAGTGGTTCATTATGAATAATGAGGCGGACGGAGTAACAACAATCGCTTGGGAGCAGACTGGAGATGCCAAGTATCCGAACGCGATGAAAATAGATAATTCGGGTGCTGAGAAGAATACATCCTGGTATAAAGCATTTCTTGGTCAACGTATTACAGATGGCTTGGAGAAAGGTATCTACGTGCTGACTTTCTATGCAAAAGCAAAGGAGGCAGGAACTCCGGTCAGTGTATATATCAAGCAGACGAATGAGGAAAAAAATGATAACGGTAAACTGAACACCACTTTTTTCATGCGCAGGGATTATGATGCTGACGCCCAGCCTAACGCTTCTGGGGCACAGTACAACTTCAAGATTAAAGATGCCGACAAATGGACAAAGGTCGTTGTTTACTATGATATGGGACAGGTAGTAAATGCAATCAGCAGCAAAAAATCAAATCCTGCTCTGGAAGTGTCCGATACGGATGATGACGCTGCTATCCTGAAAGACTGTTACGTGGCTATTCTTGGACAGAATAAGGGTGGTGTAGTAGAAATCAGTGATGTGACTTTGAAGAAGAAATAAAAAGAAAGAGCGGAGAACCAGTGTGGTTGCTCCGCTCTTTTCATGATATATATTAGTGTGTTTAATTACATGGCAGGCTGCTTCGTCAGCAGTTTTTGAAGTTTACCATTCAAGGTTTGGCACATTGCACCGTTTCCCATTGCTTGATAACGTTTGATACGGTACTGTAACATCATGATTTTTTCATTTGCATTCTTTTTCATAATTTGTTTCCTCTTTTTTTGCCCTCCACGTTTTGAAGAGCGGTTTTACATCTTGTTTTCTTTATTAACACTGCAAAGATACAAAATGTTTTTGAATTATATGCTGTAAAACATAAAAATCTTCTTTTTCTTATGAATTTTCTTTTTATGAGAGGTTCGGACACGGAGATGTTACAAACCTGTTACAATTTTCCCGTCCTCTTTCCCCGATGACAATATTATTCTTATCTGTCACATTTTTATATACTTATCTAGGCATTCAGAAAATATTCTTGTACTTTTGTGAGTCAGCAATCTTATTATCTAAAATAAACCAAACACTTTTATGAAGACATTCATTCATCTTTTATCCGTTCTTATCCTGTCTGTTGTGCTGTATGCCTGCAACAATGCTCATTTTCTGAAAGAAGAGAATTATCGGAATCAAGTGACCGAAGACTTTGAACAGAAAAAGCAGGCACTTCCTCATGGAGACCTGTTTACTGTTTTTTCGAATCCTGACTTGTCTGTATATGAGCAGGAAGCTCTGATGTTTCTCTATGCTTATATGCCGATAGGGGATGTGACGGATTATTCAGGAGATTATTATTTGGAGAATGTTCGTTTGTCCGGGCAGACGCGTACTGAGATGCCTTGGGGAGATCTGATTCCGGATGAATTGTTCCGGCATTTTGTGTTGCCTATCCGGGTGAATAATGAGAATTTGGATGACTCGCGTCGGGTGTTTTATGGAGAATTAAAGGATAGGGTGAAGCATCTGTCCATGAAGGACGCTATTCTGGAAGTAAATCATTGGTGCCATGAAAAGGTGGTCTATCGTCCGAGTGATGCACGTACCAGTTCGCCGCTGGCATCGGTGAAGACAGCGTATGGGCGTTGCGGAGAAGAATCCACATTTACTGTGGCTGCGTTGCGTTCGGTGGGGATTCCGGCAAGGCAGGTATATACTCCCCGTTGGGCACATACGGATGATAATCATGCCTGGGTAGAAGCGTGGGCGGATGGCCAGTGGTATTTCTTCGGAGCTTGCGAGCCTGAACCGGTTTTGAATCTCGGATGGTTCAATGCTCCTGCCAGTCGCGGGATGCTGATGCATACAAAGGTGTTCGGTCGCTATACCGGTCCGGAAGAGATTATGCTTGAAACGCCGAATTACACGGAGATCAATGTGATAGACAATTATGCGCCTACTGCCAAAGCTACAGTGACGGTGACGGATACGGAAGGACATCCGGTATCAGGTGCAAAAGTGGAATTTAAGATATACAATTATGCTGAGTTCTATACGGTAGCCACGAAATATACCGATGCCGAAGGTAAAGCCTTCCTCACTGCCGGCAAGGGAGATATGTTGGTATGGGCATCTAGGGATGGAAAATTCGGATATGCTAAACTGTCATTTGGAAAAGAAGATGCTTTGAAGTTATCTTTAGATAAGAAAGTAGGTGAAAGCTATACACTTCCGATGGATATTGTTCCTCCGGTAGAAGGGGCTAACCTTCCCGAAGTAACTCCTGAACAACGGGCGGAAAATGACCACCGGATGACACAGGAAGATTCGATCCGCAATGCATATGTGGCAACGATGATGACAGATGAACAGGCAAAAGAATGGGTGAACGGACTGTACGGAAATATATTGCAACCTGAAACTATGAAAGATAAGTTGGCAGCTTTTCTGGTTGCTTCGCGCGGAAACCACCAGACATTGAAGGATTTTCTTTCAGCTATCAGAAAGGAGAAAAAACATATTTCATGGGAGGAAATGCGGGGTATGTGGTTATTAGAGAATATCTCGGCAAAAGATCTTCGTGACGTGACACTCGATGTACTGAACGATCATCTGAAAAACACATCGGATGGAGAAAAGACGGACACTGATCTGGTGAAAAGGGCGTTGCTCAATCCTCGCATAGCGAATGAGATGCTGACTCCTTATAAAAAGATACTTTATGATGCAATTTCTGAAGCAGTCTTGAAATCGGCACCTGTTGATGCTGCTCATGATGCCAAAGCATTAATAGAATGGTGCAGAAAAGAGATTAAGATCGATAACGAACTGAATTCTCAGCAGATTCCTGTTTCTCCGATGGGAGTATGGAAGTCGCGTGTAGCTGATGAGAAGTCCCGTGATATCTTCTTCGTAGCAGCTGCCCGGAGCATAGGGATACCAGCCTGGATTGATGAAGTGACCGGGAAGGTTCAATATGTAAGCGATGGGCTTTCTCCGCAGGATGTCAACTTTGAGACTTCGCAGTCCACACAATCTTGTACCGGCATGTTGAAAGCCAGCTATACTCCGATACGTTCTTTATCCGATCCTAAATACTATTCTCATTTCACTATCTCCAAGTTTAAGAACGGCACGTTCCAACTGCTCAATTATGACGAAGGCGATGTAGATATGGGTGGTGGTGCTACGTGGTCGAATCTCCTGAAAAACGGAGTAAAGCTGGACGAAGGTTATTATATGATGGTGACCGGAACCCGCCTGGCTAGTGGTGCGGTACTCTCCAATACCACATTCTTCACTATCGAACCGGATAAGACGACTACTGTTGACCTTGTGATGCGTGAAAGTAAAGATCAGGTGCAAGTGATCGGTAATTTCAATTCCGAAGCTACTTATCGTCCGGTAGGAGGTACTGACCTGCAAAGTATCCTGCAAACCTGCGGACGCGGCTATTTTGTGGTTGCTGTTCTCGGAGTGGGGCAGGAGCCTACCAATCATGCTTTAAGAGATATTGCAGCTTTGCGCAGCGAGTTTGAACAGTGGGGACGTAAAATGGTCTTTCTTTTCCCTTCGGAAGAGCAATATAAAAAGTTCAACACGCATGAATTTAAAGATCTTCCCTCTACCATTGTTTATGGCATTGATGTGGATAACAGCATTCAAAAACAGATTGTTGATGCGATGAAGTTGAATCAATCAACCCTGCCTGTCTTTATCATTGCCGATACCTTCAACCGTGTGGTCTTTGTTTCTCAAGGATATACGATCGGTCTGGGAGAGCAATTGATGAAAGTAGTACATGGATTATAAAGAGGAGCCAGAGTGCAATAATCGTTAATTCTTACCATTAATACATTGTTATTGGAAAAGAATGATTACGTTTGCAGCAAATTATGGCAAAGTACATTTTTTGCATATTAGCATGCGCATTTCTGGCTTTGGGATTTACTCATATTTCCAATAAAGAATTGCAGGGATTTCAGAAAGAAACTGAGGTCCCGGCAATTGATATGCAATACAATGCGGGAGCAAATTGCAGTGTCTCTTCTGCCGGTTTCGATAAATCATGTAAAGATACTCATTCATTGCTGACTGACGGAACTTACGGCAGTAAGGTCAGTGACTGCATTTTTGATAACCTCTCTTTTCCGAGAAGCATTGTTCCTTTCAAGAATCTGAGATTTAATACAAATACTGCAATAATACAGATATTGAGCTCACTGAATACGTTGCTTCCGGAGGAACGTCTGAGCCATACCTGCTTTGATGTCAATTACACTAAATATTCGTGTAAATACTACGTCTATACATTAGCCCATATTCTTATTTAGGCTGCATTATTTTTCATTGGCAGGGTGAGGTTTTCTCTCTGTCCCTCCTTTTATTTATTGTTCCTATAAACGTGTGATATATTTCCCGGATACCCAATCAAGTATAGGGATCAGGATATTGTGTTTTCGTTGTGAAACGGGAGTTACGTCGTATAGAAGCAAAGATGTATACCGAAGTGATTCAAGCAAATAACATCTGCCAATTGTTTCTATATGGGTGATGAGGAGTGCCCAATGGGATTTTAACTTTCATGTGTGTCTAAAATTTAATAATGATTTGCCATTGGGCGCCTCTTCTTTTTTTGAATACTATATTATCAAACCTATATTTTTTATTGCTATGATTGATTTATTAATATCTACTTTCGCTATGATGGGGCTCACCTTTCTCATCGGTTTTTTTGTTGCGGCAGTCATCAAACTGATTGCTTATGCGGCAGATTCTTTTGATTTTTATAGTTCTCACCGTTTGGAGCTGCTGCGGTTACATCGCTGGCGACAACACCGGCAGAAAGTAGAAAGGCTTGTCAGGCAGATGCCTCTTCCGGACGAAGGGACTTTAGGAGATTATCGTGAAGATTTCAGTCGTGGAATCAACCGGAATGTTTCCGGCTATTCCGGTTATTATCATGGAGTAAGTCCGGGTGCGTCGGAAGAGAACCTGATGGATTATTATTATCCGCGGGATACACGTGAGTTCTTTCTCAAAGAAGAAGAACTGGCGCATGTCAACAAGAAAAATACAAAGAAATCTACTATCAACAAACAATAAAATGACATTTATTTATGGAAAATATTGATTTTGCCACCCTCTTTCAGGGTATCGGCACAATGATGGAAAGCGGCTGGTTACTGGCTTCTGCCAGAGTCTTTCTGGTACTTCTCGGTTTGTTACTTATCTATCTGGGTTGGAAGGGAGTGCTCGAACCTATGGTTATGATTCCGATGGGATTGGGCATGGTAGCCATCAACTGCGGAACATTGATGATGCCGGACGGTACATTAGGTAACCTCTTCCTCGATCCGATGCTTTCGGATACGGATGACCTGATGAATACGATGCAGATAGACTTTCTGCAACCTGTCTACACGCTGACTTTCAGTAACGGGCTTATAGCCTGCTTTGTCTTTATGGGCATCGGAACTTTGCTGGATGTGGGCTTCCTGCTCCAGAAACCGTTTGCGAGTATATTCCTTGCTTTATGTGCCGAACTCGGTACGTTCCTTACCGTGCCCATCGCTTCCGCACTCGGACTGACTTTAAAGGAAAGCGCATCTGTTGCTATGGTAGGTGGTGCGGACGGTCCGATGGTGCTCTTTACTTCGCTGGCTCTGGCAAAACATTTGTTTGTTCCTATCACGGTAGTCGCTTACCTGTATTTGGGACTGACGTACGGAGGGTATCCATATCTGGTCAAGCTATTAGTGCCCAAACGTTTCCGTGCCATTAAGATGGTGACTAAGAAGGCGCCGAAGAACTACGATGCCAAAGTGAAACTGGCTTTCTCTGCTGTTCTTTGCGCAGTACTTTGTTTCTTGTTTCCGGTTGCCTCTCCATTGTTCTTCTCCCTGTTTCTGGGTGTTGCTGTTCGTGAATCCGGTATGAAGCATATTTATGATTTTGTCAGTGGTCCGTTGCTCTATGGCTCGACCTTTATGTTGGGAGTGTTGCTGGGCGTACTTTGCGATGCACATCTGTTGCTCGATCCGAAGATTCTGAAATTGCTGGTATTAGGTATCGTCGCACTTTTACTTTCCGGTATCGGAGGGATTATCGGAGGATACATCATGTACATTGTCAAACGGGGAAATTACAATCCGGTGGTCGGTATCGCAGCCGTTAGTTGCGTACCTACCACCGCAAAGGTCGCCCAAAAGATAGTAAGCAAAGACAATCCCGATTCATTCGTATTGGGAGATGCCTTGGGAGCCAATATCTCAGGAGTAATCACCTCGGCTATTATTACCGGTATTTATATTACGATTATCCCTTATTTATAAACAGGTATGCTATTGCAGGACTATAAATCGCTGTTTATCGCAGTTTTCAGCTTTTTATAGCCTGAATGGTATTTATCACTCTTTGGGCGGTGGTTACATTTCGTTCGTATTCGTCGATATGTACAGTGCCGCCCATCGATACTGATTCGTTTTTATACTTCATATCGCTCTTGATGCTTTCCCGTGCGGAGAAATGAAACTCCTGTATTCCGGTTTCCGAAGCAATGCGGGCGATATTTTTTTCGTTCACGCCACATCCGGCAAGCAGGATAATTCTTCCGGAAGCCTGTGTCTGCAATGCTTTTAGCAAGGGGATTCCGAGTTCGGCAGTAGCTTGCTGACCGGAAGTAAGGATACGGTTACACCCCAGTTCGATAATCTGCTCCAAAGCCTTTTCAGGATCACGGCATATATCAAAAGCACGGTGAAAAGTCACTGATAACCCTTGTGAGGCTTTCATTAACTCTTGCATTACAGGAAGGTCGATTTCCCCGTTTGCCGTCAGACAACCGAATACCACTCCGTCAGCTCCCAACTGCCGTGCCATTTCTATATCTTTCAGCATCGTTCTCACTTCGATGGGAGAATAAAGAAAATCCCCACCCCGCGGACGGATAATGACATGCAGACGAGTCGTTGTCAGCATGTCGCGTGCTGTCGATATCTCTCCGTAAGAAGGAGTCGTCCCGCCTTCCGGAATACCTGCACATAACTCTACCCGGTCGGCTCCGCCTGCCTGTGCTGCCAGACAGCTTTCTACGGAATTGGCACAGACTTCAAATTGGTACTTTTTCATAAGCTGATACTTTTAGACTGTATGCTGCTGCGTGATGCTGCAAACATGAGAAGTGAATGATGATAAATTGAAAAAGGGCGAATTGCTTCGCCCTTGTATTGAATCTTCTTTTGAATATTTACTTATTTAGCGAAGCTGACCGCACGTGTTTCACGGATAACGGTAATCTTCACCTGTCCCGGATAAGTCATCTCGTCCTGAATCTTCTTGGCGATTTCACCGGACAAGCTTTCAGTTTGCTTGTCATCGATCTTATCGGCACCTACGATCACGCGGAGTTCGCGTCCTGCCTGAATAGCGTATGTCTTGGTCACACCCGGATAAGCCATAGCCAATTGTTCAAGATCGTTCAGGCGTTTGATGTAAGCCTCTACGATTTCACGGCGTGCGCCCGGACGTGCACCGGAGATAGCATCACAAACCTGTACGATAGGAGCCAGCAGACTGGTCATTTCCGTTTCGTCGTGGTGAGCACCGATAGCGTTGCAGATATCCGGTTTTTCTTTGTATTTCTCGGCAAGTTTCATACCCAGCAATGCGTGCGGCAATTCCGGTTCTTCATCGGGCACTTTACCGATATCATGCAGCAAACCTGCACGTTTTGCCTTCTTCGGGTTCAGTCCCAGTTCCGATGCCATCACAGCACAGAGATTGGCTGTTTCACGGGCGTGTTGCAACAAGTTCTGACCATAAGAAGAGCGATATTTCATCTTACCGATGATACGGATCAGTTCCGGATGCAGACCGTGGATACCAAGGTCGATTGTTGTCCGTTTACCGGTTTCGATAATTTCTTCCTCTACCTGTTTGCGTACTTTGGACACCACTTCCTCGATACGTGCCGGATGGATACGTCCGTCTGTCACCAGTTGGTGAAGAGCCAGACGGGCAATTTCACGGCGAACCGGGTCAAAAGCGGAAAGAACGATTGCTTCCGGAGTGTCGTCTACAACGATTTCAACGCCGGTAGCGGCTTCCAGTGCACGGATATTGCGTCCTTCACGTCCGATGATACGTCCTTTGATTTCGTCCGATTCGATATGGAATACCGTTACGGAGTTTTCGATGGCAGTTTCGGTAGCTACCCGTTGGATAGACTGGATAACGATCCGTTTAGCTTCTTTGCTGGCAGTCAGTTTGGCATCATCCATGATGTCGTTGATAAACGACTGTGCCTGCGTTTTAGCTTCTTCTTTCAGTGATTCGACCAGACGTTCTTTTGCTTCGTCGGCAGACAGACCGGAGATTGCTTCCAGTTTTTCTATTTCCTGATGTTGCAGTTTGTCCAGTTCTTCCTTCTTTTTGTCAACGATAACAAGTTGCGCCTCCAGGTTTTCCTTTACGGCTTCGGCTTCCAGCTTTTTGCGTTGGATTTCTTCCTGACGCTGGCTGAGCACCATTTCACGTTGTTTCAGTTTATTTTCCGCCTGCTGAATCTTTTGATTACGCAGTGCCACTTCCTTCTCCAAATCAGCTTTCTTGTTCAGGAATTTTTCCTTTACTTCCAGCAATTTGTTTTTCTTAATTACTTCAGCTTCTGTCTCCGCATCTTTCAGGACACTGTCGTACTTGGACTTCAACACGTACCGGAACAGTACGTATGAAAGGATTCCTCCTACGACGAAGCAAGCAATTGCTGTTGCTATTATTGCTATCATTCTTACATTAATTTAGTTATATAAATAAAAACGCACCGCCAAATATCAGAGCATACATTTGCTCGGATATTGTGCAGTGCGTGGTGTTTTCTTTATCAGTGAATGGCTCGGTGGCATTATTCTTTCTTAAAATAATCCTCCAGCAATTCCGTTAGTTCTTTTACCTTTTCCGTATACGGAGTGGTATCGTTACGTTGCATTAATTGCAGTTTCTCCAACGAGAACTGATAGGCTACCATGGCAATAATCTTTTCCGGTTCAAGGTTTTTATAGTATTCCCGGTACGCATTAAGCCTGATGTTTACCTGCTTGGCTGCTTCCCGTACCATTTCTTCTTCCTCTCGGTTAATGGTTAACGGGTAGTTTGAATCTGCTATTTGCAGGTTTATCTTTATCTTATCGTTCATACATCTTTCTTCTTTACTCGTTCAATAAAGCGATGCATTTATCGACTTCACGCACTAATTTTGACAATCGCAGCTTCGTCTCTTTTACGTCGCTGCCGTTAAGGCTGATTGCCGTAGCTGTTTTTAGGTTTGTATAGTTGACTTCCAATTCATCATACTGAGCTTGCACCTTCTCGTTCTTCAACTTTTCGTTTTCAAGAAGTTTTCTCAACCCGGCATTTTCACGCTTTAATTCATCGTGCAAATACATTAAATGCCGTAGCTGCGTTTCAAAGGTACTCAATAACTTTTTTTCTTCTTCTGTCATCACTACACCAAAATTGTACACAAAAATACGATTAACTCTGATATTACAAAAACTTTTCGGGAGAAAATGTGCTTTTTAGCCTTAAAATAGCGGAATACGTGGGCAAAGGGGATGAATTATGGAAGAGTATGCGTATAAATCTTTTCTTTATGAACAGCTTGTCGGAGGTGAAAAATGCAAAAATGCAGAAAATGCACTCCACAATTTTTCCACACACAGGCGCGCGTATATAATATAGTTTACGCGTATTTAGTTATGTTCGTGTGTGTATGTGTATGCGCGTGCGCTTACGTGTGTGCGTGTGTTAGGGAGGCCCCCGAAAAAGTGCATTTTTGCATCGGTTAATAACATAGCGCTTTGGGGAGGCTAAAGCTTAGCTTTACGACTCCTAAAGCTAAGCTTTAGCTCACACAAAGCGCCGCTTTGTATTTTCAGCCGGATTGTTTCATTAATCGCATGACTTCATATTCTCTTTTTTCGGCAGATTCTAGCCGGTAAATCTTTCCATCCACACCGGAGGCACCTTCTAAATAAACTCTTCTTTTTAGTGGTTCCGTTCATCTGATTCGTTCATAAAATAATGTGATTTCTATTATTATTGAGTTCTCTGTCGGTGGATAATCAAGAGATGAAATGAATCATTCTGTTGAAGGATTATATCCTTTTTTAATGAAAAAAGGGGCGTTTTTGCGTCATAATGAACAAATTTTGTCCTTTATTGATTTGTCGTTTTCCTTCTTTGCTGAGATTTTCCAGTAAGTTTGCGTACCGAACTAACGGACTCAAATTATAAACATAAACATTTGTATCAGCTAACCATGAAAAAGTATTATTTACTATCTCTGATTTCTGCTTCTTTGATTGGAGCAACTTGTATTCAATGTACTTCTCCCAAACAAAAGAGTGGAGAGAATACTCTTCCGCAAAAGAGTGAACTGTTTGTATCATTGCCGGACTATTGTCCGACACCGGATGGCATGGCCATTGCTCCCAATGGAGATTTGATTCTGGCATGTCCCAATTTTGCAGATATCACACAGCCTGCTTGCCTGATGCGTATTACTAAGGATGGAGCCGTTTCAAAATGGCTGGATGTGCCTGTATTGGAAGAAACCGGATGGGCTTCTCCGATGGGACTTGCCTTCAATGAAGAGGGCGACCTGTTTATCAGTGACAATCAGGGCTGGAGCGGTGCAGAGAAAGCAAAGAACAAAGGACGTGTACTTCGTCTGAAGTTTGAAAATGACCAGTTGAAGGAAACTATTACAGTAGCATCCGGCATGGAGCATCCCAATGGTATCCGTATCCGTAACGGAAAATTATATGTGACTCAAAGCTCTTTGTCACAGATCAAAGACCCTTCCGGTCTGCTTGTCAGCGGTGTATATTGCTTTGATATGAACGACCGTGACATTGCAGTAACCAATACTTCGGCAGATCAGAATCTGTTGACTACGGTAATCACCAAGAACCCGGAAGTACAATACGGACTGGATGGAATCGTGTTTAACGAAGCGGGCGACCTTTTTGTAGGTAACTTCGGTGATGGCGCAATCCATCGTATCAAGATGGACGCGGAAGGAAAAGTTGTCAGCAACGATGTCTGGGCACAGGATACGACTCAGCTTCGTACCACAGACGGTATGTGCATCGATGATAAAGGAAATATTTGGGTAGCAGATTTCTCTGCAAATGCCGTTGCCCGTGTAGATAAGGACGGAAAGATTCAGCGTATCGCCCAAAGCCCCGATTGTGATGGAAGCGATGGCGGACTGGACCAACCGGGCGAACCCATCGTATGGAACGGTCAGGTGATCGTATCCTGTTTCGACCTGGTGACCGGACCGGACAAGGTAAATACCAAGCACGACAAGCCTTTCACACTAGCTAAACTGTCACTGGAATAAGCCTTGATTACCAATCTGAAAACACATTATCAACCCAAGAACACATTATCTATAATATGAAATACTATCTATCGACCTTTGCCGGCTCCGCCATCTGTGGTGGTTTCGCTTTCGGCATCTGGCCGGAACTCTGGAAGACTTACGGTCTGATGGGCGGCTGGCTGGCGGCAACGCTGATTATCGGCATCATGTGGTATATGAATCATTATAACGGAGCGATCTTGAATCCTCCGGGAAAAATATGGCTCGATCAGGGCTGGTGTATCGGTTCTGCCGGTATAGCCTGGGGAATCGTCCGCTTTCAGGGAGACATTACCAATTTCTTTTATGCAGTGCCTACACTGGTCTGTTGTCTGATAGGCGGTGCACTGGCGGGAATTGTAGTTTGGAAAATCCGTTCGTGCGACTGTGCCCGAAAGATAAAATAAGGAGGAGAACACAATGAGCGAATGGTTACAAACCTATAATGAGATGTTCGGTATGTATCATGCCGGAATCATTACCACTATTTTCGGAGCTTTTGCCGTGACATTTACCGTATTGATGAGCTGGCCCAAGCTGGTGAAGGACTTCGGTCCGATAGGCGGATTCATGGCAGCCGCCCTTATCATCGGAACATTCTGGCTGGTCAATCATAAACTGCCCGGATTCGGCTTCTCTACCGGATTGCTGAATGATGCCGACGGCTTGCCGATGCAATTCAGCCTGATCCATCAGGGGAATCGCGGCAGTGCCCCCTGGGTAGACATGGGATGGGCGATTGCGATGGGATTCATCTTTGCAGACGTGCTCTGCGCACCGAAAGGCACACGCGGCGGATTGCTGAAAGAAGCGTTTCCCCGTTGGGTAGTTATTATACTGGGCGGCATCGTCGGAGGAATCTTCGTCGGCCTTACCGGATACACGAATGCGGCACTCTAATTCAATTAACTGAAAAGGAAAATATAAAATGTATATATTAGCACATGACTTGGGTACCAGCGGGAACAAAGCCACTTTGTTCGATGAATCGGGGCTGTTGATAGCTTCGCGTACCGCTGCTTATCCTACCGACTATGCTTCCGGCAACCGGGCGGAACAGAATCCGCACCATTGGTGGAAAGCCATCGTTGACACAACACAGGCACTTCTCGAACTGGTATCACCCAATGATATTGCCGGAGTAGCTCTTAGCGGACAAATGATGGGATGTCTTTGCATAGATAAAGACGGTAATCCGCTTCGTCCGCACATGCTCTATTGCGACCAGCGTTCGCAGGAAGAAGAAGCAAAGTTGACCGAAAAGATAGACCCGCTCCATTTCTACGAAATCACGGGACATCGGATCAGCGCCTCTTACTCTGTGGAGAAACTGATGTGGGTAAAGAAGCACGAACCGGAAATCTTTGCGCAGACTGCCAAAATGCTGAATGCGAAAGATTACATCAACTACCGTTTGTGCGGTACTATCGCCACAGACCCTTCGGATGCATCGGGAACCAATGCCTACGATTTGAACCGTTGGCAATGGAGTGAAGAGATCATAGAAGCCGCAGAGCTCGATCTTTCTTTATTCCCCGAAGTCCGTTCGTCGATTGACGTGATCGGAGAAATCACCAACGAAGCTGCCCGTGAGACAGGACTGCTTGCCGGAACACCCGTCATCTGTGGCGGCGGCGACGGTAGCTGTGCCGGAGTAGGTGTCGGCTGTGTGGCTCCGGGCACTGCGTACAATTATCTGGGCTCTTCTTCCTGGGTAGCACTGACGGTCGAAAAGCCGATTGTAGACGAACAACGCCGTACCATGAACTGGGCGCATGTAGTGCCCGGTATGCTGCATCCGTCGGGAACGATGCAGGCGGCAGGATCATCCTACAACTGGATGATCAACCAGCTTTGCCAGAATGAACAGGCACTGGCAGCTCAATCGGGACGCAGCGTGTTCGAACTGATCGACGAGCAGATCATTGCTTCTCCGATAGGTGCGAATAAACTCCTGTTCCTTCCCTATATGCTGGGTGAACGTACTCCCCGTTGGAACGTTGATGCCAAAGGGGCTTTCATCGGTCTGACGCTGGGACACAAACATGGTGATATGTTGCGTGCCGTAATGGAAGGAGTAACCTTGAATCTCGGATTTATCATCAATATATTCCGCAAGCATGTTCCTATCGACCGCATGACGGTGATCGGCGGCTGTGCTCAGAATCCTGTCTGGCGTCAGATGATGGCGGACATCTATCAGGCGGAAATCCGTGTGCCTAACTATCTCGAAGAGGCAACTTCGATGGGAGCGGCCATCCTTGCGGGTATCGGTGCGGGTGTTTTCCCTGATTTCTCTGTAATCGACCGTTTTGTCCGTATCGAGCAGACGGTGCAGCCTATTCCCGAAAACGTGAAGAAGTACGAAGCGTGGATGCCTGTTTTCGATCAGGCTTATCACGCCTTGTGTGAGATGTACACAGAGATAGCAAAAACTGAACTATAACCTATAAAAATGAATAAGAATACGATGAAATCTGTAATTGTGCCGGCTCCCGGCAAAATAGAAATACGAGAGGTCGAAACTCCTGTCATCAATGCTTATCAGGCGTTGGTGAAAACAGAAATGGTGGCACTGTGCAATGCGACCGACAGCAAACTGATTGCGGGACATTTTCCCGGAGTAGATACTTATCCTCTGGCTTTGGGACACGAGAATGCAGGAATTGTAGTGGCTGTAGGCGAGAAGGTACGCAACTTTAAAGTAGGCGACCGTGCTATCGGCGGTCTGATCTCCGACTTTGGCGCGCAGGGTATTAACAGCGGCTGGGGCGGTTTCAGCGAATATGTAGTGGTGAACGATTTCGAGGTACTGAAAGAAGAAGGACTGGCTACCCCCGAACAGGGATGCTGGGACAGCTTTGAAATTCAGAACTCGGTTCCTGCTCATGTGCAGCCGGAAGAAGCGGTGATCTCTTGCACCTGGCGTGAAGTGCTGGGCGCTTTCAAGGATTTCAACCTGACTCCGGGAAAGAAAGTGATAGTGGTAGGCTCCGGTCCTGTAGGACTGAGCTTCGTCAAGTTGGGCAAGCTGTTCGGCTTGGGTCAGATTGATATCGTCGATATGCTTCCTGCCAAACTGGAAGTAGCCCGCCGGATGGGAGCAGACAACGGATATACACCTGCTGAAATCAGCACGCCGGAGTTTATAGCTGCTGCCGGTCGTTCATACGATGCCGTGATTGATGCCGTAGGGCTCGATGTAGTAGTCAATTCCGTATTGCCGTTGGTAAAAATGGGCGGTGATGTCTGTGTATATGGTGTCATGACGAAGAATCCGACATTCGATTTGTCGAAAGCGCCTTACAACTTCGACCTGCATATGCACCAGTGGCCTACCCGTTCGGAAGAGAAAGCGGCTATGACCACGCTGGCACAATGGATTGAAGAAGGCACACTTTCCGCTTCCGACTTCATCACACACCGTTTCAAAATCGAAGAAATAGAAGAAGCCTTCGCTGCCGTGAAGCGGGGTGAAGTATTGAAATGTGTATTGACTTTTTAAGAACTAACAATTAACTAACATATTAAACGACTCAAAACAATGGAAAAGAAAAATATAAACGAAGTGATTGCAAATTTATCAGTAGAACAACTGGCAGGAATGATTGACCATACCTTTCTGAAACCTTTCGGAACGGCGGAGAACATCGAAAAACTCTGTGCAGAAGCCCGTCAGTATCAGTTTGCGATGGTAGCCATCAACCCTGCGGAAGTGGAAACCTGTGTCAAACTGCTGGAAGGTTCGGGTGTACGTGTAGGAGCGGCCATCGGTTTCCCTCTGGGGCAGAATACCGTAGAGTGCAAGGCATTCGAAACCCGTGATGCCATTGCCAAGGGAGCTACCGAAATTGATACGGTCATCAATGTCCGTGCTTTGCAGAAGGGACAGACAGACATTGTAAAGAAAGAAATCGAAGATATGGTTTCTATCTGCAAACCTGCCGGTGTGATCTGTAAAGTGATTCTTGAAACTTGCTACCTGACTGACGAAGAGAAAGAAACCGTATGCCGCATTGCAAAGGAAGCAGGTGTGGACTTCGTAAAAACGTCTACCGGATTCGGTACGGCAGGCGCCAACGTGCATGATGTTGCATTGATGCGTCGTGTGGTAGGTCCGGTGATCGGTGTGAAAGCTGCGGGCGGTATTCGCGACCTCGATACGGCACTGGCATTGATTCAGGTGGGTGCTACCCGCATCGGTACTTCAAGCGGTATTCAGATTGTAGAAGCTTACAAAGAGTTGAAGAAAGGTCTGTAATATCCGGTTCAGAAAGGTAAATTTAAGGTAAACAGGAATTTGAAATGATAAGATCGAAATTAATAAAGTGGTTGAAGTGGGGGATGGTATGTTGCATGCTCGTCCCGTTCCTTGCCTGGCAGGCGAAGGACACTTCTTTCCAGCCAACCGACACAAAAGGTTTTATCGCCGAAATGCAGAAGCAGTTTGCAGAGGTTCAGACGATAAAGAAGAAAGAGAATCACAGGGAAGAGCTGGAACGTAAAGTGAGAGATACACACCGGATGTTGATGCATGATTATCCGGTTTATTATGACTGGTGGCTACAGGATGGAAATGATGCGAAAGACATAAAGGACGGAAAAGATGTAAACTGGTTCAGAGGTTCTTTCAGCCGGCAGCTTTCCCTTCGTATGCAGAAACTGAATATTACTACTGCTGTCAATGATACTCCGGAAAGTATTGAAGCGGCTTTCCAGTCTTATCTGAAAGCGTGCGAGAGAAGACGTGCCGAACGTCTGGAAACTTTCACTGCCAATCAGCCGGAGATTGTTTTTACGAAGTTCAGAACGTTGCGTCCTTCTTTCTTTGCTTATACCGAAGGCGTTTCCGATGCCCGTGCCGAGTGCAACTACTTTGCAGGCGGTTCGCTGTCGAAGATTAAGATGAACGGTATCTGGGCGGAGGAAGAAACACTGCTGACGGACGAAGACGGTGTATATCGTGACCCTAATCTTCATTTTGACGGTCAGCACCTGCTTTTCTCCTGGAAGAAGTCTGCAAAAGACGATGATTTCCATTTGTATGAGATGGATTTAAAGACACGTGCGGTCAAGCAACTGACTTTCGGAAAAGGACATGCCGATATCGAAGGCATCTACCTGCCGGATGAGAATATACTTTTCAACTCTACCCGTAGCGGGAGTGCGGTGGATTGCTGGTTTACCGAAGTCAGCAATATGTACCTCTGCGACCGTGAAGGCCGTTATATGCGTCAGGTAGGTTTCGACCAGGTGCATACTACTACGCCGACTTTGCTTGACGATGGTCGGGTAGTTTACACTCGTTGGGACTATAATGACCGTGGTCAAGTATGGGCGCAACCTCTGTTCCAGATGAATCCTGACGGAACGGGACAGGCCGAATATTACGGAATGAACAGCTGGTTCCCGACAACGGTAGCGCATACCCGTCAGATTCCCGGTACACGTAAAGTGATGACTGTCTTCATGGGACATCATAATCCCCAGCACGGTAAATTGGGTATTATTGATCCCGAAGCCGGAAGAGATGAGAATGAAGGTGTCATGTTTGTTGCTCCGGTGCGCAAGCCCGAGGCAGAGCGTATAGATAGCTACGGACAGTTTACTGACCAGTTCCAGCATCCTTTCCCGCTGAACGAGACGGAATTTCTGATTTCCTATACTCCGCTGGGATACCATATCGGACATCCGATGGAGTTTGGCATTTATTGGATGAATGCAAACGGAGAACGCGAATTACTGGTTGCTGATTCGAAGATATCCTGCAATCAGCCTATCTTGCTTGCTCCCCGTAAACGTCCGTTCCACCGCTCGACTTCTGTAGACTATACGAAGAATGAAGGAGTATATTATATGCAGAATATCTATGAAGGGAATGGCTTGAAAGGAGTGGCTCCCGGAACGATCAAACAGCTTCGTATCGTAGAAATTCAATTCCGTGCAGCCGGTGTGGGCGAGGTGAATGGTAATGATGAGGGAGGTGGCGCATTGGCAAGTTCTCCGGTAGGAGTCGGCAATGCCGCTTGGGACGTGAAGAGAGTGATCGGAGTGACGGATGTATATCCCGACGGTTCCGCTTTCTTTAAAGTACCTGCCCGCAGACCGCTTTACTTCCAGGCGTTGGACGATAAGGGAAGGGTAGTGCAGACGATGCGCAGCTGGTCTACCTTGCAGCCGAACGAAGTTCAGAGTTGTGTAGGATGCCATGAACACAAGAATACGGTTCCGGTGGCAGGTCATCGGGTATCCATGGCAATGGACAAAGGAATCAAGGCATTGGCTCCGGAAGATGAAATGGGAGAACGTAACTTCAGCTATCTGAAAGAGATTCAGCCTATCTGGGACCGAAATTGTATCTCTTGTCATGACGGAGTGAAACACCCGATGAGCTTGAAAGGAGAACTGAAGGTAGTGGACAAACAGAGTAAAAGAAAATATACGGACTCATATCTCAGTCTGACGCATGCCCGTCCGGATGGTCCCGACAGAGCATGGAGAGGCGATGCCCATCATCCTGAAGTAAACTGGATCAGTGCTTTGTCCCAGCCTACTTTGTTGCCTCCTTATTTTGCAGGGTCCAACAAGAGTAATCTGATCAAGCGTCTGGAAGAGGGTCATGGAGGTACGAAGCTGACACCGCAGGAGATACGTAAAGTTTCTCTCTGGATCGACTTGCTCGTTCCTCAGATCGGTGACTACCGGGAAGCGAACAACTGGTCGGATCATGATCGGGAGTTTTACGACCGCTACGATAAGAAGCGGAAACAAGCCCGCATGGAGGAACAGGAGAATATTCGCCAGTACATTCAATCTCTTCAAACTAAACAACAGAAATAATGAAAAAGATATTGATACCTGTTAGTATCGTAGCTATACTTCTTTGCGCTAGTTGGAAAGAAGATGCAAAGACGGTTTCGCCGGATCGTTTGTTTCTGGCGGACAGTGGAAAGTCCTTGTTTGTAACGAACAGGGCAGGCAATGAATTAATCAAAATGTCGTCCGACGGACAGAAGGCGGAACAGAAAGTGACCCTTTCCTCGCCCGTCAACGCCATGACACAAGACCCGTCCGGCAACCTTTGGGTGGTATGCGACGGAAACACCGGCATGATGTACGAACTGGATGGAAAGAAACTTTCGGTGCAGTCAAAAACAAAGAGCGGTGCTACGCCTTCGGATATCTTGTACAGTCCGGTGTCCAAATCGCTTTGGGTGACACAACGCTTCAACAATGAGTTGTGGGAAATTGATCCGGCAACCCGTAAGGTAAAGACAAAGATTGCGGTCGGTCGTGAACCGGTGGCTATGGCTCCGTTTGCGGGCGACTCTTGCCTGCTGATTGCCAATAATCTGCCGGAAATGTCCTCTACGGCTTATCCTATTGCAGTGCAGCTCGATATCGTAGATGTCCCTTCAAAGAAGGTGACGGGACGCATCATGTTGCCGAACGGCGCTACCGATGCGAAGTCTGTAGCGGTAGATAAAAATCAGACGTATGCGTATGTCACTCACTTGATTGCCCGTTATCAGTTGCCTACCAATCAGCTGGACCGCGGATGGATGGCTACGAACACGCTGTCCATTATCGACCTGAAAGCTGGAAAACTGCTGACTTCCGTATTGTTGGACACTCCCCAGAAGGGAGCCGCCAACCCGTGGTCGGTGATTGTCACTCCGGATGATAAACAGATTATCGTAGCTGCTGCCGGAAGTCAGGAGCTGGTTCGTATTGACCGCATTGCTTTGCACGAACGTTTGGCGAAGGCAAAGCAGGGGGAGATGGTGACTCCTTCCGTGAAGTCATGGAATAATATTCCGAATGATGCGGGATTCTTATATGGTATCCGCGACTTTATCCCGACACAGGGGAAAGGCCCCCGTTCGGTGGTTGCTACCGGAGATAAGATTTACACAGCCAACTATTATACTTCGGAACTGGTGTCTATGGATTTGAACGGCAAGAATCTGAAGAAGCAGGTTTTGGGTGCACCGCTGGCTTTCACGAAAGTCGGAAAGGGTGATATGTATTTCCATGACGCTACTATTTGTTTCCAGAACTGGCAGAGCTGTGCTACCTGTCATCCGAATGACGCCCGCATGGACGGACTTAACTGGGACTTGCTGAATGACGGCATGGGAAATCCGAAGAATACCAAGACACTCTTGCTTTCGCATCAGACTCCGCCCTGTATGGCGACCGGTATCCGTAAGAATGCCGAAGTAGCGGTACGTTCGGGTGTGAAGTATATTCTGTTTATGGAAGGTGAAGACGAAATATACGAATCCATCGACGAATATCTGAAATCCCTGAAACCGTTGCCAAGCCCATACCTTGTGAACGGTAAACTTTCCGGTAAGGCAAAGAAGGGAAAGAAGATTTTTGAAGAAAACTGTGCGAGCTGCCATTCCGGAGAGTACTATACAGATCAGAAACAGTATAAGGTAGACTGGACAACGGGTCCGGACAAGGGACTGTCTATGGATGTTCCGGCACTGAATGAATGCTGGCGTACAGCTCCCTATCTTTATGACGGGCGCAGCTATTCAATGAAGGATATGCTGAAAGTTCACGGACCTCATAAGCCTGTCACTGAGAAGGAATTGGAAGAACTGGAAGAGTATGTGTTGTCTTTGTAAAGAAGATATCTGTTTATATTAATACTTAGAATAATAATGATAAAGATATGTAGTGTTGCGTTTTTGTCGCTTCTGCTCTCTGCCTCTTCTCTGTTTGCACAGACCAAGACGTTTGCCGGAGCCGATTATTCGCAGGGAATCGTATTTGTGATGGAAAACAACCAAATGGTGTGGAAGCACAAAGCGCCCGATTCCAATGATTTGTGGATATTGCCTAACGGCAATATCCTCTTCACCACCGGACACGGAGTGCTCGAAATGACCCGTCAGAACGATACCATTTTCCATTATGAATCAAAAAGTCCGGTCTTTGCCTGCCAACGCCTGAAAAATGGTAATACTTTCGTTGGCGAATGTGTTACAGGACGGATGCTGGAGATATCCCCCAAAGGGAAGATTGTGAAAGAAACCTGCATCCTGCCGAAAGGTGTGAAGGATGGCGGATTCGCATTCATGCGTAATGCACGGCGGCTGGATAACGGTCATTTCCTCGTAGCTCATTATGGAGACCAGTGTGTGAAGGAGTATGATGCAAACGGCAAGGTGGTGTGGAAGCTGGATGTTCCCGGCGGTCCTCATTCTCTGACTCGTCTGCCTAACGGACATACGCTGATAGCTGTTGCCGATAAAGATCAGAACCCCAGATTGATAGAAGTGACTCCAGAAGGAAAAACGATCTGGGAAATATCGAATGCGGATATTCCCGGAAAGCCTTTGAAGTTTCTCGGAGGTTTTCAGTACTTCTCCGACGGACGTTTCCTGATTACGAACTGGACGGGACACGTGAACCCGAAGGAGAAAGTACATCTGCTGCTGGTAGACCGCCAGAAGAATGTGCTCTACTCTCTGGAGAATACTCCGGAACTACAGACGATGTCTTCCGTATATAGTACAGACAAACCGGCGGGGGTAGCTTCGTATCATTAATTGATGTCTGTGGCATAAAAAAAACATTGAAGTTTGCAATATGAAATATTATCGGATAAAATGTGAAATCTATAAAGCGGCAGGAAAGAGCTGGGAACGAATGGCGGAAGAATTACTTCTGTCAGCCGTTCGCGGGGAAGGAAAGGAACATGGGGGAAAAGTGGTCCGTCTTGTATTCTTTACATTCTGTGAGGATAATCGGGAATATCAGCTCCAACGGTCTTTTCTGGAACAATGGGTGGACGATCATTTCGTTTCTCCCCGTCCGGTTCTTTCGCTCGTAGCCCAAAAGCCTTTGGTGGGAGAACTGGTCATGGAAGTCCATTCGTTGCCGGCAACTGCCGGTGAGGAAGTGACGGTAGAAGAACAGATGACTTCTTCCGTCCGCTACCTTCGGGTTACTTCCGGTCATTATCGGGAAATAATAGCGGGAGGACTTTATGCCGACGATTTGACTCTTCCTGTCCGCGAACAGTCGGAGCAGGTGTTCGGGAAAGCGGAAGAAATTCTGAAAGCGGAGCAGATGAGCTTCGGTGATATTGTCCGCCAGTGGAATTATCTGGAACGCATCACGGATATTGTGTACGGCAATCAGTGTTATCAGGATTTTAATGATATACGTTCGCAGTTTTATGCTTCTTCGGAATGGGCTTCCGGATATCCGGCAGCCACAGGAATCGGGACGCAGCATGGTGGAATACTAGTCGATTTCAATGCCGTCAAAGGAGGAATAGAGATTATCCCGTTGGATAATGACTGGCAGAGAGCTGCCCATGTCTATTCGGATGAAGTCCTGATCAGCCACCGGACGGATGCGGAGAAGGGAACTCCCAAGTTTGAAAGAGGCAAATCGTTGTCCGATCATCAACAGGAGATGATTTATATATCCGGCACAGCCGCCATTCGTGGTGAAGAAAGTATCGTGACGGGCGACGTGCTTGTGCAGACGGAAATCACACTGGAGAATATCCAGCATCTGATTGGTCTGGAAGAAGGGAGAGAGAAACTTCCGGAACATTCCGGCAAGCTGGAACTTCTCCGTGTGTATCTGAAGCATGAAGAGGATGCGAAGATTGTAAAAGAAGATATGGACAAACTTTGTCCCGATGTTCCTATTGTCTATCTTTATGCCGATGTATGCAGGGAAGAACTGCTTGTAGAAATAGAAGGTATTGCTTATTTGTAAAAACAGAAAACTGATGAAACTGATTCGATTGATCGCTTCTCCGATTTTGATGTACGTATTAGCGGGAGTTTATGCGTTGGTACTGGCAATCGCCACTTTTGTGGAAAATTCGTCCGGTCCGGCCGTTGCGCGCGAATACTTTTATTATGCTCCGTGGTTTATTTTGTTGCAACTCTTGCAGGCTGTCAATCTGTTGGCCATGTTTCTTCAGGGAGGTTATTTCAAAAGAATCAGTAAAGGAAGTCTGATCTTTCATGGGGCTTTGGTTTTTATTTGGTTGGGGGCGGCTGTTACTCACTATGCAGGAGTAACAGGAATCATGCACATCCGTGAGGGGGAAACGGTGGACCGCATGATGCGCGATGAAGGGGCAGGGATGGGAAATGCCTCCCTGCCTTTTTCTGTCACTCTCGATGATTTCCGGTTAAAGCGTTATCCGGGCTCTCACAGTCCGATGTCTTATGAAAGCGATCTGGTGATAAAGAAGGAGAATGAAGCTCCTTTGCAGGCTACGGTCCGGATGAATAAGGTGATTGAAGTGGATGGTTATCGCTTGTTTCAGTCTTCGTTCGATCCGGATGAGCAGGGAACGGTGTTGTCCGTAAGTTATGACCGTCCCGGTATGCAGATTACCTATATCGGCTATTTCCTGCTGTTTGCCGGCTTTGTGCTGACTCTGTTCAGTAAGAAGTCCCGTTTCGGGCGTTTGCGCAGGGAACTGGGGGAGATGAAAAAGAATGCTCCTTTCTGTCTGCTTCTCTTTTTAGGTTTATCCGGTGCTTTGGGTACACAGGCGTCATATGCGCAGGAAACGCTTTCTTCTTCGCAGCTACCTTGCATTCCTGCCCCGCACGCCCGGAAATTCGGCAGTCTGGTACTGCTCAATCCTAATGGTCGCCTTGAACCTGTCAACAGTTACACTTCCGCCATTCTGCGCAAACTTTACGGAGCGGACAAGCTGAACAGCATCAATTCAGACCAGTTCTTTCTGAATCTTCTCGCTTTTCCGGATGAGTGGGGTGGCTATCCTTTTATCAAGGTCGATAATAAAGATATTCTTCAACGGTTCGGAAGAGACGGCAAATACATCGCATGGCAGGATGTCTTTGATGCCGACGGCAATTATGTGCTGACCGATGAAGTGAATGCCATCTATGCAAAATCCGCTTCAGAACGGAAACGAATGGATTCGGATTTGTTAAAACTGGATGAATCGGTGAATATTGTCTACCGTATTATGCAACATCAACTTCTGCCTCTCTTCCCGGACGAAAACGACGTTCAGGGAAAATGGTACTCGGCAGGTGACGAACAAACCGTCTTTCATGATAAGGATTCCCTGTTTGTTTCTAAAATCATGGATTGGTATATCTACGAATTGGGTAATGGTGTCCGCACTAATAACTGGAAAGAAGCGGACAAGATTGTCGATATGATGCATATCTTCCAGCAAGCTAAAAGTAAAACTCCCGCTATTGACAATCAGAGAGTAAAAGCGGAGCTTCTCTATAATCAGTTAAACCTGTTCTTCTGGTGTCGTCTGGCTTACCTGATTTTGGGCGGAATCTTACTTTTCATAGCCTGCGGAGAGATTATCGCGGATTTCAAATGGGGGAGCAGACTGAGCAGCATACTGATTGTTCTTCTGATCGCTGCTTTCCTTGCACACACGACCGGTGTCTTACTGCGCTGGTATATCTCCGAACGTGCACCGTGGGCGAATGCTTACGAATCAATGATCTGCACTTCCTGGCTGCTCGTTGGCGGAGGCCTCTTGTTTGCCCGGCGTTTCCGTATTCTCCCTGCGCTTGCCGGACTGTTAGGCGGAATCATGCTTTTCGTGGCAGGACTGAACCATCTGAATCCGGAAATAACTCCTTTGGTTCCGGTGCTTCAGTCGTATTGGCTGATGTCTCATGTCGCCATTATCATGATCGGCTATGTATTCTTCGCACTTTGTGCGCTGACGGGACTGTTTAATCTTATCTTGATGAATCTGCTTTCTGCCACCAATCGGGTGAAGCTTCTCTTCCGTATCCGTGAGTTTACCTTACTGAATGAAATGGCAATGATTCTCGGCTTATTCTTTATGACGGCAGGAACCTTCCTCGGTGCCATCTGGGCAAATGTCTCATGGGGCAGATACTGGGGATGGGACCCGAAAGAAACATGGGCTTTAATCTCTATTGTTGTCTATGCACTGGTACTTCATATCCGTTTTATCCCGCTGCTGAAAGGTAAAACAACTTGGTGTTACAATTTGCTGTCCGTAGTCTCCATTCTCTCCATTATCATGACTTGGTTTGGAGTAAACTACTACCTGAGCGGCTTGCACTCTTATGGAAAGACCGAAGGGGGAGATTTACTGTTATGGATATGGGGAGCGGGTTTGTGTGTTGTGCTTGCTTTGGCCCTCTTTGCACGCAGGCGTTTGAAAAAGTATTCATGATTCGGTAAATAATAGAATTAGCCGCTTGTGACATTTTTGTCTTTATTCTAAGTATTATACGGGGATAAACAAAAATGTCACAGCGTTTGTAATCAGTGGTTTACCCCTGAAAATGACTTGTTTTTAAAATAAGTTTGCAAAAAACTATAGGATGTTTTTGTCTTTTTCCGGATCAAAACTGCATTTTTCTTTCATTTATTTGTGTTTCAGTATTTTAATCATTCTGGCTTCGCGATTCCTGCTGTTTTCTATTTCCGCATATTGTTCCAGTTCTTTCGTCGTTATGCCCCGTCCCGTGTTTAATCCCATCTTTTTATATACCTGTCTGAGCATACTTTTCGCTTCCTGCACGGATATTTCAGCACCCACAGGAAAAGCACGTTGGATATATGTCCGCATTTGTCCGGACTTCTTAATCGTATGCTCGCTACTCACATTTAGTGCTGTCCGCAATTTATTCTCATTATAATCGGCTTCCCTTACAAATTCCGCTCCGAAGCGGCAGAAACAGTCGTATATATACCTGTCGGCGGTAGAAGTAATCAGATTCATCAACATACGCTGATACCTTTTCTGTATTTTCTTGTCGGTAGCTTTGCTCATCTTTTCCATCTCTTCCAGTTTCCGGACGATCAGTTCTGCCCGTTTTTTCTTTGCCAGACGATGCTGGATAGCCATGCGTTCATTATCCGAAACCGGCATCAGGCGTTCTTCGTGCGAGAAGACAAAATATCCGGTCTGCTCGTAAGCAAGGTGCAGCAGATCGGCAGAGGTGTACAAGCGTTTCACTTGTTCCTTTTCATAGAAGTTGGCTATCAGAAACGAATCCGGCTTTCCGTTTTCGTCCAGATAAGGGAGGTAAGAGTTTTCTCCGATGGCTTCCTGTAGTAAGGTGCGTTCGCCTATGTTGGTAGTTCGTGCCAGTTGCGCTTTCCAGCCGTTGAAAATGGTGGAAGCTCCCTGAATCCAGTGATCGATTTCAGAAGAAGACATACATTCCAGTTCCGGTCGGATAGAAGCGATGTGTGTCACACTGTTGACTCCGCCCCGGAAACGTCCGATAATCTGGATTGCCTCGGTGGCAGGGTCAATAACGGATTGCGCGGCACCATACAAGTCACTGACGAAAATCACATGAGGCGGATTTTTGCAGAGTATGTCTACCGCCGAGTAGAAGCGGGAGGTGAAGAAATTGTAGCGTTCCAGTTCGGTGATCATCATTGACTTTTTGCGGCGGTTTCCTTTCCAGAGCTTGTATTGTCCGTCTTCGCTACAGAATGTGCAGGCATTGCTTAGTTCGGGTATCAACCGGTAGAAGCTGTCTATCGAATCTATACTGTTACAGAAAATACAGACAGTTCCTCTCTTGGCTTCAATCACTTCCTGCAGGGTTTCCAGCACATTGTTGGTAGTAATCAGTTTCAGTTTCTGCCGATAGACATAATCCGGCTGAATCAATACCCGCATGAAACCGTCAAAACGACTGTCCTTTTCGGGTACGATAGGTGTAGCGGAAATCAGTGCCTTGTTCTGGAAACGAAAGAAATCATTCATCGGTTCGCGGATAGAGTCACGGTAGTGCACGTCCTGTACCAGCTTCTCGCATTCATCAAACAAGATGAAGCATTCGGTATACATATCTATATCCACCGTTTGCATGGCTTCCTTTATCTTGTTGAAGCCTTCGGGGGTAGTCAGTAGTTTATAATCCTTCTCCCGGTTTGCTTCCAGAAAGTCGGCGATCTGCCGGATGCTTACACCTTTATAGACAGCAAGTGCATTCTTATGTACCTTTGCTTTCGACTCGATGACGGGTACATTCGGTTCGATGATAATGGATTTGCGTGGTGCTGTGAGTTCACAGTGCGTGGCACCCAGTCCCGGCAGCAGTTTGTTGATGATGCAATTGGTAGGAATAAAATCTTTTCCTGCACGTTTTAGCGCATCCGCAAAGTATTCTCCTTTCCGGATGGAGTAAATTCGATCGTATTCCATGCAATTAATATTTCCGTTTATTGTGTTTCTTTGGATTGTACTTCTCAAATCCGGCAGCTGAAATACGTTTTTTTAGATTCTTGTCCGCTTTAAAAACTACGTTTTTCACTTGGATGGATTCTGCCCTGTGGTTTTCGTCAGGCTCTTTGTCTTCACAGAAATTTCCGTTTAGAGAGAAACTGCCGAAGTCGTCCAGATTGAGTATGTTTCCGTCTTTCAGTACGGCTTCCATTCCTTCCAGTACTATGCTGAGGCTTTTGTATGCTTCTCCTTTGGATAGGTTGTATTTGGTTGCCAGATATTCTACGAATGCTTTGGTGTCCAGTGTATCCCATGATAGCAGTTGTACCCGGACATTTGTCTCCTTATCTCCTGTGAATGTATCCGCGAAGCGGGTTGTTTTGTAAAGTATGCTCATAATAACTCCTTTCAATAGCCATTGTTTGCGGTGCAGTTGAGTAATAGCCGGGATAGACAAGTGTAACAGGAATATTGCACAAGTATAACAGGACGGTTGCTCAAGTGCAACAGATTAATTCATACAGATGAAGTTGCTAAAAGATAAGGGATTATTTTTAGTTTGTGTGGGAAAAACAATTAACTCTTCCTTATGAATTGGTAAAAACATCTTGTCGGTTAAGACGATGCAAAGGTAAGAATAAGTACCGGACTAACAAGAGAATAAATCTATTTTGTGACTTTGTCTTTGATGTCATGGTTTGGTATAGTAAATTTTATTCAAACATTAATAATGATAGTATTTTTATCGGATTATCAACAAACAATGCATACAATAGATGAAAAGATGGCACGACCTTAAAATATAATATGCTAATTGACTGCTAATTAATATTCTCAACATCTAGTTTGTATTATTGAATTGAACAACCAAAATGAATGTCTTTATGGATATAAAAAAGAATTTGCGGACCGTTGCGAGGAATGCAGCGTTTAGGGTAGAGTTTCTCACGAGTGGGAGAGAGATTCTTTTGTACACGAATGCTATTTACTCTGCTATGATGTGGGGGTGGACTAAGCGCATCGAAGAGAAAGAAAAAGAAACTCACATAAGAGAAGAGTTAATAAAGTAATAATCTTAAAAACGACAGGCTATGTTACAGGAATTTTTAGAAATTGAAGAACTGAAATCAATACATGAAGAGAAGCTCAGATTGATGGAGAGGGAAATGGCATTATCAAC
Source organism: Bacteroides thetaiotaomicron VPI-5482 (assembly GCF_000011065.1). GTDB lineage: Bacteria > Bacteroidota > Bacteroidia > Bacteroidales > Bacteroidaceae > Bacteroides > Bacteroides thetaiotaomicron. The sequence continues at coordinate 5,841,056 of NC_004663.1, forward strand.
TCCTTTACTAACAGAATTGGAGTATATACCCATGCTGTATAAATGGTATTGTGAATTGTCCGGTTGCTGTGAGGAAGCAGGAGTACAGAATACCGATCAGAAAGGACAATTTCTTTTCGTTATCTTATTTTTTTATTCTCCTATTGCATTAGTTGGCGGAAGAATAGTAAGTGGTGTTCGGGATAAGCTGGCACAATTATTCGGATTTACTTCCCCGTCTGCTGTTTCCAATCTTTGCAAATTAATAAAATCGTTTTATACCACTTACAAAGGGTATAGAAAGATTGTAAATCAGCTATGTGACGAATTTATGAGTCGTCTGAAAGAGAACGGAATCATACCTCAAAATCCTATTTTATGACTTCGGGTAAGATGTCACGGCTGGGGGAACTGAAAATTTACCAGTCATTGATATTGGCAGTACTTTTACCAGCGAATTAGAAAACAGGACCTGTGATTCAAAAGAAAGAACAGTTTAAAGCTAGCTTTTTTATATATTATTTATTAATTAAAAATTTAAACAATTTAAATTATGGCACAATTATCTTGGGGAAAACCCACAATTGAGTTTGGAAAATGTGTGAACGGAGCTACACCGTCAGAATGGACAAAACTAGGTTGCGACCCGGTGGAAAGTTCAACGAAACTGACTCCTACCAAAGGTGAAAAGAAAGAAGCAAAGGTAGAGGGAGGCGAAAATGAAGCAGTGAAGTATGCCAGAAATACTTATGCGTTCGAGTTTGAAATCCGTGCGGCTAAAGGTCGTGAAAAACCGATCAAGGACTCTGACGGAGTAGTTGAAGGCGAGTATGCTTTCCGTCTTACTCCGGAAGATGAAACATGCGAAGGTATCCTGATCGAACGTTCTGTGGTTTCTGTAGAAGAATCATACGACACCGCCGAAGGTAAGAAGTGGAAATACACGGTAGATGTATTGAAACCTGCCACCGGTGATCAGGTGAAACCTTATACTCCTGCTACTCCGGCAGAATAAGATTCTTTTTACGTCAATGGAGAGCGCTAGTCATGGCGCTCTTCTTTTATAAATTCCGCTATGAACATAAATAAAGAAATCGAAATCAACATATCCGATGCTATCGTGGAAAAAGCGATCAGTTTTAGTATCGGTAAGAATAAACTATGTCTCTATCCTTCTACTTTGGGTAAGATGCAAATACTGAAGAACTTGTATCTCTCGATGGATGTCAATATGGAGCTTCTGGCCATTAATCCGCTTGTTGAGACGCTGAGAATCTGCCAAGAGAAAACGGAATCTGTCTGTCAGGTCATTGCTTACTCTACATTCAACGATAGAAAGAGTATTCTGGATATGGAGAAAGTACTTCGGCGTGCCAGGCTTTTTCAGGATGAAGCGTCGGTGGAAGATTTGGCTACCATTTTGACTATTATCCTTTCGAGTGATAAGATAGAAGAGTTCATCCGATATTTTGGTATCGATGCAGACCGGGAAATGAAAACACGAATCAGCAGGATAAAGGGAGAGGGGAGCAGCATCACTTTCGGGGGAAAGAGTATCTATGGACTGCTGATAGACTTTGCCTGCCAGCGCTATGGATGGACAATGGACTACGTACTTTGGGGAATTAGCTATGTCAATCTGAATATGTTGTTTGCCGATGCTGTTACTACTGTGTATCTTAGCGAAGAAGAACGTAAAAAGTTAGGTCGGGGAGATGGCGAGGTGATCAATGCGGATGATCCGGGGAATAGAGATTTGATAAGGAGAATGATTAGTGAGTAATTTATAGAAATAATTATTACGGATTAGTGTTGTTATGTTGTTGTTATTTGTATCTTTGCCAAATGTTTATCACGTTTTACATAAAGGATTCATAGGTGGGATATGAATTGGTAAAATGAATGCACAAACGAAATAAGCTGGCTAAATATTAACAAGTAATGAAAAAGATTTTATTTTTAATGACGGCTGTTTTAGTGATTGCCGGATGTAGTAAAAGTGAAGATGGGAAACTAACTCTGAGTGCTAATCAAGTTTCTTTGTATTCGGGCGACACAAAACAAGTAACGGTAAACGACAATGCTACTTGGAGTTCAAAGAGTGAATTTGTAGCTGAAGTAAGTGAGGATGGAATAATCAAAGGAAATCATGTTGGAAAAACAATTATCACTGCAACTTCAGATAATGGAGAGGCGCTGTGTGAAGTTGTGGTAAATGCTAAATATAGCACTTACACAGAACCTGTATTGGAATTTGGTGTGGATAAGGCAACTGTTAAGGCTAAAGAGAAACGTACTATTCTGGAGGATAAAACAAGTACATTGGGATACAGAGGCGAGAATAGTGCTGTAAAGAGCGTTGCTTATCTGTTTGAGAATGGAAAATTAACTTCTTCAGCTATAGCTCTTTCCTATTCGTATACTGAAGAAATAGCTAAATTTCTGTCAGAGAGATATCAGGTAATAGGGAAGGATAGTGATGGTGCATATTACTTCATCAATAATGATTCGGATAAATATAATATGGGGGTTAGATTATCCGTTGAAAGTGGTTTCATTATGGTGGTGTATGTTCCTCAGTCTCCTAAATCAAGGAGTATTCAAGCTGCAGATCTGCAGGAACTTAAGTCTATATTGGGAATTTAATATATAAATCTATAAGCTTGGTAGTGTAAAATAAACTGTGTCACGCATTATTTATCTCTAGAAAACTCATCGGTCGGGGAACGGCCCGCGCCAAGGGGCGGGACCACCCGTCCCGACGAGCGTAAAATTACAATAATTTAAACCGGTTTCCAAACTTTATAGCCAGTTGTTGCGAGATGGTAGCCCAATTGGCCAGTGGCATGGTCCATTTCTTACGTATATTGCGGTATGCAAGATAAACAAGTTTCTCAAGGGCTGTATCCGATGGGAACACGCCCTTGTTTTTTGTTACCTTGCGGATCTGACGGTGATACCCCTCAACGGTATTTGTGGTATAGATAAGCTTACGGATGACCGGAGTATACTGGAAGTATTCGGACAGCTTATCCCAGTTGTCCTGCCAGGATCTGATAACGACAGGATACTGTTCACCCCATTTTTCATCCAGCTTGAGGAGCTCATTTTCTGCGGATTCCTTATTGACTGCCTGATAGACACATTTCAAATCCCTTAAGAACTCCTTCTGATTCTTGGATCCTACATACTTGATGGAGTTACGTATCTGATGTACTACACAAAGCTGTACGGCTGTATTAGGATAAACGCTTTGAATGGCTTCAGGAAACCCCTTCAGACCGTCTATACAGGCAATGAGAATATCCTCAACTCCACGGTTCTGAAGGTCTGTCAACACGCTGAGCCAGAAGTTTGCTCCCTCATTCCTTGATATATACATTCCAAGTAACTCCTTGTGTCCCTCCCTGTCAATGCTCAGTACATTATAGATTGCACGGGTTACCGCGCAGCCACGTTCATCCGTTACTTTGTAATGAATGGCATCCATCCAGACTATAGGATAAACAGAATCAAGCATCCGTGATTTCCATGCTTTTATCTCCGGAAGTACACGGTCTGTGATGGAACTGATTGTGTCGGCCGAAACACGATTCCCAAGATTTTCTTCCATCCAGTCACTGATTTCCCTTGTGCTGTTTCCCATTGCATACAAGCCAATTATACGGTCAGCAACACCTTCTGCCAGAATAGTCTCACGCTTCTTGATAAACTGGGGATCAAAACTCGAATTACGGTCACGGGGAGTGGAAACGGTTACTTCGCCCAAGGGAGTCTGAACCTGCTTTTGCATCTTTCCGTTACGACGGTTACCCATCTGGCGTTCTTCTTCTGTCAAATGTGCATCCATCTCTCCTTCCAGGGCTGCATTCAATATACTTTCCAATAGTGGGGCAAAGGCGCCGTCCTTACCCAACAAAGGCTTGCCGGCTTTCAGCTGTTCAATGGCCTTGTTCTTGATACTCTCGAAATCAAATTCTTCTTTCATAAAAAAAACTGTGTTAGCAAAGTTAATACTTTATTCCTTGCTGACACAGTTTAATTTACATCCTCTGGCTGACACGGCAGTCGATGCGGGTACACCTAGCATATTAGAAGCCAACAGTCCTGTTATCAGCCGGGTTCTTGCTTTTCTTGATGCGGGCATCAATACCGGAGAAACGATCAAAACGAATCTTCGTACTGCAATTAATGCTCTGAAAACAAAGTATTCGAATCTTAAGATGGGATTATTCTCTACGACCTATACCCTTGAAGGTAGTTCGGCTGCTTATCCTTTACTTTCTTCCGATTCATTACAAAGGATCTCCTTGCTAGACGCTGACAAACAGATATATCCTTTATTCAAGGAGTATGTAACAGCACGCAACGAGCTTGCTAACCTGGGAGTAGAAGCCTCCCGTGAATGGATTGTCAAGAATCAGACGACTATTGACCAGACTAGCACGTCCATTGGTCTGTTGGTGAAGAAGACAGAAGGTGGGGAAGTCGTTAATGCAGCTTCGATCATTGCTGCTATCAATGAAAGTGGTGATGGTGAAATTAAACTGGTAGCTGATAAGATAACTCTAGAAGGTTTTGCTACTGATAATAAGGGGTTTAGTATTGAAAATGGATATATGACTGCTAAGGGAGGAAAAATTGGAGGGTTTGAGATAGATGGATACGGATTGTCAAATTATAGTAATGCAGATGCGTTTATTAGTATTGAAACACAAAAAACACGGACATCAGGAAATCAAACTTTAACCGCCATAAGGAAAGCGATACTCGGTAATGGCATACCTTCTATTGCAGGATTTGAAACAGCGTCTATGTTTCAGGCATCAGGTGACGATGAAAATATAGCTGTCAAGATTAATGCTTATGGCAGTTCTACATATGATTATAAGTATGGAGGAAAGGCTAATTATGCTCTTGTTGCTTCTGGAGGATGCCAATGGAAATTATCAGAAGCTGGAGATACTTGGTGTATGCCCGGTGTACTTGGGTGTGTCGAGATTTATACTACCAATAGTGGCATTAACCTTAATAGGAAATGGGGAAATGGTATTTCTATTAACCGTATTGCATTAAACGCAGAACGGGAGTATGAATTTTACCATAACCTTGGACATACAGATTATTATTTCTTGGCAATGCCATCAGTAAATTGGGTGGATGGATACCATGAAGCAATTCCATCTTATACTAGCATTGAAAATAATGTTTTTCGGATATTGTTTAGATCTGGGAATAATGATAAGGCAAAACCCGCTTATTTTATGGTTATAATTTTCGGGAGACCTGCTTAATAAATGATTTATTAATAAGAAAAATTATGAAAGTAGATTTTACAAAAGCAAAAGTAGAAGTGACATTTGGTGAATACAAGGAAATGGATATCGCCAAAGCAGTAGGTAATGCAATTCATCAGAATACTTCTGATATCGGTGTTGATGAAACAGCACGCAACATTTATCATTCCGAAGGAGAGCTTGAAATCCCTGATGAACAAATCAGTGCTATTATATATGCCCTCTCTAATGCAAGTACCATTCTGGTATCTGCAAAGAAGGCTGCTTTAAATTTATTAAAACTAACACAGGAATAATATGGAACTGACACAAGAGCAAATTAATGATATAGTAACGGCTGTATTTTCGTTGATGGAATCTCAAGGAATGCTGCCTGAGTCGCAACTGGACGTACTAGCTCAAAACGTGAAGCGACGCCTGCAACTCGACTCTGTAGGAGTTGATGAAGTTCCTCTTGTTGATTCGATAGAGGGAATTAACTCTCTCCCGTGTGTACGCCAATCCGGATCGGTATTTGATGTTGTCCGTACTCCGTTGGAACTACTTAAAGGTAAATTGGCAGCTTTACCTGTCTTTCGAATTTCGTCAGGCTATTGGCAAGTATCGGAAGATAACGGGAATACATGGAAAGATATAACTGATTCTTTAGGGAATCGGGTGTCTGCTCAGGGAGAAAAGGGAGAACAGGGAAATCAAGGAGATCCGGGTCAGACAGGAGAGAAGGGAGATCCGGGAGATAAAGGTGATAATGGAGAAAATGTCTATCTTCAGTCTAACGGAACAGAATTGCAATGGAAGATGGGAGAGGATGGAGAATGGCAGACCCTGATTTTACTTTCTGAAATAAAAGGTGCTGCTTCAATGGGAGAATTGACCAATGTGTCTCAAGAAGCTGATATAGCAGAAGATGGTTCCGTTTTGATGTATAGGGACAATGAATGGAAACCGGCTGCGGAATGCTTTATTCCTACCGGAACGGCTGAGGACGGTTCTATCATTACCACTTTTTCTGACTTAATGAATTATATCTCCACTCATGGAGAAGGTGGTGGCGGTACTGGTGTGCAACGGAATATTCGTATCACAAATAACCTGGAATCGAAAAATATTTCTGCTAGTAAGGGAGAGCCTTGTTTATTGGATTTTACCTTTATCAGCCAGGAAAGATATAGCTCTAATGAACCATATGAAGACACAGGAGAACGTGGTATGTGCCAGATTTCGGTCAAGAATAACATTAACTCTGAATATGTTATAGTGAAACAATTGTATATCAATTCTAGTGTTCCGTTCAAAACGGATATTGCCGAGTTTCTGACATCCGGAGCTAATAATGTCATGATCAAAGTTACCGGAGAAGTGACTGAGGTAACAACTCCCGCATTTGTATATGCTGTGCAGCTTACGTCTCTGTCCATTAGCGCAGTAAACTTTAAATGGTGGACGGCATTTAATAATGACATTACAGTTCCGTTCAATATATCAGGGAATGTTTCTAAAAGTCTGTATGTGAACATTTCCGGAACAGATTATTCTGAAGGGTATGAAGTAGCGTTGGGCACGGGAGTTTATGTCGAAACTGCTTACAATTACTCTATTCCACATCCACAAAAGAGCGGAATTTTTAAGATATCGGCTTATGTTTCCAATGCGGACGGTAGTATTCGTACTAAGACCCTATCATTTAATGTGATATGTGCAGTCGCCGGTGAGCAGGCTAAACTGATCGCTATCAATAATGTGGCGGAAAGAATAACCAACTGGAGTGAAAACATCTTGTTTGATTATACGATGTATGATGGTGATAATGTTAGTACTTCTGCCTTGTTTGAGATTACGAAGGGGAATGAAGTAGTATTCAGTTCTACTGAAGAAAGCATTTCTACCTCTACTAAGTATTCATTCTCATTGCCTCTTGAAATAGACACAATAGATAATCAGGATTTCTCTATTATTGCTAATGTCAAAGATAGCGGCGTTCTGCTTACCGATCCATTAGAGTTTCCCGTGAATAACTCGTTGGGATATTCTGCCGTAGCAGGAGCTGTGATGTATATCAACCCTAAAACACGTACCAACAGACAAGGAAATAGGGAATGTATGATTAATGAAGTCGACGGAACGCAGATCGAAGCTATATGGAATGGAATAAACTGGGGAAACGACGGATGGACAAACGATAATCTAGGGTATAAAACGCTCCGTCTGCTTGCCGGATCAAGCGTTGATATCAATTACAGTCCGTTTGGAAAAGAGAGTGCCCGGACCGGCAAGACATTTGAAATAGACTATCAAATCTCTAACGTTACTGATTTCTCAAAACCGGTTATCACAGTCTCTACTCCTGCAGGAGATTTATTTGTCGGATTGAATATTTATCCAGACAACGTGATTATGTACTCACAGTCTCTAAAAGATAAGGATGTACAAAGTCTTCACACCTTTGAAGAGAAGCGGACCCGGCTGACACTTACAATCATGCCGGATGCTTATGGAAATAGTGGATTTAATCTCTGCATTCTCTATATAAACGGAATTAAGAACCGTGAGTTTACTTATGAGAATAATGATTATTTTGCTCATAACGGAACGATTGTCATAGGCTCTGATAATGCGGATGTAGATGTATACGGTATTCGTGAATATGATTCGGCATTAACCTCGCAAGGTGTACAAACGAACTATGTCAATTGGCTTTCTACAGCAGAAGAAAAAAATAGTTTCAAAACAGAGAATGACATCCTTGATACAAACGGTTCTGAAATAGACTTCGATAATACGGTTGACCAATATAATGTCATAGTGTTTGACAATACGATTCCAAGTATGGCTGACCAGACGCAACGTATTGGTACCCTTGACGTTTACTTCTACGACCATCCGGAGTGGAATGTATCTATCAGTGATGTCACTGCAAAAGGACAAGGTACTTCATCTATGAAATACTGGATATGGAATACCCGTTATCAACTAGACAAGAATTTGTCTGTCATTACTCATGCTGATGGAAGTACCAGTAAAAAAGTATGGCAGATGGTACCTTGGATTCCGGCAGGACAGAAATTTACAGCAAAAAAGAATTTTGCCTCTTCCATGCAATCTCATAAAATCGGCGCAGTCAATTCTTACACTGATTTATATAAACAAGTAGGTTTGTCGAACGAAGCAATGCAGAGGGAGGGGTATTCGGATGTACGTGTATCAGTATACGAGCTTCCTTTCTTTTGTTTTGAAAAGTCAATTAATGACGACGGAGAACCTGTATATGTTTTCAAGGGTTTATATACTTTCGGACCGGATAAAGGGGATAAATATACGTTCGGCTATGATACGGACTATTTTCCTGATCTTTTGTCTATCGAAGGTTCTGATAACTCGCCTCTTCTGACTTTGTTTCGTGTTCCGTGGAATACTGATAGCGGGAGAGTCGTATACGATGAGGACAAAGAAGCATGGCAGTATAATGGTGCCAACTCTTTCGGTTTTGGAGCTGGAGATATAGCAAATATAGTCAACTGGATTCCAACCTACAATCACGTTTATCAATGTTCCCCCCGTTTGCTTCCATTCGATGGTACTCCCGATGAACTGAATGATGACCTGGATATATATCGTACGCAGCCTTATGAGTTTTGGATTGCAAAAGTTGGTGATTCGCATCGGTTTGATGTCTATTATTATGAGGCGTCGGTAGGTTTGTTTATACCATCGGACATTGGAGAAGGACCAATTAATCTGGTATCTCAACTGGTAGACAAAGATTATGGACTTGCTTCTGCTGATATTGAGAATAAAACAAATGATAGTCTGAATACCCTTTTTATCAATGCCCGTGTGGCTAAGTTCAGAAAGGAAGCCGCTTTGTACTGGGATATCGATGATTGTTTGTACTTTATGAACAATGTAGAGTTTAATGCTGGAACAGACGAACGAGCAAAGAACACCTATCCGTATAGCTTTGGAATCGAAACTTCAAAATGGAGATGGCGTGTTGATGATGCTGATACTCGTTTTGATACAACCAATCGTGGTTTACCGGATAAAGAGTACAGTGTTGAAACTCATGATTTGGATGAGACCGGGGCGGCTGTATGGAACGGAGAAACAAATAATTTTTTTAACTTGATGGAACTTGCTTTCCCGGAGGAGAAGATAATAAGTATGCGCAAATCTATGGCAGCCATGCAATCGCTCGGAGGTTTAAAGAGTGGAAATGACCTTGAAAAGATATACGCGTTTTACAAAAAGTATTTCTTTGACCAAGCGCAGGAATATTTCCCGTCGGACGGTTATAATGCTGATGCTAAGTATTGTTATGAAAATGGTAAATTAGCTTATAATGCAGGTATTTATTCAAATGATACTGATCCGATTACTCAAAGTTTAGGCGATCATTATCTGGCGGAGCAGAGGTGGATTACTAAGCGTATTTTGTATATGATGTCGAAGTATAACTTCGGACTATTCTCGGCTTCTGGAACCGATACAATTACTGTACGTGCTGCAGGTAACACGATTAAATATCAGTTGACACCCGCAATGGATATGTATCCGGCAATTGCGAACGGTACAAGTATCATACAAGGAAAGAGAACGAAAGCTGGAGAAGTGTGTGAAATGGAAATTGAACTTTCGGGCTCCGGTGATCAGCAGAATGCAATACAGGGAGCATCATATCTGCAGGATATAGGTGATTGGTACAATAAGAATGTAACTGGATCTATGATTATTCAAGGAAGAATGCTAAGGGATATACGACTTGGAAGCAAAAATAATCCGGTTATCATTTCAATATCCTCTTTGACATTATCGAATTGTGTGAGCCTTCAGAGATTGCTATTATCGAATATTACCACTTTGTCCGGTACATTGAACTTAACCGCATGCGAGCACTTGCAAGAAATTTATGCAGACGGTACTTCTTTGGCGCAGATTGTGCTGCCGTCGGGTGGAGGACTTCGTGTAGTTGAATACAGCAGATTTAATCAATACTTGTCATTGTCTAATTATCCTCTTCTTACAGATGATGGAATCGGGATTGACTTGTGCAAGACAGTGATCAGTGACTTTTTCATTGTTGATTGCGCACTGGTTCGACCTATGAAAATTCTTGTTGATATAATGAATGCACAAATGGAACAAGGAGATAACCATGCATTGAAGAGGATTAGAGCCGTTGGCTTTGAAGAGTCATACAATAACTCGTTCATATTAGACAAATTGGTTGACCTGACAAACGGTACTTATAGTGGATTAAGTAGTGAAGGGCTTTCCGGAGAAGATGAATTACCTGTGTTAGATGGAACTCTCAACATCAATGCGAGTGTTTATGGAGATACTGTAGAAGCGCTCAGAGCAATGTTCACAAGACTAACCTTAAATATCAATGGGGAATTTTATGTTCGTTTTGCAGATGATATTGTAACAATGTTATGCGCAGAAAATTGGGGTGACGGTATAGGAACAAGCAAAAGACAAATGGGAAATATTACTGAACTAGGAATTATTTTTGCAGGAACAGGTATCAAATCGTTTAAAGAGTTATCTTTAAGTAAGATTGAATCATTAACAAATGAATTTACAGGTTGTTCGCAACTTAGTTCTATTGCATTTCCTGAGACACTGCGGATATTGAACACAACGGCATTTGCTGGTAGTATGGTTGCATTAGACTTGTCTGATTGCACACATATAACTGATTTACTGATTGATTCAGACGATACTATTGATTTCATGCCATCCGCAAACGATAATCTCGTTAATATTACTTATAATAACGGATCTAGCTGTATACATATGGTGGGTTATTCAAATGCTATTCTTACCATTAATAACGAGTCTGAGATTGTAGATTTTTGGGTAGAAAATTGTAATACTAATAATAATATTCTTTCGAAAATACAATCCATATATTCAGTCAAGGAACATTTACTTAAATATATTAGGGCTGTAGGATTTGATGAAGAATTCTATACGAACGAAATATTAAAAACTCTGTTATCATTAGCTGAGAATGGATATCGTGGAATAAATGAAAGTGGAGAAAGAGATGATAACATTATACCTGTATTATCAGGGAAAGTACTATGTACAGATAAGTATTCGCCAGATATGTTGTATGATTTAAAAAGTTACTTCCCTAATATTTTGTTTAATATGACGGGAGAAGCTTGTGTTGATTTCAAAGATCAAGTCGTAAAAGATATATGTGTGAGGAATTGGGGTAGTGATGGAGAATTGACCGTTGAACAGGCTGCAGGGATAACAACTATTAATACTAAGTTCAAAGAGAACTTGGAAATTACATCTTTTAATGAGTTGAAATATTTCACTAATGCAAACGCACGTACAGAGTATCCTGGTGAGCCTGGGGTGCCATACGGAGCTTTCGACCGATGTACCAATCTGGAATCAGTAACAATAATGCCTACAGCCAAAAGAATTGAAACAAGTGCTTTTGGTGGTTGCTCCAGTCTTAAAAAAGTTCTATTTCCTGATTCTGTATATTTCTTAGGTACGAATATTTTTTATGGCTGTACTTCGCTGGAAAGTGTAAATATACCAAAGGGTTTTGCTGACAGTAAATTTCCAAGTAATGTATTTAGAGATTGTATTTCATTAACTTCGCTTATAGAAGTACCTGAAACTGTCACTATAATAGGTATGGCAACATTTAATGGATGTACTTCTTTAGCAGGGGTGAAATTGAAGGGAAATGTCCCTCCATCTCTTGAATACAGTGTGTTTGGTAATTCTACATTCCCTATTTATGTCCCAGAAGCAGCAGTTAATGCTTACAAGTCTGCTTCCGGATGGACTTCATTGGCTTCTAGGATTATGGGATACTAATTTTCTACTCTGATTGTTAGTGTACATTATTGGGGTTAAGATCAAAGTCATACTCTGTAATAGTTCTAAAACTTCCCCAATTGGTCGCAGAAGCATAAACTTCCTTGCATCCAATAGGAACGTATAGATCACAGGTATCAGGATTATCTCCCCATCCGTGTTCCAATATTGGTGGAATTGTTGATTTTACATATAATGTATTTAGATTAGAGCCTCTTCTCCAATATCCTCTAATTCTGTATGTTTTAAATGGAAGTACTAATATTGTAACTTGAGTGTTTTCTAGCCACAGATCACCGCCGACGTATAATGGTACATCCCCTCCATCCTCAAACACAATAGAAGTGAGGTTTACACAATTCTTAAACGTTGCAACATCACAAAGACCAACTGACTTGGGAATTAAAATTTTAGAAATTTTAGTATTAGCCAAAAAACTGAGAGCGATATTAAAAATGTTGGGTGGAAGAACAATAGATTTCAAATTTATACAATTCTGGAATGGACTCGAATCAATACGATTGTTATTAGCAGAATCCAAATAACGGCCATTACTATTGGTATAATTGACAAAATATTGAAATTCATCAAAGTTTGTAATTTCCAAGTTCTCTTTGAACTTAGTATAATAATATAAATAAAAAATAAGAATGAAAAAAGTGAAAATTATGATTGGAGATAATACTCCTAGCTTCCATCTGATAGCTTCAGAAGGTAAAGTTCTACAAAGAATATCTGACAAACAGATTTTTGGGTATGAAATATACTTAGGGTATACCTACTATATTGGTTCTCAAAAGCTACCCGAACCATTGTTAGAGTTGCCGGAGCATTATTGTGAGATCGATGCTCCTGAAGAATATAAAGATATGCTTTATTAGATTTGATTTTGATGGAATATGTTTGAGTACAGTATACTATAGGATATATCCATTAACATCATTAATAACAGAATAAAATTGGATAAATATGGGATTAAATGAATGGCTAGCTCTGATTGGCGCTCTAGGCGGATTAGAAGCAATCAAATGGGTAATAAACTTCTATGTGAACAGGAAAACTAATGCACGTAAGGAAGGTGCGGCTGCTGACAGCATGGAGAATGAAAATGAGCGTAAGCAAATAGCTTGGTTGGAGGAACGTATCGCTCAAAGAGATGCAAAGATTGATACTATCTATGTTGAACTCCGTCAGGAGCAAGCTGCCCATTTAGATGAAATTTACAAAAGACATGGAATTGAATTAAAACAGAAGGAGGCTGAAATGAGGCGTTGTGATATTCGTAAATGTGACAGGCGGCAACCTCCAAGTGGTTATTAATAAAAAAGAATATTGTAACATGAAAATATTGATAGATAACGGGCATGGTGAAAATACTCCTGGCAAATGTTCACCGGATGGGAGATTAAAAGAATGGGCATATACAAGAGAAATAGCTGATAGAGTGGTAGCCGGATTACGTCATAGGGGAGAGGAGGCAGAACGTATTGTGAAGGAGGATGTAGATATACCACTCTCTATACGATGTAGGCGAGTGAACAAAATTTATCAGGAATCTGGAGGAAATGCGATCTTAATTTCTATCCATTGCAATGCAGCAGCTCTTGGTATTGATTGGTTATCTGCGCATGGATGGAGTGTATTTGTTTCGAATAATGCTTCTGCCAATAGTAAATGTTTGGCTACAAGTTTAGCTGAATCTGCTATTATGCAATCTGTTTTTGTCCGTCAGCCAATGCCAGGACAACTGTTTTGGACACAAAATCTCGCCATATGCCGGGATACAATTTGTCCGTCAGTATTAACCGAGAATTTTTTTCAGGATAATAAGGAAGATGTCGAATTCCTTTTATCTCCTGAGGGAAAGCAACAAGTTATACAAATACATATTGATGGGATTCTTAATTATTTGAAAACTATCGAATTATGAGGCATTTAGTATGTATATTGATGCTATCTTTTGTATTGGGAGGATGTTTCTGTTCATGTCGGACTCAATATATCCCGATTGAATCTGTAAAGACAGAATATAATGTTCGTGATAGTATAAGGTATGATAGTATATATCAGCATGATAGTGTATATCTAACGGTAAAAGGAGATACGGTATATCAGTATAAATATAAATATCTGTATAAGTACCAATATGTAAATAAGACAGATACTTTGATAAAGACTGATTCAATACAAGTTCCTTATCCAGTAGAGAAACAACTTGCTAAATGGCAGCAGTTTAAACTGGACTTAGGGGGAATTGCTATGCTGATTATTATAGTAATCGTTTTTATTTTACTAGGAAGGACTGTGCATAGATTGAAAATATGAAGGGATAGTGTCGAATATATGGTAGTAAAGTTGATGCGCGTGAACTCGGCTATTTCTCTTAATGTGGATATAGCCGAGTATGTGCAGATTGTATATCATCTGCGTATTGGTTATATATCCTATAAATAAATGAATTTATTTTCTTCTCTCGCCTTTATTATCAACTATTTTGTACCTTTGCCTGTATAGAGCAAAAAATATTGAGATTATGGCAAAAATAACGATTCCTTATGCAGTATCCGATTTTGTAGAGATGCGAGAGCGTGGCTTTTATTATGTTGATAAGACAAGGTACATTTCAGGTCTTGAGGATTATAAAGCTCCTGTATTCCTACGTCCTCGCCGTTTTGGGAAGAGCTTGCTGATTTCTATGCTAGCCTGTTATTACGATCGTACTAAAGCACATCGTTTCGAAGAACTGTTTGGAAACACTTGGATTGGTAGTCATCCCACATCAGAACACAACCGTTATATGATTATCCGCTATGATTTTTCGGCTATGGTAATGGCGGACAATATACAAGGTTTGACACAGAATTTTAATGATTTGAACTGTGGTCCTGTAGAAGTCATGGTAGAACATAACCGTGATTTGTTCGGGGATTTTCAGTTTGTCAATCGGGGGGATGCCGCAAAAATGCTCGAAGAGGCTCTTACTTATATTCGTTCTCATGAATTGCCAAAAGTCTATATTCTGATTGATGAATATGACAACTTCACCAATCAACTCCTTACAGCTTACAATGATCCGCTCTATGAGGAAGTTACTACTGCCGATAGCTTTCTCCGCACTTTTTTTAAAGTAATAAAGAAAGGTATTGGTGAAGGGAGCATTCGCACTTGTTTTTGCACAGGTGTGCTACCTGTTACTATGGACGATCTGACCAGTGGATATAATATTGCCGAAATACTCACGCTGGAACCGAACTTCCTGAATATGCTCGGCTTTACGTATGAAGAAACAGAAACTTATTTGCGCTATGTGCTTGATAAATATGCTGCTGGACAAGATCGTTATGATGAAATCTGGCAACTCATAGTGAGTAACTACGATGGTTACCGTTTCCGTCCTAATGGGGAACGCCTTTTTAATTCTACCATCCTTACTTATTTTTTCAAAAAGTTCGCTGCTAATGCCGGTAGCATTCCGGATGAGCTGGTTGACGAGAATTTACGTACAGACATTAACTGGATACGTCGTCTTACTTTATCGTTGGATAATGCTAAAAAGATGCTGGACGCATTAGTTATTGACGATGAATTACCATACAATGTAGCTGATCTTTCCAGTAAATTCAATAAGAGAAAGTTCTTTAATAAGGAATTTTATCCGGTGAGCTTGTTCTATTTGGGGATGACAACGCTTAAAGATAACTATGTGACGACATTGCCTAATATGACGATGCGCAGCGTCTATATGGATTATTATAATCAGTTAAATCAAATAGAGGGAAATGCACAGCGTTATGTTCCTGTATACCGGAAATATGATGCTGACCGTCGTTTGGAACCATTGGTGCAGAATTATTTTGAACAATATTTAGGACAATTCCTGGCACAGGTATTCGACAAAATAAATGAGAATTTTATTCGTTGTTCTTTTTATGAACTTGTTTCCCGTTATTTGAGCAGCTGTTATACGTTTGCTATCGAACAGAACAACTCTGCCGGACGTTCGGATTTTGAAATGGCAGGAATTCCCGGTACGGATTACTATACGGATGATAGAGTAGTGGAGTTCAAGTACTATCGGGGTAAGGATGCTGAGAGAATGTTATCTCTTAGTGAACCGCTTCCTGAGCACGTGGAGCAGGTAAAAGGCTATGCTGAGGATACAAAAAGGAAATTTCCTAATTACAATGTGCGAACTTATGTGGTGTATATCTGCTCTAACAAAGGGTGGAAATGTTGGGAGGTATATTAAAATAAAATAAGAAAAAACAGTAGACTCAAGCAATAAAGCGTGAACCTACTGTTTCCTTTTTCTGTATTTACTTCTATTTACTATAAGACGCCTTTACAAAAGGAGCATCCAGCAAATAGTCCAGACTCTTCTTGACACTTTCCTCTACAGGACAACTGTACCCTTCTATTTCAGCAACAATATGCTTTACGCCGGCAACCTTTGCATTTCTGAAGATAGCATCGAATCCGACCATACCACTATCTCCGATTTCTTTGTCATCTTTGATATGAAGCACGGTGAAACGTCCCGGATACTTGTTGAAATAGTCCACAGGACTGTGCTGCCCTCTGACAATCCAATATACATCCATCTGAAAAAAGACATACTCAGGATTGGTATTCTCAATCATATAGTCCAACATAACCGCTTGATTTTCTACTTTCTGAAATTCATGCGCATGATTATGATATCCGAATTTCATACCGTTCTGCTGGCATCTTTTGCCTATTTCATTGAAATAGTCGCAATACATCTTCATCTCTTTCATTGTTTTAGGAACACCGATTCCCGGATTTACGATGTATTTCATGCCTGCTGCTTTATGAGCGGCAATGCTTTGATCCCACCATTTCAGTGACTCGGAGAAATCTCCGGAAGCCACTTCCTTGTCCGACAATCCTCTGGAACAATGTGAAGACAGTACTTTCATACCAGCCTTTTCGACAGCATTCTTAAACTCTTCCGGAGTTTTGCCATAGAACTTGCCATTATCATAATTGGCGGCTTCGATGCTGGTGTATCCCATTTGCGCCAGATTCTTCAACACTACGTTGAGGTCGGTTCCATTATTTATGATGTCTCTGACCGAATAGAGTTGTATGGCAATGTCTTTCTTCTTTTTCGCATCTGCTGCCTGCGGAATTGCCAGCAGCAATGCGAACAGCACTAATAAATAGTTCGTTTTCATAATATGATGCATTAGTCAAGAACCTTCACGCGGATATTGCGGAACCATACGTCATCACCGTGATCCTGCATTCCGATAAATCCTTCGTGGTTTTCACCACCGCAATTATTCAGCAGTTCGAAAGCCAACGGCCATTTGTCCTGACTGAACTTGCTGGCCTGCAAAAGGTCGGTCCATTGTTTGGTCCACAAGTGATATTCGAGTACATTCTCGTCATTCTGTCCGTGAACAACCGTACCTTTATAAACCATGATCTTAGCCTTGTTCCATTCACCGAAAGGTTTTGCATTCTGAGGAACTGCCGGAATCATGTCATATAAAGAAGCCGACTGACGGTTATTGTCTTTCCCCAATTTAGCATCCGGATGATTGTCATTGTCCAATACCTGATATTCAGGTGCGGAAATATAGATCGGTTCGAGCACGTCGTTACCGTCCTTATCTTTAGAAGTCACTTCCTGAGCTAAATAGAAGATACCGGAGTTACCGCCTTTGGAAACTTTCCATTCCATTTCCAGTTCGAAGTTTTTGAATTTGTGGGCAAAGATCAGGTCTCCGCCGTCACCGTTCTGCGCTTCACCGCTACCAGAACCGTTGAACTTGATACAACCGTCCTCGATAGTCCACTTGGAAGGAACTCTGTCCTTGCCATAACCACGCCATCCATTAAATGTTTTGCCGTCAAAGATAGTGATGTAACCATCCGCATCTACTGGTAATTGCAAGCTATCCATCTCTGCCGCTTTTAATGATTTTGAATATGATAATGCTACTTCGTTTGCCGATTGCTCTTCCTGAGCACTCCCGGCTTTCTTCTGACCGCTGCAGGAAACTAAAACTCCCGCTGCGAGACAACAAGCTAATGGGTAAAATACTTTTTTCATATAATATCAATTTATTTTTTTGATCTTTAATTTCCTCTTATCGTGGCATATCAGGCAAATTCCATCCTTCGCGATAATTATGTTTCACCAATTCGGCTGCGAATTGTTTCGCATTGATCGGATCTGTCCAGGTCTTATTGAATGACGGGTGACCATCATGAATTGTAAATCCGTCCTTAATGCAGGTTCTGAGTGTTTCGTTATCACCGATATTAGTGAAGCACATATTAGCGCCGTCCCATTCCAATGTCTTGTTCAATCCTTGCAGACGGATAGCCAATACACCCATTACCACCATTTCATTCATCGGTCCCGATTCGGAGAAATCCGCTTTCGGCATCACGCGGTTGGATTTGTCTTCCTTACAAGCGCGTACCCAGTCCATTTCATGAGAACAAGTAACACGGCGGCATACTTTCGGTGCATTGGGCACACGGCCTGACAACAAGAAAGGTTGTTCTCCGTAGCAGCCGCAAATCAATGTATCTTTTGTTCCGTGGAAAATAGTCAGACCACCACCGGGGCCCATCAGTTGTTTTCCTTCTGGGAAACCTTTCGGACGTTCCGGCATCATACCGCCGTCATACCAGTGTACCTCAACTTCCGGCAAGGCAACTTTCGGCATATTGTCGCGGGCGGGGAAAATCATCTTCACGTGTTGGGCCTGAGGAGCGCAGGCACTCAGTAATAAAGTAGAAGAACCTTCCACCTTGGTAGGATAACCTAGCTTCAGAGCTCTGAACGGCTGATGCAGAATATGACAGGCCATATCTCCCAGTGCACCTGTACCGTAATCCCACCATCCGCGCCAGTTCCAGGGATGATAAACGTTGTTGTACGGGTTCAGTTTGGCAGGTCCGGTGAAAAGATCCCAGTTTAATGTGTTGGGGATGCGGTCCGCCTTTTCGGGTGCATTCAGTCCTTGCGGCCAGATAGGACGGTCGGTGGCGCATTCCACTTTGGTTACTTCGCCGATTTCTCCATTCCAGATCCATTCGCAAACCAGGTCGGTACCTTCGCCCGATGCTCCCTGGTTACCCATTTGAGTAACTACTCCAGTAGAGGCGGCAAGGTTGGTCAGCAAACGGGATTCGTAAACGGAGTGAGTCAACGGTTTCTGGCAATATACGTGTTTGCCCATTGTCATAGCGTCTGCCGTGATGATGGCATGAGTATGGTCGGCGGTAGCAATGATTACGCCGTCAATGGATTTGCCCATTTCATCGTACATCTTGCGGTAATCCCAGTATTTCTTCGCATTCGGGAATTCATCGAATACGCCTTTGGCATATTTCCAGTCTACGTCACAAAGGGCTACGATGTTTTCGGTGCCCTTCACGTTGTTGATGTTGGCATGTCCCATACCGCCGATACCTACGGCTGCGAGGTTCAGTTTGTCGGTTGGGGAAACGTGTCCGTGGCTCATACCTAAGATAGAGCTGGGAGCAATGGTGATTCCTGCTAAAGCAGCAGCCCCCGTTTTAAGAAATTTTCTTCTTGAAAAGTCTGACATGGTTTTATTTTTAAGAGTTAATAATTGATTTCAGTTTCTTATTTTATTGAATATTTATTATGGCTTTTGAAGTAATCCGTATCCATTTTTCATATTTCTTCTTCTTTCCCATATTTGCTCAAGTGTCTCCAGTTCACCGATAGCAGGCAAATCATGTGTATAGGCATCGTGCAAAAAGGTCCATGCATATTCCGATGCGATGGCTGAATCGCGTATGAGCGGCAGTTGGGGATTTCTGATTCCGGTCTCTATGGAGTCGGCGAATAAGTCGCACAGCACATCGATGTTTTTTCCACCGAACGGCTTCTCTATATGATGGGTCTGCGTCACTCCACGCAGATCGACGACAGCTGTTTTGAAATCATGCGTCATTCGGGCGATACCTTTGGTACCGATGATGTCCACGTATGAGTTATGAGTCTGATCTTTGGACAATTGTCCGTACACAAACCCCTGAGTGATATCAAAAACAACGCCGTTCTGGAATGTCCCGTGACACTGTACCCACCAAGGATCTTTATAACTCCACATATTGACGCCCTGCGCATGCCATGTCTTGTATTCGCATCCGGCATACCAGCGTGCAATGTCTACATAATGCATTCCGCAGTCATGGAAGGCGGGACCTTCATATTCGTGACCTTCGCCTGGTGCGAGGCCCGGAGTCATGTGGCAGATTCGCAGAATGGCAAGTTCGCCGATCTCGCCCTGATCAATAAACTGTTTGATAGTCTGATGATACCAGGCGTTGCGGAGATACAAATTGACGGTAGAAAAACAACTGGCTTTCTCGGTGATGTCTACTACTTTCCATTCTTTGTCTATGGTGTCTGATACCGGTTTCTCGGAGATGATATGTTTCCCGTATTTGATAGCCTTTTCAATCCGGTCAAGCCTTGAGTCTGCCAATGCGAAGAGTCCGACCACCTGCACACTTTCATCATCGAACATTTCCTGTTCATTTTCGAGTATTTTCGATTCGGGCGACAATTGCTTTGCCAGTTCGCGGCAGTCGGGATTGATGTCGCAAATGTATGCGACATCCCATCTTCCGCTTTTCTGCATCTCTTTCAAATAAAATCGTCCCATTCGACCGAATCCAATAAGACCAACTTTAATTTTCATCGTATATCTTTTTTAGTTTCTTTATCCCATTATATACTTTGCCTTGTGAGGCATCAGCTTATATAGTAACGCGGTGAATGCCCAGCTGCAAAGGAAAATACAAACTGCCATCAACGGAACCTGCAACGGAATTGGAATTTCCGAAGGACCTATCAGCAGAAAGAACGGACCTACTACAAAGTAGTGTACCATATAAATTCCGAAACCACATTGGGTCATGTTGGCTAATGCTTTGACGATGACAGGTGTATTGATCACTACTTTCTGCAACATCAGGAACATGGCCAAAGTCATCAGTAACACGTTCGGACTACAGAATGTGAAGTAAAGTTCCATCTCAGTCTCCGTAGCATTCGGGTTGGCGGCAGTTGTGCTGAACCCTGTGTACGTCACATAATATCCAATGGCAAACATCACGGCACAAATGAGGAATGTCTTCCAAACACTCCAATCATTAGTAAGACGATCATCTTTTGACGAACCACTAAAAGGCCAGAAAATTTTTAGTGCATTTCCGTTGCCGCCTTCTTTCAGATAATGTCCCAACAGCAGGTAGCCGTTGAATCCGGCAAAGTAGTAGAACATACTGAACTCGTTCCACGTGTCAGTGCCGAATACATAGCCGCTCCGGTCGAAAAGCATATTGGCTACATATTCGCGGATATACGGGATAAACAGGGAAACAATCCAGATGAAAAGGAAAATTTGTTTGGTTTTATTGCTTGCCCGCTCTACCCATGCAGAGAAGAAAGGCATATAAAGATACAATCCGATGAGCAGATAGATATACCACATATGGTTCTCCTTATGGCTGAAGTTGAACGGTATCATGGCTACATCTTTCAGAGAATCGATGAGGCTTTGCGACTCATGTCCCTGAGTATAGCAGAAGAAGTCGCCGATGATTTCTTTGGGCAGACCCAGCAGCCCCGTGAACCAGGGGAACATACTGTAAAGTACCGACCAGATGAGGAACGGGAAAAGTACGCGGAAGATGCGCTTCTTATAAAAAGTGCCTAAAGGCTGTTGCTTGACCGGTAGCAGCAGTAATCCGGTCATCATTACGAATAAGGGAACCGAAGGACGGAGAAGCGAACCGTAGATGGCTGCCCAATGTGTGTACTCGGGAATAACGCGCATCGTAGGAGAAATGTAAAAAGGGTCAATGCAATGTACGCCGATTACCATTAGCATGGCGACGCAACGGACAACATCCAGCCAGACCATCCGGTTGTCCGCAATAGAGTTTTGAGTCATGATATTTTGTTTTTAAGTTATGTAGGCAAAGTTAGCGAACGCCGAAAGCAACCATCATTAAAAACTGATCATTTTAGAACAATCTCTGACCATTTCGAGTATAAATGCTTATTTTTGCATCTGATAATGTCTATTTATACAGAAAACTTATGCTGAAAATATTAGTAACGTATGCCGTTCAAGGCGAATTTGTAGAGATAAAGTGGCCCGATGTAGAGCCTTATTACATCCGTACGGGGATCGGAAAAGTGAAGTCCGCCTTTCATCTGGCAGAAGCGATCCGCCAGGTGCAGCCCGATCTCGTTTTGAATCTCGGAAGTGCAGGAACAGTCAATCATCAGGTAGGGGATATCTTTGTCTGCCGCAAATTTATAGACCGCGATATGCAGAAACTTGCCGGACTAGGTATGGAATGCGAAATAGATTCTTCCGCTTTGCTCGAAACAAAAGGCTTCTGCAAGCATTGGACGGAAGAGGGAATCTGTAATACGGGAGATGGTTTCCTGACGGAACTGACTCACGTAAGCGGAGATGTCGTCGACATGGAAGCGTATGCGCAAGCCTTCGTCTGCCGTTCCAAAGAGATTCCTTTTATCTCCGTGAAGTACGTGACCGACATTATCGGACAAAACTCCGTGAAACATTGGGAGGACAAACTTGCCGACGCCCGTCAGGGGCTTTCGAACTATTTCAATGTCTTGAAAGAAAGAATATGATAGGTGACTCCTGCCGCTATCAGTCCCAGAAGAATTTTCACCCATAGGAACGGAATCAGGAAGAAGATGCAATAGAGCATCGTTCCCCACATCAGCACAAGGGAGATAATCTTGGCGCGGAGCGGTATTGCCTTGTTTTCCCGGAAATTGCGGATGTATGGACCGAAGTGCCGGTGATTCAGCAACCAGTTATATAATCGTGGCGACCCTTTGAAATAAAGTGCGGCGGTCAGTAACAGAAAAGGGGTAGTGGGCAGTAACGGCAGAAAGATGCCGAGAATGCCGAGTCCGAGAGATATGCTTCCTAAAACAATATAAAGAGTTTTCATTCGGCAAAGATAGTGTAAAAACAGGAAAAAATAATCGGGTTTGCTGGATGAAAGCTCTTTTTATATTACCTTTGTCCTTGCATCGAGGTGACATTAGATGCTTGTAACTATATTAAATATATACAGCCATGTTTACAGTAATCAAACGCATGGAGATATCAGCTTCTCACAAGCTGGTACTTCCGTATCGCAGTAAATGCGCCAGTCTACACGGTCACAACTGGATTATCACTGTCTATTGCCGTTCCTCACGGCTCAACTCCGAAGGAATGGTGGTGGATTTCACCCGAATCAAAGAAGTGGTCACGGAGAAACTGGACCATCAGAATCTGAATGAAGTACTTCCATTCAATCCGACAGCAGAAAACATTGCCCGATGGGTTTGCAGGCAGATTCCGCAATGCTATAAAGTAGAAGTGCAGGAGTCCGAAGGAAACATCGTCATCTACGAGAAAGATGCTGTGGCAAACGAGAAAACTCCGGCAGCAGGAGAGACAGAATAGACAATAGAAATTTTAGAACAGCTCGAATGATGAGAAAGATTAATGAAATCTTTTACAGTCTACAGGGTGAAGGCTACCACACAGGTACTCCGGCAGTCTTCATCCGTTTTTCCGGATGCAACCTGAAATGCAGTTTTTGCGACACACAACACGAAGCAGGCACCTTGATGACTGACGACGAAATCATAGCCGAAGTCAGCAAATATCCCGCCGTTACCGTTATCCTCACAGGGGGAGAACCTTCGCTCTGGATAGACGACGCACTGATCGACCGTCTGCACGAAGCGGGTAAATACGTTTGTATCGAAACCAACGGCACGCGACCGCTGCCGGAGTCCATCGACTGGGTGACCTGTTCGCCCAAGCAGGGTGTCAAATTAGGGATTACCCGGATGGATGAAGTGAAAGTTGTCTACGAAGGGCAAGATATAAGTATTTATGAACTGCTTCCCGCTGAACATTTTTTCCTCCAGCCTTGTTCTTGTAATAACACTGCTTTGACAGTGGACTGTGTAATGCGACATCCTAAATGGAGACTAAGCCTGCAAACACACAAACTAATCGACATCCGGTAAGCAGAGAAAACGG
The DNA here is from genome assembly GCF_000011065.1 of Bacteroides thetaiotaomicron VPI-5482. Lineage (GTDB taxonomy): Bacteria > Bacteroidota > Bacteroidia > Bacteroidales > Bacteroidaceae > Bacteroides > Bacteroides thetaiotaomicron. The sequence goes on from NC_004663.1 coordinate 5,865,294, forward strand.
ATGTAGTAGCAGAGGATGCATCTAAATTTTACGTAATATAATTATGAAAGTAGGTTTATTTATTCCTTGTTATATCAATGCTATCTATCCCAATGTGGGGGTAGCATCGTATAAACTATTGAAAAGTTTAGGAGTAGATGTCGATTATCCGTTGGATCAGACCTGTTGCGGACAACCGATGGCGAATGCCGGTTTTGAAGATGAATCGATGAAGCTGGCGCTCCGTTTTGACGATCTGTTCCGGGAGTACGATTACATTGTCGGCCCTTCCGCCAGTTGTGTGGCATTTGTGAAAGAGAATCATCCCGGTATCCTTGAAAAAGAAGGGCACGTCTGCCAGAGTGCGGGGAAGATTTACGACCTTTGCGAGTTTATCCATGATGTGCTTAAACCGACGAAGATACCCGCACGCTTCCCGCATAAAGTCAGTATCCACAACAGTTGCCACGGTGTGCGTGAACTCTTAATTTCCGCTCCCAGTGAGTTAAATATCCCTTATTACAATAAATTGCGCGATCTGCTCGATATGGTCGAAGGCATCGAAGTTTTCGAGCCCAGCCATATAGACGAATGTTGCGGGTTTGGTGGTATGTTTGCCGTAGAAGAGCAGGCGGTGTCCGTCTGCATGGGGCGTGATAAGGTGAAAGACCACATGGCTACCGGAGCCGAATACATTGTCGGAGCGGACAGTTCCTGCCTGATGCACATGCAAGGTGTGATCAAACGGGAGCATCTGCCGATTCAAATTATCCACATTGTCGAAATTTTAGCGTCGCAATCATGAGTACCAAACATTCAAAGGCTGCCGAAAAGTTCTTGCAGGACAGCAAGATGGCAGCATGGCATAACGAAACCCTTTGGATGGTCCGAGCCAAAAGGGACAAGATGAGCAAGGAAGTTCCCGAATGGGAAGAGCTTCGCAACAAGGCCTGTGAACTGAAACTTTATTCCAACAGCCACCTCGAAGAGCTCTTGCAAGAGTTTGAAAAGAACGCCACTGCCAACGGAGCGATTGTGCACTGGGCAAAAGATGCGGACGAATATTGTGCCATTGTGTACGAAATACTGAATGAGCATAATGTACATCATTTCATCAAGAGCAAGTCGATGCTTGCCGAAGAGTGCGGGTTGAATCCCTTCTTGATGGAACGCGGAATAGACGTGGTAGAGTCCGACTTGGGCGAACGTATTCTGCAATTGATGCATCTCGAGCCGAGCCATATCGTTCTTCCTGCTATCCACATCAAACGGGAGCAAGTGGGAGAACTGTTTGAAAAGGAAATGGGGACGGAAAAAGGAAACTTCGACCCGACCTACCTTACTCATGCCGCACGCAAGAATCTGCGCCACCTCTTTCTGAATGCGGAAGCCGCCATGACGGGCGCCAACTTTGCCGTAGCCTCTACCGGAGACATTGTAGTCTGCACCAATGAAGGGAATGCCGATATGGGTACTTCTTATCCGAAGTTGAATATAGCCGCTTTCGGCATGGAGAAGATCGTGCCGGATCTGGATGCGCTAGGTGTGTTCACCCGTCTGCTGGCACGTTCGGCAACCGGACAGCCGGTGACTACCTATACCTCTCATTACCGCCGTCCGCGTGAAGGTGGCGAATATCATATTATTATTGTGGATAACGGCCGGAGTACGATCCTTTCCAAGCCCGACCATATCAAGACATTAAACTGTATCCGTTGCGGTGCCTGTATGAATACCTGTCCGGTCTATCGCCGGAGTGGGGGATACTCCTACACTTACTTTATACCCGGCCCTATCGGTATCAATCTGGGGATGGCTCATGATCCGGAGAAGTATTATGATAATCTTTCCGCCTGCTCCTTGTGTATGTCCTGTTCTGATGTCTGTCCGGTAAAAGTGGATTTGGCAGAACAGATTTACAAGTGGCGTCAAGACCTTGACGGATTGGGAAAGGCGAATACCGGAAAGAAGATAATGTCCGGTGGCATGAAGTTCCTGATGGAGCGTCCTGCATTGTTCAATGCGGCTCTGTGGGCGGCTCCGATGGTAAACGGCCTGCCACGCTTTATGAAGTACAATGACTTTGACGATTGGGGCAAAGGACGCGAACTGCCGGAATTTGCCAAAGAGTCATTCAACGAAATGTGGAAGAAAAACGAGGTACAGGGAAAGGAGGAATCAAAATGAGCAGCAGAGAAGAAATATTGGCGAGCATCCGTAAGCATACGCAGACACGCTACGAAAAACCGGATATAGCAGATATGAAACGTTTGACGTATCCGGACAAAATAGAGCAATTTTGCGCTATCAGCCGTGCGGTAGGCGGTACGGTAGTGGTATTGGGTGAAGGCGAAGATGTGAATGCTGTCATTCGCCGGACGTATCCGGATGCGATGCGCATTGCTTCCGTATTGCCGGATATATCTTGCGCAACTTTCAATCCGGATATGGTGGACGACCCGAAAGAACTGGACGGTACTGAGGTAGCCGTTATTCGGGGAGAGATCGGAGTAGCGGAGAACGGTGCTGTCTGGATACCGCAAACCGTGAAGTATAAAGCGATTTATTTTATTTCGGAGAAACTGGTGATTCTGATCGACCGGAATAAGATTGTGGATACCATGTACGATGCTTATCGCAAACTGGACGGACAGGAATATCAGTTCGGTACCTTTATTTCCGGCCCGTCAAAGACGGCGGACATCGAACAGGCATTGGTCATGGGAGCGCATGGAGCACGGGAGGTTTTGGTCATATTGACGTAACTCCGCTTTATTATTCTAAAATAAATTTGGATTTAAAACAATAGAAGCTTAGTTTTGTTAGGACAAAGAAAAATGGAGCTTCTGTATAAGATAAACAAAGGCTCTGTTGATAGGAAACAGAGCCTTTGTTGTTGATATATAGAGCCTCTGTTTTCTGTCTCATCCATGGAAAGAACTATAATCGTCTAAATAATAAAAACAGTATGTATGCAAATAAAGTAAAGAAGATAGCTGCCGTTCATGACCTTTCGGGGATGGGACGTGTTTCTCTGACAGTCGTTATTCCTATCTTATCCTCTATGGGTTTTCAGGTTTGTCCGCTTCCTACGGCGGTATTGTCCAACCATACGCAGTATCCCGGCTTCTCCTTTCTGGACCTGACGGATGAAATGCCGAAGATCATAGCCGAATGGAAGAAGCTGGAAGTTCAGTTTGACGCTATTTATACCGGTTATCTGGGTTCCCCGCGGCAGATTCAGATTGTTTCCGATTTCATCAAGGATTTCCGTCAGCCGGATAGTCTGATAGTAGCCGATCCGGTGCTGGGTGATAACGGCCGGCTTTATACCAACTTTGATATGGAGATGGTGAAAGAAATGCGTCATCTGATAACCAAAGCGGATGTGATCACACCGAATCTGACAGAACTGTTTTATTTGCTGGACGAACCGTATAAAGCGGATAGTACGGATGAGGAACTGAAAGAATATCTCCGTCTCCTGTCCGATAAAGGTCCACAGGTGGTTATTATCACCAGTGTTCCGGTGCACGATGAGCCTCATAAGACTTCCGTATATGCCTACAATCGTCAGGGAAACCGCTACTGGAAAGTGACTTGCCCTTATCTGCCTGCCCACTATCCGGGCACAGGGGATACATTCACAAGTGTGATCACCGGCTCCTTGATGCAGGGAGACAGTCTTCCGATGGCGTTGGACCGTGCTACCCAGTTTATTCTGCAAGGGATTCGGGCAACCTTTGGCTATGAGTATGACAACCGGGAAGGTATTTTGCTGGAAAAAGTGCTTCATAATCTGGATATGCCGATACAAATGGCAAGCTATGAGTTGATATAATTAATATTTATAAACTTTTGTACTTCAGATATTTCTACTATTTTTACTGCCTAATTAGTAATCATGAATAAACATATCTGATGACTCAAACACTTAAAACGACTGAACGGCTTGGAGTAGTAGATGCTCTGCGCGGATTTGCCCTGCTGGCTATTGTATTGTTGCACAACCTTGAACACTATAATCTGTTTTTACCGCTGGATTATACGTTGCCGGCATGGTTGCAGACCATAGATAAGTATGCGTGGGATACCATGTTCTTCCTGTTTGCAGGGAAAGCATACGCTACGTTCTCTTTGTTGTTCGGATTTAGTTTCTATATCCAGTTTCATAATGCGGAAAAGCGCGGAACAGATTTCCGTGGACGATTTGCGTGGCGGATGTGCCTGCTTTTCCTGTTTGCACAGTTACATGCCTTGTTCTACAACGGGGATATTCTTTTGCTTTATGCAGTAGTCGGCTTTGCCTTGATTCCTGTTTGCAAGCTCAAAGATAAGACAGTCTTTTGGATTGCTGCCATCTTACTTTTGCAACCTTATGAATGGGGGCGTGCCATCTATGCAATGATCAATTTGGAGTATGTACCGTCAACAGGGCATTTTATTCCTTATTATAAACTTGCTCAGGAAGTGACATCCAATGGCAGTTTCTTTGAAGTACTCCGTTCCAATATCACTGACGGGCAGATGTATAGCAATATTTGGCAAGTAGAAAACGGTCGCCTGTTCCAGACGGCAGCTTTATTCATGTTCGGAATGCTTTTAGGACGCCGGAAGTATTTTATGAAAAGCGAAGAGTCCTTGCGTTTCTGGAAGAAGATGCTGACAGGTGCCATCCTTGCATTTATCCCTCTCTATTGCCTGAAAACTTTTATACCCGCTTTGATTACAAACCCGTCTATAATGGTTCCGTATAAGATTGCTGTTCCGTCTTATGCCAACTTTGCTTTTATGGTCATTCTTGTTTCTGTCTTTACCTTGCTTTGGTTTAAGAAGGATACAGGATATAGCTGGCAAAGTCTGCTGATTCCTTACGGTCGCATGAGTCTGACAAATTATATCTCCCAGTCAATCATGGGAGTAACCATCTATTACGGATTCGGACTGTCAATGTACAAGTATGCAGGAGCAACGGGAAGCCTGCTGATTGCATTGCTTATCTTCACTATTCAGTTGATATTCAGCCGCTGGTGGCTTGCCCGTCATAAACAAGGACCGTTGGAATTCCTGTGGCGTAAAGGAACTTGGATTTAGAATCTTATAACGACTGACGGGCGCTTATTATTCTCAAACCATTCTCATCGCAATGAGAAAAAATTCTCAAGGCTATGAGAAAAAATACTCATTGCGATGAGAAATAATTCTCAAGCCTATGAGAATCTTTTCTCATGGGCTTGAGAACTTTTTCTTATTAAAGTGAGTATAATTCTTGTTGTATTCATCATTCATAAGAAAGCTAATTCATAAAAAGTCAGCTCTCATAAGAACTCTGCCGGCTATATTACTTGTGGAATTTCACTGTGATTTCTGCCGATTGGTTTCCGTAAGTCCAGTCCGGACCTTCTTGAATCAGGCGTATGGCCTCCTTATCCAGAGACTTGCAAAGACTTTCCTTGACTTTAATGTCGAAGGGACGCCCTTCTTTGTTAACAAAGAAAGTCAAGGTAACTTTGCCTTTGACTTCTGCGCAAGCATCGTCCGCAGGGTATGCCAGATTCTTTTTCAGATACTTTTTATATTGCTTCATGCCTGTTACGGGTTCCGGAACGACAGGACCCTGTAAACTATCGGCCTTTTGGGAGATAACAGCGTCTTTTAATGTATCTGATTTCTGCAATGCACCCGAAGCTTTTTTCAAATCTTTGATGGATACGGCAGAAATGGCTCCTGTCACAGCTACCTTTTTCTGTGCGCCATATCCTGTTACTACGACTTCATCCAGTGTTGTTTTATTTTCACTCATGGCTATAAGCATATTCTTACTGGTGTCTGCCGGTATACTAACCGGATTATAGCCAATATAATGTGCAGTTAATATTTCATTACCTTCCTTTTTGGGCAAGGAGAATTCTCCGTTGATATCCGTTATCGCTCCATACGTTGCTCCTTTGTAAGTGACGTTAGCTCCGACGAGTGGTTCTCCTCTGTCGTCCGTCACTTTCCCTTTGATCATGTTGTTCATTTGGGTGGTCAATTGAGCTGCTTTCATCTTTTTCCTGTTGGCATCTAGGAAAGAAGTATCTGTAACCGTTGTGATAGCCGCTTCTTCCAGCTCTTCTGCCGGAGCAACCATTTCTTCCATTATCGGAGTTCCGGCAGGCGTTGCTTGGGGAGTCGCTGCTTTAGAAGCCACTGCTTTAGGAACCGTTGCGGAAGGAGCCCCCGAAGGTGTACTTTGGGATGGAGAATCCTGCCTTGTCTTGGCGATTATATCTTTTCCGACCGTTTCCTTTGTGGCAGAAGGACGACCGGAATCCGGTTCCATCTTTGGAGCGGATAGGGAAGTGTCTTCTTTGTGAGCAGGAACAGTTGCAGTGGCGGCGGGCTGCTCTTTAGCTATGAACACATCCTCTCCAACATTCTGTTTCAGAAACAGGAAGTAACTGCTGATTCCGATTCCTATAATCAGGCAGGCGGCAATGCTCCAGGTGACGGCATACGTATTTCTTTTCTTTGCCGAATGGGCGTTTACCTTCATCCGCAATTTATTAATCTGTTCTTCGTGGTCCCCTTCTACTTGGTGGTACCCATCCATCGCGTCAGCCAGAAAAGGGTCTTTCATCGACTCTTTTTCCAGTCGATGCGCCTCTTTTCCTTTGCGGAGTCCTCGTATGTAGTCCAATAGTTTCATAGGGCTTGTTTCTTAATACAAATTTTCAAGTTTCGCTTTCCGTTCTGGATATAGCTTTTCACGTTATTCAGAGTAAATCCGGTTTGTTCGACAATATCCGCATACGACATTTCTTCCAGGAAGAAACGTGTAATGCTGGTCCTTTGTTCTTCGGGCAGCTTTTCCAGACAGTGGTGCAATGCTTTCAGCTGCTCTTCCGAACTTTCCTCTTCACTTAATAGATGCAGAAATTCGTCGGATTCCATAATATTAATGGTATAATCCAGCGGAATTTCTTTGTTTTCCTTTCGTAACAGTTGCAGGCAATGGTTCTTCGCCACCCGATAGAGCCACGGCTTGAATGCTTTTATCTCATAATTGATGATTTTAGGTAACAGGTCTTCAAACATCTGCATCACCGCTTCCTGCGCTTGGTCTTCATCTTGCAGATATTTCAGGCAAAGTCCGTACGTCAGCGGGATATAACGGTTGTATAGTTCACCGAAATATTCCGTATCCCCGGACTTTATATAATGGGTCAGTAGTTCCTCGTCCGATAGCTTCGATATGTTTCGTACATTGAACAGCACTTTCTCTATTCGTCGTCTTCTGTTACTACCTGATATTTATCTTTCATCATCTCAAAATCATCCGTTATCTGTTTTAGAATCTCATGAACGTCTGTGCTTCCGGCTACGGCAGGCGTTCCGTAAAAGATGGATGCCTTGTAAGGCAATAAGATTAATTCTCCCTTGGGGAGTGAACGTCCCATGCCGGTCATGAAAACCGGTATATATTTCAGTTCCGGTCGCAGAGACAAGATACGGGCTATGCCGGACTTTATTTTTCCCATTTGTTCGGGCTTCCCTCTTGTACCTTCGGGAAAAAGAATCAGCGAGTATCCTTCATCGATGGCATCGAGCATTTTCCGGAGTGGGTCGTGCTCCGAGTCCTTTTCTCCTTTTCTTCTGATGAGAAGGGTGTTGATGAAGTAATTGCTGAAAGCGGCCTGAAACCGGGTTCTTCCGAAGTAATCTTCCGCGGCTACGGGTTTTATTTTCCACAAAAGGTTGCCGGGTAGGGAAGAAAGCAGGCTGAGTGTATCCAGATGGCTGTTGTGATTGGCAAGGATGATGAATTGTCCTTCTTTTCTGAGGAATCGGGTATCGGGGAACTGGACTCCCACGATCAGTTTCAGAAACCACCGGAATATACCTTTATATAGTATCTGCATCATGGCAGACTGCATGAATCTTTTTTTCATAGTATGCCGGCTAATAAGCTATATAATAAACGAGGTGGAAGAACACCGGAGCTGTATAGGACAGAGAGTCTATGCGGTCGAATACTCCACCATGACCGGGGATGCTATCTCCCATGTCTTTGATGCCTTTATCACGTTTGATGGCCGAGATGACTACATCTCCCGCAAATCCGGCAATGGCAATGAGGGCGCTGACCAGAATTACGTTGGGCGTGGAGAGCGGAGTGAGGAATCCCAGAAAGTATCCTATAACCGTAGTGCTGACGACACCTCCCAAAAAGCCTTCCCATGTTTTGTTGGGACTCACTTTGGGCAGAATTTTGTGACGTCCGAAGAGTTTTCCCCAGACGAACTGCATGATATCGTTGATTTCTGTAAGGAACACGAGGAACATCAGCAGTCCGCGTCCTCCCGCATTGAAGCCCGGCAATTCGGGTAACGAGAGAAGATAAGCGAGGTGGCTGATACCAAATACAGAAAGCATCAGAATCCATTGCAGCAAAGCGATGGATTTAGTGATTCCGTGTGTATCGCCTTTCAATACCAGTCGTAATGGCAATAACAGGAACATAACTACGGGGATGAATATGATGTATGCCCCATACCACGCGATATAAGCAAGATAGTATTGGATAGGAATAGCCAATATGCCCCAGAACAGTGCACGGCGGTCTGCCTCTCTGAATCCTAATACCGAATAAAGTTCTCTGAATGCTATAAAAGAGAGAAATGCAAGAAAAAAATAAGAAATGTCGTAGCTGATGAAAACGGCACCGATAAACATTGCTGCCATAATCCACCATGAGCGGGTACGGGCAACCAGTTCGCTGATATTGGTTTTCGGCGACAGCTTTTTTACCAGAAAGAGGGCGATGCTTGCCGTCACCAGCAAACAGATAATAAGGGTGATTACAATAATTAACTCATCGCTTAGCGTAGGGAATAATTTGTCCAATAGTTGTTTCATTTCGCTTCGTTGTTTGTGTGAGACATAAGATATAAACGGTGTATAAGAGTGGCGATCAGACCGATATTCATTAGTATAAGAGTAATGAGGCACACGATCTGTTCATATCCCCAGTGAATGGTGCAGGTGGCAATCACAAAGCACAGTGTCAGTAAAGCCATGCGATGTTGCTTCGCCATCGGGCCGTTAAAGAAATGCTGTTGTGTCTTGTAAGCTCCTATCCAGCGGAAATAAGCGGTCATTACGGCAAGCAGGGCGGCAAGCCATCCCAGTTCTATCCCGAATCCTCCGGCTACATAGCCTACAGGAATGATAAACAAGGCATCGGCGAATCGGTCGGGCATATCATTGTATAAATCTCCGTTGGCACTTTTCTTTCCTCCTTCTATAGCCACCATTCCGTCAAACAGATTACATAGTAACCGCGACTGCATACAGACGATGAACAGAATATAAGCGACGTATTTATTGAAATCGGGATAGATAACAGTGCCCGTCAGCAGAAGGCAACCAGCCAAAGCGAAGAATACACTCATCATTGAAATCTGGTTGGGAGTGATGCCCCAACCGGTTAGTTTACGGGCGATAATGTTAGCCCAAGCGGTGTTTCGTGAGGCTATTTCCCGCCTTCCGTCGACTTCATGTTTCATTTTTATGAATGTTTATTGTTCGCAAATATACACATCATCTTAGAAGCAGCAAAAGAATGAAGGATTATTTTGAAAAGCGTGCTATTTTCAATGAAAATAAAAAAACTTCAGTTGGTTTATGGAATCCGTGTGGAATCTGCATCTCTATAGTAAAAGCGGATTAATTGTAACATTTTAAAAAGATAAAGTTATGAAGACAAATCAACTCAGAGCAATGATGCTCACGGTGATGTTAGTGATTACTACATTGGGTGGTACGGTATGGGCACAGCCTTTGATCGTAAAGGGAACGGTGACGGACGGATCAGACGGTTCGCCGTTGGTAGGATGTGCGGTGACGGTCAAGGGAACATCCCGTGGAGCTGTTACGAACCTACAAGGGCAGTACAGGATTGAAGCAAACAAAGGGGAAACTCTTATCTTCAGCTATATTGGTTTTGATAAAGTGGAAAAAGTCGTATTCTCTGCAAAGATGGACGTAAGTCTTAAGGCCAGTTCTGATGTATTGGAAGAATGTGTTGTCGTCGGATACGGCAGCCAGCGAAAGGTAGCTGTTACCGGTGCCATATCAACCGTCAATCTGGCAAGTCTCAGACACCCGTCCGTACGTATGGATGCAGTAAATACGGAAGAATATAAATCGATCAGTGAAAATGGTTTTAAGCAGGTAGGAGAATCTCCGCTTTCTACTTTCTCTATTGATGTGGATGCCGCTTCTTACAGTAATATGCGTCGTATGATCAACAGTGGTACCTTGCCGGTGCCTGATGCTATCCGTACAGAAGAGTTAGTGAATTATTTCTCCTACGATTATGCGAAGCCGACCGGAAGCGATCCGGTGAAGATAACAATGGAAGCAGGTGTTTGCCCCTGGAATGCTGATCATCGTCTGGTACGTATCGGACTGAAAGCAAGGGAAATTCCGACTGACAAACTTCCGGAATCTAATCTGGTATTCTTGATTGATGTATCCGGTTCTATGTGGGGACCTACCCGTCTGGATTTGGTGAAGTCATCTCTGAAGCTATTAGTTAATAACCTGCGTGAAAAAGATAAAGTTGCCATCGTTGTGTATGCAGGCAACGCCAGCGTAAAACTGGAATCTACTCCGGGCAGTGACAAACAGAAAATACGTGATGCGATAGATGAACTGACATCCGGTGGCTCTACGGCCGGCGGAGCAGGTATCCAACTGGCTTATAAAGTGGCTAAACAGAACTTCCTTCCTAAAGGAAACAATCGGATCATTCTTTGTTCCGATGGAGATTTCAATGTAGGTGTTTCTTCTGTGGAAGGTTTGGAACAGTTGATAGAAAAGGAACGTAAGAGCGGAGTATTCCTGAGTGTGCTAGGTTATGGAATGGGTAACTATAAAGACAATAAAGGTCAGGCTTTAGCAGAAAAAGGGAATGGAAATCATGCTTATATCGATAATTTGCAGGAAGCCAATCGTGTCCTGGTGGGTGAGTTTGGCGCTACGCTTCATACGGTGGCAAAGGACGTGAAACTGCAAGTGGAATTTAATCCGGCTCAGGTGCAGGCATATCGTCTGGTTGGTTATGAGAGCCGTTTGCTGAAAGACGAAGACTTTAATAATGACGCCAAAGATGCCGGAGAATTGGGAGCCGGACATACGGTGACAGCTTTCTATGAAGTGATTCCCGTAGGCGTAAAGAATGACTACGTAGGAAAGATAGATGATCTGAAATATCAGAAGAAACAAAAAGAGACGGTGCAGCCGACCGGTTCTAATGAATTGCTGACCGTGAAACTGCGCTATAAAGCTCCGGATAAGGATGTCAGCAAAAAGATGGAAGTTCCCTTTGTGGATAATAAAGGAAATAATGTTTCTTCCGATTTCCGTTTCGCTTCTGCTGTGGCTATGTTCGGTCAGCTGCTTCGGGACTCTGACTTCAAAGGAGAGGCAAGCTATGATAAAGTGATCGGTCTTGCCAAGCAGGGACTGGATAATGATGAAAAAGGATACAGAAGAGAATTTATCCGTTTGGTAGAAACTGCCAAAGGGATGAAGCAGGAGAAAACCATAAGTGATTAACGGTTACAATTAGGAAAGAGTGTATAGATGCTATAGGAAGGTATCTAAGTGTTAAAGAATCAATTTAAAGGGCGGATTTATCTGCAATAGTTTTGCTAATAAACAAATGTTTATTATGTTTGTACTGTGTTTTTAAAGCGATGTTTGACAATCAGGAAGAGCTAAAGGCTCACATAGAGCATGTTAAGCGATGCTTGCAGTTCTATGCTCAAAGTGTGGAGGAATTGTTGAAGCAAGGATACCCACAAAGAGAGTTAGAGAGGTTGATCGATATTCAACTGGATAAGCTGATCGAACTCCTCAAACAACTGAAAGACTAACATTAACCTCCTCATGTATTGAGGGGCTGCTTTAAAAACTCAATCATATAAAAATGTTTGTTATGGGAACAGATAGAGAGATAAATAATTTGTTGAATGAATTTCTCCAGCTGGAGACAGATGAACAACGGAGACAGTTCCAGGGTAAAATAGCTCATACCTTATCAGGGAAAACGGAAGAGGAAAAACGTGAATTTGCTGAGATTCTTTCCAATAAAGCTCAGCAAACAATAGACCAGTCACAAGCGTTGATTGATGAATATGATTTCAAGCAAGCATTGAAAGATATTGTTCCGGCTATTACTTGGTCTTATATTGCTGAAGAATATTTTAATAAGTCGCGTTCTTGGTTCAGTCAGCGTATGAATGGTTATCATGTTAATAACAAGGTTGCTACCTTTACTGACGATGAAATTGATTTATTATCAGATAGTTTACTCGATTTGAGTGAACGAATAAAGAAAAGTGCTTTCCTCTTGAGGAAACATCGCCTTTAAAAACACAACTTTCGAATGAAAGCGGCTTCCATATTAAATTGGAAGCCGCTTTTTATATATAAAAATAGCTGTAAGCATTATACTTACAGCTATTTGACCTTGCACGGGAGGAGAGGCTCGAACTCCCGACACCCGGTTTTGGAGACCGGTGCTCTACCAACTGAGCTACTCCCGTGTTTGCGGCTGCAAAGGTAGTATAAACTTCCGAACCAGCAAATATTAGGGTAAATAAATTTCCAATTATTTTAATTTTTCCCATTCATCGGGCTTAAAACCTACCAGAACGAAACTGTCTGTCACTACTAACGGGCGTTTCACCAGCTTACCGTTTGTTGCCAGCAATGCGATTTGTTCTTCCTCAGTCATGGAAGGCAGCTTTTCGCTCAGTTTCAGCTCTTTATATACCAAACCACTTGTGTTGAAGAATTTCTTTATTGGCAATCCACTTCGTGGAATCCATGCTTTCAACTCTTCCACCGTAGGGTTATCTTCCACAATGAGCCGGTTAGTGTACTCAATGTTATTTTCGATTAGCCATTTCTTAGCTTTCTGGCATGTACTGCACGCCGGATATTGCAAAAATAAAGGTGTCATACTATATACTATTTATCGATTAATATCTAATACTTATTACTTAATACCTATTACTTAAATTACCATCTGCAAATCCTGATACATAATCCGATAGGCGGCGGCTTTTTTATCTAATGCAAGCGGGTACGCCCGTGAGGAAGAAGGCATCCGGTAGAGTCTCATCGCCCGTCCTTCAAACACAAATTCGGCATAGTCTCCTACTTTCGGTTCTTCCACTTCCAGTTGTGCACGGAGCGTATCCGTTGCCTTCTGTCCGGTGGTGACGATCGCTCTGCATTCGGGCAGTTGGCGGAGTAATGCAGCAATGTCCGTCGGTTGCACCACTTCCAGAAATTTGTCCGAAGCGTTATCCTGCAAACGCCGGATAGATGAGGCTGTATCGAACAGGGCGATTCCTTTTTCATTCAGGAAGTCAATAATCTGTTCCCGGCAGAATGCTTTCCGCGTATCGTTCAGAAAGTGATCTTTGTCTCCGAAAAACAAGAGTCCGACAATGCGCCACATATCATTGTTCAGGTTCGGATAATAAAAATCCATCGACCACCGTTTTCTTTGTGGCGGAAAACTTCCCAGCATCAGCAACTTTGCTTTTGGTGGGAGAAAGGGTTTTAAAGGATGTTTTTCGATTTCAATCTCCATATTGATGTAATTTCCTACAAAAATAACGAATCTATTCTTTTCCTTCAAAATAGTTGCGGAAAAAAACAAATTTAAAAATATTTGGCTATTTTTGCACGGAGATGGTGAAAAACAACTTATTGAAATGCTGTTGAAAACAAGAATAATTATAAGTTGCTGTTTTATAAGCTTGTTATCTTTCTTTGAAGAAGATTGTTATGCTTCACGGCCGGGGTCGAAAGAATGTGTGAAAGTCTCCTCTGCCAGTTTTACGGTAAGGGGGCGGGTCATCGATACCTATGGTGAACCACTTATCGGAGCGACAATCAGAGAGAAAGGCGGAGCGAATGGAACAGTGACAGATGTGGAGGGGAATTTCTTTTTATTCGTTCCGGATAGTGCTGTTCTGCAAATTTCTTTCGTAGGTTACGAGTCTCAGGAAGTCAGTGTAAAGGGTAGGTCAATGCTTGAAGTATGTCTGAAAGAAAATATTCTGCTGCTTGACCACGTGATTGTAACTGCTTTGGGACTTGAAAAGAAAGAATCCTCTTTGGCTTATGCCGTGCAAAAGGTGAGGGGAGAAGAACTGAATCGTGTGAAAGAAGTGAATATGATCACGGCTTTGGCAGGAAAGGCAGCCGGTGTACAGGTCAGCAAGAACTCTTCCGGCATGGGCGGATCGGCGAAAGTCAGTATCCGTGGGGTGCGGTCGGTGGCCGGTGATAATCAGCCTCTGTATGTGATAGATGGTGTCCCCATGCTAAATTCTACTTCGGAACAGGCTTATTCGGCTATCGGCGGTACGGCAAATGCCGGCAACAGGGACGGAGGCGACGGCATCTCGAATCTGAATCCGGAGGACGTGGAAAGTATCAGCATCCTGAAAGGAGCTCCTGCCGCAGCCCTGTATGGTAGCCAGGCGGCCAACGGAGTCATTCTTATTACTACAAAGAAAGGAAATACCGTAGGACGGAGGGATATTCATTTCTCTACCGGACTGACTTTTGAAAAGGCTTTTTCTCTGCCTGAAATGCAGAACAGCTACGGAGTAAGTGATGTAACAGACAGTTGGGGAGAAAAAGAAAATCTGACGGTTTACGATAATTTGGGTGACTTTTTCCGTACCGGACTGACGTCGATCACTTCTGTATCCGTCAACTCAGGAAATGACAAGCTACAAACATATTTCTCCTATGCCAACACCACCGGTCGCGGTATTCTGAATGAAAATAAACTCTCCAAACACAATATCAATCTGAGAGAGACCGCCGTCCTCTTCAACAGCAGGCTGAAACTGGACGGTAACGTGAATGTCATGAAGCAGACGGTGAAGAATAAACCCGTATCGGGAGGCTTTTATATGAATCCGCTGGTAGGGCTCTACCGTTTTCCTCGTGGCGAGGGCTTGTCTTATTATAAGGAGAACTATGAACGTTATGACGAGGACAGAAAGCTGAATACACAAAACTGGCATACTTTTACCGAAGACTTTGAACAGAATCCGTATTGGATACAAAACCGCATACAGAGTAAGGATGCACGTATCCGCCTGCTCCTTTCCCTTTCTGCCAATTTGAAAGTCACTGATTGGCTGACACTTCAGGCTCGTGGCAATCTGGATCACTCAGCCGATAAACTGCGTCAGAAATTTTATGCCTCCACCGCTACGGCACTCTGTGGGATGAACGGGCGCTATATTGAAATGGATTATCAGGAAACGCAGATGTACGGAGACGTGATGGCGATGGTCAAGAAGCAACTGAATGACTTCACATTGGACGTAGCCATTGGCGGCAGTATCAATGACAGAATCACTAACTCCACTCGCATTGATTCGAAGAATGCTTCGTTGAAATATGCCAATGTGTTCAATCTTGCCAATATCGTGATGAGCAGTTCTGCCAGTATCGATCAGAAAATAGATGCCCATTACCAACTGCAATCGGTCTTTGCGACGGCACAGATTGGCTATAAAGAAGGAGTCTTCCTTGACCTGACCGCACGTAACGACTGGTCGTCTACGCTGGCTTACACGAAATATGAGAAGAAAGGATTCTTTTATCCTTCCGTCGGTGTCTCTTTCCTTCCGGATAAGTGGGTAAAGATGCCCGAATGGGTTTCGTTCTCGAAGTTGCGCGGTGCTTATAGTATCGTAGGCAACGGGGTGCCTCCTTTTATCACTTACCCTGTTTCGTATGTGACTGCCGGTGGAGAGATACTGGCAAGCGATGCGGCCCCTTTCGCCGAGATGAAACCGGAAATGACGCATTCCGTCGAATTGGGCATGGAATGGAAGTTCTTGCAGCACCGCCTCGGATTAAATCTGACCTATTACCGTACCGACACGTATGAGCAGTTCTTCAAACTGCCTGCGCTTGCGGGGGATAAGTATGCCTATCGATACGTCAACGCCGGAGATATCCGGAATCAGGGATGGGAGATAACGCTGGATGCCACTCCGGTACTGACCCCCGACTTCACGTGGAAGACCTCTCTCAACTTCTCTGCCAATAAGAATAAGATTGTAGAACTTCATGAAGAACTGAAAGAATTTGTTTACGGACCTACCAGCTTCTCGTCCAGTTATGCGATGAAACTGGTGAAAGGCGGCTCTATCGGCGATATTTACGGTAAAGCCTTTATACGTGATGAAGCAGGCAGCATCGTTTATGGAACGGACGGAGACTATAAAGGACTTCCGTTGGTCGAAGGCGACGGAAATACCGTAAAGGTGGGCAATGCCAATCCGGATTTTATGCTGGGATGGAATCATTCCTTCTCCTACAAAGGTTTTAGCCTTTACTTCCTGCTTGACTGGCGCTATGGAGGTGAAGTCCTTTCGCAGACCCAGGCGGAGATGGACCTCTATGGAGTATCGAAAGCGACGGCACAAGCCCGTGATAAAGGATATGTTTCGCTGGAAGGCCAGCAAATAAGCGATGTCAAAGGATTCTATAAGAATGTAGTGGGCGGACGTGCCGGAGTGACGGAATACTATATGTATGACGCTACCAACCTACGGTTGCGGGAAATATCGCTGAGTTATAGCTTCCCCCGAAAATGGGTACAGAAAACGAATTGTCTGAAAGACCTGCAACTTTCTTTTGTAGCCCGCAACCTTTGTTTTCTGTACAAGAAAGCGCCTTTCGATCCCGATCTGGTACTTTCTACAGGCAATGACAATCAGGGAATTGAAGTGTTCGGTATGCCTACCACCCGCAGTCTGGGCTTTACTTTGACATGTGAATTTTAAGAGTAGGAGGGAAGACGATGAAGAAAAAACATATTTATATATACTTGCTGGGGATGCTGCTGCTTTCTGTTGGCTGTACAGGGAAATTCCGTGAATTTAATACCGACCAGTCGGGAGTTACGGACGATGATTTGCTGATTGACGACAATGGTTACGGTATTCGTCTGGGGATTATCCAGCAAGGCATCTACTTTAACTACGATTTCGGTAAAGGCAAGAACTGGCCTTTCCAGTTGATACAGAATCTGAACGCGGATATGTTCTCCGGTTATATGCACGACGGAAAACCCTTGAACGGAGGTACGCATAACTCGGATTATAATATGCAGGATGGCTGGAACAGCGCCATGTGGACACATATGTATTCGTATATCTTTCCACAAATCTACCAGTCGGAGAATGCCACCCGTGATACGGAACCTGCCTTGTTCGGCATTACCAAAGTGCTGAAAGTGGAAGTCATGCACCGTGTGACAGATTATTACGGCCCTGTTATTTATAAGAATTTCGCGAATGCCCAGAATCAATATCGCCCTGATACGCAGAAAGAAGTCTACTATGAGTTCTTTAATGAACTCGATTCGGCTGTTGTCTCTCTTGCCGATTATATAGAAAAGAAGCCCGAATCTAATGGATTCACCCGCTTTGATATCTTGCTGGACGGTCAATATTCCTCCTGGATCAAGTTTGCCAATTCGTTGCGTATGCGTCTGGCAATGCGTATTTCTGCGGTTGATCCGGATAAGGCACGCACCGAGTTCCTGAAAGGACTGGAAAATGAATTTGGTGTTTTTGAAGCGGAAGATGAACGGGTAGCGGTCTCTACGAAATCCGGATTCACGAATCCGTTGGGA
Organism: Bacteroides thetaiotaomicron VPI-5482; assembly: GCF_000011065.1. Lineage (GTDB taxonomy): Bacteria > Bacteroidota > Bacteroidia > Bacteroidales > Bacteroidaceae > Bacteroides > Bacteroides thetaiotaomicron. The sequence goes on from NC_004663.1 coordinate 5,883,016, forward strand.
GAACTCAACCGGGTATGGAATGAAACTTATATGAGCGCTGCAATGGAATCTATTCTGACAGGCTACGATGATCCCCGACTGAAAGTTTACTTTGAAACCTGTACCGACAAAGCGTATGCAGGAGAGTACCGCGGCATCCGTCAGGGAACCTGCTTTGCGCACAATCATTATGCAGGCTTATCCAAATTGTCCGTCGACCAGAGTACGGATGCCCCATTGATGAGTTCCGCTGAAATCTGGTTTCTCCGTGCCGAAGCTGCTTTGCGCGGATGGATACCGGAGGATGAAGAAGAATGTTATCAAAACGGAATAAAGGCGTCTCTTCATCAACGCGGCATTTATCAGATGGACGACTATCTGAACAGTGAGCGGACAGCTGCCGATTTCATCGACACACAAGACCCCGAAAATAACATTCCTGCCCGTTGCCTGGTTTCTCCTAAATGGAATCCCGCAGACGACAAGGAAATAAAGCTGGAAAAGATCATTACGCAGAAATGGATAGCCTTATTCCCGGAAGGTTGCGAGGCATGGGCGGAACAGCGTCGCACGGGATATCCCCGCCTGTTTCCGGTACGCTTCAACCATAGCAGGAACGGATGTATCGACACGGAGACAATGGTACGTCGCCTCAACTTCCCCGGCACGCTGCAAACCGAAGACAGAGAGCAATACCTGGCTCTTGTGGAGGCTCTGGGCGGACCCGATCATGGAGGTACCCGATTGTGGTGGGATACAGGAAATAATAGTCTGGATTAAAATTTTAGTGTCGGAATGTGAATATATGTATAGGTTTAACTATTTTTGCACCTTCATTTAAACACATTTGTCATGAAAAAGATCATTTCTGCTCTTTTCCTATGTATGCTGCTTTCTGCCGTACCGGAATTGCAGGCACAAAACATTCAGTTACATTATGATTTCGGACGTTCCCTGTATGATAAAGACTTGAAAGGACGCCCGCTGTTGACCTCCACTGTCGAGAAGTTCCATCCCGACAACTGGGGAAGTACCTACTTCTTTATCGATATGGACTATACGTCCGAAGGGGTCGCTTCCGCTTACTGGGAGATAGCCCGTGAACTGAAATTCTGGAAAGGTCCTTTCTCCGCCCATCTCGAATACAATGGCGGACTGGCGAAAGGATTCTCCTACAACAACGCTTACCTGGCGGGAGCCACCTATACCTATAATAACGCTTCTTTCTCCAGAGGCTTCACATTGACAGCGATGTACAAATATATACAGAAGCACCCATCCCCGAATAACTTCCAGTTGACAGGAACATGGTACATGAACTTTTGCAAGGATTTGCTCACCTTCTCCGGTTTTGCCGACTGGTGGCGTGAAGAAACCAAGTATGGAAAAACCATCTTCCTCTCCGAACCGCAATTTTGGGTAAACCTGAACCGCATCAAGGGAGTGAATAAAAACTTTAACCTGAGTGTCGGTTCCGAAGTGGAACTGAGCAATAATTTCGGTGGTCGTGACGGCTTCTATGTAATTCCGACACTGGCTTTGAAGTGGACGCTGAACTAAACTTCGAAGTACAAAATTCCCCAACGGATATACATCAATTATTGAATAAAAATATCGAATGAAAACAGATTTGATCTATGGCGTAGAAGACCGCCCCCCATTTAAAGATGCCCTGTTTGCTGCCTTGCAACATCTGCTGGCTATCTTTGTAGCCATCATTACACCTCCTCTTATCATTGCGAGCGCACTGAAGCTGGATGTTGAAAAAACAAGCTTTCTGGTATCTATGTCCCTTTTTGCTTCGGGGGTATCTACGTTTATACAATGCCGTCGTATCGGTCCGATAGGAGCGAAGCTGCTCTGCATCCAAGGTACCAGCTTCTCCTTTATCGGTCCTATCATAGCGACCGGATTAGTAGGCGGACTTCCGCTGATATTCGGCTCCTGTATAGCTGCCGCACCTATTGAAATGGTCGTCAGCCGTACCTTCAAGTATCTTCGTAATATCATCACCCCGCTAGTGTCCGGCATTGTCGTACTACTGATCGGATTGAGTCTGATCAAAGTCGGTATCGTTTCCTGTGGCGGCGGATATAGTGCGATGGACGACGGCTCCTTCGGTTCGTGGGAAAATCTGTCCATTGCGGCACTCGTACTGTTGAGCGTCTTGTTTTTCAATCGCTGCAAAAACAAATACCTGCGCATGAGTTCCATCGTGTTCGGTCTTTGCCTGGGTTATGGACTGGCTTTCGCCCTGGGAAAAGTAAATATGAGCGCACTAAATGTCGAGATGCTGATGAGTTTCAACATCCCGCAACCTTTCAAATACGGTATTGATTTTAATATCTCTTCATTTATTGCCATTGGCTTGGTCTATCTGATCACCGCCATTGAAGCCACAGGAGATGTGACAGCCAACTCTATGATTTCCGGACTTCCGATTGAAGGTGATTCTTATCTGAAACGTGTTTCCGGCGGTGTGATGGCAGATGGCTTCAACTCTCTTTTAGCAGGTATATTCAACTCCTTCCCGAACTCCATCTTCGCACAGAATAACGGTATCATCCAATTAACAGGAGTTGCCAGCCGCTATGTAGGCTATTATATTGCCGCTATGCTCGTTCTGCTGGGATTATTCCCCATTGTAGGAGCTATATTCTCTCTGATGCCCGATCCGGTACTGGGAGGCGCCACCTTATTAATGTTCGGTACAGTAGCGGCAGCAGGTATCCGCATCGTTTCCTCACAGGAAATAGGCCGCAAAGAAACCTTAGTCTTAGCAGTCAGCCTATCTTTAGGTTTGGGTGTGGAACTAATGCCGGACGTATTAAAACAAGCTCCAGAGGCAATTCGAAGTATTTTCTCTTCAGGAATCACCACCGGAGGTTTAACTGCAATTGTTGCTAATATGGTAATTAGAGTGAAGTAATAGGTAATAAATAATAGGTAATAAGTAATATGCCATGCGGGTAAAGCTACCGGCAGCTACGATTATTACCTATTACCTAATACCTATTATTTATTTCTAAATTACTCATTTTATCTGTAATCCGAAAGGGGAAATCTGGATACTCGTAGAGGCTGAAACGAGGTTCGGTTTCCCCTTTTGTATAGCTCCAGATAGAAGCGTAGTCTTCCGGGTCTTCCCCCATCTTGCTGAGTTGGCGTAGATAAGCTGCCAGTGATTTATTCTCTACGATATAGATTTGTCCCATCTGATCGATAATAGGGCTATGGTGACGGGTACCGTCATGTTCGAAGCGAAGAATTCGTTTGCCTTCCTCAGTCAATCCTACCAATTGGAAAGTCATACTCTTGCCGATAGCAGGCAGATTCAGTACACTGCGGTCGGTAGCAAGGAAAGGCAGATGATGCTTTCTCATGAACCGTCTTATTTGTTTGGCGGTGTCAGCATCTTCTTTCGTTTTTTCTTCATTTATACCTGCACTGACTTTGGTCTCCAGTATCTTATACAATTCTTCCGCCTGTTCCGGAGTCATCTGTCCGTAAATTTTCTCTTCCTGCTGTTCCTGCATTGAGCGACTGTTGGGGGCAAACACCGCATAATTCTCATTAAATCCCTTCACCGAGAACGTATAATAACATACCACTCCCAGTGAATTGAGTACCTGGCGAAGCCGCGTAGTATGTCCTCTGCGTGAGGCAGCCACCGTATATACCAACTGGTTCGTAATAATCCATCCGGCAGAAAGAATCTTCCGAATTGCTTCTTTAGCCTCGGGGGTAACCTCCAGCGGTGTCTGAAAATGAGTCTGAATGATAAACTGCTTGACGCCAACAGCCGAAGCCTTTTCCTTAAACTCCCGCAAAATGTCAACCAACTCGTCATTAATACGCATCGGCAAATAAGCCAATAAACGAGAACCCAGTCTCACCCGTTGCAATTCCGCATATTTCTCACCTTCCGGACGTTCAAGATTCGCCCTTTGTTTGCGTACCGCCATACGATACACCGCTTCTAATATATTCTTCAACGTCTTATTCTGACTCATCAGCGCATCGCCTCCCGTAATCAGAATATCGCGTAACTGCGTATCCTGTTCAAAATAGGTCATCAACCGTCGCAACTTACTGTCCCACGACTCCTTCGGTCGTAACGTCTCAAATTCAAAATTCAGCCGTTCACTCTGAAAGTCATACATACGCTGGCAAGATGCACAAAGCCCTCCACAAGCCCGTCCCATCGTATCAGGAATAAGGATAGCCACCTCCGGATACCGTCGGTGAATATTATGTCCGTCCGGCAAGAGCCATCCGGCAGCATTCGGCTTTCCTGCCTCCACAATATCTTCCTTCTCCCATGCACGAATATTGCCATACGTCTCCACTAATCGTGGCGAATAAAGTATATAACTCCGAATCGCTTCATCATTATACCCATACCCCGTCACATTCAGCAACGACAAATAATAAGGCGTAGCAAAGAACGGCATTCCCTTTTTACGTGCCCGATTCAACAAATACATCGTCTCCGACGAAAGTGAATTTCCTAAAAAGCGATTCAACTCAGCCGGACTTTTCACAGCCATCGACAAATGAAAGCGGAAATCTCCCCACCATTTGCTTACCAACTGATACTTCTCCTCATAACTCATCCCTTCCTCAAAATGGAACCGTACCGAAGGCTTCGACTTCCGGTTCTCAATCTTCTGAATCAACAGATGCAGCATCCGTTCCTTATTCTCATCCCGCATCTCCCGCACTTCCTCATCCAATCCGGTATCCCACCGGTCATTCCGGCTCTTGATGCGCTGCGGAGACGGCGAAGGAACATTTTCCCCCTGCAAACGTTTGAACAACTGGAACAATTCTACAAACAAATCCGTCGGCATCTCTATATTCTCCAACTTCTCCGTCAGAAACTGATAAAGCAACCGTATCGTCTGTACCGAAATATCCTGTCCCGTAGACAGTTCATGAACATCCTGTCCATCATACTGGAGTAAGAGTCGAATTTGCTCCCTTGCCTCCTCCGCAACCTCATTAACCATCCCGCAACTATCCAGATGTTTTAGCAGACCAGCCTTAAAGTCCTCCACTGTCGGACTCACCGCCGCCATCTCTACCAACTCCGGCATCTCCTGCGTGTATATTTGTTTCAACTGCGAAAAAGTAAGTACAAGCATTTTCTTTTGTTTCATAAGCATCCTCTATATTATTATATTATTTATTGATTAGTAACGACCTATCCCTCCGCAAGGTTCCCCCGGCCTCGACTGCCCGGCGTCAAGCGCAGGTCTTATTTACGGCGTTAAAAAGGGCAGACTGTTTGAGCGAAGCGAGTTTCTGCCCTTTAGCCGGAAATGAGACCGGAGTAGCCGGGCAGGCGCAGCCTTGATTTTTTCTTTTTGGTACTTTTTCTTTTGCATCAAGGCAAAAGAAAAAGTACATAAAGATAATAAAAAAAGCGGAAGTATGCCACTCCCGCTTTTCCTGCTATGCTATTCTTTACGATTTTCTAACATTTACGCGACCTTATTTTTTCGTTTCCGTGTCGTCGTTCTTCCTTTTCGGTTCCTTTTTGGCAAGGAGCACTATATTATATACATAGTCCGTCATCCACTGTTCCGAATACCCCAGGCGTTCCTTGTATTGGCGGACAGTCGCCGCAGTCTTGTGCACATCATCAGCCTTCCACACCGTCTTCGTACAAACATCGTGTACCGTCTTCTGCGTCATCCCGTAAAGCGCCTTCTTGAATATAGACGGCATACGGAACTTCCATTGCATCAGATTTCCCATCAGCATCATCAAGTCGTTGGAAAAACCTTGATACATAAACAGATACGACTGGATATCATTCTGCGTACGGCAATTACGCTTCACGGAGCTGTCGATCTCCTTAAAGAAACTTTCATTCAGTCCGTAGTCCTGCATCAGCATTTTGCGTGAAGCTGACTTTTCTGCCAGTCCCAGCTTACCTCCCTGCGTAGGAATCTTGAACAAACGTTTGAAGTTAGCCACATCCGGTAAAAAGCGGATGTTGGTAATACCTAAGTTAGTAGCGATGACTGACTGGAAATAAACCCGGGTCAGTGATATGAAATCTTCTACATTGCCGACTTTTGTTTCATCGGATTTCTTTTTGAATAAACCAAATAAGCCCATCGTTATATTTACTATTTTATAATTTACAATTTACAAATCGTGTGTGGAGATTTTAATGAGCCGCAAAGGTACGAAAAAGTGTTGGTTTTCACCAACATTCCAAGTCCTTTTCGATGTCCGGCATGGTCTCTTTCCTGAAAACAGGACTTTGGATGCCCGCTTTCTTCTGGGCACGATAGTCCGAGAGCAGGCGGATGGCATACTTTCCGAGAAAGATAATGGCGATCAGGTTGCAGACAGCCATCAGAGCCATCGTGATGTCCGCCAGACTCCATACCAAATCGAGTGTGGCGACAGACCCGAAAAGTACCATGCCGCTGACCAATATCCGGTAGGTGTGGAGCACCCATTTCTTTGCGGTGATGAAACGGATATTCGCTTCACCGTAATAATAATTTCCCAAGATACTGCTGAATGCGAAGAAGAACAACGCTACGGCAACAAAGATGCTTCCGGAAGCACCGATCTCATTCGTGAGCGCCTGTTGGGTTAGTTGCACCCCATTGGAGGAACCGTCCAAAGGAGCACCGCTGAAAAGAATGATAAATGCCGTACAGGTGCAATTTAATAAAGTATCGGTAAATACTGCCAGCGTCTGTATCAACCCCTGTTTGACAGGATGAGTGACGTTGGCCGTCGCTGCTGCATTCGGAGCCGAACCCATACCGGCCTCATTGCTGAATAATCCGCGCTTGATACCCTGCATCAGCGCCATACCGACACCTCCACCCAATGCCTGTTCCCAGCCGAAGGCATGACTGATGATGAGAGATATCACTTCCGGCAGATGCGTGATATTAAGTAATACGATGACCAGTGCCAGTCCTACATATCCTAATGCCATAACCGGGACGATAATGCTGCTTACATGCGCTATCCGGCGGATACCACCGAAGATGATGACAAGAGTCAGAGCGGTAAGCACTCCTCCCAACACCGTATGATTGAATCCGAACGCATGTTCGGCAGCAGCACAAATCGTATTGCTCTGTACCGAATTGAAAGCAAAACCGAAAGTAATGCTGATGAGCACAGCGAAAAGTATCCCCATCCACGGCTGTTTCAATCCCTTCTTCATATAATAAGCCGGGCCTCCGACAAAAGAGTCCTTCCCGCGTATCTTATATAACTGTGCCAGGGTAGATTCGATAAAAGCGCTCGAAGCTCCCAGCAGGGCGATCACCCACATCCAGAAAACAGCTCCCGGTCCGCCGATGGCGATGGCGGTGGCCACCCCTGCCAAGTTGCCCGTACCCACACGGCTGGCAATCGTAATAGCGAATGCCTGAAAAGATGAAACATGTTTCTCGCCCTGTTTTCCTTTTCCGGCGGACTCGCTGAGTAATATAATCATTTCGCGAAGCATACGGAACTGTACGAACCGCGTTCGGATGCTGAACCAGACGGCACAGCCCAGTAACATGATAATCAGGATGTATGTCCAGAGTATATCATTTATTTCATTGATAAAGTTCATAGTTAGGTTTTTGAAAAGAGTAAATCGTAATATATCACTCGTTTTTCATTCGGAAATAAAATTTATGATTTTCGAATACGGGCTCTACTATATCATACCGAACAAATTTGGCAAGCAGATGTTCGGCGGCACGTCGGGAAATACCGGTCTGCCGACAATACCGGTTGAGTGAAAGCAGCGTTCCCTGTTCCAGCAGGTCGAGCAGGAGTTGTTCGCGTTCCGTATAGCGGATCAGTTCTCCCCGCGGGCTGCCACTTTGTTGCCATACACGCAGGTGGATAGGGGTAGCCAGTATATTCTCATCCTTGATGCGGAGATAGGCGAGAGGCTTTCCGTTTTCGTCTTTCGCATAGACAGGCTTGTGCGGATTCTCTTCGATGGTGGCTACTAATACCTGTTTGCCTTCCACGATATATGTTTGTAAAGTATAATCTATCTCCGGGATGCAATAAAGTTGTGCGGCTGCTTCAATCATATATTTTTCCTCTTCAGATCGTACGCCGGCTATTCGTCCATTGTCTTTCACGCCGATCAATAGCCGTCCTCCGTCGGTATTGGCAAAAGCCGACAGCGTTTTGGCAATCTTGCGTGCGTCGGAAATTTCGAATTTGAAGTCCTGTTGCTGATGCTCTCCTTCAGCTATCAAAGTATGTATGTGATCCGTATCAGTAAGCGTTTTCATGGCTACAAAGGTAGGGAAAAATGGTGAAAAGCCTTTTTTTTAGCTTATTTTCGCAGATAAATTCAAAAAAAATATTGTTTTTATGCGTTTATTTCGGGAAACAGTGTATTTTTGCGACACATTATTAACGAAAAAAATAAAAGGATTATGAAAGAATTGGTAGAAAAAGTAGCAGCTCTGTATGCTGACTTCTCAAAAGATGCTAACGCTCAGATTGAAAACGGTAACAAAGCAGCAGGAACTCGTGCTCGTAAGGCTTCTTTGGAAATCGAAAAAGCAATGAAAGAATTCCGCAAAGCATCTTTGGAAGCTTCTAAAAACTAAGAAATAGAAGTCTACTAAGATATCAGGAAAAAAGAAGAGGATGTGTCGTGAGATGCATCCTCTTCTTCTATTTATACCTCCTTCTCTTTTCTGAAACCCGAAATATCGGACGAATGTGCTATTTTTAAGATTACATTGAAAAACGGTCACTCTAAAAATAACGAACTAGAGAAAAATCTGCATAAATAAATGCAATAATATACGAAAAAAAAACATTCTTTGCATGAAACTACATGAAATATACACCTTTTCAAAACAAAAAAGTATCTTTTGGTTTTAAACCAAGGGGGTGTTTCTTTAAAACCAACGCCTCCTTCCTCACCGACCAACCTGTTTTCCGTCGGTAAGGAAGACCTGAAAAAGCTGTTTTTGCTTAATTTTCTTCTAATTGATCCATAAATACCGGGAAAATAAAAGTGTCATTCGGAACTGTTTTTCTTCAGTAAGCGATCAGAATGATCAGTGAAAAAGAATTATACTTCTGATTTGACCGATAAACTCTTTGAATAGTAAAAAAGAGGAATCCTGTATTTGTGAATGATGGCATTTTTATGCCTTTCTTTAAAGTGGGATACAATTATGCCCTTCTTTCACTGTTTAAATATTCCTTTTTTAAGAAAGGTCCTTTTTTAGTGATCAATAGATGTCGCTATATGTGAAAAGTTATTCATGGTAATTTGAATAAATGAACTCAATCTTTCCCTATTTGTTGTTTCGTTTTTCGGTGATACTGATTTTCGGAGTGTCTTATTCTGAAAATTGGTCGTGTATATGCGTATTAGGCAATTATAGTTGCTGAAATATGTGTATATTTATTGTGTAATATTTAATACTGAGTACAATGTTAAAAGTAGTAGCATTTATGAAGCAAGTAGCCGAAGAGCTACGGATGGGGGGAAACTTTGGTACGGCGCACGTATATCGCAGCAGCACCAATGCCATCATTGCTTATTGTGGGGAAGGGGATTTTTCTTTTGACGAGGTCACCCCGGAGTGGTTGAAAGGTTTCGAGATACACCTTCGTGGGAAGGGATGTAGCTGGAACACCGTTTCCACTTATCTAAGAACATTTCGTGCGGTGTACAATCGTGCCGTCAACAGTAGGATGGTCGTTTATACGCCCCATCTGTTCCGCTCTGTTTATACGGGCACGCGTGCGGACCATAAGAGGGCATTGTGTGATGAAGATATGAAGAAGGTATTCACCAGACTGCCTTCATCTTCCGCCATACCTCTTGCCGTGAGGCGTGCGCAGGACATGTTCGTGCTGATGTTCTTGCTTCGTGGTCTGCCGTTTGTCGATCTCGCTTATCTGCGTAAAAGTGATTTGAGGGATAACGTGATCACTTACCGCAGGCGGAAGACAGGCCGGCCCTTGTCGGTGACGCTTACTCCGGAAGCGCTCGAACTATTAAAGAAGTATATGAACCGCGACAGCCATTCGCCCTATCTCTTCTCACTGCTGAAAAGCGGAGAGGGAACAAAGGAGGCTTACCGGGAATATCAGTTGGCATTGCGCAGCTTCAACCAGCAGCTCACGCTCTTGGGGGAGGTATTGGGACTGAACGATAAACTGAGTTCATACACCGCCCGCCATACATGGGCTACAACAGCCTATTATTGCGAAATTCATCCGGGTATTATCTCCGAAGCTATGGGGCACTCGTCCATCAAGGTGACCGAGACTTATCTAAAACCTTTCCGTAATAAGAAAATTGATGAGGCTAATAATCAGATTATTGATTTTGTAAAACATTCAATAGCTGGAGTAGTATCTTGAAAATGAATCTGTTACTTTCTAGGTAACGGAGCTAAATAGCGTTGCAAAGATGGATATATTTTGGAAAACATGCAAACAAAAAAGATATTTTTTCTGATAAACTACTAAAAAAAGAGAAATAATACGATAAAACAACGGATTTCTTTCTATTAGGGACCTGTTAACCTCTGATCAAGATACAAAGAATTTCCTCCCCTCTGCCGCATGTCTGAAGCAGGGGTAAATATGTTTCACTGTAAAATAGTCTGGTTTTTCATATAGATAGCTCCACAGGAGTCAGGACAAAGGTTTACCCGTTACCTAGAAAGTAACGGGTAAAGGCTGTTTGGCCCGTATGCTTCATAGTGTATTATATAAGGGAAATAAAGGTTGAATGAATTAAGAAAAGGAGGTCGCACGAGAAATGAACGGAACAACACATGGGATTTAAAATCAAAAGTGAGAAATTATATTTTTATTATTTTTTTAATTTATAAATTAAAAGTTTTTTATTATGAACAAAAAGTTTTTAAATGCTGTCCTGTTTGGAGCGCTGATAGCGTCCTCGGCAGGTACATTTACTTCTTGTAAAGACTACGATGACGACATCAAGAGTCTGCAGGAACAAATTGACAAAAGCGGAAGCACCGTTGGCGATCTTCAGACTCAGCTGACAACGCTGAAGAGTGCTGCAGAAGCTGCACAGGCTGCTGCTGATGCTGCAAAGACAGCTGCTGCAGAAGCTAAGACTGCCGCAGAAGCTGCAAAAACTGCCGGCGACCAGGCTGCTGCCGATGCTGCTACAGCGAAAGCGCTGGCAGAAGAAGCGAAAGCTGCCGCTGCGCAAGCAAAAGCAGATGCGATAGCGGAAGCCGCAACACAGGTTGAAGCATTGAGAAATTCAATGCAGGCTGCTATTGACAACAAACTGGATGTGACAGTACACGAAGCTGCTGTAAAAGCACTCGGTGCTCAGATTGAAGGTATCGAAACAGGTTTGAGCAATCTTGCCAACGGAGCAGTGAAAGAAAATACCGAAGCGATCAAAAATGCTCAGGATGCTATCGAAACGTTGATTACAGCAGATAAAGACTTGCAGACTCAGCTCGCCGCTTTGAAACTTTATGCAGAAGGTGTAAAGGATATAGCTGACGCTAACAAGGAAGATATCGCGGCAGCGCAGGAAGCTATCGAAGCTGCACAGGATGAGATTAAGAAACTTTGGGATGAAATCAACGGTGAAGGCGGTCTGAAAGCTTTGATCGGTGAGAATAAATCTGCCATTGAAGCGTTGAAGAACTCTACAGCTCAGGATATCGCTGACCTCGAAGATAAGATCAACGATGAGCTGGATGCTATCAAATCGGATATCTCAGGTATTCAGGGTGACATCAGAACCATCAACAGCCAGATTATTACTATCAACGCTGACTTGGTGAGCCTGCACACTTTGATGACTTGCCGTCTGACAAGCATCACGTTTGCTCCCGACTATATCGTAGACGGTGTGGAAGCGATCAAGTTCAACTCATTGAAATATGCTCCGATGGGAAGCGGTGAAAATGCTGCTATTCCTACGAATTATAGTATTTCTACAGCTGCTTTGGCAACTGCAAGCTACCACTTCAACCCGGCTAGCTTCAAGTTGGGCAATGCTGACTATAGCTACTTGGATCGTAGCGCTACAGTGATCAACACTCGTGCGGCTGCCAGCCAGTGGGTTCAGATCAGCGGTACTCCGGTTGCTAACGCTGCAACAGGAACAGTGGACTTCAAACTGCTTCGTCTTAACGTTCATTCTACTCAGCCGGCAGAAGATAAAGTAAACATGGTTGCTTTGCAGGCTACTCTGAAGGGTGATGCTGTAGACAAAGACGAGACTAACGTAGTGGTTACTTCTCCGTATGTATCTATCTATGATGACGTACTGGCTGCACCGGACGTTCGCATCTCTGATAAAGCTACTTTAGTTTCAGGTGCTGACGGTGCTCATTATGCAACTACTTTCACTGCTTGTAAGTCAGAAGCTGTTCGCTATACAACTCCTTACGATCAAGTATTCAACCTGAAAGACCTGGTGGCTACTTGCTTCGGTAACGGTAATCACAAAGAATTCCCGATCGAAGACTATAAGTTGTCATATAAGTTCTCTGTAGCTTCTTCTGATTACAACATCACTGAAGGTGAAACTTCAACCAACCAGCAGAAATGGGTGGTATGTAACGACGCTGCGGCAGGTTTGTACCAGGCAGAAGGCTTCAATAAAGAAGCGATCGGTCGTACTCCTATCCTGAAAGTGGAATTGGTAGACGAAGCAGGCAATGTAGTACGTCGCGGATTCGTGAAGATCGAATTTGGTGTGACGAAGCAAGATGACCTTGTAGTAGGTGACAAGGCTTATGACTTGGTAGCTAAATGTACTGAAACAGCTGCTGAATACACTATCACAGAGCAATTCATCCGTGAAAATGTTTACCGCGTTATTACTAACGGTAAGGAAACAAGCATGAGCCACGAAGAATTCTGGAACTTGTATGATGCTTCCGGTGCTGTTGCTGTAGTGAAGAAGAACAACCTGTCACACACTATGACTCTGCCGAGAATCGTTGACGGTGATACTTCAGTAGGTACTGCTACGAAGAAGATCGTATGGTCATTTAATCATGGTGAACTGGGTAAGATCGGTGCCGGTGGTTCTCAATTTGTTGCAACTGTAACAGTGAAGAACAAGCTGACTTCTTCTGAATATCCTGCAAGCATCACATTCAAGTTCACAGTAAACGTGAAGTTGCCTGAACTTACTTTGGATGCTACTGAAAATGATATTTACTGGACGAAAGATGGTGATGAGTACAAGTACTTCAATGTAAATGTGAGTGTACCTAACTCAGTTGCTTCTCCTGCAAGTGATTGTCAGTTCAGAAGAGCATTGACAGAAGCTTACTCTGCTTACACTGTGAAAGGACTTCCGGGTTGCGAATCTGCTCGTTACAAAGTAATCAAGACTTACTCTAACGGTAACTTGACTTCTCCTGTAATGTCTGGTGTTCAGATCGACGGTAACTATATCACTTTGGATAAGAGCAATGCTGCTGTGAAGGCTGCGTTGAACAGCGCAAACGGTCTGCAAGCTGTCGTTGCACACATCTACACGATGAGCAATGGCGACGAAGTGACTGTGAACGAATTTATGGTTGACTTTATCCGTCCTGTTAACTTGAACATGCCGAGCGGTATTGCAGTAATAGACGCTAAGACTGGCGGTGATGTTGCTGACTTCCAATGGAATGGTCTGTTGACTGACTGGAGAAACGAAGCAATTGTGAAGGATAGCTGGTCATGGGTTGAAAATGTTCATTCTTACTGGAAGAGAGTTTGTACTCCTGAATTCGAATATGTTCAAGGTCACGAAGAAATGGTTACACCGGCTCAGTTGGATGTAGAATATGGTACGATTAAGTTTACTACCACTACTGTGACTACTATGTATACAGGTAAGGCTACTTATAGATACTATAACAGATTGGGTGGATCTACTAAGAAGACTTACACAACTGAAGAGTTCTTGACTCAGGCAGAAGTTGACGCCTCTCTTGAAGCACAGAAATTAGCTGGATGGCCGTTGATATATCCACATGTTGAATTAGATGGCGATATTATATATACGGAAGTTTCTAAACCTGCAAGCACTACTATTGAGTACGACTATGTGAAGAGTATCAACTACGTACCGGCAGTTTACAAGTGGGTTGAAGGTAACTGGACAATGGTTCCTCACAAACACACTGAAAAGCCTGCATTCGAAGGAACATCTTACGGACAGATCTCAGGATGTTGGGAATGGACGAAGAAAGAGTGGGGCAGACCGGATTGGAATCCTGGACAATACTGGTTCTTCTATGGTCCGTTCGGCGATGTAACACTGGATTTGAACAAAGTAACTACAAGCTTGGAATACAACGGTAACAAGTTGCCTGACGGTGCTACTTTGGTTCAGGAAGGTAACACAGTGAAATATGTAAATGTTAGCTCACCAGTTGGATATACTTATCAGATATTCATTCCTGCTACAGTAAATTATGGCTGGGGAACTACTTCTTCTACATTGACTATTACAGTTAATCCGAAGAACTAAGAATTGAAATGTCAATGAATTCTTAGACATTCAATAACAAAAAGGGTGCTCTAATCAGAAAAGAGCACCCTTTTCACCATAACAAGTACATTCTGTGGAATACTCTGTGATAAGACATTAAATATATAAAATTATGAGAATAAGAAATTTACTAGTAGCCATACTTACTGTCAGCAGCACAGTAGCATTCGCTCAGGAACAGCGACAAATCAAGGAAGAGGGCAAGACAGTGTTCAAACCTCATTGGTTTATGCAAGTTCAGGCTGGAGCTGCGCATACGGTAGGCGAAGCCGATTTTACAGATCTGATCTCTCCGGCAGCAGCCGTTAATGTAGGGTATAAGTTTGCACCCGCATTTGGAGCCCGTTTAGGCGTAAGCGGTTGGCAGGCAAAGGCAGGATGGGTCACTCCTTCTCAAACCTATCAATACAAATATCTGCAAGGCAATCTGGATATCATGGCAGATCTTAGTACTTTATTTTGTGGTTTTAATCCTAAACGTGTATTCAACGCATATATTTTTGGCGGTGCAGGATTGAATCATGCTTTCGACAACGACGAAGCAAACGCACTGGACACAAGATCTCATGAATTAGAGTATTTATGGCAGGACAAACAAAATCTTATAGCCGGACGTATGGGACTGGGATGTGATCTGCGCCTCAATGACCGGCTGGCTATCAATATTGAAGGAAACGCAAATGCACTGTCCGACAAATTCAACTCGAAAAAGGCAGGCAACTGCGACTGGCAATTTAACGTATTAGTGGGCCTGAACATCAAATTAGGAAAAAGCTATAAGAAAACAGCTCCGGTATATTATGAACCGGAACCGATAGTAGAACAACCAAAACCACAACCTGTCGTGAAACAGCCCGAACCGGAATCTGTGGCAGTGGTAGTGGAACCTATGAAACAGAATATATTCTTTGCTCTGAACTCCGCACTTCTCCAGAAAGACCAGCAATCGAAGATCGATGCAATGGTGGCATACATGGAAAAGTATCCGGCAAGCAAAGTTGCCATAACCGGATATGCCGACAAAGAAACCGGTAATCCGAGAATCAATATGACTTTATCCGAAAAACGTGCGAAGATTGTTGCCGATGCCTTGAAAGCCAAAGGAATAGCGGCGGACAGAATCGTTACGGATTTCAAAGGAGATACAGTACAGCCTTTCCGGGTGCCTGAAGAAAACCGGGTAAGCGTCTGTATTGCAGAATAATATTTTCCCACTTCTCATGCGGGTATATACCCCATTCCTCTATTCTATTAATAAAAGTATGAGGGACCTGTATGGGAGGTAAAAGAGGAAGCCCGTACTTGTGAAAGCCCGGACTTCTGCAATGAACCCTTTCTTCACTTGTTAGTGAAGATAACCCCACAAGGTGCAGATGGAAAGCAATGCTTGTGAAAGTCTTCTTTTCCGATCTCTGTTCCTTACAGAGGATGCCCCTCACATTTTTCCCACGGGCATCCTCTTTTTTATATATATAGACTGATTTTATTATAAAGTCTGATTGTTTTGTTTATAGAGAACAAAATATGAGTGATTTGGTTCGTTATCAACCGGCATTCCGATTAAAATCGTATATTTGCGTCTGTAATCAGATTGGGTCCATGAACGAAAATGTCCTTACTAAACTAAAGATACTTGCAGAATCGGCCAAGTACGATGTATCCTGTGCATCCAGCGGTACAGTGCGCTCCAATAAACCGGGCATGCTGGGCAATACCGTAGGTGGATGGGGAATCTGCCACAGCTTTGCCGAAGACGGACGGTGCATCTCCTTGCTCAAAGTCATGCTGACCAATTATTGCATTTACGACTGTGCCTACTGTATCAACCGGCGCAGTAATGATCTGCCTCGCGCCACGTTGTCTGTCTCCGAACTAGTGGAACTGACGATTGAATTCTACCGGCGCAATTATATCGAAGGTTTGTTTCTTAGTTCCGGTGTGGTCCGTAGTCCGGATTATACGATGGAACGGCTTGTGCGTGTGGCGAAAGATTTGCGTCAGGTGCATCGCTTTAACGGATATATTCATCTGAAAAGCATTCCCGGAGCAAGCCGGGAACTGGTGAATGAAGCCGGGCTGTATGCCGACCGCCTTAGTGTCAACGTAGAAATCCCGAAAGAAGAGAACCTCAAACTGCTGGCTCCCGAAAAGGATCATAAGAGTGTTTTCGCTCCGATGAAGTATATCCAGCAAGGCGTGCTGGAAAGCAAGGAAGAACGACAGAAGTTCCGTCATGCTCCCCGTTTTGCGCCTGCGGGACAGAGCACGCAGATGATTGTAGGGGCTACCTCCGAGTCGGATAAAGATATCCTTTACCTTTCGTCGGCACTCTATGGACGGCCGACGATGAAGCGTGTTTATTACTCCGGATACGTCTCCGTGAATACGTACGATACACGCCTGCCTGCACTGAAACAACCGCCTCTGGTACGTGAGAACCGTCTTTATCAGGCGGACTGGTTGCTCCGTTTCTATCAGTTTAAAGTGGATGAAATCGTAGATGACGCATATCCTGATCTAGATCTGGAGATAGACCCGAAGCTCTCGTGGGCTTTGCGTCATCCGGAACAGTTTCCTGTCGATATCAATAAGGCGGATTATGAAATGTTGCTCCGTGTGCCGGGCATCGGGGTGAAGTCTGCTAAGTTGATTGTGGCATCCCGTCGTTTTTCCCGTCTGGGCTTTTATGAGTTGAAAAAGATAGGCGTAGTGATGAAAAAAGCGCAGTACTTCATTACGTGCAGGGAACTGCCTTTGCAGATGCAGACGGTGAATGAGCTTTCTCCGCAGCGGGTACGCAGTCTGCTGCTTCCGAAGCCTAAGAAGAAGGTGGACGACCGCCAGTTGATACTGGATTTTGGGGAATAAATGGAGTTTCAGATGTTGTAAACCGCAAGATAATGAACGTCTATATCTACGATAAAACTTTTGATGGTCTGCTGACTGCTGTCTTCGACGCTTATTTTCGTAAGACCTTTCCCGATTTCCTGTTGTCGGAAGGGGATGCTTTACCTTTGTTTTATGATGAATTGCATACGGTGGTCACCGATGAAGAGAAAGCCGCCCGCGTGTGGCGTGGCTTGCAGAAGAAAGTTTCTTCTTCCGCGCTTGGCTGCCTCACCCAGTGTTGGTTGTCGGAATTGCCGGATATAGGGATGGTTATCTTTCGTTATATTCGTAAGGCGATCGACGCTCCCCGTTCTATCGAGACTAACTTCGGCGATCCGGATGTGCTTCTGCTTGCCCAGATATGGAAGAAGGTGGATGGCGAACGGATGCATCTGATGCAGTTCGTGCGTTTTCAGAAAGCGGCGGACGGTACGTTCTTTGCTGCCTTCGAACCGCAGTATAATGCCTTACCGCTAACCGTTCAGCATTTCAAAGATCGTTTTGCCGATCAGAAGTGGATTATCTATGATATGAAGCGGCGTTATGGCTTTTACTATGATTTGCAGGAAGTGACTACGATTTCTTTTGATGACGACAGCCGGGAAGCTCATCTGATTACGGGGATGCTGGACGAGAGCTTGATGGATGAAAATGAGAAGATCTTTCAGAAGCTCTGGAAAACGTATTTCAAGGCTATCTGCATTAAAGAACGCATGAATCCGAGGAAGCACAAAAAGGATATGCCTGTCCGCTACTGGAAGTATCTGACGGAGAAGCAGAAGTAGGCTTATTCTATCCGCTGCACCGTCACATCCGGAAATTTCTGCATCAACGAAAGTAAATGTCCTTCATCATTGTTCCGTTTTGATTTGATGACCATTGTGTGACTTGATAGGATTCCATTTCACCCGAATGCTGTGTTTCCATTTCGTAAGAGACAATCATATAATCTTTTGAATTAAATCTGTCCGCTATCTGTTTCAAGGTGTCTTTGTTGTTAGTAGAGAAGGAGATCATCGAACTTTTCATGCCTACACTCTTGAAGATGTAACTGAGTAGTTCCAGGCCGATCAGAGTCAGTACGGTAGTGGCTATGCCGATGGTGTACATTCCCGCGCCGACTGCCAGACCGATGCCGGCTGTAGCCCATATGCCGGCGGCTGTGGTCAGTCCACGGACGATTTGTTTCTGTAGGATAATGGTTCCTGCACCGATGAATCCGATGCCGCTGACTACTTGTGCCGCTACACGGCTGGGGTCGAGCGTCACACTGTTTTCTTTGATGATCTCTTGAAATCCGTATTGCGAAACGATCATGATCAGGGCACTACCCAATGATACGAGGAAGTGAGTGCGGTATCCGGCTTCTTTGGCACGATATTCACGGTCCAGTCCGATGATGGCTCCCAGTATTCCTGCCACCAGTAATCTTAACATAAAATCAACGTTCAACATCATAGGTTCGGTCTCCTTTCTTTTCTTTGTTTGTTTCTTCTGTTTTTTTCTTTAAAAACGGTTAGTCCTATAAATATACAATTCTTTTCTCTTTTTGTGCTATTAATTTAGTAATATTTGAACGTAGCATATGCATTTTATCGTATATTCGCAGACAAAACCGTGCATTACGCCAAAGATTGAATAAGAAATGAAGAAAAGGATATTTTACATCATTAGTTTTCTGGTGATATTTTGTATAGAGGTGTTCATAGCCTTGTATGTACGTGATAGTTTCATACGTCCTTATATGGGAGATGCTTTGGTCGTGGTGCTGGTATATAGTTTCGTACGTATATTTATCCCGACAGGGGTACCCCGTCTGCCGTTTTACGTTTTCCTGTTCGCTTGTTTTGTCGAAGTGCTGCAATATTTTCAGTTGGTGGAAACTTTGGGAATCACCAACCGTGCATTAAGAATCATTTTGGGCTCCACGTTCGATTGGAAAGATATTGTCTGCTATGGAGCAGGATGTATCTTTATCTTTCTGTTTGAGCAAATATTCAGACGACGTTAATTGGAATAACAGACTTTCTTGTTTGGCGATTGCTTATTGTACGTTCTCTTTATCTTCGTTTTCTGAAGTCGGATTCAGATCGTGTCCGCAATACTTGCAGAACTGCGCATTGTCTTCATGCCCTGACCGATGGCAGTTCGGACATTCTTTGTCTCTTCTCCGTTTGTAGTCCTTCATCATGGAGGCGGACACAATGCCGGTAGGTACCGCAATGATGGTATAACCGATCAGCATGACGCAAGCCGAAAGAAACTTTCCCAGTCCGGTGACGGGAGTTATATCTCCGTATCCTACGGTGGTCATCGTGACAATAGCCCAGTAGATACTGTTCGGAATGTTATTGAATTGAGAATTGGGCAAAGTTCCTTCGATCATGTACATTAACGTTCCAATGGAAGTAACCAAAATCACAACAAACAGAAAGAAGACCGCAATCTTTTTACTACTTTCCCGAAGTGCGGTGAGCAGTCGTTCGCCTTCATTCAAGAAATTGAATAGCTTAAAGACACGGAATACCCGTATCAATCGAAATGCACGGATGATAAGCAGATAGCGTGCTCCCGGAAAGATCAAACCGATGTAAAGCGGCAAGGTAGCCAACAGGTCAACAATGCCGAAGAAACTGAATATGTATTTCTTCGGGCGGGGAGAGCAATATATTCGTGTCAGATACTCAAAAGTAAAGAAAGCAGTGAAAAGGTACTCCATTACGACAAATGGGGTAGTCAGATAGGAGGGGAGCCCTTTCAGGCTTTCTATAATGACTAATAATACACTGGCAAGGATACAGCCGATAAGAACCACATCAAACAGTTTTCCCGAAGGAGTGTCTGACTCGAAGATGATGATGTACAGCTTATGTTTCAGCTTTTGGTCATTCATAAAATAATGGATTCTTTCTTTTAGTTTCATGAGAATAATCAGTTGACAGGCCAATATCCCAATAACCTGTATTTTACCTATTACTTATTACCTGCTACTTATTACCTATTACATTAATCTATTACCCAGTGCTTGTTATATGCAACCGTCTTCTTTGGATCATAGTACATTCCCTCTTGTGTAGGTATCTGGAGAACGTATGTTTTTCCGGTCCTGTTCTTTAGGGTTTGTTCGCGTAGCCAAGGGTTCGCATCTCGAAGTTGGGCGTATGTGATTCCCTGCTGTTTGGCAAAATCGCTTAAGTTGGCAATGGGGGTGGTGACCGTTATCTCTTTGTAGGGGATAGGCGGGTACAGGTGTTCCTTTTTCAGCAGGAATCCATATCGTTGAGGATTCTTGAATATTTCTTTGACTGCCAGCAGGCGGAACATATAGCGGGAAGTCTCTTCTACCAGCCATAAGTCCATTGCGTGGCTGGCAAGTTGCTGGTCCAGTTGAGAGGAAATTCGTCCTTGTCCGGCATTATAGGCGGCAGATACAGCCATCCAGTCTCCGTATTTGGCATAAGCCTGTTTGAAATATTTGCAGGCGGCTACCGTTGCTTTTTCGATGTGATAACGTTCGTCTACGTTCTCATTTACTTCGAGTCCGAATTCCCGTCCGGTAGCAGGCATGAATTGCCATAATCCGGCTGCACCGGCCGGAGAGCGGGCTATGTTGTTGAGGTTACTTTCGATGACCATCAGATATTTGAAATCGTCGGGGATACCGTTCGCTTTCAGAATCGGTTCTATAATTGGGAAGTAACGGTTCGCACGCTTAATTAGCAGCATGGTGGTGGAGTGCATATAGGTGAACGCCATCATCTCCCGGTCCATCCGCTCGCGGCGGTCGTAACGGCGGAGGTCGATCGTCTCTCCGTCAAAAGTCACCTGCTCGGGAACGGTAGGTGAGGTGACGCAATAAGGTACTTCCGATTTGGCGGAATGCTGTTCGTCTACATGACTGCTACCGATCAGAATAGGCAGGGTAGCTCCGATGCAGAACACTAATATAAAGGTTAGAATGTAGTTGATCTTGGTAAATTTCTTCATTTTCTGTTTTCTTTTAGTCATTTGATTGGTTCTTATTCCAATATCTGGCAACCACGGCAGTAATAGATGCTACCGCCAAGATAATTCTCCTTGACAATGGTTTCTCCGCAACGGGGACAGGCTTTGCCTGCCGTGTCTTTAGAGAGGCAAGCTGTGTACTTGCCGTTTTCTCCGAACAGGTCCGATTCCGTGTTTCGTCCACCCTGTCGGTAGATATCGTTCATGGTTTCCTTTACTTGATAGAACAAATTTTCTTTCTCTTTGTCTGTTAATGCTGCTATTTTTTTCTTTGGATGGATGTGGGCATGATACAGAATGTCCTGTAATACACCGTTTCCCAGTCCCGGAACAGTCTGTTCGGTAGCCAGGAAAGCTTTGGCGGATTTCTTCTGCGCACTTTCATCATTAATCAGTCCGAGGAAATATTCTTTGCTGAAAGCGTCCGACATGACCTGCGGCTTGCTTTTCGCTGTCCGGTAATATTCGGAAAGCATGCCCGTAGCAGCATTCTTGTCATAGCACATGAGTCCGCCATACATTCTCACGGACGCTATAAGGCAGCTTTCATCTTCGAATGCAATAAGTAACTGATGTTTGGCCGGCAGCTTGGTCCCTGGAGTCAGATAGCGCAGATTTACTCCGTCCGTGAGTACGAGCACTTTATCTTCTATTGTAATCTCTACCATACCTCCCTGAGACTGCGCACTGTTTATCCTCTTATCGACTAGCCATTCGGCAAACTCATCGGAATTGCCGTTAAACCAAGCGAATTTGTGAGGGCTGAATTGAATAAATACATCTGATATTCTTTTTCCTACAACTGTCTCAGTGAGTTGTTCGCAGAGATAACGGGCTTCGGGTGCTTCTATCATATAGTCTCTATTTCTGATTTTATAAATGTTCTCATGCAAATATAATATTTATTAGTCAGAACTAAACAAATCCGGTGGAACAAAATCAGGTTGCTGCAATATCTGGCCTTTATTATCACTGTTAAGAAATGAAATCTCGATTTCTTGTGTAGGATAATGACTATATGTGGTTGGAGGAAAAGTATATGAGTTTTGCAAAGCGTATATATAAATATTCAAAACAAAGTGAAGGATTCAAACTTGTTCTAAAGTTTAATTTCCTCCACGATGTTCTGAATATCAAGTTAAAGTCTAGTTATTTTATTTGATATAGATGGCTTATAGATAGTCAGTAAGTATCTTATCAGCGTAATTTTATAAACTATATATGTTGTATTTATATCTTTTATCTGGTAATAATAAGATTAATCGGTAAGATAGTTGCTGTCACATCACCGCTAGATACGTCATATAGTTTATAGGTATTGTTAGATTCTGCTCTGATAATAGGGTCATAGAAGAAGAAGGAAAGAGTTCCTAATTCGTCAGAACCGACTGTAGTTGTAACTTTAGTACTACTAGTTGTGGTATTGGTGTGTGAAAAACCATATCCTAATTTGGCAGATAATTTGACGCTATCTATGCTTCCGCCTCCTTCGATGGAAAAATCTGCTTTGTTTGTAAATTCATTTACTACAGTTATTGTTTTTTCTATTGTCTGATCAACATCGAATTCTTCTACATACATATGAATGGAAAGAGCTTTGTTGTATAAATCCCATGGTAATGTGAAAACTTGGTTATCCTTATTGGGTTCAAGTTTTTCCGGATAAATCCATTTTGATCTTAAATTGTTGATATCTACTGAATAGAAATTCTTTGATTGTCTAAATGCGGTACCGTTTTTATGATGAAGATGTATCTTTTCTATGGAGAACACATCTTTTGCTTTTACGGAAAATGTGAGCAAATGTTCCATCGCATCTTTATTTGTTTCTCCTGCAATATAGGACTTGAATCGGAATTCGAAATTTCCATCTGTCCATATATTTTGAAGAATTTCTTCATTTGAAAGGTAACGTTTAGTTTGGGTCAAGTCTTGTAATCTTTGATCACCGTCGGCATCTGCGATTCTTCCAAATGCAGTAGCACTAATTCTAAATCGGTATAATTTTTCTCTGATATTTCTATTTAAGCTTCCAGGAGTATTTGTTTTATTGATACCATAATAAATATAATCTCTTTGGCAGGCATTAGGGACGTTTTTGAATTCTCGCCAAGCGTTAATAGCTGTGGCTACTACATCTTTACTAACATATTTATTCAAATCTTCGGTTGCTTCTAAATCATTATCAGCATCATAATGCCGGGTTTGCACCTTTTTGCTCCCATCAAAAGCATCACTTATAAATTCATAAGTAGCCTCTCCTGATCTTGTATTAACACTAGTAATTTTCATGCGTTCATTGTTTTTCACAACAAGGCAAGGGAAACCAGGAATATCTCCGTTTGTCATATTACCAATGTTTTCGCCATTTTCATATAGTGTGTTGTTTTTGTCATCTCTACACAATACTGATATTTCTTTATCACTTGTATCCCATGTTGTGGCATTGAAGTCCCAAAATAGAGTGAGATCTGGAACCATTATGTTTAACAAGGGAAGAGATTGCTCAATTTGACTCAATTCGTTTTCTTCTTTGCAGTATGATAATAATATATCTCTAAAACTTTGGTTGCCAAATACTTTTTTATCTTTAATTAATGGATAGAAAATGTCGTAGTCATTGTCAAACTGTACTAAAGCTTCTTTTTTCAAGAAGTTGCGTACTTCGATACTACCGGAGGCGGCTTGTGATAACAATTTGGCAAATTTGAGTTGCGCATCGGCTGTTGCCGATACTGGTAAATTACTTGTATTCTCGTTGATAGGAGAAGTTCCTTCCTCTTGAGAACACGAAAACATGAAAAAAGCACTTGCGAGCATTAATAAAATCTTTTTCATAATACATGTTTTTATAAAAGTTAGTAATAGATAAAAATTATCTGGTTCCGTATGAACCATTGATTATAATAGAATCTTTAGGGTTATCTGAACGATAAAGCACTCCGTTAAGATTTCCTTCAATAATAGGATGCCATTGGTCTGCATAGGCAGATTTAGTAATTTCTACTTGGAATGGTTTCTCTTTTTGGGGGATATAGTAAATATATTTGTCCTCATATTTATCACTATGTGTATCACGTGTTATTTGAATTCCATCATATATCCAATCTGTTTTTGTTGATTTTGTTATATAACGTATTCCTTTATGTAAATGATAGATGGTTATGCTAAGTAATTCATCCTCACCGTACTTTATGCTTGTCATCATTCCCCTTATAGAATCGGTATCGTTATTAGGAGGAGATGCACTTGTTTTTACTGAATGAACAGACCAATCAGTATGAGCTTCATTTTCCAGAGATATTTCCTTTCCGTTTATCTCCCCTTTAAAGTATCCCCAATACCATGAATCATCTTTAGGAACGGGAGTTTCATCATCATCGTTGCCGCATGATGCTAGAATAAGCATTCCGAAGAATGCTCCGATTAAATAAATGTTTAGTTTCATCTTATTTTTATTGTTTTATTCGCTTTCTTCTTCTATAATATCTCCTGTTATATCCATTATGGGAGAGATAATCTTTACTGTATAAGGATAACCATTTGGAGTTTCTATATACAATGTTTTACCTTTGTTTATGAAAGTGGGTGGTTCATGAACTACGGTTTTCCCGTTTTTATCTGTAATAGTAATTTCTGCATCCGGCAGAGGTGACAGAAAGATAATTTGCAAGCAACTGTTGGTTTCTTGTACATCTATATTAAATTCAATAGGGGAACGAGTTGTTGCCTTATTCCTTAGAGTAAATGAGGTAAGTCGAATTTTGTGCTTATGCTTATTTAGTATTGCTGCACTTGTTGGTATAATAAATAATACCGATAATAAGATAAATAAAAACTTTGCTTTCATATTCAATTCTTTTATTGATTTATGGAGGCAAAGGTATGGAGTATTAGTATAGATGGATAATATTTGCAGTCACATTGCTGTTTTGTAATATCTTGATAATTAATGAGATAGTAAAATGCTGGTCACACTTTACATTTCTTCGTCTTTCATTCTCTCTTTTATCCTTAATTTGCGTTGATTAATGGGGTGCGTATTGTTATAACCGAAACAAAGTGCAATAGTTAGAGGTTGCAATTTTGCTTCATTTAGGCAGAGATATAAAATATCTTCTTCAGTCAACTTGGGATACTTTTTTTGTAAGTATGATATATAATCGGCATAAATTTCGAAAATAATCTTTTGGAGTCTTTTTAGTTCTGCATTTGTTAATACCTTCATTGCTTTTTTGTCAGATACTTCTTGTTTCGAGAGGGCGATAATTCTCTTGTATATATCACTTTGGGTAAATAACCAATTTCTCAGTTCATGCTTTTCTTGTCTAAGTCTTTCTATTGTAGATTCTCTTTCCTGTATTTCATCTATCTTATTCGCTTGGTCTTGTTTCAGATTGCGCTGTTCTTCTTGCAGCAAACTGATTATTGATTGATTATCTTCAATAATAGTCTGCATTGAAGATAGTTTATATTGGGTTTGCTTTAAATTCTGTTGATATATAAGTTGTATTCTTTTTCTTTTGTTAATATGGTATTGATAGAATAATATAATAAGTAAGCAACAAAAAATGAAGAGTGCGATTATGAGTTGGAGTCGATGTTGCTCTTTTATTTGCTCTTCCCTAATATGGATTTTGATATTATATTTATTAATGAGTTGTTGTAGTTCGCTGTATTGTTCTGTACTATACATAGAATCTAAAATTTCTACATGTTCTTCTAAATAGGCAGATGCGGCTTTGTAGTTTCCTAGATCTTTTTCAATATCATACAAACTTAATAAAGCAGCGCCTCTGCCTGCTATATTTTTAGTATCTTCTAAGTTCTTATTGAGATAATAGATGGCAGAGTCTTTATTTTCTCCTCTTTCGTACAACAAGCTTCCAAGATGACCATAATAACTTCCTGGAATCTTTCCTTTTGGAAACCATTTAATGGCATTGCGTGCATGATACAATGCCGAATCAGGTTCTTCAAATTCATCGTAATTAATGCTTAGATTGAATTCGGATATGCCTATCATAGAAGAGTCACCTGAATCTAACGCATAATCAAGTGCTTTACGTTGGATTATTATTGCCGAATCTTTTTGGTCTTGTGTGCAATAATATAAACTAAAACTGTTTAGTGCTACGGATTTATCTTTATCTGTGATGCAACATTTGTATAATTCCCGATATGCTTTAAACGCCTCGTCATAGTAATTAACGTCGAAATAAAGATTTCCTAACGAACTGAGCGTATGCCGTTTGATCTCTATTTCTTTCGGATAGTCTTTCAATATAGTCAGCGCTTCTTGCAAATGGGCAATAGCCTCCTTTGTACTATTTATTTCTATTTCCAATCGTCCTTTGTAAAGTAAAGCTACAGCTCGCTCTTTCTCGTCGCTATCGTAATAATTCAAAGCTAGGTTCAGTAATGAATCATAGGGTAGCAGTGATTTTTCACATTTATCTGTTGCCCGCGCTAAAAGTAGAGTATAGCGGGCGGATTCTTTGTGAGAAAGCTCTTGTAATGCAGGCAATGTTTGAAGTAATTGCAATGCGCTGTCGGGGTGTTCTTCTAATAGTGATTCAGCTTGTAAAAATGATGTTTCGGTCCGTTCTCTTGAAGAGCAGGCACAGAACAAAAATGTCCCTAGAAATAGAATAGAGCATATTTTGACCACAAGTTTTGTCTTTTTATTTGTTTGCATGTGGCACAAAGATAACATTTATTTATTAGAATGATTTTATTCTATATAAATAAAAGAACTTTTTCTGCTTTTAATACGTTTCTCTAGTATAGTTAAAAAAACGAAGAATCAAGATGAATATAGCAATGACCGGAGCCACCGGATATATAGGCAAACATCTTTCTAACTATCTGACCGAAAAGGGTGGACACCGGATCATTCCTTTGGGAAGAGCGATGTTTCGGGAAGGTATGTCCGGACTTTTGGTTCAGACGCTGACGCATTGTGATGTCATTATAAATTTGGCAGGCGCTCCCATCAATCAGCGCTGGACGCCGGAACATAAACAAGAGCTTTTCAATAGCCGGATAACGGTAACACACCGCATAATCCGTGCCTTGAATGCAGTCAAAACCAAACCGAAACTAATGATTTCGGCCTCTGCCGTAGGGTATTACCCCTCTTTGGTGGAATCGGACGAGTATACACAGACTCGTGGCGATGGTTTCCTGTCCGATCTTTGTTATGCGTGGGAGAAGGAAGCGAAACGTTGTCCGCAACCGACCAGGCTTGTCATTACCCGTTTCGGTGTCGTGCTTTCTCCCGATGGGGGAGCGATGCAACAGATGCTCCGCCCGCTGCGCGCAACAAAGGTTGCCGCCGTTATAGGACCGGGTACGCAACCTTTTCCGTGGATAGATATTCGTGACCTTTGTTGCGCCATGGCCTTCTTTATTGAAAATGAAGAGTTGAGAGGTGTTTTCAATCTGGTTGCTCCGCAAGCAGTTTCACAGTCCACGTTTACACGTGCGATGGGAAAGGCGTATCATGCGTGGACAACTTTGATTGTTCCGCAAGCGGTCTTTCGTTTGTTCTACGGTGAAGCCGCCTCTTTTCTGACAGCCGGACAGAGAGTGCGTCCTACACGCTTGCTGGAAGCCGGATTCCATTTTTCCGTTCCTACCATAGAGAAGTTGTTTGAGGGGACGGATCACAGTACGGTAGATCGGCTTGATCTGAAGCGCTATATGGGGCTTTGGTACGAGATTGCCCGGTATGACCATCGTTTCGAACGTGGGCTTATGGAAGTGACCGCTACTTATACCCTCCGTCCCGATGGAACAATTCGCGTTGAGAATCGGGGATATAAACGTAACTCACCTTACGATATTTGTAGAACAGCCACCGGACACGCCAAGATTCCCGACCCTGCACAGCCCGGTAAACTGAAAGTCTCTTTTTTCTTGAATTTCTATTCCGATTATTATGTGATGGAATTGGACCAGGAGAATTACAATTATGCTCTTATTGGCAGCAGCACCGATAAATATCTCTGGATATTGAGCCGGACGCCCCAACTGCCGGAGGATATAAAAAAGAAATTAGTAACTGCCGCCGAACGTCGTGGCTATGATACGAATCGGCTACAATGGATTGAACAACTTTAAAATAAACATTATGGATTACAAAATTACTCATCAGCCCGAACAGAAACTGTTCAAGACGGAAGTCGACGGTCGCACCGCTTTTGTAGAATATCGCCTGTTAGGTGATTATCTCGATATTATTCACACCATTGTCCCCAAACCTATAGAAGGACGGGGGATTGCTGCTGCACTGGTGAAAGCTGCTTATGACTTTGCACTCGCCAACGGAATGAAGCCGAAAGCTACCTGCTCTTATGCTGTGAGATGGCTTGAACGTCATCCGGAAATGAATGCGGATAGTTGAATAAATAGGGGCTGACCTAAAAGTACGAAAAGTCATTTTCTCTTTGTTGCAATGGATATTTGGACACTGTCCATATTTTTGTGACAAAGATACGTTTGGAAGAAGAACTTTCGGGTCAGTCCCTTTTTAGCTTATTGTTTCCATCTCTTTAGTTGAGGGAAGAACTCTTTCATCGTTGCCCGCGCCTCTTCTATAGTGTACTTTACTTCCGAATCCTTATTAAACTCCTCAAGGTAGTTCAGGTTGAGTTCAATCATTTCATCCATTGTGCATTCTTTGGTGAAATGCCCGTCTGCATAGCAATACTGGCAATACTCTTCATTCTTGCTGCCGTCTGCTTCTGTTCCGAATGTCGTTTCATCGATCGGCATAGCACAACACTGACAAATTTTCTGTTCCATCTTTTATTGATTTTAAGTGAGTAAAAGTATGATAAATAATTCTCTTTTATCTGCTTACAAATATAGTTACTTTCAATAAGTACTCAGTTATCCGATCTTGCTATTTTGTTTTCACCGGCAAACGTTTCCATATCCATCGGGGAATCATTCGCCAGAAGAATACGAGAATACGATAACGTCCGTCGATGATAGCTACCCGCTGTTTCCGATGAAGTGCACGTACAATGTCGCGGCCTACCTGGTCGGTTTTCATCAGCATAGGATAATGCTTTCCGTCATTCAGCAAGTCGGTGGCTACAAATCCCGGACGAATATCGGTAAAGTGAATGTCTAACTTTTGCAGATGGGAGAGTTGTTCAAGCGCATCGATGTATGTGTTCTGAAAGCGTTTCGTTGCAGAATAGGCAGGGGCAACTCCCAGACCTTTGGTTCCGGCAATCGAACTGATGACAGCCAGATGTCCGCCTCCATTGTTCCTGAAATAGGAAAAAGCGGTATCCACCATTCGTGTGAAACCTTCGACATTGGTACGTGCGGTATTCAGCTCGATTTCCATATTCAATTCCATATTTTGGAAACCGATGCCGGAACTGAGCAAAAATAAATCCATACCGCCTAGTTGATGGATAAGCGCATCCAGCTTTCCGGCACTGTATTCCTGAGTGACGTCCAGTGATTGAATTTTTATCTGTTCCGGTGCGATTTGCCGGAACTCTTCGAGAGCTGACTGGCGTCTTCCCGCTATGCCGATCTGCCATCCTTCGGACAGGAGGCGTTGGGCAACTTCCTTTCCGATACCGGAGGTGGCGCCTATGATAATGGCTCGTTTCATCTTTTTGGAACAAAGATAGTCAATTTTTTCATTACTCTTCTATTTAGAATTCATTAGGATAGCTTTATCGTTCAGGAGAATAAATGGCGTATCGCCTCTAAAGGGGCATAGAATAACATTCTGGGACCGGAGAACCGCATAACCTCTCGCATCCGTTTGCGCATGGCAGGCTTATAACAATGTACGGGACACTTCTTGCACGAGCTTTTTTTCTCTCCGAACGGACAATGGTCAAGACGGGCATGTGCGTAGCGGAGCAACTCTTCGCACTTCGGACAAAGGGTTGCATTCTTCTCTTTTTTCCGGCAATAGAGACGGATCATGATCTCTACTGTTCTCTTTTCCTGAGTGATACGCGGTTTTTTATCTGTTTCCATTTGTTTTCTTTTGGCTTTGGAGGCTGGCTTCACTTCGGCAAAGATAATAAACTGATCGCATATTCTGCAAAGAACTTCCACTGGAATGATTGCCGTTGCTGGAAACTATGCGTATCTTTGCGGCATGAGAAAGTTATTATGTCCGCAATGCAAGATTGCTGCCCTATATGTGGTGAATGACCGTAAAGAGCGTCTTTTGGTCTATGTACTCGAAAATGGAGAAGTTGTGCCTAAAGATCCGGCAGCTTCCACCGATGGATTTGATTTGACGGAAGTTTATTGTCTGGGTTGTTCCTGGCATGGTTCGCCGAAAAGACTGGTGAAGAGATAGACAGTTGCCGGCACTTTGTCTTTTTTTGATTTATGTCAATAAAAAGAGGGTGCGGGATTAGAATCTTTCAACCGGATTTTTCTGTATCTTTGCAGCCAATTTTTAGGACATAGACGTATGGCAACTTCTAAAGAGATGACGGCGGGGCCGGCATTACCTCTGATTTTTAATTTCACTCTGCCGCTTTTGTTCGGCAATCTGTTGCAGCAAACGTATTCGCTTGTTGATGCTGCAATTGTAGGAAAGTTTTTGGGTATTAATGCGTTAGCCTCTGTCGGGGCTAGTACATCCGTTGTGTTTCTTATTCTGGGTTTCTGCAACGGATGTTGTGGAGGATTCGGTATCCCCGTGGCACAGAAGTTTGGGGCGAGGGATTATAGTACGATGCGCAGTTACGTTTCCGTCAGTCTGCAACTTGCTGTTGTGATGTCTGTGGTCATAGCCATCTTTACCAGTATTTATTGTGCGGATATCCTGAAGATGATGCGTACACCGGAGAATATCTTTGAAGGAGCGTATGCTTATCTGCTTGTTACTTTCATCGGGATACCTTGTACTTTCTTTTATAATCTGTTGTCGAGCATTATCCGTGCTTTGGGAGATAGTAAGACACCTTTCTATTTCTTGGTACTGGCTACGGTGCTCAATATTATT
Source organism: Bacteroides thetaiotaomicron VPI-5482 (assembly GCF_000011065.1). Lineage (GTDB taxonomy): Bacteria > Bacteroidota > Bacteroidia > Bacteroidales > Bacteroidaceae > Bacteroides > Bacteroides thetaiotaomicron. The sequence continues at coordinate 5,914,419 of NC_004663.1, forward strand.
CTCGATTTATTCTGTATTCTGGTACTGGGCTGGGGAGTGATGGGAGCTGCCATTGCTACTGTCTTTTCGCAGGGAGTTTCCGCTTTTCTTTGTTACGTTTATATGTATCGGAAGTTTGACATTCTGCGGGGCACGCCGAAAGAACGGAAGTATCAGTCGAAGCTGGCGAAGACGTTGCTTTCCATTGGCGTTCCTATGGGATTGCAGTTCTCCATTACGGCCATTGGCAGTATCATGCTTCAGAGTGCGAATAATGCGTTGGGTACGGCGTGTGTGGCAGCTTTTACTTCTGCGATGCGTATCAAAATGTTTTTCCTTTGTCCGTTGGAGAGTCTGGGTATGGCTATGGCTACCTTTAGCGGTCAGAATTACGGTGCCGGAAAGCCTGAACGTATTTGGTCGGGGATTAAAGCCAGCACGCTGATGATGGTTATCTATACAGCCGTCACTTTCTTGATTCTGATGCTGGGAGCCAAATCTTTTGCCTTGATTTTTGTTGATCCGTCGGAAATTGAGATCTTGGAGAAAACAGAACTTTTCCTGCATATATCAGTCTCTTTCTTCCCGATGCTTGGGTTACTTTGTATCCTGCGTTATACCATTCAGGGGGTGGGATATACTAATCTCGCTATGTTTTCGGGAGTGTCGGAGATGATTGCACGTATTCTCGTCAGTATTTATGCCGTCCCGGCTTTCGGCTTTATCGCTGTTTGTTACGGTGATCCGATGGCATGGATAGCGGCTGATTTGTTTTTGATTCCTGCATTTATTTATGTTTATCGCAGGTTGAAACGTCAGGTGCTGACAAGTGTCGTTGCATAATTGAAGTGTGTGTCAAAAGTCAATATACCCGTAGGGGAGTTTAGTTACTTTTGACACACACTTTATCATATTTTAGTCTTGTATCGGATACAGCGGGTTACCGCTTTCATCTACATCCGTCCAGTCTTTTACGCTCACGTTACCGAATGATACGGAGTTTTCGTTGATTACTGCACGGAAAAGATATGAATTTCCGGCAGCCAGAATATTGTCTGGCGGGGTAATGGTCGTATTGTAAGTACGTGAGAAACTTTCTCCGTTGACCATCAATTCCATCGTTAAAGCCATCGGGTCGGAACTTTTCAGCGGAAGCATGATATATTGAACCGTGAAATCATTGATTCCCATGTCGGCAGGCTTATCGTAACTGACTTCTGAAGAAATGATCCCTGTTGACAGATCCATGAAAGCTCCCGGTTTCGTGGGAGTAATAGTGGCGGAGAGTACTTTGTTGAGTGTAATATTCTCACCTCCCGTTATGGTTATCACGACCTGAGTGGCTACGTGCTGGTAAGTGATGGGAATGTTGACTTGTGAACTGGTCACATCCTGATGCAGGGCATGCCACCACAGATAATCCACCCCATTGGATAATGCTTCGGACTTGCCGTTGGTAAAGGTAGGAGCGGGGTTGCTGGAATTACAGGAAACCGCATAAAAACTATAGATATCATTACTGAGATACATTTTATAACTTTGTATTCCCGTCAAAACTCCGGGAGAAGAAGTGATATAGTTGCCTTCACCGACAGGCTCTCCCTCTATCGTATTGGTGGTATTGGAAGGGTAGGCACATAACCAGCTCTGCAATCCTTTTCCCATCGGAGACATGGCACGCGTTATATTTCTTCCTTCTACGGAAGCACTGAAAGTAATGAGTGCATCTTTTTTGTCAGGATTGTCATTGTTTCCCTCTTCTCCGCCACTATTTTCTTCTCCGTTCGGATAGGCAACATCCATATAAATGTTGTTTTTGGAGCAGGCTCCTAACAGCAGCACCGCCAGTGCGGATACTGCCAGATACTTTGTAATTCGAAACTTAAAATTCATAGTCAGGTTCTTTTTGAAAGTTAGTAATTACCCCTATATACATTTCAAAAAGAATTTAGTTCATATCGGAAGAAACTATTTTTAGAACTCCGCTTCCTTCTGTATGCAGATGATATCGCCGTAAACGGGATGGCGGAACTCAATATATTCAGCATGGAGATAGAGCCTGTCCGCCTTTTTTCCATAGAGTTCATCGCCCAGAATGGGGTAGTTTAATCCTTGATGATGGGCGGCATGTACCCGTAGTTGGTGGGTACGCCCTGTCAATGGATAAAAAGCGATGCGTATGTACTTATCGGAATAGTTCAGAATCCGGTATTCGGTAACTGCCGGTTTGCCGTATTCTTCACTGACCATTTGCCGGGGGCGGTCGAGCGGATTGAGGCAAAGAGGAAGATTGATGGTTCCTGTTTCTTCGAGTTGCTGGTTCAATCCATTTCTATCCAGCAAGGCTACATAACGCTTCTTAATACTGCGACTGATGAACTGTTCCTGCAAGTGTTGATGAACTTCCTTAGTTTTGGCGACAAGTAACAACCCCGAAGTAGCCATATCCAGCCGGTGTACAATCATGGGACCGGTAGCTTCCGGATATTTAGCTTTTACACGATGGTAAACGGAATCCGTCTCCTCTTCTTTTCCGGGGACAGACAACATACCGGATGGCTTATTGACTACCACCAGCCATTCGTCCTCAAAAACGATTTCTAATTCTTCCTTCCTGTGTGCTTGGGGCGAAAGTGGATTCCCGTCTACTTCCAGTCCTTGCAGCATGTGTTGCAGAATCGGTTCGCATTTTCCTTTACACGAAGGGTAATAATAACCGTGATGCCGTACCTCTGTTTTCGGAGAGTTTCCCCACCAGAACTCGGCCATAGCCAATGGCTTCAGTTGGTGAAGGTAGGCATATTGCAGCAATTTGGGCAAGGCACATTCGCCTGCTCCGGCAGGGGGGATTTTGTGTACGGTTTGTTCAAAGATAGTACATAAGTCTTTTATTTCTCCTTTCGCATTCAGCATACGGAACTGTTCGAATAACTTTTGCTGTAAGGCTGCCGAACGTTGCTTTCGTTCGTTTTTTAGTTTTTCTATTTCCGTCTCAAAGGTGATAACCTCTTCTTCCAGCGTTTTGATTCGTTCTTTCCATCCCCGTTCCAATCGCTTGAATTCCGCTTTCTGATATTGGCTTTCACGAACAAGTGCGTCCTGTTCTTCTTTAGACAGGGCAGGGGATGACTTGCGGCGAAGTTCCCTTTCTTTCTTTGCTGTCTTTAGTTCCTCTTTGGCTTGAATAAGAGCCAGCCTTGTTTGTTCCGTTTCCCTGTCCAGTTTTTCTTTTAAGTGCAGATAATGAGGATTAACTTCCAATGCACTGATACGGACATTGATAGCTGAAATTTGTTCTTCTTCTATTTTAAAGAATCCCTGTGGTTGCAGCAAATCGTAAACAGGTGGGACGAAATACGGATGCAGATTCTTTCCTGCCAGATTGCCGGAAAAAGCAGCAAGATAACCGATAGAGGAAGATCCTTCTTCCTGGGTTTGTACGATCAGTACTCCGAACATTTTTCCGAGAGTCAGTTCCTCTAGCCACTCTTTCTTTGTCGAGATATAAGCTTTGACTTCTTCGGCCGCTAATACACATAGCGGATGAGGAGTATAGTTGAAAGGGTATGTAAACCTTTCCGGTAGTGCAATATGGGAAACCGGTTGGTCGAAAAAATGTATCATTGATTCTTATCTGAATATCGTTATTGATTGCAAAAGTAAGGCAAATCCGCGAATTTTATTCTATATTTGTTTTGTAGTTGGAATAAAATAGAGGAATAAAATGGAAGACAAACCAAAATTCGCTTTTGTAGGTAACAGCCACATGGCATTCTGGGCACTGAATGTATATTTCCCTCAATGGGAATGTCTGAACTACGGTGCTCCCGGAGAAGGGCTGGCGTATGTCGAGTCATTTCATGAAGATACATCCGACTGCCAGGTAGTGATTCAGTTCGGGAGCAATGACATTTATCAGCTGAATGAAGAAAATACAGATGATTATGTAGAGCGGTATGTGAAAGCTGTTCTTGCGGTTCCAAAGGTTAAAACTTATCTCTTTTGTATTTTTCCCCGTAATGACTACGATGATTATAGTACGGCTGTGAACAAGTTCATCCGTATGCTGAATGAGAAGATAGTTGCAAAACTGACAGGGACAGGTATCATTTATCTGGATGTTTTTGATCAATTACTGAAGAACGGCAGATTAAATCCGGAGCTGACTATTGACGATCTGCATTTGAATGGAAAAGGGTATCGGATATTAAGTACGGCGCTGAAGCAGGCATTCAACGGACAGGAGCATCTATGAAATTTTATGTTAACGCTTTTGTCATGTAAATAGGTGGCATATCATTTATTTTTCCTATTTTTGCCCCATTAATCAATATGTATAACCCCCATAAAACGATGAGACGATGGAAAAAGTTATTATCAACTCGTACGAAGAATTTGAAAAGCTGGTAGGGCAACAAATAGGTGTTTCCGATTATGTGGAACTCTCTCAGGAACGTATCAACCTTTTTGCAGACGCAACACTGGATCATCAGTGGATTCATGTAGACACAGAACGTGCAAAAGTAGACAGTCCGTATCACAGTACGATTGCTCACGGTTATCTGACGCTTTCCATGCTTCCTTACCTGTGGAATCAGATTATTCAGGTGAACAATCTAAAAATGATGATCAACTACGGGATGGATAAGATGAAATTCGGTCAGGCCGTTTTGTCCGGACAAAGTGTGCGTCTGGTGACTACTCTGCACTCACTGACCAATCTGCGTGGTGTGGCAAAAGCCGAAATCAAATTTGCAATTGAGATTAAGGATCAGCCGAAGAAAGCCCTTGAAGGGATTGCTGTGTTCCTGTACTATTTTAATTGAGTAACGACGAAAAGATAAGATAAGGCTGTTTCCTGCAAAGGAAGCGGCCTTTTGTTTTATTTATTGGATGCAAAATATGTAAATACACGGAAATCGGTTAAAATATCAAAATAATAAGAGGTTTGTCCTCATTGTGGCATCCATAAGCGCCGCTGAGTGTTTTACATATTATAGATGTATTCAAATAATCATGAAGCAATTAAAAATTGAGCGTTATGTCTTTAAGTAGTCTTTTAATCATATTTTCATCTTCTTTTATGGCGCTGTTTCCGGTGATCAATCCTTTAGGAAACGGTTTTGTCGTCAATGGATTTTTTGCAGACCTCGATCCTTCACAACGAAAAACTGCTATTCAGAAACTAACCATTAACTTTATAATGATCGGTGTAGGCACTTTGCTGATAGGTCATTTATTCTTATTGATTTTCGGTCTGGCGATTCCCGTGATTCAACTGGGTGGTGGAATACTCATTTGTAAGACGGCGATAGAATTGCTGGGTGATTCCAATTCTTCCGATAAAGAAGGGACCAGCCAGAATGTGGACAGCTTCAAGTGGAAGAGTATCGAACAGAAGATATTTTATCCTATCACGTTTCCTATCAGTATCGGTCCGGGCAGTATATCCGTGATCTTTACTTTGATGGCATCTGCCAGTGTGAAAGGTAAACTGTTGCATACCGGAATCAATTATCTGGTCATTGCGCTGGTTATTATTTGTATGGCTGGGATACTCTATGTGTTTCTTTCACAGGGACAGAGGATCATTCAGAAACTGGGACCTGTAGGAAATCAGATCATTAATAAACTCGTTGCCTTTTTTACCTTTTGCATCGGTATACAGATTTCCGTCACAGGTATTTCCCAGATATTCCATCTGAATATATTATGAGTTCGGATGTTCTTTCTTTTTCTTTGCTTTGATAGCTTTCAATGTGTTTTTTCTTACTGAACGTATGGCAGGAACCAACAATTCCGGTTCCATTATCTCCAGCATAGTGCGCAATTCTTGCTGTAGTTCGGGGATGGAGCAGGTCAGTTGATAGGCAAGTTTGATGCAAAGAGACTGCACTCCTGCCGGTTCTTGTCTTGATACCATCCGTTCCATACAGAAATCCAGTAAGTCCACTCGTGGAGGGTCAGCTAGCTGTTGTTGGCATAGCAGGTTCAGCAACATCCTTCGTTTTCCCGAATGCGGGCAGGTAAGTGCCGCGTCTATCAGTTCGTCTTGTTTCAGAGTCAGCCACTCTACCTCAGGTTTTGAGAAGTGGGTACAGACCCACAATGCCTGATAAGAGACGATGTCATCCTCATCAAAGATCAGCCGGTAAATTTCCTCTCTGAGCCGTTCGTCTTCTTTTATATAATGAAGCAGTTCCCGTATATTTTCTATATGGAAGCGAGTGGCCAGTTGTGTGCGTAAGTCCATTTCTATTTTGGGTTCAGTATCTTATTTTTTATCGTCGGTCAGTTGTAAGTGCAAGATTGGATACGGCTTGCCCATACTGTCCGTTTCATCCCGTCCGATGATCTCGAATCCCAGATGCTGATAGAACCGGAGAGCCTGGTCGTTGTCTTCGTTCACATCCACCTTGTCGATCTGCTTCTGGCGGATGGCATACTCTATCAATCGCTTTCCGTATCCCTTTCCCTGTTCGTCGGGGTGTACAAACAGCATCTCGATCAGCTCATCACTCAATCCCATGAATGCGGCAATCTTTCCGTGAGAGTTGCGGATGATGGAGAGCTCTACTGCCGGCAGATAGTGGTTGCGTATCAGTGGCTTATAGAACTGGATACTCTCTTCTGTCAGGAAGTGGTGCGTGGAGCGGACAGACTTCTCCCACAGCTGGATCAGTTCATCATAATCCTGTTCGGTGGGGCGTGCTATATTGGGAATGTAGTAACATTCATGATCATATATATTCCCGTTATAGGTCAGTTCTGCCTGATGAAGTGTACCTTCGTAGATAAATCCGTTTCGCTTCAGCACTTGTTGCGAACGTTTGTTGTGCGGATAACAGTTGGCAGTGATGAGGCTGAGCTGTAGTTCGTTGAAGCCATAGTTGAGCACGGCTTGCACTGCTTCCGACATGTATCCTTTTCCCCAATACGGTTCGTCCAGCCAATATCCCAGCATACGTACCTGAGGATTTTCCCGTTTCGGATCGGGTACGATGCCGATGGAAGCTATCAATTGCTGTGTATCTTTTAATGTAACAGCCCATATACCTTCCTGTCCTATAAATGCGCCGTGAAGGATTTCACGGGATTCATTCAACGTCTTGTGGGGAGCCCATCCGGCATTATTCCCCAAATTGGGGTTCTGGCAACAGGCAAAGAATGCTTCTGCGTCATTCTCCTGAAAAGGGCGCAGCAGCAGACGTTTCGTTTCGATATTCGGGCATAGAGCCGCTTCGGTTCTTTCTGCTTCCGGTTCTTTCTTGTATACACATTCCAAACGATTTCCGTCGGGGTCGAGTACAACGCTCTCAAAGTATCCGTCGCCCGAAGTGCGTGGTTCACCTACTATGGTATACCCCTCGGAGCGCATTTCTTCCGTAAAGCGAAGAATCTCCTCCTTGCTGGGAAATGTGAACGCAAGATGTGTCAGTCCCCGCCTGTTTTCCTCTATCGGGGTATTCTGCACATCTGCCCGACTCATCAACTCCAGAGTGGGACCTTCATCAAAAGAGATAAAGTATGATTCGAATCCCTTCTTGGGATTGATATATTTCTCATTACTTGTCCCGCCCAGAAAGCGGACATAGAAATCTTTTAATTCTTCCAGACGGAAAGTCCAGATGGCGATATGATGTAGCTTCATAAGAATCGTAGTTAATGTTGTTATACTTCTATTTTATTGATGCGTCACATATTCGTAAACGATACGTGAGATGTCCGCAATGATTTTACTGTTCTCCTGATTATTCTCTTCGGAATCTTTGACGAAGACAGCTATACTGTAAGCGTGTCCGTCGGGCAGGAGGACGAAGCCGATATCATTGCAGGCTACCTGTTGTCCTTTGGCATTGCGGTCACCCGTCCCTGTCTTGTGGCCGATTGTAACTTCTTTGCCGAGCAATGGAGCAACCAGTCGATCTTGTCCGGTCTGGCATTCTGTCATGGTCTGATAGATGAAGTCTTTGTATTCCTGCGGGAACAGTGCTTCTTTGCGGAATATCTCCAAGAGTCTCGCGGCGGCCAGCGGAGTAGTCCAGTTTTGATAACACAGACTTTCGTCTTGGTGCATATCGTTTTCCGTACAGACAATGGCACAATCCGTAACGCCCAGGGAATGGATGTACTGGTTCACCGTATCTACCCCTCCCTGATATTGAAACAGAATATCACAAGCATTGTTGTCACTTTGTTGCAGGGTGTAATTTAATAAATCCGCAATGTCTATATTGAATCCTCCCTGTGGAAAACTATCTCGCAGCGGACTATAAGTATCGGGTTTTAAATCCTCTTTCTTTATGGTCAGTTCAAAGTTCAATGACTGTTGCTGCTTTCCCATATAATCAGCCAATGCCAACGCCTGATGAAATTTGAATACACTCATCAATGGATAATGAATGTCATTGTTGACAGTTACCGTATCTTTTCCGTCGATAATGACGGCAATACCGATTTCAGCTTTCTTGCCTTTGATAGCCTGTTTGAGTTGGTCCTCCAGAGAAAGATTCTGTGCACAGATAATAGTGGGGATCAGACAGAGAAGCAGGATGAATGAGCGCATACTAATTTTTTCATTAATTGGTTTGTATTTGGGTTTTAAGAGTCACAAAGATATAAATACTAATTTTATCAGCAAATATTTACTTGGAAATAGTAATCCTACATAAGAATTATCTATTTTTGTCGGTAAACAAAATAATAAGCCTTCTATATGTTAAAATGTCATTCAGAGTTGTTTAAATCGTCGGTGAAGTTGGCGGATGGTTTAAGATTGAGTACAAAAGAAGAATTGAAAGATATAGCACAGTTGCTTCTTCTTTCCGTTCCTTCAAAATTGCGAAAAGAAGAGTATGTATCCTGTCTTGCAGAAGCTGTTCTTACTTGTCCGGATATATGGATTTCGCAGTTGACACATTATGAATGGTTGCTCCTTCAAAAATTGGTAAAAGCAGGAGCCAATACCTATGTGGAAGAACCTAATATGATAATGACGAGTACATTAGAATTGCTTTCTTTTGTTGCGGTCGAGTGTAGTTTGAACGGAGACAAGATTCGTTATATGATTTGTGATGAGTTGCGTGAAGCGGTTGCTCCCCATATTGATAAGTTTTTGACATCGACGGAAGAGAACAGCCGTTTTGTGCTGGAGCAGTATGCTTTAGGAATTTTAAATCTTTATGGTCTCTTACCTTATACGGAATTCTTGAAGCAACTGACCGGATACTTGAAGGGCTCAATGACAAAGGACGAAATTGCTAAAGGTTTATCAAACTCAATGTTGATGAGACAACTGACGTTTGATATGGAAGATATATATAATTCTGTTATGTATGTTCGATCTCCCTTATTATTGGACGTTGAGGACTTGGAGGAAAGATTATATGCACATCGTGCTATAAAAAGTTTGAAGAAGTTTACCGTCGAAGAGGTTTTGTCGGCTGGAACGATGCCTGTGTTCTATATTTCCAATCCGCATTCGGATGAACTGAAAGGGTTTATGATGAGGAAATTAGGTTATAATGAAGAACTGGCTGAGGCTAAGATACAGTGGCTGTGGTATGCAATACAGATGAACGAAAATCCGATGTCTGCTATTGTTTCGGCAATAGACACGAAGGTGCTTTCTATGCAAGAACTTCAGGAAGTGGTTGGAATAGCTGTAAACTATTGTAATGATTGTCCCCGTTGGTTCTTGAAAGGTCACTCGTCCACCGAAGCATCTGCTTTACTTGGTAGGGGTGAATCGGTGAAAACTCCTCCTCGTATCGTTGCCGGACCAACGATGAAAGCAGCAGGCATGGATATCACTCCTGAAATGCAAAAAATGGTTGATGGTATGTTTTATGATACATTCTCCGGAACGAAAATCGGACGGAATGATCCTTGCCCTTGTGGGAGCGGAAAGAAATATAAGAAATGTTGCGGTAGGGATAACTGAAAAGGGACTGTTCGTAGAGATGCTATGTCGGTATAGGCGGACTGTTCTTTGATACTTTCCGTCATCGAATAAATGAACAGTCTGAAATGGATCATTCATATAAGATTTTTGGTATCCTTGTTGGCTTGATATGGTAAAGTTCTTACCTTTGTAAGGTCATCAAAATAAGTGTTCATGAAGAAGTCTATAAAACATTTGCCCAAGCGAACGCAGGAAGAACTGACAGTTCTGCTGGACTTAGTCTGCAAAAGCGTCGATAACTGTCAGATGATTATCCTGTTCGGGAGTTATGCCAGGGGTAATTATGTTTTATGGGATACTAAAATAGAGTTCGGTGTTCGTACCTCGTATCAGAGTGATTATGATATTCTTGTCATCACCAACGGAGCAGTCAAGCGGGCAGAAAGAAAACTGGAGCGTATCACTAACAAATATCATGATTTGTTTGAATACCGTCGTCACGCTTTTCCGCAATTCATTGTCGAACATATAAATACGGTTAACAATAATCTAGAGGTTAGCCAGTATTTCTTTACAGATATTATAAAGGAAGGAATTTTGCTTTACGATAGTGGCAAATGTCAATTGGCTAAACCACGGAAGTTGAGCTTTAGGGAGATTCGGGATATTGCACAAAATGAATTTGATAAACTTTTCCCTTATGCTTGTGACTTCCTAACTGGTGTAAAGGATTATTTTATACTTAAAGAAAAATACAACCTTTCTGCCTTTATGCTTCATCAATCTTGTGAGAAACTTTATAATACTATATTGATGGTTTTTACGAATTACCGTCCGAAAAGTCACAGACTTCAAGACCTTGGTGGGAGGGTAAAGAGCTTTTCGATGGAACTGGTAACGGTTTTTCCTCAAAATACGGATGATGAAAAAGAGTGTTTCGATCTGTTATGCCGAGCCTATATCGAGGCCCGCTATAACAAAGATTACAAAATTACACGCGAACAGCTGGAATACTTAATTTCACGTTTAGAGATTCTAAAGGAAATGACTGAACGTCTTTGCAAAGAGAAAATTGCAGAATATAATGCGATGGCGGAAAATGGTTGAACACACGAAATATTTTAAAGTCTTATAACTTTGCATCCGTCTGGCTGTCACTCCCTATAAATTAAAAAGAAGAATATATCTGTCATCTGTCACCGATTTCATTCTAACTATCAGATTATAAATAGTTAATGATGTGACAGCAGTGGGTGACAGCACTGTGATGGCAATTATGCTGTCACCCTTGTATTTGTGATTCGGGATATGTTTTGAAGTCGTTGATTTCATCACGGTATGTAACTATCTTTTCTAAACCTTGAAACAGTTTGTTTTGCAGTTTGAAACTAAAGTTCCAAATGCTTGAAACCATAGTTCCAAACGCTTGAAACTAATGATTCCAAGCTGTTGGAACTAAAGTTTCAAGCCTTTGAAACTATGGTTTCTCTTCGCTGAAACTATGGTTTCAAGGCGACGAAACTAATTCAGTGCTATAACCTTATCATGACCCAGCTTAGATTGCTTCTTTAGGGTCAGCCTTTTCTATATTAAACTTTCGTTTTTTCTTGTCGGTCCCGGATATAATGAGTAATTTAGCAGTCTCAACGACACGAAGACGCTGACACAAACAACCTATTATTATATAAATGAAAATTACCCAATTCCGTAAAAATGGAGATACAACAGCGCTCAGCGTACTGGATCTTGAAAAACTGGTAAACAAAGTAAAAACAGAGATAAAATCCCGTCCGGTTTCCACTTTCAGAGAAGAATTAAGATATATGCTTCCAGATGATCGGTGTATGTTTGCCGACAAGCTTCCCGAGATAATTCCTGCCGCAGAATTTAGAAAAGTAAACGGGCAGAAGCAGATGAAAGCGTATAATGGTATTGTTGAACTGACTGTCGGTCCCCTGTCCAATAAATCGGAGATAGCTCTGGTGAAACAAAAAGCGAGTGAACAACCGCAGACCCGTTGCGCTTTTATGGGTTCGAGTGGAAAAACGGTGAAGATATGGACCACTTTTACTCGTCCGGATAACTCACTGCCCAAAACACGGGAAGAGGCGGAACTGTTTCACGCTCACGCCTATCGGCTGGCTGTGAAATGTTATCAGCCCCAAATCCCGTTCGATATACTTCCCAAAGAGCCGACTTTGGAGCAATATTCGCGATTGTCTTATGATCCGGATATTATGTATCGTCCGAATTCCGTGCAATTTTATCTCTCGCAGCCCACAGCGATGCCCGAAGAGAAGACTTTCCGGGAGGCAGTGCAGGCAGAGAAGTCTCCGTTGACTCGTGCCGTGCCGGGATATGATGCAGAAAATGCTTTTTTGATGCTTTTTGAAGCAGCTTTTCGGAAAGCTTATACAGATCTTAGCGAAGCAGGCCTCCAATTACGGGAAGATAAATGGCAACCATTGGTCGTACAATTGGCCAAAAATTGTTTTGCTTCGGGATTGCCTCAGGAAGAAGTCGTGAAACGTACCGTTTTTCATTTCTATATGTATAAACAAGAAGTGCTGATCCGGGAGATGATTGGCAACGTATATCTCGAATGTAAAGGTTTCGGCAAAAATATCAGTCTGAGCAAAGAGCAACAGCTAGCCTTACAGACCGAAGAATTCATGAAACGCCGTTATGAATTTCGCTATAACACACAAATCGCTGAGGTGGAATATCGGGAAAGGCTGTCTTTCCGTTTTCGTTTCAATCCTCTCGACAAACGGGCGCTGAATAGCATTGCCCTGGATGCACAAATGGAGGGTATTCCACTGTGGGACAGGGATATCAGCCGTTATATCTATTCAAATCGCGTGCCTGTATTCAATCCGTTGGAGGATTTTCTCTATCGACTTCCCGGATGGGACGGTAAAGACCGTATCCGTGAATTGGCAGCTACCGTTCCTTGCCGGAATCCGTATTGGACAGACTTGTTTCACCGCTGGTTTCTCAATATGGTTTCTCATTGGAGAGGGTATGATAAAAAATACGCGAACAGTGTTTCGCCATTGCTGGTCGGGGCGCAAGGGACGCGAAAATCTACCTTTTGCCGGAGTATAATGCCACCTTCGGAACGTTCCTATTATACTGACAGCATTGATTTCTCGCGAAAGAAAGATGCGGAACTTTATCTCAATCGTTTTGCGCTCATCAATATTGATGAATTTGATCAGGTCAGTTCGACACAACAGGGCTTCTTGAAACATATTCTGCAAAAGCCTGTGGTAAATATGCGGAAACCTCATGCCAGTGCCGTGCTCGAAATGCGCCGGTATGCTTCATTTATCGCTACGAGTAATCAAAAAGACCTGTTGACCGATCCTTCCGGTAGCCGTCGTTTCATCTGTATCGAAGTGACGGGAGTGATTGACACGAATCGTCCGATAGATTATGAGCAGCTTTACGCGCAAGCCATGTATGAATTGGAACATGGCGAACGCTATTGGTTCGACCAGGAGGATGAAAAGATTATGATGGAAAACAATCGTGAATTTGAGCAAGTTCCTCCGGAAGAACAGTTGTTTTTTCGTTATTTTCGTGCCGCACAGCCTGAAGAAGGGGAGTGGTTGTCTCCGGCGGAGATTATGGAAGATATTCAGAGAAATAGTTCGATACCGATGTCCGTGAAAAGGGTCAATTCATTTGGAAGAATACTGAAAAAGCAGGAAATCCCCTCCAAACATGTACGTAGCGGTACGCTTTACCATGTCGTAAAGTTAGTGACCGGGTAGCGGGAACAAATAATAAATGTGTGATTGCATTGTGACAGCAAAAATGCCGTCACAATGCAATCACCTCCTGCTGTCACGGGCTGATTCGTTGATAATTAATCTGTTATCTCCTGTTTGGTGACAGATGACAGCAACTTACCATATATATTCTTCTGTGTAGCGTTGGTAAGCAGGCTCTTCTTTTATTCCTTTGTTACGAAACAATTGTTTTATATAAGCTTGATCTTTGGGCATAAGGCCTCGTTCTCCACGATAGAGGCGGTAATATCCTGTTTTCCCATAGTGTCCCACCAACTGTGATCGGATACTGACTGCGTCTTCATAAGGAATCCTGTCAAGCAACCGTTTAAGTCCCCATGTTACATGAACTTTTACAGCCGTTTTAAAACATTCGCATTGATTCCCGTCCGCAGGATAGCGTGCCGGATTAACGCTGGTGATATAAAGATAGTCGGCTCCGTTATATTGTGCAGCTATGTGGCGTAAGCATTTGGAGGCTTGTGGGCATTGGTCGTTGAAGCAACGGGCAAAATTGTAAGGGACAGACAGGCTGTCGGGTTCTTCTTTCATTTGTTGACTTTGTTTTATTTATGATAGCAAGGGATACAAGTTTTGTATTCTCTACAAATGTAAGGCTTTCTTTCAAGAATGAGAAATGATTGATAAGCTAATACCATTGTTCTATGCGATTTCTTTTTGAAATCACTATCTTTGCAATGGATCTATTCATTAAATAAAGAAGAGATTATGCTTGCATACACATATATTGAACACGGAAAATTTGAATTGCGAGAAAAACCGGAACCGAAAATTACGGATGCACGGGATGCAATCGTGCGTGTGACTCTTGGCAGTATCTGTACCAGTGACCTGCATATCAAACACGGTAGTGTGCCGCGTGCAGTACCCGGAATAACGGTTGGACACGAGATGGTAGGTGTCGTGGAAGAGGTGGGAGCTGAAGTTACATCAGTCAGACCCGGCGACAGAGTAACCGTGAATGTCGAGACTTTCTGTGGAGAGTGTTTCTTTTGTCATCACGGATATGTCAACAACTGTACCGACCCCAACGGTGGCTGGGCTTTAGGCTGCCGTATCGACGGCGGGCAGGCGGAATATGTCAGAGTACCTTATGCCGATCAAGGACTGAACCGTATTCCCGATACAGTCAGTGATGAACAGGCTCTTTTTGTCGGTGATGTCCTTGCCACAGGCTTCTGGGCAACTCGTATCTCGGAGATTACGGAGAAAGATACTATCCTCCTCATTGGTGCCGGACCTACCGGAATTTGTACTTTGCTCTGCTCGATGCTGAAGAATCCGAAGCGTATCATTGTCTGTGAAAAGTCCCCTGAAAGGATTCAGTTTGTCCGTGAACATTATCCCGATGTACTGATAACGACACCTGAGAACTGCAAGGAGTTTGTACTCCAAAACAGTGATCACAGTGGAGCTGATGTTGTTCTGGAAGTGGCGGGGACCGAAGATAGTTTCCGGATGGCGTGGGACTGTGCCCGTCCCAATGCGATAGTCACGATTGTGGCTCTTTATGACAAACCTCTGCTTTTTCCTTTGCCTGAGATGTATGGCAAGAATTTGACTTTCAAAACAGGAGGTGTAGACGGCTGTGACTGTGCTGAGATCCTCAGTCTGATTGAAGAGGGAAAGATTGATACCACTCCTCTTATTACCCATCGCTGTTCGCTGAACGAGATTGAGGAGGCATATCGTATCTTTGAAAACAAGCTGGACGGCGTCATCAAGGTAGCGATTGTATGTCAAACTGAAAGTAATAAATAAGAATATGCCTGTTGTCGAAATATCCTCTTTGTCTCATCCCGGAGTTGAGATATTCTGTACTCTTACCGAGGCTCAGTTACGCAATCGTATCGAGCCTGACAAGGGTATTTTTATCGTAGAAAGTCCAAAGGTCATAGAGAGAGCTCTGGACGCCGGTTATGAACCTTTAGCCATTTTGTGTGAGCATAAACATATCACTGGCGATGCCTCCAACATCATTGAACGTTGTGGCAATGTGCCTGTCTATACGGGTAGCAGGGAACTGCTTGCTACATTGACCGGTTATGTCCTGACACGTGGTGTTCTTTGTGCCATGCGTCGTCCTGCGGTGCGCAGTATGGCAGAAGTCTGTCGGGAAGCCCGGCGCATCGTCGTGATCGATGGTGTTGTTGATACAACCAACATCGGTGCTATTTTCCGTTCGGCAGCCGCCCTGGGAATTGATGCCGTACTACTGACGCGTAACTCTTGTGACCCGTTGAACCGTCGTGCAGTCAGAGTATCGATGGGAACGGTCTTCCTTGTACCATGGACTTGGATGGACGGTTCTCTCAGCGACTTGGGCAAGTTGGGCTTCCGTACAGCTGCCATGGCACTCACGGACAACTCTGTTTCCATTGATGATCCTGTCCTGGCAACCGAACCCAGATTGGCTATCGTGATGGGTACCGAAGGGGACGGACTTTCGCCGGAAACGATTGCAGAAGCTGACTACGTAGTCCGTATTCCTATGTCGCACGGCGTCGATTCACTCAATGTAGCCGCTGCGGCTGCCGTAGCTTTCTGGCAGCTTCGTGCTCGATAGTTCTCATAAGGATCCTTTTTATTGTCGGGACATAAGTTCCGCAAATTGATCGAGTGACTGGACATTATATTTCTCAATGAGATCAATGCATTGTTGAAGATAATCTTCATCCACTTTTACTCCATTCCATTGGTACCATCGTTTTACCATCTCAATACCTGCATTATGCTTCTTGGCAACATTCCAAATCGTGACGAGATCATCCTTTTGTTTTCTTGATTTTAACCGTTTCAGCTCAAGTGCCCCTTTGTAGATTTTGATTTCCTCATCATAGATGAGCTGTTTCTTTAGCGTCAGTTCATCATCTCCCAGAAAAGTGACATGGGTCATGAATTTTAGTCCTTCGCTGAAATCGGCTACAGCGATACCATGGTCGGAAACGATGAAATAGCCGCCATTATTTTTGCGAGTATACAAGACTTGCGGATTGTTATACACAAAGTATTCGAATATGTTTTCCCCTTTGCGGTCTATTTGATAATGATCGATGTAGCGCTCTTTATATCGTTGCATGAAATGTGCTGTGTAATGCATCACCCTATCGCGGGACTTGAACCCCGTCATTTGGATATAGCCATTGCTTGAAGTGCCGATAATGGGGGCATAAGCCTGAAATCCTACGCCTTGCATATATGAATTATGTTTTCCCACTACTGTCCACACATTTCTTCGGGTGGTGGTGAGGGTTATACGCTGGGTCGCCAAAGGATATGGCAGCATGTTCTTTGTTTTCTTACGAACCTTATCCATGAACATATTTGCTTTGGTCGATATTTCGATGAGGTCCTTATGCACTTCGGCATACAGTTCCTCGTGAGTCATACTTGTCAGATACATATTTGTGTTTTTGAATTGAGACAAAGGTAGTGGTTATCTTCAGAATTGACATCATTGTCGGATGGCTTTTTGCGGATGATGCCGAAAATAAATACTTTATTCTTTTTAGAACCTGTACGCTCTCATATCCATTATTTTGTGCTCCACCATTAATGCTATGGATACATTAGGTCTTTCAAAAGTAACATCATTGTTCATCCTGACTTTAATAGAAAGAGACGAGAGTAGTTTAATGAGACTGAAGCTATGTGTTAATTGCATAGGTTCAGTCCTAAATTTTATATGAGTAGGATTCTTTTTATTCAACAAAATAGAGAACTAAGATTCTTTAGGCTTCTTATAATGTTCATTTATCATTCTACTAACTTCGTCCATTGATATTTCTCCCTCTATATGTTTACGAGCTGTGTCTATGAGAAAATTTGATACACGCAGATTATCGACAGTTTGTAAGCCTATGGAAGCTCTCCATAATTTGGCTCGTTCACGTTTCTCCTAATCTGTATCATTTAAATATTCATCAAATATGTGCATGTTCTTATCATCTTTTTGATTTTCACGTTATAAGTTGGGGTTCATGTAGCTACAAAAGTACAAAAACAATCCTGATATTGAATATAATTCACTACATTTGCATTATAAAATCGTATCAAACAATGAAGCTAAATAGACTAAAGGCAGTTCTTTTGGAAAAAGGTATCTCTCAGACGTGGTTGGCGAAACAGCTTGATATGAGTTTTAGTATGGTCAATGCCTATGCTTGCAATCGGATTCAACCTAATTTGCAGACACTTCAACAGTTTGCATCGATATTGCAGGTAGATTTGAAGGACTTAATAACCGATAAAAAAGATAGGTAATAATATACAAGCCTTTCTGATGTTATTATTGAGTTTAATTGATTAGAATATAAAAATAAGCAATAAGATGGCAAACTTAAATATTGAACAGAAAAAGGTGAAAAGCCTTTTTCAAGAATCGAAATACAACTTCCTTATACCTGATTACCAACGCCCATATGCGTGGGGTGAGATGGAGTGTAAAACTTTATGGGATGATTTGTTTTCGTTCTCTTTCCCAAATGATGACTGTGACCAATTTATTGACGATGAAGAGTATTTCCTTGGTCCTATAGTAACATTTAAGAATAGAAACCAAATGGAGGTAATTGATGGGCAGCAACGTTTAACGACACTTATGCTTTTGTTAAGGGCTTTTTATAATAAACTAGGTAGTATGAAAGACCCTCGCTCAAAACGGATGAAGGAGGATATTGAAAAATGTATTTGGAGAGCTAATGAATTTGGAGAGTTTGAAACATCTGCTCTGAAAATCAATTCACAGGTTGCTACGGATGAAGATAAAGAAGAGTTTATTGCAATATTGAAAGATGGACAAGGAATTGGCAAAAAAAGTCGTTACGCAAAGAATTTCAATTTCTTCGTTGAAAAGATAGATGTTTTTTTAAGTAATTATCCATCGTATTTTGCATATTTCCCGGCACGAGTGTTAAATAACTGTGTGCTTTTACCAATAGAGGCGGAATCACAAAATACGGCATTAAGAATTTTCTCAACCTTGAATGATAGAGGGAAACCTCTCTCTGATGCAGATATTTTTAAGGCGCAACTTTATAAATATTATTCATCGTTTGGTAAAAAAGATGAATTTATAGAAACGTGGAAAAATCTAGATAAGATTACTAGCGAAGTGTTTCATCCAATTTATGGTACACCATTAGATGAATTGTTTACAAGATATATGTATTATGAGCGAGCACTTGCAGAGATAAAATCATCAACAACAGAAGCTTTGCGCAAGTTTTATGAAGGAGATGGCAGTTATCCTCTTTTGCATCAGCCAAAGACATTGAGTAATCTTGTAAGCCTTGCCAAATTTTGGCAAGATGTTAGCAATCAGGAGACAGAACGTTTCTCAGATAAAGTCCTAAAGCGTTTGTTCGTACTTAGTTATGCTCCTAATGGAATGTGGACGTATATCACTTCTGTGTATTTTATGTACCATCGTAATGAAAATGATGAAATAGAAGAAAATGCTTTTTGTCGTTTCTTGGATTGTATAACAGCTTTCATATGGGCTTATGCTATAACTAATCCAGGTGTTAACTCTTTGCGTACTCCTGTATATGCAGAAATGGTTAAGATAATCAGAGGAGAAGATGTAACATTCTCAGATTTCAAATTTTCAGAAGAACGTTATCGTGCGCAAATAACAAATTATGCATTCAATAATAGTCGTGCGATTACAAAATCAATGATTACTTGGTGGGCTTTTCAATATGATAATCAATCATTATTGTCATTGGAAACCAAATTCGATATAGAACATATATATGCACGAAACAGACTGGATAAAGAAAAAGGTTTATCAAATCCTCAGAATGTAGAAATACTTGGAAATAAGGTTCTTCTTGAAAAAAGATTGAATATCAGAGCTTCCGACTATCGCTTTGTAGATAAAGTAAAATATTATAAAGGTTTTACCACTGCTAATGGTCAGGAAAAGAATGGCTCTCAAATTGTAGAATTGGCGGAGATAAGTAATTCATATAGTGATTTTACTGAAACTGATATTATTAATCGTAATTCTAAAATAATTGATTCGTTTGTGAATTTCCTTAGAGCGAATCAATTATTGAAAGAGTAAAGTTATAGCTTTGAATATCAATTTGTTTTTTAGCATAAACTTCTGATAATATATATTATTAAGAATATGACTCCTGAAGAAAAAGCAAGAATAAAGATAGACCAGTGGTTTGCCGATGCTGGTTGGAAAGTAGTTAATAGGGAGGATTATGAACCTACTGGTACGGCTGTAGCCATAAGAGAAGGTTTATTGAAAGGAAATCTTGAAGCCGATTATTTCCTTTTCATTAATGGAAAAGCAGTAGGAGTACTTGAAGCTAAGCGTGAAGAAACAGACGTTTTTGCTTCAAAAGTATGCGAGCAAGCAGCTCTATATGCACGAAGTGTCCCAAATATCTATCAGGCATATCAAAAGCCATTGCCTTTTATCTTTACCTCAAATGGAAAAGAACTATACTTCTGTGATTTCCGTGAACAAGATTCTTGTTTCAAACAGATAATAACTATTCCTACGCCACATGAATTGGTCAAGAAACTGGGGATTGAGGATACATTTGCCGGACTTCCCACATTGAAAAGGAAGGGGCTTCGTGATTGCCAGTATGAAGCGGTGACAGAACTTGAAAAGAGTTTTCGTGCTGGGCAAAATCGGGCATTGATGGTTCTTGCTACCGGAGCAGGCAAAACATATACTGCTTGTCTTGCTGCCTACCGAATGCTTTCTTATACACCAATGCGTAGGGTGTTGTTTCTTGTCGACCGAAATAATCTTGGAAAACAGGCAGAGGGAGAATTTGGAACTTTCCGACTGACAGAGAATGGAGACGCTTTCAATACTATCTTTACGGTCAATCGCCTTCGCTCACCTTCTATCCCTTCTGATAGTAACGTCGTTATTTCTACAATACAACGTTTGTTTTCATTCTTGAAAGGAGAAGCTATTGAGGATAATGATGACGATGATGAGAACGAACCTGCAGAGGAAGTAACCTTGCCTCCCAATCCCAATTTACCGCACGATTACTTTGATATGATTATTATAGATGAGTGCCATCGCTCCATTTATGGAAACTGGCGCATGGTATTGGAGTATTTTGATACGGCAAGATTGGTAGGTTTGACTGCGACACCTATTCCCGAAACAATGGCTTTTTTCAATAACAATCGCATTGTCAACTATACATTAGAAAAGAGTATCGTTGATGGTGTGAATGTGGATTGTCGGGTATATAGAATAAAAACCCAAGTCACGGAAACGGGTGGGGCTATATTAGAGGGTGAGAAATTTAAAGAAGAAACAAGATATACAGGTGAGGTCAAGACTGTAAGTAGTAAGGAAACCAAAAACTACACAAATAAAGAACTTAATCGGAGTGTTATTAATCCGGCACAGATAAAGTTAATCCTTTCGACCTATCGGGATGTGGTTTATACAGAATTGTTTAATGACCCGCAACGTAAGCCGAATATGGACTATTTGCCCAAAACCTTGATATTTGCTCTCAATGAAGCTCACGCTACAAATATCGTACAGATAGCTAAAGAGGTGTTCGGACGGAATGACGACCGCTTTGTTCAGAAAATTACTTATTCGGCAGGCGACAGTAACGAACTGATACGCCAATTCCGTAACGACAAGGATTTCCGTATTGCTGTGACCTGTACGTTGGTTGCCACTGGAACAGATGTAAAGCCACTGGAAGTGGTGATGTTCATGCGTGATGTGGAGTCATTGCCTTTGTATATTCAGATGAAAGGGCGTGGAGTGCGTACTATTGGTGATGACCAACTTCGCAATGTTACCCCGAACGCATTCAGCAAGGATTGTTTTTATTTGGTTGATGCGGTAGGCGTGACGGAGCATGCGCAAACAGTGGCACCTATAGATGATGGTCCTACAACAAAAACGATTACTCTAAAGGAGTTGTTAGAACGTATTAGTCATGGCTATATTCCTGACGAGTATCTCAAACGGCTTGCGGCAACGCTTGCCCGAATATACAACAAGGCGGATGATTCGCAACGGAAAGAGTTTGTCCGTTTGTCTCATGATGACATGAAGGAACTTTCTGCTAGAATATACGATGCGCTGGAGAAAGGCATTCTTCCACTGTTTGTAAGCACTGATGAGCCTAACAATGAACGTAAGGGGCTAGTCGCTCCGCTTGCCAATCATGCGGATGCTCGGAAATACCTTCTTATACTTGCAGCCGGATTCGTCAATACATTGATGCCGGGTGAAGATACGCTTATCTCCAAAGGGTTTTCCATTGAGGAAGCAAAAAGTACGACAGAGGCTTTCGAGGAGTTCTGCAAAGAACACAGTGATGAAATAGAAGCACTACGTATTATATATAATAATGAAGGAACGCCTATCACCTATTCTATGTTGAAGGATTTGGAAAACAAACTCAAAATGGCAAACAACCATTTCACTTCCAAACAACTTTGGAACTCTTATGCCATAGTCAATCCTAAAGCGGTAAGGCGTTCCACTACCAAAGAAGAAAGCGATGCATTGACCAATATCATACAACTTGTGCGCTTTGCTTTCCGCCAAATCGAACGATTGGATAGTGTAGTTACTACCTCTAAACAGTTTTTCAATCTTTGGTTAGGACAAACCCAGCGTGAAATAACTGACAAACAGCGAGAGGTTATCAGTCGTATTGTGGATTACATTGCTTCTAACGGAGCTTGTACGGTCAGAGATATTCGAGAGGATGACGCAACCCAAGCGGCACAAATGATTCGGGCATTTGGTAATATGCAGAAAGTGGACGAAGCACTTCATTCCCTTTACACATTTGTAGTATTAAGAAAAGCAGCATAAAAAATGGCAACAAATAGTTCAACTGAGCAATCGCTCACCAAAAAAGTATGGAATCTGGCAACCACTCTTGCCGGACAAGGAATAGGATTCACTGATTATATTACCCAACTGACCTATCTTTTATTCTTGAAGATGGATGCCGAAAATGTAGAAATGTTTGGAGAAGAGTCGGCTATTCCAACTGGTTATCAGTGGGCAGATTTGATAGCATTTGATGGTCTGGATTTGGTAAAACAATATGAAGAGACCCTTAAATTGCTTAGTGAGCTGGACAATCTGATAGGTACGATTTATACGAAGGCACAAAACAAGATAGACAAACCTGTTTATCTGAAAAAGGTCATCACCATGATTGATGAGGAGCAATGGCTCATTATGGACGGTGATGTGAAAGGAGCTATCTACGAAAGCATTCTTGAAAAGAACGGGCAAGACAAGAAAAGCGGTGCAGGACAGTATTTTACTCCTCGTCCACTTATTCAGGCAATGGTAGATTGTATCAATCCGCAAATGGGTGAAACGGTTTGTGACCCGGCTTGTGGAACGGGTGGATTCTTACTTACAGCTTACGATTATATGAAAGGTCAGTCAGCAAGTAAAGAAAAACGTGATTTCTTGCGTGACAAAGCTTTGCATGGTGTGGATAATACGCCTTTAGTGGTGACGCTCGCTTCCATGAATCTTTATTTGCATGGTATTGGTACAGACCGTAGTCCGATTGTTTGTGAGGATTCTTTGGAAAAAGAACCGTCAACTCTTGTTGATGTGATACTTGCCAATCCTCCTTTTGGAACTCGTCCGGCAGGCTCTGTGGATATCAACCGTCCGGATTTCTATGTGGAGACCAAAAATAACCAGTTAAACTTCCTCCAACACATGATGCTTATGCTCAAAACAGGAGGACGTGCGGCAGTGGTGCTTCCTGATAATGTCCTTTTTGAAGCAGGAGCAGGTGAGACCATTCGCAAACGCTTATTGCAGGATTTCAATCTGCATACTATCTTGCGCTTGCCTACAGGGATTTTCTATGCGCAAGGCGTAAAAGCCAACGTGTTGTTTTTCAGCAAAGGACAACCAACCAAAGAAATATGGTTTTACGATTACCGTACAGACATAAAGCATACGCTTGCCACCAATAAACTGGAACGGCATCATTTGGATGATTTTGTTTCTTGCTACAATAATCGAGTAGAGATCTACGATGCAGAAAATAATCCGCAAGGTCGTTGGCGTAAATATCCTGTAGATGAAATTATTGCCAGAGACAAAACAAGTCTTGACATTACTTGGATAAAACCAGGTGGTGAGGTGGACGACCGTTCATTGGCAGAACTGATGGCAGACATCAAGGATAAGAGCCAGACCATCAGTAGAGCGGTGACTGAACTTGAAAAACTGCTTGCAAATATTGAAGAAAATTGAGCTATGCGAAAAGATATTAGCACAAATGATAAAGATATAAACGACCTGTTCTTAAAGGTTGTTGACCTTGTCACGCAGGCAAGGGAACGTGTGGCAACAGCTATCAATATTGCTGAGGTCTTTACTAAGTTCCATATCGGACAATATATAGTAGAATATGAGCAAAAGGGAGAAACAAGAGCCGAATACGGAAAGGCGGTGCTGAAAGAACTCTCCAAACGTCTGACTGATAGGTTGGGAGATGGATGGTCGTATTCAACGCTTAAGAATATACGGCAGTTTTATATTGTCTTTTCTAAAGGGCTAACCAGTGGTTGTCCAAAGTCGAGCCAAAAGGCTAACCAGTGGTTAGCCGATTATTCGAAGGCAGAGGAACATATCTCTGAACCGACATTCGCTCTCTCATGGTCTCATTATCTTATACTGATGAGGGTGGAAAATCCGGATGCCCGCAGTTTCTATGAAATAGAATGTACCCAACAACAATGGTCTAAAAGACAACTTAGCCGTCAAGTAGGAAGCTGTCTTTATGAGAGATTGGCTTTGAGCCGTAACAAAGATGAAGTAATGCGGTTGGCTAAAGAAGGGCAAACTATTGGGAAACCATCGGACATCATCAAGAATCCCATCACATTAGAGTTTCTTGGTCTAAAGCCCGATGCAGTTTACTCAGAGTCTAAATTGGAGAATGCCATTATCAACAAGATGCAGCAATTCTTATTAGAACTTGGCAAAGGATTCCTATTTGAAGCAAGGCAGAAAAGGTTCACGTTTGATGAGCAGCATTTCTTTGTTGACTTGGTGTTTTACAATCGTTTGCTACAATGCTATGTGCTTATAGATTTGAAGATAGACAAACTTACTCACCAAGATCTCGGACAGATGCAGATGTATGTCAACTATTACGACCGCTATGTCAAACAAGACTTTGAAAAGCCGACAATTGGTATTCTACTGTGTAAGGAGAAGAACGATGCACTAGTGGAACTCACCTTGCCTAAAGATGCTAACATCTATGCTTCTGCTTATCAACTCTATCTCCCCAACAAGGCTTTATTGCAAGCCAAGGTGAAGGAATGGATTGAAGAGTTTGAAGAAAATGAGGAATTAAAGAAACTGGAAGAAAATGAATAGTATTTGTGCAGCCAAAACTGCACAAATACAAACAGAAATACGACGATGGATACAAAAGCGTTACGTCAAAAGATACTCGACCTTGCGATACATGGAAAACTTGTACCGCAAGACCCGAACGATGAACCTGCATCAGTTCTGCTCGAACGAATCAAGGCTGAAAAAGAACGACTGATAAAGGAAGGCAAAATCAAGCGGAGCAAGAAGTCTGCAAAGACTTCCGATACGCCACATTATCAGAATGTGCCGTTTGAGGTGCCGAGTTCATGGGTATGGTGCAAATTGGAGGATTATGTTAAAAGTGTGACTGATGGCGATCATCAAGCACCGCCTAAGTCAGATATTGGCATCCCATTTTTGGTTATTTCAGATGTTGCAAAAGGAAAACTAAATTTCTTAAATACTCGTTTTGTTCCACAAGAATATTATGAGAAAATTTCATTTGATAGAAAACCGGAAAAAGGAGACTTGTTATTCACCGTAACAGGTTCTTATGGTATTGTTGTACCTGTAAACATTGATTGTAAATTTTGTTTTCAACGGCACATTGGGTTGATAAAAACTTTGAATACGAGTGAATATCTTTTACACCTGCTAAAAAGTAGTTATTTCAAAGGACAATGCGATGAGTTTGCCACAGGTACAGCACAAAAGACTGTAGGATTGGAGACATTACGTTCTTTTCTATTGCCAATTCCACCTTTTGCTGAACAACAGCGTATTGTAATAGAAATAGAGAAATGGTTTTCTTTGATAGAACTTATAGAAGGAGGTAAGGACGATTTACAAACAACCATCAAACAAGCCAAGAGCAAAATTCTTGACCTTGCCATACATGGTAAGCTAGTACCACAAGATCCCAATGAAGAGCCAGCAATTAAGCTGTTGAAGCGTATAAATCCCGACTTCACACCTTGTGATAACGGGCATAGTGGGAAGTTACCTTATAAAATACCTAAGACATGGGCATGGTGTAGTCATAATTCTATCTTAGATATATCTGGAGGATCACAACCTGCGAAGAGTTATTTTGAAACTATACCTAAACCAAATTACATTAGACTTTATCAGATTAGAGATTATGGAGAGTCTCCTGTACCTGTTTATATCCCAATTAATCTTGCTTCAAAACAGACCGAAAAAGGAGATATATTATTAGCACGTTATGGTGGTTCTTTAGGAAAAGTGTTTCATGCTAAACAAGGGGCTTATAATGTGGCAATGGTAAAGGTTATCTTTAAATTTGAAAATCTCATATACAAGGAGTATGCATACTATTATTATTTATCTGACCTATATCAAGGAAAACTAAAAGAAATTTCAAGGACGGCTCAAACAGGATTTAATATTACAGACTTTAATGATATGTATTTTCCACTCCCCCCTATCAACGAGCAACAACGCATCGTTCAAAAGATAGAAGAACTTTTTTCATCCCTTGATAATATTCAAAAATCCTTAGAAGTGTAATTAATTACACTTCTAAGGATAGATAAAACTTACCAGTTTACTACTTTGTCCACAATTTTTTGCTGTTCACTAGCTGTTCGACGGAGATAAATACGAGTAGTTTCAATACTTTCATGTCCCATAAGGTCAGCAAGTAGAGCAAGGTCATTGAATCGGTCAAGGAAGTTCTTGGCAAAACGATGACGGAATGAATGAGGATAAACCACTTCCTTATTCATTCCGTATTTTCCCGCAAAATGTTTCAGTTGTTGGGCTATGCCACGTGTTGTAATACGTTCCCCAAATCGGTTCAGGAATATATAGCCGGAAATAAGACTTTTTTCTTTGAGCCATTTTGTGGCTTCTGTACGCAAATTTTTCGGAATATATAAACGACGTATTTTTCCACCTTTACTGTAAAGATCAAGATGGCCAACTTGTACATGCTCAGCTTTGATGTGAAGCAATTCACTGACACGTGCGCCTGTGGCAGCCATAAACCATACGATAAAATACCACTCATTATAACCATCAGCTTTTAAGCGTGTTTTTAGAAATTTGTAGTCTGCATCGCTGATTACGTTTTCCAAAAAGTTCTTCTGCTGTACTTTGACGAACTTTACCTTCAGTTTCTCCTGTTTTGTAAATTCCAAATACTTGTTGATACCTTGCAATCGTAGGTTTACCGTTTGCGGTTTAAAGTTCTCCACCAGATACCCTTTATATGTTAAAAGGTTCTTTTTGTTTACTTCTCCATAATGATTGAGGAAATACTGTACTGTCCACACATACGATGTAACAGTGTTTTTTGCCAAATTAGTTTTGGCGAGATAGCTTTTGAATTTTGTTACCATATTATATTGATTTATAATGAATACGGCAACAATATAATAGAATATATCGGGCATTATACGCAGTTGCCTAATGGATGGACTGTTGCACCTATGCAAGTACTATGCTCTTTGGTTGATGGTGATAAGCAAAAAGGAATAGAACGAATAAATCTTGATGTCAAATATTTGCGTGGTGAGCGTGATGCCAAAACTTTGACTTCTGGAAAATATGTTACTGCAAATTCACTTTTGATTTTAGTAGATGGCGAGAACTCTGGTGAGGTATTTAGGACTTCGATTGACGGCTATCAAGGTAGTACTTTCAAACAGTTGCTTATCAACGAAAATATGAACGAAGAATATGTACTACAAGCAATCAACTTGCATAGGAAAGTCTTGCGAGAAAGTAAGGTTGGTTCTGCTATTCCCCACTTGAACAAGAAACTATTCAAAGCAATAGAAATTCCTATTCCACCTTACAAAGAACAACAAAGGATTATAAAGGCTATAACCAAGGCTTTTATGTCTTTAGATTTAATAATGGAGAGTTTATAGGCTCTCCATTATTAAATCTAATTGTGTAAAGATTCCATGGATTGCATGAATAATTCGCTTTTGTTCTGCCTTCGATGGTATTGGTATCTCTAATTTTGAGTATTCAGAAATCCAATATCGTTTATGGGTGTCACCTACCAATTTGGTTATGCTCATAAACATTGCCACATAATCAACTTCAATGTCCTTATGTACTTTTAGAATCTTCATTGCAGATGACTTTACCTTAAAAGGGAAATCAACTAGTTTCGAATCAGTTGTAAAATCATCAAAGATTATACAAGGAAGATTCGAGTATATACCAGTAGCCTCGTTAGTGTAACCAATAATAAATGATTTACCGGCTGTCAGAACTGGGGTTGAATAAGAGTCATCATAAGCTGTCGATTCTACAATATAAGCTGTAGACTGTTCATAACCTATAATTTGGTCAAGCCTACAAAACGTCCATCCATCAGGCAACTGCGTATAATGCCCGTTATCACAAGGTGTAAAGTCGGGATTTATACGTTTCAACAATTCGATAGCAGGTTCATCGTTTGGGTCTTGCGGCACAAGTTTTCCGTGAATGGCAAGATCAAGAATCTTGCTCTTGGTTTGCTTTATGATGGTTTGCAAATTTACTTTGCTATGTTCTATTTGGTCGATTAAAGCAAACAATTTCTCTATTTCCATTACAATGCGCTGTTGCTCACTAAGAGGTGGTAAAGGAAAAGCCATTTGTTCTAAACTGTATTTTGGTAATCCTTCACGACCACTACCCGTAATCTTCATAGATTTAGCGAAGTATGAAGATAAAACTAGCGCATGGAAATATTCAGGTTCAACTAAAACAGAACGCATAATACAAACGTGTTGACTAACATTACCACAATTAAAATCAGCAGGAACTACAGCACATCTTCCCAATGAACCACCAGTAATATTCAACAACAAGTCGTTAGCAAGTACCTCCGTACCTTTCATCTTCTGATGAACTTCTTCGGAAATATATTTGATATCATCATAAACAAGCCTGTCATTATATACATTTTGCGAGCGGAAAAAAGGGATCCCGTTCGCAGAATAGTTACTTCCCCTTGGCGTGCTACCGGAACCTATCTTTGAGCATATTTCTTCAATCGTTGTCCACACCCATGAATTCGGTATTTCAAACGGCACGTTCTCATAATGTGGCATATACCATTTTATATACGGCTTGTTTGCTCAGCCCCAATAAAGTTGCAACCTCCTTGAATGATAGATATTCTTTATCCTTGAAATAGGATATGGGTTGTTCACTGATTACCGTTTGGACTTTGGTTTCTATTTCTTGTATTCTCTTCTGCCGCACCGCTTCTTTATATGCAAGATTATTGCACCGATGCGAACAGAAGCGTGTCGTTAACTTTTGGGCATAGAATGTTGTGCCACACCATTCACATACCTTCTTGATTTTCATTTTACTTGTTGCCATATTCGTTACTTTTAGAGGTTTATTTCTCTTGTAATTTCTCCATTTTGTTCAACTATCGTAAATCATAGTCAACCATAGTAAACTTTCTCCACGACCTTTCCGACCTAAAATCGGAGAGTAACAAGCGAGCAACAAATACGGTACAAAAATGAGCTGAAAAAGCCCTATAAACGATAACCATCGCTTATAAGGCTAAAAAGAAAGGCGCTCAAAATGAACGCCTTAATAATCGTTGATGATAGATGCTAATTGTTGGTAACCACCACTTACTTTCCGATGCAGCATATTGGACTAATTGTCTACCAATGTTTTGAAAATTAAACGGTAGGAAAGTCTTATTTTGCTCTTTATTCTTCGCTGAACTGATGCAAAGATAATGCGTTTTTCCGGTACAGGAAAACAAATGAAAAGACTTTGATAAAAAAGGTGGTTTTGGGGGCAAATTTGCCAGCTGTACTATGAGGTTTTCGGAAGATTTTGCATAGCATTTCATCTAGTGTTATGCCTATGTCTATATTGCTGGTTGCTCCTCCAAGATTGAACACGGAGTGACTGATATTGATTGCTGGCGAAAAGAAAAAATACCCAGTAGGCTAATTTTCTTCTCTCCCTCTATTTGACTTAACTTTATTGCCCGTGTATATAATAACGGTCATTAAAGTCAAGTTGAGAGTGGAGACATATCTTTTTCTTTTGGCAAGCAAAAATTCAGTTATTGGAAATTTTCGAATAACTGAATTTTTAAAGCCCCAACATATCATATAATATACAAAAAGGAGCATTTTTAGTTACTATATGATATATTGAGGCTTTAGCGTATTGCTGACGAGTTCATGCCTTTTACAAGACAAGGCACTTGCCCGGATTAAAACCATTGGCGATATGTTCGTTCTCAAAAACATATCCCATCTGATTGCAAACTACCTTTGTTCCGTTTATCTCAGCATCAATGTTGGTATGTGAATGCCCATAAATCCATGCATCAATGCGACTGTCGGCAATAAGCCTACTCAGTTCAGTTGCAAATGCACTATTCAACACAGAACCTTTATGGTGAGATGCAACAACCTCCAATGTGGGAAGATGATGCGTTATTACCACAATGTGTTTGGCGGTGGTTTCCACCAGACTTTGCTTGATGAAATCCAAACAGAAGTTGTGCATCTGATTGAATTCCTCTGTTTGGAGCAATTTGCCATTATACATTATCTGCCGAAAGTCGTTCATGCCCTTCCACACAAAATACTCGTCAGATGGAGATATTCGAGACCACAAAGTGCTCATGATAAAGTCGGTATCATCAATCCGCACTACTTGATTCTGATAATATCCTACATTGTTCTTGAACAGCCATTTCCATTGCAATCCCTTGTCCATTACATCACAATAATTGTAATACTCATGGTTTCCGGGCACAATGAGCACCTGACGATAATTCGCAGATGCCCATTTCCAAAAGTTAGCCAAAGGCGCGACCTTGTTTTTCAAATAGAATATATCTCCGGCAAGAACCAGAACATCGCCCGTCGCAGGCAATTCATTATGCTTCAACCACCTGCTGTTGTCGCTGAACTCCAAATGCAGGTCACTCATATATTGTATCTTCATAATCTATTTATGTTATTAACTTTTTGTGTAAATCAGTTCATAATACTCTGAATTTGATTCGTTGTTTATGATACTGCTACAGAAAGCAAATTTGTTGTACAAGTATTGGTAGTGTTCGAGTTCTTCTTCTTCAAAATTTATTCTTTCATAGCATTCGTCTATCTCCTTGCTGATTCTACCGTACAAATTGACATTTGCTTTGGATATACGGACTTCCAACTTGGCTATATCTTCTTTATTTTTAGCAATAGCATTTTTGTAATTATCAATCTCTTCTTGGTAGAAATAAAGAATCTCATCAAGCAGGCCTTTGGTTAGTATACTCGGAGAAGGACTCCATGGAAGTATCGTCAACTCTCGGCTTGGAGTAGTGCTAAGATAAAACAATTTACATCCCAAAGACTTGGTGACTTGTTTGTTATATTCATCAATCTCACGATTAACTTTCATTAAATCTTCCTTAGATAACTTTTGATATTCCTCATACGAAGGATGCTCTTTGTACTTCAACAAAGGTATCTCCTTGCATCTTAAATAAATGGTAGTATATTCACTCATTGTTAATCTTCCTTATCATTTATTCTTATTAAATTGTCCCACTTGATTTTCAATTATTCTCTTCACTTGTTGAAATGAAACAGGGGTAAAGTTGTTGTTATCTACTCCCACATCATATTGCGTTGGATAGAGATACTGAAGCCGGGCAGCATCTATTCCGGTGTTGTTCTTTCTTGTGTGAACGTGTCCGAATAGTTGCCACACATCTTTATATCCTCCATCAAAGCATAGAAAGGGATAATGATTCAAATATATCCTCTGTTTGCCAATTTCTATGTGCATCTGCATTGCCACATGTTCAAATCTGTCAATGTAGCCTTGGCGTATATTCTTCAAATCGTGATTACCCATAATCAGATATATCTTTCCGTTCAACCTGTCAAGGATTTTAGTCCATTCGGCTGAACCGCCAAGACAGAAATCTCCCAGATGAAACACGATATCATCCTGCCCGACTGTATTATTCCAATTGGAGATTATAGTCTCATTCATCACTTCCACATCCTTAAACGGTCTGTTGCAGAAACGAATGATATTCCCATGATAAAAATGGGTATCGGATGTAAAGAACACCTTACTGCCATCAAATTTATAGTTCATTTCTTTGCAATTTGTGTGCATCACTGCACGTTAATAATCCGGTTACCAACAGCCCATCAGACGGAAATGGCAGAAGAGCATCACAAAGGCGACTGTCACAAATGGGCATACAAACAAAATAGTTGGAAAGCTTGGTAAGGACTCTCCAACTATTCAGTTTCTTTTCTCTCATAGTACAATAATGTACTCGTTATGTTCGCTGGAAAGTATTTGCTCTACGAGGTTCAATGCATGAAACATGAACACTCGACACGGATTCAGTGCGTTTGTTGCTCTGAATTGTGGTTGTTATTGAAAATATGTTCATTCTGTTTCTTTGCATTGTTAATGTTTTATTGTCTTAAAAGCAATGCAAAATTAGCAAATAAATTCCATTCTCACATCACTTTTCATTAAATTCTTTTGCCAAAACACTATGATATAGGATTTTATTTTTCAATCATGCTCGCAAACCAAATAAAATATGTAGCTTTGCATTTGACGCAATTTATAATTGAATATAATATGGCGAATTTGAACTGTATAAAGGCTGTATTAGCTGAGAAAGGCATTATGAGTAAGTGGCTTGCTAAAACTTTGCAGAAAGATCCGGCAACGGTGTCAAAGTGGTGCAACAATCATTCGCAACCTGATTTATACACATTGGCGCGGATAGCAGAAGTGCTGGATGTGGATATTCACAGATTGATTTGCCATACAAAAGAAAAATAGAGGATATGAAATATACAATAGAAGAAATACGGCAGATGCAGGAAGGTCAGACTTTTGACTGTAAAAGTATCCTCATTGAGCCTAAACACCTTGCCACTATCATAGTCGCTATGGCGAATGCAGATGGTGGAATGATTGCTGTGGGTATATCCGATAAGACTCGCAGAATAGAGGGTGTTAACCAGGACAAGGAACATCTCAATGATATATTGCGGACACCTTTGGACTTTTGTGTTCCATCAGTTTCTGTCACTACGGATTATGTGCCTTGTACGGATGCTGAGGGACGTGATAACCGTGTATTGTTGATGCACATCCCTGCAAGTCCGCGACTTCATGCGAATCAAGCCGATGAAGTGTTTTGGCGTGTAGGAGACAAATCACGCAAACTGACTTTTGATGAGCGTTTGCAACTTATGTACGACAAAGGAGAACGCTATTACGAGGATTCCACAGCATACGATGCCACGCTTGATGATATAGATATGGATGCAGTCAAAGCCTACATGAAACGGATTGGCTATGGCAAGTCTGCAATGGAATATCTGCAAGAGAACAAAGGTTTTGTGACCTATAAAGGTGATGTGCCGCAAGTCAGTGCAGCTTGTATATTGCTTTTTGGCAAGCATCCTCAGACATTCTTTCCTCGTGCAAGAGTACGTTTTATCAAATATTTCGGCACAGAGGAAAAGGTGGGACGTGAAATGAATGTCATCAAAGATGTTACTTTCGATGGTCGTATTCTTGAACAGATCCAGAAAACTGTCGAATATCTTGAAACGCAGGTCAAGGAGCATTCCTATCTCGGAGAGGACGGCATCTTCAAAACCGACCGCGAATACCCCAAGTTTGTAATACAAGAGATGGTGGTGAACTCCGTTTGCCATCGCGATTACAGTATTAAGGGCACGGAAATTCAGATAAAGATGTTCGACGACCGTCTTGTGTTCGAAACACCAGGCAAGTTGCCGGGCATTGTTCGCACTGACAATATTCGTCATACCCATTTCTCTCGCAATCCGAAAATTGCGGAATTCCTCAAAGCATACGACTATGTAAAAGAGTTCGGTGAGGGTGTAGATCGTATGTGCCGTGAGTTGTCGGCATTGGGTGTCAAAGAACCGCAATACAATTTAGTTGCCTTTATCATGAAAGCAACTGTCTGTGCGAAGGTTTTGGAAGAAAGACAAGGAACTAACCATTTCGACCAGAAGCGACCAGAAAGCGACCAGAAAAGCGACCAGATGCGAATTATCCTTGAATTGATAAAGTCG
The DNA here is from genome assembly GCF_000011065.1 of Bacteroides thetaiotaomicron VPI-5482. Classification (GTDB taxonomy): domain Bacteria; phylum Bacteroidota; class Bacteroidia; order Bacteroidales; family Bacteroidaceae; genus Bacteroides; species Bacteroides thetaiotaomicron. The sequence continues at coordinate 5,948,562 of NC_004663.1, forward strand.
AATCCTAATATAAGTAGAACAGAACTATCTGAAAAGACAGGTCTTCACGACAGTAGTGTAAAACGTCGCTTAAAAACGCTTGTAGATGAAGGCTTGATTCAACGTGTTGGTCCAGATAAAGGTGGGCAATGGAAAGTGATTGGTTCTCTTTAAGGAAATAGAGGATAGAAATAAATTAACTGTATCTTTTATAGATAAGATGAGAAATATCAAGTTTAATTTTTATTTATGCCTATATGAGTAATTTGGATTCATTAGTACTTGAGCCTATTGAGCAACCTTTATCAAACACCACAAATATGTTAAGTAATGAAGATAGGGTTCTTTGTAATATGACTCCATTACAAAGACTTTATAGTATTGATGAAGATACATATGAAGAACTGGTGTGCGTATGGGCATATTCCTGTTTGGGCAATAAAGGATATACTGAAGTATACCGAGTCGGTCAGGCTGGGGATAAAGGGCGTGATGTTTTGGCATATTATGATAGGGTAAAAGGCGCATTTGACTTATATCAATGTAAACAATATAAATCAGCACTAACCTATAGTGACCTGTGTGGAGAAATGGGTAAATTATTGATATATACTTTTAATAACACCTATCCGATACCACAGAATTATTATATTCTTTGTCCTAAAGATGTTAGTCAGTCTTTCGTTGATTTGCTTAGTAATAATGGAAAAAATCTTAAAATTAAGTTGAAAAACGACTGGGAAACTGTGGTAAATAAAAAAGTTGGTACTAACTGGGTAGCATTAAATGAGGAATTGTCTACTTATATTGATGAATTTGATTTTAATATTGTAAAGAAAATAGGGCCGATAAAGTTTATTGATGAGATACGTCAAAGTCCTTATTATTTCTATTATTTTGGAGGTGGATTTAATATGATTAAACGTACTCCTCTTCAAGTACCACATTCTCCAATAAACACAGAACGTAATTATATTCAGAATCTTAATGATGCCTATTCCGAACATGCGGGTTATATTATAAATGTTATAGATGATGATAATGCGGTTGTAAGTAAATATCGAAAACATTTGGATAGAGCTAGAATATCGTTTTATGAATCGGAAGAAGTAAAGATTGCAAGTAGAAAATCCACTGCTCCAGATTCTGATGAATTTAATGATTTAGTAACATCTATAGAACGATATATTGGTAATGAACTGGATGATGATTATCCTGATGGTTTTACAAAAGTAAAATCAGTTGAAAAAAAGGCAGGAACTTATAATATGCCGACATCAATGCTGATTTCTCATTTAGTAGATAGTAATGTATGTGTTGGTGTGTGTCATCAACTTTCAAATGAAAATAGAATAAAATGGACTGTAAACGAATAAAGATACTTGATGGCGTCTTGGATGTCTCTTTGAGGGTGTTATTTATATTGTCGGTATATAATAAATCGATGGAAAAAGAACGTATTGTTGTATACGACTATGTGTCATGTAATAATGATTGGAAGAATCATCAGTTTACGTATGTTGGACTTCAAAAAACAATCAATGATTCTTTGCATCTGCTGTTGGCTAAACAATTAATAGTTTGCAAAATAAATCAAAATGAAAATATGTATTTGCTGAGTAATATAGGAAATGCTTTGGTTACAGAGTTGGCAACAGAAGTATATGCAGTAAAACTATATAAAGCAATACACCAAACTGATATCATCTTGCATGATATTGCGAAAGAGCAATTGCTGTCATATATTAATAGCCAAATTTGAGATTCATGATGAATAACAATGGATTATATATAAAAGAGTTTGAGGCTCGTGGGGAAAATGTATCAACATCGAAGTTGACTTTTCAGAAAGGGTGTAATGTTGTTCTAGGAAAATCTGACACAGGAAAAACGACATTATATTCAATAATTGAGTTTGTATTAGGTAAAGGAAGTATAGATTTGACCTTACCTCCAGAGGGGGATGGTTATACAGATTTCTTACTTGAAATTCATACTTACGATGAAAGAGTATATACATTGAGGAGAAGCATAAATTCAATGTCTGTATATGTTTCTCCATGTTTGTTAAGTGAATATGATGGACAGCACAAAGAAACTGAATATAGTTGTCAAGGTTCTTCAAATATTAGTTTGTCTGATTTTTTGTTGTCAATTTCTAATGTCCCAACCATATATTCTAAATCTTCGGAGAGAAAGAATCCGACGAAAATATCATATCCAGCTATTCGTCACTTATGTATGATAGATGAAACAAGAGTTGCAGCAAAAGACAAATCTCCATTAGTCTATAACTCTGTTCCGAATCAGCAATGGGTTGAGAAAAACCTTATTGCATATTTGATGACAGGCGTTGATGATAGTGAATTTAGACCAAATGAAGATCCTAAAGATAAAAAATCTCGCATAAATGGGAAAATTGAGTATTTGACTCAAACTCTTAAAGAGGCAGAATTAAAATTGGAATCTTTGGGCGATGTTGGATATATTTCATTAACTGATGATAGCTTTATTGATGTTTATAGAAAGAAATTGTCAGAGGTTGCTTCGGAGGAGGAAGCTTTGTATAATAAGCGAGAACAAATTTTAGAAGAGGTTAGGATATATGAGACGGAAAAAAAGAAGTTACTTCATCTTATATCAAGGCTGAATAATTTAAAATCTGATTACGAAGATGAAATGAGTCGGTTGCAATTTATTAATGCTGGAAATTCTTTGGTGTCTCAGCTGAAGGATGTAGATTGTCCATTATGCGGTTCAACAATAGCGCATCACATGATTGCCAATATTTCATCATCAGAATATGCTGAAGCAATACGAAATGAATACAATGAAATATATTTTAAGCATCAAGATCTAAATGTTTTAATATCAGAAAAGGAAAAAGAGATAGAATCTATATCTGCTAATATTGAAGAATATTATGCCAAGATACATATAGTTGATATGTCTATATCCTCTCTTCATCCGAACATAGAAGAACTAAAAGAAATTTTGTCACGAGCGGAAGTGAATTTAAGTAAAAAATTTATGCACGCGGAATTAGAGGAAGATATTAAAACTAAAAAACAATTAATAAATAAGCTTCAAGAAGATTTAAAGGAGATTAAGAGTGATAATAAAAAGCAACGGCGGGATATTTCTCCAGAATTTCTTTCTCTAATACAAGAAAATCTTGTGTTGTGGAATTTTATCGATAAGGATACTGAAGTTAATTTTGATTATAGAAAATTCGATATTCTTATCGGTGAACGTCATCGTTCTAGTTACGGAAAAGGGAATCGTTCTATAACTTTTACTGCAGTAATGATTGCATTGTTAGATTATTGTTATAATCAAGAACGTGCTTTTTCTCGTCTTCTTATTATTGATTCACCTCTTTGTACAAAGTATGGAGATAAGATTGTTGCGGAAGATAAAGTTGCTTTAGGAACTATAGATGCTTTTGCAAAATATTGTGATACAAAAGAATGGAATTTTCAATTCATTGTGATAGATAATAAGTTTACTGAAAAAATAGATATTAACGATTTAACCAATATCAATTTCATAGATTTGGAATCTCAAGGAGGTTTGTTTGTTCATAATTGATTATGATGCAAAAATTGACTGTGCCTTAAGGTAATAATCTAAGAGCCCATTCGTTGATTAACAACCTGAAAGTTGTGCTATCTCAATTATTTATAGTACCTTTGCCTACAAAATAGGACAAAGGTATTTTTGATTCATACAATGGCTGAAGAAAAGATAGACAACGCTTTAGGAGAAGTAAAAAATATAATGGAAAACAAAAGAGAAGATTGGGTTTGCCATTCACAGGCTATAGCTGCAGCTATGTCGAATCGAATGGAGCTGCTCGGTATGACTCAAAAGGCGTTGGCTATGAAGATGAATTGTTCGCAGCAGTATATTTCCAAAGTGCTAAAAGGACGGGAGAATATGTCATTGGAAACTCTGTGCAAGATTGAAAAAGCATTGGATGTCAAAATACTGAATAACAATATAAAAATAAACTAACCACTCATTAGGACAAGAATATGTCAACACAAAGCGAAGCGGCATTGGAAGCCGGACTGATAGCTACACTCCGACAAATGGACTACGAGTATGTCCAGATTGTCGAGGAAGATAATCTTTATGCCAATTTCAAGCGGCAGTTGGAGATTCACAACCGCAAACGATTGGAAGAGCACGGACGTACTGAGTTTACGGCAGAAGAGTTTGAGAAGATTCTCATATACCTTGAAGGTGGTACTCGCTTTGAAAAGGCAAAGAAACTCCGTGACTTATATCCGCTTGATACGGCTGATGGACAGCGTATATGGGTGGAATTTCTAAATAGGCAGCAGTGGTGTCAGAATGAATTTCAGGTTTCCAACCAGATTACGGTGGAAGGACGTAAAAAATGCCGCTATGATGTGACGATTCTAATCAATGGTTTGCCACTTGTGCAGATTGAATTGAAACGTCGTGGCGTGGAACTTAAACAGGCATACAACCAAATACAGCGTTATCACAAGACTTCGTTTCACGGATTGTTTGATTATATCCAACTGTTTGTCATATCCAACGGTGTTAATACTCGCTATTTTGCCAATAATCCAAATAGTGGGTATAAGTTCACATTCAACTGGACAGATGCTGCCAATCATCCGTTCAATGAATTGGATAAGTTTGCCGTATTCTTCTTGGAAAAATGTACGCTTGGCAAAATCATAGGAAAGTATATTGTGCTGCATGAGGGCGACAAGTGCTTGATGGTACTTCGTCCTTACCAGTTCTATGCAGTGGAGAAGATTCTGGATCGTGTGCAGAACTCCAACGATAACGGCTATATCTGGCATACTACAGGTGCAGGAAAGACATTGACTTCGTTCAAGGCCGCACAACTTGTGTCAGAATTGGACGATGTGGATAAGGTTATGTTTGTTGTTGATCGACACGACCTTGATACCCAGACTCAATCGGAATACGAAGCGTTTGAACCAGGGGCTGTAGATAGTACTGATAATACGGATGAATTAGTGAAACGGCTTCAAAGCAATTCCAAAATTATCATAACCACCATTCAAAAACTTAATGCGGCAGTTAGTAAAACGTGGTATAGCAGCAAGATTGATGCTATCCGTCATTCACGTATCGTTATGATATTTGATGAGTGCCATCGCAGTCATTTTGGGGATAGTCATAAGAAGATAATGAAGTTTTTTGGCAATGCCCAAATATTCGGTTTTACTGGAACACCTATCTTCACCGAGAATGCGGTGGATGGACATACCACTAAGGAAATATTCGGAAACTGTCTTCATAAATATCTTATTAAAGATGCAATAGCGGATGAAAATGTGCTTGGCTTCCTTGTGGAGTATTATCACGGCAACGAAATAGTTGATAACGATAACCAAGCTCGTATGGAGGAGATTGCCAAATTTATCCTTAACAATTTTAACAAATCTACATTCGATGGAGAGTTTGATGCTTTGTTTGCGGTGCAATCCGTGCCGATGCTTATACGCTATTACAAGATATTCAGATCGTTGAATCCGAAAATCCGTATTGGTGCTGTGTTTACTTATGCTGCTAACAATAGTCAGGATGATGAACAGACCGGCATGGGTACAGGGCAGTATGCAAAAGAGAGCGTGGGTGAGGCGGATGAACTGCAAGCCATCATGGACGATTATAATGAAAACTTCGGCACATCTTTTACCACGGAGAACTTCCGTGCTTACTATGATGACATCAATCTGCGCATGAAAAAGAAGAAGGCGGATATGAAACCGCTTGATCTTTGTCTTGTTGTGGGTATGTTCCTTACAGGCTTTGACAGTAAAAAGCTGAATACGCTCTATGTGGACAAGAATATGGAATATCATGGTTTGCTGCAAGCGTTCAGTCGAACCAACCGAGTGTTGAACGAGAAGAAACGTTTTGGTAAAATAGTTTGTTTCAGAGATTTGAAAAACAATGTTGATACGTCTATTAAATTGTTCAGCAACTCTGATAATCCTGAAGATATAGTACGCCCTCCGTTTGAAAAAGTAAAGCAGGAGTATAAGAGTTTGTCAACTGATTTTCTGCAAAAATATCCAACACCAAGTAGTATAGACTTTCTGCAAAGCGAAAATGACAAGAAGAATTTTGTGCTTGCATTCCGTGATATTATCCGTAAACATGCAGAAATACAGATATACGAAGATTACAGCGAGGATGCTGAAGACCTCGGCATGACTGAACAACAGTTTAACGATTATAAGAGTAAATATCTTGATATTACAGTCGGGTTTATTGACCCACCTGCTGCACCGTCAACTGTTGCGGAAGATCCTGTTCCATACGGAAATAACCAAGGATTGGAAGATATTGATTTCTGTCTTGAGCTCTTACACAGTGACATTATCAATGTGGCTTACATTCTTGCACTAATTAATGACCTTGACCCTTATAGTGATGATTATTCTGAAAAACGCCAGAATATCATTGATACAATGATTAAGGATGCCGGAATGCGTGGCAAAGCCAAACTCATTGACGGTTTTATCAAAAAGAATGTTGATGAAGACAAGGAGAATTTCATGAACGGTCGTAATAAGGCTGACGGAACAAACGAATTGGAAGAACGATTAAACCAATATATTGTGTCAGAACGCAATAAGGCCGTGAATGATTTGGCTGATGAAGAACAGATTTCAGCGGAGGTGCTTAATCATTACATGAAGGAGTATGACTATTTACAAAAAGAGCAGCCGGAGATTATACAAAAGGCATTGAAAGAGAAACATCTTGGTCTTATCAAAACCCGAAGGGCTTTGACGAGAATAATGGAAAGACTGCGTAGTATTATAAAAACGTTTAATTGGGAATAAGGATGTCAACATACAAGATAAATAATGAGCAACTAACGCTTATAAAAGAGATGCCATTTAAGTTGGAGAAGGAAATTCAAAACATCGTTGAAAGGAATCTCCAGACGTTGCTTGGGCTTGATTTCATCAAGACGGAATTTTCTATTGGTTCTTTCCGTATAGACTCTTTGGCTTTTGATTCAGAGAAAAAATCCTTTGTAATAATAGAATATAAAAGAGATAAGAATTTTAGTGTAATAGACCAAGGTTATGCTTATCTATCCCTGATGTTAAATAACAAGGCTGAATTTATTTTAGAGTACAACGAGTCTAAGTCGGGTGCACTCAAACGGAACGATGTGGATTGGTCTCAGTCAAAGGTGTTGTTTGTTTCACCTAATTTTACAACTTATCAAAAAGAAGCTATCAATTTCAAAGACTTGCCTATAGAACTATGGGAAATCAAACGTTTTACAAATGATACGCTTTCATTTGGACAGATAGTAAACCGTTCAAGCAAGGAAAGTATTAAAACGGTTTCTAATAGTGAGGCAATAACAACGGTAAGTAAAGAAATTAAAGTTTATAGCGAACAGGATCATTTAGAGAACATAAAAGATGATTTTCTCAACATCTATACAGAAATCAAAGAGTTTTTGCTATCATTTGGAGAGGATATTACAATATATCCCAAAAAGAAAACTATAGGTTTCAAAATAGGAGGAAAGGTATTTTGTGATATAGTTATGCAAAACAAGGGGATAAGGCTGTTTCTCAATGCTAAGAAAGGAACACTCAAAGACCCAGAAGGTATTACTCGTGATGTGTCAGAAGTTGGACATTGGGGAAATGGGGCTTATGAAGTTCGTTTCCCATTGAAAAACGATGCTGAAATAGATTTTGTTTTTAACTTGTTGCGTCAAACAATAAATAAGAATAAGGAATAAACATATGGCTTATTTTAATACTACGATAAAGGATTTAATATCCGAAAGAATAGGGAGGAATACTTTTTTACCTGCTATTCAGAGAGAATACGTTTGGAATCCAGCGCAAGTAGAAAAACTGTTTGATTCTATTATGTGTGGATATCCTATTAGTTCTTTCCTTTTTTGGAAGATTAGAGAAGAAAAGAAGAAAGATTGGACTTCATATGAATTTATAAAAGACTTTGATCAGGCAAAACCGCATAATAAAGAGGCTAATTTGGATGGTGTAAATCAAGATATATATTTGGTTCTTGATGGACAGCAGAGGATAACATCTATAAATATAGCCTTACGTGGTTCATATCGTTTTTTCTATCGAAAGTGGCGAACAACAAGACTATATTTAAATCTTCTTTGGGATAAGGGAGATGATAATCCAGAGGAGATGACATATCAATTTTTATTTAAAGAGGATGAAACACCTCTGCAAAGAACAGATTATCCTCAATTATGGTATCGTGTTGGAGATATATTAAATTATGATGATGCAGAAGATGCTAAAGATTCTATAGAAAATCAGCTTAATGCTTTTGATGATGGAGCTAAGAAAAAAGCTCGAAAAATGATAAGTAAACTTTTTAGTGTAGTAAATGTATCTCAAAACATAAATTATTACGAGGAAAAATCTGATGATTATGATAAGGTTTTAGAGATATTTATTCGTACCAATACTGGTGGTCAAAAACTAGAATATAGCGATATTCTTTTGTCAACAGCGACTGCTAAATGGAGGAATTTGAACGCAAGAGAAGAAATCAATGAATTTACAGATGAAATTAACAAGATAGGAACTGGTTACAATTTTGGTAAAGACTTTGTGATGAAAGGGGCGATGTATCTAACAGAAAATCTTCCTATACAGTATAAACTTAGTTCATTCACGAAGAAAAACCTAGAATGTATAGAAGATCATTGGGATGAAACAAAAGATGCCATTGCCAATAGTATAAAATTGGTTAGTCGTTATGGCTTTACAGATAAAAATTTAGTAGCAAGGTTGGTGTTACTTCCTATTGCTCAATATTTGAGAGGGAAAAACAAAGGCTATCTCACCTCCTCTAATTTGAAAGATGTTGAGGATCAAAATAATATTCAAAAATGGATTATCATGATGCTGCTTAAAGGAGTGCTAGGTAGTTCAACTGATAATAAATTGAATAGTATGAGACCTGTTGTTAAATTAGCAACAGACTATTTCCCCTATGTTGAACTTAGTAAAGAATTGAAAATTGAAATGACATTCAACGATATGGAGATAGAAAATATGCTGAACTATAGTTATGGTACTAAATATAGCTATTTGATTTTATCATTGTTGTATCAAGGGAGAGATTGGAAAGATAAGAAATACAATGAAGACCATATTTATCCTCAAAATGAATTTAAAATAAAAAATCTTCGTGCAAAAGGATATGATGATGTAACTATAGAAAAGTACCAGGCCTGCTATAATTCAATTTTGAATTTAGAATTGTTGGATGACTCAGAAAATAAATCTAAAAATGCTAAACCTTTTGATTTATGGCTAAAAGATCGAGATGCTAATTTTAAGGAACGTCATCATATACCTGAAATGAACGACTATAGTTTAGACTATTTCCTTGATTTTATCAAAAAGCGTAAAGCATTATTGACTAAGCAGATTAAGGAATTTATTTTACAGTAATTAAAGATTAGAAATAATGAGCGAAGAATTACAGCAGAAACTCCGTGACCAGCTTTGGGAGGTTGCAAACCGTTTGCGTGGTAATATGTCGGCAAGCGACTTTATGTATTTTACATTAGGTTTCATTTTTTATAAATACCTGTCGGAGAAAATAGAAAAATACGCCAACAATGCTTTGGCAGATGATGATATAACTTTTAAGGAATTGTGGGAAACGGACGATGCCGATGCTATTGAATTGCAAGAGGAAGCAAAGAACCAATGCCTGGAGAATATCGGTTATTTCATTGAGCCCCAATTTTTGTTTTCGTCAGTAATTGAAGCTATCAAGCGAAAAGAAAACATCTTACCCATGCTTGAACGCTCATTGAAGCGTATTGAGGACAGTACTTTGGGACAAGACAGCGAAGATGATTTTGGCGGTTTGTTCTCAGATATTGACTTGGCTTCGCCTAAATTGGGTAAGACAGCCGATGATAAAAATACACTTGTCAGCAATGTGCTTCTTGCATTGGACGATATAAATTTTGGATTAGAGGCATCGCAAGAGATTGATATATTGGGTGATGCTTACGAATATATGATTTCACAGTTTGCTGCGGGAGCCGGAAAAAAGGCTGGAGAGTTCTATACTCCGCAGGAAGTTAGCCGTATCTTAGCAGAGATTGTTGCCATTGGACACCAGCGTTTGCGCAATGTCTATGACCCTACTTGCGGTAGTGGTTCGTTGCTACTCCGTGCTGCAAGTATCGGTAACGCAGTAGATATTTACGGACAGGAAAAGAATCCGACCACTTATAATCTTGCCCGAATGAATATGTTGCTTCACGGCATCAGGTTCAGCAACTTCAAGATTGAAAATGGTGATACACTTGAATGGGATGCGTTTGGCGATACCCAATTTGATGCAGTTGTAGCAAATCCTCCGTTCTCTGCTGAATGGAGTGCTGCCGACAAATTCAATACCGATGACCGTTTCAGCAAAGCAGGACGGCTTGCACCACGTAAGACTGCCGATTATGCTTTTATTCTGCACATGATTTATCACTTGAACGAGGGTGGAACAATGGCTTGTGTTGCTCCGCATGGTGTACTATTCCGAGGAAATGCGGAGGGAGTTATCCGTCGTTTCCTCATAGAAAAGAAAAACTATGTGGATGCCATTATAGGATTACCTGCGAATATTTTCTATGGCACAAGCATTCCGACTTGTATTCTTGTTTTCAAGAAGTGCCGTAAAGAGGATGACAATATTCTGTTTATTGATGCAAGCAAGGAGTTTGAAAAGGTAAAGACTCAGAACAAACTCCGTGAACAGCATATTCAGAAGATTGTCGAAACTTATCGTGACCGCAAGGAAATAGAAAAGTACAGTCACCTTGCCTCTCTTCAAGAAATAGCCGAGAATGATTACAATCTGAATATTCCTCGTTATGTTGATACCTTTGAAGAGGAAGAACCTATTGATATTAAAGCTGTAATGGCAGAAATAAAGGAATTGGAAGCCAAACGTGCTGAACTCGATAAAGAGATTGAAGTGTACCTGAAAGAATTAGGCATTGTAGAATAGTTCAGAAAAGTAATAGCAATGGGTGAAAATGACAACATACCTCAGATGACACCTTCATTTGAGAATATATGCCGCAAGGATGAAAACGGGAACAAATACTGGAGTTCCCGTGACCTTTGTGGTGCAATGGGCTATTCTGCTTATTGGAAATTCCAAAGGGTCATAGATAAAGCCATCAAAGTAGCCGGAGAAAAAGGAATGAATGTGGATGAGCATTTCAACCAAGTGGTTGATATGGTCAAGATAGGAAACGGTTCATTCCGCAAGGTAAACATATTCCGTCTTTCTCGTATGGCATGTATGATTATTGCGGAAAATGCTGATGGCAAAAAGTTGCTTGTTCAACAGGCACGAGACTTTTTCTCGCAATCTATCTCAATGACAGAGCTCATGCATAATTCGCTAAGCTCTAATATATTATTGTATAAAACAGCCCAAGGAGAAGCACGGGTAGAAGTCATTTTCAACAGCGAAACATTCTGGATGTCACAAAAAAGAATGGCGGACTTGTTTGGGGTTGATGTCAGAACCATTAATTATCATCTCGGACAAATTTACGAAACAGGAGAACTTTCTAAATCAGCAACTATCCGAAAAATTGGGATAGTTCAAATAGAAGGAGACCGGGAAGTGGAGCGTACGCCGCTATTCTACAACCTCGATGCTATTGTAGCGGTGGGCTATAGAGTAAATAGCTATCAAGCTACTCAATTCCGTATTTGGGCAACTTCAGTGCTGAAAGAGTTTATCATTAAAGGATATGCCCTCGATGACGAGAGGCTGAAACAGGGCAAACATTTCGGAAAGGATTATTTTGACGATTTGCTTGAGCGTATTCGTGAAATACGCACCTCAGAGCGCAGATATTACCAAAAGATAACTGACATTTATGCAGAATGTAGTGCGGATTACGACCCGAAATCAGAAGATACAAAGTTGTTCTTCAAGATGGTACAGAATATGATGCACCTTGCCGTTACCCATCATACGGCTGCGGAAATTATCTATCAACGGGCTGATTCCGAGCAACCTTACATGGGACTTACCACATGGAAGAAAGCTCCTGATGGAAGAGTGCAAAAGTCTGATGCCATCATTGCCGAAAATTATCTGTCAGATTCTGAATTGTCCCAGTTGAATCTTATCACAACTGCCTTTCTTGATATGGCAGAATCACGTGCTGCACGTCATATCGTTTCAACTATGGATGATTGGAAAAGGTTCCTTCAACAATATCTTGCAGCGATGGATTACGAGCCGTGCGATACGGCAGGAAAAGTGACACAAGAAGAAGCAAAAGATAAGGCTTATAGCGAATACGAAAAATATAAACTGATTCAAGATAGATCATACATATCTGATTTTGATCGTTTTAATGAGGGTAATGATGAAACTCCATTGCTTCCATTTGATTTGAATCCTACAAAAGAATGACAACTATGGCAATAGATAATAAAGATAAAAAAGTCCTCAAATCTTCGATCGAGCGAGAGCAGAACGAGCTTGCTTGCTCTGCCGAGCGTGAGAAGATAAAAGGTTCAAAGAACCTTAATGTTCCCCATTTGAGATTCCCGGAGTTTAGTGGAGAGTGGAACAAGTACACCATAAATGATTTAGCAACAGTGGTTGGAGGTGGCACACCTGATACTACAGTGAAATCATATTGGGGTGGAGATATACAATGGTTTACTCCAAGTGAAATCGGTAAAAATAAATATGTAGACTTTAGCAAAAGAACTATTACAAGAGATGGTTTAGATAATTCAAGTGCAAAGCTATTACCATTACACACTATATTATTAAGTTCTCGTGCCACGGTAGGAGAATGTTCTATTGCATCAAATGAATGTACTACAAATCAAGGTTTTCAATCTCTTATTGCGAAACAATGTAATATTGATTTTCTATACTACTTGATTCAAACTAAGAAAAAAGATTTGATTAGAAATGCTTGTGGATCAACATTCTTAGAAATCTCAGCAAATGAAATTCGCAAGATTAAAGTTGCTGTTCCTGTACAAAACGAACAGGAACAAATTGCGAAGCTCTTATCTCTCATTGACGAACGAATAGCAACCCAAAACAAAATCATTGACAAACTGAAATCCTTAATTAAAGGGCTTCCACATAAGATGGCTGAGATAGGCTTGCAAAAAGGATGTTGGGAAAAGGTACTATTATCAACCGTTTTAGTTGAGCGTAAAGAGCTGAACTCAGAATTATACACTGTACATTCGGTGTCTGTTTCCGAAGGCGTTATCAATCAAATCGAATATCTTGGTCGTTCGTTTGCAGCCAAAGACACTTCTAATTACCATGTAGCGAGATATGGAGACATTATATACACGAAATCACCGACTGGAGATTTTCCGTATGGAATAGTCAAGCAGAGTTATATTGAACAACCTGTTGCTATATCTCCATTATATGGTGTGTACTCTCCAACTTCATTTGAAACAGGAGTATATCTGCATTACTATTTTATGTCTTCTGTATTAGCCAAGAACTATCTATATCCGTTGATTCAGAAAGGTGCTAAAAATACAATCAACATTAGCAATCAACGCTTTTTGGAGAACAGAATAGCATTACCTCTAAAGCAGACGGACAGACATAATATAGCAAGAGCTCTTATAACCATTCAAAAGAAACTGGATATAGAAAAATGCGCCATGGATTCATTGACTAAACAACGAAGTTATCTACTCCAACAGTTGTTTATATAAACATCTGTTGGAGTAAAAACGCCTTCTGTTTGAGAATAGTATTATACAAGTTTGATTCTAATTCAAGTTTCATATTGAGTGTATCAAGCGTATTGATAGCTTTTAAGTCATTGGCTGAATCAATAATAGGTATATCAATATGTTTGACATCTTTGGCTGTTATTAAAGGTTGAGTCGTTCCTGATGTTATACGCTCGAAATTATAATTTTGAAGATAATAATAAACATATTTTGCTTTACTACCACATCGTATAACTATGGTATTATCACTTACTCCACATGGAATATTAACAAACTGAACACAACCGATAGAACCAACACGAGCAACTAATACTAATGGCTCATGATAACTAGGTGTTGCTGTTGTTCCAATTACACCTGTTGAACCATATAAAGGAAAGCATCCTTCTTCTACTTTGTCCCGTCCTGCAGTAATTTGATTGTCAAACTCTTTGAGTTTACAATGTTTGCTACAGGATTGAAAAACAACTTCGTCTATCCCTTTAATTAAGGACTGCAGTACGGTAATGTCCGCAATTAGAAAAAAGGTGTTTGTATCATTAAAAGAAGAACATACAGAATGTTGTGAAATCAATCAACTTCTTACTTATGAACAACCTACAGCATATATTGTTACCAATGATGAATACTCCACAGATACGACCTTAATTCCGGTTTTAACTGCAAATAAAGGTTTTGTTTTGGGTTATACAGACGAGGATTTTGGTATATATCAAAAGGGTGAATGCATAATCTTTGATGATTTTACAATGGATGCAAAGTATGTATCATTCCCTTTTAAAGTAAAATCGTCAGCAATAAAGATGCTTACAGCAAAACCTAATGTAAATCTTCGGTTTATGTTTGAATATCTATCATATTTAGAACTAAAATCCGAAGAACACAAAAGACATTATATTTCAGAAATAGCGTCACTTGTGGTTGAATTGCCTTCAAAAGAAATGCAAAATAAAATAGCCTCTCTAATGACTTCATTAGATAATAAGTTAGCTCTTGAAGAAAATACCTCGGTAAGATATGAGGATGAAAAACAGTACCTGCTCTCGCAAATGTTTATATGAACATCTGTGAGAGCAAATATTGTTCCTGCTTTGTATACTCAGTAAGCAAACTATTATGTACAGTCCATAGCCTTTGTAACACTCTGAAAACGATGGATATTCTTTTTTGCTCTTCTAATTTGGGCAGACGTATTTGAATGTTACCCATTGTATTGTTCATAAGTTTTGGGTTAGCTAAGTTTATTGAGACATATTTCTTTGTCGCTTCCGCCAAAACCAAAGAAACAAAATGAGTATCAAACTCTTTTCTAAGTTTTAATAAACCACAAACATTTGTGCAATTAAATTTTCCATTACGATAAAATACAGTTCCTGCATTTGCACCGTCAGTGGTCCAACTGATGTATTCACCTTCAAACATATAATCGTCAAGGTAGCCCATAATACCATCATTTGATGTTTGAGAGGAATATACTGGATATGTAGGGCTCTTTTGCTGGCCAATTTCTATGGAACTAATAACTCTACCACGCCCTATTTGGGCGATATCTTTGATTTTGAACTGTTCCCATTTATCGGAATGAAGTACATTCAAACTAATTGCGGACTTTAGTTTTTTCAAATCCTCAATGATTTTGTTTTGGGTTGCTATTCGTTCGTCAATGAGAGATAGAAATTCAGCTATTTTTCTCTGTTCCTCAATTGATGGAAAATATAATGATATTTTGGATAATCCTTCCTGCCCAATATTGAAATGTTGTGCTCCTGCTCCCATTCTGCAAGTTCTTTTGCGCGCTAATGGCGTAGCAAGCAAATACTTAAAGAACAAAGGATCATAATTGCCGATTTTACGACCACGAATAACAAAGCCTCCATAAATGGCGGTACGATTATCCATGTACACATTAGCTCGTCCAACATCCTCCAATGTTTCTGAGCTACGTTGGAATAGCAAATCTCCGTCTTTCACTCCGAAACATTCTATTTCTTTTTCAGTAGCATTGACCTTGCCACGAATATTGTCATAATTGATAACTCCTTCTGAAAGAATATCCATCACCGAAATGAATGGTAGTCCACTTCCAATACGTTTAGCGTCTGGATTAAGACCATTCTTGAACTCCAAATATTCAGAAAGCGTATGCTCTTCCCACTCTCCACTAAACTCCGGAAATCTCAAATGGGGAACATCGCTCATTATATTTCTCTAATTATAGACATTTATCATTAAATGAAATAATATGAGCAACAAAACAATTAGAGAAATTGCGGTAGCTTGGAAAGAGTACAAGCGACCCTATGTGAAGCAGTCCACAATGGCGGCTTATGTGTTAATCTTGGAGAACCACATCCTTCCCACTTTTGGAGAGTGTGATTCGCTCCATGAAGAGATTGTGCAGGACTATGTCCTGCGAAAAATCGAAAGTGGATTAAGTGTAAAATCTGTAAAGGACATTTTGATCGTTCTAAAAATGGTGATGAAGTTCGGGGTAAAAAACGAATGGATGGACTATTATGAATGGGACATCAAATATCCAACCATTTCGACAAACAAAGAGTTGGAGGTTCTATCAGTAGCCAATCACAAAAAGGTGCTCAACCATATTCAAAACCATTTCTCTTTTGCTGGACTTGGTATTTACATTAGTCTATGTACTGGGCTTCGCATAGGGGAGGTCTGTGCCTTGAAATGGAGCGACATCAACACAATGGACGGGACTATTACCGTAAACCGCACAATAGAGCGAATATATATCATTGATGGGACACAAAAACATACAGAGTTGGTTATCAACACTCCCAAAACACAGAACTCATGTAGAGAGATTCCTATGACAAAGGAATTGTTCGCAATGATGAAGCCTCTGAAAAAGGTAGTCAATGATGATTTTTATATTCTAACCAATGCTGAATATCCGACAGAACCGCGTACCTACCGGAATTATTATACCAAACTAATGGAAAAATTAGGTATCCCAAAACTAAAGTATCATGGACTTCGCCATAGCTTTGCCACTCGTTGCATAGAAGCCGGATGTGATTACAAGACAGTTAGTGTATTGCTTGGACATTCCAATATCTCAACGACTTTGGATCTCTATGTTCATCCAAATATGGAACAGAAAAAGCGTTGCATTGCAAAAGTATTCAAGTCACTTGGTAAATGACGAATAAAGAGTGGGAGGATATTCAAATGCAATCCTCTCACTCTCGATTCCAACATGATTGGCGATTTTTGAGTTCGTAAAAGCGAGTCTGCAAATAAGCAACTGGCTGAAATTTATTAACAAATGTACAATCTTACATTTTACGCAGTGGACTGCGTATTTTTACGCACTACAAAGAGGATAGGCTATTTCCTATTTTAGGATGCTATTCGGAAGTTGGCTAAATCAATCTTAGGAATCTGGCAGGTTGATGTCGTTAAATTGGTAAGCGTTTGGACAATAGTCCTGTGTTCATGTTCATCATCGAGTATCTTCACTTATGGGGCGGCATTGCTCCGGCATACCGACATTGGAACTTGAATTATGAAAAATGATTCCTAAAAGAGTTCGCAAAAGAGCAAGAACAGTTCCTAAAAGAACCTACGGAGTTCACAAAAGAGTTCATAAAAGAACAGTTGGGTTCGTAAAAGAACTACTGAAATGCGCTTCTACGTGGCTGCTATCAAACAGCCAGCAGAGGCACTACACGCCAATCCGAAACATAGAGTTGCGTGGCGAGTAAGCACACTTCATCTTCGCAATAAAGCCATATCCTGCTTGCCTGGGATTGGCAACTTCTCACGAGCGATTTATCGCTTGGGGTATTGAGTTACCCTAACTCAATAGAGGTCGTATAATGGGCAAGCCCAGGACGCAATTAAGTGTGCAAATTTCGCTTTTTGTCGAGAAAGACGAGGAAGAGGCTGGCGAAAAGAAAAAGTGCTTAAATAACGCTATTTTTCATCCAATCAGCTTGCTGGAAGATTGGCATTCTCAAACGACCTATTGGTCGCTTGGGGTATTAGGCTCCCCATACAAGATAATGTCTGTACAACGGGCAAGCCCAATCAATGGCAACGACCAGTTTCGAGAATTATCATGAAACCAGCCGTTGCACTTAACTTTGACTTACACAAGAATACACGCTTTGAGAATAAAGTCAAGTGAAGAGTCAATAGTGGTAATCAGGCATGAAGCGATAAATGCCACGACTTTCCTGAACCACCATCCGTTTGTTCGTGAGAAACTTAATTGTTTCCACAATCTTATTGTGATTCAATTTTGTTCCTGCCAGTTCGTAGGCAGTGGTCAGTTCTTCTTCCAAAGCCTTATATCCCGAAATAGTCTCTTTTCCCTCAAAAGCCAGTTCGAGAGCCTTGCGATGGGTGGATTCGCGGATGTCTTTACAAGGGGAGAATGGTTCTTGCTTGGGACGACCAGCACTTTTCTTGGTCGGCACATAGTCCGGCAGAAGTTCGGGAAGCGATTGGTCATTGATGTAGAAAGCGAATGGCAGGAAGTCCTTTGAGCGGGTATGCACACTTTCCACTTTGCTGATGTTGCTGTCGTCCTTGTCTTTCTCAATTTGGATGACCGTTTCCGCTTTGTTGTTGATTTCCGTGCCAATGTGTCCACGGGCATTTTCATCACTTTTGTTCTGGTGAAGGATGGTGTGAAGATGAATCTGGTATTCGTCAGTCCACTGCATAAGTTTGGATATTATACATGTGGCTTCACTTGGTGAATTGATGTCGTAAACCAAGTCACGTATTCCGTCAATCACCACGAAACCGAGACCCTCAATCTGACTGATAGCATCGTCTATAATAGCTAAACGCTCCTTCGGATTGAACTTGCGTAAAGCGAGAAAATAGAAACGGTCACAATCCTGATTGGCAGGCAACTCTGCCTGTTTCATTATACGATGCATTACAATCATGCAATGGTTTTGACTCTGTTCGGTGTCAATGTAGAGGATGCGGTTCTTCCCAGCGGGAAAATCCGTTGTGTAGTTAAGGACTTCCTTTCCGGACAAAGCTGCTGCTACCATAGCTGACACGTTGAAGGTCTTTTTGCTTTTTGCCTTGCCAATGGATGCACTGAAATTTCCCAATGTTCCGATAGCCACTCCGCCTATACTCAGGACTTCCGGCTCCTGTTCGTACACCTTTTCCAAACTGAGCATAGTATCTTGCCATCTCGTAGTGATTTGAGCAAAATCCTCAATGGGTGTTGCAGTTTCCATACTCACCAGTTTTTAGGATTAGGCTTGCGACGGTGTGAGGTATACATCGCTTCGTTTTCTTCCTCATAGGTGAGAGGTACTGAAGTTTTGCGAGATGCCTCCAGCCATTTGTCGAGCTCGTCACGATAGATATAAAGGTGCTTTCCTTGTTTGATAACAGGAATGTTGTCCTTCTTTATCTTGTAATAAAAGGTGGAGACTGGCATTTTCAGATAGGCACAGGCTTCCTGCACTGTCATTGGTACGTGCAAATTCTCTTTTGGTTCGCTTTGGCGGTTAAGAGTGTCCCTAAGTAAATTTTCCATTCCTGCGATTCTCTCGCAGAGTTCGCCTACCACTTTGGGCAGGTCATTAAAAGTCAAATCTGTTGTGTTCATATCTTCAATAATTAGAATTAATATGCTGCAAACCAACAGAATGAAATTTTGCAGAAATTCGTCAGGCAGAACAATGATTACCGTCTGCACGATTTAATTTTCAAGTATTGTTGTGAAAGTGGAAATCTCCTTTGTCCGGCACGTCAATAGGAATGTCGCATGGGACATTAACACGCAAATTGGCTTCCAGATATTCTATATCAGCGTTGCGCAATTCGTATGGGAAAGAAGACTTAATGAATATCGCTCTGTCGCGACGGGAGACTCCAAGCCGTTCACCGATATTCCAAGCTAAGTGTCTTAAAGAGGGAGAACTGATCTTTGCTTCTTTCGTTGAATGGATTGGCTGACAATCGTTAACCCGGTTTTCAGCAATGCACTCTATATTCCGGAATAGTGTGCTGATATTCTCTTTTGAGAGATATTTCGAGGTCTTTTCCACTACATATTCGCGGATAGCTATCATGGTGTCCCTTTTTCGTTTCACCTCCTTCAGTTGCTCTTTCACAAGAATGCTCTCATATCTCTCCAAACTATCAGGTATCTGTTCCTCTTCTACTGAATCTTGATTAGCATTTTGATGGCTGCTTTCTTGTGAACATTCGCTTTGTACTTGCTTATTTGTAGTACTACTTGAGATTGTCGTAAAAAGCCCTGCCATTACTTTGCGGAATATGGCAAAGGTCAAAATAAGCATTACCAAAGAGATAATAAAAATGGTGGCATCAAATAGGATGTTGTGATTGAACTTTTCACCGATATTGTATGCGGTGAGTGCCGAGAGTGAAACGATGACCACTCCAGCCAAACTGCTGATATCAGCTGCTTTCTGAACTTGTATATTATTCTCCATATAGTTGTGATTGTTTACAATTTTATGGCGTAAAGTTCAGCACTAATTTCCATATAACCATAAATACTAATGGTTATTGGACTGATATTCACAAATAATTATGGTTAGAATATGAATCATACTCAAAAATCATACTCTAACCATATAAAAGAGGTAATAATGACCGTTAATCCTTACGGATCAAGGAAATTTTGTTGCTGGCTTTTCGCTTGTTGCTATCCACCACTTTCATGTATCGTTGGGTTGTGGTGATGCTCTTGTGTGCCATGATGCTTTGGATGGTTCGGATGTCTGTTCCGGCAGCAGCCTGTAAAGTGGCGAATGTCCTTCGATATGAGTGGAAGGTGATGTTTTTGGTGATACCTGCGGCTCGGATCCACTCTTTCATGGGGTATTGCGTCCAGCATCTTTTCAATCCTTTGAATACCAGCCCTGTCTTTTCGGGAGAATAACCAATCAATTGCAAGGCTTCGTCACTAATGGGGATGATGTCTTCTGTCTTTGTCTTTTGAGTGACGGTGTGGACGCATTTTCCTCCGGCAGCAAAGTCCACGATTTCTTCCCATCGCAATGTGAGAATATCGCTGATTCTCAGACTTGTCAGACAAGAGAATAACGAGGCTGTTTTCAGAACCGGTATTTTGCAAGGTGTTTCTGCCAATCTGTACAGTTCATCTACGCTTAGGTAGTCTTTCACTACATCTTCCGGCTCTATCTTGTCCAAGAAATCATTTACATTGGAGTGAATTAACTTGTTGCGATAGAGTATTTTGAGAAATCCTCTGAATGTGGACCAGTAGCCCACAGCCGAATTGCGTGATATGGGACGCTCAGGACGTCTAAGCTGTTTCGCATTAAGCAGATACTCTCTGAACTTGTTGCATAAGTCCACATCGATTTCCTCGAATGAACATTTTCCACCCACGAAATTGAAAAAATGCAGATATACGAACTCCCATTTCTGGTCGTGCTTGCGGAGTGTCTTCTTATAATAGGCAAGAAAATCTCCTTTCATCTTGCTCTTGTCAAAGAAATCGTACCGCTCATTTACGATGGATTCAAAGCGTCGGCATCGGATAGCTTCTGCTTTTTCCGACATGACGGCATTAAAGTTCTGTTCCCGTTGGTTCTTTGGTTCGGCATAGATGTAGATGCCCAAAGATTCATGACGGATTACCTTCATACTTTCTTTGTCGCGATAACCGGGATAATAATCCAGATAGAACGACAACATGTTTTTCTTTAGAGGTCTTGTCCTCAATGTTACAGTTTTACATTCGTGCATAATGATATGTTTTTATAATTGGTGATTAATTTGTTGCAAACCAATACAATGAAACAATGCTGATGGCTGCCATTGCTGAAAATGATTCTTGTCTGTGCGGAATAATTCTCAGATACCGGATTTTTCAGCCATCACCTTGTCAAAATCCTCTTTCAACAGGAACATGGGCTTTCCGTGATGCATCTTCCGTATCTTGTTATACCTCGCATAATTGTAGACATCATCCCTGCGGAGACTATATTTTTCCATTGCTTCGGCTACGCTGTAATACATTTCCCGTTGGTCGAAACCTCCGCTTTTGATAATGTCGATATGGTCTTTTGAATATTGGACTTTGCCATAAACAACACGGGACGGGATTTTATGGCGATGTACAAATGAGCATCTGGCATCTTTGCTCATACCATAGATTTCCTCCATTTGTTCCGCACTAATCCATTCCTTTATATTGTCTGCAGCCTTGTATTTGGCGAAGAATCTGTCAACTGACAGTTGCTCGTAATAATTGAACCCACCATGACTGATTTTAGGAATGTCGTTTTCACGGCATAGCTTGCAAATGGTTTTCCTGTTCATATGATAAGTTGCCGCAATTTGCTCGGATGAGTAATAACCTTCAGGGATTACAAAGGTCTCTTTCGGCAGGTCGCTTTTCTTTTCCCGTTTCTTGGGTGTATATGTTCCATCACGATGCTCTATATAGACTTTGTCAAACTCGGAACGTTGCACCATTGTCCGGCTTCCTTGCTTGAACCGTTTGATGTCGTATTTGTTGACATAGTAGCTGATATTAATTTTAGTAAGTCCGTATTTCTCGGTGATTTCATCGTAGGTATAATAGTCGGGATTCAGCTTCTCCTGCTTTTCCTTAATCGCGTCTATATGGGCACGGGAATAATACACCTCGTGGTGGCGGTTGATTCGGGGAATATTGTACCGCAGGGCAAAGGTAGCAACAGCATTACGGCTCATACCGTACTTTTCCATGACCTGCTCCGGGGTATAATAACAGGCCGGATTGATTTCTTCGGCAAGGTCGGCAAAATACTTGTCTATAAGGGTGCGGTTGTAGAACACACGATTGCCTTCTTCAACCTTAGGGATGTTGTATAACTTGCATCGACGATACAGTGTTTTCTTCTGAATTTGGAACTTCTCCAGAATCTCATTGGTAGTGTAATAAAGAACGGTCTGTTTTCTTCCATAACTCCGTTTCTTATAACCGGGTGCATCATCAAACATTTTTTCAATGTCCGACTTGCGGATAATGGTACGCCCGCGAAGTTGCAGTGCCCGAATGATACCGGTAGCCATGTGCCGATAGATGGTCGCACGGCTAATACCTAAAAGGGTTGCGGTTTCGGCAGGGGAGAGATACAACTTGCTTCCTACGATACCGACTTCCTGCATGGGCTGCTCATTTTGCCGTTCCTCGTATTCCTGTAACCTCTGCTTCCGCTTCTTCTCTTTGTACGCTTTTTCATTGCACGATTTGCTGCAATAGCGTGTTACCATCGTGTGTGCTATAAATGGTTTGCCGCACCACTGGCATTTTCTTTGGATTTCCATATATTAGTCGCCTTTAATTTCGCCTATTCTGTCTCAATGCGTCTCACAATTTCTCATAGCGTCTCACACTGTGTCTTCTATAGCGGTTCCGCTCATTCTCATAGCGTCTCACATCGTGTCCAAGATGTCGCTATGATGAGTGCGAAGTGTCCGCTTAATTGTTCGGCGGTAGAATTATGGTACAAAATAATGCTGGAAATCCGCAACCAGTCAGATTTGACTGAAAAACATATAAAAAGAAAAGCCGCTGGTTATCAGCGACTTTCTTCTAATTGGCTATGGTTATTTATGGCTGTTTACAAGCCGTCATTTGCCGATGCAAAAATGCTGAAAAATATTCTGAAGCACCATATCATTTGTCACTTCCCCTGCAATATCCGAAATAAAGAAAATGCACTCTCGTATATCCTGCGAAAGAAAATCTCCGGATATATGTGAATCAAGCCCATCCTGCACCCGGTGGATAGCATCTAAAGCTTTACTTAAAGCTTCATAATGCCTTACGTTTGTCACAATAATATCATTTTGTGTTACCGTAGGCAGATGTGCTGCGTTAATAAGCATCTTTTGTAACTCGTCGGTCTGTCTACGTTCTTTTGCCGATATGAAGATAGACTTCGTGTATTCTTTAGGGAAGTTCTTTAATAAAGCAGATAATTCTTCTTTCTGCATTTCCTCAATCAAATCCGCTTTGTTGAATACAACAATTAGTTGCTTCTCTTCACAACGAGGAATGATCTTTTCTGATAATTGCTTTATCTGAGAAGATGCATCAGATGAATCAACCATCCAAAGTACAATCTCCGCTTGATCCAACTTCTGGAATGTACGTTCAATACCAAGGCTTTCAATGGTATCATTTGTTTCCCGGATTCCGGCAGTATCAATGAATCGGAAAGTGATGCCACCTATATTAATAGTATCTTCAATGACATCACGCGTGGTACCATGAATATCACTGACGATTGCTTTATCCTCGTTCAGTAATACATTCAGTAAAGTAGATTTCCCCGCATTCGTTTCACCGATGATAGCCACCGGAACACCATTCTTAATGGCATTCCCTACATTGAATGAATGAACCAGCCGTGAGATAACCTGCTCTATTTCATCTGCGAGTTTTCGCAATGCCGAACGATCAGCAAACTCCACATCTTCTTCGCTGAAGTCAAGTTCCAGTTCGATCATGGAAGTGAAGTTTAGCAACTTACTTCGTAGGTCCGTTAACTCTTTGCTAAAACCTCCCCGCATCTGACTCATGGCCAAACGATGAGTGGCTGCGGAAGAAGATGCAATCAAATCGGCTACAGCCTCCGCCTGACTTAAGTCCATCTTTCCGTTGAGGAACGCGCGTTGGGTATATTCTCCCGGTTGAGCCATACGGCAACCGTTCTTAATCAACAACTGCATTACTTGCTGAAGAATATAGGAAGAACCATGACACGTGATTTCTGTACTATCCTCTCCCGTATAGGAATGAGGAGCCCGGAAAAGACTCACAAGGACTTCGTCTATGACTTCTTCTCCATTATAAATACGCCCGAATGTCAGCGTATAAGGCTTTTGTTCGCTAAGTAATTTGCCGGCTTTGGCCGGTTGGAAGATGCGGCTTGTAATAGAAATAGCTTCAGGACCGGAAACACGGATGCTTCCGATGGCCCCTCCTTGAGCGGTAGCAATAGCGCAGATAGTATCTTGATTCATTATATTTCTTTTTGGATGATGCAAAGATAATTGTTTCTAAGTAAAAAAAGTAAGATTAGACACAACTTGTGCTTTATTTGTTTATATTTGCTGCCGTTCAAACAATGCACATACAAAATACAATGATAGTCTATGGAGCCGGATACAAACTTATATTCACCGAATGAGAATAATGAAATCATACGGGAAAATTCACAAAAGATACTTTCTGTACTTGCCGCACATCAAATAGCTTTATGGGAATATGACATTCCGACAGGGAAATGTAGCTTCACGGACGATTACTTCCGTACGTTAGGCTTGAAAGAGGCGGGGGTAGTCTTTAAAGATATTAATGACTTTTACCATTTCGCATACCCCGAAGATATAAATGCCTATCAGACAGCTTTTGCTAAAATGCTTGCTTCGGAGTCCAAAGCATCTCAGATACAGGTTCGTTGTGTCGGAGAGCATGGTGAAGTGATTTGGCTGGAAGATCATTTCTTGTCTTATAAAGGGAATGAAGAAGGAGATCCGGATAAACTGTTGGCATATACTGTAAATGTTACCTCCCAGTGTGAAAAGGAACAGCATATTAAACATCTGGAAGAACATAACCGTAAAATAATAGAAGCTTTACCCGAATTTATCTTCATCTTTGACGAAAATTTCTTTATAACGGATGTGCTGATGGCGCCGGGTACGATTCTGCTGCATCCGGTAGAAGTGCTGAAAGGAGCGGACGGGCGCAGTATTTATTCTCCGGAAGTAAGTGATTTGTTTCTTTGCAATATTCGCGAATGCCTGAAGGACGGGAAGCTGAAAGAGATTGAATATCCGTTGGAAGTGGATGGGAGTAAACATTATTTTCAGGCACGCATCGCTCCGTTTGAAGGTAACACCGTGCTGGCGTTAATACACGATATTGGTGACCGTATCCGTCGTTCCGAGGAATTAATTGAAGCGAAACGACGTGCAGAGGATGCCGACCGGATGAAGTCTGTATTTCTCGCAAATATGAGTCATGAGATTCGTACTCCGCTGAATGCTATTGTGG
The DNA here is from genome assembly GCF_000011065.1 of Bacteroides thetaiotaomicron VPI-5482. Lineage (GTDB taxonomy): Bacteria > Bacteroidota > Bacteroidia > Bacteroidales > Bacteroidaceae > Bacteroides > Bacteroides thetaiotaomicron. Next base: position 5,974,416 of record NC_004663.1, read on the forward strand.
GATTTTCGGAGATTATGGCTTTAACGGAGAATGAAGAGGAAAAACATGAATATCTGGAGATTATCCAGAAGAATAGCAATCTGCTGTTGCAGTTGATCAATGATATTTTGGATTTGTCCCGCATCGAATCCGGTAAATCGGAGATGCACTTCCAGCAAGTCGAAATAGCTGGCTTGGTGGATGAAGTGGAGAAGGTGCATCAGTTAAAGATGAAGTTGAATGTGGACTTGAAAGTGGTTCGTCCGCAAGGAGAGTTTTGGACTTCTACCGATCGAAACCGTGTGATGCAGGTACTCTTCAATTTTTTATCCAATGCCATTAAGAATACTGAAACGGGAAGTATCACATTGGGATTGAAGCAGGAGGGAGACTGGCTGAAACTGTTTGTCAGCGATACGGGCTGTGGAATTCCGGAAGAGAAACTTCCTCAAATCTTTACTCGTTTTGAAAAACTGAATGACTTTGTGCAAGGTACCGGACTGGGGCTTTCTATTTGCAAGAGTATTGTAGAACGTCTCGGTGGCCGTATTGAAGTTAGCTCGGAACTGGGACAAGGTAGTACGTTTGCGCTTTATCTGCCTTATCAGGAGATACCGGTAGAAGTTGCCGAACGGAGTCTTTCTACTAAGATTGATTCTGAATCCGTACGTCATAAAAAGATTTTGGTTGTGGAGGATATCGAATCGAACTTTGCCCAGTTGAATATCTTACTGAAGAAAGAGTATACTATTCTGTGGGTGCGTAACGGACAGGAAGCAATCAATAGCTTTATTCGGGAAAAACCGGACTTGATATTAATGGATATTCGTATGCCTGTGATGGATGGCATTCAGGCTACAGAGAAGATTCGAACTATTTCTCTTTCGGTTCCTATTATTGCAGTCACAGCCTATGCGTTCTATACGGAACAGCAACAGGCTATTCAGGCTGGATGCAATGCAGTTATCTCCAAACCATATTCTTTGGAGAAACTGAAAGAAACGATAGAAACCTATATCGGATAATTAATTTTCTAAAAGGAGACCAACATTCTGAAAGTTAGATTGTTATTAAAGTAATAATAACAATCTAATTTTTGTTGGAATATGGAGAAAGTGAAAAAGATAGTCCTCATCGGAGCTAGCGGCTTTGTTGGTTCCGCTCTGCTAAATGAGGCATTGAATCGTGGCTTTGAAGTGACAGCTGTAGTTCGTCATCCCGAGAAAATAAAGATAGAGAACGAGCATCTGAAAGTAAAGAAAGCGGATGTCTCTTCGCTCGATGAAGTTTGCGAAGTTTGCAAAGGAGCGGATGCCGTTATCAGTGCATTCAATCCGGGATGGAATAATCCTGATATATATGACGAAACCATCAAAGTATATCTGACTATCATTGATGGAGTGAAGAAAGCGGGAGTAAATCGCTTCCTGATGGTAGGTGGTGCCGGCTCACTGTTTATTGCGCCGGGATTGCGACTGATGGATTCGGGTGAAGTTCCTGAGAATATCCTGCCCGGAGTTAAAGCTTTGGGAGAGTTTTACTTGAATTTCCTGATGAAGGAGAAAGAGATTGACTGGGTATTTTTCTCTCCGGCAGCAGATATGAGGCCGGGAGTACGCACCGGACGTTACCGTTTGGGCAAAGATGATATGATTGTGGATATCGTGGGTAACAGCCATATTTCTGTAGAAGACTATGCGGCTGCAATGATCGATGAGTTGGAACATCCCAAGCATCACCAAGAGAGATTTACGATTGGATATTAATGAAAAAATGGCTTGAAACATACAATACAGAGTATGATTCAAGCCATTTTGTTATGATGGATATATTATCCTATATTCTGTCGAGTACAGTCTTAATCAGTGTATCGATTGTATTCTTATATCCGGTATTAGCCTCTTTGATCAGTCGGTTGGCTATCACCATGCAGACGGTCATTGCCTTATGCCCCATCAGTCGGCTAAGTCCTGCAAGTGCCGAACTTTCCATTTCGAAGTTGGTAATCTTAAAGCCTTTATATTCAAATGCTTCAATCTTATCATTTTGTTTCGGGTCCGCTAACGGAATACGGAGCTCACGTCCTTGTGGCCCAAAGAAGCCTCCCGCGGCAATCGTTACACCACGTACCATATCTTCTTTAGCAATCCGGTCAATCAGTTCTTCACTGGCATCAATAACATAAGGCGCAGGGGCACACATATTTCCCGACCAGCCCATGTGATTAAGGAAAGCACGTTCGAAAGGAAGATCGCATACCGCATTGCGTCCGGCGTAAAAATTCAATAATCCGTCGAAACCGATAGATTTCTGTGAACAAACGAAGGTGCCTACCGGAGTATTTGGCTGCAAGCCGCCGCACGTACCGATACGTACTAACTCCAGTTGGCGGAACTTTTCTTTTTCTTCCCGTGTCTCAAAGTTGATGTTGGCAAGTGCATCCAGTTCGTTCATAACGATGTCGATATTGTCGCAACCAATTCCGGTAGAAACCACTGTGATTCGTTTACCTTTATATGTACCCGTGATTGTTTTGAATTCGCGGCTTTCCACTTCGCATTCTTTGTTTTCAAAGTGAGAAGCTACGAGTGCTACACGTCCTGGATCTCCTACAAGGATCACTTTATCTGCCAGCCATTCGGGCTTTACGTGAAGATGGAATACCGAGCCGTCTTCGTTGATAATCAGTTCAGAGGATGGAAAGTACTTTTTCATGTTATTGAACGGTTTTAGTTTTACAATAAGTCGTATATATAAATAGAAACGCCGGAACCGGATTTTAGTTCGGAAGAGGTATCTTTCTTTTCTTTTGCAAGTTTGTCAAAGAGAAGATACGCAGATGAACTGAATAGGAATCGGGTTCCAGCGTTTGGTAGACTATTTACTCAAAGGCTGGTTGGTGGTACCACCAGTCGTTGGTTTGGCAATGTTTTCGCGCATTGAAGTATCGGCTTCGATATTTTTCATACGGTAATAATCCATTATACCCAGATTGCCGCTACGGAAGGCCTCTGCCATTGCTTTAGGTACTTCCGCTTCCGCTTCGATTACTTTGGCACGTGCTTCCTGTGCCTTAGCTTTCATTTCCTGTTCGGAAGCGACAGCCATTGCACGGCGTTCTTCTGCTTTAGCCTGTGCGATGTTCTTGTCTGCATTAGCCTGGTCAATCTGCAAAGCTGCACCAATGTTTTTACCTATATCGATATCCGCGATATCAATAGACAGAATTTCGAAAGCTGTTCCTGCATCCAATCCCTTGCGGAGTACAAGTTTAGAGATAGAATCCGGATTTTCGAGTACTGACTTGTGGTTTTCCGAAGAACCGATAGAGGAAACGATACCTTCACCTACACGGGCAAGGATGGTATCTTCTCCGGCACCACCGACCAGCTGCTTGATGCTGGCACGTACTGTTACACGAGCTTTCGCTATCAGCTGGATACCGTCTTTGGCTACTGCAGTAACAGGAGGAGTATCAATCACTTTCGGGTTTACAGACATCTGAACAGCTTCAAACACATCACGTCCGGCAAGGTCGATAGCGGTTGCCATCTGGAATGACAGCTCAATGTTGGCTTTCGATGCGGATACCAGCGCATGTACTACTTTTTCTACATGGCCTCCGGCAAGGTAGTGGGCTTCCAGTTCATCACGGGTGATGTTCTTCAATCCGGCTTTGTGGGCTTCGATCATGCCCGGAACAATGATATACGGCGGAACATTACGGATGCGCATCAGGAAGAGTTGAATCAACGAGATGTTAACGCCTGATACTTTAGCCGACAACCAAAGGAAGAACGGCACATAATGGAAAAATAGTATTAGGAAAATAATACCTCCAACAATCAGAACGATAGGTAAGTACAAAGATGTTTCCATTGATAATTTATATTAAGTGAATATTATATTTTGTGTTTCTCAACTAGAATGGTACCGTCAGTGATGCGGCTCACAATGATGGGAGTTTTTTCATTGAGGAAGCCATCTATCGATCTTACTTCCACGATGTTACCGTTAATCTCAGCATAACCGATTTGTGCCAGGCGGGTAGTGCTGATTCCTGTGTCGCCTACCTTGACGCTCTTTTCCGCACTGCGGTCTACTTTCGAGTCAATATCTTTTTTCAAAGCCAGCTTATCCAGCATCTTCGAACGCATGAACCAGATAAGCGAGCCGATACAGGCGACAGCCGATATCCCTAAAGTGATAAATCCTCCTGCCATACCCAGATTGGCGAAAGCGTAATAGTTGGCATAGAGAATACAAGCAAGTGCTGAAATGCCAGCCAGGCTAATCCCCGGAATGACAAACAGTTCAACCAAAAATAGTATTACTGCAGCAATGATGAGAACGGTGATAATCAGTATGTCCATAACTCTGTATTATTTTGATTTTGTTTTTTCGGCATTACGCACACTTACTCCAAGAGCATCCAGCTCTTCATTCATTTGCAGAATTCTTTTTTCCAGATCAAGGATTGCGGGAGCAAGTTTTTCTTTTCCTTGTTGATTGGCGCTTGCATATTGCTGGCGCAGACCGTTCAGTTTATCTTCCTGTTGCAGATAATCTTTTTCCAGTTGCCGGTAACTTTGGAACAGTAGCTTTGCTTTGGGTGATTTGAAGTCACTCAACTGATAATAGGTCGTGCTATCATCGATGACAAACTCGAAATCAACCACACGACGTTCCTGTGGCTTATGATTGATTGCCTCTTTCAGACGTTGCAGTGCCTCCGTTACTGTATTTTCATCTTTCCAAGTTTCCTTCAGCGAATGAATCTGTGCCAGACGGATCATCTGCTGCGGGTCCATCGCCTCATAATTATAAGTCTGTTTAGACGAATTAGGAATGAATACATAGATGCAGACTTTCTCTTCGGGCTGGAAACGGTCGGAGGCAAACCAACCCAGATTATTGTATTCGTCGATGACGTACATATAATCATTATAAGGTGAATTGAACGGCATTCCCACATTTTCCGGCGTCAGATAAGAGTCCGTATTTGTGTTGTAACGAGTGACAAAAATATCATATCCTCCCAGTCCTTCGCCATCGGTTGCATAATAAATAGTAACACCATCCGATAAAACAAACGGGTAGTTGGCGTTTCCGGATTCGTTGATGCTGCCGGGCAACGGGCGACCGTTGCTCCATTCATTCAGTAATTTATTTTTGGAGAATATATCCAGATTGCCTCTTTCTCCCTTTTCGCTATAATAGATTTTATTACCGATTTCTGTTTCATAAACTGTTCCCGGATGATCTCCTTCGGTCTGGAAGAATTCGTTGAATGTAAATAGCTTGCCAGACTCTTCACTGATCTTGTATGCGCTCAGGAAATTTGCTTTATCTACCACGAAACTGTCAATAATGCACACGTCTTCTACTCCTTTGAGCATACGCAGGTCAGCTTTGCTCTTTTCCAATAGAGCTTCAGCTTCTTCCGTCGATCTTTTGCGTTTGCTGAGGTCGGCGATATATTCTTCAAAGCAGTTGACTGCATCTTCGAAACGATAAGTATCATTGTAAGCTTGTCCCAGATAGAGTTGTCCACCGGCTACCCGTCTTTTTACAGCGGTTTCGAGATACTTCACGGCTTCTTCCGGTTCTCCGGTTTTCAGGCAGCAGACACCGTACCAATAGCTGTAGTTACCATTGGATGGTTGAGATTTGGCATATTTCTGAAATACGGGTTTGGCTTGTTCGTAGTCACCTTTTGTAAATAAGGTGCGTGCCTGTTCCAATGTTTGTGCAGATACTCCTCCGAGGAAGAAACTGCAAATTATAAATAGAATATATTTTCTTTTCATTGTTTTATTCACTAATCCATGCATCAATTGTTCAAAAGTACAAATTTATTAGAAATAAACCCTTTTTCAGAGATTCTATTATGTTAATTCTTCTTTAAATCATTCTTTTCGCTTACTTTTGCAGCCGATTTTTGAAGATATGACACAATTTACGGAAGAAGAGAAGACGATCCGCCGTATTGAACGGCGATTCAATAAAGGAGTGGTGCAGTATCGACTGATAGAAGAAGGGGACAAAATCCTTATCGGACTGTCGGGCGGGAAAGATTCGTTGGCACTTGTAGAGTTGCTGGGCAAGCGGGCGCGTATTTATAAGCCTCGGTTTTCTGTGATAGCTGTCCATGTGGTGATGAATAATATTCCTTACCAAAGTGATACTGAATATCTGAAAGCATATTGTGACTCTTTTGGAGTGCCTTTTGTGCAGTACGAAACGTCCTTTGATCCTGCTACGGATACGCGCAAGTCTCCCTGCTTTCTTTGTTCCTGGAATCGTCGGAAAGCTCTGTTTACGGTTGCCAAGGAGCAAGGATGCAATAAGATTGCTTTAGGACATCACATGGATGATATTTTGGAAACATTGTTGATGAACATTACTTATCAGGGGGCATTCAGTACGATGCCGCCTCGCTTGGTGATGAAGAAATTTGATATGACAATTATCCGACCGATGTGTATGGTGCACGAGGCTGATCTGATTGAACTGGCTGCATTGCATGACTACCGGAAACAAGTGAAGAATTGTCCTTATGAATCACAGTCCAGCCGAAGTGATATGAAGGGTATTCTGCGACAGTTGGAAGCGATGAATCCGGAAGCTCGCTACAGCTTGTGGGGGAGCATGACGAATGTGCAGGAAGAATTGTTGCCGGATAAAATAGACTGATAATTACTAATTTTAGTATATAATAAGATGAAAGGTTTCTATACAATTTTATTACTCATTGTATCCAATGTCTTTATGACCTTTGCATGGTATGGGCATTTAAAGATGAAACAAGAGTATTCTTGGTTTGCTGCTCTTCCGTTGATAGGTGTGATTACCTTTAGTTGGGTTATTGCATTTTTTGAATATTCTTGTCAAATACCGGCGAATCGTATCGGCTTTGTCGGGAATGGCGGTCCATTCTCGCTGATGCAGTTGAAAGTGATTCAAGAGGTGATTACTTTGATTATATTTACTGTTTTTACCACTGTTTTCTTTAAGGGAGAAACATTGCACTGGAACCATCTGGCAGCATTTGTTTGCCTGATTGCAGCTGTTTATTTTGTGTTTATGAAATAATTGTTTCAGCCACTCTGAAACAGAGGCTTCGTTTGGCTTCAACAGAGGTGCTGTTTTATATAAACGGAGGCTCTATTCGTATGAAATGGAGCCTCCGTTTATATGCTTATTTGTAAAGCATTTTTCTATTTGGCATCAGGCATATATCGTTTCATACCATCCGTATAGTAAGTCTTAAACTCTCCATTCTCGCCGCTATATATAAAGTAGGCATCGATCATAGGATTTGCTTTACAGAATTTTTCGGCTTCTTCCAGTTCCATTACCATGAAAGAGGTAGCCAAAGCATCAGCCGTCATACAGTCTTCGGCAATCACAGTAGAAGATAGGATACTGTGCTGTACCGGATAACCTGTTCTGGGGTCGATGGTATGAGCATACTTTTTGCCATCCTTATAATAATAGTTGCGGTAGTTTCCCGAAGTAGCCATACCTAAATCTGTCAGGTTGAGTACTACTTGTATATCTTGCTTAACAGCTAATGAGTCGTCGTACGGCTTGTTTATTCCGATACGCCACAGATCTCCTGTCGCATTTTTACCTTTTACTACTACTTCACCACCTATATCTACCATATAGTTTTTGATTCCTTTCCGATCGAGTAGACGGGCTATTACATCTACCGAATAGCCTTTTGCAACCGCACTGCAACTTAACATTACACGCGGATCTTGCTTGACTACCTTTCCGTTTTCCAGCTTCACTTTTTCGTAACCGGTAATCTGTAGCAGGCTGTCTATCATCAATGAATCAGGGAAGGCGCCTTTCTTAAAGCCAAATCCCCAGGCATTGGCAAGAGGGGCTATCGTTATGTCAAAAGCTCCTTTTGTTTCACGGGAGATTTCCATAGAACGGTTGAAGCAAGTTTGGAAAAAGCTGTCTGTCACCAACTCTTCGTTGCGATTGACGCGACTAATGACCGAACTGTCATTGAACGGTGAGAGAGACTGGTCGAAACGTTTTAATTCCGCTTCAATCTCCGGTTTCAGATCAGCGTCATGTTGATACGCGATCTTGTATACTGTCCCAAACACAAAACCACTGGCGGTATTAAACTCTGCTTTTTGGTTACGTCTGGCTAATATCCAGATCGTTGCCAAGATGAGGAAGGCCAGCCAAAGGAAACTCTTTTTTGTTTTCATACGTTTTTCTGTTTTTTTTATTAGAGGAACCAATGCTTATTATTGTAAGAATAGATGTTCTATCAATATTTTTAATCCGATAGCGACTAGAATGATGCCGCCCCATAATTCCGCCTTTAATTTCCGTGCACATCCACAACCACATTTGATACCGAAGTAAAGGCCAATGAGCGACATGACGAATGATACGAATCCGATGATAAGGATAGGAGAGAGGATTTCGGTATAGTTGTTGATTCCGAGCAGGGCAAAGGAGATGCCTATTGCCAGTGCATCGATACTTGTCGCTATCGCCATTGTGAATACGACTTTCGGACTTGCGGGGTTAAATGTCTGACGGCAGTCCTCGTCTTTAAAAGATTCAAGAATCATACGTCCGCCCAAGAAGGCAAGGATAGCGAAGGCGATCCAGTGGTCTACACTTTCTATCAGGTGGCTGAAAGTCTTTGCAAACATCCATCCAATGAATGGCATCAGAGCCTGAAAAAGTCCGAACGCCAAAGCCATGACCAGCATCGGTCTCCATTGAGTACGTTTCAAAATAATACCGCTTGCAATTGAAACAGCGAAACAATCCATCGCTAAGCCTATTGCAAGCAGCCAAATCTCTAGTCCTGTCATTATTCTTTAAAGAGGTAATTTGTAAATGAGGGAATAGGTAATTCCCATGTTATTTGATTTAAATTTTCCGTAGCCGGGCACATACCAAGGGTTGGCGTATTCATTGGTCGAAGCATTTGTCTTATATTTCATGCGTACAGACCAGCCCATATTGAAATTCTTGTAAATGCGTACTTTGACACCTACCACTAATTCAAACCACTGCATAGACCCTTTCATCCCTAAATGACTGAAAGGAACGCTTCCTCCCCAGTAGTCGTCTTCCAGACTCGGATTTCCGATACTTCCTCCCCAAATCGGATCGTCAACCGGCAGGGTCGATACATCATACTTGAATGAACTGAACGCATAGCGGAGACCTACATATAGATAGCTGTTTTTCTCCTTTTTCTTTGCCATCGTATTATAGTCTACACCAATCCGGAAGAATGGGGCGGTCTTACTTTTGTAGTGTATTCCCGTTTCATTCCATGTATCTGTTCCTCCCATACCAAACTCGATGGTCGGGATAAACTTGTTTTTAAGGTTGACGCCTATGCTGACTTCGGAACTCATGAAGTCGCCACCTAGCATTTTACTTCCGATGCCGTATATGTCCACACCGACATACGTCCCATTATAAAACGGGATGGTATCGACTACAGCCTCTTTCTTCTTCTGGTCTCTTTTTTGTACGGGAGTCGGTCGTTGTTGTTGAGCAATTGTCGGGATTCCAATACAAAAGAGGAGTAGCACACTACTCAATCGTAGGAGGCGTGCGGTCGCGATATCTATAGAATATTTGTAAATTCTCAATTTCATTTGTATTGGCTTCTTTATTTTGTATATGTAGAGAATCTATTCTTTCCGAACTATTTTTGGTATTTCCAAATTTGGTACTGAGAATGTTCTGCTTCATCATATATCCGCATTCCATTGATTGAAAATACGGTGTGTTTTTTTGTATAATATATAATGTATCAACATCTTTTTTGTTAGTAGGACTATTCGGATTGTACCAGAGTATAAATACAGTAGTATCGCTGGTATAGCGTAACGGTAACATCAGCGTATGTACTTTTTTCTGGTTGTTGAGAATGATTGAGTCTGTTCCCAATGCTGTAATTGTTAATGAGTCCAGTGTGTCATTTACCCTGAGATCGGTTATCTCGTCAATTGTGTACAATGTGCAGTACATCATGGGGCGTCCCGCCAGCGAGCAATCATTTTCGTCCGAACACGAACTGCCGATGCTTATACCTGCACCAACAATTACTACTATTAAAAAGATACGAATTAAATTCTTCATAATCGGTTATTGGGCGTGAATTAAATTTTCTTTTCTATCTGATAATTGTTCCGTTCGGGGGCATTACGTGAGATCAGTTCTCCCAGGAATCCGGCAAGGAATAACTGTGTACCGATAATCATCGCTGTGAGCGATAGATAGAAATAAGGAGAATCGGTTACAAGCCGGTAGGGGAGACCGTTGTACATTGCGTGCAGTTTGCTGACACCTACCATGATAACGGAGATCATTCCGATAAAGAACATAAGCGATCCTAATAATCCGAAGAAATGCATCGGCTTCACTCCGAATTTAGACAGGAACCAAAGAGAAATCAAATCCAGATATCCGTTGAAGAAACGGTTGAATCCGAATTTGGTAGAGCCATATTTACGTGCCTGGTGGTGTACTACCTTTTCACCTATCTTCTGGAATCCGGCATTCTTTGCAAGGTAGGGGATATAGCGGTGCATTTCGCCATATACTTCGATGTTTTTCACGACATCTTTGCGATAGGCTTTCAGACCGCAGTTGAAGTCGTGCAGGTTTGGAATACCTGATACTTTACGTGCGGTAGCATTGAATAACTTTGTCGGCAGTGTCTTTGATAGCGGATCATATCTTTTTTGCTTCCATCCGGACACCAGATCGTATCCGTCTTCCGTAATCATCCGGTATAACTCCGGTATTTCGTCCGGGCTGTCCTGTAAGTCGGCATCCATTGTGATCACCACATCTCCTTGTGCTTCTGCAAATCCGCAGTAGAGTGCGGGTGATTTACCGTAATTGCGGCGGAACTTGATGCCTTTTACGCAGTCCGATTGGGCCTTGAGTTTTTCTATTACCTCCCATGAACGGTCTGTACTTCCGTCGTTAACGAAAATCACTTCGAATGAGAATCCGTTGGCTTTCATTACCCGTTCTATCCAAGCGTAGAGTTCGGGCAGTGACTCTTCTTCATTGAATAATGGGACTACAACTGATATATTCATTTTTAATAATTATGAATTACGAATTATGATTGGGCCGGGGTATTGTTTTCCGGTCGTGCTTTCTTCATTACCATCAATCCGGTAGGAATGGCCAGTAAACTTCCCCAGAATACATCCCATGACAGGAGTTGCATGGTAATATTGATGGAAGTAAGTGAACGGGCAGTATCTATCGTTTCTTTTATTATCTCTTGATTTTCCATCAAAGCGGGTGTTTTAGTCATCAGTTCGTCCCATAACTGGATATAGGAGTTGATGATAAAGCCGTGGTCAATGAACTGGAAATAGGCGTAGTGTGCAACGGCTACCAGCAGGGAAGCAAACATATACATGAATATGGTAAAGAGAACCGCATGAGAGAATTGGATACTTCCTCCACATATTTTGTCACGATACATCTTCACGTAGTGATAACCAATGAACGGCACTGCCAACGTCAGGATTACAAATAATAGTGAAAGGAAAGGGATGTGAAATCCCAACGGAAATAAAATGAACTTCAATATCCAATAGATTCCCATATACGTGCCAAAGTGCATGGCATATTTCTGTAAATAGCTTCTGTTCTCTGTCATCTTCGTTAATAAATTGCGCACAAAGGTACAAATAATATCGGTTGGTAAAGGGAATATGGTTGTTAAAGTTAATAAAGCAGTAAAAGTTGGCACTCGAATATTTTTTTTGATTTTTAATTGCTTGAAACGTAGAGTATTACTTCCTTTTATGCAAAAAAGTTACCTACAGCTATTGCAGAATCCATAAAAATGCCTACCTTTGCAACCGCAAAACGGGTAAGTCCTATACGGCCAGCTCCCTTCGAATCCTCCAGGGCTTGATCGCAGCAAAGGTAGTTGGTTGTAGCGGCGCGATATAGTAAGCTTACCCACCCGCCTCTTTAGCTCAGTTGGCCAGAGCACGTGATTTGTAATCTCGGGGTCGTTGGTTCGAATCCGACAAGAGGCTCAGAAAGAAAAAAGCATTCAGGTATTTTACTTGGATGCTTTTTCTTTTATATCCTGTGTCGCTCCGGTTTAGCTTTTGATTATTAGCCGGTTATTCAGTATCAGGTTGAAGATACTGTCTCTGAAGGTCCGGGCTACTGGTATTTTGTAAGAGGAGAGGGTCAGCTGATTGCCGTCAATAGCAGTAACCTTTTCAAGATTCACAATATATGAGCGGTGAGTCTGTTGAAAAACATCCTTCGGCAATGAATCATTGAGTTGTTTCAGAGTAGTATACACTACTTCCTTGCATGAGACTGTCTGAATGACAACATAGTTTTCCATGCTTTCAATGTAGAGAATATCCTTGAACAGAATCTTTTTTAATAGTTTGTTGCTCTTCACAAATATATAATCATTCTTTTCTTTTTGCTCCGTTTGTAACAAATCGTAGATTTTGTTGACAGATTTGATAAAACGATCGAAAGATACAGGTTTTAAAAGATAATCCACTACATTAAACTCATATCCTTTTAGGGCGTATTGTTCATAAGCTGATACAATAATAACTTTGGGCGGATTTGTTAGATTAGACAACAGTTCTATACCTGTCATTTCGGGCATTTCGATATCAAGAAACAGAAGGTCTATTTCTTGGGTCTTCAGTATTGTATTTAGTTGGACGGCATCTTCACACTCTCCGGTCAAGGTGAGGAAATCTACTTTTTCGATATACCCTCGCAAGCCTTTTCTTGCTATAGGTTCATCATCTGTAATGATACATTTTATTTTCATATCAATCAGTGTTTATGGTTAATTTAGCGATAAACATATGGTCTGTTTGTTTGAAGTCTAAGCTGTATTTTTCAGGATACAGAAGGTCAAGCCGGCGTTTTAAATTCTCAATGCCTATCCCTTTCTCTTTTTTGTTGGCAGTAGATGGGGAGGAGGATATTGAATTTTTTATCTCAGACTGAATCTGGTTTCCGTCAACTTTGATTTCCAGTTTTATTTTGTAATCTCCTCTTACGTATTTGAAAGCATTCTCGATCAGTGGCTGAAGTAATAAAGGATGTATTTTTTGCTCTTTTAGTTGCGGGTCGAAATATAAATCCAACATAAGCCTTTCGCTCATCCGCAATTGCTGAAAGGCAATATATGATCTCAGGTAATTTATTTCCTGTTCCATCGTCACTTCCTTTTCTATATCATAAAGCTGATATCGCAACAGGTCGGAGAGCTGCTCGATACTTTGTTTGGCTACTTTGTTATTCTCATCCACTTGAAAATAGATGGTATTTAAAGCATTGAACAGGAAATGCGGATGATATTGGGATTTCAGAAATTTAAGTTCGGTCTCCAGTTGGTCGACTTTTACTTTTTCTAATTGAAGGCTTTGCTCGATAAGACTCTTGAATAAAATTCTATTGCGTATCATTATATAATATAGAAACGCCAGGAGAGCTCCTGTCACATTGATCAATGCCGATTCGCCCCATTTGAAAGTCCCGGCCATCGTTATGCAAAACATAATGAATGTATGCATGATATTTAGGAAGACGAAGTTTATCAGAAACACCCATACGTATTCTTTCCAGTTTGCTTTCTTCTCATCTTTGCTTTTGTCGATAAAGAAGCGGGCTACCCGCTTAAAAATATAGTTTAAAAGATAGAAGTAAGCAACAGTGATGCCCAATGCCTGTAAACGTGCTTTTACGGCAAAAGTATCCAGTTCCCATATTCGCTCATTATAAGCGATATCTACAATAATAAATACGCACAAGGAAAGTGGCAGTATTATAAATAGGGTGTTAATCCATTCGTACTTTAAGTTCATTAGTTGCTATTTTAATCTTTGATACTACAAACCTATCCGTTTACTTTCTTCTATTCTGTTTTCATTCTGAGATTTCTTAATCTCTTTGCCTCGATTGAAACGATAACTGAGCGATATGCCTATCATTCTGCTGTCGTTTTTTTCCTGAGACGCGTAATACAGATAGTTAGTCTCCATACTTACATGGGGGCGGTTCGAATGAAATATATCATGTGCGTAAATATACAAACTAAATTTGTTATTGCACAGGTTTTTGCGGACTCCGAGAGATATTGTCCATAAAGGTTTCACTCTGGTCTGTCCTTCAATCATTTCTCCACTATAAAATCCGAGGGCTTCCGCATCCCAGCCGTATGGTAATGTAAATTGATTGCTGATATGTAGCATGGGTGTTGTCACTTCATTTTTTAGTGTTTTCCCAAGTGTTGCCCAACTGAATTTCTTATAAGTTAAAGATCCGTTTATATGGGATGTCCACCATTGGAATGGTTTTAGGTTATTCAAGCCGGCTCTTACTCCGAATGAGTTATTGCCTGATAAATTTTGCGGCATTAGTAAGACACGGTTATTATCTTCGACTAAAAAACTTAACGAGATAGGATCACTCCTGTGAGAGTAGAATACATTGAATGAATATCGTTTTTTGAGTAGCCATGAGATTTCTATATTATCTATTAGTTCTGGTCTTAATTCGGTATTTCCTTGTTCATATAAAAACTGGTCTCTGACCTCAACGAAAGGATTCATATTTCTGTAATTGGGGCGGACGATGCGACGGCTGTATGCCATAGACAAATTATGATTTTCGGAAAGCTGATATTGAACCATCAAAGTAGGGAAGAGGTGTACATAGCTTTGGTTGAATACCGAGTCCTGAACGGCTGAATTATAATTGCTTTTTGTATATGTACTTTCTAATCGTAAGCCTATTTCTGTTGAAAATCTGGCAGACCATTTAGCGTTTAGCTGAAGATACCCTGCGTAGATATTCTCATGATAAGCAAAACTACTGCTGAGATCACTGTCTTCTCTCCAATCACCGGCAATCAGGTTTTTGTATAAGGCATCACTGCTTATATGTACGAAAACCGATTTGAGCCCGGTGGTTATTCCGAACTTGTCAGAGATATCATAGCTCAAATTAGTTTGTCCGCTGTATATTTTAATGTCCCCATTGGTTATACCGGACAATGTGTCTCCTTTTACCGGATGAATACCTGTCTGAAAAAAGGATTTCAGCAGATGGTTATCCTCTTGATTAAAAAGCTGATAATCAAAAGAAGCATCCCATTTTCCTGTTTTCGCAAATTTGTATATCATGTTCGCTCCCCCTATGATATTGGTGTAGCTATAGTCCGGTGTGCTTAACGCTGTTAAGGTTGAGTCGCTTTGAGTCTTGTCGTTATTAAAAAAGTCAGATACAGTCACTTCTTGTTTGTTCCTATTGAGCCAGCTTGATGAGAAGTATGTTCCGATGGCTATCTTCTCCGACAAGTCATAATCGACCCCTGTTTTGATATAATGCCCTTTGTATTGCCGGTTTATATCACTATCAAAATCTTTTCTCAGTTCAAGAGGTTTTAAAGTCATCGGATCCAGGTAATGACCGGAAACCGATAGTTCTATAAAATCTTTTCCCCAATAATAAGAATAGTCGGCATACATATTCAATTTATTGTGGTGAAAGTTCAGAGTCAGGTTTTCATTCCCTTTAGTATGTTTTCCTTGTTCCAGACCGGAGGAAGCTGTAAGGCTTATACCTTGTTCTTTGATTTTCTTTTTTTGAATGTTAATGATGCCCGAACTGCCTGAAGCATCGTGTTTTGATGATGGCTGGGATATCAGTTCTATATTTTCAATAGAACTGGCAGGGATGGAGCGCAGGTAATTGATGAGGTTCTCTCCCGATAAATAGGTCACTTTATCATCCATTAAAACATTCGCCCCTGATTTGCCATTAAGAATAATTGTTCCGTCATTCTGAACGATTACTCCCGGTAGTTTTCTCAGTGCATCCAGTATATTACCGTCCGTACTCAATAGGGCAGATGATAAGTTGACTGTCATCTTTCCCGGTTCGGCCTTGATTGGAGGGCGCTTGCCGATTATATTTACAGTAGACAATATATAAGAATCTTCTTCCAGTGTAATGTCACCCAATTCCAGATTCATGCTTTCCTTGATCTGCAGGGGGATATTTGCTTTCTTATATCCGATCATTGACAAGGAAAGAAAGTAATTGCCCGATTTGACATTTATCATTTTAAATCGTCCGTCCAAGTCGGAGGTCGTCCCTGTTATATAGGTAGAGTCCATACCGTTTGATAACAATATTGTCGCGCCGACTATGGGTGAACTGTCGTTATTGGTTATTTTACCCGATATGACTGACTGTGCGGATATGCTGATTGTCTGAATCAGCAGCATAAGCAGGAAATAGATTTTAAGAGTCTTCATCATTTAAATAGTTTAATTGATTTCTGACCTCAAAATTACCCTGATGGTTTCGCGTACTCAAATTAATCTGATGAATGGAATGATTTACTTGATGAAACGAAAAGGCTTATCTGCTATACAGTATGATTATCAATCATCCGGTTGAGGACTGCTGCAAGAGTCTGAAAACGACGATGCTATTTGTTACTGCTTTTATGATCTCCTCCTGTATAATTTGATGAAAATTCCTAAGACAAACAGCATCATGAATAAAGTAATCCCGAATGCCCAGTAATTAATGACCCGTGACTCTGCGGTAAGTATATAATCACCAGCGAGAAGCCGGAAGCCGTCTATTTTCCAAATGACTACATTATCTTTCAGAACTTTGGCGTTAGAGGTGAGCAGTCTGCCCGGCAGTGTCAACTCAAATTGTATAGCATGATAGAAGACTTCGGCGATGTTGATTTTCTCTTCGCACAGGGCATCCATCATTTCTTTATTTGTTTTATAAAGGTCCGAAAAGTATTTCGTACTGCAAGCTTTATCAAACATACCGCAGACCTCCTCGATATCAGCGTCTCCCATACTGTCGCCTTTTTCTGACGAATGTTTCTTGTAGACAGAATCTTTCAATTCCTCCAGACACTGCAGGCAAGCGGTATCTCCTTGTAAAGAAGTGAAGTGGCGGATGACTTCCCAATTGATCTCATAGACATTGCGGTTATACCATTCTCCGAATTTAGCTTCGAGTTTATCCAGTTTATCATTCATTTCGATGCCGTTCATGCCTCTGAAGGCATCATCGTTTCCATGAAGCCAAATCATTTGCTCTTCCTTATTCAGATAATTGTCAAGAGGTACAGGACCTTTGTCCTGAAGTTCTTTGTAAGTGGCGGTATATATATAATAGGTATAGAACCATCTGAAACTCTTCTTTACCCGTTCCATAGGTATAGCCATGGCACTCAGATGCTCTTTACCTTTGTCAACAGTGAAGTATTCTCCATCTACTCCGGAGAGTTTTTGGCAGGCTTTTACATTCAGCTTTTCTTCTTCGCCCCAGAAGTTGAATTTAATTGTAGAGTCTAGATTTACTAATTGCCAGTTGGCATTCGGTTGAAACAGAAATGGATTATGTGTCTTATCTCCTGCGATGAAAGCGGAATCACCTTGTGCATAGATTTCTCTGTACATACTTCCGTCCCTTTCAACCCGTGAAGTCATCCGATAATAGGTGCTGCAAGAAGTCATGCTAAGTAACAGTAGCATGGTTATTAAGAAATAGTTGGTTTTCATATTCTGTCTATTTTAATCGTTTTTTTTTGATGACTTGTAAGATTTGCATCTTCCGGGATTTCCGGTGTTGTATATATTGAGAGGATAGATAAGTATTCTTTTCCAGCAGTCGCATTTCTTCCCAGTTGTCAGGTAATGGAATGCTGTTTGACCAGTTATCATATTCATTTTGCATTTCTGTCCGGTGAGGGACAGAAGTGAAGCAAGTGTCATTGATGAATAGCAGGAGTAATAATGAGGCGGCAATGCCGGATGCCCATGCTCCTATGAGAAACTTTCTCCGTTTCCTTTCCGGTGAGATCCCGGATATTCTGTTGAGGATGGTAGCGGTCAGTTCCTCCGGATTTTCCAATATCGGCTGGTTACTTTTGACTTCGGTCAGCCATTTTTCATACTGTTTATCTTCTTGTTTCATAAGTCGGGATCTATTTGATTCATTTTATTACGTATGTTCTTTCTGGCAAGGTACAAGGTACTTTTTATCTTTTCGGGCGATAATCCTGTGATAATCTGTACTTCTGCTACCTCCAACTCTTCGACATCCCGAAGCGTGAAAACGAGTTTCTGCTGGGGAGGCAGTTCGTTGGTATATCGCAATATCAGTTCTTTCAACTGCTTGTTGGAAAGAGATATCTCAATATGATCGTCAGAAGGAATATTTACCGAATCGGAAAAGGCGGATTCATTATCCAGCGGAGAATGGCGTAACGAACGCAAACGGTCGTAACAGGTGTTACAGGTGATTTTGTAAAGCCAGGTTGACAGGCGGTTTTCCTGATTGTACGTTTTCAGGGATAACCATACTTTTACAAATGTTTCTTGTGTTATGTCTCTGGCTTCCTCTTCATCACAAAGTAAACGGAAAGCTAGTCGGAATACCAGTGGCTGGAATTCTGAAACCAGTAGGGCGAAGGCCCTTTTGTCGTCCTGCTGACTTCGGCTGACCAGTTCCTGTATTTTTTCCTGATTCATCATTATTTATTCCTGTTTACTATATGATACGTAGCAAAATGCTTCAGGTCGTTTGTAAGTCATCAAATATATAAAAAAATCCCCGGACAACACATTGCCCGGGGGAAAGATATCTGAAAAGAGAATAAAGATTATTTGATTCTCTTATATCCGTATACAGCCAAGTCACCGAGTTCTTCTTCGATGCGGAGCAGTTGGTTATATTTAGCCATACGGTCCGAACGGCTTAATGAACCGGTCTTGATCTGTCCGCTATTCGTAGCTACTGCGATGTCTGCAATCGTTGCGTCTTCCGTTTCGCCGGAGCGGTGGGAAGTGACAGTCGTATAGCCATGACGGTGAGCCATTTCGATAGCGTTCAGAGTTTCGGTCAGCGAACCGATTTGGTTTACTTTGATCAGGATAGAGTTTGCACATCCCTTCTCGATACCCATTGCGAGGAAGTCAACGTTCGTAACGAACAGGTCATCACCTACCAACTGGCAGCGGTCGCCGATACGTTCAGTCAGTTTCTTCCAGCCTTCCCAGTCGTTTTCGCTCATACCGTCTTCGATGGAGTCGATTGGGAATTTGTTGATCAGTTCTTCCAGGTAGTCGATCTGTTCTTCGGCGGTACGTTTCTTGCCTTTGGCACCTTCAAACTTGGTATAGTCGTAGATACCGTCATGGTAGAATTCGGAAGAAGCGCAGTCCATACCGATCATTACGTCTTTACCTGGTTCGTATCCGGCAGCTTTGATGGCTGCGATGATAGAGTTCAGAGCATCTTCCGTACCTTCGAGGTTAGGAGCGAAACCACCTTCGTCGCCTACGGCAGTGCTGAGGCCACGATCTTTCAGTACTTTCTTCAAAGCGTGGAATACTTCGGCGCCCATTCTCAAACCTTCTCTGAATGAGGGTGCACCTACCGGACGAATCATGAATTCCTGGAATGCGATAGGAGCGTCACTGTGTGAACCGCCATTGATGATATTCATCATCGGTACAGGCATTACGTATGTATTTGTTCCGCCGATATAGCGATAGAGAGGGAGATCAAGATAGCTGGCTGCTGCTTTGGCTACAGCGAGAGATACGCCAAGAATAGCGTTAGCACCTAGATTGGACTTGGTTTTAGTACCGTCGAGTGCCAACATTGCGTAGTCGATTCCTCTTTGGTTGAGAGAAGACATACCGATCAGTTTCGGAGCAATGATCTTGTTTACATTGTCCACCGCCTTTTGTACGCCTTTGCCACCGTAACGTTGCTTGTCACCATCACGAAGTTCGAGTGCTTCATGTTCACCTGTGGAAGCACCTGACGGAACAGACGCACGTCCCATGATACCTGATTCCAATACTACGTCAACTTCTACTGTGGGGTTACCTCTTGAATCGAGAATTTCTCGAGCTACAATTTTTTCTATTTTCATCGTTTCTATTGTTTTGAATAATATTTTTGCAAAAGTACGGACTTGACAGAGAGTGGAAAATCACTATAAATAGGTATTCTTTCGAATCATACTCCCTAGATGTCATTAGTCCGGTCTTATTAAATAACAATGTGACGATGCTTTTTGTTTGAATGCGGATGGATGAAATTGGTAGAATTCTAGTCTTCGATAATAACTCCCAACAGCGGAAGCAAGTCCATGGCCTGCAAGGAAGTAATGACAGCTCCTTTCAGGTCGCTGATATTAAGTGTTATTCCGCCGATGCGCGAAGTACGCAGGTCGATTCCACGGAGCGGAGCATGAGAAAAGTCAGCTTCTACCAAATCACAACTGTCGAAGGCGACGGAAGAGAAACGGCAGTCATTGAAACTTCCGTTCCGGAAATGGCAGTGCGAGAAGCGTACCTGATTCATTTTGCTCATCGCCAGATTGATGTAAGAGGCATTACAGTCATGCAATAAAACATGATTCATGGTCGTCTCTGAAAGGTTGGTTCCTAGTAATTTGCAGGCAATGAACTCTACCCGGTAAAGGGAGCTTTCTGCAAAAGATATATTGGACAGGTCGCAGTTCTCAAACCGTATATCTGCCAGCTGAGAAGAACGGAATTTACATTCGCTGAATGTCTGATTCCGGAAAGTGCAGTTCTTGAAACTCTTGTAAGACTTGCTGATTCCCTCTTCTCTTCCTTTGCTGAATATGAGATTTGAGACGGTTTCCTCTTTTTCGAGCAGTTCTTGCAAGGTGCTTGTACTGACTTCCTGTTCCTCCATCATGGGAGGAGCCACACGGACGGGCTTGGCTGCATTTCTTTTGATCATATGATGTAGATATGTTATGTTTATTGTTTTACAAGTGAATATCCCAAGTACAGCATAATGAATCCTACAAACAAGCTGAGGCCTACATAGAGTGAGAGGTAGAAGAAATTATCGTCTTTGATTAACTGAAAGTTCTCATTCATGAAGGTTGAAAAGGTGGTGAATCCTCCACAGAATCCTACGGTGAGAAACATTCTCAGATTGGGGTTCATCAGATTTCCCCGTTCGAAGAGTCCGTAAAACAGGCCGATGGCGAAACAACCGAGTACATTGACCAGAAGTGTTCCCAAAGGGAAGGAAGGTGTCAAGAAATTCTGAACGTAACGCGAGATGAGATAACGCAGAACGCCTCCGGTAAAACTTCCCATACCGATAAAGAGTAAAGTCTTGAGCATAAGCTGACAATTTAAGAGTTATACATTCAAATTGTAGGGATCATCAGCTCCAAAGGGCGGTTAAAGGCTAATCCCATAGCCGGTGCAAAGATAGAAAAAAGATAAAACTATTTGCAGAAGGCTTCAAAATCTTTTTCAAATTGTTTGAACCCTCCGGTGTAAACCTTATCTATCCGTTCGGAAACAATGGATGAGTCATCTTTGTTTTGAAAGGAGAGTACAAAATCACGTAATATCTGCCGGGGAACTTTCTCGATCCAGAAAGTGACGAGTGCATGAGAGAGGATATAGGCGTATTGTTCGTCGGTTCTTTGCTGCTTCATAAATTCCTTTTGGCGGCTGTTGATAAAGGTGAGCAGATCAATGTCCCCCAACATATATATAGTGCGGATTCTTCCTTTTTCGTAATCGGTAAACGTGTGCTGAAGTCCTTTTTTATTAACTTTACAATGCTCAAAATATTCGGCAAGTCCCTCGTTGAACCATATCGGAGGACGTCCTGCCGTGATTTGCAAGGTGAGGTGATGGCTCAGTTCGTGATAGATGACGCCCAGACCTTGTTGGTATTCTTTTTCTCTGCTTAATATGATGGCCTTTTGTAATCTGGATATATACATTCCGTTTGTACTTTTGGGAGGATGTATATTGAATTTGTTCAGATAGACCAGCGCATCTTCCCTTTTGTTGAATACAGTCAATTGAAGATTAAGCGTATCGGGAAGTCCGAATTGTGCATAAAATTCGACTTCATATTGGAGGGTCTGTTCAATCTTCCGGCGTTCTTTGTCCGTAAGCGGGTCGCCTTCATAAGAGATTCTTACAGTCTGCGCATGGAGCAGGTCGCAAAGGCAGATGAAACAGAGGATAAGATAAAATATACGCATATTGTTTCCCTTTATTTTGAGTATTTCTGCTTCTGAAATTTCTTTTTTTCACGTTTGCTCATTTCGAGCATAATCAGTTCATCATCTGTGGCAGATTTATAGGCTGTTTTCTCCTCCAGTTTTACATCCCCCTTGTCCGTGCGGAATACAGGAGTAAAGTGAGAATATGGATAACCTAAGAAGCCGTTTGCATCGAATTTATTGTTATCAAGAAAAAAATAAGAGATGGATACTCCGAGTACTCCGGCTATCCCAATGGGTTGCCCGGTCATGACTTCTTCACCCGTCTGGATGAAGTTTTGACGCATCATAAGGTAAGCGGCAAAGGTATGGTCGGGGTGGTATATCAACAATTGCTGTGGCAGCACTGTCGCACAGGCGACTCCTCTGCGGGTTGCATAGACGGTGTCTCCTTCCTGAATTTGGAATATCATAGTTTTGGCAGATTCCTGAGGAGCGATCTGCCATTGTGTTTCTTCGCCGGTCTTTACAGGAAGTGCATAAGGAGTACTGATCTGAAAGTCTTTGGGGAATTGACCGCGGAAGAACATATACCTGCTTGAAGTCTTGAAAGAATTGCTGGCATTGGAGCCTTTCTCTATTCTGAATACCGTGTTCTTTCCGGGG
Organism: Bacteroides thetaiotaomicron VPI-5482; assembly: GCF_000011065.1. GTDB lineage: Bacteria > Bacteroidota > Bacteroidia > Bacteroidales > Bacteroidaceae > Bacteroides > Bacteroides thetaiotaomicron. The sequence continues at coordinate 5,997,157 of NC_004663.1, forward strand.
TTCAAATTGTATGAACGATCATTTTCGCGGAAAAGGTAGTAACTGCACAGGTCTCCGTTGTAATAGTTTAATTCTGTTCCTCCTTCCGGAGTTTGCTCCCATTTCGATTCAATAATGCGCGGAGACATTTCCATTAATTTTCGCAGAGACTGTGCGGAGGCATAAACGGTAGATAATGTTGTAAGAAGTACCAATGTCGTATATCTGAAGTGCTGTGTCATAATAGTAATATTAGATTATGTGTTATAAAGTAAGATATTTTGCTTGCAAATTTATCAATTATATGCTAATATCATAGCATACTTTGAACTTTTTTGTCTCTGGTATTCAGATTAGATGTAAATTTTAGGATAATTCAATCCGAACCCATGCGGATATTGTATTTTGAACTATATTGTATTCCTTGTCATTGGGCGGTTGTTAGTGTTTTATCTGACTGTCTTTTCTATGATATCCTGCTTATATTTGTATCTTTTCTACCTTTCATTGTCTTACCCTGGATTTGGTTGACTACTATAAGTATCAACTAAAATGAATAAAAGATGAAAAAGAGTGACATGACCTTTAGTCCTTATCAGCTTGAACTTCTTGGCGATTTCTATCGTTCGAATTTCTCAGTTTCTCGTTTTGCCCAAGAAAAAGGGATTGCCCGCATTACATTTTGGCGTTGGGTTCGTATCTTTGAGGATTCTAATCCTGAAATATCCGCTTATATGAAAAAGAACAAGTCTCCCAAGTCCTCGGATGAATCCTCCTCAATTACTGCCTTACGTCTTGAGAATGAGCGTTTACGTGCAGAGCTTAAAGATGCTAAAATGCGTGCGCACGCCTTCGATACGATGATTGATGTTGCCGAGGAGATGTTTAATCTTCCTATCCGAAAAAAAGCTGGTACCAAACAATAAAAAGGCTTTGTAAAGGGAGGCATGCCTATACGGTGGTCTCTCTTTGCAAATTGTTTGGTGTAACAAAGCAAGCCTTTTATAAGTATGTTGACCATAGTACGGATAGTTCGGCCCGTGAACGTTTTGTTCTTGAGTTTGTCAAACGTGTGCGTTCAAAGGACCCTGGTATTGGGGGGATGAAACTTTGGCTGATGTACCGTAATGAGTTCGGCACCAGCCAGGCCTTTGTTGGGCGTGACTGTTTCTGTGCTATATTGTCCAAGTATAAGCTGACAATACGCAAACGTTTTCGGGCTCCACGTACGACAGACTCCTCTCATCACTTGCCACAGTATCCTGATTTAACCAGGACATTGCTATTAGAACATCCTGATCAGCTGTGGGTTAGTGATATCACTTACATTACCATATGGTTGCCTGACGGCAGTTATGTGTTCTGCTACCTGTCTCTGGTGACAGACGCCTATACGAAGGAGATCATTGGGTATTGCGTAGGTGATACTCTGGGAAGCTGTTACACAGTGGAAGCTCTGGAAATGGCAGTCAGACGCATAGCTGCAAAGGAGATTAAGGGTTTGATCCATCACTCCGACCGAGGCGTACAATATGCCAGTGCGGATTATATTGCCATATTACGACATAACGGGATTCTTCCCAGCATGACAGAGGATGGCAATCCCAAGGACAATGCCATAGCTGAGCGTGTGAATGGCATTATAAAGAATGAATTGCTGCAAGGAATGCGCTTTAGTTCAATACAGGAAGTCAGAAAAGCTGTAGCAACAGCCGTTCACTTCTATAACAACGAAAGGCCTCATATGAGCTTGGATATGCTTACCCCGGTACAGGCAGGAGAAATGCAAGGACCTATCAGGAAAAGATGGATAAGCTACAGAGAAAAGTATCTGAATGTAGCACTTGCTTAAAAATAAATATGTACATTTGCTTATGAAAAGACCAAGAATGCCCTGCTAGCGGGATAGAAAGAGGAAAAAGGGTGAGTTCCTTTCTTTTTTCTTCTTTCAAAGAGAAGAGTCAACCGGTTAAAGGAATAAGAAAAAAATAAGTAAACCGGAGGCAGGAATAATAAATAATAAAGTAAACAGCTGCCAGGGTTAGTAATATTTCTAGTCAACACATAGCAGCTATTAGAGATAAACAAGTCAACCATTATTAGGGAAGTACACATTCTTTATCGTTCCACTAGAGTGAACAGGTCTGTTCACTCTAGTGATGAGAACTCTTCACAAGAGTGATGAGATCTGTGCACTGGAGTGGAACGATGGTAATATCCCTTCAAAACAGGGAAAACGCATTATACTTTTTCTTTTATCTTTTATACATTTATCTTACATGAATATCGTCTTTTCATCTTATTAATAAGATATTTATCTTTCATTTACAATATTATTTAAGTACATTTACGTGATTATAAATCACAATTAAAATGAAGCAAGAAACTAAAAGAAGGATTGAGATCAGCAACCTACATGAATTTGCTGATTCATTAATATTGATAGATAACCGGATAGAGCGTTGTAAAAAGCATCAGGCCAGTACCATTGTTCTTATTGCCATTTCTGCTGTTATATGTGGCGCTGATACTTGGAATTCAATAGAAGACTTTGGTAAAAGTAAAGAATCTTTTTTTGCAGCCAAGCTTTCCAATTTTAATGGCATCCCTTCTCATGATACATTTAATCGCTTTTTCTCGGCATTAGATCCTTTAAAATTTGAAGAATCTTATAGACAATGGGTCCAAAGCATTCTCAAATGTTATTCGGGTCATATAGCCATTGATGGTAAAACCATACGAGGAGCCTATGAATCCGAAGAGGACAAGCGTCGTCGTAAACAAGGAGTACTTCCTGATTCGAATACGGGAAAATACAAATTGCATGTTATTAGTGCATTTGCAACAGAACTGGGAATCTCCCTTGGACAGTTATGCACACAAGAAAAGGAAAATGAGATAGTTGTCATTCCTGAATTATTAGATATGTTGTGTATAAAAGATTGTATTATTACAATTGACGCTTTAGGATGCCAGCGTACAATTGCAGAGAAAGTCATAAAGGGAGAAGGTGACTACATTTTTATAGTGAAAGATAATCAACCGAAATTAAAGGAAACAGTACTGTCAGCAACAGAAAGTATTGTATCAAAAGGTACAACAGTACGATTTGACAAATATGAGACGCATGAGGAAGGACATGGCAGGAATGAGTCGAGAATCTGCTATTGCTGCAACGATCCCGGTTTTCTGGGAGCAGATATTAGAAAGAAGTGGAAAAATATACGGTCTTTTGGATATATTGAGAATACCAGAAATACAAACAAAGGCACTACAGTGGAAAAAAGATGTTTTATATCTTCCTTGGAACCTGATGCGCAGAAGATACTTAAAAATAGTAGAGAACACTGGGAAATTGAGAATAATCTACATTGGCAGTTGGATGTCAATTTCCATGAAGACAATACCAGAAGAAGAAATATATCAGCATTAAACTTCTCCGTACTGGCGAAAATTGCATTGGCCACATTGAGAAACAACAAAAGAGAGATACCAATCAATAGAAAAAGATTAATAGCAGGGTGGGATAATGAATTCTTATGGGAACTTATTTTACATGATTTATAATGCGTTTTCCCTGCCCTTCAAAAATACAGTATTAATAGATGATATACATACCCACATACTATATGTTATATACAAAGTAGCGGTAGGTTCCATGTTCTGTAAGGCTTGCCATAGTACAATGGATTATCGGCTTTGAGACGAATGAGAGATAACTGAAATATGAATGAGAGGTAGTCAAAAAGAAAGCTATTTGATGAGGAAATGATGAGAGATAACTATTTAAAAAGTATCTCTCATTCTGTATTGTGCTGATTGTCTATATATTAGTTGTCATAGGATGAGAGTATGAGATTAAAATATTTTTTTTATTTCTGAAGAGAGGCGGGGAAATAAAGAAAAATCCCGTTTGTCGGATGTGAAAAGGTGCTATATTGCTCCATGTAAGCACTATATTTTTTCTGTTGAAGTACTTTGGTATATGCTTTATTGATAGGTATTTATCAGTGTTGAAATATTCGGAAACGCTATATTTTAATTATAATCCGAAGTGGCGCTTGCTATTCCTCACTACATTTGCCATATGATTATTAACTAATTCATTTATATCATGAAGAACATGAAAATATTAACTACGGCAGTACTCTGTCTGTTACTCTCTTTTTCTATGGGTGCAACGGCAATGGCAGAAAGTATCACTTCTCCTGACGGACAATTAAAACTGGATTTTTCGGTCAATGTTCAGGGAGAACCGGTATACGAACTTACTTATAAAGGAAAGGGAGTGATTAAACCATCAAAGTTGGGACTTGAGTTGAAGAATGATCCGGGACTGATGAATGGGTTTGCGTGCATCGATACAAAAACTTCCACCTTCGACGAAACTTGGGAGCCGGTGTGGGGAGAAGTGAAATCCATTCGCAATCATTATAATGAAATGGCTGTCACACTGAATCAGAAGGCGCAGGACCGGAATATGATCATCCGTTTCCGGCTTTACAATGATGGATTAGGTTTCCGCTATGAATTTCCGCAGCAGAAGAATCTGAATTATTTTGTTATTAAGGAAGAACATTCGCAGTTTGCCATGACGGGTGACCATACTGCCTTTTGGATTCCGGGAGATTATGATACCCAGGAATATGATTACACAGAATCCAGACTAACAGAAATCCGTGGACTGATGAAAGGGGCTATTACCGACAATGCTTCTCAAACGTCTTTTTCACCAACAGGCGTGCAGACATCTCTGCAAATGAAAACAGCCGACGGTCTGTATATTAACCTGCACGAAGCCGCTTTGGTAGATTATTCCTGCATGCATCTCAATCTTGATGACAAAAAACTGATTTTTGAATCATGGCTGACACCGGATGCAATGGGAGATAAAGGTTATATGCAGACACCCTGTCAGTCTCCGTGGCGTACGGTGATTGTGAGCGATGATGCACGCGATATCCTTGCTTCCAAACTGACCTTGAATCTGAACGAACCATGTGCTTATCAAGATGTTTCTTGGATTAAACCGGTGAAGTATATCGGTGTGTGGTGGGAGATGATTACCGGAAAAAGCAGTTGGGCATATACAGATGATGTTTATTCCGTCAAACTCGGACAGACGGATTACTCAAAGACAAGCCCTAACGGACGTCACGCTGCCAACAATGACAAAGTAAAACGTTATATCGACTTTGCAGCGCAGCATGGTTTCGATCAGGTATTGGTAGAAGGCTGGAATGAAGGCTGGGAAGATTGGTTCGGCAAATCAAAAGATTATGTGTTTGATTTCGTCACTCCCTATCCGGATTTCGACGTGAAGATGCTAAACGCATATGCCAAAGAGAAAGGGGTGAAGCTGATGATGCATCATGAAACATCTGCCTCCGTGCGTAACTACGAACGCCATCTGGATACGGCCTACCAATTTATGGTTGACAACGGATATAATGCCGTGAAAAGTGGTTATGTTGGCAATATCATTCCTCGGGGCGAACATCACTATGGACAATGGATGAACAACCATTATCTATATGCCGTGACGAAAGCCGCCGATTATAAAATCTGTGTGAATGCGCACGAAGCTGTACGTCCTACTGGATTATGCCGTACTTATCCCAACCTGATCGGCAATGAATCGGCACGGGGGACGGAATATGAAGCTTTTGCCGGTAATAAACCTTTTCATACTACTTTGCTTCCATTCACTCGGCAGATCGGCGGCCCGATGGATTATACACCGGGTATCTTCGACACGAGAATTTCTTTTCTGGATGGGAAGCATAGCGTTGTACGTACTACTCTGGCGAAACAACTGGCTCTTTACGTAACAATGTACAGTCCTTTGCAGATGGCTGCCGATTTGCCGGAAAGTTATGAGCGTTATCCGGATGCTTTCCAGTTTATTAAAGATGTAGCCTTGGACTGGGATGACAGCAAATATCTGGAAGCCGAACCGGGGGATTATATTACAGTAGCCCGCAAAGCAAAAGGAACCAATCATTGGTTTGTTGGCGGTATTACTGACGAAAACTCCCGTACTGCCGCGTTTACTCTTGATTTTCTGGAACCGGATAAAGAGTATGTGGCTACCCTGTATGCCGACGGAAAAGAGGCTGACTACGAAAAGAATCCGACTTCCTATCAGATAAAGAAAGGGATCGTTACGAATAAAACAAAGATGTCCGTCAAGCTGGCACGCAGCGGTGGTTTTGCATTGAGTCTTATCGAAGCAGCTCCATCCGACCGGAAATCAATTAAGAAATGGAAATGAGACGCGACTAAAACGATTGTTCAATCTTCTTTGTATTTTTAATAAAATTTAGAAGTACTCCGCAAAGAAAATTAAAACTTTGCGGAGTGCTTTTTTTATCGGATGGATTCTTTTTTGTACTTTTGCGCCATCTTTTTTTAAACATTATCAATAAAGAGAACAACATGGGAGGTTTTTTCGGAACAGTCTCGAAATCGAGTTGCGTGACTGATTTATTCTATGGTACAGATTATAACTCACATCTGGGTACAAAGCGGGGCGGACTCGCGACTTATAGTCAGGAGAAAGGATTTATTCGCTCCATTCACAATCTGGAAAGTACATATTTCCGATCCAAGTTTGAAGGAGAGCTTGATAAATTTAAAGGCAATGCCGGCATAGGCATTATCAGCGACACAGATGCACAACCCATTATCATCAATTCCCACCTCGGCCGCTTCGCCATCGTCACAGTCGCTAAAATATCGAATATCCAGGAACTGGAAGAAGACCTTCTCAACCAAAATATGCACTTCGCCGAACTTAGTTCGAGCAACACCAATCAAACGGAACTCATCGCACTGCTTATCATACAAGGAAGAACCTTCACCGAAGGTATCGAGAACGTATTCAAACATATCAAGGGTTCTTGTTCTCTGCTGATTCTGACAGAGGATGGCAGTATTATCGCGGCTCGTGACCAATGGGGACGTACTCCGGTGGTGATCGGCAAGAAAGATGGTGCGTATGCCGCTACCAGCGAGTCATCCAGTTTCCCGAATCTGGATTATGAAATCGAAAAGTATCTGGGACCGGGGGAAATAGTACGCATGTATCCCGATCATATCGAGCAGCTTCGCCAACCGAATGAAGGAATGCAGATTTGTTCTTTCCTTTGGGTGTATTATGGTTTCCCGACCTCTTGTTATGAGGGCAAAAATGTAGAGGAAGTCCGTTTCACCAGTGGAATGAAGATGGGACAGAAGGACGAATCGGAAGTGGATTGTGCCTGTGGTATCCCTGATTCGGGAGTAGGTATGGCGTTGGGTTATGCGGAAGGTAAAGGAGTTCCTTATCATCGTGCCATTTCAAAATATACACCGACATGGCCTCGTAGCTTCACACCCAGCAATCAGGAAATGCGTTCGCTGGTTGCAAAGATGAAGCTAATTCCGAATCGTGCCATGCTTCAGGGAAAGCGTCTGCTGTTTTGTGATGATTCGATTGTGCGTGGAACACAGTTGCGTGATAATGTGAAGATTCTATATGATTATGGAGCGAAAGAGGTACATATGCGTATCGCTTGCCCTCCGTTGATCTATGCCTGTCCGTTTGTGGGTTTCTCGGCTTCTAAGAATGCTTTGGAGTTGATTACCCGTCGTATTATTAAAGAACTGGAAGGCGATGAGAATAAGAATCTGGAGAAATACGCCACTACGGGGTCTCCCGAATACGAGAAAATGGTTAGTATCATAGCCGAGCGTTTCGGACTGACTTCATTGAAATTCAACACGCTTGAGACTTTGATTGAAGCTATCGGGCTGCCGAAATGTAAAGTGTGTACGCATTGTTTTGATGGTAGCAGTCACTTTTAAGTAATATACTGAGAAAAAAGAGCCGTGAATTGTTTGTCAATTCACGGCTCTTTTTTTACCTTTACGGCACTATAAACTATCAAAATGTAAATTGCAAATCATTAAATCGTAAAATAGATATGACTTTAGTAGACAGATTTTTGAAGTATGTGAGCTTTGATACACAGTCGGATGAATCAACAGGGCTTACTCCCAGTACTCCGAAACAGATGGTATTCGCTGAATATCTGAAGACTGAACTGGAATCTTTGGGGTTGGAAGATATTACTTTGGATGAACATGGCTATCTTTTTGCCACGCTTCCTGCTAATATAGATAAAAAAGTACCCACTATCGGGTTTATCGCTCATATGGATACAAGTCCCGATATGACAGGAAAAGATGTAACTCCACGTATTGTAAAAGGCTACGATGGGACGGATATAGTGCTTTGTGCCGAAGAAAATATCATTCTTTCTCCTGCACAATTTCCGGAACTGCTCGATCATAAAGGAGAGGATTTGATTGTAACAAACGGCAAGACGCTGCTTGGTGCGGATGATAAAGCGGGAATTGCCGAGATCGTATCAGCAATCGTTTATCTGAAAGAACATCCCGAAATCAAACATGGAAAGATTCGTATCGGTTTCAATCCGGATGAGGAAATCGGTGAAGGTGCGCATAAGTTCGATGTCGGGAAGTTTGGCTGCGAATGGGCGTATACGATGGATGGTGGTGAAGTAGGGGAACTGGAGTTTGAAAATTTCAATGCTGCCGCTGCAAAGATTACTTTTAAAGGACGTAATGTACACCCCGGATATGCAAAGAATAAGATGATAAATTCGATTCGTGTCGCTAATCAGTTTATCGCAATGTTGCCATCGACGGAAACACCGGAGCAGACTGAAGGGTATGAAGGATTCTATCATCTGATCAGTATTCAGGGAGATGTAGAGCAAAGTACAGTGTCTTATATCATTCGCGACCATGACCGTGCCAAGTTTGAGAAACGCAAGGAAGAAATAAAACGTCTGGTTGCGCAGGTCAACACCGAATATGGAGAAGGTACGGCTACACTTGAATTACGTGACCAATACTATAATATGCGTGAGAAAATAGAACCGGTGATGCACATCATCGACACTGCTTTCGCAGCCATGGAGGCGGTAGGAGTGAAGCCGAATGTGAAGCCGATTCGTGGCGGTACGGATGGAGCGCAGCTTTCATTCAAAGGTTTACCCTGCCCGAATATTTTTGCCGGCGGTCTTAATTTCCACGGACGTTATGAGTTTGTTCCTATTCAGAATATGGAGAAGGCAATGAACGTCATTGTGAAGATTGCCGAACTGGTAGCTTCCAAGTGATTACATTCCACGAATATCAATTTATTACTTAAAACTTAATACACAAAAAATGAAAACCACTCCGTTTACAGAGAAACACATTGCATTAGGTGCTAAAATGCACGAATTTGCAGGCTATAATATGCCTATCGAGTACTCTGGAATTATTGATGAACATCTGACTGTTTGTAATGCAGTCGGGGTATTTGATGTATCCCATATGGGAGAATTCTGGGTGAAAGGGCCGCAAGCGTTAGCCTTTCTTCAGAAGGTGACTTCCAATAATGTGGCGGCACTTGTTCCCGGTAAGATACAATATACCTGCTTCCCTAATGAAGAAGGGGGAATTGTAGATGACTTGCTGGTATATTGCTACGAGCCGGAAAAATATCTGCTGGTAGTGAATGCGGCCAATATAGAAAAGGACTGGAACTGGTGTGTTTCTCATAATACGGAGGGGGCGGAGCTGGAGAATTCTTCCGATAATATGGCGCAGCTTGCTGTTCAAGGGCCGAAGGCTATTCTTGCTTTACAGAAGTTGACGGATATCGATCTGTCGGCTATTCCTTATTATACATTTACCGTTGGCCGGTTTGCGGGGAAAGAGAATGTGATTATCTCCAATACCGGATATACCGGTGCCGGAGGTTTTGAACTTTATTTCTATCCGGATGCTGCCGAGGCGATATGGAAAGCTGTGTTTGAGGCGGGGGAAGAATTCGGTATCAAGCCGGTGGGACTGGGTGCCCGTGATACGCTTCGTTTGGAAATGGGCTTCTGTCTGTATGGTAATGATCTGGATGATAAAACTTCACCGATTGAAGCTGGATTGGGATGGATCACTAAGTTTGTGGAGGGTAAGGAGTTCATTAACCGTCCGATGCTGGAAAAGCAGAAGTCAGAAGGAACTACCCGCAAACTAGTTGGGTTTGAAATGATTGACCGAGGCATTCCTCGTCATGGCTATGAACTCGTGAATGAGGAAGGGGAAGGTATAGGCGTGGTGACTTCCGGAACAATGTCTCCCACTCGCAAGATTGGTATTGGTATGGGATATGTGAAACCGGAATATGCCAAAGTTGGCACGGAAATTTGTATTGATATGCGTGGACGTAAATTGAAGGCAATAGTGGTGAAGCCACCTTTTAGAAAATAAATCTTGAGTTTATAAAATTTTTAGCCCCGGATAGGTTTTGATACTATCCGGGGCTAAATTATTTTATGATGGTTGATGTGAAACATATCCGTGAATCTGTTGTTTATACGATAGATTTATTTTAATTTTGTCACCAAATACGATGAAACAATGTCTCAATTACCTACACTCATTGCCGATCTTGCGCTGATATTGATCTGTGCCGGCGTTATGACTTTGTTGTTTAAGAAGTTAAAGCAACCTTTGGTGTTGGGATATGTGGTTGCCGGTTTTCTGGCAAGTCCACACATGCCTTATACACCATCAGTAATGGATACCGCCAACATTAAGACATGGGCGGATATTGGTGTTATCTTCTTGTTGTTTGCTCTTGGTCTGGAGTTCAGTTTTAAGAAAATCGTAAAAGTCGGAGGTTCTGCTATCATCGCTGCCTGCACCATCATCTTTTGTATGATATTGCTGGGGATAGGTGTCGGTATGGGATTCGGCTGGCATCGGATGGACAGTCTGTTTCTAGGTGGTATGATTGCGATGTCTTCTACCACTATTATTTATAAGGCGTTCGATGACTTGGGACTGAGGAAGAAGCAGTTCACCGGGCTTGTACTGAGTATTCTGATTCTGGAGGATATACTGGCTATTGTATTGATGGTGATGCTTTCTACGATGGCGGTAAGCCATAACTTTGAAGGCACCGAGATGCTGGAGAGTATTGGTAAACTGCTGTTCTTTCTTATTTTGTGGTTTGTAGTAGGCATCTATCTGATTCCGGAGTTTTTGAAGCGTTGCAGGAAACTGATGGGAGAGGAAACTCTGCTTATCGTATCATTGGCACTGTGTTTCGGTATGGTAGTGATGGCAGCCAATACAGGGTTCTCTGCTGCATTCGGTGCGTTTATCATGGGGTCTATTCTGGCAGAAACAATCGAAGCGGAATCTATTGACCGGTTGGTGAAGCCGGTGAAAGATCTTTTTGGCGCAATTTTCTTTGTATCGGTGGGGATGATGGTCGATCCTGCAATGATTATTGAATATGCAATACCTATCATTGTAATTACGATCGCAGTTATTTTGGGGCAGGCTACCTTCGGAACATTCGGCGTGATTCTTTCCGGCAAACCCTTGAAGACGGCTATGCAGTGCGGTTTCAGTTTGACTCAGATTGGTGAATTCGCATTTATTATAGCTTCATTGGGTGTATCTCTGCACGTGACGAGCGATTTCTTATATCCGATAGTGGTAGCAGTTTCTGTGATAACCACTTTCCTGACTCCTTATATGATTCGTCTGGCTGAACCGGCTTCTTCTTTTGTGGATGCTCATTTACCCGCTTCCTGGAGAAAGTTCTTAATGCGTTATTCTTCGGGCTCGCAAACAGTACTTAATCATGAGAATTTGTGGAAGAAGCTGTTGCTGGCAATGGTACGCATAACTGTGGTATATTCAATTGTCAGTATATCCATTATTGCACTGTCTTTCCGTTTTGTCGTCCCATTCTTTAAGGAGAACCTGCCTCATTTCTGGGCGTCATTATTGGGGGCTGTTTTTATTATCCTTTGCATTTCGCCTTTCCTGCGTGCTATCATGGTGAAGAAAAACCATTCGGTGGAATTTATGACCCTGTGGCATGATAACCGTGCCAATCGTGCACCATTGGTGTCTACTATTGTCATACGTATTATGATTGCGGCGTTATTTGTCATTTTTGTGATATCGGGATTGTTTAAGGCATCTATTGGATTGATTATTGGAGTGGCTGTGCTTGCAGTCTTGTTGATGGTATGGTCGCGTCGTTTGAAAAAGCAATCTATATTGATAGAACGGCGTTTCTTTCAAAATCTGCGTTCCAGAGAGGTGCGTGCAGAATATTTGGGAGAGAAGAAACCCGAATATGCCGGACGTCTGTTATCTCATGATCTGCATTTGGCGGATTTGGAGATTCCGGGGGAATCCACTTGGGCGGGAAAAACGTTGATGGAACTAAATTTGGGAAAGAAATATGGCATTCATATCGCTTCTATCTTGCGGGGGAAGAGAAGGATTAATATTCCCGGTGGCTCGGTGCGTCTTTTTCCTATGGACAAGATACAGGTAATAGGAACGGACGAACAATTGAATGTATTTAGCAGTGCCATGCAAAGTGGTGCGAAGATAGACTGGGAGATGTATGAGAAGGGAGAGATGACTTTGAAGCAGTTTATTATTGATGCAGACTCCGTTTTTCTGGGTAAAACAATCCGTGAATCGGGTATACGGGATAAGTATCATTGTATGATAGCCGGTGTGGAACGGGAAGATGGAACTCTGATGGTGCCGGATGTAAATGCACCGTTCGAAGAGGGAGATGTAGTGTGGGTTGTCGGTGAAAAAGAGAACGTGTACCAATTAGTCGATCAAAAAAACGAAAAAATACAGGTGAAATAAAAGCAGAACGACTATTTTTGCTTTGTCAAAACATAAAAATAAGAATATCATGAAGAGTGATCCAAAAGAATGTCTGTATTGCCAGAACAATGAAACTTTGCATAATCTGATGATTGAGATTGCGCAACTTAGTGTATCACGTGTGTTTTTGTTTAAAGAGCAAACTTATCGGGGGCGTTGCCTCGTTGCTTACAAGGATCACGTAAATGATTTGAACGAATTGAGCGATGAAGACCGTAATGCATTTATGGCTGATGTGGCACGTGTTACCCGTGCAATGCAGAAAGCTTTCCAGCCGGAAAAGATCAACTATGGTGCTTACTCAGATAAATTATCTCATCTGCATTTCCATCTGGCTCCGAAATATGTAGACGGACCTGATTATGGTGGTATATTCCAGATGAATCCGGGAAAAGTTTATTTGACCGATGCTGAATATCAGGAACTAATTGATGCTGTGAAAGCAAATCTCTAACCAATAGTTGGTAAAATAGTGAACGGTGAATAAACTTGTAACTTCATGCTATAAGTTTATTCACCGTTCATTATTTACTTATCTTCGTCGAAATCAAAGTCGAAATCAAAATCATCCATAAATTCCGGAGCTGTGAATTCCTCCAGACTTCTGCGGTCTTTTTTGGTTGGACGTCCGGTTCCCCGTGCGCGATCAATGAATCCGCTGATTTTACTCATTTCCAATAGTTCGTATTGGTCGGGAGTGGTAACGTTTTCCATTACATCGGGTACAAGCTTTGCGCCTACTCGCTTCTCAATAGCTTGCAACACTTTGAATGAATAGGTAATAGGCGGCTTCTTAACTTGAACTACATCACCCGGCTTTATCATGCGAGATGCCTTTACGTATGCTCCGTTGATAGTGACACGGTTCATCTTGCAGGCTTCGGCGGCAATTGTGCGTGTCTTGAAAATACGAACAGCCCACATCCATTTATCTATTCTTGCTTCTGCCATATATTGATAATTTATTAATTAACAGTGTACCATGTGTCATGGTGGAGTACTTAATGACCGTTTGCATATATACGCTGTGAAATAGTCAATTGTACATACTCCTATTTCTTATTGAACTGGTTCATGGTAATATCAATACCTGCCAGACAGAAACTTTTAATGATTTCTCCGGCTGTTTCCAGTCTTTCATCCATTGTCTTGCGATCTTCGTCAGTAAAGTGTCCGAGTACATAATCAATCTGTCCGCCTTTGGGGAAGTCATTTCCGATACCAAAGCGTAAACGGGCATAGTTCTGAGTTCCTAAAATGGCTGCTATGTGCTTCAGACCATTATGTCCGGCATCACTTCCTTTTCCTTTCAGACGCAGAGTGCCGAAGGGGAGAGCCAGATCGTCTACTACTATTAACACATTTTCCAAAGGGATGTTTTCTTTTTGCATCCAGTAGCGAACGGCCAGTCCGCTCAGGTTCATGAAAGTTGACGGTTTGAGCAGGATTAACTGGCGTCCTTTGATCGAAAAACTAGTGGTAAATCCGTAGCGTCCGTCAATAAAGGGAGGAGCATTGTTGATTCTTGCCAATGCCTCTACTGTCATGAAACCAATATTATGCCGGGTTTCATGATATTCGGGTCCAATGTTTCCTAGTCCGACAATTAGATATTTAATCATTGTTTTTTCGTAAAAAACAGTTCGTGAATATAAAAAGAGAAACGCAAATTAACGCAAACTAATGCAGACTGAACATCTGCTTTAATCTGCATTAATCTGCGTTTTGCTATATCTCTTTACAGGGATAATCTCAAATTACTTTCCAGCGGCTGCTGCTGCACCTCTTGCTGCACGAGTCAACTTAACAGCACATACAACTGCTTCCTTAGCGCTGATCAGTTCAAGACCTTCGAAGCTCAGTTCGCCAACTTTAACAGTCTTACCCAATCCCAGGTGAGAAACGTTAACAGTCAGTTTTTCAGGAATTACATTGTACAGAGCTTTCACTTTGATCTTACGCATCTGCAATGCAAGCTTACCACCGGCTTTCACACCTTCTGCAAGACCTTCCAACTGTACCGGAACTTCCATAACGATAGGTTTAGCTTCGTCAATCTGATAGAAGTCAACATGAAGAATGTTGTCTTTTACCGGGTGGAATTGAATATCTTTCAGGATAGCGTTTACTTTTTTGCCATCGATATCCAGATCTACTACGTAAATGTGCGGAGTATAAACCAAGTTACGAAGACCTTCGTTAGTCACTGTAAAGTGAACAACTTCACCAGCTCCGTAAAGTACACAAGGCACACCACCGTTCTTACGAATTTCTTTTAAAGCTCTTGCTTGTTCCGAAGAGCGTTCTGCAATAGTTCTTGCAGTTCCTTTTACTTCAATTGATTTCATTTCTTAAAAAATTGTGTTACTCTAAATTAAGTTATTTTGCTTAATTCACCATTACACGATGTGGATTATCACATGATGTTGCAAAAAAGCGGTGCAAAAGTACTGTTTTTTTTTGAAATATCAAAGAGTTACCTCTTTAAAAGTCAATATCAATCTTAATTTCGTTTTCCAGCTTGTCCTCTTGTGCTTGTTCGGCAAGAGCTTCCTGTTCTCTTTTTATATCAGCTTCTTCGTTCAGGCGGCTGATGTAATCGTTCATGTCACTGTGGTTAATAAAACTGATGGCTTCTGTCAATCCTGCCATAAATTTCTGAAAATCCTCCTTATATAAGAAGATTTTATGCTTTTCGAAGCTAACCTGAGAGTCATCTCCTTCTCCCATCACCACTTTCTTACTCTCCGTAATAGCTAAAAACATTTCATCTTTACGGTTCTTCTTCACATCGAGGTAATAGATGCGTTTACCTGCTTTGATGGACTTGGAGAAAACGATCTCCTTATCATTCATGTCTGCGTTCATTTTCTTTTTAAAATCTTCCATATCATTGGGTCCGTTAATAATCGGCCTCAAAATTGGATATTTTTTTTAAACTGTCAAAAGAAAAAGCGCAGAGAATCAAATACTGCATTAAAAAATGTGATTTATTTGTGGAAACTCATTAAAAATATCTACTTTTGCAGTTCGATAATAACAGTATTAATTTGAATTATGATCAACAGAGTTCTTATTCGTCTTAAGATTATACAAATAGTGTATGCCTATTACCAAAATGGCAGCAAAAATCTAGACTCAGCGGAGAAAGAGTTATTCTTCAGCCTTTCAAAGGCGTATGACCTTTATAATTATTTGTTAATGCTGATGATGGCATTAACAGAGTATGCACAAAAACGCATTGATGCGGCAAAAGCAAAACTGGCTCCTACTAAAGAAGAGTTGTATCCCAACACAAAGTTTGTGGATAATAAGTTTGTTGCACAGCTGGAGGTGAACAAGCAACTGACCGAGTTTATATCCAATCAGAAGCGAACTTGGGCAAATGATCAGGATTTCGTCAAAGAGCTTTATGAGAAAATAGTAGAAAGCGATATTTATAAAGATTATATGGCTTCCGGTGACAATTCATATGAAGCTGACCGCGAACTGTGGAGAAAACTCTATAAAACATATATATTTAATAATGATTCTCTTGATCAGGTGCTGGAAGACCAGAGTCTGTATTGGAATGATGATAAAGAGATTGTAGATACCTTTGTCTTGAAAACGATTAAGCGTTTTGAAGAAAAGAACGGAGCAAATCAGGAATTACTTCCCGAATTCAAGGATGACGAAGATCAGGAATTTGCACGCCGCTTGTTCCGTCGTACAATTCTGAATGCTGACTATTACCGTCATCTTGTGAGCGAGAATACGAAAAACTGGGATTTGGATCGTATCGCATTTATGGATATTATCATTATGCAGACTGCTTTAGCCGAAATTTTAAGTTTCCCGAACATTCCGGTAAGTGTTTCGTTAAATGAATATGTAGAAATTGCGAAGTTGTATAGCACTGCCAAGAGCGGTAGCTTTATCAACGGAACGCTGGATGGAATAGTTAATCAATTGAAAAAAGAAGGTAAGTTGACTAAAAACTGATACCTTTGTCCATATAGTAGAAACTAAAACTTGATTATTTATGAACTTATTGACTGTATTATTGCAAGCTCCCGCAGCGGGAGGTGGAAGTATGATGTGGATCATGCTGATAGCTATGTTTGTTATCATGTATTTCTTTATGATTCGCCCTCAAAATAAGAAGCAGAAAGAAATTGCTAATTTCCGTAAATCTCTTCAGGTAAACCAGTCGGTAATTACTGCAGGTGGTATCCATGGTACAATCAAAGAGATTACTGATGATTATATAGTACTTGAAATCGCTTCTAACGTGAAGATTAAAATAGATAAGAATTCTATTTTTGCTGATGCTTCGGCTGCCGGCAATCAGTCTAAATAATCTTTAGTAAACAAATACCCTATGCTTGATCGTAGGAAATTAAGATATACATATTTAAGACTATCCAAGAGAATTAAGGATTTCCTGCTTAGTGATAAAAGCAGGGAGTTCTTAATTTTTTTATTTTTTTTCCTGATAGCCAGTGGATTCTGGCTGATTCAGACTCTTAATAATGACTATGAAGCGGAATTCTCTATCCCGGTGAGGATGAAGGATGTCCCTAATAATATTGTGCTCACTTCGGAACCTCCTTCCGAACTTCGCGTCCGGGTAAAAGATAAAGGAACAGTGCTTCTCAATTATATGTTGGGGAAGAGTTTCTTTCCGGTAAATCTGAGTTTCCCTGACTATAAAGGGCAAAATAATCACGTGAAAATCTTTGCCTCTGAGTTTGAAAAGAAGATACTCAGTCAATTGAATGCTTCTTCTAAGATACTTTCAATAAAACCTGATACGTTAGATTATATCTATTCGACAGGCAAGTCCAAATTAGTACCCGTTCATTTTCAAGGAAAAGTGACTGCAGGGCTTCAATATTATGTTTCTGATACCATTTGCAGTCCGGATTCCGTATTGGTATATGCTCCGGCCGGAATTTTGGATACTATAACAACCGCTTATACTCAAGAGGTAAATCTTGAAAATATATCGGATACGATTCGGCAACGGGTTGCCTTGGATAATAAAAAAGGAGTGAAGTTTGTTCCCGCCTCGGTTGAACTGACTTTCCCTGTTGATATTTATACTGAGAAAACCGTGGAGGTGCCGTTACGTGGGATTAACTTCCCGGCAGATAAAGTGCTCCGTGCTTTTCCATCGAAGGTTCAAATTACTTTTCAAGTGGGTTTAAAGCGTTTTCGTAGCATTAAAGCCAGTGATTTTGTGATTAATGTTTCTTATGAGGAACTGCTAAAATTAGGATCGGATAAATATACGGTGAAGTTGAAGTCGGCTCCCCGTGGAATCAATCAAATCCGTATTGTACCCGAGCAAGTTGATTTTCTGATAGAACAAGTTTCTTCCGATGGCTATTAAAATAGGTATTACCGGCGGTATCGGTAGTGGAAAAAGTGTAGTTTCCAGATTGCTGGAGATTATGGGAATCCCCGTTTATATTTCCGATATTGAGGCGAAGCGTATCACTCATACGAATGATGTGATACGCCGGGAACTTTGCGCCTTGGTCGGACAGGATGTTTTCCTGAATGGAGAATTGAATCGTCCTTTATTAGCATCTTATATATTTGGAAGCCCCGAACATGCGAAAAAAGTGAATGCTGTCATTCATCCGCAGGTGAAAGAAGACTTCAGGCGATGGGTGAAAGGGAAAGGTGATATAGCTATGGTCGGTATGGAATCTGCCATCCTTCTGGAAGCAGGCTTTAAGCAGGAAGTAGACTTTGTAGTAATGGTATATGCACCGTTGGAGGTGAGAGTGGAACGGGCAATTAGGCGTGACTATTCTTCAAGGGAATTGATAATGAAACGTATCGAAGCGCAAATGAGCGATGAGGTTAAGCGGAATCATGCTGATTTTGTAATCGTGAATGACGATGAAACCCCTTTAATTCCGCAGGTTTTGAAGTTTATTTCTTTGCTATCTAAAAATAATCATTACCTTTGCTCCGCAAAAAAATAATTAATAAATAAAAGAATATATACTATGTTGAAGACTATCCTGTCTATCTCCGGTAAACCGGGATTGTACAAACTAATTTCGCAAGGAAAAAATATGTTGATTGTTGAATCAATCAGTGCAGATAAAAAACGTTTCCCCGCTTATGGTAATGAGAAAATTATCTCTTTGGCAGATATAGCAATGTATACAGATGATGCTGAAGTACCTTTGTATGATGTGCTGGAAGCTATGAAGAAAAAAGAAAATACTGCAGTCACCTCCATTGACCCTAAAAAAGCTACTCCGGAGCAGTTACGCGAGTATTTAGGGGAGGTATTGCCTAACTTTGATCGTGAAAGAGTATACGTTGCGGATATTAAGAAATTGATTTCCTGGTATAACATCTTAATTTCGAATGGAATTACAGAATTTAAATCAGAGCCGGAAGCTGAAGAAGAGGTTGCGACTGATGAAAAATAAGTCATGAAACATTGATGGCTTAGATGTATAAATGTAATAAGGAAAGCGTGACAATGTTGCAAGTTGTCACGCTTTTTTGTGTTTTTATATGTCTGCGTAATTAAAGGATCCCCTTTAGTGTTCTTTAAGCAATCTTATGTTTGCATGAATATTTTATTATTTATATAGTAAATAAACATAGTTTTTCTCTATCTTTGTGACTGCTAATATACGCACAAAATATGGATGTAATAACAAATAAAGAGGTAAACGTTTATCTTGATAATGAAAAAGGAACATTGTGCTTAACAGGAATGTTGGTAGGTACAATGGTATTTTTATATGATTCGCAGGGGGAGCTGAAAGAGAAACATAGATTTGCCTTGCCTTCACTCACTTTGGAGATATCCAGAAAAGGTACTTATGTCTTAGTCATGAGCCATCCTAATTGTCAGCCGGAAGTAAGAAGAATTATATATTCAGGAATATAAAAAAGCCGATATGCTCACTTGGGAACATACCGGCTGTCCTTATAACAACTAACTATAATTTAGTTTCTGAATACTAATCCGTCTCCGTTTGAGTCAACAATGATTGCTTTGCTTCTGTCGACTTCCTGAGACAATAACTTTTTCGACAGATCGTTCAGTAAATAACGCTGGATAGCTCTTTTTACCGGACGGGCTCCAAATTCAGGATCATATCCTACCTGGGATAAGAAATTCAAAGCAGCATCTGTCATTTCCAGTTCAACTCCGTTTTCTGCAAGCATCTTTTGTACACCTTTGATTTGTAAGAGTACAATTTGTCTGATTTCAGTTTCCGTCAGCGGCAGGAACATGATTGTTTCATCAATACGATTCAGGAATTCCGGACGAATGTTTTTCTTTAGCATATTCATCACTTCCTTCTTCGTTTCTTCGATAACTTCTTCCTTATTTGAACCGCTCAGTTTCTCCATCTGACTTTGTATATAAGAACTTCCCATATTTGAAGTCATGATGATGATGGTGTTTTTGAAGTTGACTACTCTTCCTTTGTTGTCAGTGAGTCGTCCGTCATCCAGTACTTGCAACAGGATATTGAAAACATCCGGATGCGCTTTTTCTATTTCGTCAAACAAAACAACTGAGTAAGGTTTCCGGCGAATGGCTTCTGTCAGCTGGCCGCCTTCATCGTATCCAACGTATCCCGGAGGTGCTCCGACCAAACGAGAAACACTATGCTTTTCTTGATACTCGCTCATATCTATACGTGTCATCATCGATTCATCGTCAAAGAGGAATTCCGCCAATGCCTTTGCCAGTTCAGTTTTACCGACACCGGTCGTTCCAAGGAAAATAAAAGAACCGATCGGGCGTTTGGGATCCTGTAATCCGGCACGGCTACGACGTACGGCATCTGCAACCGCTTCAATTGCTTCGTCCTGTCCAATCACTCGTTGATGGAGTTCGTCTTCCAAATGCAATAATTTATCTTTCTCACTTTGCATCATTTTGCTGACAGGGATGCCCGTCCAGCGTGAAACAACGTCAGCGATGTCTTCAGCATCCACTTCTTCTTTGATCATGGCTTTATCACCTTGCATACCACGAAGTTTCTCCTGCGTATCTTCTATCTCTTTGTCCAAAGCCTGGAGCTTTCCGTAACGGATTTCGGCAACTTTTCCATAGTCTCCTTCACGTTCCGCTTTCTCTGCCTCGAACTTCAGATTCTCTATTTCCACTTTGTTTTGCTGGATTTTATCCATCAGCGTTTTTTCACTTTGCCATTTAGCTTTGAAGGACTTCTCAACTTCTTTTAGTTCGGCCAGTTCTTTGCCGATAATTTCCAGTTTCGGCTTATCATTTTCACGCTTAATGGCTTCACGTTCGATTTCTAACTGTTTGATCTTACGTGAGATTTCATCCAATTCTTCTGGAACGGAATCTACTTCCATACGTAGTTTGGCTGCTGCTTCATCCATCAGGTCGATTGCTTTGTCCGGCAAGAAACGGTCAGTGATGTAACGGCTGCTCAGTTCTACAGCTGCTATGATGGCATCGTCTTTGATACGTACATGATGATGGTTCTCGTAGCGTTCTTTCAATCCACGAAGGATGGAAATGGTACTCAGAGTATCCGGTTCATCTACCTGTACAATCTGGAAACGACGTTCCAATGCTTTATCTTTCTCGAAATACTTCTGATATTCGTCGAGAGTGGTTGCACCGATCGAACGTAGTTCTCCACGTGCCAATGCCGGTTTCAGAATATTTGCAGCATCCATTGCTCCTTCGCCTTTGCCGGCGCCTACCAGTGTATGAATCTCATCAATAAACAAGATTATATCACCTTCTGATTTCTTAACCTCATTGACTACTGATTTTAGTCGCTCTTCGAATTCTCCTTTATATTTTGCTCCTGCAACCAATGCTCCCATATCGAGAGAGTAGACCTGTTTGTTTTTCAGGTTTTCGGGTACGTCTCCCCGGAGGATACGATGCGCCAATCCTTCTACGATAGCTGTCTTACCTGTACCCGGTTCACCAATCAAGATCGGATTGTTCTTGGTTCGGCGGCTTAATATTTGCAGTACCCGTCGGATTTCTTCGTCACGTCCGATTACAGGGTCCAGTTTGCCGCTGCGGGCGGCTTCGTTCAGATTGATAGCGTATTTCTCCAATGACTGATAGTTGTCTTCACTGGATTGAGAAGTAACTTTTTCTCCTTTTCTGAGTTCATTGATAGCGTTACGCAATTCTTTTTCCGTCATTCCGGCATCTTTCAAGATGGTGGATACGGTACTTTTCACAGTTAGCAAAGCCAGTAGAATATGTTCTAATGAAACAAATTCATCTCCCATTTCTTTAGAATACTGGGTTGCCTTCTGCAATACTTCATTAGATTCTCTGCTTAGGTAAGGTTCTCCTCCGGATACTTTAGGCAGAGATTCGATCTGTTTGTCAACGACTAGAGCTACCTGTTGCCCGTTCATTCCTAATTTTTGAAAGATGAAGTTAGTCACATTTTCGCCTACCTTCATTACTCCATGTAGGATATGAGCAGGTTCAATCGCCTGTTGTCCCCGACTTTGTACGAGATTTACGGCCTCCTGTACCGCTTCTTGAGATTTGATGGTAAAATTGTTAAAGTTCATATGGTTGTTCTCCTTTCTTTTTTCATGATTTTAATAACACTTGAAGGGGCTCAAAAGATTTGCCAAGTAGAAAAATATGACAAAATAACATGATTATAAAGGAGTTAGAAGACAAAATGACCTTTTTCATCTGAATGATACTGACGAATTTGCCGCGAAATGAAGTGAATAAATAAAAGTATTGTAGTATCTTTATCCGCTGTAATCATATTATAAATAAGGTATGAATGATAAACCTCAAATAAAACTGTCTGAAACAGTAGTGTTGATTGATGCTGCTTTCTTGAATTTTGTAATTACAGATATGAAAGGTTACTTTGAAGAGACTTTGCGACGTTCTTTACAGGATATCGACCTTTCTATGTTGACCACTTATCTGACTTTGGATGCCGGAATCACGGAAGGGAAAAATGAAGTACAATTTCTTTTTGTTTACGATAAGGAGTCCGATCAGCTTGTACATTGCCATCCTTCCGATTTGGTGAAGGAGTTGAATGGAGTCGCTTTTCAGAGTCCTTATGGTGAATATTCGTTTGCAAGTGTTCCTTCGGAAGGGATGGTTTCACGCGAAGATTTGTTTTTGGATTTATTGTCTATCGTTGCTGATTCGGCTGATGTGAAAAGGATGATTGTCGTTTCTTTCAATGAAGAATATGGAAAGAAAGTATTCGATGCGTTGCATGAAGTGAAAGGCAAGGAGATTATCCAGTTTCGTATGAATGAGCCTGAAGTGCAGGTAGAATATAAGTGGGATATGTTGGCATTCCCTATTATGCAAGCATTAGGAATCAAAGCTGAAGAACTATAGTCTTTGTGTTTAATTCCTGATCTTTAATTTTAATCCTCAAATAACTTAAATAAAAAGGTGTCCGATTTTCGTTTAAAAGTATTTCAGAGCGTAGCGAAGAATCTGAGTTTCACAAAGGCTTCGCAAGAATTGTTTGTCAGCCAGCCTGCTATCACTAAGCATATTCAGGAATTGGAGACTTATTATCAGGCTCGTTTGTTCGAACGTCAGGGGAGTAAAATCTCATTGACTGTTGCCGGTGAATTACTACTGAAGCATAGCGAAAAGATTTTAGATGATTACAAGCGGCTTGAATATGAAATGCATTTGTTGCATAACGAGTATATTGGAGAGTTGAAACTGGGAGCTAGCACGACGATTGCTCAATATGTTCTGCCCCCTTTATTGGCTCATTTTATTGCGAAGTTTCCACAAGTCAATCTTTCCGTCCTTAATGGAAACTCTCGGGGAGTGGAGGTCGCTTTGCAAGAACACCGGATTGAATTGGGATTGGTGGAAGGTATTTTTCGTTTACCTAATCTGAAATATACTTTGTTTTTGCAAGATGAACTTGTTGCGGTAGTGCATGTGAACAGTAAACTAAATATTCAGGAGGAGATAACACCTGCAGAATTGCCGAATATCCCTTTGGTTTTGCGTGAAAGAGGTTCGGGGACGTTGGATGTATTTGAACGAGCCCTGTCGCAACACAATCTGAAGCTGTCTTCTTTGAATGTTCTGATGTATCTTGGTGGTACGGAGAGTATCAAGCTCTTTTTGGAACATACTGATTGTATGGGAATTGTTTCTATCCGGTCGGTGCATAAAGAACTTGTGGCCGGCACTTTACGGGTAGTTGAGATAAAAGGGATGCCAATGTTGCGCGAATTTAATTTTGTGCAGCTACAAGGGCAGGAGGGAGGATTATCTCAAGTTTTTATGCGCTTTGCGGGGCATCATAGCAAGAACTTGTAGGTCAGACTTCTTCCATACGAACCATCTCCCAACCGCAGAACTGTATTACGATGCAGTGAAGTTGCGTGCCTTGGCATAATAGACGGACTTTCGGACTTGCGGCATAACCATGAATTTGAGCCACCGCTTCTTCCCATTGTTCGGCAGACTGGGCATCAAACTTTTCTTTAGGCAGATATTTTAGTTCTACTATATAGCTGTGTGCAATTTCTGCATAGCGTTGCAGGTCAGGCATGAGAAACATGTCGCAAAAGCCATGGTTCAACTCTACCTCAGGTGTCGTCAAGTAATATGCATTGACGCTAAGATAGGCAGTGAAGAATCCTTGAATATTGCGTTCTCCTTCAATGCTGCTGCGCACGGAAGAATTCTCTTTATAAGCTTTGGCTATAAATTCCAATGCAGGTCGCCATTCACCGTCAAAAGCCATGTTATTGAAGAGTATCTCTATATCTATCAGATTGATATAGTGGTGGTTTTGATATTCTTCCAAGATATATTCATAATATTGTTTTCGGACATTTGTATTAGGGATTCCTAAGATAGTCAGATTTCCACGTGTTCCGATGATAGTCAGCATGCCATAGTAAAAAAGCAGGCTGGGAAATATTTCCGGATTCGTAATCTGGTCTGCGGAAAAAGACTGGAATAGGTTAGTGATGATTTTTCCTTCTTCGGCAATGCGTTTGATAACGCCTTTGCGATTACCGTCAAGACGATCCAGTTGGATGAGTTTTTTCATCTTGTTATAATCCGTTCGGGTATTAGGGTCAATCATCTGTTCGGGAGATGCTCCCAACTGAATCCGATTCCGAAGGTAGTAAAGTACCATATCGCAGTTGAACATTTTGGGATCAGAACTCAGGCTTTGACGTGCAAAACAATAATTGTCATACCACGGCTTCATTTCCAGAATCATCTCTTCAATATCTCCATGCAGTTGCCCTGTTTCCTTGTAATATTGGAACATAGTGCGCACATCTTTTTCAGAAAATCCCAGCATCTGGTTAAATACCGGACTGGTACTGATGTTCCAACCGATATTATAACCGCTCGACAAGTCGTCTAGCGTTACGGGACTGACACCGATCATAAAGATACGGTCGAACATTCCTTTATAGTTTTTGAAGGCATCACGGTAGAAGCCGCTTGCGTGGGTGATGGCACGATATATTTCGTTGCCTTTTTCGTTGAGGACGACATTGGTGAAGTTATCGTATTCATCTATAATAAGATATAGGGGATAACCTAATCTCCTGGCTTCGTCATCAAGGATGTGAAGTTTATCAATTCCTTTATCCGCAGCACTGAAACGTTCTATGAATTCATCTGTGTAATATTCACGATATCGGTTGAGAAAACCGTCTAGCTGCACAGCGCTGTAAGAATCGAATCTTTGTGGCAGTTCATCAATACTGCCACCGATTTTGGAAAAGTCAAGATAAAGTATTTGGTATTTGCCTTGAAGCGGAGTTGTATGCTGACCGATCCAGAGATTGCCGAATAGTTGCTGGAACTTATCTTTTTGTGAAAGGTCATAGTATGACCGGAGCATACTAAGCAGCAGACTCTTGCCGAAACGTCGAGGACGAATGAATATCAGGTAGTTGGCTTGATCTTCCAATAAGGGAATATACATTGTTTTATCCACGTAATAGCGGTTTTGCATGATTACGTCCTCAAAGTTGGACATGCCATATGGTATTTGTTTCACTGTTTCCATAACTATAAAGTTTGCTTCTTTTTGTTTTTCAGATTCTAGCTCCTCAAACAATCAAATATCAAAGATAGTTCTTTTAAGATGATTATTCCATTTTTGTGCGTTTATTTTCCAATTCGGTCATAATCGCTGCTTTTTCATTCGAATCTTACCTTCTACAGAAAAAGAAAAAAAGATTTTATCTCTCATTGCTCTCATTGTTTTTTCTTAAATATCAGATAATAAGATTCTTATCGAATGAGAGATACTTCTGCAAGAACCTATCTCTCATCATTTTATAGTGAAAATACGCCTAAAAACAGTTATCTCTCATTCATTTTTAGTTATCTCTCATCTATTTTCAGGGTATCTCTCATCATATATTATTTTTTATTCAGTGGCAACTTTCTTCTTTACATAGACTCTGTGCGAACCTCTTCCTGCAATATCAATACCGGATTCCGGAAGATCAGCCCATTGTTTCAGCTCTTTAGTAGCAGCTGTCTGAAGCAGTCCGGTTAGTCTTTGGTAATTCCGTACAGTCAGGAAAGCGTGTTCGTCGAGAAATTTCAGGGCTAATGTCAGCCGTTGCTCCGGTGTGAACTTTTTAGAGGAGCGTTGTGGTTTCCATGGAGCTCTTTCCAGCCGGCATCTTTCATTAATGTTTCTGATCATCGTTCTGTCTGCCCGAAAATTCACTCCTCCTACACAGATGCTTTGTGCGTTTCGGTGTTTGGCGCCTTCTTCCGCCTCTTCTCGTTCTTTGTCTCTGCATAGGGCGAGTGAGGGGGTAAAAGTCCCTATTCCGTCTATTTTCACAGAGCGTCCTTCCGCCATCAGATGCGCCATTTCTATGGCGGTCTGGAGCAATACGCCTTCTATGTCTCCGGCACTGAAGCCGCTGACGTCTCCTACTCGTTGCGCCAGTTCCTTAATGCTTGCATTGTCTATCCGTGCAAACTTGGGATAAGTAATTCTTTTGCCCGTTTTCTGAATGTCGGGCATCTCTTCCATAATGTATCGTGCCATACTGTCTTGGTTCTAAAGTATTAATAGATAAATTCTTTGGTATTAGAGGTAAAGTTCCTTTCTTCCAATACTAAAGTTCTTATTGGTTAATTATAAACTATAATTGATGCTTTTGTTTTTATAAATGCAAGTTGCGTTTTTAAAGTTGCAACTTGCATTTGTATAATTGGAATTTGCATTTATAGTTTACTATTAAACAAAGGTAACTTATCTTCTTGATAAAAGCAAGTTTACTACTAATAAAGAATAATTTATTTGTTAATAGATTGGGGAATAAGTAATAGGAGGTAATATTTAAATGAGTTTGGATTGCTTTTGCCCAAGATATGTGTGTTTTTGGAAAAAGAATGGCATGAAGTAGGATATTTAATTTTATTTTTATAGTTTTGCATTGTCTCTCACGCCGATACCTCAATTCGTGAGGTTAGGGTGGTGTGGGAGATATATTATATAAAGAAAGACGTTTACTTGACGTTTTGTCTTTGGCTGTTTGAAACTTCGAACACTTTAAGCAGTAGTCAAAACAAAGCAACAGTAGATGTCTACGGGATATGTTTATACCCTTGAGTGTACTTTGAAATAAAAGTATACGTGGATTGTTATACATATCGGCGTGGGCTTCTGCGTTGCTCGTTCAGACTACTACGGGCAGTTCGAAGGCCTCAAACAGCGGGACGAGTAACAGGTACAGATTCCCGCGCTTTTTCTTTTATAGTATTACTTATCTAATTAATGAACCGTTCGGTTCGGGAATCTGCTGGTTATTTTGAGTAAATTATGGAAAGTGTAATCGTAGATTTTAGGAAATTCCTTGTGCGTGTTATTTGTATATCAGCAATCCTGCTTCAGTAACTCTAATATTAGAGAAGATTATAAACAACATATTAGTAATACTAAAAAAGTATATATGCAATATGTTTTATTACTTTTCTTTAGAAGTATCTTTCATTTAATTTTTCTAATGAATGGTTTGGTAAAATATATATAAAGATAGATTGGAGTATAATAGACTAATACTGATAAACATTATTACTTTTAATATGAATATATAATTATTCACTAATTTCTAAACACACACAAAAACGTTGTTATTTTAACATTTAGAGATTATGCCTATTTTATTGACAGTGGAGAATCTTGTAACTGCGGATTTGAGCACAATTCATAAGGAACAAGCTACTTACGTGGGAATTGATTTTGGAACATCAACTACAGTAGTTTCTTATTCATATTTTGATAATGAAAAGAGAATAGTTGTAACTGAAGTAATGAATCTACGACAGAAGCAAAGTGATGGTGCGGACTTTACTGGAGAAAAAGTGCCTACAGTTATAGCTCTTTATCATAATCGGGTACTTGTCGGAGAGGGAGCTGCAAACTTAAAGTATGAATTAGAAAAAAACAAGGATGTCTGGTACTCTTTTAAGATGGAGTTAGGAGAAGATTTAGGTGCAAAATATTGTAATAGTATTTTGGGTAAAGATAAATCTGTCCGAATCCAAAATGCAAAGGATGCTACTATTTTATTTTTCAGATTCTTAAAGAAAGAGATAGAATCCTATGTCGAACAAAAAGGACTATGTCAGAATATTAAATATGCAGTAAGTATTCCTGCTTCGTTCGAGGCGAATCAACGACGCGATTTGGTTGATGCTTTAATAAGCAATCAAATGGATGTTAGCAAACAGTCCTTGATTGATGAGCCTAACGCAGCTTTTTTAAACTATATTCATGAATCGGAGATGAATAATGAAGCAGTGGTAATTCCTAAAGATATTAATCCTAAAATGTTAGTTTTTGATTTCGGAGCTGGGACATGTGATATTTCAATATTAGAAATAGGTGTAGATTATAAGGGAGTATATTCTAAAAATTTGTCAATATCTAAATTTGAAAAATTGGGAGGAAATGATATTGATAGATACATTGCTTATGAGATATTGTACCCTGAACTTTTGTCTCACAACCATTTAGATATGGATATCTTTATTATGTCTGAGAAGAAAAAAATCATAAATGCTCTTTTGACTACTGCGGAAAACTTAAAAATAAGGATATGTAAAGCCATAAGTCTAATGAGGGATAGTTTCGATTTGTCAGGTCTTGAACAAGAATATAAAGTTTCTGTAAAGGATATTCGAATTAATACATCCAAAGGGGTATTGTACATGGATGAGATTTTTTTAACATCTATCCAATTCGCAGAACTTATGAAAGTTTTCACAAGGAAGAAAAGCGATGTTATTCAAAAAGAAAAACAAATATATAATAGTATTTATGATTGTGTAAAAACTTCTATTCGTAAGGCTAGATTAGAAGTAGATGATGTTGATTATGTTTTATTGGTGGGTGGGAGTAGTCTTAATCCTTATGTACAAGCCGCTCTGAAATCATGGTTGCCATATTCCAAATTATTGTTATTTCCTGATCTTCAGACTTGTGTGTCTAAAGGTGCATCAATTCATTCGTTCATCTATAACTCTTTTGGACAGAATATAGTACAGCCAATAACCAGTGAACCAATATGTATAATTACTAAGAATGATCAGCTAATGACTTTGGTTCCTGCCGGAACTGTCATGCCGACGGATACTATTGAAATAGATAATCTTGCTATTGTAAAAGAAGGCCAAAAAACTGTAGAATTCCCTATTTGTATCAGTAATGAGAATAAAATATTGACTAATTTGGTTATAACTTCAAATGAACAAAATGGATTTTCTTTGGATACGCCTATTAAGCTGCAATTAGAATTAACTGCAGATAAATTACTGACAATTAATGCCAAGGTTGGAAGTGAAACTTGTTTAGTAAGTGCAATTAATCCTTTTGCAAATAAAGAGTTAACTTCACAGGAGAGGATAGCATTGAGAGCAGAGAAAAAAGCTTATAATACAACAGCTAATAATAGAGGAGTACCATCAAAAGAATGTTTGTTGGAATTGGCAAAAGCTTACGAAAACGCAACTCTAAATTTGAAGGCAGCTGAAACTTATGAGGAATGTAATGAATTATATCCTGGTACTATTAGTTATAATAAATTAGGATGCTGCTTTTCTTCTGCAGGAAATAATAGGAAAGCACTACGTTACGGAGAAAAAGCTTATGAATATAGTAAGGATGCGGTTTCTGCTTTTAATTTGGGTTATCGCTATAAAAATATTGATACTTCAATGTTCTTAAAATATATTCACGAATCTTTAGCAATGTGCCCGAATAAGCCACATCCTTTATTTGAACTTGGAAAGTATGAAAAAAAAGAAGGAAAGAAAATAGAAGGAGTAGAAAAGATAAAGAAAGCTTATAATATATGGAAGGCTCAATATGATAATGGTACCCTCAGTGATGTAGATTATACTTGGTTACCAAGTGCTGCAGAGGAATTAGGTGAGTCTATTTTTGCTGAAGAGGTCAGAAAAAAGGCAAAAAGGATATCATTGGATGATTTTTATAATTCTAATAATACAGTAGCGGTGAAAGGAGACTAATTATGAGTACTAGAATACCTACAGAAGAAAGTTTGGATACTCAACAAAAGGATTTTCTAAAGAAACTGAAAGATAATCATTATGTTGGTCAGAATATTTGGATAAAAGGGTTTCCGGGAAGCGGAAAATCGGTGTTGCTTGTATATGCCATTAAATACTTATTGAATAATGAGGCTACTCAAAATGCAAAAATATTATTAGTGGTGTTTACTCATTCGTTGATAGAACTTTGCAAAGCTGAACTTGCAGAGTTGAATATAACAAATGTGAAAATTGTCACGATGTATGAATTCTTAAAAACAAAGAGAAAATATGATTATATTTTTTGTGATGAGGTTCAAGATTTAACATCTCGTATTTTGATAAAGATGAAAGATCAGACAAGGTATATGCTGATTGTAGCGGGAGATAGTAACCAATCTATTTATTCAAAGGACCCTCAATATCAAGAAGCTGTAGTTATTCCTGAGAAAATTACTCAATTAATTGATTCTGAAGATTGGGGACTTTTATACGTATATAGGTTAACTCGTTCTATAATCACTGCAATTCAGAAAATGATACCATCGATGAATATTTTTAGTGCAAAGAGGTATATGCTTAAAAGAGATACGCAAATACGCTTATGCAAAGCAGAATTTGTGGATCAAGAAGTCGAATATATAATGAGGGAGGCACGTAAGTTTGTTAATCGTAATCAGAGTTGTGCAATATTATTTCCTACTAAAGATAAAGTATTGGAATTTTGTGATACCGTTTTGCAGTTAGAACATAAACCTGTATGGGAAAAATGGATTGATCAATATTATGAACCTTATTTTAAACGGCTTAATGATCATCTAAAGGAAAATCAAGTTCCTATAGAATGCGTTGTAAATAGTTATGGATCGTTATTAGCTGCGGAAAACGATAAACGTATTGTTATTATGACTTATCATGGTGTAAAAGGATTGGATTTTGATAATGTTTTTATTCCATTTGCAAATACAGACTTATATATTCCTGGAGATAGTAATATTACTCAGAAATTGTTTATGGTTGCAATGAGCCGGAGCAGAAATAATCTATACATCACTTATACAGGCATGCCTTTAAGTTATGTTTCTTTATTTAGTTCAGATAGCACTATATGTGCAAATATTTCGATAAGTAATGAATTGCATCCCAATTTGTCGGATGATATAAATATAGATTTTTGATTATGGCTAAAATGAGATATGAATACTTGGGCATTATACATCGTAATGATTTAAATATTCTGTTTAAGAAAGGATATATTGTGTTATGCACTATTCACGTGAAAACTATATCCGGCAATGATAGTGTACCGGAAGAATATATAAGGGAGCTGTTGAAGAATGTATCTCCTTTTGATTATACAAGTGAATATGTTTTTATTAAATTTCTTCGTGAGAGGAAATGGCTTAAAAGAGATTGCAAGAATAATATTGAATATAAAGAAGTACAATCGATTATTCCATTAGATTTAGTTGCTAAAAAAGATATGGAAATGAGCTTTAATAAAATGATAAAGTTTGTAGAACCATTGTGGGGGACTTATGTAGATGATTTCTCTCAGTCTTTATTTAGTGAAAATATGTGCAAAGGTGCATCTGCTTGTTTAGAGATTTTGGGTATTAAAGTAGAAAAACCTTTAAAGGATTTAGATGATGAGGATTTGATTATTAAGGTCACAAATTATCGATTTCAAAAAGAAAATTTGGATGAGAATAGCTCAATTTGGCAATATTTATTAATGTATGAACGTCACGAGCCATATCCCAGTAATTGCCTAGGATATTTTTATGATTCGGTTCATGTTTTTGTTAACTATACTTTTAAAAAAGAATATCTTACTATGCCGAAAACAGAGATTTTAAAAGTTTTGAATCTAATTGATCGACAGAGTAGATATGATTTTGAATATATAGTATGTGAATTAAAGAACAATAAATGTGCAGAGAGATATATTGAGAAATGTACACGGAAAGGTATACGACAATATATTTTGATACCTATTTATTTTTACTTATTAAATTTGTTTTCATTGCCAAATTATCAATCATTAATGAAAGATTATTGTAGAAATAGTTTTAAGAGGCTATATGAAAAGGAGTACAAACTAGCAGTATACTTAGTTGGATTGCGTTTAGGATTTGATTCTATTAATGAGATTTATTATCAGAAACTGGAGAAAGATATGGAATCTCATCAGCAGAGTTTATTTTAAAGTAATATAATATGAACCGTAAATTTAAAATTAGTCGAATAACATTATTATTAATGTGTTTATGTCTTGTCTTTTTGTTTTCATGCGGTGAAGAGAACGAAAAGAATGAAGTTAGAGTAGAAACAGAAATCGTACCTACATCTGAATGTGAGACAATTTTTAGTCAAGGAATCAATGTCTCATCAGAAGGTGAACGGGCTACAATTTCTTTTTCCACTAACAAGGACTGGTCAGTTTCCCTTGCCGAGACGCAGAATGGGGATAATTGGTGTACAGTGTCTCCTTCGAGTGGTAAAGCTGGAAATGTCACATTAACTATTGTGGTGGCTAGTAATACTGGATATGATGACAGGAATGTTGTTTTAAAGCTCAGTGTTGATGAATTAACTAAAAGCATCATGATCAATCAGAAACAAAAAGATGCTTTAACATTGACATCGAATCGATTTGAGGTTGATAAAGATGGGGGAATTATTAATTTACAGGTAAAGTCAAATATTGATTATAATGTGACTGTTGCTGAAAATAGCAGGACTTGGATTGAACCAGTTATTTCTGAACGTACACGTGGCTTGTCTACTAGCTTTTATTCTTTTGCAATATCCCCAAGTGAAGAATATGATAAACGTGAAGGAGAAATCATTATCACTTCCGGCGAATCGGATGAAACAGTAAAGGTGTATCAGACGGGTTCTGCTATTCTTATTCTTTCTCAAAATGAATATACTTTTGGCTGTGATGGTGGACGGGCATCAATTGACATCAGCAGCAACTTTGAATATGAAATAGATATGCCTAATGTTGATTGGATTCAATCTGCAAATTTATCTCGTGCAGTTTCAAGCCATACTCTTGTCTATGAGATAAGTGCAAATAACACATATGCTGACCGTGAGGCTGTTATAGTATTCAAAGATGCCAACGGAAACAAGAAAGAAAGTGTTTCCATTAAGCAAAATCAGAAGGATGCTATACTGCTTTCAAACAACAAGGTTGAAGTCCCCCAAAATGGTGGAACATTTTTTGTTGATGTTAATAGTAATGTTGAGTACTCTATTGAAATTCCTCCTTCATGCAACAGCTGGATTAGTAGGGCTAACTCTTCAGTTAATGTTCATCGTGGATTATCAAAAACAACATCTGCATTTTCTGTAGCAAGCAGTGATGAATATGATAAGCGTGAAGGTGAAATCTATTTCAAATACAACGACATCAGTGATACTCTGAAGGTTTATCAGAGTGGTGGCGCAATTCTTGTACTTACTCAGTCTTCTTATAATATTGATGGGAATACTACAAGCATTAACGTTCAACTGAAGAGTAATATCGACTATGGTGTGTCAATTTCTAATGATTGGATTACAGAAATACCTACACGCTCTATATCAAACAGTATGAAGAAATTTAATATAATGTCCAATACGACAGGTAAGAGCCGTACTGGCAAGATAACTTTTACTTCTTCGGATGGAAAGAAGACGGAAACAGTAACCGTCATACAGGCAACGGTAGTGAAAGTTACTGCTCTTGATATACTGTTCAATGGAACATTATATGCTTATGTAGGTGATAGTTATAACTTTTTTGTCACTTGTAAACCAAGTGATGCTGTAACGGATTATGAATGGAGTTCTTCTGATATCAGAGTCTTGACAGTCAGTGGTAGTGGTGGCAATGCAACTGTTAAAATTGTAGGTTATGGAGAAGCAAATGTTGTTGTTAAAGATAAAAATAGTGGAGTATCTAAAGAATATACTGTTCATTCTCGAATATCTGATTTCTCTTGGAGTAATACAGGTGAGACTTACTCTATTTATCCTATGTTAACTTTGGCCGTAGGAGAATCTCAGAAAATCAGCTATACTTCTAAGCAAGGTAGTTCTGTGTTGAATATTTTTGGCAATCTGAGTGATTTTGTATTCTATGAACCTGTAAATGTTGTTTCTGAACCATCAGTAATTTCTATTGATGCAGATGGGACTGCTACAGGATTGAAAATAGGTATAGTTGGAATTAAACCAACAGGATACATAACACGTTTAAGTAGCGGAAATGAGAGAGTCTATGTAAATGTAATACCAGAATATATAGAGAGTGAGTATAACAATAATTTCTCTAACGCAAACACCATCAAGGATGGGCAGTCAATGAAATTCTCATTGTCTTCTACTAGAGATGTGGATGTGTTCAAGTTCAATAGGAAATCCACCTATATGCATATAAATTTAGAGTATCTTGGTAGTTTTAATGATGTAAACTATAGCAAGCGATTGCGTTATGAGGTGTATGATTCAAATTATAAGCTTACCGGTAGTGGAACATTATCACTTACAGGAACTGGTCAAATTTATGATCCTATGTTGAGATATGTTGGCTCAGGAGATGTAGCATATGTGCAGTTCTACTTTAGTGGGGATTACATACAGAATTTCCCTGATGGATATTTTAAGGTAAGTATTGCTGCACAATAGACTAAAACGGCAAATAAGTATTTGGATAATAGATAAAATATACTCATAAAAATCAGATAGTCGAAATCTTCGATTCTAAGTTTGGATTAAAAATAAAAAAATGAAAACATTTAGATTTATTTATCAGTTTGTGCTGTTATTAATGTGCACAACTGCGTGTAACGAATACGATGACAGCGAATTATGGGATAGAGTTAATTCTTTAGATGACAGAGTGACCTCTATTGAGAACCAATTGAAAGCATTGAATAATGATATCACATCGATTAGTGCTTTAGTAGGGGCACTTCAAAATAGGTTATATCTAACCAATGTTACTACATTGGGAGATGGCTATACACTCACATTTTCAGATGGTTCGCATATCACGGTTCCAGATGGAAAAGATGGGATTAATGGAAAAGATGCTCCCGTAATCAATGTCCGTTATTATAACGGTAGATACTATTGGGTACAAACTATTAATGGTGAAACAACATGGCTTAATGATAGTGATGGAAACAAGATTCCTGCATCAGGAACGGATGCTATCACGCCACTATTGAAAGTAGACTCTGATGGATATTGGATCATAAGCTATGATAAAGGTTATACTTATTCCAAATTGCTTGACGAATACGGGAAGGCAGTTAAAGCTTCTGGAATGGATGGTGATTCATTTTTTGAATCTGTAGAGGCAACGGAAGATGAACTCAGATTAATACTCAAAGATGGAACAGAAATAGTTATTCCTTTGGGAGAACAATCACTTTATAAAGCTGTAAATTTAGGACTTAGTGTGAGGTGGGCTTCATTTAATTTGGGAGCAATAACATCTTCGGAGAAAGGTGGCTATTTTCTATGGGGAGATGTTGATAATGTAGGAGTTATGCCTGATTATCAGGCTCCTAATATTGATAATATCTGTGGAAGCAAATATGACATAGCACGTGCAATGTGGGGAGGCTCATGGAGATTGCCCAATAAGGCTGAGCAAATAGATTTGATTAAGAAATGTACATGGACAAGAGCAACAATAAACGGAGTCAGTGGTATGAAAGTAACAGGTAGTAACGGAAATAGCATCTTTTTACCCTCTACGGGTTATATGCTTCCGGCAAGTGGACCGGCAGGAGCTACACAGCTAGTGGACGAGAATAGTGGTTATTATTGGGTTGGAGAATCTTACGGTGATACTTATGGACGTTTTGGCTATGTTTTCTATTATAATTCTACAAGTTATTATTATAATGCTAGTTGGAATGCAAGTATGATTAAAATGGCAATTAGACCTGTTAAAGAGTAATTTTTATTTCAGAATTACATTTCTTCCATTAATCCTTTAGTAATCCAAAGATATCTTTAGATTGCTAAAGGATTGATTCGTGTTCTTTTTTAGAATAATCTATCAATTATATGCAAAATACACATATCTTTGTATACATCAAGAATGTGGTATGAGAAGATATATATGGTAGATTATAAATTACAGCGTTTTCTAGATGCCCAGCAAGGTGTTTATAACCAAGCACTTGCAGAAGTGAAAAATGGGAAAAAATATTCTCATTGGATTTGGTACATATTTCCTCAGTTAAAAGGACTGGGAATGAGCTATAATTCTCAGTATTATGGAATTTGTGGTAAAGAGGAGGCCGAAGCATATCTTGCTCATCCCATTTTGGGAGTGAGACTCCGTGAAATAACAACAGTATTTTTGCAACTGAAAGGTAAGACTGCGGTAGATGTATTCGGAGGATTGGACGCAATGAAAGTGCTGTCGTGTATGACACTTTTTAATGAAGTTGCTTCTGATGATTTATTTCAAAAGGTAATTGATCTGTATTTTCAAGGCAGGCTGGATGAGACAACAAAGAAAATACTAAATAAATATTAGAACTGATACTTATGGGCTGTTTAATGAATTTGTTATGGTTATTGCTTGGCGGTATTTTTACGGCAGTGGAGTATTTAATCTCAAGTATATTGATGATGCTTACAATTGTAGGTATACCTTTCGGTATGCAAACATTGAAGTTGGCAGGACTTGCTTTGTGGCCTTTTGGAAAAGAAGTAAGGAGTGGTGGGCGTTCAAGCGGATGCCTTTATATACTGATGAATGTTTTATGGATATTTTTGGGTGGTATTTGGATTTGTTTGTCACATCTGGTTTTTGGAGCTGTCCTATGTATCACCATCATTGGGATACCCTTTGGTTTGCAGCACTTTAAGTTGGCTGCGTTAGCATTATCACCATTTGGAAAGGACATCGTAGGAGCATAATGTAACAATAAGAGAAGTGGCTATAACAAAAAGTTATAATACATAATTAGAAACAATTGGGTTGTCTTGATTGTTTGCCGTACCTTTGCACCCGCAAAATTATAAAAAGATAAAAAAATGATTTCAAGCGCTACAAAAACGTTGCAAACCAACAACAAGACAATTTACGTTGCAATACTTTCTACTTTAACTTTTTTCTTATTTTTAGATTATATTCCTGGTTTACAAGCATGGTCCGCATGGGTGACTCCTCCGGTAGCTTTGTTTCTCGGACTTATTTTCGCATTAACCTGCGGACAGGCACATCCCAAATTTAATAAAAAGACATCTAAATATTTGCTGCAATATTCTGTAGTAGGATTGGGATTCGGTATGAATCTTCAGTCGGCTTTGGCATCCGGTAAAGAAGGGATGGAGTTTACTGTTATTTCTGTGGTAGGCACGTTGCTCATCGGCTGGTTTATTGGTCGTAAAATCTTCAAGATAGACAGAAATACTTCCTATCTGATTAGTTCGGGAACTGCTATCTGTGGTGGTAGTGCTATTGCGGCAATAGGGCCGGTGCTGAGAGCTAAAGACAGTGAAATGTCTGTGGCATTGGGAACGATCTTTATTCTGAATGCTATTGCGCTTTTTATCTTTCCGGCTATCGGACATGCTTTGGATATGACCGAACATCAGTTTGGCACATGGGCTGCCATTGCTATTCATGATACCAGTTCTGTGGTGGGAGCAGGTGCTGCTTATGGTGAAGAAGCACTGAAGGTTGCTACAACTATCAAGTTGACTCGTGCTCTTTGGATCATACCAATGGCATTCGCCACTTCTTTTATATTTAAAAGTAAAGGTCAGAAGATAAGTATTCCCTGGTTTATTTTCTTCTTTATTCTAGCTATGATTGCGAATACATATTTGCTGAATGGCGTGCCGCAGTTAGGTGCCGCCATCAATGGAATTGCACGCAAGACATTGACTATTACCATGTTTTTTATAGGTGCTTCCCTTTCTTTGGATGTTCTAAGATCTGTCGGTGTCAAACCTTTGATCCAAGGCGTTTTGTTATGGGTGGTCATAAGTTTAAGTACATTAGCCTATATCTATTTCGTGTAAAAAGTGAAAGAAATGTCCCCCATCTGAATTGTACTGCGAGGATTCAGATGGGGGACATTTCTTATGTTTAAGCTAAAAATAAGCTGTCTCAAAACATCGAATGAGACAGCTTATATTATTTATAGTTGAATCGGTTGAGACAACTTATTTTTTATTCAAGGCTTCGAAGATCAATCCTTCTAATTCTTCAGCAAGTTCGGGATTATCTTTGATACATACCTTGGCTGCATCACGTCCTTGACCCAGTTTAGTGTCATTGTAGCTATACCATGAACCGCTCTTTTTGATGATTCCCAGTTCTGCGCCCAAATCGATGATTTCTCCGGAGTGAGAAATACCTTCACCAAACATGATATCAAATTCTGCTTTGCGGAAAGGAGGTGCTACTTTGTTCTTCACCACTTTCACCTTAGTCAGTTTACCAAGAACTTCTTCACCGTCTTTGATTGGCTGGCTGCCACGGATATCTATACGTACAGAAGCATAGAACTTCAATGCGTTACCACCTGTCGTTGTTTCCGGATTACCGAACATGACGCCAATCTTTTCACGGAGCTGGTTGATAAAGATACAAGTTGTACGTGTTTTGCTGACTGTACCGGTCAATTTACGCAAAGCCTGTGACATCAGACGTGCCTGCAAACCTACCTTATTGTCACCCATGTCGCCTTCAATTTCTGCTTTCGGAGTTAATGCTGCTACGGAGTCAATAACAATAATATCAATAGCGGAAGAACGGATTAACTGTTCGGCTATTTCCAAGGCCTGCTCTCCGTTGTCCGGTTGAGAAATCCAGAGATTGTCTACATCCACGCCTAATTTCGCTGCATAAAAACGGTCGAAGGCATGTTCGGCATCAATAAAAGCGGCGATACCACCGGCTTTTTGTGCTTCGGCAATGGCGTGAATAGCCAGAGTCGTTTTACCGGAAGATTCCGGACCATAGATTTCGATGATTCTTCCCCTAGGATATCCTCCTACGCCAAGTGCCACGTTTAAAGCAATGGAGCCGGTAGGAATCACTTCCACTTGTTCAACACTATCATCACCCATTTTCATGATAGAACCTTTACCGAAGTTCTTTTCTATCTTTTCCATGGTAGCCTGTAAGGCTTTCAGTTTTTCGCTTGATGCCATTTTATTATCTGTTTCAAAATTAAGTTCGTCTTTCTTTGCCATACCTTATTCTTATAATTAATGGATTTATTGATTTAAAATCTGTGAGGCATGCTCTTTGGTTTTCACTTCTTTGGGAGTGATAATCCGTTCTATGATTCCTTCTTCATTGATCAGGAAAGTAGTGCGGAAGGTTCCCATATAGGCACGTCCATACAACTTTTTCTCTCCCCATACACCAAATTCTTCTACCAACTTTTTGTCCGTATCGGCTATCAGTGTAAAAGGAAGATTATTCTTATCGATGAATTTTTGGTGCGACTTCTCGCTGTCTACGCTGACACCGATTACTTCGTAACCGGCTTTGCGCAGTTCGGAATAGTTGTCACGCAGACTGCATGCCTGTGCCGTGCACCCCGATGTACTGTCTTTCGGATAGAAATACAGTACTATCTTTTTTCCTTTATAAGCACTCAGTCGGATCTCTTCACCTTTTTCATTGATGCCTAATACTTCCGGTGCTTTATCTCCTATATTCTTCATTCTGATTCGTTCTATTATAGTTCTAGGTCTTTATCAAACACTTCATGCCAAGGCAGTCCCTGCTTATTGAGCTGTTCCATGAACGGATCCGGATTAAATTCTTCTACATTGTTTACACCCGGACGTTGCCATTCGCCTTTGAAGAACATCATGGCACCGATCATAGCCGGAACACCGGTGGTGTAGCTGACTCCCTGCATACCTGTTTCCTTGTAAGCTTCCTGATGGCTGCAGTTGTTGTAGACATAGTAAGTACGTTCTTTTCCGTCTTTGATGCCACGGATACGGCAACCGATAGAGGTTTCACCTTCATAGTTCTCACCTAAATCCTGTGGGTTAGGCAATACTGCTTTCAAGAATTGTAATGGTACGATTTTAGTTCCGTTATAATCAACTTCATCGATACGGGCCATGCCGATATTCTGAATCACGCGTAAGTGAGTCAGATATTCTTGTCCGAAAGTCATCCAGAAACGGGCACGCTTGATAGTCGGGAAATGCTTGACCAACGATTCTAGTTCTTCATGATAAAGAAGATAGGAATCACGTGGACCAATATTAGGATAAGTCAGATCTTTGTGGATTTCCAGCGGACCGGTTGTCACCCATTGACCATTCTCGTAATAACGTCCGTTCTGAGTAATTTCGCGGATATTGATTTCCGGATTAAAGTTGGTGGCAAATGCTTTATGATGATTTCCTGCATTACAGTCTACGATATCCAGATATTGGATTTCGTCGAAATAATGTTTGGCTGCATAGGCTGTGTAGATTCCACTGACTCCCGGATCAAAACCGCAACCAAGAATGGCAGTCAGACCTGCTTCCTTGAAACGGTCGTGGTAAGCCCATTGCCAGCTGTATTCAAAATGAGCTTCATCTTTCGGCTCATAGTTGGCTGTATCCAGGTAGTTGACACCCGCCTTCAGACAGGCTTCCATAATGGTAAGATCCTGATAAGGAAGAGCAACGTTGATTACCATTTCCGGCTTAAAGTCATTGAATAAAGCTACCAGTTCATCTACATTATCCGCATCCACTTTGGCGGTTTTTATATTGGGATTGCCTATAGCTTTGACGATATTATCGCATTTCTCCTTTGTACGGCTGGCAATCATGATGTCTGTGAATACATCGGCATTTTGTGCCACTTTGTGTGCTACGACAGTACCAACACCGCCTGCACCGATAATAAGAACTCTACCCATTTCTTTTAATTAATAAATTATAAATCAAAAATTAAGATTTTAGAATTGTTAGCTTGGCAAATATACGTGATTATTTTCAGATAATCACCGCGTCGCTACTCCTTTTTATTTGAAACGTTGCAAGATGCCACTCTCAAATTCCAGCGTTTTTCCGTTGTAGAACCAAGTTTCGAAACGACTGTCTTTTTTTAACTGTATTTCTACAGGATCACCTATTGACAGACGACATTCGTCGGTGTTCATACCTTCTTCCAAATCACCCCGTGCGATGATTGCCCAATGTTTATCTGTGATAGCCGGATACTTCTGATGGATGTCTCCAAATCCGAAAAGGTCTTCAATATAATTCTCGTTTTTGACGATAACATCATATTTCAAATCAACCTCTGTTTCATAAAGTGATCCATGCCAATCCTCCAGTGAGAGGATAACCAGACTTCCCGGACCGGAGATTTTTATTTCTTTTATTTTCAAAACAGTGTAGCGAGGCAAATGTATGCGGTTTTCCATTTGCTTGTTTTCAAGGCTGAAGACTCTTTTTACAGCCAATGTCCGTTTCGGATAGACGGTCAGATCAATATATTTGTCTTTCAAGGTTTCCAGATTTCCGGACTTTTTGCTACTGAAACTGATGGCGTTGGGAAAATATCTCATTTTCTTTTCAGCTTGGAAATCGCTCACGTCCATACCGGAATTAGTGCGGGAAAGAGCTACTTCCAGATAATAGGAATGTCCCTGCGAATCTTGAAATATGATTTTCACGGGATATGACTGACTGCCAACTCCTATGGCGGTAATGGTT
Organism: Bacteroides thetaiotaomicron VPI-5482; assembly: GCF_000011065.1. GTDB lineage: Bacteria > Bacteroidota > Bacteroidia > Bacteroidales > Bacteroidaceae > Bacteroides > Bacteroides thetaiotaomicron. The sequence goes on from NC_004663.1 coordinate 6,039,182, forward strand.
GCTTCGGTGTTGACCGGAATAGACACTTTCCGATATCCGGAGTAACTATTGGCGTCGTCCACCCGTGCCATATCGGACTGAACATATATCTTTCTGCCTGTCAGCAATTCTTTTGCCGTGTCTACGTCTTTCAGATTAACTAATCCGTTGATATAGGCACGGGGATTCTTTTCGCAAATTTCATCCGGACGTGTATTTTTAATCTCATAATAATATTTTTCTCCGTCACATTCGAAGATGAGTCGAGTGGAATAGCTCATGTCATTTGATAGTTCTTGAGATTTTTCTTCATATCCGGCGAAAGTAAGAATCTTGTGTTTCAGAACGCTGTTGTCTGCCCCTTTTTCTGTCTCATACACCAAAAGGGTAGGGAGGAACATGTCACGTCCGGATGGAATAAACATGAATTTCATTCCGGGTGTCCATTTACATAAAAGTTGCAGTGGGAAGTTCTCTTTTATGAACTGTTCTTCTTCACTTAGAGGGCCTTCCTGATTGGAAATAGTAGTAACAAGATAATCATTTTGCGCTGTGATATGAGAGGAACCACAACCAAACAGGATTAGAAATAGGACGATTGTTCTCATATTTATTTACTTTAGATGAACTATGTAATCTTATTGTTTGTTTTATAGATAATGGCAAATGTATGTATTTTATATCGTATTAGATGGTATTTCCCAATCTTTTTGATATCTTTGCCCCCGATTTTAACTTAAACGTTATAACAAAATGAAGAAAGTATTCGTTTCAATTTGCATTGCCAGCACAGTACTTGCAATGTTTTCATGCCGTTCGGTTGAGAAGGCAGTCCCATTGGCTTCAATCAATGGTGAGTGGAATATTATAGAAGTTAACGGCTCGAAAGTAACTCCGGGCGAAAGCAGAACCCTTCCCTTTATTACTTTTGATACAGCGACCGGAAGAGTATCCGGTAACAGCGGATGTAACCGTATGATGGGTAGCTTTGACGTGAATGCCAAGCCAGGCAGCATGGAGCTTAAGGGAATGGCTAGCACCAGAATGATGTGTCCGGACATGACTACCGAGAGAAATGTGTTAGGTGCGCTTGCACAGGTGAAAGGTTATAAGAAAGCCGGTAAGGATAAAATGTTTCTTTGCAATGAGTCCAATCGTCCGGTTGTAGTTCTTGAAAAAAAGGAGGCTGACGTGAAACTATCAGTATTGAACGGAGAATGGAAAATAAAGGAAGTGAATGGTGAAGCAATTACTTCGGGAATGGAAAAGCAACCTTTCATTGCTTTTGATGTGAAAAAGAAAACACTTCATGGCAATGCCGGATGTAACTTGATTAATGGTGGTTTTGAAACTAGCACTACTAATGCTAAATCAATCTCTTTCCCTGGGGTGGCTAGCACAATGATGGCTTGCCCTGATATGGAAGTGGAAGGTAAGATTCTGAAAGCAATGAATGAAGTGAAGTCGTTCGATAAACTTTCCGGTGGTGGAATCGGTTTGTATGACGCAAATAATGCGTTGGTGATTGTACTTGAAAAGTAAGATATACGTATTATATTAAATAGGTATGCCTGTGTCGCACATAACGATACAGGCATATTTTTTATTCCTTTATGATCTATTCTTTTGCTTTATTGAACCAGAGCTGTTTCCATTTGTTTAATGAGTCGATAGCTGTCTGGCTTCTATGTGACTTGACAGCAGTCATTTCGATTTAAAACTGTCGTTTTGGCAGAAAATATGTCACGTATTCGTCCGATTTCTTTTTGGCACATGGTTTGTTTTTTAATCAGCGTCCGTTTGAAAGCCCTTACAAAGAGAAAGAAAACAACCGGACAAAAAGAAATTGAATAATAATAAATAAAAAGAATAACGATCATGGGAAAAATTATTGGTATTGACTTAGGAACAACAAACTCTTGTGTTGCCGTATTTGAGGGCAACGAACCTGTAGTAATTGCAAACAGTGAAGGTAAGCGTACAACTCCTTCTGTGGTTGCATTTGTAGATGGCGGCGAACGTAAAGTAGGTGATCCTGCTAAACGTCAGGCTATTACTAACCCGACACGTACGATCTTCTCTATCAAACGTTTTATGGGTGAAAACTGGGATCAGGTGCAGAAAGAGGTTACACGTGTTCCTTATAAAGTAGTGAAAGGTGACAACAACACTCCGCGTGTAGATATTGACGGTCGTCTGTACACTCCGCAAGAAATATCTGCAATGATTCTTCAGAAGATGAAGAAGACTGCTGAAGATTATCTGGGACAAGAAGTTACAGAAGCTGTTATCACCGTTCCTGCATATTTCTCCGACTCTCAACGTCAGGCTACTAAAGAAGCCGGACAGATTGCAGGTCTGGAAGTAAAACGTATTGTTAACGAACCGACAGCTGCAGCTCTTGCATACGGTCTGGACAAGGCTCACAAAGATATGAAGATTGCTGTATTCGACCTTGGTGGTGGTACTTTTGATATCTCTATCCTCGAATTCGGTGGTGGTGTATTCGAAGTTCTTTCTACTAACGGTGATACTCACTTGGGTGGTGATGACTTCGACCAGGTAATCATCAACTGGCTGGTACAGGAATTCAAAAACGACGAAGGTGCTGATTTGACTCAGGATCCAATGGCTTTGCAACGTCTGAAAGAAGCTGCTGAAAAGGCTAAGATTGAACTTTCTTCTTCAACAAGCACAGAAATCAACTTGCCGTACATTATGCCGGTAAACGGTGTGCCCAAGCACTTGGTGAAGACTTTGACTCGTGCAAAATTCGAATCATTGGCTCACGGATTGATTCAGGCTTGTCTGGAACCATGTAAGAAAGCAATGAGCGACGCTGGTTTGAGCAACTCCGATATTGATGAAGTAATCCTTGTAGGTGGTTCTTCCCGTATCCCTGCCGTACAGAAATTGGTAGAAGATTTCTTCGGAAAGACTCCTTCTAAAGGCGTGAACCCGGATGAAGTAGTAGCTGTTGGTGCTGCTGTACAGGGTGCTGTTTTGACAGACGAAATCAAAGGTGTGGTATTGTTGGATGTTACTCCGTTGTCAATGGGTATTGAAACACTGGGTGGTGTGATGACGAAATTGATTGATGCTAATACAACAATTCCGGCTCGTAAGAGTGAGACCTTCTCTACTGCTGCCGATAATCAGAGTGAAGTGACTATTCATGTATTGCAGGGAGAACGTCCGATGGCTGCTCAGAATAAGTCAATTGGTCAGTTCAACTTGTCAGGTATCGCTCCGGCTCGTCGTGGTGTGCCTCAGATTGAGGTTACATTCGATATCGATGCAAACGGTATCTTGAAGGTATCTGCTAAGGATAAGGCTACAGGTAAAGAACAGGCAATCCGTATCGAAGCTTCCAGCGGTTTGAGCAAGGAAGAAATCGAAAAGATGAAGGCTGAAGCTGAAGCTAATGCAGAAGCAGACAAGAAAGAACGTGAAAAGATCGATAAACTGAATCAGGCTGACAGCGTGATTTTCCAGACAGAAAATCAGTTGAAGGAATTGGGTGATAAGTTGCCTGCTGATAAGAAAGCTCCGATTGAAGCTGCTTTGCAGAAACTGAAAGATGCTCATAAGTCTCAGGATTTAGCTGCTATTGATACAGCTATGGCAGAAATCAATACTGTTTTCCAAACTGCAAGTGCTGAAATGTACGCTCAAGGCGGAGCTCAGGGTGGTGCACAGGCTGGTCCTGATATGGATGCAGGTCAGAATGCTGGTCAGGATAATAGCAAGCATGGTGACAATGTTCAGGATGCAGATTTTGAGGAAGTGAAATGATTCCGATAAGGGAACAGATAATAAACAATAAGCAAAAGCGTGCAGCTCAATGAGTTGCACGCTTTTTGCATTTATGGGGTTCATGGTTGCTATGTGTTTTCTATGGGCTTTTTTATCTCTTATTTGCGACATGTTTGCGACACGTCTTATTTGGCGATAAGGTACAACTTAAATTGATATAAACCATTTAAAACGAGAAGAATATGCCAAGAGGAAATTACACTATTCAAAGAAGTTGCGAGGAGTGCGGTAAAATCTTTACTCCTCCGACATTAGTGTCGAAGTATTGTTGCCCTGCTTGTTCCAAGAGGGCGTATAAGAAAAGACAAATCGCAAAAGAGAAAGAAGCGATACGCCAAGCACTGATTAGACGAATACCATCCAGTAAGGGGTATCTAACCGTAAAGGAAGCTATGCTGATTTACGGAATTAGTAAAGACGTTCTTTATCGTATGATACGGCAAGGCTTGATACCGTCATACAATTTTGGTCAGCGTCTGATACGCCTTAGTCGGCAGTATATGGATGAACACTTCAAAACAAAGGCAGGGAGTAGAAAGAGAAAAAAGGAGGCATTGTCCTTTGAACCCAAAGATTGTTACACCATCGGAGAGATCGCAAAGAAGTTCCATATCAATGACAGCAGTGTGTTTAAGCACATACGCCGTCATTCTATTCCTACACGCCAAATCGGTAACTATGTTTATGTTCCCAAATCTGAAATTGATAAATTGTATAAGTCGTTATGAAGAAAGCATTACCCAATACCAAAGTGACCGTCAAACTCAGAAGGTCGAATTATAAAGAAGAGTGGTATCTGATTATAGAGTCATACCCAGTGTATAAGCGAGGTTCTAAACGGGCAAGCCGTGTGGTGGAATCTATCAACAGAACTATATCCACACCCATTTGGGATAAGTCATCCATAGCACGAATCTTGCCGGATGGAACATTCAACTATAAGCCTAAACGTGATTTGAATGGAATTATCCAATGCCGTTCAACGATAGACCAAGAGGCTTGCATCTATGCCGACAATGTGCGGAAGTTACGGCAGCATGAATACGATAGTGCCATCCTATACACTGATAAGGAAAACGAAATCGCTGCACAGAATGAGCGGAGCGAACAGGATTTTATCAAGTATTTCAATCGTATTATAAGCACACGTCATCCCAATAGTTCCGATTCGATTATAGTCAACTGGAGGCGTGTAGGTGAATTATTGAAAATGTATTCACAAGGGCAACCAATTCCATTCAAGGCGATTTCCGTTAAACTGCTTGAAGATATAAAGATGTTCCTTCTCCGTGCTCCAATGGGAGGGAATAAGAAAGGTACTATCTCACAAAACACGGCATCAACCTATTTTTCCATACTTAAAGCCGGACTGAAACAGGCGTTCATTGATGAATATCTGACCGTTGATATAAGCGCGAAAGTAAAGGGAATAACAAACATAGAGAAGCCTCGTGTTGCGCTTACCATGAATGAAGTGCAAATGTTGGTTGATACTCCTTGCAAGGATGATGTTTTGAAACGTGCGTTCTTGTTCTCTATTCTCACTGGATTGCGGCATAGTGATATTCAAACTTTGAAATGGAAACAAATTCAGCAAACAAGCAAAGGTACATGGCAAGCAGTAGTAATTCAGCAAAAGACAAAAAGGCCCGATTACAAGCCAGTCATTCAACAGGCACTTCAACTATGCGGCATACGTCCAGACGATGATGAAGCACTTGTTTTTGAAGGATTGACTGATGCCTCTTGGATTTCTCGCCCGTTGAAAGTCTGGATAGAAGCATCCGGTATCAAGAAGCACATCACCTTCCATTGTGGGCGGCATAGCTATGCTTCGCTGTTGCTGGAAAATGGCGTTGACATATACACCATCAAGTCTTTGATGGGACATACTAACGTCAAAACCACGCAGATTTATACGCATATCGTAAACGAACAAAAAGAGAAAGCCGCCAATACACTGCATATAGAAAATTTGGATTTATAGGTTGTGGTGGTTATATCCACCATTGAGCACCAACGACTTATGTAATACCAATCATATACTTACCACCGTTTACCCCTCATGAAGCATCAACTTTTTGAGGGGTATTTTGTAGTATAGAGGTGTTCAGTAAAGAATGTGTTAGTCCAAACAGTCGTTTATTCCCCATTTATTATGTTGCCCAATAAATTTTCGTATTAATGAAACTTAAATCTGTCAGTGGTAAATGAGCGGTTGATTGGTGGCGGTCAAGCACCTATTTAGCACCTATAAGCATCCCTATACTTTTGCGGCATAAATTTTAATACGAAGAAAAAATGGCCTATAAAGTAAATTCATTGGAGGAAATGCCGAATGCGTTGTCCTACCTGATTGAGTCCGTAGAAGTACTGCAATCTAAAGTGAATGCCTTGCAGCATAAACAGGCAAGTAACTCACCCAAGTGGATGGATATAGATGAGCTTTGTGCTTATCTGCCATCACATCCTGCCAAACAAACGGTTTATGGATGGGTGTCAACCAAACAGATTCCCGTACATAAAATAAACAAGGCTTTGGCTTTCCTGCAATCAGAGATTGACGATTGGCTGAAGAACAAATCGCACAAGACCCAAGATGACTTAATGGAAGAAGCCAGACGATTTGTCGAATCTAAAAAGATTATCAGATGATGGAAACGACCGACTATTGCTTTTCATTCTTTCGCAAGCCCATTCAAAACATCGAACCGATGAGGGCTATAGGTATTGTGGATGTGTATCGTTATGTCATCGGACATTATGCCCAACCACAAACCGAGAACCTGCGGCAGATGCAGTCCTCTCCCGAAGCCAAAAGGTACAAAGCCACCCATTTTGACTATTGTACTTTTTCGGGATTATTCCGAAAACGGAATGAAAAGGAACTGATTATGCACTCAGGATTGATGTGTTTGGATTTCGATCATGTGGATAACATAGGGAGGTTAAAGCAACAATTACTTAACCATGAGTATTTTGATACAGAACTGTTATTTGTCAGTCCATCCGGTAATGGATTGAAGTGGATAATACCTGTTGATTTGAAAGGCTGGGAACATTCCCGGTACTTCAAGGCTGTTACCAACTGTATCAAAGCGACAGGTTTGCCATTGGTGGATATGTCCGGCAGTGATGTGGCTCGTTCATGCTTCTTACCCTACGACCCACAAGCATATATTAACCCTAAATACAAAGATGATGTCGAAGAAAATATTTTCCGCCCAAGATTGGGAGAATGTCCCTTCTGAAATACAACAGGCACATACACCAAGTATTGCCCCTATATATAATAAGGTGGAGGATGATGTGGAAAGTGTTGTTCGGGAGATAGAACAGTGTGCCATTGATATAGCCCCTCATTATAAAGATTGGGTGGAGTTGGGCTTTGCGCTTGTGGATGGATTGGGAGAGAACGGGCGGGAGTATTACCACCGCATCAGCAGGTTTTACCCTACCTATCAAAAGGAAGAAACGGATAAACAATACACGCATTGTCTGCACTCCAAAGGGCAAGGCATTACTATCCGTTCTTTCTTCCATTTGGCAAATCAAGCTGGAATCTCATTGGCTCCGTTCTTCAAAGAGCATTTATCCATTTTGCCAAATATCCAAAATGGTAAAACGGGTAAATGGATAAAATCAGAAGAAGAACTTCCTACATTTCCTGAATGTGTGTTTGAGCATCTTCCTCCTTTTCTAAATGAGGTTGTCAATAATTCCATTTCGGTAGATGACCGTGATACGATATTAATCGGGGCTATTGTGTGTTTGTCGGTATGCTTTCATAATGTTTGTGGCGTGTACGATGAACGCATTGTTTATCCCAACCTCTATCTGTTTGTTGTAGCGGATGCCGGTATGGGAAAAGGAGCATTGACTCTATGCCGTGAATTGGTAGCCCCCATCAACCGCCATTTGCATGAACTTTCCAAACGATTGGAACAGGAATATAAAGAAGCAATGAACACATATATTAAAGGTAAGAAAACCGATGGAATGGCTATGCCAACTGAACCGCCCATGCGTATGCTCGTGATTCCAGCCAATAGTAGCGCAAGCTCTTTCTTGAAGATATTAGGAGATAATGACGGAATCGGGCTGCTGTTTGAATCGGAGGGCGACACGTTAAGTCAGACTTTGAAATCGGACTACGGCAATTACTCCGATGTGTTGCGAAAGGCATTCCATCATGAATTGGTAAGTTTGAGTAGGCGTAAGGATAGAGAGTATTGTGAAGTAGCCAATCCGAGAGTATCGGTAGCTTTGGCTGGAACTCCAGAACAGGTAAGAAGATTGATACCTGATGCAGAGAACGGATTGATGAGTCGCTTTTGTTTCTATATTATCCGCTTCAAACGAGGTATAAGAAATGTGTTTGCCACAAGCGACATTTCCCAATCCAAGAATGCCATGTTCAAACTGTTGGGAGATAAATTCTGCCATTTACATGAGAATTTTGTACGGCAGGGTAATTATTCCTTTTCTCTTCCCTCTGATTTACAGGAACACTTTATTGAATATCTCAGTCGGGTGAATGAGGAATGTTGTGACGAAGTGGATAACAAGATGCAAGGAGTAGTCAGACGGATGGGACTGATTGCTTATCGTATAATGATGGTGTTGACCGTTGTCCGACATTTGGATAATGTGATTCACAAATCTTCTTCTGACGAGACTGTACAATTGGTTTGCCATGAGTTTGACTATTCCGTAGCCATGAGTATTTGCGACACCCTGCTTTATCATGCCGTATTCATTTATCTGAATTTGTCAGGAAATCAGTCTAAACGATTCAATACCGTTTCGCAAGAGACAGGCGTTTATGCACGAAGGAACACCCTTTATAATATGTTGCCTGACACTTTCACAAAGAAAGATTATGATGCGGCGGTTTTAACTTTGGGCGAGAATGGAAGTACGGCAAACAAGTGGATAGAAGCCTTTATCAAAGATGGCAAACTAAGCCGAATAGAACAAGGGAAATATAGGAAGATTTTTTGAGTGGCAAGTTTGTGTTTTAGTGTCACTAAAACCTATGCGGCAAGCGGATAGAACAGCCACTCTCAAAAAATCAATTTATGAACATAAAAGTTTAGATAAGTATGAAGGATAAGAAACTTGGTGGTCGCCCTAAGTTGGCGAGTTATCAGAAACGCACGAAATGTTTTCGGGTAATGTTTACCGAGAACGACTACATTTATATCCAATCCAAAGCGGAGCAGGCTGGATTGTCTGTCAATGAATTTTGCCATCAGGCTGCAATGGATTGTCAAGTCTGTCAACGCATCAGTCCTGAAATGGTATCGGCTATTCGTGACCTTTCCGGTATCGCCAATAATGTCAATCAGATTGCCCACCAGATGCACACTTATGGTTTGGAAGCTGTCAAGCAACAATGCTTCTCAATCATATCAGAAGTCAATAGAATCATCACCCAAGTAAAGAACAACTGCCATGATAGCAAAGATTAAAACAAGAACCGATTTTGGAGGAATAGTGAATTACGCCAATGACCAAAAGAACAAGAAAAAGAGTGCCACACTTTTGGCACACGAAGGAGTCTGCACCATTAGTAATAAAGCCATCGCTGATTTTTTTCAGATACAAGCATCCATGCGCCCGAAAGTAAAAAGTCCGGTGAAACACGTATCACTTGCTTTTTCTTCGCAAGACATTAGCCGTTTTCCCGATAATGAAGAAGGAGATGCGCTGATGGTGGAGATTGCCAAGAAATGGATGGAACAAATGGGGATTCGTAATACTCAATATATCATAGCCCGGCATCACGACACGAAACATCCTCATTGCCATTTGGTATTCAATCGGATAGACAATGAAGGCAATCTTATTTCTGACAGCAATGAAAGAATACGCAATGCAAAAGTTTGTCGTGCTTTGACTAAAGAGTATGGATTTTACTTTGCCCCTAAAAATAGTAAAGCCAGAAATAAAAGTCGTTTGCGTCCTCACCAATTACGGAAGTATAATCTTCGTTCTTCAGTTCTTGATGCGCAGGTAAATTCTCGTTCTTGGAATGACTTTATTAGTACGCTCAAAGGTCAGGGCATAGATATGCGTTTTAATCATGCTGAGAACTCTGATAAAATTCGTGGTATATCCTTTTGTATGGATGAATTTAGCATTGCTGGTTCTAAACTTGACCGTGATTTGAGCTTCAACAACCTTTGCACTATGTTGGGTGATGTAGCTGCGGAACTGATTATTCAACCCCATCAAGTCATAACTCCCGGTGGAGGTGGAGGAACCAACAATGAACAAGGCGGGCGGGATGATAAAGACAAGGATAACCAAAGAAGCGAACCTTTTTATAAACCTTCAAAACGTAGAAGATAATGAAAGAAGATGTAATAGCTGCAAATCTTGCAAATTTGCGCCAAAGTATCAGTGAACTGAAAGAGTGTATTGAAAAACAGAATGTCACTGTTTCTAAATCGGAACAATCTGTAAAAGTGGAATTTGATGAAAAGACCATTTATACTGGAATTGCCAAAAGTTTCTGTACTTGCTGGAATGAAGCCTTGTCTGTGATCAAGAAACATATCTGGCAACAGCAGCCTAACACATTGCCGTTTTCGCTATGGTTTCCGAAACTCATTGATTTATTCAAGCAGAAGTCCAAACTTCTTGAATATCTTTATCGGCACGTTTGCGATTACAATCAGAATCGTATAACTATCGAAACTAATACCCGATGTATATTGAAACGGCAGGATGAGATATTAGCAAAAATCAATGAATTGAAAAGCCCTGTAACCGTTATTCCACCTAATATCAGTGGGTTGTTTATATATGGCTATCATATTAAGCTACGATATGTCATGGTCTTCATTGTCGTTATTATGATATGGGCCGTTGCTGTTTCTGTTAGTAGTATGAAGTATAAGGAAGAGAGCTTTGCGTATTATTCTATGTATAGGGCAGTGAAGGAACAGAATCAGAACTTGATAGAAAAGCAGATAGCAATAAAAGGGGAAAATTAGTATATGCTTCTACGTATATACTGTTTGCTCCAATTTATCCCTTTACATTTTAATCAATTGTGAAGGAATTTTTTATATTGGTGTATATTAATATAATTTTAAGAGTTATGATTTACGGATACATTAGAGTAAGCAGTGACAAACAAACTGTAGAAAACCAACGTTTTGAGATAAGTAATTTCTGTAATAATAATGAGTTGACAATTGGCGATTGGATTGAAGAAACTATTAGTGGAACGAAAAATTACACAAAACGACAGCTTGGACGTTTACTGCGTAAAGTACGCAAAGATGATATTATCATCTGTAGTGAGCTTTCACGTCTTGGACGCAATCTTTTTATGATTATGGAAATCTTGAATATCTGTATGACAAAAGAATGTAAGGTATGGACAATTAAAGATAACTATAGACTTGGGGAAGATATACAAAGTAAAGTCCTTGCCTTTGCTTTCGGATTGTCAGCTGAGATTGAACGCAATCTTATCAGTCAACGTACAAAAGAGGCGTTAGCGAGAAAAAAAGCAGAAGGGGCAATGCTCGGACATTGTCGTGGCTTTCGTTGTAGACTTAATCCCAAATGTGCCAACAAGCACGATTATATTGTAAAAGAATTGGCTAAAGGAACAGAAAAAACAGTTATATCTAAAAGATTGAAAGTATCAAAAACTACATTATATCGTTATCTCGTTTATACGGGGCTTCATTTGCCTATAAACTGTCAACAAGAAGGATGGGAAGAGTATGGTATCTATCATTGATTTCTATGTACTACAGAAGCGACCCTCAAATGGGGGCGGATTCGACATAGCCATTGGTAACCCACCATACATCAGTGCGCCAACACAGATAGCATCACCAGAATTGAACGAACAGCGGCAGCGTATAGTGGCAAGCAAGAAGTATAAATCGCTTAATGAGAAGTGGGATTTGTATGTTCCTTTCATGGAACTTGGTATGCAGTTACTATGCCCCAATGGAGTATTTTCTATGATAGTCCCATATCCTTTGACAAATCAAAAGTATGGAAAGAAACTCCGTAAGATGATTGTAGAAGAGTATCGTTTGTTGGAAATAGCCGACCTAAATGGAACAAAGATTTTTGAGAATGCCACAGTGAGTAACTGTATTCCATTTATTCAGAACAGTCAACCAGAGGGTGAACTTCGCATCACACAAATCTTTGAGGACAAGACCATCCGTGAAGTGTTAAGCAAATCTCCAAAGGCATTAAAACTGGACAAGAAGAATTATGTTTGGAACTTGACAGAAGAGGAAAGAACAGGAAACCGTTTTGCTAATATGAATGTATTGGGTGACTTCTGCTATATAAGCGTAGGAATGGTTGTTAATGCCAATGAGAAGGATGCCCAAGGAGCATTCAAAAAAGAAGATTTGATAAGTGACACATACGATGCTATCCATTGTAGAAAGTATATTGAAGCAAAGGATATAGACAAATTTCAAGTCAAACGTGTACGCTATCTTGAATGGAACACGGAACGCTGCCCAGAGAAACTACGCCGTCCAACTTTTCGCGAGTTGTATGACCGTCCAAAACTTATCATGAATTGTTTAGGAACTATCAACGTGACAATAGATGCAGAAGAACACTTTCTGCATAATCACTCTATCTACTGTGCTATTCTTTGGAAAGATTTGAAAGATGTTAGCAATAAAAGCATATCTTCTAGTGTAAAGAAATTCAGTAAACATAACCGTGAAGCTATGGAATCTCTGTCTGAGAAGGTCGACCTGTATTATTTGCTTGGCATCCTTAATTCTTCTATGGCAGACCAGCTGTTGACAGACCAACGAGGCGGTGACTATCACATATATCCAGAACATATTCGTAATCTTCCAATACCTGTTCCGCAAAGAGAAATACAAAACGCTATTGGCGAAATTGCAAAACAGATTCTTCTTATTCGAGAAACAAATACCGATTACTCTGAATTGGAAGAACAGCTCAATAATCTTGTGGAAGCATTGTATCAATGACATATTGTTGACCCTCAAAAGAGGGCTTCGATATTGTCATTGGCAATCCACCGTACGGAGCGAAATACGACAACCAAACAAAGAGGTATTATAAGAATACCTATGTGACGGCAAATAGCATCCGAGGATTACAGAAGGGGGCTCTTGATACATATACACTATTCATAGAATTGGGATACAATCTGCTTAGGAAGAATGGGAGTTTTGCCTATATCGTTCCAATATCCTTGACATCAAGTGATTCCCTAACAGGCGTACACCGTCTTTTGATGGGAAACTGTGATACCATATACATATCATCCTATGCAGTACGTCCTAAGCCTGTTTTTGAGAACGCTGTAGTAAACACTTCGATACTTCTTTTTAAGAAGACTGAAACGCCATGTCAGTATATTTTCTCAACCAAGATGCACAGAAGAGGGAATGAGTTTGAATTACAAAGGCTCATTGATAATTTGCAATTTGTTGATGTGAAAGGGCAAACACTTTATGGTCGTATTCCAAAGATAGGTTCTGAAATAGAGAAAACCATCTTAAACAAACTCTTCAACTATACAAAGTTAGGATCTCTTATCAAGACTTCAGGGAGTCCAATCATATATAGGTTTGCAGGAGGGCGATATTTCAAAGTCGTAACAAATTATAGTACCGGTTCATCAGCAGAGAGAACTATCTATTTCGCTAATTCCAAAATCGCAGATGCTGTTGGCTGCATACTCAGTAGCAGTTTGTCATTTTGGTTCTATCAGATTTTTTCTGATAATTTAAATTGGAAGACATACGAGATAGAGAATTTCACAGTTCCACAGCTCTCAGCTGAGGATATTGACTATCTTGACAAGTTGTATTCTCGTTATCTTTCTGACATAGAGGCAAAAGCTAATATCAGAATAACTTCTGGAGAGTCCACCTATAATGTTGATTCATTCAAGGAATACAAAATTGTACGCTCCAAAGCCATCATTGATGAGATAGATGACTACATCTGTCCGCTATACGGATTGACGCAGGAGGAAACCGATTTTATCAAAAATTACGAATTAGAATTTAGGTTGGCTGGAGAATGAATGATAATTGGAGGATAATCCCTCCAATTATCATAATCTTTCCTTTCAGAATTAACGCTTATTCAGCATTTCGATATTGATAGTCATAATTGATTAAAAATTTTATTTCAATCTCAGATAAACCATATTTTTCTCCAATAAATTTATCAATTGCATCAATATGCATTTTAGATTGTCTTGCAAAAAAACATTTCAGTCCCGTTTTAGTTGTCTGGCTCTTTGAATATAAATCATTAAGATAAGTATCATATAAAGTATTTATTTTATCAAGTTCTTCATCTGAAAATGATTCGAATGGGATAGGAAACATTTCTAATTCGGATGATCGTAAGTTATGCCAATCTGAGTGTATCAGCCAAAACCAATAGAAAAGGTTACTTGACAAGGCTGCTCCTACAAGACTTTGATATTTTTCTCTGACTTTCAATTCCCCTTCTGCAGAAGAATGAGTAGGAATCTTAGTTATTATTTTATAGTACCTACCACCTGCCTTCCGGTAATAAATAGGTAAACCTTCTCGTTTATACACATCTTTTATTGTTGTGACACAACGCTCTAATTTGCATAATATTCCTAATTCTATTTCATTGCCTATCTTTGGAATTCTCCCATTGCGAATATGATGAAGGGCATTTACAAACTTTAGGTCATCTAAGAGTAACCACAGAGATTCATCAGAATAGCGTTTGTTGATATGCGTAGTCATAATTCTTGTGGCCTTGTTGCTGGATTTTTTAAAACTAATAATGGATACTTGTTGTTCTGCACTTTCAAATATACGGCGTGGTCTGTCTCCATATGAACTGACATAGATTTCGTCACAGTGATTTATTAGTAGTCTATGAAGTCCTGACATTGCATCGGAAGCAGTAACACTTAGTGGAACAATAAAGATTGCATTTCCTTTAGTGTGTAATATTTGGTAACCTAAATCAATGAAAAGCGAAAAAGTATCTAAAGATCCTTTTTGTATATTAGGTATAGTTTGAGCAGATGTAAATATATGTTTGAAGCATGCTTTGTCTATAGATGAAATTTTAGCACCATACGGTGGATTGCCAATGACAATATCGAAGCCCTCTTTTGAGGGTCGTGAGAAAACATCATGGAACCAGGTATGCCAGAGGAAGAACTGACTGTTTGCAGACAAGTCCATATCTTCAAAATCAATATGAATACCTTGTTCAACGAGTTCCTGCTTTACAATATCTGCAATGTCCTTTCTCAGCTGCATTTTCTTGTCATGTTCAGGGCAAGCGTAATATTCAGTAAGTTTGTCGCGTAGATTTTTGCGATAAACATCTAACATGCTATCAAAGAAAGTTAGACTTTCACCAGCTCCTATTTTCTTTTCTGTCATCGTTGAAAGGTCAACACCCTTATATTGCTCCAGAAGGGAATTTCCCTGCATAATCTTGAAATCAAGGTTAGGCAGAGCCTCTGGTGACTTTTCGTCAACAATCAGTGAGAGCCAGAAACGAAGTCGGGCTATATCCACTGCTCCACGTTCAATGTCAACACCATAAATGTTGTTTTGGATAATGTGACGTTTAATGTTAGCTGCATTCTCTACAATGTTTGGCTCAATAGCAGAACGGCAGAAGAACAGTTCGCGCAGCAATCCCATTGGAAAAGCACCAGAGCCAATTGCAGGGTCGCATATCTTCACATCGTACAGTTTCTGATCAATGTATTCCTTTAATTCGCCCAGCTGGGATGCATCGTGAGTTGTCACAAACTGACGTATACACTCCTTGTCTTCTTCCCTCATGTCTGTTTGCAGATATGCTATCAAGCTTTCTCGGCACATGTACTGCACAATCTCTTTCGGCGTATAGAATGCACCCTTATCCTTGTTGTCCTCCAGCAGGTTTTCAAAGATGCGTCCAAGCATTTCTGGGTCAACGCCCACTTCTGCATCGTTTGGGTCATTTTCATCGATGGTAAAGTTGTACTGCGAGAGCATTGTCAGCAGGCCATTAAAATAGCTGGCAGGAAAATGACTGGGCTTCTTGTCAAGAATGTCACGTTCAAACAGACCGCCGTTCAAATATGGAATACGACAGTTGCGGAAGCCTTCTACTTTTGTGTCGTAAAGGTCGCCCTGATCTGAACGGTTACGGTCTAAACCTTCTGTAAACAAGTCTTCTAATATGTCATCAAGAAAGTTTTCCTTTTGACGTTCATTTGCATTCTTGAAAATATTCAGCATGAAATCACGATCGCCTTCGCCCCATTCCTTGCTTGCAGGAACGCCAAGCCAGCCTTTCTTTTGGAGGAAGTGCAGGAACACAATGCGTCCAAGAAGTTTCTTCACATAGTCACGAATGGGTTTTTCCTCACGGTCACGAATTTTGTCAGCAGCCATACCCGTATGGTCAAAGCCTGTATCAATGAAGTGTTGACGCATTCCGTTTGTAGGGTCAACCATGTAATTGACAAAAGCTTCGTATTGAGCCTTGTACTTCCCAAAGAACTCTTTAGAAAGAGCTTCAACGTTGAATGCATTTTCGATGTCTTTAATTTCAAGAGAATTCCTTTTGTCGTATAGAGCTATGAAGTTGTCAGTTGCCGTGCGGCATGACTGACCAGGCCCCAGCAGGAACGTATAGCGTTTGCTGTCGGTGGATTCTTCTTTGTTGCCACTCTTTCGGCAATAGGTGAAACGCCAATCCCAACGAGTATCATCCTCGTAATGGAACAGCATGAAGGCACAAGAGAATTGATCCATGACAGCACGGATGAGCCGCTGGATGTTCACACGGTTATGCTCCATCATAACCCGGTCGCTGACTGTCACATCGAAAATCTGTAAAGGTTCAACGCCAACATACATCATTCCAACTTGCTTGATGCTGCGTATTCCCGTCGCTTCTGCCAGTTGTCTTCGTTCGGGCTGACTCTCCAAAA
This sequence comes from Bacteroides thetaiotaomicron VPI-5482, assembly GCF_000011065.1. Classification (GTDB taxonomy): domain Bacteria; phylum Bacteroidota; class Bacteroidia; order Bacteroidales; family Bacteroidaceae; genus Bacteroides; species Bacteroides thetaiotaomicron. The sequence goes on from NC_004663.1 coordinate 6,055,959, forward strand.
GCTCTGTTTCAAAACCATCCTCAAAGTCATCTTCACCGAAAATGGGAAAAATAACATTGTTGAGGAACGAACTCCAGCCTTGATATCGGCTGCTTAAATATTCTTTTAATGACTCCTTATTCATGGGGGTATTTGTTTACTTGATGGTTCCTAATACAATAGATGCTTCGCCTTGTTTACTTTCCACATGGGCTACGAGTTTGCCGATTTCTCGCTCCAGAATCTCGTCTATATCTTGTTGCTCTATGGCAAAGAGACGTAAACCCCGCTCTTCTAATTCCTGACCAATAGCCAATACTTTTTTGATAATATCAAAACTTCCTCGGTCAATAAACTTACGAGCATTTTTCAGCAAAATCTTGGATTGTAGTGATAAACTAGGTGTGTTGTTAATTTTCACCAACATTTCTTTTGCAGCCGTAGCCTTGTCACCAGCCCTTGACTTGTTGATGCGGACAAAGTATTGGTTATAAGTCTTTATGGCTTCTGCCGAAAGCTGTCGCCAGTTATCTGGTAATGGAACACGTTTGGCATTTTCTTTCACACGCATATCTTCAAGCAGTTCAAGCAAAGAAATTATTTTGGCGTTATACAGACCCTCGGCTTCTGTACGTATTCTAATTGCAAGCCTTGCAGAGTGTGGTGCTTTTACTATGAAATATGCCGTTCCACTTGCAGCCTGTGCTATCTGCCAGTCTTTATCAGCTTGTTCTATTTGCAGATAACGTTCAGGGTGAGTATCCTTGTATTGTTTCAGTTCATATACATACTTCTGCAAAGGTGATTCCTCACCGTCAACAGCTTTGGCAATATCGTAATGTACCACACTTTCTTCTTCCGAGAAAATCTTACTGTCTTCACCAAACAGGACATGGAAGGATTGTAACTTGGTATGTGCCTTGCGAACCAACTGAATCTGCGCATCGCCTTCTGCACTTGGCATGAAGTTATAAACATAGACAAAAGGCTCTTTACTGCCGATACGGTTTACACGACCTATGCGCTGCATCAGGCGAGTGGAGTTCCAAGGAGTATCATAGTTCAGAATAACATTGGCACGGTGGAGGTTCACACCTTCTGCCAAGACCTCTGTTGTAATGATAACATTGTAGTCATCCTTCCAAACACCTTCGTAATTGGCATCGAAATTTTCCTCAATCGTGTGTTCCATCTCATCACGATTGGCAGCAGTAATGACAAGTGCCTTATACCCCTTTGCCTTTACCGCTCTCGCAAGCGATTGTACTGTGTCTATAGCTTCCGAGAAGATAACCAATTTTCCAGAGGTATTCTTTTGTGGATTAAACAATTCTGGCTTGATATTCTCTTTGAATGCATCAAATTTCGGGTCTTGTGGGTTTTTCGCCCATCGATCATAGAGATTAGAAATGAGTCGGAAGTCTTCTTTCAGTTGGATATAGTATTCCTCCTTGAAGTCTTTGCGGTTATATTCTGCATTCTGTCCCTTCTCGTTACGCCCTTGTTCCGTCAATTTTGTTATCTTGGCTCTGATTTCTTCTACACAATCATTAAACGAAACACGTCTACCACGTTTCAATGTTTTGGTTTCATAGTCAAGTTCTTTGTTTACGTCAATTTGCGGACAAACGAAAATTGTGTCGTTCTCCCACATCTTAATCATGTTCTCTGTGTAACGTCGCAGGTTCAACAGGGATTGGGTGAAAGCAGTGAACGAACTTTCAAGACGCTTCACAAGAAGAATCTGCATGATGATTGCAAGCTGCTTGGCAACGTCGTTGACACCACGATTGCCTCGACCAGTATGTTTTCTTTCGTTGGCAGGGTCAGTAAAATATTCAATGGCACGATAGCGGAAATATTTTAACCACTCGTCAGTCTGCAACTTTTCTGCCTCCGTTGGAGCAATGATTGTCATAGTATCAGAGAACAGTTGAGCCAACTCGTCATCCATGATGTATTCAAGATTGTTAGGTCCAACAATTTTGGGAAATATCAAGCCTTGTGATTCCATATCATCCTTGTAATATTTCTCAACGTCAGTTCTTGTTCGGCGTTCTAGAATATCACTTAACACGCAATCACGTAGTCTCTTTGACACGGCATCCAAGCGTTGGCGGCGCTCATCTGCTGGTATGTCGTTGCTTCTATCTATCAGCGATTCATATTCTCGGTTGACATCTGCAAAGAACCTTTCGATATTACCACTTTCAGCCTTCTTCAATGTACTGTCATTGTGGTTTCTCTCAAAAAGGTAAATCTGATTCTTCAAGTCATTTGGTCGGTTGTTCTGCGGTGTGGCAGAAAGAAGACCCACGTATGGATATACCCCTGTATTAGAACAAATCTTCTGTATCAGTTCATCAAGAGACTGGTACATCAATGTGGCACTGTTGCGGAACTTATGGCTTTCGTCAATGACAATAAAGCCATAATTCTTTTCTTGGAGTGTTCCACCAAAATCGCCAGAATCGCGGCTGTCGTCATCGTCATCTTCGCAGCTCTCATCTTCGGCAACATTTCCGATGCGTCCAGTTGTAATGAAGTCAATGTATGGCGCAATCTTCTCGTCAGAATTTTTGTCGAACATGGCTATAGTCTTCTTCCAACCCGATTGAATGGCAGGAGGAGTAATGACCAATACTTTACGTTCTCGTCCATCGTCTTCTGGTACGGACAAGAAACGCTTGATGATGAGCGTACCAATAATCGTCTTGCCAAGTCCCACCACATCTGCCAACATAAAGCCACCATGTTCGTGCATAATGCCGATACACCTCTTAACAGCTTCTATTTGATATTCCAGTTTGTGGATGTTCGCTGGCAGATAAGTTTCTATCTGTTGTCCGAGTGATTTGTCTACAATGTCACCAAACTTAATTTGTAGCAATTTGATATATAGTTCGTATGGAGTGAATGATTGTTGTTCACTTTTGCGTTCTTTTTCCACGTCATCTGTTATAGGTGCAGATTTAAGGATTTGTTCTAAGAATTGTTTGTTCCAAGGTTCAGATATTTCCCATTTTTCATTAAACCATATCAAATGAGATTTATTACCAGGTATTTCATCAAGCGATAACACTTGATTTGGAGCTGTTTCAATATAGTTTAATTCAGCGTTACCTTGTAATCCTTTTTGTGTAAAATTTGTACTACCCACGATACCAATACCAATGCCGTTTGACTTTCCGTCAAAGATGTAACACTTAGAATGTAAAAATTGAGTTTCGTCATTTTCATTTTTTCGAAATACACGAATCTGAATCTTTGAATCATTGTTTTCCGTACAATAATCAAGAAGCAGACGTATAGCATCTTTATATTCCTCAGTAACATTAAGTTCGTGGATATCAGTTTTTATGAAGTCCAGCGGATAATTTGCATCTTTATATTTAGGTGACTTTAATTGATTTACGTATATATAAGGGTCTTTTCCTATAAGTAAACGAAGCGTTGTTCCTTCTTTTTCAATGAAAGACCTCAAATTTTCTTGTAGTATAGCTAAACCGGGAATATCCCAATAGCCTGTGGCAATACTAACTGTTTTAATACCATCAATGGCTAAGCATTTTCTCAATGTTGTTGTCATTGAAAGTGCTTCTATGGAATTATCTATAAGTGTATTATTCATTTTAATTCTATTCTATGGTTTGAAAATATGCGCTAATTACATTCTTTCTCTCTCCTCTCTTTTACTTTTTCCAATCCCGGCATCTTTTTAGCCAATGCACTTTCTCCTGCTGGAAAATAGAGAGGAAAAACTTTATATAAGAAACCCACAACTTCACTACGACTTTTATCCATATTGTAAAAAGCAGAGCAGACAAAGTACATTAGTTCTTGCTGACTACATGTTTCTTTAGGTTGTATGCTTATTGAGGGAGCAACTATCAAGTCATGTTCAGCAAATGATAGAGCACTGGCAAGAATAGCTTCCTGTTCTTCTTCGGTAAACATCTTTATTTTCCCAGCTAACCATTCAAGCTCTCTTTGCCGGAGTGCTTGTTGTTTTTCGTTTTGATGCTCCAATAGGATTGCTACATTTTCTTGTTGCTTTTCTGTCAAGGCGTTTTCTAATGCTTGGTTCTTTCGTTTAAGAACGTTGAATTTTAGCAAAGCAGCAATGTACATACAGAAATATCCTACTGCAATATCGAATATTAGGACAAGCAGATAATTGTTACTTGAGTTTTGTATGCCACCAGCCATATATTCACTAATAGGGATAACAGCTAATAGCATGATAATGGCTATTGCATAAAGCACTCGGTATCGCGTTTTATGGTTTACCTGTGGCAAAGAGGCAAACAAAAAGGCGATAATCAAAACGGCTATGATTGCAAAGAGTGGTATGAAAGAGGTCTCCATAGGTTTGTTGTTCTGTTTATGGTTTAACAATAATGCGCCAATAACCAGCCTTGTCTGAACCTTCGTGAACCAAAATTCCCATACCCCTAAGGCTCTTGATATTTTTCTCTATAGCGCGTTTAGTTACACCAATCTTGTTGGCCATATTATCAGCTGTGATTGAAGGATCTGAAATAACGAGGTCGATTATCTTTTGTGCAGTTTTACTGACTTTCTTCTGTGTTTCCGATGTATCTCCGAACTTATCCGCATTTACACCGAACTTTTCGACCGAACTTTCTTCATTTACACCGAACTCTTTTGTGTTTACACCGAACTTTTCGACCGAACTTTCTTCGTTTACAGGGTACTTTTCGAGGGTACTATTTACCCTGTTGGCTACTTCCTCTACAGGTATTCTTCCGCTTTCGTTCCAGTTCAAATTATAGAACGTGGTGTAGAAAGAGGTCGCTTCCGTTTGATATTGCGGTTCTTTGCCTTGCAAGAAATTAGGTAATTTCTCTGTAAGCTCTCGCATTTTGCGTAAACCGGAACCACGTTTCTCCATATAATCCAACTGTGTGAACACATCTGCAATGACAGGATTACGACGCATGGACGGCACTTTGTATATGTCACGGTCTTGAATTTGTGTACCGTCAAGCATAGCACCAGGTGATACCAGTTCTACGCGGTCATCATAAATGTCGATATGTACTTCACCGCCCATTATAGTATAATCTCTATGGATAAGGTGGTTTACCAGTCCTTCAAAGATGGCACGGTCGGAATAGTCGGGGAGGTTAAGGCGATAGTTTGGCATCTTCACCCAGCCGCTCATGGTATAGTTTTTGATGAAATCCATACCATATTTTAAGAGCAGCACAAGGTTAGCCCGATGTTCTACGGAACTGATGGCATCATCCTTATAGAGTCCAGTCCAACGGGTGCAGAAAATACGCGATTGAAATACCGTGCAATTATCCACAAACAGCAATCCTGCATTGGTCAGTTTGCCGTCAGGAGTTACTAGTCCGAATGATTCCAGATACTTGTCGTTCCATTCTTGATGGGTTTGCTCACGGAAAGTATTGGCAAGGATGATGAAAGAATGTTTGCCGGCATCCACTTGGGTAGGAAGAGAATCCCATGTCATGTGCGTGCCTTTTAATACCAACGAAAGTAATTGTTGGGAGTTGCATTCTACACTTTCATTGCCAACTCGTACATATGCGGTACGTGTCCCATCCTGATAATAGTAATAAGGTGTAAGCGTTCCTGCCTTTACTTTCACTTCAAGCAGGGTATGCCCTTCGTGTTCTATCGGAATAAGCTGAACTTCCGGCACAGGGTCAAGTCGTGCCTTCATCATTTCACTGATAAAATCAGCATCGGCTTGTGGATTCTCCAACCCTACAATTACACCTTCATCATTCACTCCATAAAACAAACTGCCACCGTCCGTATTGGCAAAAGCCGACACGGATTTAAGCCATGACTTTACTTTCTTACGTTCCAGCATTTCCTTGAAATCGTAAGCCGAGCATTCCACTATCAATGTATTGTTATGTATTTGCATAGTTTCCTTATTGTTGTTCGGGTATAATATCCCAATATCATACACAAAGGTAAGGATAAAACCGAAGAATCTGTTAAAAACATCGCTTTCTTTTGATTTTTATGCGTTTATGTCTCGTTGTTTATGAATAAAAATCGTACTTTTGTGAGCAAGAGCGTGTGTTGCTTATGGATGCTTATTTTCGGGTTTGTGTTATATTTGCAACACGTGTACGCAAGTTGCTGATAGGTATATCATGTTGATTTTGAGGAAGTGAAGTAAGATTAGCTGAATTAGTATATATAAAAAGGTGTGTCAGAACTTTTTCTGACACACCTTTTTGAATTTTATAATTAGCCTATTGAAAATAAATAGAAAGGTTTTTGTTTATTTTGGTGAAGCCATATATTTTGTTGTTTCAATAAATGTCACTTTTTCCCTTTTGCTCTTTCCTGCACCAATATATCTTTCATTTCTTTTACTATGGCTGGATATTTCGGAGCCAGATTTTCGCTTTCAAACTCGGACTTATTCATATCGAACAGCTGATCATAAGGTGCATATCCTGTTTCTATTTTCGGACCCCAAGTGATCATGGGGGAACCATTGGAAGGTTCGATATATTTCCATTTTCCTTTGCGTACGGATAATGCCAGAATATTAGATTCCTCGATAACCCAAGGACGATCTTTTTTACTTTTTCCTAACCAACTGTCTAAATGATTTTGACTGTCCGGAGCTTTACTTTGGGGAATAGTGACATTTACTAGAGAAGCCAATGATTGGATCCAGTCTATTTGGCTTAGCAATGTGTTTAAAGTTTGGTTCTTTTTCACCTGTGCCGGATAGCGTACGATGGCCGGAACACATGTTCCCGCTTCGAAGGCACTGTATTTTCCACCACGGAAAGGACCACCCGGCTTATGACTGCCAGCAAGCTCAACGGCTTTGTCATCATAACCATCATCCAGTACCGGACCGTTATCGCTGGATAGAATAATGAGTGTGTTTTCAGTCAATCCCAGCCGGTCTAACGTTTTCATGATTTCTCCCACGCTCCAGTCAAACTGTACAATGGCATCACCTCGTAATCCCATCGGGTTTTTACCTCTGAAACGTTCGTGTGGGAAGCGGGGAACATGTACATCATTGGTCGCAAAATAAAGAAAGAAAGGCCGCTCTTTGTTTTCTTCAATGAAACGGATGGCATGACTGGTGATGGTGTCTGCTATATTTTCATCTTTCCACAAAGCTTTACCTCCTCCTTTCATGTATCCGATGCGCGAGATACCGTTTACGATTGCCATGTCGTGTCCGTGGCTTGGCTTGAGATTATAAAGCAATTCAGGATTCTTTCTTCCTGTCGGCTCACCTTCAAATGGTTTCTGATAACTGACTTCAATAGGAGCGGTGGAATCATAGTCGGCTACTTTACCGTTTTCAATATAAATGCAAGGAACACGGTCTGCAGTAGCAGCCATGATATAAGAATAGTCGAATCCTATATCTTTGAGTGCAGGAGATATTGTCCCGTTCCAGTCTTGTGTACCCGTTTTGTCACCTAATCCTAGATGCCATTTACCAATAGCTCCGGTGGTATAGTCTGCCGATTTAAACATATCGGCTATAGTATATTGTTCTGGTCGAATTATCATGCCTGCATTACCTGCAGCTACTCCGGTACCTTTCTTTCTCCATGCATATTCTCCGGTCAGCAAAGCATAGCGGGAAGGAGTACTGGTAGAAGCGGTAGCATGTACATTGGTAAACCGTATACCTTCAGAAGCCAACCGATTTACATTGGGGGTATGTACACGTGTGGTACCATAACATTCAAGATCACCATAACCTAAATCGTCTGCGAGAATGATAATAACATTAGGTTTTGTTTTTTTTTCTTTTTTTGAACTTTGCCCGGCATACGCGGGCAAAGAACAAGAACATAGAACTGCGACACAAGGCAGCAGATTGAGGGATCTTTTATTCATCATGTGTTTAAATCAAATAAGGTTTTGAGTATAATACTGATTTTTAATTATTACCTTCTAATCCGTAAACAGTCAATTCGCGAATGGCGGCAGGAGGACAGTTATTTCCATATCCTTCAGGAATTATAAGTTTCAGATATCGTGCTTTGGTAGACTTTACATAATATCGGAATGTTGCTCTGGTACCTTCATCATTAAAATCACCGGCACCAATTTTATCCCATTCACTATTGTTATTGCTGGCATAAAATTCTACCCATTTAATATTATTGGCAGCTCCGTCTCCACGATTAAGTAAGTCAATTTGAGCGATTGTAATTTCTTTTTTCATATCAATAATAAAATGGAAGGGAGGTACAGATGATCCTGCTTCATTTTTGAATTTGCAATGCCAGTATGTACTTTCATTATCGTCAATCATGTATGTAGCTTCATTCCCTGCATGTTCAGAACTGCACTCTATCACTTCCCATCCGGATTTGTTGATCTTATTCCCTTCTTTTACAATACAGAACAAAACGTTGCTTTCCTCATCTATTACCAGTGAGTTATTCGGAACTCCTCCTTGGCTTGCCGTGATACTTCCTATTTTTATAGGTAAAATATAGTTTCCCGGTACCAGATTGTTTTTTAGTTGGTAGGAGGCGGTTATCTGACTGACTCCTTCCTGAAGAGTTACGGATTCAGGAGCAGTATAGGCATTTTCGGGAAGTAAAGTGAAATTTACTTTATTAATCTGATTATATTCGTCAATCAATGATAAATCTTCTGTCAGATTACAAAGAATATCCCACTTATTGGTAAAGGGTACTCCGATCTGTATATCCATTGTAGAAGTTAGATCCGGATTGATATTATATACTCCAGCATTACTGATATGAACGATAGGTTCCAAAATGGTAAATGCAAGAAAAGATGTATTTCTTGCTGGATTAATAGCCAGATCGTTAGAAATGAGTCGTAATGGCAATACATATTTTGTTTCGTTATACGCTGACAAAGCCAGTATCTTTTCAGGATGGTACGTGATGTAACCGCATAACTCGTTTTTATCTACCGTAAATTCTGTATTTGTCATTTCATAACAATTTTCCGGCAATAACTCATAATTAGTTTTATCTTCTTGATTCAGCGAGTCAAGCAAAAGAGGGTCTACAACGAATTGAACTTTACCGGAGGCATCTTTCAGTCCTCCCCGTTGTATCCATAGTTCCGCTTGGGCAGTTTCTCCGACATTATAGGCTGCTTGATTATTCAAGGTGTTGACTGTAACAGATATCAGACTGTCTGCTTTATCGGAGACATCAAATTCATTCTCGCAACTTATTGCCAGCATCGCAATAGTCATTGCTGCTAATAAGGTATGTATCGTTTTCATATTGTTATTATATTTTTAATCATGAAATATAATTAAGATTACCATCCCGGATTCTGAACAAGTTGTCCATCAGACTTTTTCATTTCACTATCCGGAATAGGATATAGGTACATTTTGCGTCTGAATACGATGGGGCTGGCCTCTACTTCCTGAAGGAATTTATCTTCAGTTCCATTCATGTTCATACCATGCACGTATCCATATTGACGTCCTTCACCTTCTTGGTCAGCTATCATCCAGCGGCGTACGTCGAAATAACGTTGTCCTTCAGTAGCCAGTTCGATGCGGCGTTCACGCTGTATAGCCAGTCTTTGCAGATCCTGTTTGCCTGCAATGTCAGGATTCAAAATTTCTATATTTTCTAATCCTGCGCGGTGACGTACTTTATTCAGGTAGGTCAATACTCGTGCATCGTTAGGATCGATTTCGTTGACAGCTTCTGCGTATAGCAGGTAAAAATCGGCTAGACGGAAAATGATAGAAGGACGGAATTTTGATGTAACTCCCGGTGATTTCTTATTAACCTCACGATTAAATCTCTTATACAGCATATAGCCCGTAAGAGTATAAATAGTACCACTAAGTTCATTAGGACTTCCTTTATGGAACTGGGTAACGTTATTACTGACGTGCCATCTTCTGTTTTGAAAGAATACGGTATTATAGAAACGTGGTTCACGATTCATGAATCGATTGCTGACATTCTTGGCATCACTTACTTTCTTATTGTTGCTGGTAACGACTTTTTCCTTATAAGTGTCTGTTCCCTCGGTTGTGTAGAGTGTAGACTGTTTTAGGAAACTTGTTTCTTGTACCGGATAACCATCATTCATATAGAATGCATCTACCAATTCTTGAGTGACACCCGTACATCCCATTCCATTTTGTTCACTTCTTGGGGTACATCTGCGGTCAAAGGCATCTCCATCCATACCACCCCAGGTATTGGCAGCAGTGGCCCATATAATTTCTCGATTGTAAGTTTGAAATAAATCATACAATGCTTGTGAAGGGTTCTCTTCATTTTCCAACAATTCATAATTGTTTTCATCTTCAGCGAATGTCATGAAATCTTTCAAAGCACTTACTGCTTTCTCCCATTTTCCGGGATCTTTATCTGGGAAAAGCCGTTGTCCGTCAGGATTAGTAATCGATAATGCTTCTTTGTACTCGCCATTGAATAATTTACTGGCGGCATATACCCATAGTTTAGCTCTGACTGCCAGTGCTACACCTTTTGTGGGCCACGCATTGTGTTGGTCATCCTCATGTAGAGCTTCTTGTGACAGTTCATTGGATACTTCTTTCAGTTCCTGATCAATGTAAGCTATAATCTCATCAATCGGACTACGTGGAATATCTAAGTCATCATCTCTTTCGTAAATGGCGTCTTTTACAAGAGGAATAGGTCCATATTGCTCAAACAAAAGATAATGATAATAAGCTCTCATAAAACGGACATTAGCTTTCATTTCTATAAGTTCCTCTTCTGTCAGAACATCGACGTGGGTGCCATTGGCAGCTATTGGTTTGGCATTGGCCAGAAAAATATTAGCTTGCCGAATTTGTTTATAACAATTTCCCCAACGGTGAAAACCCATGTTTGCTGCATTTTTTTCTGTTTTATTGTATAATTTGTTGTCTCCATAGCCAACGGTTAGTTCGTCACACATACCAGCCCAAGGGTTTTTGAAGCCTGTGACGTTGCCTTCTGCAGCGACGATACCCGAATAATCAGGGATAGCAGTAAAAATATTGGCATACCATCTTTTGGTATAGGCGACATTGTCAAATATCTCATCCAACGATTGAAGATTTCCGGCTAGTTCATCTGATACATCCAGATAGTTGCATGAACAGAGATTGCATAGCGTAAAAGCTACTATCAGTACTTTCCTATATAGTTTCTTTTTTGTTTTCATACTTAATAAATTTAATTAGAATGTAAAGTCAATTCCTAAAGTAAATGTCCGTGCTTTGGGGTATGTATTACCACCATTGGCATTACCAGCTTCCGGATCAAAATATTTCAGATCGTCCCATAAAGCAATGTTATATCCCATCAGATAGATTCTGGCTGCCTGAAGATTTATTTTACTTAAGAGTTTTTTGGGTAATTGGTAACCTAATTCCACGTTCTTGAGACGTAAGAATCCTCCGTTGCGTAACCACCAAGTGCTTGCTACACTATTATTAGCGGCATTGGTGTTGTCTTTATGTAAGCGTGGCATTAATACGTTTTGGCTTGGATTTTTTTCAGTCCACCTGTCTAAAGCGAATGTACGGTAATTCGATTGGTCTACTCCCCATGAGAAAGGAAACCATCCTTCAGGGGTATTACCTCCCAGCAAAACGGAACAGTTGCCGGCACCTTGAAAGAATGCGCTGGCATAAAATCCTTTATATTCTATATTTAGCCCAAATCCATATACAATTTCTGGAACTTTGGGATGTCCTACACCTCTTACTTTATCATAGCTATCGATAATGCCGTCTCCATTTATATCTTTATATTTGATATCACCAGGACCTAACAGTCCCCCCAATGTGCTTTGGGGTAATTCAGAACGTAGAGTATAAGTTTCGATGCCACTACCGTTTTTGCTGACAATAAAGTCTTCTTTTGTATATAAACGTTCTGCTATATATAAATAATTTTCGTTTATTCTCATACCTGTCTGAGCCATCCAAGGATATCTTTGTGGTAATTCATCATATTCAACGATCTTATTTCTTGCATAGGTAAAGGTTCCACGTGCACTGAGTTTTACTTTTCCTATTTGCTGATGAATATTCAGTGACATATCTACGCCATGATTATTAACAATACCGTAGTTGGCATATTGATTGACGCGGAATCCGCCTACAGTAGGAGTAGTATTTCTTTGCATCAGAATATGACTTCTTTCAGAGCGGAAATAATCGAATACAAAATCAACTTTGTTGTCAAACAGTCCTAGGTCGAAGCCGTAATTTTGTTTAGTTTCAATTTCCCAACCGATATCCAGCGTTTCGGGGAATCCTTCGATGATAGCATTGCCTATTGCATTGGTACCTCCGTTACTTCCTATACCTTGTGACCATGAACCGGCTGCCATATTATAAGTAGCTCTATAAACAAAACGTTTATCGGTAGTATCATTACCGGTTTTTCCGACAGAAGCTCTGATTTTAATCTTATTGGCTATTTTCTTTATTGCTTTGGGATAGAATGGCTCATTGGATAGATAGTAAGCAACTCCTACAGCTGGGAAGAAACCGAACCGGTGATTCTTGGCGAAGGCTTCCGAACCGGTATATCCGAAGTTACCTTCAATAAAGTAACGTCCGTCATAAGCATAACTTACACGTCCTACTACACCTTGTTTACGGTATGGTAGTGGCTCGGTTTTATATTGTGTTTCTTTTTGCATATAGAGCAACATTCCGGTTACATCATGTTTTTCAGCAAAGGTCCGTTTATAGTTGATGGAAGCATCAATATATATTTTTTTGTTCGCTTCGATACCGTTGTCCTTCAGGTCGCTAAGGTCTGGAGTACCGGAAACTACTTGTGCGAATTGAAGATTCCCGTTTTCGTCTCTGCCTGTTGCATGATAACGTGATGGATTGTATGAACGTATGGATTTGAAAGTTGCGTCGAAGTCATAACTGATATTCATTTTAGCACTTAATCCTTTGGTTATGAATTTCAGATTTTGTTGTACGCCTACTTTCGACTGGATTCCTGTCCGCCATTGGCGGGTATATCCGGAGTTCATTAACAGATTGTATGGATTCCTCATATTAACTCCTCGTTCCTGTTCATAAGTGGCTACTGTGCCATCACTGTATACAGCAGGAAAACAGTATGGAGGGGTAATTAACATGGAACGGAAGATACTGGATGAAGATGAGCCTGGATAGTTAGCTATCAAGTATTGTCCTGCCAAATCAACAGAAATTTTAGTTGTTGAGGTGACATCCATATCAATGTTTGAACGAAGATTAAAACGGTCAAGTCCGATATTTGTATCATACTTGTCTGTAGGGTTGCCTTTGTAAATTCCACTTTCATTATAATATGCACCTGAAACAAAGTACTTTGCACGTGCGGAACCGCCACGGACATTTAGTGTGTATCGATGATTATTTGTAGTTTTCTTGAGCAACTCTTTAATCCAGTCTGTATTAGGATAGAGGTCAGGATCAGTGCTGTTACGAAACTTTTCTATGGTTTCGTCACTGAATAAAGCAGGTTCACCGTCGTTACGCAATGCTTCATTATATAATCCTAGATAATCGGCAGATCCCACAAATTCTGGCAAACGTTGGGGACTTGAAATAGAATGCTCGGTCTTAAAAGTAATTTTCGGCTTTTCATCTTTACCGCGTTTGGTAGTGACTAATATAACTCCATTTGCACCTTCTGCACCATAGATAGCTGTTGCAGCAGCATCCTTTAGGATGGAAAAAGTTTCAATTTCATCCGGTTCGATATCTGTAATTTTACGGGGAATACCGTCCACTAAAACTAGGGGAGTAGAAGCTGCCGAGTTGCTTGCAAATGTACTGATACCACGAATCCAAAATTCGGCATCATCAAATCCCGGTTCACTGGATCGTTGTATTGCTATAAGACCGGAAACTTGTCCGGCCAGATTATTAGTCAGATTTCTTGTTGGAGCTGTTATGTCTGAAACTTTGACGGAACTCATGGATACAACTACACTTTCCTTTTTTTGCTGTCCATATCCCACTACTACAACTTCATCCAGTGCTTTTGTGTCTTCGCGCAATCTTATATTGATGTTTCGACGATCATTGATTTTAACTTCTTCAGTTGAATAGCCAATATATGAAATTACCAAAATACTGTTTTTTCCGGGTGCAGTAATTGTATAGCGTCCGTCCATATCGGTGATTACTCCATTGGTTGTATCTTTGATTCTCACAGATGCTCCGATTACTGACTCTCCTTGTGAATCAGTGACAACACCGGTGATTACAAATTTATTTTTTTCTTGTTGAGGAGTTGGCTGCTCTCCTTTGCGGTAAATGGTAATTTGCCGATCGTTGATACTGTAAGTGTTATCGGTTCCGGCAAAAAGTTGATCTAGGATAGCACTTACTTGTTGCTTTCTGACATTGATATTCACTTTGCGGTTCGTATCAATGAGTTGGTCCATGTAGAAAATAATATATTCACTATTTTTCTCAATTTCATGAAAGACTTCCGTTATAGTCTTTTGTGATGATTTAATGGTGAATAGTTTATTCTGCGAATACGTGTTTGTAGCCAAACAGTTTCCTATTCCGATAAGAAGGAAGAGTGAAAAAAACTTCATGATTAGTAATAGTTGTTTATCTTTAGTCCTTTGGTGACTAAATAATCGGTGCTTTTTCATACATTTGTAATGATTAGATTAATTAATATTAACGTGTAAGTAATTTAATCAAAGGCCGGATGATATTAAGGGTATTATTCGGCCTTATTTTTTTAAGGATAATGTTTATTCATAGGCTTTCGATTTTAATTAATGTTTTACATAAATATGGATAATTCCATCTGATTTTTCTATTCTTGCCGGGACAGTCCGTATTAGTGTCTGAAGAACTTCGTCAAGATCTTCTTTCAAATCTAGTTTACCACTGCAGGTAATGGTCTTCAATGGACTGTCTATCATGATCTTTTTGCCATAGTAATCGCTGAGTTTTGTAGCAATGTCTTTTAGTTTTTCTGTTTGGAAGAGGTAAAAACCATCTTTCCAGGCGATATATTTTTGTACGTCTACCGATTGGATATGGATGCCTTCCTGTTCATTATAACTTAATAAGTTATTGGGAGAAAGTGTCTTACTTTCATTTTTGCTGGTTTTTACTTTTATTTTACCACTTACTAATACAACACTTTGCGTTTGTTTATTTTCATAAGCACTGACGTTGAATGTGGTGCCTAATACTTGAATGTCCATTTGGCTTGTTTTCACGATGAATGGCCGGTTCGGGTCATGAGATACACTGAGGAAAGCTTCCCCCTCTATATATATTTCTCGTTTGTGTTGTTTAAATTCCACAGGATAAACGATTCTTGAGTTAGCGCTTAACCAAATACATGTACCATCGGTGAAAGTGATAGATGAACGTTTACCGGCAGGTACGATTAATTGATTATAAATATTAGTCTTTTCCTTGTCATCAGTTTCTTGAATAATGGTTTGGGAGTTTACATTAATCTTGCCCTGATGATCATATTGTAATTGACTTTCTTTTCCATCAATATCTATCTGTTTTTTTTTCGAAAGTACGAGTTGGATATTATCAGTAGGAGTAGCGTTCGGCCTTTTTACAGCTGTTATTTCCAGTTCCGTTTTTTCTTGCATAATGCTGAGTTGTGATTGAAAATACCATGCCGAACAGAGTATAAGAGCTAAACTGGCGGCAACTAATATACTATGATTAATAAAAAGAATTTTCTTTTTTCGTTGTTTTTCTATATTGTTGAGTCTGGAAATATTCTTCCACACTGTTTCTACTTCGTTTTGCGGTAAGTGTGAAACAGGAATGTGTCGAATATCATGCAGAAAAGAACGTGCTATTTTTATTTCTTTTGCTAATGCTTTATCTTTTTGCTGCATCGTTTCCCAAAAAGCGATACTTTCTGGGCTGGGATGCTGCTCAGACTCCAAAAAGTAGAAATCATTGAGTAGTTGATCTGCAGAGTAGTGAGTATATTTGTTTTTAATGTCCATTTTCAATGTTGATTTATCTTAGGACAATCTCAATTGACAAATCTACTCAACTGCTCTTTATTTTTTTTGAGATTTTTATTTTTTAGTGTAAATAGGTCAGTTGATGGAGTATTAACATCCATATTCCAGTGACTCCATAGGCTTCTCTTATTTTTTGTAGAGAGCGTTGCAAAAGGTTATAAGCCGATTGGTAATTGAGCCCCATTATCTGGCAAATATCATCGTAACTCAGTTCTTCTATAAAGCGGTAATAAATAACTTCCCGTTGTCTGGGAGTCAGGATTTTCATCATTCTTTTAATATTATTCATTTCTTCATGCCGGGCTTCCTGATCAATGAATTCGTTTTTAACAGTAAGCTGCTCTTCTGTTTGGTATAAACTGAAAGCATAGTTTTTTTGCAATCGTTCTTGATTGAAAGTATTATAGATGTTATTTTTTAAAGCAATCATTAAATATACTTTAGGATTTTGAGGTACAGTAAGTTTCTTTTTGGCTTTATATATCTTTACGAATACGTCCTGAATGCAGTCTTTCACTATTTCAGAATCAGGAGTGATTTGTAAGCCATAATTATAGAGCACTTGGATGTAATGAGTATATATCCAGCTGTATGCCTGGTCATCTCCTTCTAAAAATAACTTCCATTTGATATAACTTTCGTCTTGAGTGAACATAGAATTATTACTTAAATTTGCCTGTCGCATTACACAATGAAAGCAAAGATAGTATTAAAAAATAATAATAAAAGATTTATGTTTAATAATTCTTTTCTGAAGAAATTCTTTATATCTCGAAGGAGACGTTAAATATTTAAGGTTCTATGTGTATCATTTTATAGTATTCCCTCTACAAAATACTGTAGAGGGATGTTAAGAGTAGCTATTTTTCTTGTTTAAATTTCGAGTTGTTTCCCTTGAAGCAGAATTTATTTCAGGAACAGAGAAACTACACAATAAATACATGCAGCTAGGAGTCCACTGACAGGGATAGTAAGTACCCACGCAGTCATGAGGCTTTTAGTCACCCCCCAGCGAACAGCGGATAAACGTTTGGTTGCTCCGACACCAATGATTGCTCCGGTAATTGTATGAGTCGTACTAACAGGTATTTTCAGCATTTCGGTGATATAAAGAGTAAAAGCACCTGCGGTTTCGGCAACCATACCTTCCAATGGAGTAACTTTAGTGATTCTGGTTCCCATCGTTTTTACGATTTTCCATCCTCCGGACATCGTTCCCAGTGAGATAGCAGTAAAACAGGAGAACGCTACCCAGTCCGGCAGATCAGAAATACTGTTTATTCCCATTCCCAGACCCATAGAGTGGGCAGCTATCATTGCGGCGGCGATAATACCCATTACCTTCTGCGAGTCATTCAGACCATGTCCTACACTGAACATGGCGGAAGAAACCAACTGTAATCTCTTGAACCACATTTCAGCGGTATGCGGATTTGTACGTCGGCAGATATAGAGCACAAGTAGAGTAAATCCGAAAGCGATAATCATACCGATAAATGGAGCCAGGAAGATAAAAGCGGCAATCTTAAGAATGATATTGAGCTGAATAGCTTCAAAGCCGTTTGCCATGATAGCAGCTCCTGCGAAACCACCTATAAGCGTATGGGAGGAAGAAGACGGGATACCCTTCCACCAGGTAATCAGATTCCAGAAAATAGCGGCAATAATGCCCGCCAGGATAATAGGCAGCGTGATGTATTGTTCAACAACTGTCTTTGACACAGTGTTTGCTATGCCAAAGCCCCCTATAATGTATTTGGCTATGAAGAACGCAACGAAGTTAAAGAATGCTGCCCACAATACCGCTTGAAAAGGAGTCAGTACTTTAGTCGATACGATGGTAGCGATCGAGTTTGCTGCGTCATGAAAGCCATTGATATAATCGAATATCAGAGCTAGTATAATGATAGTCACTAATAATTCCATGTGTCTTGCTCTGCTTTTATGAATACTTTACGATCAGGTTTTTTAATATTTTCCCTACATGTTCTGCTGCATCGGTTGTCTTTTCCAGTTCATGCATGATTTCTTTTATTTTAATCAGTTCGATACAGTCTTTTTCTTCTTCAAAGAGTTTGGTGATAAAAAGCTCGTATACGTCATCTGCCTGATTTTCTATATCGTGTAATTGGGTGCAATAGTCGCGTAATGGCTTTGGATTTTTGCGGAAAGTCTCCAGTTCATCCATGGCTTTACCTATATTGATAGCCTCCTCGTGAATCAGACGGCTCAGTTCTTTGCCACTTTCGGAAATAGGGCGAGGATTATAGATTACAATACGCTTGGCGCTACTGTTGATTCCGTCGATAACATCATCCATGCAGGAAGCCAAGTCGTGAATATCTTCACGGTCGAAGGGGGTGATAAATGTCGTACTTAACTCGTCAAAGATTAAATGAGTCAATCTGTCACCTTCACGTTCCATGTCTTTAATTTGTTTGTAGTAATCTGCTCTTTCTGTGGGCAGATCATGTTCCATACTTTCAACAAGTAGAACGGATGAGGCAGATAAAACATCTGATAACTGCTTCAGTAGAGGAAAGAACTTTGGTTCTTTGGGCGTAAATTTACTAAAAAAAGAATTTTTCATAAATATGAGTACATTAAATTGTTTTTGAGATGTTTAATTTGATGGCCGTTGTTATTAATAAACAAATGAATAAAGTTTTTTATTGCTTCGATCCTAACTTCGCTCGTAATATTTCTATTATTGCAGGCAATATTGAAATAAATATAATAGCGATAATCAAGAGTTTAAGATTTTCCTGTACGAACGGCAGATCGCCAAAGAAGTAGCCTGCATAGCAAAATAAAACTACCCATATAGCTCCACCTATCAAATTGTAGATCATAAAATAATAGTAATGCATTTTTCCCATTCCGGCTATAAATGGAGCAAAAGTGCGGACGATAGGCACAAAGCGGGCGAGAATAATCGTTTTCCCACCATATTTTTTATAAAATTCATGCGTTTTATCAAGATAACTTTGTTTGAATATCCTGGAATTGGGATTATGAAAAAGTTTGCGTCCGAAAAAATGTCCGATCATGTAGTTGCAGGAGTCACCTAATACGGCTGCTGCAAATAAGATTAAAACAAGAATATGGATATCGATCGGCATACCGGGTAATGCGGAAATGGCTCCTGCAACGAAAAGTAAAGAATCACCAGGAAGAAAGGGAGTGACTACAAGCCCGGTTTCGCAAAATATAATGATGAATAGGATAGCATATGCCCAAGTATGGTAATCCTGCACTATATTAATCATGTATTGATCAATGTGGAGAATAAAGTCTAATATAAATTCCATTATATATCAAGTTATTAATATGTAAAAGTGAAATCGTATGCATATTCCCGGCAATGGAAAAGACTCTTCTTGCTTTCTTGCCTTGAATATAAAGAGATAAAATGGGCATGAAGATACACTCATCTCATCCCATAGAAGGAAAAGAGATATTTAAATAAGTATTCGTCCTAGTGTATAGACGTAATATCTATATGAGAATTTGGTGAGATTTGTGTAGTAGGGGAGACCAGTCCATTTTTCTTTCGGAAATTGATATTTTAAGGAACTTAGTATCCGAATTGTAACGGAAGAAACGTTGAATCTTAGAATTTTGGAAAGAGAAGTGGTACGGGATAAAAGTGAGTTTCCTAAAATACCATCGGCAATGTTGCAATCATATTTTCCATCATATTTCCCTTCTTGGAAGGAGTTGTTTTCTTTACCGGATTGTTTGACTACAGCTTTGGATCGGTAACTCTGTGACTTATTATGGGATTGTATAGTGGTAGTACCGGCCTCTGTCCGGAACTCCTGTAATTCTTTATCGGGCACTAAATTGCATCCCCATATCAGAAATATACCAAATAATATACAGAAAATGTATTTCGCCATAACAGTCGCAAATGTAGAAACTATTTTTATAAGAAATACATATTCGAAAGTATAATTAACAATTAGATTTGGGCTCCGGGGAACTGGAATCTAATGGTAATATCTTCTTCTTTATTTGTTTGATATGAGTTTCATCGGAGTATAACTGATTCCGTTTGTTTGTTGCCTGTCGTTTGTTTTTTCAAATCCCAGAGATTCGTAAAACCTGATAGCGTATGTAGATGAGTTTACAGTTATTTCATTTGCCGGACAATCACATTGGGAATAGTCAAACAGTTGCTTGCCTATCCCTTTTCTATGGAATTCCTTTTTGATGAAAAACAAAGAAATGTGTTTGCCCTCATTCTTGGTTCCCATAATACCTATTAGTTTATTTTCTTCGAAAGCTCCATAAATGCAGAGTTCATTCATCAATTTATCGTTGAATATAAAACTTTTGAAACTCTCAAGACCTTCGTCTTCGAAATCATCCTGACCACATTGCAAGTATACTTCTAATGCTAAAGTTGTCGCCTGCTGAAATTCTGCTTTATCTAATTTGCGTATCATAATTAATCATTTGTTGAGAATATAATTTTTGTCTGTCGGGCAAGATACTGATTTTTTTTATTTCAGACAATAGGGTATTTGCAGATTGAACGATCTTATTTATAGAAGCAGGAATTATTTACTTTAAAACTTTATTAAGATGAAAAAGTCAGTTATACTTTTGGTTGGATGGTTATTAGCTTTTCTATGGATAGGGAGTGCTGATATATGGGCGCAGGATGCAGGAGATTATTTCACGATTGTCGGAATGGTGAAGGATAAGCAAAATAAGAGAACACTTGAAAACGTGAATGTATCTGTGCAAGGAAGTAATATCGGTACGGTGACAAATGCAGAGGGAGAGTTTGCTCTGAAAGTCAGGAAAGAAGAAGTGCCGCGAGAGTTGGAAATCTCTCACATAGGCTATATCAATAGTCATGTATCTTTAGATAAGAATAATTCTTCTAAATTGACGGTCTGGATGATACCTCATACTAACCAGTTGAATGAAGTGGTCGTTTATGCCAATAATCCGCGTACAATTATAGAAAAGGCGATTGAGAAGATTCCGGTAAATTATAGTGCCAACCGGAATATGCTTACCAGCTTCTATCGGGAGACTGTGCAGAAAGGGCGCCGTTATATCAGTGTATCGGAAGCTGTACTTGATGTGTCGAAAACAGCATACACCAATCGCACTACGGATTATGATAAACTACAGGTTCTGAAAGGACGCCGTCTGCTAAGTCAGAAAGTTAGTGATACATTGGCAGTAAAGGTTATGGGTGGTCCTAATATATCTGTAGTTTTGGATATCGTAAAGAATAAAGAGGCGCTGCTGGAACCAGAAGAATTGAACAACTATGAGTTCTGGATGGCTGAATCGGCATTGATCGATAACCGGATACAATATGTTATTAATTTCCGTCCGAGAGTTCTTTTACCATATGCGCTGTTTCATGGGAAATTGTATGTAGATTGTGATAAGCTGTCGTTTACACGTATCGAGATGAATCTGGATATGCAGAATAAATCGAAAGCAATTGCTGCTATTCTTCATCAGAAACCATTTGGACTGAGATTCAAACCGCAAGAGTTATCTTTTCTGATAACCTATAAAACGATAGATGGAAGGACTTATCTGAATTATATCCGCAATGATATTCGTTTTAAATGCGACTGGAAACGGAGGCTTTTCTCTACGAGCTATGCAGTAACCTCAGAAATGGTGGTGACAGATCGGAGGGAGAGTCCGTCCGAGATAATTCCGCGGAATAAAGTATTTACCTCCAATCAGATTTTCTATGATAAAGTCGGAAATTACTGGAGTGAAGACTTCTGGGGAAATTATAATATCATAGCACCTACGGAGTCTCTGGAACATGCTGTCGATAAATTGAAAAAGCAATCTAATTAAAATCAGAATTGTTTTCTTATATTTGGGAACAATCGTAAAATGATAGAAGTATGCTGAATGAACTGCTCATACTGACAAAAATAAAGGCAGGTGACATAAAAGCGTTTGAGGAACTATTTCGCTGTTACTATTCTCCCTTGTGTTGGTATGCGGCAAGCATTACCGGACGGATGGAGGTGGCTGAGGAAATTGTTGAGGAACTGTTTTATGTGCTTTGGAAGGATAGGGAACAGTTACAGATTTTCCAGTCTGTAAAAAACTACCTCTACAGGGCGACACGTAATCAGTCAATTCAATACTGTGAGCATGAAGAGGTCAAAGAGCGGTATAGAGAGTCTGTGCTGACTGCATCTTCTTCGGAACAGGTGACAGATCCTCATCAGCAGATGGAATATGAAGAACTTCAGAAGCTGATAAATAATACCCTTGAGAAATTGCCGGAACGCAGAATGCAGATATTTAAAATGCACCGGACGGAGGGAAAGAAATATGCGGAAATTGCAGTCCAGCTTTCTCTCTCCGTCAAAACGGTGGAAGCGGAAATGACGAAGACTTTACGAACTTTGCGAAAAGAAATAGAAAATTATATTCAAATGAAATGATGAAAACGGATATTCATAAAATAAAGACGGAGCAGGCTTGGAATCGGTTGTACGACCGATTGGATAAAGATCATCTGCTTGTAGAAGACCATCGGATGCCTAAAATCCCGATGTGGGTACGCTATGGCACTGTAGCGGCGATGGTGGTCGGTTTGGTTTTTAGTACTTTGTATTGGGGATTCGGTCAAAAAGAGGAATTACCTGACTTTATAACACAGGAGAATCAAGATGTTCCTACATTGGTCACGACTCTGGAAGATGGTTCTGTCGTGTTTTTGGCAAAGGAGACTTCTATCCGATATCCGGAACATTTTGTTTCCGACAAACGGGAAGTCAGTTTGCAGGGAGATGCCTTTTTTGATGTGGCAAAGAAACAGAAGCAACCTTTTTGGATTGATACAAAGGAAGTAAAGATTGAAGTATTGGGTACTGCTTTTAGTGTAAAGAGCGTCAAAGATACTCCGTTCCGTCTCTCGGTGCAACGGGGAACCGTCAGAGTAACCCTTAAAAAGGGAAATAAAGAATGTTATGTCAAAGCTGGTGAGACAGTGGTATTGCAATCACAGCAACTTTTGCTCAGTTCGACTGAAAATGCCGGAGAGTTGAATCGCTATCTGAAGCATGTCTGTTTTAAAGATGAATCTTTGGGGCATATTCTGAAAGTAATGAATATGAATGCAGGCAGTTCGCAGATACGTGTAGCTTCTCCTGCGCTTGAAAAAAGAAAGCTGACAGTTGAATTTTCCAATGAATCTCCAGAGACTGTGGCTACATTGATAGCCTATGCGCTTAATTTGAAGTGTACACGGCAGGGGGATACATTCATGCTGACAGAATAAATAAAAAAAAGTGAGATGAGGCTGGTTTATCGCTATATGGTGATTCTGTGTTTGTTCTTTATCGTACCGGATACGTTGAGAGCTGACGGAGAAGATGTGCTGGAGCGTATGATCAGCCTGCCGAAGATGAAAGGAACGGTCTATTCACTGTTAGGCAATATTTCTCAGCAGTCAGGTTATCTGTTTATCTATGACAGTAAAGTAGTAGATAATGATGTAACGGTGAAGATACGGAAAGGAGAGCGAACCATTCGTCAGGCTATTTATGAGATAACAGGAGATACCAGCCTGGAATTTAAAGTAATAGGGACTCATATTCTGATAACTTCTTCTTCACCGACCAAACAGCAACAGGCGAAACCTTCATCCGTTCACCCTGTAAATCTGATGCTTACCGGAACTTTACTGGATAAGGAAACCGGAATGCCTGTTGCTTCTGCATCCGTTGGAGTCCGGAGGACATCTGTGGGGATTGTTACTAATCAGGAAGGAGAGTTCAGACTTTCCTTACCGGATTCTTTGCAAAACGATTCGGTTGTTTTTTCTCATATAGGATATGTTTCACAAACTTTGGAAGTTTCTGTTTTGGCAGGTCGCCATCATATTCTGAGCTTGGAACCAAAGGTTGTTCCTTTACAGGAAGTAGTGGTTCAATGGGTCGATCCTTATAAGCTGCTGAAAGAAATGGGAAGGCAAAGAGAGCAGAACTATTCTCATTCTCCTGCCTACCTGACCACATTTTACCGTGAAGGAGTTTTATTGAAAAATAAGGTTCAGAATCTTACTGAAGCAGTTTTCAAAGTTTATAAGATCGCTTCGCATTCTCCCGTTTCCGATCAGGCGAAGCTGTTGAAGATGAGTCGGCTGAGTAATGTCGAAGCCAAAGACAGTCTGCTTGTAAAGGTGAAGTCCGGCATTCAGGCATGTTTTCAGATGGATATAATGAAGGATATGCCTTCATTCCTGATACCTGACGCAGGTGATAACGGTTATCTGTATACTTCGCAGGGAGTGACATTCATAGACGACCGGTGTGTGAATGTCATACACTTTGCACAAAAGAAGGAGATTATCGAGCCTCTCTATTGCGGAGATTTGTATATTGATGCCGAGACGAATGCCTTGTTACAAGCTCGTTTTGAGGTAGATCCCCAGCGTGTAAAGAAAGCGTCGGAAATGTTTGTAGAAAGGCGCACGCATGGCATTCAGATAATACCGCAAAAGGTGGTTTATACTATTTCCTACAAACCATGGCAAGGTATCTATTATATTCATCATATCCGTGGAGACCTTTCTTTCAAGGTGAAACGGCGACGGTTGCTGTCTGCTAGTCCGCAGATGCAGATCTGGTTTGAAATGATCACTTGCAAAGTGGATACGGAACAAGTGACTGCATTCCCGCGGGCAGAAAGATTACCGACGCGTACTATCTTCTCTGATCTGAATTTCAAATATGATGAAGACTTCTGGAGGGATTTTAATGTGATACCTCTGGAAGAGGAACTTGGTAAGCTGATTGAGAGAATCTCTTTGAAAATAGAAGAAATCGGCCCTTGATTTGTTTTGCCATTCGCCGGGATTGCTGTAACTTTGCGCCCGGTTTAAAAGATTGTAGAATATGGAATTGCCTAAAGATCCGATGGTGCTGTTCAGTGTCATCAATATGAAGTTGCGTGACTGTTATTCTTCGCTAGATGAGCTTTGCGAAGATATGGATGTAAGCAGAGAAGATATTGTCAGTCAGTTGAAAGCTGCAGGTTTTGAATATAGTGCGGAACATAATAAGTTCTGGTGATTTTCAGTCAACTTCGGCTTGTATATAAAGAGTTAACAGCGCCTCCATGGTCTTGAAAAAGATTATGGAGGCGTTTTTTTATTCCTTGTATGCCAATGTCATATTTCCTCTTTTCTATTAATAAATGTAAAATCGGCTCTTGTGCATTTAACTTCGTTCCTTTTCGGCGTTCTAATAACCAAAGCTCAGAAATAATAGATGATAAACGAAGATAAAATCCGAAAAGCTTGTTCCTCAGATCGCGAGCGGGGATTCAGGTTGCTGGTGGACAGTTTTCAGGAACCGATATATAATTATATCCGGAGAATGGTAGTGTCTCACGAAGATGCGGAAGATGTGCTGCAAGAAGTCTTCATTCGTGTATTCCGCCATTTGGATCAGTTCCGGAATGAAAGTTCGCTGAGTACATGGATCTACAGAATTGCAACGAATGAGTGTCTTCGGTTATTGAATAGTCGTAAAGAAGAAGTAATATCAGCGGAAGATGTTCAGGAAGAACTGATGAGTAAACTGAAAGCTTCTGACTATGTCGACTACGAAGATGAACTGGCTGTAAAGTTTCAGGAAGCTATATTGACTTTGCCGGAAAAGCAGCGGATCGTTTTCAACTTGCGCTATTACGATGAACTGGAATATGAAGATATCGCCCGTGTTCTGGATAGTAAGGTTGAGACACTGAAAGTGAATTATCACTATGCGAAAGATAAGATAAAGGAATATATATTAAACAGGTAACATCATGGATAAGGATTTTGATTTTGACAATATTGGTAAGCGGACACCTTATCGCACTCCCGATAACTTTTTTGAGGAGACACAGCGTAAGATATTGGAACGTACGGTTGACGAGCAACGCAAGAAGCGTCGGCTGAAAAGGATTATTCCTACTGTGATTGCTGTAGCAGCAGTATTGGCCGGGATTTTGTTTACGCCGTCTCTCCGCTATATGAATACCGACACACCATCTGCTTCAAATATATTGGCTGTCGATAAAAATAATGTAACAACAGATCCGGTAGATAAATGGATTAAGGAATTGTCAGATGAGGAGTTGGAAGAGCTCGTCAGCTTCTCTGAAAACGATATATTTTTAAACTGAATAACTCAATTAATTATTAAAACGTAAAGATTATGAAGACTAAGTTTATTTATGTAGTGTTGATGGCTTTATTTTTGGGAAGCCAGATGACCCTTTCTGCACAGAATGAAGAAAACAAAGAAAGAAAACAGCGTCCTACACCGGAGCAGATGATGCAGATGCAGACCAATCAGATGGTGAGAGCGCTCATGCTGGATGATGCAACGGCAGCCAAGTTTACTCCGATATACGAGAAGTATCTGAAAGAACTTCGTGAGTGTCGTATGATGAACTTCAAACCCAGAGCGAGAAAAGATGCAGCTCAAGGTACGGAAGCCAATACTGCCAAAGAAACTCCAAAACCGGTTATGACAGATGCGGAAATCGCTAAAATGTTGAAAGATCAGTTTGCGCAGAGTCGTAAGATGCTGGACATCCGTGAGAAGTATTATAATGAGTTCAGCAAGATTCTGTCTCAAAAGCAGATCATGAAGATTTATCAGCAGGAAAAGAGCAATATGAATAAATTCAGAAAAGAGTTTGACCGTAGAAAAGGACAGAAACCGGGACAAGGTCACAAACCCGGACAAGACCGCCAGAGACAAAGACAGCATACCCCTCATCAAACTCAAAAGTAGATAATGGATTAGGTATTATTTATTATAGTGTTTTATTTTACTAAAGTCAACACAAATTGGGCATAGGCAGATATATCTATTCTTTTCAGTATCGTTTGATTATTCATTGTGTCTTGTTACTGATAAGTTTTGGCAGCCTATGCACAGTCCGGCAAAGAGAGCTTTGCCGGACGTGTAGTTGATGCTGACTCATGATACATGGTATTCTGCGTCTGAATCTGCTGGAAGGATAAAGCTGATTAAATATTTATCAGTCTGAAACCTCTGCGGGGTATTAATTGTTGTATCCATGCGAAAACAATGAAAACTTTGCTGAATGGAGTTTCGACTGATTAAAAAATTAAAGGACAGAGGACGTTGGCGTATCTTCAAACTCAAATTGATTGATGCGCGGCTTTACTTTGTCAGTATCTTTGTCGGGTTACTGACGGGGCTTATTGCTGTGCCTTATCATTACCTGCTTCAGTTCTTCTTCAATCTTCGCCATGACTTCTTTGATTCTCATCCTAAATGGTATTGGTACCTTCCTCTTTTTCTGTTAATGTGGGGGATTCTTATATTTGTCTCCTGGCTGGTGAAAAAGATGCCGTTGATCACAGGAGGAGGTATTCCACAAACACGTGGAGTTATCAATGGAAGAGTTGCGTATAAACATCCTTTCATTGAGGTGATTGCCAAATTTGTGGGAGGAATACTTGCGCTAAGCACCGGTTTGTCTTTGGGACGTGAAGGACCTTCGGTGCAGATCGGTTCGTATGTAGGATGTCTGGTTTCTAAATGGGGGAGAGTGCTTGCCGGCGAGCGGAAACAATTGTTGGCGGCGGGTGCCGGTGCCGGGTTGGCGGCTGCTTTTGCTGCTCCGTTGGCTTCCTCATTGCTGGTTATAGAATCTATTGAACGGTTTGATGCGCCAAAGACGGCGATTACTACCTTGCTGGCAGGAGTCGTTGCCGGAGGAGTCGCCAGTTGGCTTTTTCCTATCAATCCGTATTTTCAGATTGATGCGATTGTACCGGGAATGACTTTCTGGTCACAGGTAAAGTTGTTTCTTCTTTTGGCGGCTGTGGTTTCTGTTTTCGGAAAGTTCTTTTCTGTCACTACGCTTCAGGTCAAACGTATCTATCCGGCCATCAAGCATCCGGAATACGTAAAAATGCTATATCTGCTCTTTATTGCTTATCTCATCTCTATGGCAGAAGTCAATCTGACAGGAGGTGGGGAACAGTTTCTGTTGGCACAGGCCATGCATCCCGATACCCATATTCTTTGGATTGTCGGTATGATGTTGTTGCATTTTGTATTCAGTACCTTTTCTTTTTCGTCAGGACTGCCGGGAGGAAGTTTCATTCCTACATTAGTGACAGGAGGGCTTTTAGGGCAAATAGTTGCATTGATTCTGGTTCAGCAAGGAGTGATTGCTTATGAAAATATCAGTTATATCATGTTGATCTGTATGTCTGCTTTTCTGGTTGCGGTCATACGTACACCTCTCACCGCTATTGTGCTGATTACTGAGATTACGGGACATCTGGAAGTCTTTTATCCTTCTATTGTAGTGGGAGGACTGACTTACTATTTCACGGAAATGCTTCAGATAAAACCTTTCAATGTGATTTTATATGATGATATGATTAATTCTCCTGCGTTTAAAGAAGAGGCTCGCTACACTTTATCGGTAGAGGTCATGAGCGGTTCTTACCTGGATGGTAAAATCGTGGATGAACTTCGCCTGCCGGAACGTTGTATTATTATTAATGTTCATCGTGACCGGAAAAACTGGCCTCCCAAAGGGCAGAAACTGATGCCGGGGGATCAGGTGCAGATAGAAATGGACTCGCAGGATATCGAGAAACTCTATGAGCCGTTAGTCAGTATGGCGAATATTTATTAAAAAAGAAGTGAAGCGTTTATTCAACGCTTCTCAACCATGCAATTTCTTCTGCCCACTTGCTTTCATCGGGTGTTTCAAGAATAAGTGGCATATTATCGAATCTTGAATCTTTCATTAATCTTTCAAAGAATGCACTCCCGATCAGTCCCTGGCCTATGTTATCGTGACGGTCAACATGACTGCCTAATTCTTTTTTAGAATCATTCAGGTGCATACCACGCAGATACTCGAAACCTACTTCTTTTTCAAATTCGTCAAAGACTTTATCGTAATCATTCACTATGTCATATCCCGCTGTATATGTATGGCAAGTATCCAGGCAAATACCTACACGGCTTTTATCATTCACCCGGTCGATGATATATCTTAATTGCCAGAATTCACTTCCTAAATTACTGCCTTGCCCCGCAGTATTTTCAATAACGGCCGTTACTCCTTTAGTCTTCTCCAAAGTCAGGTTGATACTTTCTGCAATGAGTGCGAGACAATCCTCTATGGAGATTTTATTCAGATGGCTGCCGGGATGGAAATTGAGAAGTTTCAGTCCTAATTGTTCACAGCGTTGCATCTCATCTAAAAAGGCAGCTCGACTTTTCTCCAATCCTTCTTCTTCGGGGTGTCCCAAATTAATAAGGTAACTGTCATGCGGTAAAATATAGTCTGTTTGGAAATTGTACTTAGTGCAATTTTCTTTGAAAAGACGGATGTTTTCTTCTTTCAATGGTTTACTCACCCATTGACGTTGATTTTTAGTAAACAGGGCAAAGGCATTTGCTCCAATCTCATGCGCATTGACAGGGGCGAATTCTACGCCGCCGGATGCGCTTACATGTGCTCCAATGTATTTCATCTTTTATTCTATTTAAATTTTATCTGTTGATATAACATTTATGCAGGTTTCAATGTTTGCGTAGAGTACCAACATAGGCAAAGATACAATTTTTTAGTAGTAAACTCAATGCTCATTATGATAAAGGTACAGTGATCTACTGTCTTTTTATATCCCACATCTCAGGTATTAATGGTTGAGTTGTCAGATGTTAATACCTGAAAAGTCAGATATTAATACCTGTCATGGACATTATTAATGCTTGAAATGTGGCATAATAAGCATTGTCACCTTCAATAAAAGACAATAAAAGAAAGGAGCTATTCGTAAGTTTATAATAACCATTGAATAGCTCCATATTGTGTGCCAGAATTGAGAAATTATATCTCAAAATCCGGTAAATAGTCAGTCAGAACCTTATTGACCTGTTTCCCTTGTACTTGATCTGTGATGATAGTCGCACCTTCCTTCTTGCCGGCATCGTATTTCAAAGAAACCTTTTCCGCTTGATGGGTGACGCTGATTGCCGCTTTCCCTTTCTCCGTCAGATTGCAGGTAATAATCCAGTCGCCTACTTGTACGGTATTGCCTTGGCGAACCACTTTCATATCCGCACGGTTATTTCCATGTGTATCCATAACGGTGAGGAAACGGGCAGTTTTACATGGAATGGTAGTAGACGAAAAATGCCAGTGATTGGGATACTTCACAGCTTTTCCTTGGGCATTGGTTACATTCTTCCAGTTGGTTGGAGCGCAGAAGAAGGTATCTACGATGGCCTGTTCCGTCTTTGCCGAACTGAAAAGATGAGCAACAGAGATGCCTCCATCCTTATTCTTTCCCGTAACTTTCACTTCATCAGGAAGTTCCTGCATTTCCATCGGAAGTTCTACCGTATGCAGCAGATAGCTCCATGTGACCGCTTCTTTTCCTTCCAGTTCATCATAAATCACATACACTCCCGTATTGCCTAATTGAATGATGTGCCGACGGAACATCTTCAGTTTGTTCTCATCCCATCCCTTTTCGGGAGTGTACTGCGTGCCGGAAAGTTCACCACGTTTCAACCAGATAGGAGCTGTGATCTTTCCGTAAGCATTGGAAGCGTCTCCCACCATATACGAAATCTTTTCTCCTTCATACCAACGGGGAATCCATCCGTAACCTTCCGTTCCTATAGTCTGAGTCATTCCGTTGACCAGAATACTATTGTGCGCACGGGTGTTTCGATAGGAATACATACAATGGTCATCGGTAAAACCGGTACGATGTCCGCTGCTATAGAAGATCGCCTTGCCTCCATAGAAGGTATTAAATGCATTCTGATTGGCCAATGCGTGCGAAGTTGAACCGTATGGACTGGAACGGAATGACAACATTGTGTTCTTTTCTATATCCCCCAACGAAGTATGCATCGTAGCAATTCCCGTTTCATTAAATACTTTCGTCATCGGCAACTCTGCCAATGAGTGTTCTTCTTTCGGGAGTGCCTTGTCAGTAATGCAGCGATACCAGGTCAGATCACCTGCTTTTCCAAGAAAAGACTTTTTCATGATATCCGGTTCTTTCTCCAGAATGGTACGTGCGTAGGCGGCTGCCCACGGATTATTGCATTCACGTGCTAAAGCATCCGCATAGCCGACCCGTGTCCCGTTCGGTTTCATTTTCGTTTCATGGGAGTTGCCGTGTCCCGCAGATTTGGAGAACGGAGGCTGATGATAGATTACATAGAGCGCATTGTTGTTATACCAGGGATCGGCAAAGAAATCGAAACCGCTGATACGTGAATAGAAAGCGGGAACTTCGATCAATGTACGAAGGTTGACATGGAAATAAGAGTCACCGTTGTGCCATCCTCCGTCGGTGTTGAGTCCCGGCAGACGGGATACCCATTCGTTATAGCAATAATCTACCCAAGTGGAAGCCATCGGCAATTCACCGTATGTAGCAAAAGCTGCCATATTCAGAATACGGAAAGTCATCTGCCATACATGATTGTCGGCAATACGGTTTTCCAGATGATTCACATATTCATGATAAAACTTATGGGCGTTTTCGCTGATCGTTTCGAGAAGCAACTGTTTCTCGGCAGGCGTTAACAGATTGTACCATGCATCATAAGCGGAAGTACTCATGGACAGAATCGTGGAGCGGTTGAAATCTCCTGCGAAGTACTTACTGTCTTTCCACGAAAGAATTTCGGAAAGACGTTTGATACCTTCTTTGTAGTACACTTCGTCTTTCGTCAGCAGATAAGCGCGTACCATAGCTTCTATGTTCGCTTCTTCGCGGTCTACTATCTTGCGGCTTTCCCGAATCAATGCCGAGCGATATTGTACGATGTTCGTCAATTTGACTACTTGGGTGGTATCGATTTCCTCCTCCAGATGTTTCAATGGATGATTGAGGCATTTCCTTGCTTTCTGAATATAGAGCTGCGCTTCCGGATTATTCTTGTTCCGCTCGATGATCTGATCCCAGTCTTTGGCATCGAGCAGGATACGGGGATGGCTTTGAGAGAACTTCGCCAGCACTTCTTGCAAGGAGGGAGGATTGAACGTACGTGTCTGCTCGTCCACATAGAAATGATAGACGGGCGACCATTCTTCTTTGCCGTCCTTATCAAGGTAGGCGTGCTGCCAATACCATTTCCCTT
This sequence comes from Bacteroides thetaiotaomicron VPI-5482, assembly GCF_000011065.1. Taxonomy (GTDB): domain Bacteria; phylum Bacteroidota; class Bacteroidia; order Bacteroidales; family Bacteroidaceae; genus Bacteroides; species Bacteroides thetaiotaomicron. Next base: position 6,088,136 of record NC_004663.1, read on the forward strand.
TTTCAAAGAGTTTGAAAGGATTGAAGAAAGCCCAGTTTCTTTCGGCGGTCATTACTTCCGATTTAAACTCAGGATCACGTGCGATACGGATGCGGTATGTCACTTCCGGTTTGTGATCTTCTTCTTCCACTCCGTCAAGCACAGGTCCGAGGTGGGGGAACTTATCCGGCCACATGAAACGCGGCGGATTGACTGCTATGTGCTGACCGCCCAGTGGAGAAGGTGTTTCGCGGACTTCATGCATCAGCGTCTGCTGACTCAGACGCAGGATGCTTTTCTGCGCATATCCACTATAGGAAAGCATAGCTACAAATAACAGGAAAATATAATATCGTTGTTTCATCATCTTATTTTTTTAAGAGTTCTTTCAGACTGATTGTCTTGTTGTTGATCAGCGGATGTGCCCAGAAACCGATGAAGGTGATATATCCCACAAAGAGCAGGATAGACAGCATACCTGTACGCAGGGACGTAGCATCTGCCAATGTACTCACAATCATCGGCCCGCCTGCTCCACCCACGATAGCCGAACATAAAATTCCGGCAAATGAGCCGTGATGCTGTGAAGCCGAGTTCAGCGCCAATGAGAAGACGATAGAGTACATCATGGAAATACTGAATCCGATAGCAGGAAAGGCGATTAGCGAAACATCCTTGCTTCCGAATAAAGCGGCTAGTAACAGCACTATCGTCAATACCCCCGAAACCTGTAGCAGGCGTTTGCTGTCAATCAGTTTCAGAAGAATCATTCCGACCAGACAGCCTGCCGTCATCAGTCCCCAGAAGTAGCTGACTGCCTGCGCACCTTCCGTCTGCGGGTTTACACCGTGATATTGTTCGAGGAAGGTACTCATGAAGATAGAGGTTCCTTGTTCCGTACTGACATAGCAGAAGATTCCCAGAAAGAACAACCATACATATTTCTGCTTGAACAGGGCGAGGTAGGAATCTTTCGATCCGCTTTTCTCATCTTCTTTCAGTTCAATCTTCGGGAAATGCGAAACGCCGACGGCAATCAGCATCACCAGCAACAATAAGGTAAATACCCAGTAGAGAGATACCCAAGGCATATCTTGTGGCGTCATATCCGCCAGCAAGTCAAGGATAAGGCTTTTTCCTGCTGTATAAGTGGCAGGATCAAGTTCCCGAATCAGATAAGTATATGCCAACGGGCTTAGGAAGGAGGCGATACCGAACATAAATTGTGCCAGTTCAGCGATGAAAGCATAGTTTTCTTCTCCTCCTACAGTACGTTGGAGCGGATTCAGCACGGTTTGCAGCATTGCCATTCCCAGACCGATGATGAAAGATGAAGCTAGCAACATCGGATAAGTATGCATACAGGCGAACAGGATGGTTCCGATAAACGGCATCAGGAATCCACAGAACAAGACAGGCTTTTCACCGAAACGGTCGATCAGTAGTCCGGCAGGGATGGACATAATGGCGTAAGCCAGAAAGAAGGAAGTCGGGATAAACCCCGCCATCGCAAGATCGCTCAGATTGAAATTGTGGATAATGTCCGGAATAAGCGGTCCCAGAATATTGGTAATAAACGAGATAGTGAACCAGAACGCCATAATCAGCGCCAGCATTCCTAGATTTTTCTTCATAATCTTAAATAAGTTGAGAAGGTTTTCTGCTCTTCATTTAATTCGGTTTTCTATTTAAAAAGAGGGAGGCGGCACCGATACTTCCGGCTTTGTTGCCTAAAGAGGCTGCCATGATTTCCGTGTTCACGGCACAGTCGGGGATGGCATAGCGAAGGGCTTTCTCACTTACTTTCTGAATATAAAAGTCTCCGGCTTCGGACAGTCCTCCGCCGATAACGACTCTTTGAGGGCTGAAGATATTAATAAATCCGGCAATGCCGTGACCGAGGAAATCACAATGTTCGTTCAGCGACTCAGCCGCAATCTTATCTCCTTGTTTATAGAGACGGACGATCAATTCTCCGTTTATTTCTTCATTCGGATAAGAGATGCCGGCTTCGGCTATCCGTTTGCTGAAACGACGGACCAGTGCGGCAGTGGAAGCATAATGTTCAAGGCATCCTATTGAACCGCAGGCGCAAGGTTCACCATTAGCTATCAAGGGGACATGTCCCAATTCAGTACCTCTATTGGCGTATCCGTTAAACAGTTTGCCGTCAATTATGACTGCGCCACCGATACCGGTTCCTACAGTCAGAAAGACCACATGAGTGGCTCCGTTTCCGGCTCCGTACATCGTTTCGCCAAGTCCCATCAGATTAGCGTCATTTCCCAGTTGGGTAGGAAGTCCGGTCTCTTTTTCCATCCGGTCTGCCAGTTTCAGATTTTCCCAGCCTTGAATATTCTCCGCACCTCCCAATACGATACGATTCGTACAATCGACAATTCCCGGCGTCCCTATCCCGATACCGGCTATTGTATACCTCTTTGCTTCGGCAAAGGTTTTCACTTCATTGACTGCCTTGACTAATTGCCCGATGACAGCTTCGGCTGATACGTCGGCATTCGACGGTAGCTTCCCTTGAAAGTGAAATACGCCATTATTATCAATAAGAGCGTATTTCACAGAAGTCCCGCCAAGATCAATTCCTATAGCGTATTCTTTTTCCATATAACTAGGTATGTTTTAAATTCGTTTATACTGTGCCATGCTTGTGCCACCGTATTGGCACGCTTGTGCCAAAGGCTTGGCATAGCAGTGCCAACAGCTTGACACAACTGTGCCAACGGCTTGGCACAAGCAAAGCAACTGTTTTCTTTCATATACCAGTTTATACTCTTTCTGCCCAGATAGGTGAACTCCATGCCCATTGCCCGTCACGCTGGCGAACACGCACGTAGTAGTAATCTGTATCACGCTGAGGCTCTTTATCTTCCATATAGTGTTCCACAGTGAAACAGCTTTCGGGCATAGCACGATTGAAGAGAATCGCTTCGCTCAGCCAGCCGATCATGAAGTGCGAACGTGAGCCTTCGAGCAATTCGCCCAATGTGTGTTCAAACTTCTTGCCGTTGAAATCAGCAATCACTTTTCCGTCTTTCGGCATCTCTACTTCGAGGATGACAGCTTGCATGGCAGCGGTAGTCGTATTCGGATTCTTGCTGCTGTACATATCCAGTTCGGTTTCTTTTTCGTCTGCGGATACAATGCGGTTTACGTGAGTATGGAATTCTGTTTCCCCTTCTTGCGGAGAAGTGAAGGCTGCACCGCGGAAACATGGAGTGACGCTCAGAATGCGTCCTTTGTCTACAGACAATTTACCTTGCCAGTGTACATACTGCTCTTCACGGTTCCATCCGAAATCTACTTTCACTTTGCAGCGGACAGTATCACCTTCGGGGGCAACCGGAGTCAACGGACCATTCATGCGGGCCAGAATCTGACCGTTCTTGACGATATCCACATAGTCGATGCAACTTTCTCCGGTAACATTCAGATAAATGCGGCGGCTGTTGCCACGCACTACGTCACCCATGAAAGCATCGTTGAGGCGGAAGTCAATCAAAATTTTATCGCCGGTTGCGGCGCATACGTGGCGGGTCCGAAGTGCTTCCCATATAGCGTCGCGGGTCAATGACGGAGCCAGTACACCGATACGGCCGTCACCATAACTGCCCGGATAACCCGAATGTTGGTCGGTAGAAGCCATAATACCGAATTTATTACCCAGTTCCAGACCATATTGAATGGTTCCTTCCCATTGGCGGGGGCCCATATCGTGCAAGTATGGATAGTCCCCCTGATCGCTTTCGGCCAGACCGTGACGGGAATACATTTCTACGAACGGGGTCTGGTCTCCTTCGGTAAAGCATTTCCAGTTATAGCCGCGATAACCACCCTGATAGCCCATATGGTGAGGAGTGATAAATACTTTGTGTCCTTTGGCTTTCTGTTTCCAGTCTTCGATGGAGGTACACTCTACAAGCGGTGCATCGAGATCGTAGTTCAAGGCAACATGGTCGCCATGTTCCATGCTGTGTGCTTCATATCCAACGAAAGTGAGGAATTCTCCTTCTTTATTATATTCGTTTGTCATGGCTACGTACTTCTCATATCCGCCTTCGCGCAAACGTTTGAAAGCACCGGTATGGTAGTCGATTACCCATTTCAGGCGTGGATCGTCTGCTCCGGGGATATCCGGCCACATGGCGTGGGGTGTTACACTTACAAAATCCAACTGTCCTTTCGCTGCTTCAAAAGCATCGCGCATATCGCCGTGTCCGTATGTGATGTTACAATGGTTGTGCAGGTCTCCCCAGTACATTTTGAGGTCACTTGCCGATGGCATTTTCTTTTTGGCTTCTTTACTTCCTGCCGCACAAGAGCCGAGCAGGCTGCCGGATGCTGCCAGTCCTAAAAAAGACCAGCCAGTATTCTTTATAAAATTTCTTCTGTCCATGATATGATTGTTTTGGGTTATTTATCGATTTTCCATCAGTCTTCTGTCTCCTTTGAAAAGCACTGTCTCTTTTTCATCGGGATCATTGTCTTTATATTGTTTCTGAGTTTCTTCAAGTAGTTGCATCAACTCTTTTTGTTTCTTAGCATATTCCGCTTTCCCGAAGATATTGTTCATTTCTCTTGGGTCGGCTTTCATGTCATACATTTCCCATTCGTCAATGTCGTTGTAGAAATGAATCAGTTTGAAGTCCTGCGTGCGAATGCCATAATGACGTTTTACGGAGTGTTCTGCCGGATATTCATAATAATGATAGTAGGCTGCTTTACGCCAGTCGGCAGGAGTTTTGCCTTCGTTTTCCAATACAGGTTTCAGTGATGCTCCCTGAATATCAGATGGCACTTCTACACCGGCAAAGTCAAGGAAGGTAGGGGCGAAGTCTACGTTCATGCTGATGGCGCTGCTGGTGCTTCCGGCTTTAATGGCCTTCGGATAACGGATGATAAGCGGCATACGCTGACATTCTTCGTACATGAATCGTTTGTCAAACCAGCCGTGTTCACCCAGAAAGAATCCTTGGTCGGAAGTATAGACAATAATGGTATTGTCCAGTTCGCCGATCTTTTCGAGATAATTCAGCAGACGACCGATATTCTCGTCTACAGCCAGAACGGTAGCCAGATAATCGCGCATATATTGCTGGTATTTCCAGCTGATTAATGCCTTGCCTTTCAGGTCGCCTTTGCGGTATTCGGCAATGCGCTGTGCATAGGCGGAATCCCATTTGTCCTGTACTTCTGAGGGCATACGCTTATAAACGCTATACAGGCGGTTTGTCGTATCTTTCAGCATTTCTTCGCGAGTGAGCAGTTTCAAGTCCCAGTCATTCGTCAGCGTATGTTCGATCGACATATCTTGTTCCCGTGCCGCTTTCCCGCGTCCTTCGTAGTCATCGAACAGGTTTGCGGGTTCGGGGAAAATAGTATTGTTGAATATACCCAGATGGCGGGGGGCGGGCATCCAGTTACGGTGGGGAGCTTTCTGATGATACATCATGCAGAAAGGTTTGTTCTTGTCGCGGTTTTCGAGGAAATTGATTGCCTTGTCGGTGATAATATCCGTTGCATATCCTTTTTCTACGATGTGCTTTCCGTCTTCCCAAAAGTCAGGGTCGTAGTAGTCGCCCTGCTCATGCTGGCCGCTGAGTATGCTCCAGTGGTCAAATCCCTGCGGTTCGCTGATAAGATGCCATTTACCGATCATGGCAGTCTGATAACCGGCTTGTTGAAGTAGTTTCGGGAATGTCTGCTGATCACCGTTGAAGGTGCTTGCATTATCGGTAAAGCCGTTCTCATGGCTGAATTTTCCGGTGAGAATGCAGGCACGTGAAGGGCCGGAGAGGGCATTGACTGCATAACAATTGTCAAAACGGATACCCTCATTGGCTATGCGGTCCATGTTGGGAGTTTGGATGAGGTTGCCACCATAGCAGGACATGGCTTGGGTGGTATGGTCGTCGGTCATCATGAAGATGATGTTCGGACGTTTGGTTTCTTCTTTTTGGGGGTTGGCACAGGAAGCAAGGCTTAGTGCTGCCAATGGAAGCAATAGGGTAGAGGGGTTGCTTTTCATGATAGAAATAACATCTGATGATAAAAATGACCAGTGAGGAGCCGAGGCCTTTTCCGTAGCGGGCATATATCCGCATGGAAATCTGGCCTCAGTGCCTCGCTGGTCACTGGATTATAATTTATATTTTAATGACTGTTTCTTGCCGTTTACTTTCACTTCTATTTCCAGTCCGTTTTCATCGAACGTTTTGTTCTTGAACTTAGCGTCAAATTTAGGGGCATCTGCGCTCTTCTTGACTGGGTAAATAACTGTGATGTAACGTACCGCATTCTCATTGTCTTTCTTTACGTTGAATGAAACATTCATACGTTTGTAGCGCTTGCGATATGCAGTAGAACACCATCCCGGCTCTTTTTTCATGCTCATGCCTTCAGGGCCGAAGCATTGAAGTTTCATGTTGCTTCCATCTTCGAATTGAGTCAGGAATGTCATGTCTTCACGGCTGTTGGCTATCTCACCTTTCGGCATCTGATAGTGCAGGTTGACAGAACCTTTGGCGCTGCCTGATACTTCATCTACAATGACAAAGTAGGTATTGTCTACGAAGAAGACCGAACGGCGGTGCTTGAAGTTCTTGTAGCTTGGGTTTTCTGTAACCAAGGTCTGGATATTGCCTTCCGGCTGCCACAGTTTAGTAACAGATTCGGTTGTTTCCAGATTCTTATTGTCCAGAGTCACGGTGTTGTGTACGGAAGTCTGACGATGCCAGTTGCGTTGTTCCATCACTTCGCCTTCACCGGCATACACATACGAACCGGAGTCTGGGAACAGGTTCTTGCCGTTAAACCACATTTCGAAAGTACCGTTATCCGGCTGACAGTGCCAGAAACCTTTCGGACCGGCTTTTACTACCATTTGTGTAGCATCCATTCCCCAGGAATTGCGGAACACAAAGAAACCTGATTTCAGGAAACCTTTCGACATATAATCGGGTAACGCGCCTTCTTTGCCGTCTGTTGCCAAATACTTGATAGTTTCGTTTTTCGGGAACAGTTTGCTCCATGCACGATAGTTCTTCAGCATTTCTTTCTTTTCTGTGATTTTAGCATCACTGAAACACGGATTTGTGTAATCCGGGAAAGAAATATTGGCATAGAACATGATCATCTTTTCGATAGTATCCAGATATTCCTGTGGGAACTCATTACGGAATCCGTTAACATCCGCGATACCCAATGCCTTGCAGAAGATATTGATAGCAGCAAGATGATAATGCGGGTCAAGTTCAAACTGGCCGCCATCGTTGTAAACCTGTACGTTTACTTCACGGTTCAGAATGTCGATACCGCTTTTTCTCCAGGCCGGAGCTTCTTTAAATTCCGGGAAGAATGCACCTGCATAAATCATACGCTGGGCTTCGAACAACAAGTGATTACCCTGATCAGAGTAATTAGCCAGAATATGTACGGCATGTTTATGATAGTTCACCAGAAATTCAGTCAGGAAATCCGGAGTGAAAGAAGGAGAGGGGAGGAACAACTGGAACTGGGTAGTCTGATCCTGCAGACGATTACTGACTTCCAGCGGACGCCATGCGAAACGTACATTTTCCACTTCGCCTTTAATCTTACCGTCACTTACCAGTTCGTATTCTTTCTTGTCCATCTTCACCAACGGATTCTTTTTAATCCAGTCGATGTATTGGTATGCCCATTCTTTGGCATATTTCTCGTCACCCGATACACGGTATGCCTTACCCATCGGAGTAAACCATTTATGACGGTGCAACTGCCAGCGGAGTTCATTGTCTTTCACCGGCCAGTATTGCCAGTTGATATCTTCTCCGTAGTTGTAAGAAGGCTGATAGCCTTTGTGAACAAAGAATGTATGCTTCAATCCGTCATCCGCCCATTGCTGTTCTTCTTTGCCGATAGTGATCTTTTTCAGATTAATATCCGGCGTCTTCACATTCGTACGTGCACGGTAGTAGTCGAGCAGTGCTTTTGCGGCATCCTCATCTTTGCCTTCCTGATGTAAGGCTTTTACTTTCTCCAATCCGGGGTAGTCCAGGTTGAGAAGCGAGAATACCTCGCTTTTCAACTCTTGGGCATAGCCTTTGCCTACGAAACAAGCAAATGTCAGCAGGACGATATATTTCAGGGTTTTATTCATGATATCATTTATTATTCTGCAAATTACAATTTAGATTTGAATTTTCTCAGCTATGTTACTCAATAACTTTCACCTCTCCATTCTCCAATCTCAACTTCTTCAAGTCCATGAATCTCTTCAATGCTTCCAAATAGTAGTAGTCAGCATAATTCAGCGGAGTATCGATTTCAGAACCGTTCGGCAATGATCCGACAGAGTGCATTAAGATGAATCCCTGGTTTTCGCCGACTTTGGCAAGGTATGCGTCGCTTGAAAGGCTTTTCAGAATTTTTTCTGCATAATCCAGATATTTCTTTCCGTCGGGTACCATTGTGCTAAGTTCAATGAATCCTGCGGCTGTTACAGCAGCAGCCGAAGCATCGCGTGGAGTCTCTTCGGTGACAGGAGCATCGTAGTCCCAGTAAGGAATTGCATCGTCTGTTTTCACGCGCTCCATGATCATGTCGGCTATGTTTACGGCAAAGTTCAGGAAGGTAGTGTCATTTGTTTCGCGGTAGCAGGAAGTGTATCCGTATACAGCCCAAGCCTGTCCGCGCGACCATGAAGAATCGTCGTTTTTACCCTGGTGAGTCTGTTTGCGTTCTACTGTGCCGTCGTTGTTATAGCTTACTACATGCCAGCAAGTATAGTCAGGACGGAAATGATTTTTCATCGTAGTGATAGCATGCTTGATAGCGACATCCTTGTATTTGTTGTCGCCTGTCCATTTGCTTACAGTGAACAGAAGGTCCAGATTCATCATGTTATCGATGATTACCGGGAAGTTCCAGCTGCCAAAGTCCCATGAACGGATGGCTCCGATTGAATCGTTGAAACGTCCGCTCAGGTTATCGGCAGTTTCTTTCATGACAGCTTTGATGGTATCGTTAGGAGCCAGACGCTCAGCGTTTCCGTAGCTGCAGTTGATCATAAATCCCAAATCATGTGTACCTTTATAATAGCGTACCGGATTCAGCAGGTTTGTATATTGAATGGCATCCGCTTTCAGTGTATCATTTCCGGTCAGTTCGTATGCGTACCACAGTGATCCGGGGAAGAAACCGCTTGTCCAGTCGTATACTACACATAAACGACGTTTGCCCATTTGTTCGGCAGTAGGTTGCGGACGAAGTGAATCCTGAAAAGTGGAAGGATCTCTTTCTAATTGGCGGCAGAGGAAATCCATGTCATATCCGGTGCGGATTGAACGTGGAAGCTTACCGGTTCCGTCAATTTCTTCTGCTGTAAGTTGTAACTGGGCAGAAGCTACATCCAGCCCTTTCTTAATCCAACTGTAGTCTTCCTTTGGAGTTGTCTGGCACGATGCAAGTGCAATGGCAACCGAAGCAAAGAGAACAAGTTTCTTTTTCATGTTATTCATTTTAAGTGATTGTTTTTAGAAGTTTTGTAACTGATGCAAAAGTAGATGAATGGGTTTAAATTATGTGATAGGATTGTTTAAAAGGCATTCAATACCTGCTTTTCTAGTTTTGAATTTGTCGAAAATGATTTTAATATTCTCCAATATGCCGTGTCACGGGCATATTGGAGAGAGTTTTATTCAGTTACCATTTGGGATTTTGATTAAATTGGATGCACAAGTCCATGTCCCGTTGTGGAATAGGGAACAGCTCATGTTTGCCTTCTTCTGTATAAGTGGCTACTGAATAATTTGGTGATCCTGTACCTTCCCACCAATAACCTAATTCTTTAGCGGTCGCTTGCACTGTTTTATAATAAATACCCCAACGGATTAGGTCTTGACGACGGTGTCCTTCAAATGATAATTCATAACTGCGTTCTTTGCGGACTGCTTCACGAAAACTTGTTTCATCGAGTCCTTGTGGCAGATCGCATGCGCTTGTGTTACTTGGATTGCCATAACCGCGGCGACGTACGGCATTGATTGCATTATATGCCTCAGCATCGGGACCATGTTTCCATTCGTTTAATGCTTCTGCATAAAGCAATAATACGTCTGCATAGCGTAAGAAATACCAGTTCACATTAGATTTATCATTGTTGATGAAACTATTTGTTGTTACATACTTCTGAATATCCCATTTTGCAGGAGTATAGTTTTGCTTATTTTTCTGAGCTTTAGTAGGATCAGCATCTTTCTCTGCTGCACTTTCATCTGTATCACTGGCGCCGGCTACCCAAAGAGATTTTTTTGTGTCAGTATATTGGTAGTTGGCTATAGATAAATCACGACGGATATCCGATACATCTTCTCTCCAGTCAAGCACAAATGTATGAACTACTTTTACGTTAGCTGCACAACTTCCGCGTACACCTGCAATAGCGGTTGTTTTAACTCCGTTCCACTTACCGATACGTCCTACCGGATCACTGTTGCCTGATACTGTCGGTGAGTAAAATGATATTTCAATCAAACTTTCAGTCGGGTCCCAAGTGCCATTACAGGTATTCTTCCATAGTTGTTCGTAATCTTTCAACAGTCCATGTTTGCCGGATTCTACCAAAATGCGTGCGGTTTTTGCAGCAGCTTCCCATTTGGATTCATCCTTTACCGGATAGCCAGCCCAGGTAGCATAAACTTTGGTCAATAAGCCTAATGCTGCTCCTTTTGAGAAACGATAGTCGTTGCTTTCGCGATATTGGTCATCTGTCGCGTATGGTAAAATGTCACAAGCGTACAACAAGTCGTCTTCTATGTATTCGTATACCTTTTCTGGAGCTGATTGTACATATGTAGCCGGATTCTGATTTGACATCTGAGTACTTGTCATTAAGACAACATTTCCAAATCGGCGTACTAATTCAAAGTAGAACATACCTCTTAAAGCTCTCGCTTCCGCAATGTATAAGGTGGCGAGTTTTTTGTCAGTTGTAGTATATGATCCTATTTTATTTGAGATACGTTCCAGAAAATCATTTGCTCTGTAAATACCGGTATAAAGTGCTGCCCATGTTTGCTGTACTTCAGACTGAGTGGTTGGGAATGAGTTTGTCGGAATGATACGGAAATTTTCATTACCGCTACCTTCCACTTGTGAAATATCCGTTCCCAGGTTAAAGAGTATGGATAAGTAATATCCATACATGGCATCTAAAGTGTTTGTACGATAAACTCCAAGCAATACGTCTTTTGCTTCCTCCGCATTGTTCATGTAGTTTTTCTTTTCTACTTCAGTTCTGGTTTCTTCCTCAAGTGAACAAGAAAAAGGAAGCAAACACATTACCGACATTGCTATATAGTATATTATTTTTTTCATGTGATATGTTTTATGAATTAGAATTGAAGATCGATACCAAATGTAAATACTCTACTTTTTGGATAAGCACCCCAGTCCAGTCCCGGAGTCATCGGGGTATTGCTTGCGCTGTTTACTTCCGGGTCATAGCCGCTATATCCGCTTACGCAGAACAGATTCTGACCGGTTGCATACAAACGGAGTCTGGATACATGAAATTTACGAGTCCATTTGTGCGGCAAAGTGTATCCTAAAGTTACATTCTTCAGACGTAAGAATGATCCGTCTTCTATAAAGCGGGAATATACATCATTTACAATATATCCATCCTGTGAAGGAACCAGGTTGGAAGTATTTGTCGGGCTCCAACGGTCAGCTACTTCAGCCAGCATATTTCTACGTCCGTTTCTGGATTGTGTAGAATATAGACGAGTTGCATTATATATGTCATTGCCATAGTTGAACTGAAGCATGAAGCTGAAGTCGATACCTTTGTAGTCAAATGTATTTGTAATACCACCAAACCATTTGGGCATAGCGTTACCAATTACCGTGCGGTCATTGGTCGTGATTATGCCGTCGCCATCTTGGTCTTTATATTTAACTACTCCTGGTTTCACAGTGCCATATCGTGCATTGTTTGTAACACCTTCTTTCAATATCAGTTGATTGTCTGGCGTAGTATAGAAGTCAGAACTTTGATAAACTCCGTCGAATTCATATCCATAAATCAAGCCGAGTGATTGGCCTACAGTAGCAATATAATCATAAGCAGTAAAGTTGCTGTCGAATCCGGAGCGGGCGTACATCGATTCAACGCCTGAAGCTAATCCTTTTAATGTGTTTTTGATAAATGAAATATTGAAGTTGGTTTGCCAACTGAAATCACGTGTCTGAATATTAGTCGAATTTAAGCTTAGTTCAATACCCTTGTTCTGAATCTTACCGATGTTTTGCATCTGTGAATCAAATCCGGTAACATGGGCAAGTGACTGTGCTAATAATAAGTCTTTAGTGTTTTTGACAAAGAAGTCGGCAGTAACATTTAATCTGTTGTCAAGAAAACCTAAGTCAACACCCAAGTTGATAGTGCTTGAACCTTCCCACTTCAAATTAGCGTTTTTCAGTTGTTTAGGAGTCAATACAGTTACCGTATTGTTGCCTACACCATATTTACTAGCTTCGTAAAGATCCATAGAAAGGTAGTTGGAGATACGGTCATTGCCTACAATACCCCAACCCAAGCGAACTTTGAAGTTAGATACCCAATCAACATCTTTCATGAATGCTTCCTCGGAAACACGCCATGCGGCAGAAAATGAAGGGAAGAATCCCCATTTATTTTTGTTAGAGAAAACAGTAGAGCCATCAGCACGAACTGTTGCCGTCAGTAAATAACGGTTATCGTAGTTATAATTTCCACGTGCAAAGAATGATAGCAACATTTTTTCGCTATAGCTGCTTTCTACTTTACTAGGTGTTGCACCCAGACCAAGGTAATCATTTCCTAAGTTATCGAATGGGAAATCCATTGCTTCGCCTAGTAAATATTCAGTGCTTCTGAAAGAAACTTCATGCCCTAACATAACATCGTAGTTGTGTTTCTTAACCTTCTGTTTCCAAGTCAGATTATTGAAGTTCGTCCAACGTACGTCGCGTCCCATTTGTGTACGTCCATAAGGCTTCTGACCGTTACGATAAGCCTCCTTGGAACCATCTTTGTAGAAAATATTTGTACGGTTATTAGTGGTGTTATAGGTTCCGGCAGTTTTAAATGTCAATCCTTTAATAATCTGCCAGCTTATCGAACCATTACCAGACCACATTTCGGCGCGTTTGGTATTTGTTACTGATTCAGTTTGTTTCACTGGATTCACTTGTGCCAAGCTTTCGCCAGATTCGAGCATTTCAGGGTCAATAGCTGAATCAAGAAGCTCATCATCAGTCAGCTTTAATCCCCCAGTAGGACGGGCACTTAAAATCTGCGCTAACATATTGAAACGACCGGAGTCTGCGGATGTACCTACACCTTTACGGTTAGTCAGTGCATAATTGACGGTGATATTGAAAGACAAACTTTTACTTAACTTTTGGTCAAGGCGAAACTTTCCTGTGGTTTTATCGAAACCACTGTTCTTGAAAATACCGTTTTCAATATAGCGTGAGAATGATGCGTTGTATTTAGAATCATCTGTACCTCCCATGATTGACAAACTATGGTCTTGTGACCAGGTAGGATTGAATGTTTCATCCTGCCAGTTAACACCTTTAACACCCATATAGTCATCAAGTGACTGATAACGGTAGGGAATATCATTATCGTCATTTCCCGGCTTGAAGTAGGAGTCTGAATATTTTGAATTAACTTCTCCTTGTAACTTAACAAATTCGTATGGGGAAAGAACGTCTAGCTTTTTAGATATTTTACGATAACTGGCTGAACCATTGTAGGTAATTGTCGGTCTTCCAGTTTTACCGGATTTGGTCGTGATTAATACCACGCCATTAGCGGCACGCGCACCATAGATAGCGGAAGAAGAAGCATCTTTTAAAACTTCAATAGATTCGATATCAGAGTTTGACAAATAGTCGATATCGTCTACTTCAAAACCATCGACAATATAAAGTGGAGAAGAATCTCCTGTCAATGTGCCGACACCACGAATATTGATGCTGAAGCCAGCGCCTGGAGTACCGTCAGTTGATGTGATTTGCACACCGGCAATCTGACCTCCTAATGCGCCTGCTACAGAACTTGTCTTGAAGCCTTCTACATCTTTGGCGGCGATAGAAGCTACAGAACCTGTCAGGTCACTACGTTTCATAGTACCATAACCTACTACGACCACTTCATCTAGTGTCTGATTGTCAGGAATCATCTTTACGTTAAGCGGCGACTGGCCTGTGAATTTAATTTCCTGTGTCTTATATCCAATATATGAGAATGTAATAACCGCACCTTTATTAGCTTTGATTGTGTAATTTCCATCAAAGTCGGTTATACTTCCCGTTGCGGTTCCCTTAACCTGAACAGTTGCTCCGATGAGAGGAGTATCTGTTTCATCTACAATAACACCTTTTACAGTAGCGTTCTGGGCATGTAAGCTGATCGACATGATCAGTGCCAAGAGGGTGAACAACCCTCTTGCGCTAATTGATTTTATTATATTTGTATAGTACATAACGTGTATTTTTGCATGTATTTATTAGAACTTAGTATCAAACCAAATAAATATCGGAGAAACCCGTGCCCCGCTTGTTGCAGCTTGTGGATCTTTTCCGGTGACGTCATAGGTTATCTGACCAATCATAGCCCCGTTAGCGTAGCCGTCTTTGTTGCGCCACAGATTTGGGTTAATGTGTACTTTGAAGTCTGTTTGGTCAATGTAACCTAACGCTTTGCTTAAATTAGTAGTGTTTTCAAAGTAAGACATCGGTTTTCTGGATGTACCGGCTGTCGCATCATAAGAATTCCACATTTCCGATAAGAAGTTATCTACTTTTTGTGCCAATGCCCCACTTATATGTGAATCCGGACCAGCTATATTATAGTAGAAGAAGTCACGGCGATAGTCTAATCTGAATGTAGATTTATCTATACCTGCTCCTAAACTTGGAGCTATTGACTCACCACCTCTTGCCGGATTTACCTGGAAGACAAACGGAGTATACTCTAATTGTACATTACTGTCTGAAATCATTGAGAAATGGAAAAATACAGGTTGTTTTACAGAAACTGCCGTTTTTCCTTCTCCGGCTGTTGCGGTAACCATTACCATGCCACATTGTCCTTGTTTTAATCCGGTTATTGTAATCTGTCCGGTAGATTCATTAATAGTCGCTTTTGTATTATTGGGATTATGTTTCAATTCTACTTCCCACTTTAGTGAAGACAAACCATCTTTGGCATCTGTTGCTGTTGGAACCGGTTTTACAGAGTTAAGTTTACCGCCTGCCTCAATTCTGAATTGATCGGCATAGTTTTCAATAGGAGTTAATCCGAGGTTATTTCCGTAGCGGAAATAAGTAAAATAGTTCGGATTTGCTGTGATTGTTAATGTAAATGTAGCAGTCTCTGAACCTTTGGTATTGGTAGCCATAACCTGAACTGTATATTGCCCGACAGGAATCTTGTTTCCCTTCTTAATGGCGATGTTTCCATCCAGATCAAGAGCTAATTCACCTTGAAGGTCAGTTGGCAGATTTACAAATTCATATTTCACTTCATCACCTTTGAAATTCTCATTTTTGTTAATGTCGATTTCTACAGCTTGTACATCGTTTACATCAGCGTATCCGAAGTTAGCTATCGGTTCTATAAATTCAACTGTATTTAGTGTGAATACATTCTCGAATACTACGCCTTCTGGAGAAAATTCATTGATAGCCTTCACACTGATTTGATATTTTTCTCCATCCTTGAATCCATGATGAGCCGCTACAGACAATACGCCCGTTGTCGGATCAATTGTGATTTTATCCGTATTCGGACTAACTGAACTGATACTGTATACAAGCCCTTCCGCAGAACCTTTTAATGCGGGAATATTACTTTGGAAAGTGGTCTCAGGACTACGCTCTCCTTCTTCCTCTATTTTTCCTTCATCAGGAGTGTATATTAATGAAAGTGGGCGGGAAGTTACATTGATTTCCAACGCATTCTCGAAAATTCCTTTTTCAGGATCCTCTCCAGTTGCGGCAGTTGTCAGTTTGAATGATAGGATGTACTTACCAGGCTGAATGTTTTGATTTCCTTTGATGATGGAAATTTCACCTTTATCTGATACAGCAAAGTAGTCTTCGGGACTTTCTACTGCAACTCCATTCCACATTGCAGAAGCAATGGTGTAGTTTGAAATAGAAATATGATTTCCTTCAGTTCTAATTTGAGAGGTGGGCAGTTCATTGCTGCTTTCTGTGTCGATAATATCTGCATATTCTACCTGTAGTTTCTCCGGATCTGTTTTGATTCCATCAGGCACAGGTTTCATCATGTTGATTTCCACAATGTCGGTATATTCATATCTGTTATTGTTGGAATAACATGCGACAGATAGTTTGTATAGTCCGACAGGAGTATTGCTTGTACTATTTAAAGTAATTTTTCCTGTTTCCGAATCAATGGCGAAGATGCTATCGGAAAACGGTTCTCCATCAAGAGTGATTCTGGTAATGGCAAAATCGTATGGAGTGCCGCCTTTGTAAGTCGGGCTACTGATAACTCCTGTCATAGATGGACCGATATCAGTCATTCCTGTATAATAAATAGTAAACTTCGTAGAGTCAGTAGTTTCTGTATCCGAACAGGAACTATTGACTATTGTCACTGCAATTACTATGAGGACTCCTAGTAATCTTGAAGTAATGTTTAGTAATTTAGATCTCATATTTTAAGAGTTATTAGTTTATAAGGTATAAGATAATGTATGTGTCTCTCCATTCACACTTACTTCTACAGAAGCGCTGTTTTCGGAATATCCGCTATCTATGAATTTGGCTGAGATACTGGACGTATCAGTACTTCCATTGACTGGAAGAATAACTGTAATGTAACGTGCGGTTTCATCAGCACTCTTATTCATATCGATGGTATAAGATTGACGTGTGTTGTAAGCCCCGTCTACGAGATAGGCTATACGCCCCGTGAATGGAGAACAGGTTACTGCTTTATTGGCAAAAGTGCGGACTATAATGTTATTATTATTGCTGAATGCTGTATGGACTCCATTTTTATCTGTATCCATAACAACTTCGCTGGCAGTGCCTTCGCAAAGATTGAAACTTAGATTAATAGTACCTTCTGCATTTCCAATACCTTCATCTACTAATACAAAGAATTTTTTGTTTACGTAAAAGACTGCACGACGGTGCTTTAAGTTATCATATCCTTGATTCTCAAATACAACTAATTCAGTCGCTCCTTCCTCTGATTTCAACAGTTTGCCTGCTGCCTTTTTGATATTCTGTTTTCCGATTGATAAAGTATTGTGTTTATCGATACCACGGAACCAGTAACGTAAGTCATTGTCTCCACCGCTGGTATAATAAGTACACACACCTGAATCAGGGAAAAAATTTCGTCCGTTATGGTAAAGTTCGAAAGTTCCATTATCTGGCTGGTTATGACTATAAGCACTAAGTGAATTAGAAGCATCATTACTCTTGTTATTGCTTAAAATCATGACTGTAGAAGCCGGTGTCCAACCATTTCGTAATACATAATATCCTGCCTGGTCGAATAGCTTCATATCATTATTGGGGGTACGTCCCTGTGCTGTTCCACCATTTCCGGCAGTTTGCATATATTTCAATTCTTCACTATCCGGGAACATTTCCACATATTGCTTAAAGTTCGTATTTTTAAGGACATTACGTGTCCGGCTCCATGAGTCGTTGAACATTGGGACCACATTATCGGAACCCTTGATAAAGTAATTAGGATATGTGAAGTACATCACTACTTCTGCTGCTTTACGCAGTGGTTCTGTAAAATCTGACGGCAATTTACTGGAGAGTTGGTTTGCCTCTGCTAATTTCATTGCCTCGTAGAAATCCGCAACGATACCGATATGATAGTGGAGCGACATTTCCTTGTGCCATCCGTCACTCATAATTTGATTTTGTACTTCTTCGCTAAGTATCTGATATCCTGTATTCATCCATTTCTCCGCATTCTTAAATTCCGGCATTAACGTTCCGGCAGTAGCCAATGCATTCGCTTGTGATATAAGTATGTTACCTCCTGATTCATACGGATAATCTACGAGAAAGTCTGCTTGTTCTGCAAATTCTACCAAGAATGTAGAAAGCCATTCCGGAGTAAAATTAACAGAGTTCTTGAAGTATTCAAGCAATTGTACTTGGTCACCGATACGGGTAGATACCTGTAACTGCCACCATGAGGTAGTATTAGGTCCTGTTGTAGGCTTCGGATTGTTTTCTATCCAATTCTTATATACCTCAATCCATGATTGAATGTATTTCTCATCTCCACTTACACGGTAAGCTTTGGCTTGGGGGATGAACCACTGATGGCGATGAAGTTGTTTCTGATATTCATCAGATGCATCTTTCGGTGAATACTCCCAGTTTATACCTCCGTCTTGTTTTACTGAATAGGGTTTCAGGGTTTCCTTATCTTCATAGAAGTTGTTAACATGAAAGCGATAATCTACCAGTGCATAATCAGCTTTTGCCTGCTCTGCTTCTGAGATCGTCACATTAATTAAAGATAAGTTCGGATTTGTAACATTGGTTCTCGTTCTATAGTATTCCAATAAAGCATTGGCTGCATAATAATGTTCGCCTGCCTCGTAGAATTCTTTAACTTTTTCCAGACCGGGGTAGTTGAGGTTGATAGCCTCGAATACTTGAGGATCAACAACATCGTTTGGTTTGGCATCAGGAAGCAGATCTATATCTACATTCCCTCCGGTTAATAGATCATCATCATCGTCTGCGCATCCACTAAATGCGAATAGCGCACAAAAGCAAATAAAGAAGATGTTCTTCATACTTTATTAGGTTTTATAATTATTAAAAGTGTTATTTTACTGTTGCAAATGTAACCTCATTAATTAGATTCTTTAATTTAGGTTGTTCATACTTTGTTCAAAAATGATTTTTTTGATATCAAATTTGTTGAGACATATGTTGTTTTTGTTTAAAAAAGCTGTTTATCTCCTGTATCCTAGTTTTTTATGTGTCATAATGTTATGACATTGTAATATGATATGGAATAGGTTCTGTACAATTTAGGTTGTTTGGATGGATGATTTTAAAATCCGTCATCATTCAATAAAAGAAGAAAAAAACGTGTTTTGAGGTATAATAGTGCGATACCAAATGTGGTATATGGTACAAGGCAGGTGCATTTTTCTTTCGGAAAAAGACAAAAAACACGATTGCTATAAAAGACTCTATACTGTATGTCTCACTACTATCCTTTTGATTTCTTGATATACTCCGTAGGTAAGCATCCGAAGTACTTCTTGAAACTGGTGGCAAAATATGACGGTGTATTGAATCCTACCATAGTACTGACTTCCGCTACCGTATATCGTCCGTCTTTCAGTAGCTTGGCTGCTTCATTGAAACGAATCTTACGGATAAAGTCAATGGTTGATTCCCCGGTAATTGCTTTTAGTTTCAGATGCAGATTAGAACGGCTCATGTTCATTTCTCTGGCGAATTCGTCGGTAGAGAATTCGATGTTATCCATATTCTTTTCCACAATCGCCATGGCACGTTTCAGCAAGGCTTCATCCATTGCATTGAATGTGATTTTCTCAGGTTCTACTTCCAATGATTTGGCGTACTTATCGAGCATCCGTCTGCGTGTACGCATCATGTTCTGTATCTTGGTTGTCAGGATGGCAAGAGAGAATGGTTTGGGGATATAGTCATCCGCACCCATTTGCAGACCTTCCATCTGATCTTTGATATCGGTCTTTGCGGAAAGAATAATAACCGGGATATGGCAAGTCCGGATATTTTGTTTCACGTTCTTGCATAGCTTGATACCATCCATAACCGGCATCATGACGTCGGTGACAATCACATCCACTTCGTTGTCTTTCAGTTTTTCCAGTGCTTCTTCACCGTTCCCGGCTTCCAGTGTGTTGAACAAATCCGCCAGTCCGTTACTCAGGTAACGGCGGATTTCATTATTATCTTCTACGATCAGAATTGTTCCGCGCTTCTTATCACCGGATTCCACAGATTCGTTTTCCACTTTCTCCGTGTCGATGAAATACATTGCTTTCGAATTGGTAGAATACACTTGCTCTTCTTCATTCTGTTCGTTATTGGAAGCTAACTCGGAAGGTTTGTAAACCGACAGATCCTGTGGCAGATAGACAGAGAATGTACTACCTTTGTTTTCTTCGCTGTCCAGTTCGATGCGCCCATGATGAAGTTCTATCAGACGTTGTACTAACGAAAGTCCGATACCACTTCCTACGTGTTCACTTTCTATCTGATAGAAACGTTCGAATATCTTTCCCTGTTTGTTGATAGGGATACCTATGCCTGTATCGCTGACTTGTAACAATAGCCAGCCGTTCTCCTCTTTCAGAGTTACGGTAATGCTTTGCCCGCTTTCCGTATATTTAAAGGCATTGGAAAGGAGGTTGTTTACTATCAGTTCCAGATAGTTGGCATCAAAAAGAACTTCTTTGTCTTCCAGTTCAGAGTGTAGAGTATAAGTAATCTTTTTGTGGCGTGCCAGTTTATCGTAGAAAAGGAAGTTGTCCTGTATCAGTTGATGAGCGTTTCCTTTTTTCGCTTTTAGTTCGAACACTCCGAGTTCAGCACGGCGGTAGTCCATCAATTGGTTGACCAGATGCAGCAGGCGGTTTGCATTCCGTTGGATATATTCCAGTTGGTTACGTGTCCATCGGTCGCTGATTTTGTTAATGATCTCTTGCAGGGGAGTCAGAATCAGCGTCAAAGGTGTACGAAGTTCATGCGAGATGTTGATGAAGAAACGCATCTTCATCTGATTGATTTCTTCCTGATGTTCTTTGTCTCTGCGTTCTATTTCAAGCTGGGCTTCCATACTTTTGCGCATCCAGAAGAAGCGGAAAACAAAAGTGATGAAACCTGCGAAGGTTGCGAAGAAGATGAGTAGTGCCCACCAGGTCTTATACCAGATTGGCAGAACGATAATCTCCAATGCTGTAGGGATAGGATTCCATTTGCCATCGCTGTTGGCTGCTTTGACAAGGAACTGATAGGTTCCCTGTGGCAGGTTAGAGTAGGAGACGGTGCGGCTGTCCGTCAGATAATACCATTCCTTATCATAACCTTCCAGCTTATAGGCGAAAGTATTATGTTGTCCTGAGATATAATTGGATACCACGAACTCAATGGAAAAAGCAGTTTGCCAGGATTTCAGTGTGATACTTTTCGTTTCACTGATGTTCTTGGTCAGAATACCGGTCTCATCATCCGGGCGGACTACCTTATTGAACAGTTGCAGTTTGGTGATAACCACCGGAGGCGTATAAGGATTGTCGAGCAATAATTCCGGACGGAAAGTCGTGATTCCGTTGATACCGCCAAAATACATTTGTCCCACAGACGTACGACAATAAGAAGCGGTATTGAACTGATTGCTTTGCAACCCGTCCGATTCTGTAAAGTTACGGAATTTTTCCGTTTCCGGATTAAAGCAGGAAATCCCCCGGTTGGTACTTAACCAGAGTCTTCCGAAGGAATCTTCCAAAATACCGTATACTACGTTATTCGGCAGACCGTTGGTCGTGTTATACCGTTTGATCTGCTTGTCTTTTTCATTGAAACAATAAAATCCTTCGCGTGTACCTACCCAGATGATTCCGTTGGAAGCCTCGTAAATACAGTTCGTAAAGAGCTTCGTGACGTTGGAAACCGGAAGTATGGATGCTTTTTGTATATCCAGACCTTCTTGCTTAAAGACTGATAGTCCCTCTTCTCCACCGATCCATAAGCGTTTATGGGAGTCGCGGAATAGTGTCGTGATTTGTTTGGAGACGACCGGAGTGCCATCTTTCTCTTTTTCAATCGTAGTAAAACTTCGTTGTTCCGGATTAAAACGAACCAGTGCACTGAGTGTTCCCAACCAGAGATTCCCTTCTCCGTCGGGAAGGATGGCATAGACATTCTCATTCACCAGCTGGCTGTTGCGTTGGTTAAAGTTTTCTACCTGACCGCTGTTGCGGTGAAGGATACTCAGTCCGCCGGCATGAGTACCTATATATACCAAAGATTTCTTTTCGTCTACATATACCGCCTTGATATTGTTGGAACCGATGCCTCTTGCACTTTCATCCTCTTGCAGTGTATAAGATGTAAATCGCTGTGTAATCGGATTATAAAGATTCAATCCTCCGTCATTCGTTCCTATCCACAGGTTTTTGTCTTTATCTTCGACAATACAGCTTACTACATTGTCGCTTAACGAGTTTTTATAAGGAATATTGCGGATATTCTTGAAGCGGTTCCGGATAGGGTGATAATAGTTCAGACCACCGAAATAAGTTCCCAGCCACATACCGCCCTGAGAATCCATAAAGATACTGCGCACCGAACGTTGTGACAGACTGCCGTTTTCTACGGGGTTACTGCTGTACGAGGCAAAAGAATCAGTACCTTCATGATAAATATTCAAGTCGTTGAAAGTTCCGATCCATAAACGGTTTTGTGAATCCATTGCCAGTGAGCGGATGTAATTGGAACTGATACTCTTCGGATTGGAAGGAGAATGCAGATAATTCTTTATTTCCTTCGTTTTCGGATTAATCAGGAACAGTCCGGCTCCTTCGGTTGCCACCCAGATGCGGGTAGGGGATTGCTGAAGAATAGCCTGAATCTGTTTAGTCCCTAAAATGGGGATCACTTTTTCAAAAGTTTTCTGAGTAATAGAGTAAGTATAGAGTCCGTCGGTCGAAGTTCCGATATAAATTTGGTCACCCTGTCTGTAAAGAGTGGAGGCGATTGTCTTATGCATCGCTGTGCTGAAAGAATCATCTATAAATTTGGATTCTTTGATATCGAACATGATCAGCCCTTCCGGAGTACTGATAAGTAACTGTTCCGGTGAAATCTCTTCGATACCGTTAACTTGCAAATGTTTCCCATTCTTTTCATAGAAGAAGTTCTGGAATATGTCTTTTTCCTCATCATAACGGGACAAACCATCACGTGTACCAATCCATACCCGTCCCTGACTGTCTGTTTTTACAATACGGGAGATGTCGTTGGCGATACTGTTCGGGTCATCCTCATTATGCTGATAAACCGTAAATGCATATCCGTCGTATTTGTTAACTCCGTCATAAGTGGCAAACCACATATTGCCCCTTTTATCCTGATCGATGGAGAACACCGTACTTTGTGATAGTCCCTCATTGATGGAAATATAGGAAAATGTGATTTGTTCCGGAGTTTCAGAAAAGGCGGAATGCATTCCTAAGCATAGGAAAAACAAGTAGATTACTATCTTCTTAAGCTTGCTCATTATTAGTTCACGAGATTAATAATGACGCCAAAGATAGTAATTTCCTTTAAATACCCCATGAATAAAGTACAAAAGACTGTATTCTTTTGGATAGTTTCGTAGAGATAATAAATAAGCCCGGCATCATACCGGGCTTTTATGCTTACAGAATTCGGTTCAGAAACCGGGGCTTACTTGGATAAGTCTCCTATTTCATCCAGATTCTTCTGAATATCTTCGTCAGTCAGTGCGTAGTTCACTAAATCGCCTGCCAGATATTTGTCATAAGATGCCATATCGATCAGACCGTGTCCGGACAGGTTGAACAGAATCACTTTCTCTTCTCCTGTTTCCTTGCACGCCTTTGCTTCGCGTATAGCGGCAGCAATCGCGTGGCTGGATTCCGGTGCCGGAATAATACCTTCCGCCTGTGCGAACAGACAGCCGGCTTCGAAAGATTCCAGTTGCTGGATATCTACCGCTTCCATCAGATTGTCTTTCAGCAATTGGGAGACGATGACGCCTGCACCGTGATAGCGAAGACCGCCTGCATGGATATGGGCAGGAGCGAAGTTGTGTCCTAATGTAAACATCGGGAGCAGCGGAGTATATCCGGCTTCATCACCGAAGTCATATTGGAATTTACCGCGGGTCAGCTTCGGGCACGAAGCAGGTTCGGCAGCAACGAAACGCGTTTTCTTTCCTTCCAGGATGTTGTGACGCATGAATGGGAAAGAGATACCTCCGAAGTTGGAACCGCCTCCGAAACAACCGATTACTACGTCCGGATATTCGCCCGCCATTTCCATTTGCTTTTCAGCTTCCAGACCGATAATGGTTTGGTGGAGAGTAACGTGGCTGAGTACCGAACCAAGAGTGTATTTACAGTTGGGAGTCATTTGTGCAAGTTCGATAGCTTCCGAGATGGCTGTACCCAGAGAACCCTGATAGGTGGGGTGAGCCGTCAGGATATCTTTTCCCGCACGGGTAGACATAGACGGAGAAGGAGTGACCTGCGCGCCGAAAGTCTGCATAATGCTGCGGCGGTAAGGCTTTTGTTCGTAGCTGATCTTTACCTGATAAACAGCGGCTTCGAGACCAAAAACTTTGGCAGCATAAGAAAGGGCGGCTCCCCATTGGCCCGCACCGGTTTCGGTAGTAACGTTCGTGACGCCTTCTTCTTTGCAATAATATGCCTGAGCCAGCGCAGAGTTCAGTTTATGAGAACCGATCGGGCTGACACTTTCGTTCTTGAAATAGATATGTGCCGGAGTTCCGAGCGCTTTTTCCAGTCCGTAAGCGCGTACAAGCGGCGTACTGCGATAATATTTATACATTTCGCGTACATCTTCCGGTATTTCGATCCATGCGTCAGTCTGGTTAAGCTCCTGATGACACAGTTCTTTGGCAAAGATTGGATACAGATCTTCCGCTTTCAGCGGCTGTTTTGTTCCCGGGTGCAACGGCGGCATTGGCTTGTTCACCATATCAGCCTGAATGTTGTACCAGTAATGTGGAATTTCTTCTTCCGGTAGGATATACCGTTTTCTTTTGTCACTCATGTTATTGTGGTTTATTAGTTTTCTGCTGCCAAAAGTAGGCAAAATTTTTAATATTCGTGTAATTTTGTCAACAAAGAATCGAATTCGATTGTTATTTTAGTTAAGTTTGCACGGCATAGCAAATACGACAATAAAAAAATGTGATATGAAGATTTATCATAAATTTCTGTTATATCAGAATAAGCTTCTCAAGCCCTATGTACGTATCCTGCTGGGGTTGGTAGAAGCACTCACTTATCTGGCATCTCTGTTGTTGATTGTCGGAGTGGTTTACGAACATGGTTTTCCATTGTCCCCGGTCGAGGTACAGCAGATACAGATCTTGTATAAAGCCGTATGGATTATCTTTTTAATTGATGTCACCCTGCATATTTCGCTGGAATACCGGAATACGAAAAAGCAATATCGAAGGCTGGCATGGATATTGAGCGTATTGCTTTACCTAACTTTGGTTCCCGTCATCTTCCATCGTCCGGAAGAAGAGGGAGCGATTCTGCAAGTCTGGGAATTCCTTCACGGGAAGTTTTATCATTTAATATTATTGTTGGTTTTTTCTCTGCTGAACCTGTCCAATGGCTTGGTGCGTCTTTTAGGACGCCGTACGAATCCGTCTTTGATACTGGCTGTCAGCTTTATGGCTATTATTCTGATCGGGACGGGATTGCTGATGCTTCCACGATGTACGGTCAATGGCATCACTTGGGTCGATTCTCTGTTTACAGCCACCAGTGCCGTCTGTGTGACGGGCTTGGTGCCGGTAGATGTATCCACCACTTTCACCACCAGCGGACTTGTAGTCATTATCCTGCTCATTCAGATCGGCGGACTGGGAGTGATGACATTAACCAGTTTCTTCGCCATGTTCTTTATGGGAAATACTTCCATTTACAATCAGCTCGTTGTCCGTGATATGGTCAGTTCCAATTCGTTGGGGTCGTTACTGTCCACACTACTATATATCCTTGGATTTACATTGGTCATCGAAGGCATTGGCATGGTGTCCATCTGGTTCAGCATTCACGATACGCTTGGGATGAATCTGGAAGAGGAACTGGCTTTTGCCGCCTTCCATTCCATTTCGGCTTTCTGTAATGCGGGTTTCTCCACACTTTCAGGCAATTTAGGAAATTCGATGGTGATGACCAACCACAACTGGCTGTTCATCTCCGTCTCTTTACTGATTATCTTGGGCGGTATCGGCTTTCCGATTCTGGTTAATTTCAAAGATATCGTATTATACCATTTGCGCCATGTCTGGACGTTTGTGCGTACCCGCAAACTGGAAAGACATAAGATGCCGCACCTCTACAATCTGAATACGAAAATCGTATTGATCATGACTTTCCTGCTTTTGCTGATCGGTACACTGGCCATCCTTGCTTTTGAGTGGAATGCCTCTTTTGCCGGTATGTCTGTGGCCGATAAATGGACGCAAGCATTCTTTAATGCGACCTGTCCGCGAACGGCGGGTTTCAGCAGTGTCGATCTGGCATCATTGAGCGTGCAGACGCTGTTGGTTTATCTCTTCCTGATGTGGGTCGGCGGCGGTTCGCAGTCTACGGCAGGCGGTGTCAAAGTGAATGCTTTTGCAGTGGTAGTGTTGAACCTTGTAGCCGTATTGCGGGGAAGTGAGCGGGTGGAGGTCTTCGGCAGGGAATTGTCTCATGACTCTATCCGGCGTTCCAATGCGACGGTCGTCATGTCGCTGGGCGTATTGTTTCTCTTCATCTTCATATTGAGCATACTCGAACCGAAAGCCTCTTTGCTGGCGCTGACCTTTGAATGTGTTTCCGCCCTTAGTACGGTAGGATCGAGCCTGAATCTGACGCCTCAATTGTGCGATGCCAGTAAATTGCTGGTATCGTTGCTGATGTTTATCGGACGTGTCGGTCTGATTACGTTGATGCTGGGCATCGTCAAGCAGAAAAAGAATACAAAATACCGTTATCCGAGTGATAACATCATCATAAACTAACATCATGAAGTATATTATTATTGGTCTAGGAAATTACGGGCATGTACTTGCCGAGGAATTATCGGCATTGGGGCATGAGATCATTGGAGCGGACATCAGCGAAAGCCGTGTCGACTCAATCAAAGATAAGGTTGCCACTGCTTTTGTCATTGACGCTACGGACGAACAGTCGTTGTCGGTGCTGCCTTTGAATAGCGTAGATATTGTTGTTGTGGCGATTGGCGAGAATTTTGGAGCATCGGTACGTGTTGTCGCGTTGTTGAAGCAGAAAAAGGTGCCTCGTATTTTTGCCCGTGCCATTGATGCGGTGCACAAGGCAGTGCTTGAAGCGTTTAGTCTGGAGAAGATTCTGACACCGGAAGAGGATGCTGCCCGTAGCCTGGTGCAGTTGCTCGACTTTGGGGCGACGATGGAAGCGTTCCGTATTGATCAGGATTATTATGTCGTGAAGTTTACTGTTCCGAAGAAGTTTGTAGGATACTTTGTGAATGAGCTGAATATGGATGAAGAGTTTCATCTGAAACTGATCGCACTGAAGCGTGCGAACAAAGTCACTAATTGCCTGGGCATTTCTTTGATGGAGCGTCATGTCAAGAATGAGTTGCCCGGAGATGAGAAGGTGGAAGAAGGAGATGAACTGGTATGCTATGGTAAATACCGTGATTTCCAGTCATTCTGGAAAGCTATTTAATGAAATATAACACTGAATAATGCGAATCAGTAGCATCTATATTTTCTTCATCCTATATAAATAAAAACAAATATTATCTGTCACCTGTCACTGTTTTAGAGTTAACAGATTGATTTTGAGATATAAATGTGGTGATAGCAACGAGTGGCAGCAGTGTGATGGCAGAATTTGCCGTCACGCTACTGCCACTCGTTGTAGCTTAATTAGTTTCCACTGCTTGAAACTGTAGTTTCATCAGTAAGAAACCATAGTTCCAAAGGCTTGAAACTAAAAGTTTCGAGCGTATGAAACCAAAGTTTCAAGTAATAGAAACTAGAGTTTCAAGCAATGGGAACTATAGTTTCAAATAGGGAAACGAACTTGGCTTACTATCAGTAGAAGTGCAGAGGGTAGCTAAAATGAAATAGCAACGTGTGACAGCAGTGTGACGACAATACTTGCCATCACACTGCTGTCACACGTTGCTGTCACGGTCTTATGATTTAATTATCAGACTATTATCACTCGTTTGGTGACAGGTGACAGCAGTTTTTCAAATATATTTCTTTATGTAGACCGATTATTTCGTCAGAAGACGGATACTTCCTGCTTTCACTCCGCCGGCTTTGGCAGTCAGAATAATTTCTCCGGCTGTTTCATTTGTTTGTACGATAGCTGTAAGCATTCCGTTGAAAGCGTGCATCTTCGGAAGATGGAACAGGTCGAGACTCGTGGGGTCACCGTTGGCTCCGGCACGGTATTTTCCGGCACCTTTGACGGAGAAGTTGATCAGACGACTGTCGGCAGGGCAGAGGTTGCCGTCTTTGTCCACCACTTTCACTGTCACATAAGCGAGGTCTTTGCCGTCTGCCGTCAGTTCGTTCCGGTTGCTGACCAGTTCGATGTGATGAGGCTTGCTTGCGGTGCGTACACTCTTTTCTGCTACTGCTTTTCCGTCTTTATCGTAGGCTACTACTTTCACTTCACCCGGTTCATATATGGCATCCATCCACATCAGACGGTAGCGGCTTTTCAGTGAACTGTTGTTCTTGCTTTGTTTACCGTAGCTTTTTCCGTTGATAAACAGTTCGGCAGCAGGGTAGTTGGTGTAAACAAATACCGGAGTTACTTCACCTTCGCGTCCCGGCCATGTCCAATGCGGCAGGATATGCAGTGTTTCCGCTTCCTTATTCCATATGCTGCGATACAAGTAATAGCGGTCTTTGGGGAGACTGGCAAGGTCGATAATACCGAACATGGAACTATGATTGGGCCAGGCATCAGTATCATAAGGGGAAGGCTCACCCAGATAATCGAAGCCGGTCCATACAAACTGTCCGATGGTCCAGTGATGATCGTCCGCCAAAGCGAAGTCCTCATCGGGGATGTTGGACCATGAACATGCCTCTACGTCATAAGAAGAACATTGATGATCATCGTACTGGGCACTTTTCTTATCTTTTACGGGAAACTTGTAGACACCGCGTGAGCTGACGGTGGACGCAGTTTCACTACCCAGAATAAGATTTTGCGGAAGTTTGTCATATGCCTCCTGATAGCGATTGGCGCGGTAGTTCAGACCGGGGATATCGATCATGGCAGCAAATCCGTTGGCTAGAACACAAGTCACTTGGTCCATGCCGCAGGTAACGGGGCGGGTAGGGTCTTCACGGTGGCAGATATCTTGCAGGAACTTGGCTACTTTATATCCTACAGGGCTGCATTGCGTGGGGACTTCATTACCGATACTCCACATCACTACACAGGGATTGTTACGATAGTTGTGCAGCATATTCACCATATCGCGTTCTGCCCATTCGTTGAAGTAACGGTGATATCCGTTTTCACACTTGGCGATGTCCCATTCGTCGAACGGTTCGATCATCATCATGAATCCCATTTCGTCGCACAATTCCACGAGTTCGGGAGCCGGCATATTATGGGAAGTACGAATGGCGTCGCATCCCATATCCTTTAAGAGTGTGAGCTGGTGGCGAAGTGCCGCTACGTTGATGGCCGCACCCAGCGGACCTAAGTCATGGTGGTTGCATACACCTTGGAATTTGCGGTGTTTTCCGTTCAAGTAGAAACCTTTGTCGGCAATGTATTCAATGCTGCGGATACCGAAGCGGGTAGAGTATGTATCTACCAGTTGGTTGTCTGCGTACACTTTCGATACAGCCTTGTAAAGAGCGGGGCTTTCCGGTGACCAGAGTTGAGGCGCGTTGACGATGAAGTTTTGTTCAAACGGCTGCCCGTGATTGATGCGGCCTTTGTTTTCTTTGCGGGTCACTACCTTTCCATCCGGTGACAGGATTTCTGTCTCTATACGGATTTCTGTCTTTTCGCCGGCATTCTCTATCTTGGTTTGCAGGCGTACGGCGGCAAATTCATCACTGACATGCGGGGTAGTAATCTGCGTGCCCCATACCGGAATGTGTACTTTTTCCGTCACGATCAAGTGGACGTTGCGGTACAGACCTGCTCCCGGATACCAGCGTGAAGACTGGGGGCGGTTTTCGAGGCGTACCGCCAGTGTATTGTTCTTTCCGTCTTTATTCAGGAAAGGGGTGACGTTGCAATGGAAAGAGTTGTAGCCGAAGGGCCAGAAGCAAGCCTCCTGTCCGTTGACGTATACACGCGCCTCACTCATTGCTCCGTCGAACAGGAGAGTGACTTCTTTGTCGGCGGGAACGTCGAAGCTGGTGCGATACCATCCGGTTCCGACATAAGGCAGTCCTCCGGTACGTCCGGTTTTCAGTGATGCCTTCTTCTCAAAGTTCTGTGTGACTGCTACGTTTTGCAGGTCGTTGTTCATGTCGAAAGGTCCGAAGATGGCCCAGTCATGCGGGATAACGACCGATTCCCATTTAGTATCATTGTAGTCAGTCTGCGCAGCTTCCGGAAAATCTCCTTTACTGAATTTCCAGTTCTTCTCAAGCAGCGTCTCGCTGCGCTGTGCCTGTAGCATACAGGCTGCGCTCATCAAAAGTACAGTAAACAACTGTTTCTGGTGTTTCATGTTCATTCTCACTTTTTTATTGGATTTTAAAAGCATCTAGTGCAATTGTAGGCGCATTATTATCGAAACAGCCTAGGTTATAACCGTCATTATAGCCATTCGGGGCTTGTGGCTCCCAATAGAAGATACCTTCCACATCGGCTTGCATCATTTTTGTAATGAGTTGTTTGCAGGCCTCTGCCTGATCATAAGGCATACCTATCTCGCAAATCATGACAGGTTTGTTGTATTTCTGCTTGACATGCTTGATATTGGCAATACAGTCATCGGCTACTTTCAGCCAACCACCGGTTTTGCCTTCCTGCTCTGCCCAATATGGATAGAGCGACATGCCTATCATGTCGTATTTACCTCCATTGGCTTGAAGAATGTCGAACATGCGGTTGTATACCCATTGGTCGTTTCCCGCGTCCAGGTGGACAATGACTTTGGCGTCGGGACATATAGCTTTCACGGCATCATATCCCGCATTGTTGAGTGCAGTCAGTTGTTCGGGATTATCAACAGACCCCACAGGAAGCATCATGCCGGGAGTTGTTTCATTACCTACCTGTACCCATTCCGGTGTAACCCCAACCGCTTTTAACGCGGTAAGAACTGATTTCACATGTTCGCTGAGAGCAATTTTGAGATCATCAAATGAAAGCTCTTTCCACGCCTCCGGCATTTCCTGATGTCCGGGGTCGGCCCAGGTATCAGAAAAATGGAAGTCGATCATCGTACGTAATCCCAGACGCTCGGCACGTTTTGCTTTCACTATTACGTCATTCATGTTGTTCCAGCCGTCTTTCGGGTTAACCCATACACGAAGACGGATAGAGTTGACTCCGCAATAATCACGCAAGAGGTCCATACACTCCATCTCTTGGCGATTCTCGTCCGGCGTGTAGAACTTGAGTCCTTCCGCTTCCATTTGAGTCAGCCAACTTACGTCTGCACCACGTGCAAAGCCTTCTTCTTTTACAACCTTTTGCGGTTCTTCTTGACGAGGATTTGTAACCGGGCCATCTTCACTACACCCGTTTGTAGCCATTGAAGCAATGAGTGCTACTATTGATAATATGCTTGCTATTTTCATTGAAACTGATTTATTTAAGTGAGTAAGAATAAGTTTGGTGTCCCAAATCAACGGTAAGGACATAGGTTTTGCCTATTTCGAGTTCATCGTCTCCGTCAAATCCTGCTGAGGATTCAGAATGCTTCAGGTGCAGAATGCCGGAACCACCGCCGAAGAAAAGGTTCCAGTTGTTATTTATCAGCACTTTTACTCCCCAAGGACTTTTCTTTTCTTTAATGAACTCGGCTGTAAATATCTCTGGATTTTCTGCAGACTGTGTCATGGGGGATTCAGACCAATTATCGTTAAGTCCGGTAAATGTCACAGTCTGCACTTGAGTCAGTTCATAGGTCAATGACTTCATGTTGAAATCCATAACATACAGCCCTTGTGCCGGTGCGGGAATGTTGTCTTTAGACTCTGCAAGGATCAATGTGCCGGACAAGTCGGTAGAGCCATCGGCTGCATTATAGGCGGGCTCCCATGCTTGTTCAGTATATGCACGATATCCCCATTCAGAATCTATCCAATGTGCACCACCATAGCAAAGTCCGGCTTCATCGTATAAAGTGAGGTAATCGTCAAAACCTTCCCAATTGGTTATGCCGGAGAAGTACAGATACTGAGAGACTTCCGGCTGCGGAACGTCTTCTCCGATGCCGATGGTAAATTGAAGAGGATTGGATAAATCAAGAACCAGGAGATTTTCTCCGGCGGGCATAGTTACAGAAATATTATCTGCACTCTCACCGAACAAGAGGTTTTGTGAATTGCCGCCAAATGCGACAGTTTGCTCAATAGCAGGTCCTATATCGGTTGTTTCCCGGTTGTACAGGCTACCCTTTCCTGATACGGAAATGGTCAGGGTAGATTGTGTTGCCAGATTTACCGGCAGTGTCCATTGATTGCTCTGCTTGTTGTAAGCCATTTCGCCCGTTACATCTCCACTAACTGACAGACTGGCAACATGCAGTGCACTCCACCATCCTTCAACCGTGTTTACGGTAGTGTAATAGCATCCTGACGGATTCGGGAACCAAAAGTTCCAGTGACTGTCTTCCGATGAAGCATAAAATGTCTTTCCTTCTTCACCAAGATTACCCCACATTACATTATTGGCTTCGCGAAGCCACCAGTTTTCCCATCCGTTGACGCCCATAAAACCTTTATAAATGCCGTCTTCAGCAGGAGAGGCAAGCGTCATAGATGTGTTCTTCCAGTCCTTGTCAAGTACTTGAGCCAA
The DNA here is from genome assembly GCF_000011065.1 of Bacteroides thetaiotaomicron VPI-5482. GTDB lineage: Bacteria > Bacteroidota > Bacteroidia > Bacteroidales > Bacteroidaceae > Bacteroides > Bacteroides thetaiotaomicron. Next base: position 6,120,979 of record NC_004663.1, read on the forward strand.
GACAAGCTCAATGCGATAAGACTGGACCAGAACCTCCATGACATTAGAGTATTCGGGAGCGATGTTGGCTGCCAATGCCGAACGCATCCGAATCCATAACGGAGCCTTCTCATTGGCCTCATAACCTAAACGATCAAGCAGAGAATTAAGCTCCTCGCAAAGAAATTGACGGGAATGGATATTCTTATCCACCGCAATATTTAACGGAGCAGTAAAGTGTTCATCCTTTGAGAACTGAATCGTTATTTCCGCAACATTCACCGGAGCTTGCAAAAGTGTATCACTAAGCGCCAAACGTCCGTCGCCACTCCAATAAACTGTCAATGCCAAAGCCTGCGGATTGTCTGGCGTAAGAATAACTTCATTCGGGCCCCCCATCAATTCCATAGAGTCTCCGGACAAGACGTAAACCGGATCAATATCGCTATCACAGGAGGTGGTAGCTACTGTCATAACAGCTGACAATAATATCAATTTAACTATTGTACTAAAAACTTTCATATCGTATCTTTTTAATAGAGTGGATTATGTAGATTAGGATTGGCTGTAAGATCTGTATCAGGAATGGGATAAATATTATATTTTTTGTTCACGGCACGGCCGTCAAGAACGCCCCCTTTCCATTGCCAGATATAATCTGCTGATACAAACTTATTGAATCTTATAAGATCAGTTCTACGCACTGATTCGAGGTATAACTCCCTGGCTCTTTCATCAAGAATGAAATCGAGCGTAAAATCACTATCTGAGATTTTTCCGCTTTCATCCTGGTTATATGCACGCAAACGAACCTGATTTACAAGTTCCAATGCTTCGGCTCGCGATAGCCCTGTTCCTCCTCTGAGTTGTGCTTCGGCTGCCATCAGATAGATGTCGGCAAGCCGGAGTAGGGGATAGTCGGTAGAGCATCCTGTGGCAGCAGAATTGGATGCTGCTACGCCCTCATCAGTGAGATTGGAGAACTTTTCAAAGAAATAGCCTTCGGCTTGGTTATCGATTGCACCGGTAAAGAACTGTGCTTGTCCATCTGTATAAAACATAGCGCGGCTGTCTTTGGTTGTAGCAATATCTCCAAACTTTGCTGTCATCTCACCACGCGCACGAAACATACCCCAGCCGTTGGACAATCCGTACTTGGCGGGGTCTTGTGTGCTCGAATTGCCACATGATCCACAAATTATATATGTTCCTCCGCCCCACGTAACTGATGTTGTGGCGTCACACACCATAGCAAACAAAATTTCATGTGTTCGCTTGTGATTATCGGCATTAAATAATTTGGCATATTCCGGTTCCAGATAGAATGCAGGATTGGAAATTACTTGTTTGCAAGCAGTAATACATTCTGTATAATACTTAGTATCCACATTGCCACGATATATTGCGCTGTTTAAATAAAGACGGGCAAGGAGTGCCCATGCCACGGGTTTACTGGCACGGCCGTATTCGTTGGTAGCGGGCAATGCTGATGAAACTCCTTCGGCAACCAGTTCTTTCAGTTCGCTTTCGATAAAATCAAACATCCCAATCCCATCGTAGGCTTCCGGGATATAACCGATAACTGGCGTATTTTCATCCACTTTAGGACCTTGACGATACAAATCGAGTACCATCCAATAACTGAATGATCTCATAAAACGAGCTTCCGAACGGAAAGTACGGATTTCTGTTTGTTCGGCTTCTGAAAACCGGGCAATCTCTTCATCCGAACAATGGCGAAGAAACTCATTACACAAGGCTATGTTGAAGAAAAGCCAGTAATAGGAGTCAGAAACCCAAGAATCTTTCGCATCCCAACTGATATAGGTAAGGTCAGACAGGTTGTTTCCTGAAAGCCAGGTATTAGCTACTTCATCGGTAGCGGCTTCTTGCAGATTGAAATAGCCACGGGAAAAGTCTTGTTTGTTGATGCTCTTGAGGTCTCCGTTATCTCCCCCTTGTCCTTGTCCTGCAAGAACATAAGAGGCATATATTTTGGCAAGGACTTTCTTATAATTTGCCGCGTCAGCATAAACTTCTTTTGAGGTATCCTCTGTTGTCGGCATTTGATCAAGAACATCTGTACACGAGCTTGCTACAAGGGTCATGCACCATACGATTATTGTTAGTATATTAATTTTCTTCATGGTTTATTCAGTTAAAAATTAAGGCCAATAGTGATAGAATACGTGCGGGGACGCGGATAAACAGATGTGTCGACACCATTGGCTGTTTCAGGGTCTACACCTTTATATTTAGTCACGGTAAAGACATTCTGCACCATGGCAGAGGCATGAAGGCCGATGGTCTTATATATGCGACCGAAGTCATAAGAGAGTTGCAGGTTGTCCATCTTCAAGAACGAAGCGTTTTCAAGATAATGGTCGCTGAGAAACTGCCTCTTGGTAAAGCGGGTATCCAGGAAACTCCGATTTAAGTTATTAAGTTGATAATCGTTATAGCTCATGGTTTCCCATGCACCTGTATTCATGGCCATACCATTAAAGATATATCCTCCTATATTGGCTCTAAGCGAGGTTGAAAGTGTCCACTTCTTATAGCGCAGCGAGGTTGAAAAGCCCAAAATCCAGTCCGGAGCCGGTGAATGATGATGGTAGCGGTCTTTGTTCGTTATCTCGCCATCTCCGTCAAGGTCGGCATACAAGCCTTCAATGGGTTGCCCCGTCTCCGCATCATACAATTGCTTGTATAAATAGAATGAGTAGGGAGCGTAATCAGTAGAGAACACCTGCATCTGGTAAGCATCAATCCAAGGGCCTACTTCTGTGTCAGGGCTTGGAGCACCGGGAGTAAGCGTAAGATTCTTTATCCTTACTTTTTGCCATGCAGCATTGGCACTTGCTGTCCATGACCAATTTTTTGTATTGATGATGTGTCCGGTAACAGAGAGTTCAAGTCCTTTAGAGTCTACATTGCCCACATTTTGAAGCATTAGCTTATCAAAGTTCGTACCGGCTGGCATCGGAACAGTGGCCAGAAGATTTTCGGTCTTTCTGGTATAGAAATCAGCAGAAAAGGTAAATCTGTTTTCTAAGAATGCCAGATCTATACCATAGTTCCATGATTTAGTAGTTTCCCATTTCAATTCAGGATTATATGCTTCAGGACGATAGGTATATATCGGATTTCCGCCAAACAGGTATTGTGCTCCGTCAAGTCCCGGAGTGTAGACCGGAATGTAGCCATAATTGGTGATACCATCTTGCTGTCCGGTTATACCATAGGATACGCGCAACTTCACGTCATTCATCACTGTGCGCAAAGGCTCAAAGAAGTGCTCTTGTGAAACCCTCCAAGCTAAGGCTACTGAGGGGAAAGTACCCCAACGATTGTCGGATGCAAATCGAGACGAGCCGTCGCGGCGCATGGTGGCCATAAGCAAATAGCGATCCATGAATGTGTAATTCAAACGCCCATAGTATGACATGAGTGAATGCCGCTGATCGGTTGCGGCAGAAGTCGACTGCTGTACTCCATCGGCACTCAGAATGGCATAAAACGGAGTGGTATATTTCCAGAATTGATAATCATATCCTACTGTTACATCAATGCCGGAATGAATAGCATCGAAGTCATTATGATAATTGGCATAAATCGTGAGCAGTTTATTGTAATTCTTTTGCGGGCCGTATGTGTAGTCACGTCCGCCGGTTGTATAATAAGAAACGGCCTCTTTAGGTACATAAATATGTCCTTTGCCTTTTGACCAGTCATATCCGCCCGTAGTATGCAAACGCAAGCCCTTTACCCATCTTACATTCCAATCCACGCTGGCACTTCCTATAAATCGATAGACATCCGATGTGGAATCGTATTGATTCAGTCGGCCGACAGCATTGGCTAATGCTCCCGTCACCGGTACGCCATTGGCATCGATAGCCTCGTTGTAACCACCAAAGGTATCGTTTCCGGAATATACCGGAATGGTGGGGTTGAGCGTACTGCCTGCCCAGATTGCATCGGTATCAGCAAAGCGGTTCTTAGAATAAGTGCCTTTTAAACCTATATTAAATCTCAGCTCGTTATGGAAAAACGAAGGAGTAAGGTTTACGTTTCCGGTAAAGCGTTTTGTATTATCCGTTTTCAAGATACCATCCTGATAATACATACCGGTTGAAACACGAAATGGCAACCAAGGAAGTGCAAGTCCTGAAACACTAAGGTTATTATCTGTTCCGAAAGCTGTTTGATAAATTTCATCGTTCCAGTTTGTACGATAGTCACCAAGCAATGACTTTTGGTGTTCCGTACCATACTGATTGACAATATTTATAAATTCGTCTGTGTTCAGCATATCCGAAGTCTTGGTCTTGGTTGCAATGGAATTGGTCGTTTGGAAAGAGACCTTAATATCACTCCCGCTTCCCTTTTTGGTTGTTATGATGATGACGCCGTTGGATGCTCGTGATCCATAAATAGCAGTGGATGAAGCATCTTTCAGCACGGTCATACTCTCTATGTCGTTCGGGTTTATAAGGCTTAGAAAGTTTCCGCCGCCGGATATGGAACCACCTACTTCCATAGGAACCCCGTCCAGTACAATTAATGGGTCATTGGATGCGTTAAGTGATGCACCACCACGAATGCGTATGGTTGAGACAGATGTAGGCGAACCTCCGCCATTTACTATTTGCACACCGGCTATCTTGCCATTCACAAGCTCTTCGGGCGATGAAACCATGCCTTTATTAAAGTCTTTAGTACCCACAGAGGCAACCGAGCCGGTCAGATCGCTTTTGCGTTGTGTTCCGTATCCGATGATTACTACATCACTCAGTACTTGTGAGTCGCTTTTCATTTGTACATTCAGTACGTTACTGTTTACGGGGATAGTTATCACTTTAGTTTCATATCCTACGTAAGAAAATTGTAGTTCCTTACTGTCTTTCGGTACATTCAGAGTATAGTTTCCGTCAAAGTCGGTCACTGTACCTGTCGATGTTCCTACGATAAGAATGCTGACTCCGATCATCGGCTCTTTGTTCTCATCGATCACTTGTCCGGTCATTTTCTTGCCTCCCTGTTGGGCAAAGGCAGGAATTGCGCCTCCAAGAAAAGCTGTACATAATATAAGTAGTACAGTCAGATGGCGTAGATTTAAGATATTACAGTTCATAATTATTGTGTAATTGGTAAAAGATTTATTTTATTGAAATATCGGTTAATAGTATCATTCGGTCGGGAGAAGTGGTATACATCTTTATCTATAGCTGCCTTACGATCTGCTCTCAAATAGCCGAGGGCACGGTAAGCATGTGCGAAAGGTGTGGAAGTCGTTTTACCTTGTGTGCTGACGAAGGCAAATAACGGACAAATACAAGTAAGAATAAACTGTCTTTTCATGCTATCAAATTTAGTGGTTTGTTGATAGCGGCAAAGATAGACTGCCTGGCATTTTCATAAAAGCACAGATTGGACATATAAGGATAAAAATAGGACGAAAAGCCCTAAAATGCCTCTACAGCCCGTCATTCAAGTATTGGCGCGGTGTTTTTCCAAACTCTGCCTGAAAGCATTTGGAGAAATAAGAATGATTGGAAAATCCTACCATATACATCACTTCGGCAACGGTGAATTTCTTTTGTTGCAATAACATGGCAGCTTTCTTCATGCGGATGGACTTGATATATTCCACGGGAGACATTCCGGTGAGTTGCTTGATTTTCCGGTAAATCTGCTTGTTACTGATTCCCGACAGTTCGCAAAGTGCGTTGACATTCAGGTCTGCATCGGAGAGGTGATCTTCAATCAGACGGATAATGTTCGACAGAAATTTCTCATCCTGCGATTCTGCTTCGATCGGTTTAAGTATGGGGAGAGATTCCAACTGTTTTTTGGATGCTATGACTGGTATTTCGTCTTCCTCTACAGCAATGACCGGAATGCTCAGCCCGATGGAAGTTCCCTTTCCTTTTTCGGAGGTGACTCCATCGATAGAACCGCCGTGTAATTCCGTGTAGGTCTTTACCAGATAAAGTCCGATACCTGTGCCTTCTTTGCTGCCGCTATGGGGTGACTGGAAGAAACGTTGGAAGATATAAGGAATATCCTGTTGCGGAATGCCTGCTCCCGTATCGGAAACGCAAATCTCCAGCAAACCGGTTTCCTGCCGATAGAAAAGGGATAAGCGGATACTTCCGCCCTCTGAGGTGAACTTGACAGCATTTGATAATAGATTATCTAGTATTACTCCAAGTTTGATGGCATCCATATCGGCGTAAATCTTCGCTTTGTTTGCTTCGAAATGGAACGTGAACCGTTTGTCCTCTTCATAGACTGAAAACAAACTGCGGCTGAATGATACAAGTTCGATGCGTGACAGGATAAGCAATGAATCTTTATTGTCTTCAATCCGGTTGAAGTTGAGTACCTGATGAATCAGCGAGTTGATTTTCATGGCGTTGCGCTGCACTTCTTCCAGTGTCTGTTTTTCGTGTACTTCTTCCGTAGACGGAAGTAACTGGCTGATAGGAGCTATGATCCGGCTGAGAGGTGTCTTCAGCTCATTGGATAAGTTGGTGAAGAATGCCATTTTCTGACGGGACTGTTCCAGTATTTTTTCTTTTTCCCTGCGTTCTGCTTTCAGGCGGTTTTTAACCCGGAAAAAGTTGATTGTCCATGCGATAAGACTGAGCAGCAGTAAGATATAGATGGCTTTTGCCCATATCGTATAGTACCACGGTGGAAGAATCCGGATATTCAGAATATGAGGACGGTTGGATGGTTGTCCGTCTCTCTCCAGCTTGCTGATGATAAGCTGATAATTTCCATAACTCAGATTACTGTATGTAATACGGTTGATATTGGATTTCAGAAAGTTCCATTCTTTGTCCATGCCTTCCAGACGATAGACAAACTTGTTTTTCTCGTCCAGCGAATAAGGAAGGTCGGATAACTCGAATGACAGGTTATTCTGATCATATTTTAATTTAATTGAGTTGGTATATCGGATATTGGGCACGTCATCTCTGGTGCGTGGCGATACCAGTTGATTGTTAATGTATAAGGCAGTCAACAGAATCGGACGTTCCGGTTGGTATGTGGCTTCTAGGTTGGAGTGTGAGATACCGAAGCCGTCGGCTCCTCCCAGATAGACACAATCTTCTTTCGGGTCGAACAGCAGGCTTGTAAAGCGTTTGTTTGTCATATTCTGCTGTCGGGCATCCATTGTTTTCCGGTCGATAATCCAGAGGCCGTTGGTAGTGGATACCCAGATGGAGTTCTTCACGCAAGTCATGGATAAAATCTCGTTGTTGCTGAAACTTCCGAAGGAGATACTCTGCTGGCTCTCGTCTTTGGGGTTGATGCGCATGACACCGCCATGAAATCCTACCCAAAGCAAGCCGTCCTCATCACATAACAGGTAGTTGGGGCTTTTCTCTCCGGTTAATTCGTCTGCAAATAATTTCGTTACTTCCCGTGTGCGGGGATTAATTTTATCTATTCCTTTATTATTGTAGAGCAATACCCATACATTGCCTTCATTATCGGGAATAATCTGGTTGATAAACATACCGGACAGTCCGTTGTGGACGGAGTAATTCTGTTCGGCTATATATTGTCCGGAGGTAGATTGCATCAATTTGTGCTTGTCTACTACAAAGATTCCTCCAAGGCATGTTGAAATCCATAGTTGTCCGGCGGTATCTTCAAATATATAATAGGTCCAGTTGGTATTATACGTTCCTGTATTGTCTACAATGTTGTAGTGTATGAATTGGCGGGTTGCATAATCGTAGCGGTTGATGCTTCCGTCGGTAGCAATCCATAACTGCTGTTCTTTGTCTTCGTAAATATGCCGGATGCGGTTGTGAGATAATGGATAAGTCTTGTCGCCCATTCTGTACCAAATGGCATCGTGTCTTTCTCCGGCAGGATCAGTGAAACGAATTAATCCGTTGGCTCCTCCAAACCAATAGAACCCTTTTGAGTCACGAAACAGGGAATAGAATTGGTTTCCGTCTCCCGTACCTGTAATCTGTGAGATTGGAATAAACTGCAGCGCACTATTATAGCGTGAGAGGGAGATGCCATAGTCGGTACCCAGCCAGATGTTATGTTCCTGGTCGGCAAAGATATTCCAGATGATATTATTGGTCAACGACTGGATATTGCGGGAGTCGTGAATGATGTGTTGTAGCGGGGTGGTATCGTTATGATAGACGTAAAGTCCGTTGTCTGTACCTGCCAGTAAGTCTCCGTTTCCATCCAGGGCTAATGATTTGATCGAATTATTATGGAAGGCTTCTGTCTGTTTTATCTGTCCGGTTGACGGAAAGTATTGGAAGAGATAGCCTTCCGTACCAATCCAGACACACTGGCGGGTAGTATCTTCCAGCAAAGAATTGACGAACAGGTTACTTTGACTGCTATGGACGGGAAGAGGAATGCCTTCGAATTTCCCGTTGGACGGGATATAGCGGCATAGTCCGTTGTAGGTTCCCACATAAATTTGATTATCCTTGGTGCGGATAATGGAGTATATGGTATTATTGGGAAGTCCGTTGCGTCTGGTATCAAAAGATGTCAGTTTCCGGCTTTGCAGCTGATAAGTGTATAAACCGTTTAAGGCGCCTAGCCATAGGGTATCTCCTTGAAGAGCCATGGTGCGTACATCTGTCGGAAAGTCAGTTTCCGGTTGCTCGTAGCGGTCAGCCCGGTAATTATAAACCAGGATTCCGTTGTCTGTCCCCATATATAAATAGGTGTTGTCTATAATGACACCGCAGTAGATACGGGTATTATTGTTTTCACCGTAAGTAAAATGTTGCTGTGTGGAGTAACCGTCATAGCTGAATAATCCCTTGTTGGAACCTATCCATATCAATCCTTCACTGTCTTGAAGGAAACAGCTGACAACCGATGCCTCAGCACCGAGATAAATATTGTCGAATTGCTGATAATTTACTTTTTTTCCATAAGCGCTGTTGCTTAGGATGCAAGATGCATAAAGGAAAAAAAGAATGGCTATGATTCGTTGATACATGATATCAGGTTTGCAAGGCATTAAATCTTTAAATGTTGTGTTAATATTAGCACTCTTGATTGCAAATGTAGGAAAAATGTCGGTTACACTTGTAAATCTCCCCGTCTTTTTGTTCCTTTGCTCTATATTTATAAAACAGAATAGTTCGGAATGAAAAAGCTAATTTATCTGCTTTTGTTACCATTGGCTCTGGCAGTGGCAGCCTGTGGCGGTAAGAACGGAAGTTCAAATAAAGAATCGGTATTGGCAAGGCAAGACAGTGTAGATGCTCACGGGTTGCAGCGTATGCAAAGTTCAAAAGCTGAAACTGATATTAAGTTTAAGGGAAGAGACTATCATTCGCTGGTTTCGCGTACTCCTGACGAAAGTCTGCCTCACGTCTCCAATGAGATGGGGGATACGTATGTAGACAATAAAATAGTGTTGCGCATCACCCGGGGAAGTGAAAACGTACTCAACAAGACATTTACGAAGAACGACTTTTCATCGGTAGTCGACGCGAAATTCCTTTCAAAATCCATACTTGAAGGAATCGTATATGACAAGACTACACCGGAGGGAATTGTCTACGCCGCCAGTGTGTGCTATCCGCAGACCGATTTGTATGTTCCGCTTTCCATCACTGTAACGGCCGATGGAAAAATGAGCATAAAGAAAGTAGATATGTTGGAAGACGATTATACGGAAGAAACACCTGAATAGGCTTGTGAATGGGGATATAAGACGTTTCTGACAGAAGAATTGCACAAATGTGAAAGCATTTGAGACAAACGAAAGGCAGCCGTAAGGGTTGCCTTTCGTATTTTTGCACCGTCGATAAACTTAATACCGGATAGAATGAAAAAATACATTTTGGTTATTTATATGATGGCGGCAGGATGCACGATGCTGACTGCTCAGACTAAAAATACGCAAACACTGATGCCACTCACCGAACGGGTAAACGTACAGGCTGACTCTGCACGTATCAACCAGATTATTGACGGTTGCTGGGTAGCTGTCGGGACGAATAAACCTCATGCCATTCAGCGTGATTTTACCAACCTGTTTGATGGCAAGCCCTCCTATCGCTTTGAACTCAAAACTGAAGACAATACACTGGAAGGTTATGCGAAAGGAGAAACGAAAGGACGTGCCGAGTTTTCATATTGCTATGCAACTTCCGACGATTTCAGGGGATTACCTGCCGACGTTTATCAGAAAGCACAGATCACAAAGACAGTTTATCATCACGGGAAGGGAGCTTGTCCGCAAGGAAGTTCCCGCGACTATGAGTTTTCGGTTTATATTCCTTCTTCTTTAGACAGCAATGTCTCCACCATCTTTGCCCAATGGCACGGAATGCCCGACCGGACGCTGGTCCAGACTCCTCAGGGCGAGGTGAAGAAACTGACTGTTGACGAATTTGTAGAACTGGAAAAAACGACCTTCTTCAAAAAGAATGTCGGACACGAAAAAGTGGCCAGACTGGATAAACAAGGTAATCCGGTGAAAGATAAAAATGGAAAACCTGTATATAAGGCAGGAAAACCCAACGGATGGTTGGTTGAACAGGGAGGATACCCGCCATTGGCATTCGGATTTTCCGGAGGACTGTTTTATATCAAAGCAAACTCCGACCGTAAATGGCTGACAGACAAAGATGACCGTTGCAATGCAAACCCGGGAAAGACGCCCGTTATGAAACCGCTGACTTCTGAATACAAGGCATCCACCATTGCCTACAAATTACCTTTTGCCGATTTCCCGAAAGACTGCTGGATTACTTTCCGTGTCCATATCGACTGGACGGTCTATGGCAAGGAAGCGGAAACGATTGTGAAACCGGGCATGCTGGATGTACGGATGGATTATCAGGAGCAAGGTAAGAAAGTGAGCAAACACATTGTCGATAATGAGAAGATTCTGATTGGACGTAACGACGAAGACGGGTATTACTTTAAGTTCGGAATTTACCGCGTAGGTGATAGTACCGTTCCCGTTTGCTACAATCTCGCAGGATATTCGGAAAGATAAATAGGTAAATAGTTAAGGTTAAAAGTTAAGGTGAAGAGAGAGCGATCCGGATGTTCCTGAGTGGGCATCCGGATCTTTTTTATGGGGTAAATTCAAGACTGAAAGTTAAAGAACACAAAAAAGAATGTGATCTCTGGTTATTCCCAAATCTTTCCTAAATCTGTATCGTTATTTGCAGTATAAAACTTATCAGATATAGTATTAACTAAAAAGAATAACGATTATGAAGAAAATTTTATCTTTGCTTGTGATGGCTATTGTAGCTATACAGTTCTCATTTGCCGGCGATGTGATTACAAAGGATATGAATCAGCTACCGCTTCCGGCACGCAACTTTATCAACCGTCATTTTACCAAACCTCAGGTGGCTCATATCAAGATTGATAAAGATCTGTTGGAGTCTGCCAAGTATGAAGTGTTATTGACGGACGGTACGGAAATAGATTTTGATAGTAAAGGTAACTGGGAGGAAGTAAGTGCTAGTAAAGGGCATGCAGTTCCGGCAAGTGTTGTTCCTTCGTTTGCTGTCAGTTATCTGAAAGAGCATAACTTCACAGAGCCTGTGACAAAAGTGGAGCGTGACCGGAAAGGATATGAAGTGGAATTAAGTACCGGCGTTTCTTTCAAGTTCGACAAGAAAGGAAAATTCCTGAAAGCGGATGATTGATGATTAAATGAAAATATGATATAACCTAAATCCTAAGAATTAATTATGTTGAAGTTTAAGTTTGGCGCATGGGCAGTCGTTTTAATGCTGACTGCCTTTTCTTTCAGCGCATGTGATGATAATGATGATGAAACGTATAATCCGCCTGCCAATATCACAGAGGCATTGAAGCAACTATATCCGAATGCCCAGAATGTGGAGTGGGAGATGAAAGGAGATTATTATGTAGCTGACTGCTGGGTGACTGGTGACGAACTGGATGTCTGGTTCGACGCGAATGCCAACTGGGTGATGACGGAAAACGAACTGGATAGTATCGATCAGTTAGTACCTGCCGTTTATACCGGTTTCCGTAATTCCAACTACAGTTCATGGGTAGTGACCGATGTGTTTGTATTGACGTATCCGCAGCATCCTACTGAGTCCGTGATTCAGGTGAAACAGGGAAATCTGAGATTTGCACTGTACTTTTCGCAGGAAGGAGGCTTGTTGCATGAAAGGGATATCACCAATGGCGATGATACGAATTGGCCGGTTATGGAGTAGAATTAGTTATGTACAGAGGAATGTGGACAGACACTCCTCTGTAGTCATTATATTACATTTGTTGATAATCTTTGGCCAGTCCTCCTTCGCTGGTTTCCTTATACAGTGAGGGCAGGTCATGTCCGGTTTGTTTCATTACCTGTACCACTTTGTCGAAAGAAACACGGTGCATACCGTCTGTAAAAGCTGAATAAAGATTGGCATCCAGTGCACGGGCAGCAGCATAAGCATTCCGCTCGATACAAGGGATTTGAACGAGACCGCATACGGGGTCGCAAGTCATCCCCAGGTGGTGTTCCAGCCCCATTTCCGCAGCATATTCAATCTGTGCCGGACTTCCTCCGAATAATTGATTGGCTGCTGCTGATGCCATCGCGCAGGCAACGCCGACTTCTCCCTGACATCCTACTTCCGCACCGGAGATGGACGCATTGAACTTGACAATGTTTCCAATTAGCCCAGCTGTAGCCAAGGCGCGAAGAATCCGCATGTCACTGAAGTCACGGCTTTTTTGTAAATGATAAAGTACTGCCGGCATCACTCCGCAGGAACCACAGGTAGGGGCAGTCACGATCTTTCCACCGGAAGCGTTTTCTTCGCTGACTGCCAGTGCGTAAGAGAAAACGAGTCCTCTGGATTGCAGAGATTGTTTGTATCCGGTAGCACGTATATAATAGGTGGAAGCTTTTCTACGTAAGTTCAGCGGTCCGGGCAATACACCTTCCGCTTCCAGACCTCGGTGGATAGCGTCTTTCATTGTGTCCCATACTTCTGCCAGATAGTCCCATATATCCTCGTTCTCACATTCCTTGACATACTCCCAATAACTTTTTCCGGTACGTTCACACCATTGCAGGATTTCGGTCATGTTGTTCATGCCGTATACTTCCGGGCTTTCGATTGTCGGGTTGTCATTATTCTCTGCCAAAGCTCCGCCACCGATACTGTAAACCGTCCAGTTTTCCAATATCTTGTTGTCTGCATCCAGAGCAGCAAACGTCATTCCGTTCGGATGGAAGGGGAGGAAAACTTTGGGTTGCCATACGATTTCTACCGGAGCGGCAGGTTGTAAAGTATCTATGATAGCCACATCCGTCATGTGCCCTTTGCCTGTAGCTGCCAAACTTCCATAAAGGGTTACTTTGAAAGATGCGGCATCCGGGTGACGTTCAACAAACATTTCTGCAGCTTTACGAGGGCCCATTGTATGACTGCTGGAAGGACCTGTGCCGATTCTGTATAATTCTTTTATTGATTTCATGGATGGGTGCGCTTTAGTTAATACCATTTCTTTTTTCTGAAGTACAAATATACAATAATACCGATAACCGCCATTATAATCCAGGCAAATAAATATCCGTACCGCCAGTCCAGTTCGGGCATCCATTTGTAATTCATTCCCCACACACCGACAAGAAACGTTAGCGGGATGAAAATGGTGGATACGATGGTCAGCCGCTTCATGATATCGTTCATTCGTAAATCATTGTTCGAGATATACAGGTCGACTAATGAAGACAGTGTTTCACGGCAGATTTCAATCGTTTGTAATACAAATTGTAAATGGTCGTTCACATCATTGTAGAAGGCACGGTTTACTTTATGTATAAGGAGATTTTCTGCCCGCAACAATTTTACATATTGCTCTTTAAGCGGGAGGATGGCCTTTTTCATCAGCATATATTGGCGGCGCAGCCCCTGAATCTGAATGCCGATGTCATTCTCATTGGTAATCATCAGCAGTTCTTCTTCCAGGTCTTCGAGTGCATCGTCGATGGAAGATATCGTTGAAATGTAGTTCGCCATGATGCTGTTCAGCAATACACTGAGCAGATAATCCGTCAGACGGCTACGGATTTTCAGTATATCGTTTCTCAATGCGGCGTTGATTTCATCAAAGAAATCTGTTTCTTTTTCAAGAAAGGTAAGTACATAGTTATTTCCCAGAATGATGCAGACTTGTTGTTGGAGCAATCCGTCGAGGTCATCATCCTCTTTATGCTCATTGGGATAGAATATTTTCAGGATCAGGACAATATATTTGTCATGCTCTTCTATTTTCGTCGGGTGGTCGGCATTTAATATGTCTTGTAAAACGAGGAAGTCTATTTCAAAATGACTGCAAATCTCACGGATGGTTTCCGTATCTTTCAGCCCGTGTACCTGCAGCCAGTTGATTCGTTCGTTATCCAATGTTTCTTTGACGCTTTGGAAGGTGTCACCGGAACTTTCCTGCATCTCGGTTGCATTGTATGTGCAGAGATGTAAATGGGTGGGGGTAAGGCTGTCCCCTGTGTAAATAAGCTTTTCGCTTAACAGATTATTCTTCATGCTTTATTCTCGTTTTAGAAAACCACTGTAACACAAAGGTAGTGGTTTTCTAAATGAGAACAAGTTCTTCGATCGTTTTGTTTTCAGATTAGTCAAAATCGACTACCGTAATTCCGGCACCTCCGAACTGGACATGCTCGTCTGCATAATGACTGACGCCCGGTACGGTGGACAGGTATTGGCGGATGAGTGTACGGAGTATTCCGGTTCCTGTTCCGTGAAGAATACGTACACGGTCCATACCGACAAGGATGGCATCGTCTACGAAATAAGTGATAGCCTGCAGAGCCTCGTCACCACGCATCCCCCGTACATCAATATCTTGCTTGAAATTAAGCTTCTTCTCGTACATCTGGTCATGTGTCTGACTGCTGACAAACGTACTTTTGGCTATTCCTTCCGTCTTGGGGGCGGCGTTGCTTCGCTCCAGACGATCCAGTTTCACCGTGGTTTTAATGCTTCCGAAAGCGACGGTTGCATTTTTACCATTGATTTCCATGACCTGTCCGACGCTTGTCTGTCCCTTGATCTTTACGTTCTCACCAACGGTGATAGGTATTACTTTAGGGGTAGCGGCTGTCTGTGATGCGGCGGTTTTCGGTTCGTTTTTCTTGTTTTTCTTCCGTTCCTGCTTCTCTTTCAGCTTCTCCATTTTGCGGGCAATCTTTTCTTCCTGTTCTTTGGAAGTCATTGTTTCCAGGGAAGTACGGAAATCGTTCAGCTCCTGACGTACCAAGCGGGTCTTTTCTTTTTCGGCCTGAGCTTCTTTAATCGTACGGATGGTATTTTCGATGCGGGCGTTTGATTCCTGCAACATTCGTTCAGCTTCTTCTTTAGCTTGTCTGATAATCTCCTTCCGTGATTTTTGCAACTCTTCCATTTCCGTTTGATAACGGGCGATGGTGTCTTCCATGTGTTTTTCCCGTTGGCGGATCGTTTGTCGTTTCCCTTCCCAGTAGCGCTTGTCGCGTACAATGTCCTGAAGATATTTATCGGCATTGATGTATTCGCTTCCTACAATTTCCGAAGCATCTGCAATCACATCTTCCGGCAATCCGATTTTCCGGGCAATCTCTACGGCAAATGAACTGCCCGGATTTCCGATTTGTAGTTGAAAGAGTGCCTGCATCAAATGGCGGTCGTAAAGCATGGCGCCGTTGACTACTCCTTCATGATCTTCGGCAAAATGCTTCAGATTCTGATAGTGAGTCGTTATTACTCCGAACGTTCCTTTCTGATTGAAACGTTTCAGCACAGCTTCGGCGATGGCTCCTCCGATCTGTGGTTCCGTACCTCCCCCGAACTCGTCGATCAGGATGAGGCTGCGTTCATTGCAGCTTTTCATCATGATTTTCATATTGGTCAGGTGCGAAGAATAAGTACTCAGGTCATCTTCGATGGACTGTTCGTCACCGATATCGATGAAGATACTGCTGAACATACCTGCATGACTGCGTTCGTGCAAAGGAATCAGCATACCGCATTGCAACATATATTGTAGCAAACCGACTGTTTTCAGACAGACAGACTTTCCTCCGGCATTGGGACCGGAAATGATAAGGATACGCTGCTTTTGGTTTAGTTCTATATCCAGTGGAACAACCTTTTTCCCATGTTTGGCTAATGAGAGTTGCAGTAAGGGATGCACTGCCATTGTCCAATCCAATAGTTGTTCCTTTTCTACTGTCGGTTTCAGGCTGTTGGTCTGTATGGCAAAATAACTTTTCGCACGGATAAAGTCGATCTCTGCCAGAAATTCATACGATTGAAGGATGTCTGGAATAGATGGACGCAGGATATTGGAAAACTCTGTAAGGATACGAATGATTTCCCGTCGTTCATCCCCTTCAAGTTCGCGAATACGGTTGTTGGCTTCTACGACCTCTGCCGGTTCGATGAATACGGTCTTTCCACTTGCCGATTCATCGTGCACGATACCTTTGATCTTTCGTTTTAATCCCGGTGCGACAGGAATAACGAGACGGCCGTCACGCATAGTCGGAGCTACGTCTTTGTCTACATAGCCTTCAGATTGTGCATTGCGCAGGATACTGTTTAGTGAACGTGAGATACTTCCCATTGTGCTGGACAGCTCCCGACGGATACGGGCCAATTCGCTGGATGCATTGTCTTTTATTTTTCCATATTTATTAAGGATACCGTCTATTTTACCAATCAGTTGAGGAAATACGGCTATATCTCCCGCCAACCGTTTCAGGCTGGGGTAGGGTACATCGTTTTCCTCCTCTTCTTCATTCCGGTGTAGAAAACGTACGATATCACGAATAGTCTCTAATGAACGGCGTAGGTCAAATAGTTCTTGTTCGTCCAAATACATGCCTTCTATCCGTACCCGTTTCAGTGATGGGCGGACATCGAAGAAGAATTGATCGGGAAATCCGTCTTCTTCCTGAATGATACGCACAAATTCAGTTACCTGGTTCAGTTTCTCTTCCACTTCTTCAAATTGCTCGGTAAAGCTCATGTCTGAAACCCGTTCTTCGCCTAAAGTGCTGAGACACTTGTCTTTCAGTAACTGCCTTATTTGGTCGAATCCTATCTTTTGCTCAAAATTTTGAGGATATATCATGTCTTTATACTTATTATAGGCTGCAAAAATACGATTATTTCGCGAAAAAAATGTCAGATTGTTTGCAGATTTAAAAATGATTCGTACCTTTGCACCGCTTTCAACGGAAAGCACTTCTGATAAAGGAGTTTTGGAGAGGTGGCAGAGTGGTCGATTGCGGCGGTCTTGAAAACCGTTGTACTGCGAGGTACCCGGGGTTCGAATCCCTGTCTCTCCGCTGAACACTAAAGACAAATGGTGGAAAATCTAAGACAAGTCCCGTAAAATCAAGGTTTTATGGGACTTTTTTATTTTGTCCGCAGGCAAGCAAAGGACAAAAATGCCCCGTTTGGACAAAGTAGTGTTACTAAATCGTTACTGAAAATTGAGCGAAATAAAATAGTAACGATTTTGATGTTAAGTTGCTGATTTATAAACGGCAAAACGATTTGTTAGAGTTTCCCAAATCATTTTGTGACGTTTTTATTCTTGTTAACATAAAACGATATGTGTGTTTTTGAATTAACAATTCCTCATCAAAATACGACAATTTGAGTCTCTATATTAGTACTCAAAATAGAATAAAAGTCATTCCTATTTACAAGATACTCATTAACTACCATTTAGCTTTCCTCCTTCTAATACGATTAAGTTCCATAAGAACTTATTTGAAATATCAAAGCTACCGCATCATAAAAATATCCATTCCTTTATTCCGTAATGAATTAAAGCATCTATAAAACAAGAAATACCGAATTATTATCAGTGAAGTACAAAGACCTTTTTATTCTCACCACAATGAGAATAATTTCTCACTGCAATGAGAAATTTTTCTCATAGGTATGAGTATTTTTTCTCATTGCGGTGAGAATTTTTTCTCAAAGGCGTGAGAATACTTTGAGAATATAATAATATATATTTAACTGTGTACTAGTATAATAAATAATAGTACTATGCTTCCACTTTATATACTATTTGAATAGCTTCATCAATGTTCTATCCCTAAAAATAGCTAGTATCTCATGTTTAGTTGAAATAGCATATTAAATGGCTTATAATTGAGATTTTACTTCCTGTCAACTATCTCAAAAGGAACACGTACCGAAACCCCTTTCTTCATCATATTAGTCAGATTGGGGTAAAGACGTTGTTTGAATGATTCCCAATTGCGATGTTTCATTTGTGTCCATCCTGCTTCTGCCAGTGCGAAAGCGCGCGGGTATGCCATATAAGTTGCCCGGTTTATATCCCGTATAGCTTCTCCCCATAAAGTGCCCATAACTCCTATGATATGGGCTTGATCTTCAGCGGACACGCCATATCCCGGGTCGAATTGATAAGACTTCTCCAAAGTGGTGACGGGCATGCCCCAATTGTTAAACTCGGGGAAATCTCCTTTCAGTTGCGGATAATCCAGATAAGCGTACTCACCCGGTGCCATGATAAGCGGATTGCCATGTTTTCGGGTAAGTTCAAGACAAGTAGGTGTCAATCCTCCACGCCAGCTTACTAAAGTTACGTTCTTGGGATAAGGAAAGAGATAGTCGTTGGCAGGCGGATAAATATTGTCCAGTTCGCACCAAAGCATAGGAGTCTTATTATTTTCCTGAACAAACGAAAGCATGCGGCTGAAAAAAGGAATCATGAGTTGCGAAGCTTTCTGATAGCCTAACTCTTTCATCATGGCCTGGCAACGGGTACATTGAGTCCAGTTCTTTTCTATAACAGCTTCGTCGCCTCCTAAATGTATATAATCGGATGGAAACAAAGAAGATATTTCTTTGATGATATCCTGATAGACGGAATACACTTTCTGATTATTTGCACAAAGCATTAAATCCGTAGTTTTGCCTACTATCTTAGGCAGCGTATCGGTATGAGTACATCCTAATTCGGGATAAGCTGCTAATATAGCTACGGTGTGTCCGGGGATATCCAGTTCGGGAATGACCTCGATATTCCGTTGGGCAGCATATTGAATGATTTCGGCAAGCTGCTCTTGGGTATAATAATCTTTGCCAACTAGTTTAGGATGTTTTTTTATTTCGACTCTCCATCCCTGGTCATCTGTCAAATGCAATTGGAGTATGTTGTATTTGTAATGTGCCATCTGGTCAATGAAGAACTTCACATCATTGACCGGAAGAAAATGACGGGCGGGGTCGAGCATCAATGCCCGATGAGAGAATCGGGGCGCATCATCAACGTAGACAGGAGAAATTTTCTTTTGTGTAGTGGCGCATACATCACCTAAAAGAAGCTGGTCCATAGTCATAACTCCATAATAAACAGCTCGTACAGTAGCTCCGCTGATAGTTATCCTTTTGGAAGTTATTTCGATGCGATAGTGCTCATTTCCTTCCATTGCAGGGTCAATTAACAAGCGGATATCAGCACGGTCGGATTCGGAAGCAAGTGGAATTTCCACTTGCATTCTGTCTGATAATATATTTTGCAGCGTATTGGCAGTGAACTGCAACTCCGGCTGACTCAAATAAATGGCCGTTTTTCCGGAACGGACAGTAAAGGGTTTCCCTTTTACTGAAGTTATCTGATTGGGCATAGGCAACAATGCCGAAGTATTATTCTGGGCAACCAGATAATCGGCTAAGAAAAGCAAGCAAAGACAAGTATAAATTTTCATGGTCGATTTGGGGGTAAATGTTTTTGTATTCATCTAAGATGACATAGGTTAAAGTGTTATGTTATTATTTGATTTTTATTAATCCATTCTCTTTGTCGTATTTTAGCTGATAGCTACGCCCTTTCACTGTTTTAAAAGAGATTGTTTGACCGGCGTACTTCACGATACAATTCTGTCCTGCTTTGGACAGGATAGTCGCTTCTTTTAGAAGTCCGTCTTTCCATGCAATATCTATCTCGAAATTTCCTTTTGCGCATATGCCATAAATAGAGCCGTCTTTCCAGGCATCCGGTAAAGCAGGTAGTAATTGGATGAATCCCATGTGGCTCTGTAATAGCATTTCTGTGATACCGGCTGTGCCGCCAAAGTTTCCGTCAATCTGGAAGGGTGGGTGTGTATCCCAAAGGTTATCTACTGTTCCGTTTTTCAGCAGATTACCAAAGAGGGTATAAGCGTGATTTCCATCTTGTAAGCGTGCCCACTGGTTCAACTTCCATCCCATACTCCAGCCGGTAGCTCCGTCACCACGATGCACCAATACAACTTTGGCTGCTTCTGCCAGTTCGGGAGTAGTGACAGGAGAAACAGTGTGTCCGGGATGCAGACCGAAGAGATGATTTACATGGCGATGTTCGTCTTTCGGATCGTCGATATCGGTTGACCATTCCAGTAACTGACCATAGCGACCTATTTTATAAGGGACGAGATTGGCAAGCACGTGCTCCCATTGTTTACGTTCCTTTTTGTCTATTCCCAATTCTTTGCTCGCTTGGATAGCATCCAGCAGGATTTCACGGACAACTGCATGCACAAATGTAGCTCCCTGATCGATAGGGCCGTGTTCCGGTGAAGTAGAGGGGGCAGCCGTATACGTTCCGTCCGGTTTATGCCAGAGATAGTCAACAGTAAAGTTGGCGCTGCTCTTAATCAGTTCATATCCTGTTTCTTTCAGGAATTTCAGGTCCTTGGTATAGTCATAATATTCCCAAACGTGAGTTGCCAGCCAGGGACCTGCCATCGGATTAAAGTTCCAGGACATGTCCTGACTTTCCAATGGGGTAGTAAAGCCAAAGATGTTGGCGGAAATAGATGCTGTCCATCCTCTTGCACCAAAATAAGACTGAGCGGTCTTTTCACCCGGTTTCACTAAGGTACGGATGAAATCAATTAGCGGGAGCATGCACTCATCCAGGTTTGTAGAGCAGGCCGGCCAGTAGTTCATTTGGATATTAATGTTATTATGATAATCCACACGCCAGGGGCCGTCTATGTTGTTATGCCAGATGCCTTGCAGATTGGCAGGCATATTACCCGGTCGGGAACTGGCTATCAACAGATAGCGTCCGAACTGGTAATAGAGCTTTTCCAAGTAGTAGTCAGGTTGTCCGTTCCGATAGTTTTTCAGTCGTTGAGCAGTGGGCAGATTGGATGTTTTCACTGTAGGATTCAATTCCAGTTTCACTCGGTTGAACAAAGAAGCGTAGTCTTTGTAGTGTTCGTCCAGTAAGTTGGAATATCCTTTGGATACGGCATCCTTCATCCATTGCTGGGTTGTTTCAAGCGGATTAACGCCGACATATGTTTTTGGATCGGTAAAGTCCGGTGCGAAATTCATTTTATAATCGGTATCTGCAGTCACATAGAATACGACTTCATCAGCTTCTTTCACTGTAATCCGTCCATCTGTGTTGTTTAAGGTACCGCCTTTTACTGTTGCCTGAATACGGACTGCATATTTCATTCCATTATTATCCAGAGAAGCCGTATAAACAAGACCATTATTACCGTCGGCAGAGAACTGCCCTGTAGATACCGGATTGGGGGCATATCTGAAAGTGAGATTCTGTTTGCCCGGTTGGTCGGCACTGAAACGCATCACCATCACATTGGCAGGGTAAGAAATAAAATAGTTACGCTGATATGCTACGTCATCTTTTTTGAACTGAACCACCGCCATTGCCGAATCCAATGATAAGATACGTTTGTAGTCACTCATGCCTATTGTGCTTAATCCTGTTTCTACATAGAATTCTCCCATTGTAGTGAAGTTACCAAACCGGAAAGGCTTTTCTCTGGAAAATTCATAAGGGACTTCACTGTTGAAATTCTCGCGTGTCAGTTTTTCCGCTTTTTTCTGGTCTCCTTCTACGAATGCTTTACGTATTTCGTCCAGGATGTGCGCGGACTGTTTGTTCACATTCCAATAGTAATCTGCTCCTTTGGCTGTATTAGGACCGCCACGCCAAAGCGTTTTCTCATTAAAAGTTATGCGTTCCGCCTCTATTGAACCCAAAATATTAGCACCGATACTTCCATTACCTATAGGCAATGACTGTGATTCCCAACTGGCATCCTGTTTGGAACTATGCCAGACTTCTTTTCCTTGTAATGTATTGGGAGAATCAAACCAGATAGAAAGTCCTTTGGTATAATCCGTATCTTCTGCATGTCCCGTAAAAATCGTAAATAAGGCACAAAATAGGAGCGAATGTTTCTTTCTCATTGTCGTAGCGTGTTTATTATTAGATAAAAGTATATTTCATGAATTTAAGTGTGTTACAGCTCTTTGGGGCTGAAGGCACAAAAGTAATAAAAAAACAGCTATATACAAACAATATGTCTTGTAAACAGAAAAAAGACTGTTCGTCTAAAAGGAACAGTCTTTTTTCTAAACCTAGTATTAAGAAGACTATTGTTCCCGGATTTTATTCTATTCCGCTTTGATCCGGATTTTGTTTCAGATAGTAGTTAATTCTTTCGGTCCAAGGTTTGTTTTCGAGTGGAAAGACATTACATTGTTTCGCCCATTTATTCCATTTAGCCTCTAGTTTTTTCACTAGCTTCGGATATTGGGCGGACAAATCCTTGGTTTCGAACGGATCTGCCGATAAGTCGATTAGCTCCCATGGTTCATTCCGGCTGCCGCGTACCAGTTTCCAATGATTGGAAATAATGGCGCAGGAACTTTGATGCTCAAAGTATAATTCTCTGGGCTTTATCTTTTTTCCATGGATTGGAGGGAGTAAGCTCTTGCCGGGCAAATTCTCTTTGAATTCTGACGGATAAGTAGCTGTGGCAATATCCATGCAGGTAGGCAGTATGTCTATAATGTGGGCAGGTTGCCTGCAAATCTGACCTTTCATCTTGTTTTTTTCGGCATCGCCATAAGATAAGATAAAAGGGGTACTTGTGCCTCCCTGAAAACATTGTGACTTATAGCTTCTATAAGGAGTATTGCTCAAATCAGCCATAAGCTGGCCCAGGTATCCGCCTTCTTTGGTTGCACCGTTATCGCTTAAGAAGATAAATACGGTATTGTCCAGCATCCCTTTCTCCTTGATGGTTTCCACCAGTTCACCGATTCCGCTATCCACAATTTCGATCATGGCGGCATAGGTTGCCATATCGGTAATCCATTGCTCCTGTTGCTTTGGTGTGAGTGTTTCCCAAGAGGGACGTTTTCCGTCAAATTCTTTTTGGTAGACAGGATAATCCATTTCGTCCGAAATGAACTTCAGCTCCTTTAACCTGTCGAAACGTTGTTTACGCAACATGTCATATCCCACTTTATATCGGTCTCTGCATTTCTCTACACGATCGGCAGGAGCTTGGAGGGGTAAGTGAGGGGCATAATGAG
Organism: Bacteroides thetaiotaomicron VPI-5482; assembly: GCF_000011065.1. Classification (GTDB taxonomy): domain Bacteria; phylum Bacteroidota; class Bacteroidia; order Bacteroidales; family Bacteroidaceae; genus Bacteroides; species Bacteroides thetaiotaomicron. The sequence continues at coordinate 6,144,375 of NC_004663.1, forward strand.
CTACGTACATAAACATCGGTTTGTCTGTAGGGTGTTGCTTGACAAAACTGACGGCGGAATCGGTGATGGCAGTGGTATAGTAATAGTCATCGGGGAATTCTTTGATTCGGGTCAGATTGCTGTATACCGGTGTTGGTTTATAATAACTGCCTCCTCCGCTCAGGCAACCGTAATATTTGTCAAATCCCCGTTGGGCCGGATAGCTGCCATTGGGAGTATCAAAAGCTCCGTCCACTGTGACGTGCCATTTACCGCTCATATATGTGCTGTAGCCATTCGCTTTCATCACCTCGGCAATGGTGGGGATGTTTTTTGTAATTTGTCCTCTGTATCCGGGGCGGTGTTCATCTACTGCCGTCATCCATCCCATGCCGGCTTCGTGCTGATAATGTCCTGTCAGCAAAGCAGCACGGCTAGGGCAGCTTCTTCCTGTATTTTTGAACAGGCTGAAGCGTACCCCGTTTTCTGCCAGACGGTCTATGTTGGGAGTCTGGATTTCACTTCCGTAGCAACCCAGATCGGAGAATCCCATGTCGTCACATAAAATCAATACAATATTGGGAGGAGTACTTACCTGTGCTTCTGTACTGGCGAAACTCGCTCCTAATAAAAATGAAGTATATACTATTCTATTTATCATAACTGTATTTTAATAAGTTTGTGTTTTTTCTGTTTATAGATAGAACTATGCGCATTATTCAAAGTCACTCTGTTGTTTTTCGACTTCTTTCAGTTTCAGGCGGTTCAGTTCCTGTTGTAATTCAAGTACACGTTTCTCACAATCGGATGGAGCGGCATTTATTTTATTTCCGGCATCTTTGCTTGCGGATTGTGCTTGTGTCAGTTCATCTTTGTCTGCTACCAGCGTATGTTCTGATGGAAAAGTAGGAATAATCAGTTCTGCCGGAACCGGCGTATGTTTGCCTTGCCATACCACTGATGCACGGATTTTAATTTTTCCCGGTGTAGTGGTGGACCTTACCAGCACCGGAGCAGTTCCCCAAAGTACCGGACGTGGATTGGTGAATGTTTCTTCATTGGCAACTAGTTGGCCCTGCCCTTCGATTTCGAACTTTACTTCATAATTATTCAAACGCTTGATGTTTCCGTTTTCATCTGCGATGGCTGCAATGACCGTCACGATGTCCGATCCGTCCGCTTTCATCTGTACTTTCTCGTCATCTGCCCAAAGCAACAGTTTTGACGGGCGGCGTGTGGGTGTTACTTTATGTGTCGCAACCACTTTTCCGTCCATTAATCCTTCTGCCAGAAGGTAAGAATCTGCCTGTTTCTTTTGGCGTGACAGCTTTTTATCATACATGACATCAAATACATCCTTGAATGTGATGACGGGTGAGGGCATTCCGCTTTCATTTGCCGGCTTATGATAAGTATATTCTTTGCCTCCCTTGCAATACGTGAGGCGAACTTCGTCACAGTTGCTATATATCGTTACATCTTTCGGAGAGAATGGGGTCATGGCATTGGCTATGTAAATCATCGGTCCATTATCTGCGATCAATTCTTTGTTGGGTTCGGCAGGACGCTGGGAACAGAACATATAATAAGATAGTTTAGGTTGTCGGAAGGCATCCATGATACCTCCGTAAAACGGGTCAGGATGATATCCTCTCTGGTGATCGAACGAGTGCCACAGGCAACCGCCCATATGTTGTCTTGAAGTTCTGTATAGTCCATCATAACTGGTGAGTTGGTAATCGTTTTTGGCATATCCCTGTGCCTGAATCAGCATCGGTACTTCTCCCCAGCCGCGATTGACCCGGCTTGGTGAGTTGTGAGAGTTCCAGTCATCCACATTATCTCCCCATTCGCGGGTGAAATAACTGATTTTCGGATCCAGATTTTCGGTATTAAAGGCTCCTCCACCTCCGTTCATCGGATGGGTGAAGTGTATCGGAAAGTATTCGTGTCCACGTGCGGTTACATCACATCCGGCATAGCAATAAGGATACGGATATTCTTCATTGAGAATGTCCACTACATTTTTAGCAAAGTCAGCCGGATACCATGTTTCGTTCAGAATCGGTTCCCACATCCATACACTGGGGTGATTGCGGTCGCGGCGAACCATATTGCGGATATCACTATATACTCTCTGAGCAAATATCGGCTGATCATTCCAGAATTGCCATCCCGGTGTGTTGACAATAACAAACAGTCCTAATTCATCACAAGCATCCATAAACGCCGGATCTTGCGGATAATGGGCGTTACGGATAACACGCATTCCGGCATCACGCAACTTCTTCGCATCCCGCCAATGAAGGCTGTTGGGTAAGGCGTTACCAATCACTGCAAAATCTTGATGACGGTTGGCTCCCATCAGAGGATAGGGGTAAGGTTTGCCATTTAGCCAGAATCCGTCTTTTCCTTTAAATTCAATGCTGCGAATGCCGATACGGCGGTAATATCCGTCGATGGTGTTACCGGCTTTGTCTTTTATATAAATGTGTAGTTTGTAAAGATAGGGGCTGTCGGGTGACCATAAATGAGGTGTTTCTACGGTCACTTTGCAAGAAATTTGTTTCGCAAGATCCTTGCTTACCGACAAACCGGTCTCCTTAGAGAGAACACGTTTGTCGTCGCGGTCATAGAGTTCATAGATTATTTTACCACTGAAGGATTTTCCGGAAGTGTTGCGTATATGTGCATCCAGTTTCAACTGTGCGGATTGCTCGGAAACTTTGTCGAAAGAGACAAATAATCCGCCTCCGGCTGTCTCATTCTCATAATTCGGATCGGTAATGAATACTTTGTTGTGAACTATCATCCAGCAATCTCGGTAAATTCCTCCAAAATATGCAAAGTCCAGTGCATCTTGCGGTTTGCCGGGAGGGTAGGAGGGATCGTCACTGTTGTCTGCCCATACGGTGATAACATTGTCTTCTCCATACTTCAGACTGGAAGTGACATCTACGATGACAGGTAGAAAACCACCGAAATGCTCTTTCAGCAACTTTCCGTTCACCCATATTTTTGATTTTCCCATAATGGCTTCGAAGTGGAGGAATTGTTGTTTTCCTTTCCAACTCTCCTTGGGAGTGAAGTGTTTGCGATACCAGATTTCCCCCTGATAATTGATGCATCCGCTCGCTTCGGTGGGGAGATATTCTATGCCATCGGGTAATGATACGATGTTCCAGTCTTTATCATTGAATCTCGGCTGTTCCGCTCCTTCGATATTGCCTTTATAAAATCGCCAGGCAGGATTCATGTTATACACTGTGCGGCCTGTGTTGGAAAGCTGATAAAAGCCTGCTGTGGAGTAAGATGGCTGGTAAGTGTCGGCGTTAGCTACCAGTGTTCCAGCCAATAACAGACCACTGAGTAAGATTTTCCACCATGTTGAAGTACTTTTCATAATTCTTAGATTTGCTTGATTGATCTATCTTTAATATATTAATGTCAGACTGTTTTGTTTTGCATTAGAACTTCGTCCCGCCAAGGTACAAATTTTCCAATAGTTTGAAGCATAGGACGCTGAGCTTTATTTTTTCTTAAACATTAGCCCGGTGCGTCCTACACTTTTTACCATATCCGAAATGACCTATATCTTTATTTAATACCTATCGGGCCTTCATTGGCTTGAATTGGCCATCCTGGATTCTGGTAAATAATAGAAGTACTCAGATCGTTAGGATTTGAGGCTCTAATTCTGAAGTGCGTGATAGCGATAGGATTCAGATAATGCGCTTCATTTTCGAAGCGGGGCACTACTGTTGCGAGGAAGTAATTAGCTTCACGAATGGCAGAGAAATACCACGGATCATTACTTGCTGGATTATCATAAGCTTCCGGAACTTTCCATTGACCGGGAATCCATTTCTTATCATAGTCAGTGGCAGCCTGATTATCTGTAGCATTGTCGTTTTTCCAGATTCCGGCATTAAATCCCTCATGCGTCCTGAAGTTGTAATGCTTTACAGCATAGGCAGCCAAGTCATTTTCAGTAAAGAAAAAGTTGTCCGGGGTCACACTGTCTAAAGGTTCCCTGTCCAAAAAAACATTGCAAGAAGCGAGTATAAAGCTTCCCCCTGTCAGCAAAAATAAATATTTAATTATCTTTTTCATACGTCATCAATTAAAAGTTAACACTAAATCCTGTGGAAAAAGTACGGGACAACGGATAAGTTTTTCCTGAACTGTTCGATCCGTCTTTCGCTCAGGTTGGAAACACCTATTTTGCGTGTGATCTGGGCGGGGATGGTATACCCGATCTGCAAATTCTTCAACCGTACATAGGCGGCATTCTGAAGATAGCGGGTTTGCGTCTTTTGATTTTTTGCGAAGTTATCAACCAAGATACGCGGGAAATAAGCGTCTCGAAAAGATCTTGCAGACTTACTAATTACTATGATCGTTTGTGTATTGTCAGTCGTTCGTTAACTATTACTCAGGCTTACCTATTGCTGAAAAAAAGCACTTTCTTAAAAAAAGGAATATTTAATCAGCCAAGGAATGCTATAAATTACATTACGGATAAATAAGAAGTAGAAAAACGCCTGCATTTGCTTGAATGAAAATCTTCCTTTCTTTTATTTAAGTTGTATGCTGAATAGATTGATATGATATTACTTCTTATGTTTTCTTTTGGATGATGTATTGGCTGAAAGGATAACTTTTTGTTTAATCTTGCCTTTTCGCTATTTGTGATTAACCAGCGTGAAAACAAGCTCCGGGTAGTCTTTTTATCTCTTCCTCACCGAGGAAAAACAGGTTCCTCGGTGAGGAAGAATGCGTTGGTTTTAAACCAAGGAGGCGTTCCTTTAATACCAACGAGTGGTTTAGTGATAGAAAAAGATGCATATCTCATGTGAATTTATGCAATAATAATCTGTTATTCCGTATATTATTGCACTAATTTATGCGCTTTATTCTTTGTTTTATCATTTTTATCTCAACTGTATTTTTGTTTAATCTTAAAAATAGCACATTGATGTTGGGCTGCATGTACATATTTCTAAGAGAACGATGGGTTTATCAATTTTCTTGTTTCAATGATTCGTCTTTCTGAATATAGACAGTCCGTGTCGGAAAAGCAAGGTTCAATCCTGCTTTATTAAAAGCAGCCAGTATTTCCATATTCATATTTGAGGTTACGCCTAAAATATCTCCTTGTTTTTCTATAAAATAGATATACATGATAACCAATGCGGAATCTGAGTATTCTGTAAAAACAGCGACTATATCAGAAGGGTTAGAAGATACATTTTCTACTCTTTTGGGGATGGATTTCAATAGTTCTAAAGCTTCTTTCATCTTTTCGGAAGTCGTATCATACGTCAGTCCAAGATTCAAGACTACTCGGCGCATAGGTTCGGATGAAATATTAACGATAGAAGTATCGGTAATCTTATAATTGGGGAAAGTTATAATACGTTTGTCGTAATTCATTATTTTTGTGCTTCGGACTCCTACGTCTACTACCGTTCCTTCATAACTATCCACGCGAATTGTGTCTCCGATGCTGAAAGGTTTATCCGTCAGAATGGTAAACGCACCGAAAACGTTTTTTACTGTATCTTGTGCTGCCAAAGCAAATGCGATACCACCAATACCCAAAGTTCCCAACAGAGCGCTGATGTTAACTCCCACATTACTCAAAGCCATGACGATGCCGATGAGCCAGACTATAACCAAGATGGTTCTTTTGATGATTGGCATCATTTTGTTAGCTTGTCCGTTGGACTGCTTTCCCCAGTAAACCTGAAGTAAACTACTGAACAAACGGCCGAAAAACCAAGTAATATCCAGAACAATCAAAATGCTGTAAGCATTGTCAACTACTTTCACAAAACTGTCCGGATAAACCAACCGATGGATAGCGATCCAGATTCCCAACAGAATTATAGCAAACTTAACAGGCGCTTCCAAAGAGTAAAAAATGACGTCGTCCAGGTGATTGTCGGTTCCCGTAACAAAAGGTTTGATAACTTTCTTGCCTAATAGCGATAATAATTTCACAATAATAATTGCTCCTAAAATAATAAGAATGGAAATACCCCAGTTTTCAATAGTATTTCCCCATAATTCATTTTCTAACATAGTCTAACTGATTTATAATTGTACTTTTATTTAATAATATCAAGTTGATCTCCTTTTTATTGACGATACAAGATAAGAGCTGAAGATGCTGTGATAGAAATATCCCCTCCCGATAAATGCTCCTGACTGTCTAGATCAATTTGTCCGTTATGGCAGACTATAATCCAATCTTGTTCCGGGATATTGATATCTGCCTGATTCCGGTTACCGTTGTATGCAACCAGAATTTCTTTCCATTCATCACCGTTAGCATACTCGCCTAGAGTATAAGCGATGACACCGGAATCGCCTGTATCAAGAAAATGAAGCCATTTCTCTAAGCCCTCTGCTGTAGGAATACGGAAGGCGGGATGTTTTTTGCGGAGTGCGATTAATGTTCTGATATAATTGAATATATCACGGTTTTTAGCTTTTAACGCCCAGTCTATTTGGTTGACGGCGTCAGAAGACTTGTAGCTGTTTGGCTCTCCCTGTTTGTCCTGCATGATTTCTTCACCGCCACGAATAAAAGGAATACCTTGCGAGGTTAAAAGCACGGTGTGTATTAATTTGTCAATAGGAACCAGTTCTTCTTCAGAATGTTCGCCTTGAACAGATAATTTCAGCTTATCTACCAGCGTATATCCGTCATGACAGGAAACAAAGTTAATCATTTGAGAGGGAGCAGCGGCATATGGACCGTCACAGTAAAGTAACCCGCTATAATCTACCTGTGGGTGTTGTGTTCCGCCAACGATTCCATATTTGACAGGTTCAAAATGCCCGTTGATATTTCCGGAGGCATACCCTGGTTCCTGTTCGTCAAAGGTACTTCCTTTCAGACCGTCACGAAATTCATCATTAAATACGGAAATACCTTTCATTTTTCGTACATTCTCCTTTACAGCCCGTTGCTCGAAAGGTAATGGAGAATCTGCTGCTACCCAACCTTCTCCGTATACAAAAATGGTGGGGTCAATTTTTAATAATTCCTCTCTTAACTGGTTCATGGTGTCGATGTCATGTATCCCCATCAGATCGAATCTAAAACCGTCAATGTGATATTCTTTCGCCCAGAATTTGACCGACTCAATGATATAATGGCGAACCATTTCGCGTTCTGAGGCTGTCTCATTTCCACACCCGGAAGCATTTGAATAGGAACCGTCGGGATTCTGGCGGTAAAAATATCCCGGAACCGTTAGGTCAAAATTAGAATGCTCGGTTGAGGCTGTATGGTTATAAACCACATCGAGTACAATACGAAAACCATTTTGATGGAGGCTTTTTACCATCTCTTTAAATTCGCGGATACGGGTGGTGGGGGTGACAGGATCGGTGGAGTAACTTCCATCTGGTACATTATAATTCTTCGGGTCATATCCCCAATTGTATTTGTTTTTCTCCAATTTCCTTTCATCGATTGTGGCGAAATCGAATGAAGGAAGGATGTGTATATGCGTTACTCCCAATTCTTTTAAATGATCCAGTCCGGAAGATTCTCCTTCGGGAGTTTTAGTTCCGGTCTCTGTCAGAGCAAGAAACTTCCCCTTATGTTCAATTCCTGAGTTTGGATCAATACTAAAATCGCGGTGATGAAGTTCATAAAGAATGATATCGGAATACATTTTCAGTTCGGGTGACTGGTCTGATTCCCAACCTTCGGGATTTGTCTCGTTCCAGTCGATTACAGCAGCGCGATTGCCATTGATGCCGACTGCTTTTGCCCAGATACCGGGTGTTTCGTCCAGCCATTTTCCATCTTTTTCTATCTGGAAGGTGTAGAAAGAACCTTTCAGATCACGGTCTATATGGATACACCAGGTCCCATTGTCGGCTATGTCCATTTCCAGTTGTTCTTCCGGATCTCCCGCTTCGCCGGATGAATACAGGTTTAAACGGACATTATCGGCACTTGGTGCCCATAGCGTAAATATGGATTGCTGGGGTGTATAGACTAATTCCAAATCGTTCTCATAATAGCACGGATACTTGTCATACGAATCCAACTGGTCCGGGGACGGATGATTTTTCAACTCTCTCATATTTTCTAATTTTATATTAATACTATATAAAAAAAATAATCATGTTGTGGAATAAATGAACCGGATTATTCCGTTATGGTATGACTGAAAACAAATGTGAAATCAAAAATTCCTGTTCACGCTCTGATAAATATGAATAATAAAAGAATAATTAAGGTAATTTTACGGTGTTGTAAATCAGCTTTTTATCCTTTGCACTTTTTTGTATTTGTTAGCTTATAATTTATAGAAACGTAGGAACTTTGTTAACATCATCTTTGTTTTGTATAAAGTTAATTATAAAAAAAAATGAAGCGTATGGAAAATGGTGTTATGATGCAATATTTTGAATGGCATCTCCCGAATGACGGGAAGTTATGGAAACAGATAAAGGAAGATGCGTTGCATCTTCATGATATAGGTGTGACTGCTGTTTGGATTCCCCCTGCTTATAAGGCCGATGAGCAGCAAGACGAAGGATATGCGACTTATGATCTGTATGACTTGGGCGAATTTGACCAAAAGGGAACCATAAGAACTAAATATGGTACGAAAGATGAACTGAAGAAAATGATTGACGAATTGCACAAATATCATATTGCTGTTTATCTGGACGTTGTATTGAATCATAAAGCGGGTGGTGATTTTACTGAAAAGTTTATGGTAGTGGAGGTCGATCCCAAGGAGAGAACCAAGGCTTTGGGTGAGCCGTTTGAGATACAAGGGTGGACCGGGTATAGCTTTCACGGACGTAAGGACAAACATTCGGATTTTAAATGGCATTGGTATCATTTTTCCGGGACGGGTTTTGATGATGCGCAAAAGCGCAGCGGTGTTTTTCAGATACAGGGAGAAGGAAAAGCTTGGAGTGAGGGCGTGGATAGTGAGAACGGTAATTATGATTTTCTGTTATGTAACGATATTGACTTGGACCATCCGGAAGTTGTATCTGAATTGAACCGTTGGGGAAAGTGGGTTTCCAATGAATTGAATCTCGACGGAATGCGTCTGGATGCCATTAAACATATGAAAGATCAATTCGTCGCACAATTCCTCGATGCGGTGAGGAGTGAAAGAGGCAATGATTTTTATGCCGTAGGTGAATATTGGAATGGTGACCTGGAAGCATTGGATGCTTATATAGAAGCTGTTGGGCACAAAGTAAACCTATTTGATGTCCCGTTACATTATAATATGTTCCAGGCATCACAGGAAGGTAAAGACTATGATTTGCGGGATATTTTAAAAGATACTCTGGTTGAACATCATCCCGATCTGGCTGTAACCATTGTTGACAATCATGATACGCAACGCGGAAGTTCTCTTGAATCCAATGTAGAAGATTGGTTTAAACCGTTGGCTTATGGTTTGATTTTGCTGATGAAGGAAGGTTATCCATGTCTGTTTTATGGAGATTATTATGGTATAAAGGGGGAGAAGTCTCCTCATACCCGGATTATTGATATATTGTTGGATGCGAGACGAAAGTACGCTTACGGTGATCAGATAGAATACTTCGACCATCCTTCAACGATTGGCTTTATCCGTACAGGAGATGAGGAACATAATGGCTCCGGGCTGGTCTTCCTTATGTCTAATGACGAGGCGGGAAGTAAAATAATGAGCTTGGGTGAGAAACATAAAGGCGAAGTCTGGCACGAAATAACCGGAAGTATATCCGAAGAAATAACTTTAGATGAAGAAGGAAATGGAGAGTTCTCTGTCGAATCCCGTAACCTGGCTGTTTGGGTGAAGAAGGATTAGGTTATGGTATTTATATAATTAATTATGAAGATGCTTGTTACAGTTGTAATCAGGTATCTTCATGATTTGTATGAAAGTCATTTGCAGACAGAAAGATTCTCTGTATCTTTGCCGCCATGGCAGAAAGAAGCGAACTACATACGAGAAATAAACACAATGGACAATATGATTTTTCATTGTTGACAGAGAATTATCCACCGCTCAGAAAATTTGTACTTCTCAATCCTTTGGGAATACAAACAATCGATTTTTTTAATCCACATGCTGTGAAAGCGCTGAATAAAGCATTGCTGATAAGTTATTATGGTATCCGCTACTGGGATATTCCAAGGAATTATTTGTGTCCGCCTATCCCCGGGAGGGCAGACTATGTTCATTATATTGCCGATTTAATTGATCCGGAGAGAGTCAGTAATACGGCAAATGAAGAGAATGGAGATAAGCCAAAACGACAGTGCAGATGCTTGGATATCGGTGTAGGTGCAAATTGTATTTATCCGATTATTGGGCACGTTGAGTATGGATGGATGTTTGTGGGTTCCGATATTGATCCGGTATCCATAGAAAATGCGCGTAAGATAGTGACTTGCAATCCTGTATTAGCACATAAGATTGATTTGCGGCTTCAGAAAGACAATCGGAGGATTTTTGACGGAATCATCGCTCCCGATGAATATTTTGATGTAACAATCTGCAATCCTCCGTTTCACAGTTCGAAAAAAGAAGCAGAAGAGGGGACATTACGTAAATTGAGTAGTCTGAAAGGGGAGAAAGTAAAGAAAACCAAATTGAATTTCGGTGGAAATGCGAATGAACTTTGGTGTGAGGGTGGAGAATTACGTTTTTTGCTGAATATGATTTCTGAGAGCCGGAAATACCGGAAGAATTGCGGTTGGTTTACAAGTCTGGTTTCTAAGGAGAAGAATCTGGATAAACTATATGCTAAATTAAAAGCCGTCCATGTATCGGAATATAAGATAATTCGAATGTGTCAGGGTACAAAAAATAGCAGAATTTTGGCTTGGCGATTTTTGGAATAGCTGATTTTGTTTTTTTTCGATAAACGGATATTTTTAAAGAAGATTATCTGTATAATGAAAAAATATTGATGATTAAGACCGTTATTTGTTATAATGTGCCTGGATTTGTTGTTGTTTTCGATAATAGAGTCGTTTCTCTCTCTGTATATTCTATATGAGTATTAATTCCCCTTTCTCCTTTTCTTTGATATGCCGATATTTGTAGTATGAGATTATAGTGCTAGGAAATATCAAATCAAGGGAATATATGTTTGTTGTTAGATTGAGAAACTATTTACATTTGTCGTTTTTGGTTATATTTTTATTGTTTTCCTCCTGTATTGATGAGTTTTATAAAGATACACCTAAAGAGGGATATATAACAATTACCGGTATCAATACACGTGCCTATACAGGAGCCTATCCGGGTGACGGGCTCGATGATAAGGTTGAAACTCTGCGTATTCTGGCTTTCAATAAGACAAGTCGCATCTGCGAAAGTAATACTTTTTATTATGGAGATGTGCTGGGCGGAAATACGCTACGGCATCCGATTAATAAGGGTGAATATGATTTTGTCTTTTTGGCCAATGAACCTCATAATACAATTGTGAAGGCGGTTCTTGACAATATAACTGATTATGATGCACTAAAGTCAATATCCTATCCGGCGGAGTTCTTCGATTCGGAACGGGTTATACCTATGATTGCGGAAAATAATAGTATAAAAGTGCTGGCTGATGGAAACTTGGAGGTAAATGGTGTTGCATCTACCAAGTTGACAGTAGGACTCAGACGCTTGGCGGCACGTGTGGATGTGGTTTTGAAATCGAAAGTCGATTTTGGTGATGCCAGTTCGAGTGAATTTGAAGGAATTACTTTTTCTAATATACCGGATAGAGTGCCTTTGGTATATGGCTTGCCTAGTGATTGTTTACCCAGTTCCTGGGCGTATGCCGATCCGGTTCTTCCTTATGGTGGAACGGCCATAACCAGAAATGTGGAACGTAAACTCACATTAGCTGATAATGCCGACTGTTTTAAAATAGATCCCACTTTATTGACCACTGAGGATAAAAATAACGATTTAGTCTGGGCTGTTAAAGTTAAAAAAGTAATTCTGCCATCTAGCTTCTTTTCATCGAAGTCCGACGAGACGAATGCGATAAATTTTACTGTTAACCTGATTGACAAGTATAGTCCTTCCTGCAAATTGAAGATTCTGTCCGACCCGGATTATACATTACCGGCAAATGCGAAACTTGATTTGACAGGTATCATAAGAGAACCTTTAGAAGTAAATATACAGCCTTCTCCGTGGATTGACGATGGAGATGATTGGGAAATATCAGGCGTCCGTGTTCTGAATGTATCGCATATACAGGCTAAGATGACGGATATGAACGGAGTCCGGATTTCTTTCTGGTCCAATATGCCGGTAGTGAAGGTGTTGGGCATAGTAAAGAAAGAAGGTGAAGCGAATGAAAGAGCAACTAATACAGTCTTTAACTGTTTGGCAGTAGATGATAATAATCCTGATCCTTATCGTTTCTTTTATGATTCGGCTTCGGGCAGCGGATATATGGATTTACTGGTTGACGGAACAAATACCACCGGTTTTGGTACGCATGACAGGACCGAGAATATGAGTGGTACATATACATTGACATTATCTGCAGCAGAGGATACTAATGGTAAGAATGCATTGCAGAGGAAGATAAAGGTTACCGTCACACAAGAAGGTTTGCGATTTGTTCACAATCCTACGGCAAATCAACATGGTTTGTTCAATGCAGCATTTTTTAAACATAACCAGAAAGGAGAACGTATTATAACAGGACAGCATCGATTGGATCAAACATGGTCTGTTAGTGTACCTGTTGCCTATCAAAACTGGCTTGTTGTGAGCGCGACTCCCAGCTTTGATCCGAATATTGGAACAGAATCACCGGGTGATGCGGAACATTATCCGGTGACTCTCAATCCGTATAGGGGAGAAGATGGTACTAGTATCTCAGGTCTCACCGGTCGTATATATTTCCGTATTGGCGTTAAGGAAAATGCCGATTTTGTACCAACTAAAGAATCCGAGCCTAAATTTGGATATATCAATTTGTCATATTATCCGGGATGGCGGACAACAATGAAAATTTATATTCGTCAAGGCGAAGCCGGTGCTTATATATATGCACCGGGGGATGCTATTTCGGGAACTGTATGGGGAGCGTGGAATGGAGGTACGGATATTACTACACATGTGAGAGAAGATATGCGTCTTTTATCGACGAATGCCCGTAGGGGAGCAGCTAAGTTCTCTGCTTTAAACCTGACAAGCGAGAGGTTAGCAGGGAATACGAATCCGGATTATGAGAATGTGAACGTAAAAGGTGCTCGTTTTGTAGACTTCCCTTCGCAGGCGGGTGCATTCTTTCAGTGGGCGGTCGATTTGAAAGGCACTACTTCCGGTATGACTGATTATTACCGCAGAGCTTTTAATCCCTCGAAGTCATATCTTGTTTCAGGATTCCCTTGGGGATATGGGGAATTTCCGATCATGTGGGATGGAGATGTCAGTGCTAATATTCCTGCATATAAAGAACAGTTTGAAGTTTGCCCTCCGGGATATCGTCGTCCGACGGATGGCTATACGGATAAAATATCTTATAATGGATATTATGATTATTTGCCGGATGAGGGTACTACGGGTACTGCCACGAATTATAAAGATCAAATAGAGTATTCAGAATTAAGGGTTTCTTTATTTAATGTACCTTTTGCAGGAAATGCGGCTTCAAGTGCAGACTACGCTACAGCTTTTACTACTCCTTTTGGTGGAACTGGTAATACAGGTCCTGGGACATATCCTTACGGAGCAAACAAAGATATGCTTGCCCGGAAACAACTAAAAGGAACAACTTATACATTTTATTCGGACGGATTTTTCGACAGACGTCCGATAAAAGAGGCTTCGAATGGAAACTATGGCGTATCATTAGGAAATAGTAATGTTGCTTATCAGGGAGTATTGTATTTTAATCCCGATTCCGGAACGAATGCATCTGTCTTTTTTCCGTCAGCCGGTCGTCTGAATAACACAAGTGGTGCTTTGGAAAGTAGGGGTAGTACCGGATACTATTGGTCGGCAAGTGTAGGTCCTCCTTATATGAGATCGGAATTGCAGAATCCACCTTATGACAGGAGAATACGTTATGGAGCCTGGTCGCTTGAGTCTGCATATAATTCTCATAATTTCAGATTGTCATATCAAGGTTTTGCTCAAAGTATACGTTGTGTGAAAGAATAAGAACTTTTCGGCTTACGATAAAAATACCGGAATATCATCCGTTGAGGGGTTGGCTTTTTAGTCAACCCCTTATTTGTGCGTACTCTCTAACAACAAAACTGCTGTTTTAAGAAGAAATCTTTATTTACTCTAATAAGATTCTAATAGGATTCTAACTATTCTCTAACAGGCTCTCCGAAGGGAGCCGTCTATCTTTGTGCCCGGAAATCCGGTTACTAACTTAACTTATGTTTAATTATGATGATGAAGAGAGAGTTACACACATTTATTATTGGCAGTGTGTTGTTTTTTACCGCATGCGGGGATAAACAGGAATCAGAGCAAAAAAGTGGCTATCGTATACAAGGTGACACGGTCTATATTGCAGATCCTCTTTTACTTGAAAAGATCAAAGTATCAGTGTCTGAACTGAAACCCTATTCCAAGAAGGTGATAACGTCCGGTGTGGTGCGTCCCATTCCTCCCCGTTATGCTTATGTTGCTCCTCCATTTGCAGGGAGAGTCACAAAATCTTATGTGCGTATCGGACAGTCGGTACGTCAGGGAACACCTTTATTTGAAATCAGTTCCCCCGACTTTACTTCTGCACAAAAGGAATACTTTCAGGCACTTTCGTCCAGGGAACTTGCTAAAAAAGATTTGAAACGCAAAGAAGATCTGATAAGGAATGGTGTCAGTTCGCAAAGAGAACTGGAAGAAGCCCAGAATGCTTTATTGATAGCAGATAAGGAGTTTGAAAACGCCTCTGCCGCATTGCGGGTATATCAGGTGGACAATCCGGCGGAAATGATATTGGGGCAACCGATGATTGTTCGTTCTCCTATTCCCGGGGAAGTGATAAAGGATAACATCGTAACAGGGCAATATCTGAAAGATGATACCGAACCGATAGCTATTGTTGCCGACCTGTCTAAGGTATGGATTGCGGCTCAGGTAAAGGAGAAAGATATCCGGTTTATAAATGAAGGCAGTAGTCTGGATATTGAAATTTCGGCATTGCCCGGTACGGTTATTAAAGGCAATGTGTATCATGTAGAGGAGGAGGTAGACGAGGAAACCCGGTCCATTCAGGTACTTTCGGTCTGTGATAATTTGAACGGACATCTGAAGCTGGGGATGTACACTACTGTCCACTTTCTGAGTGTTCCGGTCGGACAAATTCAAATCCCGGAGAAAACGTTACTACAGGGCGAAAAGGATAGCTATGTATTTGTGCAGATTGCTCCGTTGGTTTTCGTACGGACGTCGGTGACAGTGGAGACAACAGAAAACGGAATAGCGGTGATCAGCGAAGGATTGCGTCCCGGAGATAAGATAATCAGTGAAGGAGGATATTATTTAAAGTAAGAAATTATGAAGAAGGAATTAATGCTTTCAATTATACAAAAAAGATGGGTAATGCTTTGCCTGTTTGTGATGATGTGTATCTTTGGATATTACTCA
Source organism: Bacteroides thetaiotaomicron VPI-5482 (assembly GCF_000011065.1). Lineage (GTDB taxonomy): Bacteria > Bacteroidota > Bacteroidia > Bacteroidales > Bacteroidaceae > Bacteroides > Bacteroides thetaiotaomicron. The sequence continues at coordinate 6,159,974 of NC_004663.1, forward strand.
TGGAAACAGCTTTCGATAGAAGCATATCCGGATATTGCAGATGTCACTTCCCAGGTGGTCACTCAAGTTCCCGGACTGGCTGCGGAGGAAGTGGAACAGCAGATAACCATTCCTTTGGAACGCGCTATTAATGGGCTGCCCGGTATGCACGTCATGCGGAGTAAGAGTACATTCGGGCTGTCAATGATTACCATTGTCTTTAAGGACGGGACAGAGGACTACTGGAGCCGCCAGCGCGTACAGGAAAGATTGAATGAAGTAGAACTGCCTTATGGAGCTGTTCCGGGACTTGATCCGCTGACATCTCCCGTAGGAGAAGTGTACCGTTATATCATAGAAAGTGACCAGCACTCATTACGCGAATTAACCGACCTTCAGAACTGGGTAATTATTCCCCGTATCAAGGAAGTGTCGGGAGTGGCTGATGTAACCAATTTCGGTGGGATCACTACTCAGTTCCAGGTTGAAGTAGATCCGTCCAAACTGGAACAATATAATTTATCTCTCAGCCAGGTTGTTGAAGCCATTGAGAATAACAATGCCAATGTGGGGGGAAGCGTGTTGAATCGTGGTGACTTGGGTTATGTGGTACGGGGAATTGGATTAATCGGAAATTTGGACGATTTGGGACATATTGTAGTGAGTACTACTTCCGGAGTTCCTGTCTTTCTGAATGATATAGGTTCTTTGAAGTATGGAAATCTTGAAAGAAAGGGAGTGCTGGGATATACGGACCGTACCCGCAACTACTCTGAGAGTCTGGAAGGAATCGTACTCCTTCTGAAACATGAGAATCCGTCTAAAGTACTGGAAGATATTCATGTGGCAGTTGATGAGTTAAATAATGAGACATTGCCGGAAGGAGTGAGGATACATACTTTTCTGGATCGTACCAACTTGGTGGATACTACTTTGAGTACCGTATCCCATACCTTGCTGATGGGTATGGCTTTGGTGTTTCTTGTGCTTATTCTGTTTCTAGGCAACTGGCGTGGTGCATTATTGGTATCTATAACGATTCCTGTGTCATTGCTTATCGCTTTTATTCTTATGCATCTGACGGATATTCCGGCTAACCTTCTGTCGCTTGGTGCTATTGATTTCGGTATTATTGTGGACGGTGCTATCGTTATGCTGGAAACGATCCTTAAGAAACGTGAGGATAATCCCAAACAATATCTCGAAGAAAAAAGCATGGCGCAACGCGCCAAAGAAGTGGGTCGGCCTATTCTTTTCTCAACCATTGTCATTATTACGGCATACCTTCCGCTGTTTGCCTTTGAACGTGTTGAACGCAAACTTTTTACTCCAATGGCATTTACGATGAGCTATGCAATGATTGGAGCACTGTTGGTTGCGCTCTTATTGATTCCGGGACTTGCCTATGCAATCTATCGTAAACCACATAAAATATATAAGAATAAATGGCTGGACAGACTAAAGGATAAATACATTCGTACCATTACAAGATTTCTGGAAGCTCCCTTAAAAGCCATCATTCCATCAGGACTGATTCTGACAGCGGGGATCGTGTTGAGTGTTGTCGTAGGAAAAGACTTCCTTCCGGAGCTAGATGAAGGTTCGATATGGTTACAGGTTAATCTGCCACCCGGAATTTCCGTAGAAAAGTCACGGGAGTTATCCGATACTTTGCGTGCCCGTACGATGAAGTATTCCGAAGTAACTTATATTATGGTACAGGCGGGAAGGAATGACGACGGAACTGATCCGTTCACCCCTTCACATTTTGAAGTGTCCATCGGTATTAAGCCTTATGATGAATGGCCGAAAGGAAAAACTAAAAAGGATTTGATTCATGAACTGGAAGAAGAATATAAGTTACTTCCCGGTTTTAAAGTAGGATTTAGCCAACCTATGATAGACGGGGTGATGGATAAGATAGCCGGGGCCCATAGTGAACTGGTGGTGAAAGTATATGGCGAAGATTTTCGTGAAACACGTCGTATTGCCGAAGAAATAACCAGGGCATTAGGAACTGTGCGAGGGGCTGTTGATCTGGATATTGATCAGGAACCACCCTTGCCACAGTTACAGATCAGTATGAATCGTGATGCCATAGCCCGTTACGGATTAAATGTATCCGATGTAGCGGATCTGATTGAAGTGGCTGTCGGAGGTAAAGCTATCGCACAACTTTATCAGGGTGACCGCCAGTATGGCATCACCTGTAAGTATAAAGAGGAAGCGCGGAATACTCCGGAGAAAATAGCCGGACTTATGTTGACTTCTTCCACCGGTGCAAAGATACCTCTTTCTCAGGTTGCCGATGTCAGATTGAGTGTCGGCGAAAGTACGATTACCAGGGAAATGAACAGACGCCATTTGACGGTAAAGCTGAATTTGCGCGGTCGTGACCTGACATCTTTTCTGAATGAAGCCCAGAATACGATCAATGAGAAAGTACATTATGACAAGAATAAATATACCATCAAATGGGGAGGGGCCTTCGAAAATCAAAAACGGGCTTATACACGTCTTGCTGTCATTATACCGCTGACACTGACAGGGATGTTTATACTGCTTTATGTCACGTTCGGGAAGTTCCGGCAGGCAGGACTGGTATTGGCTATTGTTCCTCTGGCACTTTTCGGAGGTATGCTTGCTCTTAATGTGCGTGGTATGACGCTGAATGTATCTTCTGCCGTAGGATTTATAGCGATGTTCGGGCTTTCCATACAAAATGGAATTATCATGGTATCGCAGGTCAATGGGCTGCGCAGGGGAGGAATGGAACTCCGGAAATCGGTCATAGAAGGGGCACGCCAGCGTTTCCGACCTATTCTGATGACTTCGATCACTACGATACTCGGACTTTTCCCGGCTTCGTTGGCAACCGGAATCGGTAGTGACGTACAGCGTCCGCTGGCAACAGTGATTGTGTATGGATTGATGTTTTCAACCCTTATCTCTATGTTTCTGCTTCCGGCTTTCTATTATCTGGTTGAGAACAATGTTTTAAATAAAAAGAAGAACGATGAAAAAGAATATACGATATAATATAGTGCTCTTGCTGTTAATGGTGGAAGCCGTACTCATTCCGGCTTTTGCGCAAATGCCTGAAATAAAGCTGGGGCAGTCTATTTCTTTCGAAGAATATCTGAATCGGGTAGCGAAAAAGAACCTGAGTTATTTAGCCGAAAAACTCAATGTGAGTATTGCTGATGCGGAAGTAATTGCCCGGAAAATCTTTCCGGATCCGGAGTTGGAATTTGAAGCAGGTAATGAGACTTTCTCGTTGGGAGTTTCCTATTCATTAGAAATGGGAAATAAAAGGGGAGCACGTATTAAGTTGGCGCGGACTCAGGCAGAATTGGAGAAACTGGTCCTGCAACAGGGCTTTCAGGATTTGAGGGCGGAGGCTGCCGACCTTTTTCTAGAAGCAATTCTTCAGCGCGAATTACTTGAAGTACAGAAAAGTTCTTATGAGTATATGTATCAGCTGAGTCAGTCAGATAGTTTACGTTATGTTTCGGGAGAGATTACGGAGAATGATGTCCGGCAGTCAAAACTGGAAACTGTCACCTTGCTTAATACTGTTTACAGTCAGGAGGCGGCTTATCATTCCGCTTTGGTTTTGTTGAATAAACACATGGGGATGAGTGCTGATACGCTTCATATCCCTTTGGGAAATTGGGAAGAGCTAAGCAGGGACTTTGCTCTGTCTGATTTGGTCAAAGCGGGACTGGATAATCGCATCGACCTGCTTGTTGCTCAAAAAAGTACTGAAGTTACTACCCGGGAATATAAACTGACGAGAGCGGAACGCAGACCCGATATCGGAGTATCTGTTTCTTATGAAAGAAACTGGAACGGCTTTCTTCCTCCGTCCCGTTCTGCTACTGCCGGTGTATCTGTTCCTCTGACATTCTCGAATATAAATAAAGGAGCTGTAAAAGCTGCAAAGTTTCGGATTGCCCAATCGGAGATAATGGAAAGAGATATGGAATTGCAGATACAGACAGAGATAACCCAGGCCTGGTTCAACTATGAGGCTGAAAAGAAAAAGATAGCTCAATATAAAGCCGGTGTACTTGAAGACTCGCAGAAGGTGCTCGACGGAATGGTATATAAATACAAACGGGGAGAAACGAGTATTCTTGATGTACTGGTTGCCCAGCGTACTTATAATGAAGTGCAACAGGAGTATCTGGAAACAATGAAAGGATATGCCGCTTCACTAGTAGCATTGGAAAGAGCTTGTGGTATATGGGATATATGCTTTTGACAGTTAAATATCCGGCTTTACTATTGTGAATTGCAGCAAAGCCGGATATTTGTATGGTTACCAGTCAGCGGTTTCACGCTTTATGTTAAATCATTGTGCGATATTCCTCCTGTTTTTTCTTAGGGAGTTTTTTTGATCACTTCTTCCACAGAGTGGTCAATAAGTTCTTTGATAAGTTTGTCACTCAGGTTTATTTACTTATCTGTTTTCCGAACTTTAATCCGTACTACTGTGTCATTTTGACGAGACTGGACAATGTTTTATTACTTTCGATTGTGTATCTTTGCTGTAGTTGAAATGGACAACCGGAATTTATATACTAATAAACAGAATATTATGGAAGCGAAGTATATCACTCTGACTAAAGAGAATATCGAAAAAGAACATATTTGCTGTGCTTTCTCCGATAAGAAATGTAAGGATAGCTATGAGTTGAAAAAGACATGGCTGAAAAATGAGTTTGAGAATGGCTATGTTTTCAGACGGCTTGACGAACGTGCAAAAGTATTTATAGAATATGGACCTGCCGAAAAAGCTTGGGTTCCGGTTAATGCACCTAACTATTTAATGATAAACTGTTTTTGGGTTTCAGGAAAATATAAAGGATGCGGGCATGGCAAAGCACTATTGCAGTCTGCTGTCGAGGATGCCAAAGCACAGGGTAGGGATGGCTTGGTGACTGTGGTCGGTACCTCTAAATTTCATTTTATGGGTGATGCGAAATGGTTATTACGTCAGGGGTTTGAGACGATAGAAAAACTACCCTATGGTTTCAGTCTTTTGGCTTTGAAGATAAATCCGGCAGCTCCTGATCCGTCATTCAATGGAACAGTATCAAGTGGAGAATGTGAGGAAAAAGAAGGTGTAGTCGTTTATTATACACATCGTTGTCCGTTTGCAGAGTTTCATGTCCGTAATTCTTTAGTGAGTGTGACTGAGAACAAAGGTATTCCATTGAAGATAGTCAGATTGGAAACGATGGCACAAGCACAAAATGCACCTACACCTGCTACTATCTTTTCTCTTTTCTATAAAGGAAAGTTTGTAACGACGGATTTGAGTGCATGTATGGAGCAACGGTTTGATAAAGCGTTGGGATTATAATCTTTCTTATTACAGTATGTGTTTCTCTTTTTTGATTTTCTGTTTTTGTGCTGTTTTGCTCTGATGAGTGTGGCGGGTTAATAATTGTCTGGTGTTTATTTAGACTGGTCGGTTCGATTTTTCATGTGCTGCTCTGATCTTATGCAGATTCATTAATAGAATCGGCAGTTTATTTATATGTTGAGATGTTTTGTTTTATGTATGTGACATATGCTTGATTTTTAGTATTTTATTGTATGTGGTTGGTGGGGAAAACTTGATAGCTCCTGACTTTTATAATCACTAACTTTTCTTATTTTAGTTCATTCAAATATGTTCAATTCTTGCATTTTATGAAACTATGTTTTACTTTTGGGGAGTAAAATCATTGGGATTATAATGAAAAGTATTCGCTCGGTTATTTGTTTTTGTTTGTTTTTGTTTGTGTTTAACCAGCTCCTTTTCGCCGACAAAACTATAGAGAATGATTCGCTATATACCAGTGAGTATATAAGTCGAATTTATATGGCAGAACCTGAACGGGCTTTAAGTTTGTTGGATGGAGCTGAAAGTAAGAAGACTATCCCTCTGCGTATTATACATGAATTACGCAGCAGGGTTTATCGTAATATGTATATGACTAAACTGGCTTTTTTGTATGCCAAAAAGTCTTATTTGCTGGATTCCGTTTCTCAGAAAGATACTAAGCACTTGTTGACCATGACTGTCGACCTGGCAGAATTAGCAGTGCTTATGAGTGACCATAAAGAGAGTATGAGGTATGCTCTTGATGGTATCAAGCTAGCACAAAAAGAAAAGGATAAAGGGGCTGAAAGTAAGCTGTTGTTTTGCATTGGTGAAAATAAATGGCAATTGTCTTTCAAAGAGGAGGCATATGACTATTTTGACAAAGCTATCAAATTGCTTCAAGGTACAAGTTCCAAATTGGAAATGGCTATGCTTTCATACTTTTATGGGATGAAAATGGATTATCTGCTCAATGATTCCCGTAGTAAAGAAGCATTGGAGGTTGGGTTGAAGCGCGAAAAGCTACTTAAAGATATAGCTAAATTACCGGAAAAAACAAAAGGCTTTCTTGATCTGCAATATACTTACTTGTATGCAAAAATGTCGTATATCTGCTATCTGGAAGGAAAGTATGATCAGGCGGAAAAATATTATCAACAATATTTGTCAACAGAGAATTCACAGACACCGGATGGAAAAACCTATGCGATACCTTATCTGCTAGTGTCTAAACAATATCAGAAAGTCGTTGATCAATGTCAGGATTTTAAGAAATTGATGCAAGAGCAGGATACTGTCAACTTGCAGTATATTAGTATCCTTCAGAAAGAGGTGAAAGCTTATAAAGGCTTGAAGGATTTTGAAAAAGTAGCAGCATTACGTGAGTCTATTATTTCTATTATTGATGGTATTAACAGCAAGGATAAACAGAATGCGGCTTTGGAATTAAATGCTATTCATAAAGCTGACGAGCAGGAAGAATATATTGCCGAACAGACTTTACAGTTAAGAATCAGAAACATATCACTTGCTTTTTTGGGATGTGTCACTTGTCTCATTTTATTTGTGCTATGGCGGATTTGGCGTCATACGATTATTGTTAAATATAAAAACAAAATGCTGGCAAAGTTTATCAATGAGAAACTGGCTGGAAAAGTAGAGAACAAACAATTATTCATAGATGGAGATGCGGAAGATCCGATAGCTGTTCCATTGGACTTGGAACCGGAAACTGGCTTTTCCGAAAAAGACGATTTATCTCCGGATGAAGTAGTGGAGAGTAGGGAGGAAGAGGATGAGAATAAGAAAATTTTCAAAGAACTGAATCGTATTGTTGTTCAGGATCAGTTATATCTGTCTCCGGAATTGTCGAGAGAGGATCTGGCTCAGATTGTACATTTGAATAATGCGCGTTTCGCCCGGATGATCAAGGAAAACACCGGAACTAATTTCAACGGGTATATTAATGAACTTCGTATTAACTATGCGATTCAGTTATTGAAGCAACATCCCAATTATACCATTCGTGCGATAGCTGATGAAGCCGGATTTAATAGTACGCCTATTCTGTACAGTATGTTCAAGAAAAAGACTGGTATGACTCCTTACGAATTTAAAAAAACGCAGGAATCCTTAGGTTGATTTTGGCTTTTTCGATAAACAATTTTCCGTTTTATCGGTTTATTCTTATGATAACTAAATATAAACGGAAATGGTGCAAGTTAGGATAAAGCGAGTGTACGAAGACTTTTCAGAGACCGACGGATATCGGGTGCTGGTAGATAAACTCTGGCCACGTGGAATCAAAAAAGAATGGTTGAAATATGATTACTGGGCAAAAGATATAACGCCTTCCGCAGCACTGCGCAGATGGTTTCATGAAGATATTCCGGGTCACTGGAATGATTTTGTCGTAATGTATCAGAAGGAACTGGAAGCTTCTCAAGCTGTTGCCGATTTTCTGACTCTTATCAAACCTCATCCGGTGATCACTTTGCTTTATGCATCCAAAGAACCGGTTTATAATCATGCCCGAATCCTTCGTGATTATTTGGAAATGCATCTGAAAGAGTGAAATTAAAGTAATTTTTATCTCTTTCCGCTTTCAGTCGTTCACTCAATTTCCTACCTTTGTAATCTAAATCAAAATCGTGTGTCCATGAAGTATAAATTATTAGTTCTTGATGTAGACGGAACGCTTCTCAATGATGCAAAAGAAATTAGTAAACGTACATTGGCTGCTTTGCTGAAAGTTCAGCAGATGGGAGTACGTATCGTGTTGGCATCCGGCCGACCGACTTACGGTCTGATGCCTTTAGCCAAATCCCTAGAACTCGGAAATTATGGAGGTTATATCCTTTCTTATAATGGTTGCCAGATAATTAATGCTCAAAACGGAGAAATACTGTTTGAGCGGAGGATTAATCCGGAAATGTTGCCTTATCTGGAAAAGAAGGCAAGAAAAAATAATTTCGCACTGTTCACTTACCATGATGATACGATCATTACTGACACTCCGGAGAATGAACATATCCAGAATGAAGCTCGCTTGAATAATTTGAAAGTGATCAAGGAAGAGGAATTTTCTGTAGCAATTGACTTTGCTCCGTGTAAGTGTATGCTTGTCAGCGATGACGAGGAAGCGTTGGTTAGTCTGGAAGGACACTGGAAGAGACGGTTGAACGGAGCTTTGGATGTTTTCCGTTCCGAACCTTATTTTCTGGAAGTAGTGCCGTGTGCGATTGATAAAGCCAACACATTGGGAGCTTTATTGGAAGAACTGGATGTGAAGCGTGAAGAAGTCATCGCTATAGGAGACGGTGTGTGCGATGTAACGATGATTCAGCTGGCAGGACTGGGAGTGGCGATGGGGCATTCGCAGGATTCGGTAAAGGTCTGTGCGGATTATGTGACAGCTTCCAATGAGGAAGACGGAGTGGCTCTGGCTGTCGAAAAGGCGATAATAGCGGAAGTTCGCGCTGCAGAGATTCCTTTGGACCAGTTGAATGCACAGGCGCGTCACGCATTGATGGGTAATCTGGGTATCCAATATACATATGCCGACGAAGACCGTGTAGAGGCGACGATGCCGGTAGATCACCGTACCCGTCAGCCGTTCGGTATTTTGCACGGTGGAGCTACGCTTGCATTGGGAGAAACAGTTGCCGGACTCGGCTCGATGATTCTCTGTCAGCCGGATGAAATTGTGGTAGGAATGCAGGTCAGCGGAAATCATATATCTTCTGCGCACGAAGGTGATACAGTACGTGCAGTAGCGACGATTGTACACAAAGGACGTTCCTCCCATGTATGGAATGTGGACGTTTTTACTTCAACCAATAAACTGGTGTCCTCTATACGGGTGGTCAACAGTGTGATGAAAAAAAGATGATTGACGAAAAAAGTAACTTGACAACTATTGATGCACTTATTCAGCGGAAACAGCCCTTTGCTGTTTATCGTGTTCCCGGGGAGAAGTATCCTCGTCTGTTGACAGAAGATGTCGGAGCTGTCCGCTTGATTTTCGATTTGAAAGAACTGAATGGACAAAGAGGATTTGTGATTGCTCCGTTCCGTATAGATAAGTCATGTCCGATTGTGTTGATACAGTCCGACAGGACTGGACAACCGTTGCCTATGGAAATCGTGGCAGAGGAAGAGCAGGACTTGCAAAGTTATCCGGAGGAATCTTTTCATACCCTTTGTACTGGGAAGTATGCGACCTGTTTTCATACATTTATTGAAGCCTTGCGTGATGCTACCTTTGATAAACTGGTGCTTTCCCGTAGTCTCACTATTGGAAAGAATCCGGAGTTTTCCCCTTCAGCTGTTTTTCGTGCAGCTTGTCAACGTTATATTCATTCCTATATCTATCTGTGTTATACTCCTCAGACGGGCGTGTGGCTGGGAAGTACCCCCGAAATTATATTGTCGGGCGAAAAAAATGAATGGAACACAGTTGCCCTGGCAGGAACTCAACCTTTGCAGAATGGTAAACTTCCGCAAGTATGGGATGACAAAAACCGTCAGGAGCAGGATTATGTGGCGTCCTATATCCGTCGGCAGCTTCTTTCGCTGGGCATTCGCTCCACAGAGAGCGGACCTTATCCGGCTTATGCCGGTGCCTTGTCACATCTGAAAACTGATTTCCATTTCTCTTTGAAAGATAATAAAAATCTGGGAGACCTTCTGAAAGTCCTGCATCCGACTCCTGCCGTGTGCGGACTGCCTAAAGAAGAAGCCTACCGGTTCATTTTGGAAAATGAAGGGTACGATCGTAAGTATTATTCCGGTTTTATCGGTTGGCTCGATCCGGAGGGACGCACAGATTTGTATGTGAATCTGCGTTGCATGCACATTGAAGACGAGCAATTGACACTGTATGCCGGTGGCGGATTGTTAGCCTCTTCAGAGTTGAATGATGAATGGCAGGAAACGGAAAAGAAATTGCAGACCATGAGGCGTATTCTTGTGTCTGCTCCAATAATGATGAATCACTAACAAGCTAATCACTATCAATATGTATTCGGACAAGAAAAATATACTCCAGTTGGTCGCGCTGCTTGAGGCGCATGGAATTACGAAAGTAGTGTTATGTCCCGGTAGCCGTAATGCACCTATTGTGCATACGCTGTCTACTCATCCGGGTTTTACTTGTTATGCTATGACGGATGAACGGAGTGCCGGTTATTTTGCGATTGGTCTTGCGCTGAATGGCGGGCATCCTGCTGCCGTTTGCTGTACTTCCGGTACAGCGTTGCTCAATCTTCATCCTGCTGTGGCAGAAGCGTATTATCAGAATATACCTTTAGTTGTTATCTCTGCCGATCGGCCTGCTGCCTGGATTGGACAGATGGCGGGACAGACATTGCCGCAGCCCGGTGTTTTTCAGACATTGGTGAAGAAGTCGGTAAACCTTCCGGAGATTCAGACAGAAGAGGATGAATGGTACTGTAACCGCTTGGTGAATGAAGCCTTGCTGGAAACCAACCATCATGGAAAAGGTCCGGTACATATTAATATTCCTATATCCGAACCTTTGTTCCAGTTTACGGTGGAGTCGCTTCCCGAAGTACGTGTCATTACGCGCTATCAGGGGCTGAATGTATACGACCGGGATTACAATGACCTGATCGAACGCTTGAACAGATATCAGAAGCGGATGATTATTGTCGGACAGATGAACTTGATTTACTTGTTTGAGAAACGGCATACCAAATTGTTATATAAACATTTCGTGTGGCTGACCGAGCATATCGGTAATCAGACAGTACCCGGTATTCCAGTGAAGAATTTTGATGCGGCGCTTTATGCGATGCCCGAAGAGAAAACCGGCCAGATGACTCCCGAGTTATTGATTACTTATGGCGGACATGTGGTTTCCAAGCGGTTGAAAAAATATCTTCGGCAGCATCCGCCTAAAGAACATTGGCATGTGTCTGCTGATGGAGAAGTGGTTGACCTTTACGGTTCTCTGACTACCGTCATCGAAATGGACCCGTTTGAGTTTCTGGAGAAAATAGCTCCATTGCTGGATAACCGCGTGCCGGAGTATCCCCGTGTATGGGAGAATTATTGCAAGACCATTCCCGAACCGGAGTTCGGATATTCGGAAATGTCGGCTATCGGTGCTTTGATAAAAGCATTGCCGGAATCATGTGCATTGCATCTGGCAAATAGTTCTGTTATCCGCTATGCTCAGTTATACCAGGTTCCTTCTACGATTGAGGTATGCTGTAATCGGGGTACAAGCGGCATCGAAGGCTCGTTGTCCACGGCAGTGGGATATGCCGCCGGTTCGGATAAACTAAATTTTATAGTTATAGGTGACCTTAGTTTCTTTTATGATATGAATGCTTTGTGGAACATCAATGTCCGTCCCAATCTACGCATTCTTTTGCTGAATAACGGAGGAGGGGAGATTTTCCATACATTACCCGGACTGGATATGTCGGGTACATCGCACAAGTATATTACAGCCGTTCACAAGACATCTGCCAAAGGATGGGCGGAAGAACGCGGATTCCTTTATCAACGGGTAGAGAATGAAGAACAGCTTGCCGAAGCGATGAAAACCTTCACACAACCGGAAGCCATGGAACAACCGGTTCTGATGGAAGTATTCAGCAATAAAAATAAAGATGCACGTATACTGAAAGATTATTATCATCAACTAAAACAAAAATAGATTATGTCAACACAAAGAGAATGGACAACCATCAGAGAATACGAAGATATCCTCTTTGATTACTATAATGGGATTGCCCGCATCACCATTAACCGTGAACGCTATCGAAATGCATTTACTCCGACTACAACGGCTGAAATGAGTGACGCATTGCGCATTTGCCGGGAAGAAGCGGATATTGATGTGATCGTGATTACGGGAGCTGGTGACAAGGCTTTCTGTTCGGGCGGTGACCAGAATGTGAAAGGGCGTGGCGGCTATATCGGCAAGGACGGTGTTCCCCGTCTGAGTGTTCTGGATGTACAGAAACAAATCCGCAGCATTCCGAAACCGGTAATTGCTGCCGTAAATGGATTTGCCATTGGTGGCGGACACGTGCTTCATGTAGTTTGCGATTTATCGATTGCTTCGGAGAATGCGATCTTCGGACAGACCGGTCCTCGCGTAGGTAGCTTTGATGCAGGTTTCGGAGCCTCTTATCTGGCTCGTGTCGTCGGTCAGAAGAAGGCACGTGAGATATGGTTCCTTTGCCGGAAATACAATGCGCAGGAAGCGTTGGATATGGGATTGGTGAATAAAGTAGTTCCATTGGAGCAACTGGAGGATGAGTATGTGCAATGGGCGGAAGAAATGATGCTGCTCAGTCCGTTGGCCTTGCGGATGATTAAAGCCGGATTGAATGCCGAACTGGACGGCCAGGCAGGTATTCAGGAGCTGGCAGGGGATGCGACCTTGCTTTACTATCTGACGGATGAGGCTCAGGAAGGAAAGAATGCATTTCTGGAGAAACGTAAACCTAACTTTAAGAAATATCCGAAGTTCCCTTAAACAATGGATTGCAAAATAGACATTATTCCGCGGGTGCTTCATTTCAAGCAGCCGGCCGGAACTTCACGAGGCACATACACAACGCGAAAAGTCTGGTATCTTCATTTTACTGCTCCCGAATTTCCCAATTGGGTAGGGATCGGGGAGTGCGCTCCTCTGCCAAATCTTAGCTGTGATGATCTTCCCGATTACGAGGAAGTGCTGGCTAAAATCTGCCGGCAGGTAGAGAATCAGGGAGGTAAGCTGGACATGGAAGCTCTATGCAAGTACCCTTCCATCCTTTTTGGCTTGGAGACAGCCATTCGTCACTTTTTTGAAGGAAGCTGGGCTTTGTGGGATACACCCTTCTCACGTGGGGAAGCAGGTATTCCGATAAACGGGCTTATCTGGATGGGTGACTTCAATAGAATGCTTGCTCAGATAGAGAAGAAGATGGAGGCGGGATTCCGCTGTATAAAGTTGAAGATCGGTGCCATCAACTTTGAAGAAGAACTGGCTTTACTCCAACATATCCGCTCTCACTATTCTTCTAAAGAAATAGAATTGCGTGTAGATGCCAACGGAGCATTCTCACCAACAGATGCGATGGAGAAATTGAAACGCTTGTCCGAACTGGACTTACATTCGATAGAACAGCCCATTCGTGCCGGACAATGGGAAGAAATGGCACGTCTTACTTCCGAATCTCCTTTGCCGATAGCTTTGGATGAGGAACTGATAGGCTATAATACCTGGGAAGAAAAGCAAAGATTACTTTCGGCTATCCGTCCGCAATATATTATTATCAAACCTTCTCTTCATGGCGGATTAGCCGGTGGCGAGGAGTGGATTGCAGAAGCGGAGAAACTGAATATCGGTTGGTGGATAACTTCTGCTCTGGAGTCTAATATCGGTCTGAATGCTATCGCTCAATGGTGTGCTACTTTTCAGAATCCATTGCCGCAAGGGTTAGGCACCGGGTTACTCTTTACAGATAATGTAGAGATGCCTCTTGAAATCAGAAAAGATTGTTTGTGGTTTTGTAAATGATGATATTCGACCGACAAAAACAGCGTTTGTTGCTGGAGGGAAAGGAATATACTCCGGGCGATATACATAGCCTTGTAGCAGAAGGTGAGGGAAACCACCCTTCTGCTATATGGGACTTGTATCTTTTTCTAAACGAATGGTTTAATGATGATCCTGTGATCACTGTACATACTTCCGGTTCTACGGGGGCACCTAAAGAATTGCTTGTTCGCAAAGATCAGATGATACAGAGTGCACGCCTGACTTGTGAGTTTCTGGATTTAAAGCAGGGTGAAACGGCATTATTGTGTATGAACCTTCGCTATATCGGGGCGATGATGGTAGTCGTCCGTTCTTTGATTGCCGGGTTGAATCTTATAGTACGTCGGGCTTCCGGTCATCCATTGGCAGATGTGGACACTCCTTTAAGGTTTGCGGCTATGGTGCCTTTGCAGGTGTATAATACATTTCAGATACCCGAAGAGAAAGAGAAATTAAAGCAAACGGAGATTTTAATTATAGGAGGCGGAGCAGTTGACAAGGCTTTAGAGGAAAAAATCAGAAATCTGTCCAATGCTGTTTATTCAACTTACGGGATGACGGAAACCCTTTCTCACATCGCTCTTCGCCGTCTGAATGGCGCAGCAGCATCCGATCGTTATTATCCTTTTTCATCCGTAGAGTTGTTTTTGTCTTCAGAAAATACTTTGATGATTAATGCTCCGCTTGTTTGCGATGATACTCTGCAGACAAATGATATTGCCCGCATTTATCCGGACGGTAGTTTTACGATTCTGGGAAGAAAGGATAATGTAATCAATAGCGGAGGAATTAAAGTGCAGGCAGAAGAGATCGAAAGGTTACTTCAGTCGTCTATCCCTGTACCGTTTGTGATCACTTCCGTTCCGGATCGGCGTTTGGGGCAGGCTGTTACTTTATTGATAGAAGGGCAGATGGAGATAAGTGCGCTAGGGACTAAATTGGAATCAGTCTTAGCATCTTATTATCGTCCTAAATATATTTATACGGTAAATCATATTCCTCAAACGGGAAATGGGAAGATTAATCGTAAAGAGTGCCGTGTTTTAGCAGAGAGCTTACAGTTGCTCGGGAGACAGGAATAATAAAAACAGCGGGAGGTAATCTTTCAACTCGTTCCGCAGGAGTTCCATTGTTTTTTGTTTATACCGATTAATGGATTTTACGCTGAGATTCATTTCTTCGGCAATTTCCGCATGTGTTTTGCCTTCAAAGAAACTTTTCATAAATACGGTGCGATAGTTTTCCGGAAGCTTATTTAATGTTTCGTATAGCATTCGGTATAACTCATCAAGTGTATATACACTATCTGTTTCTGTTTCATATAGAGGAGCTTTCTTTTGGATATTTTCGGCATAACTCCATTCATACTCCTGATGTTTCAGAAAGTTCAAACAGCTGTTTTTTACACACATTTTTATATATCCCAATGCTGTCTCTGATTGCAAATCGAAAGAGTCGGTATCCAACTTGTCCCATAGGGAGGTGAATACATCCGAAACAATGTCCTCGCGGACTTCTTTATCATCTACAAATCTTTTTGCATACAGGCAGAAAGGGGCATAATAATCCTCGTAAAGTTGTTTGAAAGCTCTTTCTTTAGTCTGTCTGGAAAAAGATATTTTCATTATTTTGAGATTCTGTAGTTTTTCATTTTACTGCAAATATATAATAAGAAAATCAGCATTTCCTAAAATTTTCTTTCTTTTTTTGTTTTTGGTATGAAGCTGTGGAAAATAAGATAGCTTAAAAAATAAAATAAAAAAAAGTATGTTATACCTGTCCCTTTTCGATTACCTCAGTTGTACTATTAGTGTAATTGCAATTAAAAGATAAGATTTTGAAAGAGAATATGGAAAATATGAATCCGGAATCATTGCTCCGAAAAGCGCAGGCATTAGGAGAGGATATTAAGGAAATGGAGTCTATTGATGTAATGGGTGCCTATCAACAAGCACAGACCCAAATAAAGACAAACAGAAGAAGGAGTATGTATAATCAGTTGATGCGTTATGCTGCATTCTTGACTATACCTTTATTACTTTCTTCTTTGATTTTGGGATATTTATATTGGGGAGCAACGGATACTGAAGAGAAGTATGCAGAAGTCATGGCGGCTACAGGTTCAGTCATTCGTTACGAACTTCCTGACCATTCGGTTGTCTGGTTAAACTCCGGTAGTACTTTACGTTATCCTACCGTTTTTAAGAAAGATAATCGTAATGTTGAATTAAAAGGTGAAGCCTATTTTGAAGTAGAAGCGGACAGGAAACGGCCTTTTTACGTCAATACTCCTGCCGGGTTAAGTGTCTATGTGTACGGAACCAAATTTAATGTGAATGCTTACGAAGATGATAATAGTATAGAAACGGTATTAGAAAAGGGTAAAGTAAACGTTATTTCACCGGACGGAAAAACAACAGTTCAGTTAGCTCCAGGAGAACGATTGCTTTATAATAAGGTAGATCAGAAATTGTTGAAGGGAAAAGTGGATGTTTATGAAAAGGTGGCATGGAAAGACGGTAAGTTGATATTCCGCAATGCCGAGTTGGGTGAAATATTCAAACGGCTGGCACGGCATTTTAATGTAGATATTCAGTTTAATAATATATCGGGAAAAGAATATAAATATCGTGCGACCTTCCGTAATGAAACACTGCCACAGATATTGGATTATCTGGCTAAGTCTGCTGCCTTGAAGTGGAGAACTGAGGAGGCGGTACAACAGGCAGATGATACATTCACAAAGAAAAAGATAATAGTAGATTTATATTAGTAACCATAAAAATGAGAATAGCCTATGAGATAACACAAAGATCGTAAAAAAAGGAAGAAAGCTGCTACCAACAGCTGTCTTCCCCCAATTTTTCAGATTCGCGGTAAGGAGTCTTGCAAACGCTAACCGGAATCAAACCACAGTTCATTATAGTAATAAACTTTAGTTAACCGCAAATGTATGAAAAAAAATCATTCATTTATTGCATTATATCCTAAATATGCTTTAAATCTAAAACTACCTTTAGTTATGAGGATTAGTCTGGCACTACTTTTTGCAGTCGTTTTACAACTATCTGCAGAGAATGGCTATGCTCAACGGACGCATGTTGCCATTTCTATGAACAATGTATCTGTAGAACAGGTACTGAATAAAATAGAAGAAGCTTCCGATTATGTTTTCCTTTACAATGACAAAACGATTCAGAAGAATCGTATTGTTTCTGTGAGAAATAAATCAGGTAAGATTCTGGATATTCTAGATGATATTTTTAAGGGGACCGATATTACGTATACCGTAGTTGACAAGCAGATTATTTTATCGACTAATAAAATGCAACTTGTTCAGCAGGAAGGACAAATCCAAATAAAAGGAGTTGTGAAAGATGCTGGCGGAGATCCCTTGATCGGTGTGAATGTGAAAGTGAAAGATTCTACGGTCGGTACTATCACCGATATAAACGGAAACTTTACGCTACAGACCAGGAAAGGAGATATTCTGGAAATTTCTTATGTGGGATATGCCACGAAAACAGTAAAGGTACAGAATGCCCAAGTTCTGAATATTGTGCTGACAGAAGATACAGAAGTACTGAATGAAGTCGTTGTTACTGCATTGGGTATCAAGAAGGAAGCTAAATCTTTGTCATACAATGTACAGCAAGTAAGCAATGCCGAGATTACACGCATTGCAGATGCCAACTTCGTCAATAATCTGAACGGTAAAGTTGCGGGTGTTACAATTAACTCATCTTCAGCTGGTGTCGGTGGCTCTTCACGTGTAGTGATGCGTGGAACCAAATCATTGAATGGTAATAACAATGCTCTTTATGTGGTTGATGGTATCCCGATGAGTGATATGAGTGCCGCTTCTACACAGCCTACGGACTCATACGAAGGTGCCGGTCAGTCCGGTGATCCTATTTCCGGTCTGAATCCCGAGGATATAGAGAGTATCTCTGTTTTGAGTGGACCGTCAGCTGCAGCTCTTTACGGTAGTGCCGCTGCCAATGGTGTTGTGATGATTACTACTAAAAAAGGTAGGGAAGGACGTACTTCAGTCAGCATATCCAATAATACGACTTTCTCCGCTCCTCTTGTCTTGCCCGAATTTCAAAATACTTATGGGCAGACAGAAGTGGGTAGTTACTACAGCTGGGGCAGTAAATTGAATACGCTGAGCAGCTATGATCCTAAAGACTTCTTTCAGACAGGTGTGAATGTAACAAATGCTGCCAGTCTTTCTACAGGTACTGACAAGAATCAGACTTACTTATCTTTAGGTACTACCAATGCCAAAGGTATTATCCATAATAATGACTACGAACGTTACAATGTCACTGTCCGTAATGTTGCCAAGATGCTGAAAGATAAGCTGACTCTTGACCTGAGTTTTATGCTTAGCTCTGTAAAAGAACAAAATATGACCTCTCAGGGACTTTATTATAACCCGTTAGTACCTCTTTATCTATTTCCTGCGGGAGATGATTTCTCCAAAGTACAGGCATATCAGCGGTATGATTCGGAACGAAATTTACTGACTCAGTACTGGCCTTACAGCACAAGTCTGGCTTTACAGAATCCATACTGGATTACCGAGCATATTAAAATACCTAATCATAAGAACCGTTATATGGCAACTGCATCGGCAAAATATGAATTTGCTGACTGGATTAATGTAACAGCCCGTGCCAAAATGGACCGCAACAACGAACGCCGTGAGCGCATGTATGATGCCGGAACAAATACTTTGTTTGCTTCTAAATACGGTTATTACTCCAAGAGTAATATCGAGAATCAACAGATATACGGTGAATTATTGCTGAATATTAATAAGTACTTTGTCGATAATACCCTAAATGTAACAGCTAATGTGGGTGGGAACTTTGAAAACAATGATTATCAGTCTGATTATTTCGGAGGCAAACTGAAGTCGGTAGCCAACCTCTTTACTTTTGGCAACGTGGATACTTCAGAGAAGAATCTGGCCAACCAATATGGCTATCATTTGAAAAAACGCGCCATATTCGGTAGTGCTCAGATCGGTTACAAGTCTATGGCTTATCTGGATGTGACGGCTCGTAACGACTGGTCATCTACCTTCAAAGGGACGAATACCGGTTCTTTCTTCTATCCGTCTATCGGTCTTTCGGGGATTATCACAGATATATTCCGTTGCAGTACGGATATTATGCCATACATGAAAGTACGTATTTCTTATTCGGAAGTAGGTAATTCACCGGATGTATTTCTGGCTATTCCGACTTATGCGTTGGTTGATGGCGTTCCTGTTACTCAGTCCCGACGTCCTAACCCCAATCTGAAGCCGGAACGTACCAAATCATGGGAAGCCGGATTTAACTTTGTCTTCTTCAAGAACCGTTTGAGATTGGATGGATCTATCTATCAGTCACGTACCTACAATCAGTTCTTTGAACGTACCCTTTCTTCTACTACCGGCTATAAATCGGAAGTAGTCAATGGCGGTCGTGTAGATAATAAAGGTATCGAATTGTCTTTGCGCTTTGAGGACAAATGGGGAAATTTTGGCTGGAGTTCGTATCTGACCTATTCATTGAACCGAAATAAAGTGGTGGAATTGCTGCGCAACTATGAAGATCCTTATACGCACGAACTTACTTCTTTGGATAGAATTGATATGGGCGGGACAAGTATGTATAAAATGATACTGACAGAAGGCGGATCTATCGGCGATATTTATGTGAATACGCTTCGCACGGACGAACATGGAGCTATCTATGTCCATCCTTCGGACCAGGTTGTAGTTACTCAGCCTGATGAATTTGTAAAGGCTGGTAATAGTGCTCCTAAGTATAACCTCGGTTGGGGAAACACATTCAGTTACAAAGGGCTTTCATTGGGATTCCTGTTCACGGCACGTGTCGGTGGTGTAGTTGTATCACAGACACAGGCGACGATGGACGCATACGGCTCTTCAAAGGCTACAGCTATTGCCCGTGATAATGGCGGAGCCATTGTTAACGGTCGTCCAATCGGTGCGGAAGATTACTATACGAAAATTGGAGGTGCAGGTGCTCAGGGTGGTATTGGTTCTATGTACACCTACAGTGCGACTAATGTCCGTTTGGCTGAGTTATCGTTAGGCTATGATATTCCTATCAACAAGTATGTGGACTGGATTAAGGGGTTGAACGTATCTTTCATCGGTAAGAATCTCTTTTTCCTTTATAGAAAAGCTCCGTTCGATCCGGAACTGACAGCAAGTACAGGCACTTACTTTCAAGGTATCGACATGTTTATGTCGCCAAGTCTGCGTAATTTGGGATTCTCTGTGAAAGTTAATTTCTAATCAAACTTATAAATTGTAGAAGATATGATATTAAATAAAATACTATCATGGAACAAACTTTCCATTCTCGGGATATCTTTGATGCTATTAAATAACATTTCGTGTATCGACTATGAGGATAACGTAAATCCGAATGAAGTCACCGAGGAAATGATGGAAGTAGACAACTTGAAGACGGGTGCTTTCTTTTCGCAAATGCTGCGTCGGGTTGTAATCATAAATGATGGCGACAAGCTCGACTCTGACTATCAGATTGCTCAGAACTTATCGCATGACCTTTATTCGGGCTATATTGCCGCTACCTTAGGATCTACCAATCATAACGGGCAGTATAACTTTCAGGAACAATGGGTGAATGCCACTTTTGATTATGCCTATACCGGAATTATGGCACCATGGCAAAGTATTCACAAAATAGCCACTGAACAGGAACTGCCGGAAGTTGACGCATTGGCTACCATCGTAAAGGTAGAAGGCATGCACCGTATTGCTGATACATTTGGTCCTATTCCATATGTAAACTATGGCTCTTCCAGCTTATATGACGCATTGGATTTGGTTTATAATAAGTTTTTTGAAGAACTGGATAATGCTATCGAAGTATTGAGCAATTATGTGAACGGAAATGTGGATGCTAAGCTGATGAGTGACTATGACTGTGTATATGGGGGGGACGTAGAGAAGTGGGTGAAGTTCGCCAACACACTGCGTTTGCGTCTTGCTATACGTGTTTCATATGCGAATCCCACACTGGCAGAAGCACAGGCAAAGAAGTCGATGGAAAACATGTTCGGCTTTATCGAAAGTAAAGCGGAACGTGCCGAACTTTCGCATAATTCATTGGAATATCATCATCCGTTGCACGAGATTGCCTATAACTTCAATTCGGGTGACTGTCGTCCGGGTGCTACCATCGTAGCCTATTTGAACGGACTGAATGATTCGCGAATCAGCTCTTATTTTACAGCAGCCGATGACGGTGAATATCATGGCGTACGTATTGGTATCACAACAAGCAATATGAGCAATTATCAAGGCAATAAAATCTCTAATCTGAATATTAACCGTGCTTCTACTCCGGTAGTATGGATGACGGCTGCCGAATCGTTCTTCCTGCGTGCCGAAGGTGCATTACGTGGCTGGGATATGGGTGGAACGGCCAAATCATTCTATGAGCAAGGTGTACGCATGTCGTTTGAGGAGAATAATGCCGCCGGTGTAGACGATTATTTGGCTGATCATACTTCGACTCCGGGTGCTTTTGCAGACAATGTGGGTAGTGATAATTATACTTTCAGCAGCAGGGTTACTCCTGCATGGGATGATAATGCCGGATTTGAAGCTCAGTTGGAACGCATCATTACACAGAAGTGGATTGCCAATTATCCCGACGGTCCCGAAGGCTGGAGTGAATATCGTCGTACAGGCTATCCGGAAGTTATTCCTGTAGTAAGAAACAGTAGTAATGGTACGATTGATACCCAGTTACAAGTCCGCCGTCTGCCTTATACACGCGACGAGAAGATCAACAATGCTAGCGGCGTTGCCAGTGGTATATCGGCTTTGGGTGGTCAGGATACGGGTGGAACTAAACTCTGGTGGGACAAAAAATCCCGATAACAGGAGAATGGACATTGTTTAATTCTAAAAACACTAATTACGATGAAAACAAAAATAACAGGTTTACTGACTTTCCTTATCGGAACATTCTTTTTCTATAGTTGTGATACCGATGTGGAAGCGTTAGAAATTCAGAAACTGAAAACATATGACGAGCAGTATTTTGAGAATCTGCGTGCTTTCAAGAAAAGCGATCATGAGATAAGTTATGCTTATTACGAAGCGTGGTCACCGATTGAAGGTGTGACCGGCTATAAAGATCCCGCGTCGTGGGGTGAACGTATGGTAGGACTGCCTGACAGTATAGATATTGTAAATCTTTGGATGGGAATACCGACAGCAGAGACACATCCGATAGCATATGCGGATATGCAATACTGCCAGCGGAAATTGGGTACACGTTTTGTCATGCATGCCGATGCTTCTCATTACAGACACCAGTTTACCGTTGATGGGGTTGATTATGATCTTAGCCAGAATAAGGACGATGAAGCGATGGCTGCATATGCAAAATGGATTGTGAATCAAGTGTTGGAACCGGGACTTGATGGAGTAGACGTTGACTGGGAAGGTTGGAGTGGTTCCGATTTGGTCAGATTGATAAAGGAACTTGGCAAGTATTTTGGTCCTGAAGGCGAACAGCCGGATAAGTTGCTTATCGTTGACTACTTTAGTGGAACACCACCAACAGACATCATACCTTATTGTGATTATATCGTTCAACAGGCTTATAGTGATCAAGTGGGGTTCTTGACTCAACCCAGTAACTTTCCACCCGAGAAGATGATTTACTGCGAATCGTTCGGAGTATTCTATGCCGATGGGGGACAACTTATGAACTATGCACGTTGGGAACCGTCGAAAGGCCGTAAAGGCGGTTGTGGAGTATTCTACTTAGGAAGAAATTATTATTCTTCATCGGGTATACCTTATAATGAATTCCGGGAGGCTATTCAGATAATGAATCCTGCTGTAAATGAGTAAACAATGAATAAATAAGAATCATGATGAAAACATATATATTTAAACATTCTTTGTTGGGAGTTATATTAGGTTTATCCATTCTGGGTTGTACAGAAGGTGATAAGTTTGATTATAACAAGAATATGGCTTTTATTACAGGGACAGAGACTACTCCTGTAACCAAGTTTGTGGTAGAAGATACCCCTTCTTCGTATGCCGTCACTGCTTCTACTACTGATAAAGTAGATAAAGACGTAAATGTGAAGTTTGCCATTGACAGGTCACTGGTAGAGACATATAATAATGAACATAATACTAAATATTATGCGATTCCGGAGGGCGCTGTGACTCTTGAAGATGCTGATGCTGTGATTCAGGCAGGTAAAGCGTTTTCTACTCCTGCTACAGTTAAAGTTATTTCTACCGAAGACTTTGCAGAAGGGCGAGTATATGTAGTTCCAGTTACTATGGTAGAAGTGGATGGACTTGAAATATTAAAACCTTCGAAAACTATTTTCTTGCAGATATCTCGTGTTATTCATTTCACCTCATTGAATATCAGCAATACGAATCTTTATAGTAACTTTATTTTCTCAGATGATAAGAAACAGGAATTGTCTAACTTCACCTATGAGATCAAATGCTATTCTCAAGAGTGGCATCGTATAGCTCGTCTGTGTAGTTTCACTTCTGCTGACGAACAGCGCTCAAGTATGCTGCGATTTGGAGAAAATGGATTAGATATCAATGCCTTGCAGTGGGTAAGTCCAAGTGGAAGTATTGTATCGAGTACACGTTTTAGCACTGATCGTTGGTATATGATCTCGTTGACATATGATGGCAGTAAACTGACTATGTATGTAGACGGAGTGAAAGATGCACAAGGCGATGGTGATGGTAAACCGGTCGATTTCCAGCGTTTTGAACTAGGAATGTCGTGGACGGGATATCGCGGATCTCAGTATTTTCGTGGCCGTATTGCTGAAGTTCGTGTCTGGAACCGTGCTTTGAGTACAGGCGAACTACAGATGAATCTTTGTGGCGTTGATTCACAATCAGAAGGTTTGGTTGCATACTGGAAAATGAATGAAGGCGAAGGACACATCTTTAAAGATGCAACAGGACATGGCTATGATATGGATTGGACGAACACTGCCCGTGAAATAAATGAAGGAGCTGGATTAACATATAATCTGAATTATAGCAGTGCTATTGCATGGGACAGTGATGATAATAACAGATGTAACGAGTAACGAAATAAATGATTGCTATGAAAATAAATATGCATATCTTAGGATTGTTGGTTGTAGTCGGATTATTTAGTCTTCAGTCTTGTGATGACGAAAGTTACGATATCGAAGGAAGCAACCAAAATTATGTATATATTAATGTGAACCGTTGGACTTCAACAGAATATCCTCAAAATACATTTGTCTATGAAGTGTTGAGAACACCGATTGGCTCTAGTTTAGAGAGTGGACCGGAAATAGTTAAGGTAGGGGTACGCTCTACTAAAGTTGCCTCTAAAGATATAACGGTTACTTTGGATATTGATAATTGTGCATCCATAGGTGAATTTTCTTCTTTCCCTGACGGGGTAAAAGTAACCTTGGATAAAAAAGAACTCGTGATTCCTGCGGGAAGTATGCTTTCTTCTGATTCAGTTACTATTGAAATAGAGGATGGAAAGTGGAGCGAGTTTGTCAATACAAGTTATCTTTTACCGCTAAAAGTAACATCGGTATCGAATGCGGCATTGAGTGAAACTCATTCCTCTGCTTATCTCGCTGTTAGCACCTCTTTTACGAATTGTGTTCCGGGAGCAACGAGTGTGGAAGGCACATTAATTAGTGATAGAAGCGCGTGGACTGCCACTAACAATGGTGTAGATGTTGGAACAACTCTGTTCGACGGAAATACAAGGACTTATCCGTCTCAGGATGCCAGTTCTACCGTTATTGTTAATTTGAATGGCGTATACCAAAACATAACAGGAATTCGATTACAGTATTATTCCCGTAATTATAGTTTGTCCAGTGCCGCTGTCTATACAAGTGAAACAGGAGGTGAAGATTATGAGTATCAGGGAAACGTTACTTTCTCTCGTGCAACGCCGCAATATATTCGTTTCTATGGAGCTGTGAGTGCTCGATATGTCAAACTTGAATTATTGCCGTATAGTAGTGGATATGGGATTGTTTTGTCTGAGTTTGATATGTATCAGAATGAATAAACGGGATTGATGAAAGTCTCTTATAATAGCTAATGAGTTATTATGAGAGGCTTTTGTTTTAAATGAAAAAAAGTATGGTGCTGCGCTTTATTATATTGATTTGTTGCATTAATTTGTATTTGGTTGCCTCGTACGCACAGACTCTTTCTGACGAACTGGTGTTCGAAGAACGTGTCTTTGATTTTGGAGAAATAAAGGAAGAAAATGGACTGGTTTCACATGAATTTGAGTTTAAGAATGTCAGTCAAAAAGTTATTTCTATCAATGGAGTAACAAGCGGCTGTGGTTGTGTACAGTTTGAATTTCCTAAAGAACCGCTCCGACCGAATACTACAGGTAAAGTGAAAGTGACTTACAATCCGGCCTACCGACCGGGCTTCTTTAGTAAAGAAGTAGTTGTTTTGAGCAATAACAATGCCAACTACAACCGTATTTGGGTAAAAGGCACCGTCATTCCCTGCAAACATCCGGTATCAGAGAATTATCCGTATGAGTACGGTAGTGGACTTTGGATGAATTTCGAAGTAATGGCATTCGGTACCATAGGCAAAGGCGGTACGAAAACAATGAAACTGAAATACGTAAACGATACCGATAATGATATACAGCTTATGTTTGTCGTTATAGGTGGTAATACAGATCTTAAGTTTACCAGTCCCCGTCAGGTGAAAGCCCGTGAAGAAGGTGTGATGCCCGTTGAATATCAATATTCCGGCAGCTTTCCGACCGAAACACGTGTCTATCCTGTGATCAACGGGCGGGCATTAATGAAACCGCTGAAGATAACATGTACCAATCCGGTTGATTAGTAATATAATATTTCCTATCTTAGCACCGGCAAATAAAATAACCTGAAAAGATAAAACTATAAATGAATCGAACACCATGAAGAGAAAACCAATCGCAACCAGTATTTCTACAGTAGTATTCAGTCTACTTTTAACAGGATGTCAGAGTGTTTCGGCACCGGAAGCTATTTTACCCGTTCCTCAGGAAAAGCAAGTAAATTGGCAGAAGATGGAAACATATGCCTTTGTACACTTCGGTCTCAATACCATTCAATGACCGTGAATGGGGTTATGGCGACTCTGATCCGAAAACGTTCAATCCTGCTCGTCTGGACTGCGAACAATGGGTGCAGACATTTGTCAATTCCGGTATGAAAGGAGTAATCCTGACTGCCAAACATCATGACGGCTTTTGTCTGTGGCCTACACAGCTTACCGAATACTGTATTCGAAATACCCCTTACAAAGACGGTAAAGGTGATATTGTACGCGAACTTTCCGATGCCTGTAAGAAGTATGGAATCAAATTTGCCGTTTATCTCTCTCCGTGGGACAGGCATCAAGCCAATTATGGAACGCCGGAGTATGTAGATTATTTCTATAAGCAGTTGCATGAATTGCTCACTAATTATGGTGATGTTTTTGAAATCTGGTTTGACGGAGCCAACGGAGGAGACGGTTGGTACGGAGGAGCGAAAGACGCACGTACGATCGACCGCAAAACATACTATGATTACCCGCGGGCATATAAGATGATCGATGAACTGCAACCGCAGGCTGTGATTTTCTCAGACGGAGGGCCGGGCTGCCGTTGGGTAGGAAATGAGAATGGATTTGCCGGAGCTACTAACTGGTCTTTCCTTCGGGCAGGCGAGGTATATCCGGGATATCCCAAGTATCGGGAATTACAGTACGGTCATGCCGATGGAAATCAATGGGTCGCTGCCGAGTGTGACGTTTCTATCCGTCCGGGATGGTTCTATCACCCAGAGGAAGACGACAAGGTAAAAACAGTCGATCAACTGACGGACTTGTATTATCGTAGTGTAGGTCATAATGCGACTTTATTATTAAACTTCCCTGTAGACCGCAACGGTTTGATTCATCCGACCGATTCATTGAATGCTGTTTCATTCCATCAGAGAGTTCAGAAAGAGTTGGCAGATAATTTATTGAGCAGTGCAAAAGTATCAGCTTTCGACGAGCGTGGAGGACAATTTAAGGTTCGTGCCGTAACGGACGGAAAGTACGATACTTATTGGGCAACCAATGACGGAGTGACTACCGCCGATTTGACTTTCACTTTTAGTCAGCCGACGAAGATGAATCGGGTAATGATTCAGGAGT
Organism: Bacteroides thetaiotaomicron VPI-5482; assembly: GCF_000011065.1. Classification (GTDB taxonomy): domain Bacteria; phylum Bacteroidota; class Bacteroidia; order Bacteroidales; family Bacteroidaceae; genus Bacteroides; species Bacteroides thetaiotaomicron. The sequence goes on from NC_004663.1 coordinate 6,187,169, forward strand.
ATGTACCTTTGGGACAAAGGGTTAAATCCTTTGTTGTAGAATATAAGGAGGGCGATCAGTGGCTGTCGGTTAAATGCAACGAAGAAACTACAACCGTAGGATACAAACGTTTGTTACGCTTTGAAATGATCGAAACAGAAGAATTGCGTATACGGTTTACGGATGCTCGTGCATGTTTGTGTATCAATGAGGTCGGGGCTTATTACGCTCCCGATGCAACGGAAAATTATACACCGGCAACCTCAGAACTGAAAAGTTTCCCTTTTACAATTTTGGGAGTGGATACGGAAGAAGCAAAGAAATGTAGTGACAAGGACGATCAGACTGCTGCTTTAATCTCAGGCAAGGAAATCATGATTGATCTTGGTGAAAATCGTACAATCCATTCATTCTACTATTTACCTGATCAAAGTGAATATAGTAAAGGATTGATCTCATCATACGAACTGTCTGCCGGTATTACCGAAGAGGCGATGCAAGTCGTAGCACAGGGAGAATTCTCGAACATCCGTAATAATCCGATTCTTCAGAATGTGTACTTTAGTCCGGTTGAGGCTCGCTATCTTAAGTTAAAAGCGACTCGTATGGTGGACGAAAGTGATTCTTTGGGAATAGCGGAAATTGGGTGTCGATAGCCTCTCTCTAGAATATTTTTTGATTTTATCTGCAATATCTGCCACCTGCTTGTTTATTCGGTGATTTATAGTGGCTTATTGTGTTGCAGATACCTGTTGCAGATGTGTTGCAGATAATTTATCTGCAACACAGGGGTTATTATATCTTTGTGTGATCTCTTGATGGATTCTTTGAATTGATAGTATCTTGGTTTGTTTCAATTGGCAGAACATTTAGTTTCTGAGGCTTGAAACTAGAGTTTCTCCTGTTTGAAACTAAAGTTTCATCAGCTTGAAACTAAAGTTTCACCGCATGAAAACTTCTGCGAAACCAGCGGAAAGTAATTTTTATATTATATCATATTGTATGTTGACAAAGCGATTATATATTTTGATTGTAGGATTGGCGATGAATGTCGTGGCTTTTGCCCAATCTTCTCTGTTACCTTATAAAAATCCGGTCTTGTCTGTTGATGAACGGGTGAAAGACTTGCTTTCACGTATGACATTGGAAGACAAGGTCGGGCAACTATTATGTCCTCTTGGCTGGGAAATGTACGAAATAAAGGACGATGAAGTACATCCTTCTGAAAAGTTTAAAAGACTAATGAAAGAAAAGAACGCAGGTATGCTGTGGGCAACTTATCGTGCGGACCCTTGGACTAAGAAGACATTGGAAAATGGCCTCAATCCCGAGCTGGCTGCCAAAGCCGGCAACGCATTGCAGAAATATGTGATTGAAAATACCCGTTTGGGTATTCCTTTATTTTTGGCTGAAGAAGCACCTCACGGACATATGGCGATTGGAACGACCGTTTTTCCAACCGGCATAGGGATGGCGGCAACTTGGTCACCGACACTGATTGAAGAAGTAGGGAATGTGATTGCTAAAGAGATTCGTTCACAGGGAGCACATATCAGTTATGGTCCTGTACTGGATTTATCTCGTGATCCTCGCTGGTCACGTGTAGAAGAAACCTTTGGTGAAGATCCCGTATTGAGTGGACGACTGGGAGCGGCGATGATCCTAGGGCTAGGTAGCGGAGACCTGTCCTGTGAATATGCTACCATCGCTACATTGAAGCATTTTCTGGCTTATGCAGTACCGGAAGGTGGACAAAACGGTAACTACGCATCGGTAGGGACCAGAGATCTGCACGAAAACTTTCTTCCTCCTTTTCGGGAAGCGATCGATGCGGGAGCACTGTCTGTGATGACCTCCTACAATTCAATAGATGGTGTCCCCTGTACGGCCAATCATTATCTGCTGACACAATTACTGCGTAACGAGTGGAGATTCCGTGGCTTTGTTGTTTCGGATTTATATAGTATTGAAGGAGTCCATGAAAGTCACTTTGTTGCCCCTACTATAGAAGAGGCAGCTATGCAGGCCGTTTCTGCCGGAGCAGATATTGATTTAGGTGGCGATGCGTTTATGAATCTTACTCACGCCGTTCAATTCGGAAAAATCAGTGAAGCGGTGATTGATACTGCCGTATGCCGGGTATTACGGATGAAGTTTGAAATAGGATTGTTTGAACATCCTTATGTAAATCCGAAAACAGCAACGAAGATAGTGCGTAGCAAGGACCACATCAAATTGGCACGCAAAGTGGCGCAATCATCTATTGTATTACTGAAGAACGAGAATTCGATTCTTCCTTTGAATAAGAAGATAAAAAAAGTAGCAGTTGTCGGACCTAATGCGGATAATCGTTATAATATGCTGGGAGACTATACAGCTCCGCAAGAAGATGAAAACATAAAAACCGTGTTAGACGGAGTGATCTCCAAACTGTCTCCTTCTAAGGTGGAGTATGTGCGTGGATGTGCTATTCGTGATACGACAGTGAACGAAATAGCGGAAGCGGTGGAAGCAGCTAGCCGTTCGGAAGTCATAATAGCGGTGGTAGGAGGATCCAGCGCACGTGATTTCAAGACGAGCTATCAGGAGACGGGTGCAGCAATTGCTGACGAAAAGAGTATCAGTGACATGGAATGTGGCGAGGGGTTTGACAGGGCTACCTTGACTTTACTGGGAAAACAACAAGATTTATTGATTGCATTGAAGGCTACCGGAAAGCCACTGATCGTTGTCTATATTGAAGGTCGTCCGCTGGATAAAGTCTGGGCATCCGAGTATGCCGACGCATTGCTGACCGCTTCTTATCCGGGGCAGGAAGGAGGGTATGCAATAGCTGATGTTTTGTTTGGAGATTATAATCCTGCCGGACGATTGCCGGTTTCCATCCCCCGTTCTGTCGGACAGATACCTGTCTATTATAATAAAAAGGCTCCCCGCAATCATGATTATGTCGAACAAGCTGCTTCTCCATTATACACTTTTGGCTATGGGTTGAGTTATACCACTTTCGAATATTCGGATTTACAGGTAATACGTAAATCTCCCTGCCATTTTGAAGTTTCATTCAAAGTGAAAAATACAGGAAGCTATGACGGTGAAGAAGTGGCACAACTTTATCTGAGGGATGAATATGCTTCAGTAGTTCAGCCTCTCAGACAATTAAAGTGTTTTGAACGCTTCTTCCTGAAAAGAGGAGAGGAGAAGGAAATCTTTTTCACTTTGACCGAAAAAGACCTGTCCATTATCGACCGGAATATGAAACGTGTTGTGGAAACAGGAGATTTCCGGATAATGATTGGTGCCTCTTCGGATGACATAAGACTAACAAAAGATATTTCTGTAGAGAGTCTGTGAGTGACGAAGAGACTTATTTCTAATCTGAGTTTATAAACATGGAACAGGCTGATTCTGAATAATCACGAGTCAGCCTGTTTTTCACTTAAAACCTAAACCTTGTATTTACTTGCTGTTATAAGCCGTCAACATCCAAACCAGCTTTTCCTGTTCTTTCAGATAATCGCTCATCATCGAAACGGTTACTTCATCTCCGGCTTGTGAAGCGATAGACAGAATCTTGCGTTCTTCACCGATCAGATAACTGATAGACTGTAGTATGTTATCCAGTGCCTGTTCTCCGTTGCTTACCTTATCCACTTCGTTAATATTGGCTACTTTCAGATAATCACTGAATTTGTTGGCAGGAGTACCGCCCAGCATCAGGATACGTTCTGCGATTTCGTCCACTTTTTCGGCAGTGTCATCATACATCTTTTCGAATTGGCTGTGAAGTACGAAGAAGTCATGCCCTTTGATATTCCAGTGGAAACCGCGGAGGTTGGTGTAATATACTTGGAAGTCTGCCAGTAATTGTTGCAAAGATGCTACTACGTTGTTTGCTCCCGATTCGTTCAATTTGATAAATTCTAAAGTTTTCATATTCTATTTGTTTTTAATGATTTATATTCGTTTTCTTTTTTCTGTACTGCAAAGATAAGGCGGAAAATGCTTGTTGTCAAACTGATAATTTCTATCTTTGCATAGAAGAAATCTATAACTTAATCATATTTGATAGATGACAATACAACAATTAGAATATATATTGGCGGTTGATCAGTTCCGTCATTTTGCCAGAGCGGCGGAATATTGCCGCGTGACGCAGCCCACGCTGAGTGCTATGATCCAGAAACTGGAAGATGAGCTGGGAGTGAAGTTGTTTGACCGTACGGTGCAGCCGGTCTGTCCCACAGCGATTGGAGAAAAGATCATTGATCAGGCACGTGTCATTCTGGCACAGACAGCGCAGGTGAAAGAAATAATCAGTGAAGAGAAACAGTCACTGGCAGGCGTGTTCCATTTGGGGGTATTGCCTACCATAGCACCTTATTTACTTCCCCGCTTCTTCCCCCAACTGATGGAAAAGTATCCGGAACTGGATATACGTGTCACAGAAATGAAAACACAGAATATCCAGCAGGCATTGCATGCCGGAGATATTGATGCCGCAATTATAGCCAGCAAATTGGAAGACACTTTCCTGAAAGAAGAAACACTTTTCTATGAAACATTCTTCGGATATGTATCCTGCAAAGAACCTCTGTTCAAGCACGACGTGATACGCACTTCCGATATAACGGGCGAACGTCTCTGGTTATTGGACGAAGGGCATTGCTTCCGTGACCAGCTTGTACGTTTCTGCCAGATGGAAACGGTCAAAGTCAATCAGATGGCCTACCATCTGGGAAGTATGGAAACCTTTATGCGTATGGTAGAAAGCGGAAAAGGAATCACCTTCATTCCCGAACTGGCTGTTTCGCAACTGAACGAAGAACAAAAGAAACTGGTACGTCCGTTTGCCATTCCCCGTCCTACACGGCAGATAGTGCTTGCGACCAATAGGGATTTTATCCGTCATAGCCTGCTCAATGTACTCAAAGAAGAGATACTGGCAGCAGTACCCAAAGAAATGCAATCCCTGCAATCCATTCAGTACTTGCTGTAATATTGTTTATTCCTGCGTACTGCTTCCGGCTGTATGGCGTTTCAACCATCGCCCTATTTCAGCTCCCTTAAAATAGATAATGAGGGAGCTGACTATGATAATCATTCCTGCAACGGTACTGAATGTCGGATACTCTCCCGGGAGCATGATCCAGCTAAGTATGGCGCCCAATATCGGGTTGATCAGTCTGCACATATTGATATCACTCACTTTGGCTCCTTTACTCTGTAAGGCGATAAACCAGAAACTGAAAGCAAAGACCGAGATAAATACCAGAATAGAAAGACTGATATAGAATCCGGCAGGCTTTCCGATAAATGAATGATACCCTTCCGTACCTAATCCTATCATATAGATGAGCAGTCCGCCGAAGAACATCTGCACGGCATTCAGGAAAATAGGGTTTATCTTGCCTTTATCTTCCGATACCGAAATCGCGGAATATCCCTGAAAGATGATACTGAGCAGCAGAAGTACAATTCCCGTGATCCCTTTCCAGTCCAGCGGAGCGCCATTGCTGCCCATGCCTACGATAAGCAGCAAACCGATGAGGCTGACAATAAGGCTGATAATCTTGTGCACATTCAGCCGGTCATTGCTGGCCAGCAGATGGGCTAGCAGTACATTGATCAGAGGTGTCATTCCCATAATGATAGAAGAGATAGCCCCGCTGACGAAATCGACTCCGAAATAGAAAGCCGTGTACCCCATAAACATATTGATCAGGATCAGATTCAGAAACAGTTTGCTGTGTTGGCGTATTTCTTTCCACATTCCCTTATGCCAGGTATAAGCAAAAAGAATGATACCTACAGTGGTAAAGCGGATTCCTGCAAAGTTCATCGGCGAAAAGTCGTAACTCAGCCCCTGCTTGATAAACGGATTGACGATAGCCCATAATACAGAGGCCAGTATAGCATAAAAAAGTCCTTTTTTCATTTTATGGTTTGGTGGTTTTATTCAAAAATGCTGCAAAGATAGTAATAATTAGGCACATACATTTTGAATCTAGGTATTAATTCCTTATATTTGGAGAATCAACCATTTTTTATTTAGTAATATGAAAAAATACATTGCAGAAATGATTGGGACGATGGTGCTCGTCCTGATGGGATGTGGAAGTGCTGTTTTTGCCGGCAGTATGGCTGGTACTGTAGGAGCCGGCGTGGGAACGGTCGGCGTTGCTTTGGCATTTGGACTTTCAGTAGTGGCGATGGCGTATGCTATCGGAGGTATTTCGGGATGTCACATCAATCCTGCTATTACGTTAGGAGTATTCCTCTCGGGTCGTATGAATGGAAAAGATGCGGGTATGTATATGCTTTTCCAGGTTATAGGAGCGATTATCGGTTCGGCTATTCTTTATGCCCTGGTGACCACCGGCGGGCATGACGGACCGACGGCTACCGGTTCCAACGGCTTTGGTGACGGCGAGATGCTACAGGCATTCATCGCAGAAGTGGTCTTTACTTTCATTTTTGTATTGGTGGTGCTGGGGTCTACCGATCCGAAGAAAGGGGCGGGAGCTTTCGCAGGCCTTGCCATCGGTCTTTCTCTGGTATTGGTGCATATCGTATGTATCCCTATTACAGGTACTTCCGTCAATCCGGCACGTAGCATCGGTCCGGCATTGTTCCAGGGTGGAGAAGCGTTGTCGCAGTTGTGGCTGTTTATTGTAGCGCCGTTTGTAGGAGCGGCTGTCAGTGCGCTCGTCTGGAATTATTTCGGTGACAAGAATGAAAAGAAATAATAAGAAGAAATAAACGGATCACTTTATGATAAAATTAAGGGCGAGAGTTTCACAACTGTCGCCCTCTTTTGCGTAATTATATATTATAATAAAAAGAGTGTTTCTATAATTACTAGATTTAATTAGATGAGGGGAATTTCACTTCATAGAATTTTTCCCCGTTATATAAGGTCTTGACACGTATTCTGAGTCCTTTCTTGCCTTTCATCTGATCTTGAATCTTATCCAGTTTGAAAGATATATACCCTTCGCCCAGACGGTCGGCGGTGTCGCCTTCGTCGTTATGCCGGAATTCAAGATCGATATACTCATCGTTGGCATCATCGGCAGCGGGTTCAGCTTCCTTGTTGTTGATGACCAGATTCAGGAAATGTTTCTTGTCCTCGCTATGCGTGCCGTAATATTGGAATTCGATTGTCAGATATTTCTTGTCTTGGGTAATCCACATATAAGTAGAATTGATTTTATCGTCTCCGATCTTCTCTTCCGTATTTTCTCCTTCCCCCATAGTCACGATTTCTTTGGTCAGGATCTCTTTTATTTCTCTTACCTGAATATTATAGTCATATCCCTTCACCGGTTCTTCCAGCTCTTTGAATATCACAAAGGCGCGTTGCCCGTCTTTATTCTTGTCACTGATCCATCCGTTTCCATTGCTCGGGAACATTGTTTTTCCATCATCCAGAGTGAAATAGAAATCCTTGCTATCCGGGCTGATCAGATTGATGGTGCTGATGACCAGTGAATCGGATGAGGAGTCATCATCATCCAGACACGACTGAAGTATCGGCATTGTGGTCATAACAGCAATAATAAATGCAATGAATTTAAATTTCTTCATATACTATAAAAATGTTTTTTAATGAGTACTATTTACTTGCTTTGTACTCTGAAAATGCAAGGGGGGAGAAAATATTGCATTTGGATCTGTTAAAGAAACAAAAGTTGCAAAAGAGTTGTTCTCTCTGTGCAGTATTTCTATCTTTGCTGCATTTATAAGGTAAACACGTGTATAAGCAAATGGAAGAATTTGAGTTGTCGGAACAATGCAGGCTGGGAAATAATCGAGCCCGCAAAGAATTGTATGAGCATTATGGAGGGCGTTTGCTAGGCGTCTGTCTGCGCTATACCGGCGACCGTGATACAGCTCAGGATCTGCTTCACGATGGTTTTATAAAGATATTCAGTTCTTTCGACAAGTTCACCTGGCGGGGTGAAGGCTCACTGCGGGCCTGGATGGAACGAGTGATGGTCAATACCGCTTTACAGTATCTTCGCAAGAGTGATGTAATCAGTCAGTCTACGCCTTTGGAAGAAGTACCCGAAGATTACGAGGAACCCGACGCTTCGGCTGTAGAGATGATTCCGCAAGCGGTATTGATGCGATTTATCGAAGAGTTGCCGGCAGGATACCGTACCGTGTTCAACCTTTACACCTTCGAGGAAAAATCGCATAAGGAAATAGCACAGTTGTTAGGTATTAATGAGAAGTCATCGGCTTCGCAATTATTTCGGGCGAAGAGCGTGTTGGCTAAGAGAGTAAAAGAATGGATAATGAATAACGGATAGGTAGAGATATGGAAGAGAAAGAATTATGGATGAATAAGTTGAAGGAGAAGCTCGGGGATTACTCGGAGCCGCTTCCTGCTTCCGGTTGGGAACAACTGGAAAAAGAACTTATGCCTCCTGTGGAGAGGAAGATATATCCTTATCGTAAATGGACGGTAGCCGCTGCGGCTGTCATTTTATTGGCTTTGGGGTCATCGGTCAGCCTGTATTTCCTCGGGACTCCTGCTGCTGATGAAATTCGTCATGCCAAGACTCCGGCGTTAGCCTCTGTTCCGGATGTTTTGCCGGATGCGCAGCAACCGGATATGACAGGAACAACGATAGAACCGGTAGTGCGTCCGGTAGTGAAGAACCGCATCGCGAAAGCGGAACGGAACATTCCCCAACCAACGGCAAATATCGACGAACCGGTGAAGAAAGAAGAGCAACCTTCGGAGCTGAACGCTCAGACCGGCGACCGGAAAGAAAAAGAAGAAGTGGAACCGGTGGAAGAAACGAAAGCCATCCGGCATAAGCCCGCAGATACGGAACAACCGAGAAATAAGCCACGCCGTCCTTCCAGCAGAGACAAACTGCATATTCCGGCAGAAAAAGCATCTTCGCAGAAAGGCACGTGGTCGATGGGACTTTCGGTAGGTAACTCCGGTGGTGCTTCTACAGAGTTGGGATCGGGCATTCCTTCTTATATGTCCCGTGTGAGCATGGTATCGGTATCAAACGGTCTGCTGAGCATACCCAATGATCAGCAATTGGTCTTTGAAGATGGAGTACCATATTTGCGTCAGGCCAATCAGGTGGTCGATATGGAACACCATCAACCTATCTCCTTCGGATTATCTGTCCGCAAGAGTCTGGCGAAAGGGTTCTCTGTCGAAACAGGATTGACTTACACCTTGCTTTCTTCGGATGCAAAGTTTGCGGACAGCGACCAGAAGACCGAACAGAAACTGCATTATCTGGGTATCCCGTTAAAAGCGAACTGGAACTTCCTTGATAAGAAACTGTTTACTCTTTATGTATCCGGTGGAGGTATGATTGAGAAATGTGTTTATGGTAAGCTGGGCACGGAAAAGGAAACTGTGAAACCTTTGCAATTCTCCGTCTCCGGTGCAGTCGGCGCACAGTTTAATGCCACCAAACGGGTAGGTATATACGTAGAACCCGGTGTTGCTTATTTCTTTGATGATGGTTCTGATGTACAGACCATCCGTAAGGAGAATCCGTTCAACTTCAATATTCAGGCGGGTATCCGACTTACTTATTAGTCAATATAGTTGAGCTATATATTTTAAAAGCGATATTTTACCAATGACGGTTAAAATATCGCTTTTAAAGTTTTATGTGCAGAAACTCTGCTGAAAAATCGGAAATCTGAGAAAATATTAATATCATTGTCACCTGTTTCTGACCGATGGTAACATACCTTTGTTGCAAAATTCTAAGCTATGGTGGATTCTATAAATGAAAAACGTTTATTAACCGAATTAAAGAACGGCTCTTTTCAAGCATTTGAAAGATTATATAATATGTATAGCGGTAAGTTATACAACTTCATTATGCGAATTTCTTCCGGCAATCAATATATGGCTGAAGAAGTAGTTCAGTCTGCCTTTATACGTGTTTGGGAAGTACGTGAGCGAGTAGAGCCGGAGTCTTCATTTATTTCTTTTCTTTGTACCATCGCCAAGAATTTATTAATGAATATGTATCAGCGTCAGACTGTAGAGTATGTTTACAATGAATATTTGAAAAATACTGGAGTAGACCGTGACTCCCAGACAGAAGAAAGTATTGACTTGCGATTCTTGAATGAATATATCGATTCTTTGGCTGAAGAATTGCCGGCGCAACGGAAGAAAATCTTTATTCTGAGCAAAAGGCAAAATTATACAAATAAAGAAATAGCGGAGATGATGGGCATTTCCGAAAGTACAGTTGCCACGCAACTATCTTTGGCCGTGAAGTTTATGCGTGAGCAGTTAATGAAGCATTATGATAAAATCGTTGCGCTTCTGTTTGCCTTTTTTTGTTAATGAAATGTAATTGTAATCTTTGCTTTTGGATGGCAGATAGGATGAAAATGTATACCTGTAAATAAGTAGGAAGATGGATAAGATACATTATAAAGAGCTGATTGAAAAATATTTCGAAGGAAATATAGCGGACACTGAAATAAAGGAGTTGTCCGATTGGATAAAGAACGACCGTCAGTTGCAAAACTGGTGGGAACAGGAGTTTACCAAGTCGGATGCCGCTATTGATCCGATACTGCGTGATAAACTCTTTGCACGGATAAAAGAAGGAACACTGAAACATACGTCACCGAGAACGAAGGGCGTGAGAACTCTCCCTATGATTCCTTGGAGGTGGGTGGCTGCTATTTTGTTACCTGTCTGTATTGCTTTTTTCACTTATTATTTGATCGATTCGTCGCAAATGACCAGTGCGCCTTTTATTGTCAAAGCAGATAAAGGTGATAAAGCTACAGTTGAATTGCCGGATGGAACGAATGTAGTGCTTAACTCAGCTTCTCAATTGAGTTATCTGAATAATTTTGGAGAGAAAGTCCGCAGAGTGCAACTGAATGGTGAGGCCTACTTTAAAGTCGCTCCTGATGAGAAACATGCGTTTATAGTGCAGGTAGGTGATTTGGAAGTAAAGGTATTGGGGACTTCCTTCAATGTATCTGCTTATGAAGATGCAAAAGACATTACGGTTGTTTTGTTGGAAGGGAAAGTAGGAATTTACACTCAGGAAACTTCGCGTATGATGAAGCCCGGTGATAAAATAGAATACAATAAAACCACTCATCAACTTGTTGCTACCCAAGTGCATCCCAATGATTATATTGAATGGACGAAAGGAAATATCTATTTCGAGAAAGAATCGTTGGAAAACATCATGAAAACTCTTTCACGGATTTATGATGTGGAGATACGTTTCGATTCGAATAAACTTCCTAAAGAATACTTTACGGGAACGATTCCTAGTGGCGGCATACAGAACGCCTTGAATATTCTCATGCTTACTTCGCCTTTTTATTATGAAATGGATGGCTCGGTCATTGTCTTGAAAGAGAAGTAGATAAGCATCTTTATCATGAAATTAGATATAGCCATTCCTGAGTTTTCCCCCGGAATGGCTTTTTAATTTATGAAGAACCGTTAGTTAACAAGAGTTAAAGATAGATAGCCGATTGGACGAAAGGGGAGAGCAGTCGGTATACCTGTCAAACAACTTAAAAGTTTTGATATATGGAAAACAGAACACCCTTTGTGAAACTCCCTCAGTCTACAGCAGGGAGAAGTAAGAACTGGAGAACATTACGGGCCATTTGTCTGCTACTGTTCATGAGCATCTCTTTGACCGCTTATTCTCAAATAACGGTTGATTTGAAAGGCATCTCGTTAAGAGCCTCATTAAAAAAGATTGAGCAAGTTAGTAATTACAAGTTTTTCTACAGTGAGAGTCTGCCGGAATTGAGTTGGAAAGTTTCATTGAACGTTCGGGATGTAACGATCGACCAGACCATGACACGTCTTTTGGAAGGAATGGAACTGACTTACAAAAAAGAACAGGAAAACGTCATTGTGTTGATTCGTAAAACACAAAGTAAACAACTGACGAAAAAAGTAACCGGAACAGTTGTCGATGCCAACGGAGAACCCATTATCGGTGCAAGTATCGTGATTAAAGGTGAGTCTCACGGGACAATAACGGATTTTGATGGTAAGTTCGCATTGCCCGACGTACCGGAGAAAGCAGTCTTGACCATCTCTTATATCGGTTACAAGACAGTCAATCTTGCTACTACCGATCAGACATTGGTAAAGGTAGTACTTGAGGAAGATAGTAAGATGATCGATGAAGTCGTAGTAGTAGGTTATGGAGTTCAGTCACAGAAGCTGGTCACTACCTCTATCAGTAAAGTGAAGATGGAGAATATAGATCAGGGAAATGATTACAATCCGATTAAGATGTTGCAAGGTCGTGTGGCAGGTGTGAATATATCTTCTGCCTCCGGAACACCGGGTGAAACTCCCAATATAACTGTTCGTGGTATCGGTTCCGTTAGCGGAGGAAGTTCACCGCTGTATGTAGTGGATGGAATCCCCAGCGAAAAATATCCGAATTTGAATCCCAATGATATTGAGAGTATGGAAGTGTTGAAAGATGCGTCGGCAGCGGCAATCTATGGTTCGCGTGCCAATGCCGGGGTGGTGCTGATCACTACCAAATCGGGGCAGCAGGGGAAAACAAAGATCGAAGTATCCGGCCGTTACGGCTTTGCCTCCCTTGCCAGTGATATAGAGATGGCTAATTCAACGGAATACATGAATACTATGCAGGCTGCTATTGATAACTACAATGTGCAGATGGGAACCAACCTGCAACTGTATATTCCTTCTCAGATTCAGGAAACCGACTGGGTGAAAGAGATTTCAAGAAAGAACTCAAAGACGGGTGCCGGTTCTATCAGCATTTCCGGCGGAAATGAAAAGACTACTTTTTTTGCTTCCTTAGGAGCCAATACTCAGGAAGGCTATTTGAATAAGAGTAAGTATGACCAATACAATATGCGTGCTAAGTTCTCACATAAAATAAACAGCATCTTCAAACTAAATATGAATCTGGCAGGTTCGGCAAGTCGTTCGGACTTATTGGAAGAAACGAGTACCAGTTTGAAAGTATTGCGTACAGCCCGTGAGGAACAACCTTGGTATTCTCCTTACAAAGAAGACGGGACATCCTATAAAGTGAATGGAACGGATATTCTGCGCCATAATCCCCTCATGTTAATAAATGAAGAAGACTGGGTAGCAAAGAAATATCAGTTGTCGGGAGTATTCAGTATAGACGTCACCCCCTTCAAAGGTTTTAAATATACACCGACAGTGAGTGCGTACGGCATTTTGGATAATGTTTCAAAGAAGTTATCGGATAAGCACGATGCCCGTAAAAACAGTAGTGGTTGGGGAGCTTTGGCTCAACAGAAAGACCAGAGTTTCCGTTATGTGATTGATAATGTTTTCTCTTACAATAACGAATGGAATAAACTTATTTACTCAGTTATGTTAGGACACTCTTTCGAGAAATACACTTACGAACAGTTTGGAGCAAAGAGTGATAATTACGCCAATGGTGCCTATCCTTCGTCCAGTTTCGATCTCATTAATGCCGGACCGAACATCTATGCCGGAGATATCAGTTATACTTCCTACGCTTTGGAGTCTTACTTTGGTCGAATCGCCCTGAACTGGGATAATAAATATATCCTGAATGCCTCGTTACGCAGCGATGGTTCTTCCCGCTTTGCGAAGAATAAGAGGTATGGTTACTTTCCCTCGGCTTCTTTTGCATGGAGAGCTTCCAATGAAGGCTTCTTTCCCAAAAACAAATATGTCAATGATGCCAAACTGAGATTAAGCTGGGGTATGACAGGCAGCATGGCAGGTGTCAGCAATTATGCTCCGTTGTCGCTCATTAGTGCGGGAGGCGCATCCTACAATGGCTCTGCCGGATTCCAGATTTCACAGGACGCACGTGCGCTGACTTGGGAGAAAGCAAGTCAGTTCAATATAGGTTTTGATATCGAAATGTTTCAGTCTCGTTTAACCTTGAACGTTGATATGTTCTATCAGAAAACGACCGATCTGCTGTTTAAGAAACCTGTAAATGCAAGTACCGGATATACCACTCTACAGTCTAACATCGGTTCGTTGGAGAATAAAGGACTTGAATTGGCATTAAACGGCAAAATTCTCACCGGAAAATTCAAATGGGACTTGGGAGGTAATATTTCTTTCGTAAAGAACAAACTGCTCTCTTTAATTGAAGGAAGTGAAATGTACGTTGTACCCAGTAGCGGGAGTAACCTTTTGGGTGGTTCCATGCATGCTTTGATCAACGGAGAACCCATCAGTACATTTTATATGTTGAAGATGGAAGGCATTTATCAGCGTGACGATGAAGTTCCCGCCAAACTTTATGCCAAGGGAGTGCGTGCCGGTGATGTGCGATATTTTGATTACAATGAAGATGGCGACATCACCGACGCTGACCGTGTGAATGTAGGAAAAGCTATTCCCGACTTTTACGGTGGTATTACTTCGAATTTCTCATACAAAGGTTTTGATCTGTCATTATTTGGGCAATTTTCCGTAGGTGGAAAAGTGATGGCGGCATGGCGGGGTGTCAATGGTTCCGAAGGTACCGACCATTTAGGTCTGGCACTGTCTAATGTAAAAGTGGGCGACCGTGGAGAATCCGTAGAACAGTTCTTTAATATCAGTAAGGAGGTAGCCAATGGATACTGGCGCGGTGAAGGCACCAGCAACTCGATTCCCCGTCCTGTAAGGATCGGTGTGCATACCGGATATGATTATGACTACAATGTTCAGACATCCACCCGCTATCTGGAAGATGCTTCCTACTTCAAACTGAAAACAGTCACATTAGGATATACCTTGCCGGAATCCATCACGAAGAAAATTCATGTGAACTCTCTGAGATTTTACGTTTCGGCAGACAACTTGCTGGCTTTTACAAAATATTCGGGTTACGATCCTGAAACTTCTTTCTCGGGCAGTCCCGGAGACTCCAATTACGGAGTTGATTTCGGCCTGCAACCAGTGTTGAGAACATTTATCTTTGGTTTGAATCTAAACTTTTAAAAACAGACGAGTATGAAACGATTTTATATGATCAACTATTTACTATGCGGCATTTGTCTTTTATGGATGACAGGATGCTCAAATATGCTGGATGAAATGCGACCGAAGGACAAGATACCTCAAGACGCATTGAGCGAGTCCGACTTGACAAAGTTGCTTAACGGGGTATATGCTGAAATGGAAGAACTGGTTTTCAAGTTCTATATGGACGGTGATGTGAAAGGAGAGAATTTCAAGGCGGGCCCGGGATTTTCCATGAATGATCCGATGTCGATGGCTCCGAGCTCCAAAGATGTATTGGGGCAGTGGCAGAAATGTTTCACAGCCTTAAAGCAAGTCAATTTCTTGGTGGAGACCTACGAAGCATCCTCCAATAAAGACAGTCAGGTGGTGAAACAGACCGGAGGAACCGGCTATTATTTCCGGGCATTGATTTATTATCATTTAGTCACCCGTTGGGGAGGAGCGCCTATTTTACGTAAGCGTACTTACGACGTAGTGCCTATCTCACCCGAAGCCGATGTGTGGAATTTTATTAAAGAAGATTTGGGCAAGGCAGAGAGCTTACTTCCGGAATTTACCGATCGCTTTTACGTATCTTTAAGTGTATGTGATGCATTGAATGCAAAAGTTTGTCTGGCCTTGAAAGATTATACGAATGCGGCTATTTATGCAGACAGAGTGATTACTAAGTCCAATTTCGCATTGAGTACCACATCAGCTGAATATGCTAATGCTTTCATCTCCAATAGTAATAGCAAAGAACTGATTTTTGCTCTGGCCAATAAACGCAGCACGGGATTGTTACTTTTCTATCAGTCTGTTAATGATATTGACCCGACATGGGATTATTCTCCCTCTGCCGATTGCTATAGTCATCTTTATGCCGATACTTCAGTCAAAAAGCAGGATATTCGTGCCAAAGCAGTCTTTGGGGCAGACAATAGCCGGATCATCAAATTTCCGAATGGAAGCACCGGGCAGTTTGTGACCAACGAACAACCTTCTCAAACTCCTATAGTAGTGGCTCGTGTAGCCGAAATGTATCTGATTAAAGCGGAAGCACTGGGAGCAACGAACGGCCTGTCGACCTTGAAAGAGTTTATGAATAAGCGTTATGCTACAGTCTCATTACCTTCAAGCATGAGCGACACCGAGTTTCAGAATCAGATACTGGACGAACGCCATCGTGAACTGTATGCAGAAGGACAGCGCTGGTACGACTTGAAGAGGACCAATCGGTTGGATTTATTTACTTCGCTGAACGGAAGAAACTATTTAATGTACTATCCGGTTCCCCAGTCGGAACGCGATTTGGCAGGAGCCGAAAATTATCCTCAAAACGATGGTTATTAATAAATTAAGAAAGAACAGATTATGAAGAATATAAAAATATTTGCAACGTTTTGCATCTGCTTGCTGCTGTTTTCAGCCTGTTCGGATGACTGGAAAGAAAATGCGTTAACAGCCAAATTCTCTTTTGACAAGTCGCTGTATTATGTCGGAGATGAAGTTCGCATTACTAATGAAACCGTAGGCGGAGAAGGAAACTACACTTATGAGTGGGATTTGGGAGACGGAAAGACTTCAACGGACCCCAATCCCGTAGTCACCTATCAAACGAACGGTGCCTATACGGTGACTCTTCATGTGAAGGATGCAAAAGGCACTTATGCGATGGCTCACAAATTGTTGACCATTGATTCGGAGCCTTTGCCTGAAGTAGGAAATGTAAAACTGAAATGGGTAGGCGGTCATGTGTTAGGAGAAGTACGTTCTACAGCTCCGGCTGTCAGTGATGATAATGGGGTGTATATGACTTCCAATGATCATTATTTACGTAAATTTTCGGCAGCGACAGGAGACCAGCTTTGGGAATTTGACCTTTGGACATCTGCTGACGGCGATGCACCATCCGGAAATACGCATACTACTCCAAGCATTGATATAGACGGAACAATCTACGTAGGAACAGGAGACACCAGTGGCAAAGTAGGACGTGTGTATGCAATAAATCCGGACGGGAGTAAGAAATGGCTGGTGGCAGGTGACGCTGAAAAGGGCTTCTGGAATAAAGGAAACGCTTCCACACCCCGTATCAATTACCTGACCTGTGCCATTGGTGAGAATCATGTATATATGGGTAATGGCGGTTCTACAGGATCAGTGCTTGCAGTAGATAAGGTGACCGGCTATCGGGTAGGATACGTAGCGAATGCGGATAATTCCGGAGGTCCTTCCGGAGGAGTATCTGCCGGAATAGTATTGGCAAACAACACTTTAGTTTGGGGTGGCGGAAAGAATGGATTGTTCGGGGCTTCTGCTTCTGCGTTGAATGCCGGTGGAAATGTAATGTGGGCTTGGCAGGTATTTAGCTCCGGCGATGATAAGCCGTCAGAAAATATGAACGGTTCTCCGGCAGTAGATGAGGCTGGTACTATTTACGGAACAGCTACGTTTGCAGGAATGGGAAGTAGCGCATTTGCTATGGGAAGTGATGGAGTGGAGAAGTGGCGTACTCCTTTGGGCAATGTCGGCACGCTGGATCAAGGCGGTGTTGTGATAGGACTCGACGGAAGCATTATCGTTACAGTGAAACGTGCTCCGGGGGAAGCAACCGGAGGAATCATCTCTTTGTCTCCGGGAGGAGCTATCCAATGGCATTACGGCATTGCGGAAGATGTAAGCGGTTGTGCGGCAATTGATCAAGCAGGAAACATACATTTCGGCACCCAGTCCGGCAATTATTATATCATTAAACCGGAAGAATCGGATGAACAATTGATTCTGAAAAAAGACCTTGCTGCGTTGATTAGTGAAAGTGACTCTCCTTTAAAAGGAGATTGGGAAGCGGGAATCGGTAAAATCTGGAGTTCGCCTACCATCGGACCGGATGGAGCGATTTATATCGGAGTCACCAATACGGTGGACCCTACAAAGAGCGTGTTAGTAGCTTTGGAAGATGAGGGAATTACCGGGGCCGCAACCTCTGCCTGGCCGATGAAAGGGAAGGACAGACGTCACTCCGGAGCCCAATCGGGAGGGAATGGAGAGAATCCCGGTGGAGAAGAAGGAGGACAGTTGCCTATGACGGGGAATTTGAAAGCAGATTTAAAGAGTCTGTTTGAAAGCACCTCTTATAAAGTGTGGCTCTGCGCGCATCGTGGAAATACCCAAAAAGGGATGAAAGAGGGGATTCCCGAAAACTCGTTACCTGCGATAGAACACTCGGTCAAAGCAGGAGTTGAGATGATCGAACTGGATGCACGGCCGACCTCTGACGGTGTGTTGGTATTGATGCACGACAACACCATCGACCGGACAACAAACGGTAGCGGTGCGGTGGGAGACTTTACTTATCAGCAATTACAACAATTTTATCTGAAAGATGCATCCGGCAATATAACTGGCGAACGAATCCCGACTTTGGAGGAAGCGATGAAGAAGGGAAAAGGAAAAGTTTATTATAATCTGGATATTGTCAACAAGAATGTTGCGGTAAATACGATCGTCGCATTGCTTAAAAAATTGGATATGGAAGGTTCCACTTTGCTGTATGTATCCAACAATCGCAATTATGCATTTGATTTGAAGACAGCCAACAGTAGTTTGCTGTTGCACCCGATGGCAAAAGCCGCCGATGATATCACATACTTCTCCTCATCCTACACTGATAATGTACAAATGATGCAGCTGTCTACGTCAGACGCTATGGGTGGAACGATGGTTAATGAGATTAAAGATCAAGGCTGGCTTCTTTTCTCCAACATTGTCGGAGCGAATGATACCAATATGTTGTCGGAAAACTACTCCGGTTTGGTGGGAATGATTAACAAACGCATCAACATTGTGCAAACAGACTATGCTGAAGTAGCTGCCAAATATTTAAAGTCTAAAGGATACAGATAATAGTACATATAGATATGAAGAAATATATAATGATAGGAATCTTATTCGCATTTCCTTTCTGCCTGTCGGCAGACGAACCGGTGAAAGCCATTTATGCGAAGATAACGAACCCTGACAATAAAGAAATCACGGTTGTAGCTCATCGGGCAGACTGGCGTTACGCACCCGAAAATTCACTTGCCGCTATTGAAAGTTCCATTCGTCTGGGAGCTGACGTAGTGGAGCTGGATGTTCAGAAAACCAAAGACGGTCAATTGATCCTGATGCATGACAAAACGCTGGACCGAACGACTACCGGAAAAGGAAAGGTAGCCGAATGGACATTGGATTCTATCCGGACACTCTATCTGAAGAATGGAGCGGCACTCAAAACCAAGCATCGTGTACCTACTTTGGAAGAGGCTTTATGGGTTGCCAAAGGTCGTGTGATGGTCAATCTGGATAAAGCATATCCGATATTTGACGAGATTTTCCCCATCCTCGAAAAGACGGGAACAGTGGATCAGATTATCATGAAAGGTTCCAAGCCTGTGGCAGACGTAAAGAACGACTTAGGTAAATATCTGGACCGTATCATTTATATGCCTATCATTCATTTGGATAAGCCGGGAGCAATGAAGCAACTGGATGATTTTATGACGGAGCTGCATCCCGTAGCTTTTGAACTTCTATTTGTATCGGATACCTGCCAGGTCCCCAAGCAAGTAAAAACGAAGTTGAAAGGAAAAAGTAAAATCTGGTATAATACGTTGTGGGATACGATGGCTGGCGGACATGATGATGATAAATCGTTGGAGAATCCGGACGAAGGATATGGTTATCTGATCGATACACTCGGAGCGGCCATCATTCAGACAGACCGTACTGCCTATCTGCTGGAATATTTGCAATCGCGTAAGAAGCGTAGTGAAAACGGGCAAGATGCGTATCATTAAAATATAGACTTCTTTATGGGATTTAAACTATTGGATTTTTATAAAATCTCTCCTCCGGTGTCCGGGGGAGAGACTGATTCGGAACGCTCTGTCCGTTTCAAGCGTATTCGTTGGGCTACCTTTCTGTCTGCCACTACCGGATATGGCATTTATTATGTTTGTCGTTTGAGTATGAATGTAATCCGTAAACCGATTGTAGAAGACGGAGTTTTTACCGAAACCCAACTGGGGATTATCGGTTCCTGCCTTTTTTTCGTATATGCCGTCGGTAAGCTGACCAATGGCTTTCTTGCTGACCGTAGCAATGTAAAGCGTTTTATGTCTACCGGATTATTGTGTTCTGCTCTGATCAACTTATGTCTGGGATTCACGAATTCCTTCTTTGCTTTTGTTCTCCTTTGGGGGTTGAATGGTTGGTTTCAGTCGATGGGGGCAGCATCAGGAGTTGTGTCGCTGACTCGTTGGTATAGTAGTAAAGAGCGAGGTACTTTTTATGGCTTTTGGTCGGCCAGCCACAATTTGGGTGAAGCTCTGACTTTTATATCCATCGCTTTGCTGGTCAGTTGGATGGGATGGCGTTATGGGATGATCGGTGCGGGAGTGATTGGTTTGCTTGGTTTTCTGATGATGCTTGCTTTTATGCGTGATACGCCTCAAAGTCAGGGCTTTTTGCTAGATCGGCGGGGGACGTCAGATGCTCATTCCGTTTCCGGTAAACAAACCGAGGAATTCAATAAAGCTCAGAAAGCAGTTTTGAAGAATCCTGCTATTTGGATTCTTGCATTATCCAGTGCTTTTATGTATATCAGCCGTTATGCAGTCAATAGCTGGGGTGTTTTCTATCTGGAAGCGCAAAAAGGTTATTCTACTTTGGATGCTAGTTTTATTATATCTATCAGTTCTGTATGCGGAATTGTAGGTACGGTTTTCTCAGGTATTATTTCAGATAAGTTTTTTGCTGGCAGTCGTAATGTTCCGGCTTTGATATTCGGATTAATGAATGTGTCTGCTCTTTGTTTGTTTCTATTGGTTCCGGGGGTACATTTTTGGGTGGATGCTTTGGCGATGGTGCTCTTCGGTTTGGGCATTGGAGTGCTGATTTGTTTTTTAGGAGGACTGATGGCGGTCGATATTGCTCCCTGCAATGCTTCGGGAGCCGCTTTGGGAGTTGTCGGTATAGCGAGTTATATAGGAGCCGGTTTGCAGGATGTGATGAGTGGCATTCTGATCGAAGGTCAGAAGACGGTGCAAAATGGAGTAGAAGTTTACGATTTTACATATATCAATTGGTTTTGGATTGGTGCAGCCTTGCTTTCAGTAGTGTTTGCTTTGTTGGTTTGGAATGCAGGAGAGAAAAGAAGTGAAATAAATTGAGTACATTAAAGTAAAAATAGAGTCATTGTTTTTGAAGGTATTAGTCACCATTTCGGGAAGCAGGCAATAGCTGTGCTTTCCGGAATGGCTTTTTTATAATTAATAAAAATCGTTTTTATGGAAAATTCATTGAGTGATGAATTGTTTTGTTCATTGAAGAATGAACTTCGTGAAGTAGATGCACAAATCAGTGTGCATAGTGAAAAACTGTTGGAGCTGATTGACCAAAAAAAAGAATTGTCGTCCAACTGATTCGGGAAGAAGAACAAATGACGCCCACTGTTATCGAATATCGGGGAGATCCGAAACGGTACATTTCTGTCATTCTAGGTGCTATTGACCGGGGGAGGTTGACGTATAATGGAGACGCGAATTGCGAACAGACGTTCCGGTCCTTGTCAAGTGTGATAGATGTCATAAGCCCTAAGAACGGGAAAGCGCTTAGTATCGAAACGTTGGTCTCGTATGAGAAGAAAGAACGTGCCGGGGAGTTTTCAGATTATTCGGAGGGAGATTTTAAATAATCTGTTTCCATCGCTGAACGGTTGAATTAAAAAAGTGGCGGAAATCTGGATGGAAACTTGTTGCAGATTGCCGCCACTTGGGTTTCTATTACTCAATAGTCTCTATTAACCAACGGTTTAAGTTCCGGCTTTCTGAACTAAATTCCACTCCGATCTTTACAATAAGATATTCTTCCTTCGTATATCTTCAAAGGTTTGTATTCCAATAGGAAGTTTACGCATCAAGTTGCCCATATCTGATTCTTTTGATCTTTTGCACATCAAAGATAACAAATATTTCCTGAAGTCTGCTTCAATTGGTGGGTTGATTTGAAAATGCGGTGAGAAATCGAAAAAAGACGGTTGTGTTTTTCCGATTTCCCGCCGTCTTTTTGGAGAAAGAAAAGGTAAAAAGTGAGAGGAGTGAGAGAGGATTTCTAACATTCGTATTTTTTTTAGAGAAATATAGAAAGTAGAAATAAAGAAATAAAATAGAAAAAGTTTCAATTCCTCTCTCACTCCTCTCACTTTTGTGGGTGAAGATGATGAAAAATAATATAAAACGAGGAAATGTGTTGTATAGTTGAACAACATTTCTTATATTTGCGTTATGAAAAGAGAAATAATAGCATATAAAGGATACTTCAAAGAATTCTTTGAAAATTTAGATGCTGGCACCCAAGATAAGATATTGTATGTGCTAATGTTATTGCAGACACAAGACAGAATACCTTTGAAATTTATGCGGTTGATAGAAGAAGGACTTTATGAACTTCGTATCGAGTACCAAAGCAATATATATAGAATATTCTTTTGTTTCGACGAAGGGCGTATTGTGATTCTGTTTAACGGTTTTCAAAAGAAAACCGAAAAAACACCAAAGAAAGAAATTGATAAAGCAAAGATATTAAGAAAGGAGTATTATGGAAGCAAAAACAAATGAGGAATTCTTTAATGTCAGTGCATTAATAGATGAGCGTTTTGGTAAGGAAGGAACAGCTTCTCGTGCAGAGGCAGAAGAAAAGGCCTACGCCTTTTATACAGGACAGATTATCGAGGACGCAAGAAAAAAGGCTAAAATCACTCAGGCTGAATTAGCCCGGCGTATCGGCTCTGACCGTTCTTATATTTCAAGAGTAGAAAGTGGTCAGACAGAGCCTAAAGTATCTACTTTCTATCGTATAATGAATGCGTTAGGCTGTAAAATCGAATTTTCAATGATTTTGTAAAAACAATAAATGCAGAGTATCTGTCAAGATGACTCTGCATTTTGCTATATTCACAAGGCTTTCCCGCTTCTATTCATACAGCCTGTTTGATTTTACCTGCTCGATATCTATAATAAATACGGCATATCGGCGCCCGTTATTTCCTTTTTTAGATTCAAAATGGTGCTTAGTCATCACCTTCCCCAACTGTATTTTTGATCCGATGGAATACTGATAACCGGTACGCTCACGTATTAGTTCCGCAATCTCACTGACAGTCAGATAATAAACCTTCTCAAAACGTTCCGGCTTGCGGATATGCGTAAGAACCATTTCTTCTTCCGGTGAATGAAAGATGAAAGCCTCGTTATTCTCTTCAAGCCGTTCATTGTCCGCTTGCGTGAACCAGTATTGGTACCCCGGCTTATTCAGCAGATATTTGATCTGAGCATAGAGCTGCGCATAATTGATGGTAATAAATTGGATGGAATAAGGATGAAAACAAAGGAAACGCCGGTTGCCTGTCGTGTCGTGAAGCACTTCCTGATAATTGCAGGTTCCTGCAAAAGAGGCCGTATGAGGGAAGTTTTGCGAACGGCGTGCATATGGCAGACGGAAACTGATCACTTTGCGCGTTACCAAATCTTTGAATGCATTCAGTTCCCGACCGCTCATCCCTTCAAACTCGTCGAGATTGATCAGCATGGCCTGCGTTATTTTGGCTAAATCATCTTTATTGTTCGAATTGATTAGTCCGGTAGAGAGATAAGCACGCAGTTCGGGAGGCAGGAGATTATTGATAAAGGTAGTCTTTCCTATGTTCTGTATCTCGCTGCATAGCAGAAGTACCGTGTGATTGACAATATTCTCCTGAGTAGCCGCTGCGCACATCGCCACCAGATAACGTTCCAGGCATTCCGCCCAAAACTCCTGATGACTCGTCTGGACACTATCCGCCAGGATACGGATATAGTCGGTTCCGTCCCATTCGGGCAGTAATTCAAAATACTCGCGAATGGGATGATACGACTGGCTGAAATCGGAGTAAATCAGATTTTCGATTGTTTTGACAGTGCAGGGATATCCCAGCTCGTTGATTTCTATCCAGATACTGTTTTCCATCATCTCATCCAAGATGCGGAAAGGCTCCGGTTTCTCGGTGTCGGGACGCCTTCTGCGATATTCCATGATATGCAGCACTTCATTGTAGCGTGTTTCGTAGTGCTCGCTGATATATTGTTCTATCCGTAATATTCGTTTCTGCGTGCCATTCAGTTTACAGGTATTAAATTCGTCGGTATGAGCGTAGGCGCTATTGATCAAAGAGACTGTCTCGTCCGCCGGAAAGTCTGTAAACTGGCTTTTGATAAAGGCGGATGTTTCCTCCTGCGGAATGCCGTAGCGATTGAAGGTACATGAGAGATGGTGCAGATAATTGTTCCGGTTGCCTGCTATGTATTTTTCGGACTTGTTGTGATAGTAAGTTAAAGTCAACACCAAAGAAGCGTTGGCGGAATGGGCGTTGAGTGCTGTGTCTTCATTCGTCGGGGTGCCGTCCGGAGGAGTCTGTTGTTTACTGCCGGAGAGATTTTTACGATTTGAAATCTTGTAGGATGCCTGAGGTTGATCTACAAGAAAAGCGTCAGCGTTCGGATTGAAATAGATCTCCGGATCGTAAGAGAACAGACAAGTGCGTGCCACATCCTGACCGGAGGTGTCGATTTCTATCCGACAGAGTTCGGTGTAAAAAGAAACGAGTCTGGTGTAAGCTGCATGATGGAAGTCTTCTATTTCCTGAAGGGTTTCGGGCAATGTCTCATCCGGATGGCATGCGCGCACTATGATTTTCACGCCCATCCCTTTGGGACTGATAAAGGCGATGCGGGTGTAATCGCATCTCTTGATGATAGGGAGGATGCGTGCCAATTCTTCTTTGCTGAGGTGGTCGATGTCTATCACGATGTGTCCCAGATATTTGACGAGGTTCACTTTGGTACGCCTTCCTCGGTAGCTGGCGGAGAAGGCGATTGCCGGCAATTCTTTTTTCTTCTCATTGGCAGCCTTTTCTCCTTGCTCTGCAAAGATGCGGCGTATTTCTTCGACTTTTTCCCGGTAGGTAAAACTGCCGATAGTGGACACTATTTCTTCTTCGGTCATCTCTGCTATTGCGTAGTAGAAACCTTGAAATATGGTGAAATGTTTCATTTTTATTTTGATTATTGTTTGTCGATGCAAAGGAACTTCTTTGCGGAAATGTGTAAAGGAACTTTGTATAAAATGGCAATAAGTTACTACGGTTCGCCCAAAAAGTGTATGATAGTTGCCACTTGTTTCGGCGAAAGGAGACGGTTGCGTGCGCGGTAGCCTTCCTGTTCGAGTTCGTGCAGGAGAGGGAGGTTGTAAATAATCCAACGACGAAGTATTTGTAAAGCAACTTTGAGGCAGACATGGGGATTGTAAAGGTGAGCCAGTTCCGCTTTGGTATAGGTGCGGATAAGGAAAGAATCTTCTTTGTAATTCATGATGTTTTCTTCTTGTTTTATGCTATAAAGTTACATAAAATTCCTTGTTTTTCAAAGGTTTGACTTCATTTTTATTCGTTGGGAATCAAGAAACTTCGTTGGGGAATATGGCTTGTCCGGCTATCCTTATCTTTGTGCTGTTAACAAGAAAGGGATGCATCCTACGTATTATAAACTTTAAAATTATTTTATTATGGCAATGACAGTATCTTATTCAGTGGTGCCGCGCAAGAATCCTGCAAAAAAGAGTGAACCGGCAAAGTATTATGCACAGGCGCAGGCGTCGGGTGAGCTGGACTTTGAAGAGTTGTGCGAAGCGATCACCAGTCGTTCTACTTGTACGGAAACGGATGTACGTGCGGCTATTTCGGGTATTCTTTACGAAGTGAAGCGTGCGTTGAAGGCAGGAAGAATTGCGAGACTGGGTGATTTGGGCAGTTTGCAGATAGGACTGAACAGTGAAGGTGCGGCATCGGTCAAGGAATTTTCCGGTTCGATGATTAAGGGGGCGCATCTTATTTTCCGCCCCGGTAAAACGCTGGCGGAATTGATGAAGATTCTGAGTTACCAGCAAGTGCTGACTCGTGCGGTGGCGCAGGCGGGTGCAGGCGATGGCGGGGGAGAAGACCCTGACAAGAATCCGGATTCCGGTGGTGATGGCTCCGGTGATGAAGAGGCTCCGGACCCTACGGTATAATTGGCAGACGGGTCAAGGTAATAACGAATTAGAATAACTTCCATTAATATTTTGATAAGATGAAAGAAATAGTAAACCGGATTTTAGATGTGATCATGTATCTGATTCCTTTCTTCGGAAAGAGAAAGCGGGACAAGGTGGTGAGAGAAGTGCGCTATCATACTACTTGTAAGGAGGTGTGCAAAGTGAAAACGACGGAAAGGGAAAAGGAACATGAGAAAGATTAGTCTGATTGTGATCCATTGTTCCGCCACCCGTGTCGATTGCGACTTTACGGCAAAGGATGTGGATACGGCTCACCGTTATCGTGGCTTTTCGTGCTGGGGGTATCATTATTATATACGCAAGTCGGGCGAGATTGAGCCGATGCGGGATGAAGATACGGTCGGAGCTCATGCACGTGGCTACAATGCGATCAGCTTAGGTGTATGCTATGAGGGCGGTCTGGATGAGAATGGAAAAGCGGCGGATACGCGTACACCCCGTCAGAAGGAGGCGCTACATCGCTTGGTACACGAATTGTTGCAGCGTTATCCGGAAGCTAAAGTAGTAGGGCATCGGGATTTAAGTCCCGACACCAACTATAATGGGATCGTAGATCCTTGGGAACGGATTAAAGAATGCCCTTGCTTTGAGGTCATTGGAGAATTCTCCATTAATTAACTACTACCGTAGTGAAATACTCTTTGAATACCTCCGCAGCTTTTTCAAGCTGTTCGGGGGTATTTTCTTTTACCCCTTTCATCTTGTATTCCTGTCCCATCGCTTCGTACTTATGTACGCCCAGTGTATGGTAAGGCAGTATTTCCACCCGTTGGATCATCTTGTATTTTCCGAGTGCTTCTCCCAGTGCGCGTATGTCTTCTTCAAAATCGCTGTATCCGGGCACTAGCACATAACGCAGCCAGAAAGGTTTTCCCTGTTCTTCCAGCCAGGCGGCCGTGCGGATGGTTTGCTCGTTGCTTCTTCCGGTGAGCGTCTGATGGCGGTTGGGATTGAATTCCTTTATATCCAATAACACAAGATCGGTCAGCTTGAATAATTCTTCTACGTCTTCGTTCCAAAGTCCTCCGTTGCTGTCCAGACAGACATGGATGCCTCTTTCTTTCAGTTCGCGGACCAGCGGGACGAGTGCTTTCGCCTGAAACGTCGGTTCGCCTCCAGAGAAAGTGATTCCTCCTCGTTTCCCGAAGAAGGGGCGCTGGCTCATTGCCATGCGGACGATTTCTTCCGGTGGGGTAGGCGTGCCTCCCTTTCCTGCTATCGTATCCGGATTGGCGCAATAGAGGCAGCGGAAGTTGCATCCTTGAAGAAAAACGACGAGCCGTAAGCCCGGCCCGTCGAATGTTCCCATACTTTCGTATGAATGTACGTTTATCATCATATAGAGTAATAGATTACATACGTTCGTGGAAGCTACGGCTGATAACTTCCAGTTGGTGTTCGCGGCTCAACTTCACGAAGTTTACGGCATAACCGGAAACGCGGATGGTCAGCTGCGGATAGTTCTCCGGATGCTCCATGGCATCGTATAGCATATCACGGTTCAGTACGTTTACGTTCAGGTGGTGGGCACCTTTGGTGAAGTAACCGTCCATCATCGTTACGAGGTTCTCGATACGGTCTTCGTCCGTAGCACCCAGTGATTTCGGAACGATAGAGAAGGTGTTGCTGATACCGTCCTGTGAGTCACGGTAACGAAGTTTCGCTACAGAGCTCAGAGAAGCGATCGCACCATTCTTGTCGCGTCCGTGCATCGGGTTGGCACCCGGAGCGAAGGCAACACCTTTGGCACGTCCGTCGGGAGTAGCACCGGTCTTTTTGCCGTACATCACATTGGAAGTGATAGTCAGCAAGGAGAGGGTAGGACGGGCATTCTTGTAAACAGGCAATTTCTTCAATTCTTCGCTGAAGAAGTATACCAGGTCTACGCCAAGGTGGTCTACCTTGTCGTTGTCGTTACCGAAGCAAGGGAATTCTCCTTCGATGTCGAAGCCTTCTGTCAGACCGATATCGTTGCGGCGGGCAGTTACTTTCGCATATTTGATGGCAGACAGTGAATCGAGTGCGATGGAAAGTCCGGCTACACCGTAAGCAAGGTTTATGCGCGGGTTCGTATCTACAAGAGCCATCTGGGCTTTCTCGTAATAATACTTGTCGTGCATATAGTGGATGATGTTCATCGCTTCGTTGTATACGCGGGCGATTTCGATCAGTACTTTCTTGTAGTTGTCCATTACTTCTTCGAACTTCAGCGTGTCACTGGTCAGTACGGGGATGTTCTTCACCATGACTGTACCGGTATTCTCGCAACGTCCGCCGTTGATGGCAAGCAACAGGGCTTTGGCCAGGTTGCAACGGGCACCGAAGAACTGAATCTGCTTGCCTATTTCCTGGTATGATACGCAGCAGGCGATTCCGTAGTCGTCGGACTGACGTACTTCACGCATCAGGTCGTCGTTTTCGTACTGGATAGAAGAAGTGTCGATAGAAACCTTTGCACAGAATTCTTTGAATCCTTCGGGAAGTTCCGGGCTCCAGAGTACGGTCAGGTTCGGTTCCGGTGAAGGGCCGAGGTTGTACAATGTCTGCAGGAAACGGAAGGAGGTCTTTGTCACTTTGGTACGTCCGTCGTTGAGACGTCCGCCCAGAGATTCGGTTACCCAGGTCGGGTCGCCTGCAAAGATGTCGTTGTATGATTGCATACGCAGGTGGCGGACCATACGCAGTTTGATGACAAACTGGTCGATCAGCTCTTGCGCGAACGATTCGGTGATGGTTCCTTTGCTCAGTTCATATTCCAGATAGATATCGAGGAAAGAAGAAACGTTACCCAGTGACATGGCGGCACCGTCTTGTTCTTTGACGGCGGCAAGGTAAGCCATATATACCCACTGTACGGCTTCTTGTGCCGTGTAAGCGGGACGGCTCAGGTCGAGACCGTAGTATTCGCCCATCACTTTCATGTCTTTCAGTGCCTTGATCTGTTCTGCCACTTCTTCGCGCAGACGGATACGGGCATCTGTCATCGGACCGGTGAGGTTGTGCAAATCTTCCTTCTTTGCTTCGATCAGACGGTCGATGCCGTAAAGAGCCATACGGCGGTAGTCACCGATGATGCGTCCGCGTGCATAGTTGTCGGGAAGTCCGGTAAGGAATCCCAGCGAACGGAAGGAACGGATTTCTTCCGTATATACGTCGAATACTCCGTCGTTGTGCGTCTTGCGGTAGTGAGTGAAAATATCTTTTACGCGGTCGTCCACTTCCACGCCGTTTTCGTGACAGGCTTTGCTGACTACGTTGATACCTCCGAAAGGCTTGATGGCACGTTTCAGAAGTTCGTCTGTCTGCAGGCCGACGATCAGTTCGTTTTCCTTGTCGATATATCCGGCCTTGTGGGAAGTGATGGTTGATACGGTAACATTATCTAATGAGCGGACACCGTTGTTTTCTCTTTCTTCTGCCAACGCTTCGAGGCAGCGGTTCCATACGGCTTTGGTACGTTCTGTAGGTCCTTCGAGGAATGAAGCATCTCCGTAATACGGAGTGATGTTATGACTTACGAAATCTCTGACGTTGATTTCGCTGCTCCAAAGACCGTCTTTAAAGATCTTGTTTAATTCCATAAAATGATAAAATTAGAGGTTGTAGTTATCCTATTCTTTAGAGCGCACAAAGTTACAATCATTTTTCATATAATCAGCATAAATATGCTCTATTTTATGCTTTTCAACATAAAATACCTATTAATTGCTATCCTTAGGAAAAGATTAGATTAAATTTTTAGTGAAAACTCTTGCAAGTTTAAAATATCTTCGTACCTTTGCACCGCTTTTAACGAAAAGCACTTCTGATAAGGAAGTTTTGGAGAGGTGGCAGAGTGGTCGATTGCGGCGGTCTTGAAAACCGTTGTACCGCGAGGTACCCGGGGTTCGAATCCCTGTCTCTCCGCTGGAAAGAATTGAAAAACAAAGAAAATCCCTGTAAATTAATACTTTACGGGGATTTTTTGTTTTTGGTACATAGCAAAAATAAGCATATCAAAGCATTCTTTCGGTGTACTATTCGGTGTACCTGATTGCCTTCAATGCCAGGTACACCTATTAAGTAAATAATTCATTGTTTATCAGTGCTTTGCATCTTGACTTGTTGCTCTTGGAAATTTAGTTTTGTGATTAAAAAACAAGTAAGATGGAAAGAACAACATTTTGTCTATTGTTCTACATTCGTAGGACGAAATTGAATCGGAACGGTGAGGCTCCGATAATGATGAGAATTACAGTGAATGGAGTCCGGGTTGATGCTTCAGTGAAGAAAACAATTCTTCCGGAGTTCTGGAGTGCGGCAAAAGGAAAGGCCCTGGAAAAGAAGCGTGAGTACAAGGAACTGAATCTGTATCTTGACTCTATCCGTTTGAGGATAATGAAGATTCAACGTGAACTGGAAATAGAGGAGGTATCCGTTTCTGCCAACAGTGTTCTGGATCGTTTCCTGGGTAAGGATGCCCCCGTACAACGTACTCTGTTTGAGGTTTTCCGTGAGCATAATGATAAATGTGTCCAATTGTCCGGTACGGACATGGCGCCTGCAACCGTGCAGCGTTATGAGACATCCTTGAAGCATACCCGGGATTTTGTCTGGGAGACATATCATAAGAAAGATGTTCTTTTGGATGAAGTTTCCCGCCAGTTTATTGAGGATTACGAGTTTTGGCTTAAGACAGAGAAAAAGTGTTGTCATAACACAGCCACCAAATATTTGAAGAATTTTAAGAAGATTATCCGTATTGCTTTGGCTAAGGGATGGATGAAGAACGATCCGTTTTTAGAAATTAGATTCTCATTGGATAAGGTGGAACCGGACTTTTTGGAAGATTCAGAAATCCAGAAGCTGATATCGAAGGAAATTGATATTCCACGGTTAAGTCAGGTACGGGATATTTTTGTGTTCTGTTGTTTCACCGGTTTGGCTTTCTCGGATATTCATGGTTTGAGAAAGGAACATATCGTGGAGGACTCGAACGGTGTCAGGTGGATACGAAAGGGGAGACAGAAGACCAAAATCATGTGTAATATTCCATTAATGGAAATACCATTGAA
Source organism: Bacteroides thetaiotaomicron VPI-5482 (assembly GCF_000011065.1). GTDB lineage: Bacteria > Bacteroidota > Bacteroidia > Bacteroidales > Bacteroidaceae > Bacteroides > Bacteroides thetaiotaomicron. The sequence goes on from NC_004663.1 coordinate 6,218,387, forward strand.
GATTTTGGAAAAGTATTCCACCAATGAATATTGTAAGAAACATGGTGTGCTTTTTCCGGTGCTTTGTAATCAAAAAATGAATGCATACCTCAAGGAACTGGCTGATATTTGTGGTATTAAAAAAACATTGACCACCCATGTTGGGCGTCATACTTTTGCCACATTTGCTCTGGCCAATGGTGTCTCGATAGAGAGCGTTGCTAAGATGTTAGGGCATACCAATGTCCAGATGACCCGTCATTATGCACGTGTGCTGGATCGTACAGTGATACGTGAGATGTCACAGATAAAGATGGATTTTCATATCTCTATTTAGAATTATCTGGTAGGAGGTTGAATTCTAAGTCCTCTCCAAACAATATCTATAAAATCTTACCCAAGTTTACGAACATTAACGTATCCTTGGGTAAGTTTGTATATAGACATACCTACTCTTCAGAAGTGTATAGCTACTTCCTAAACCTAAGATATTTTCGAAGTTAAGGACCTTTTTATTATACGGCTAATGTTACAAATGGAGTCTGCCTTCGTATCACAGCAAAAGACCTTGCTATGATTTTGGCTCTTACAGCATTGATTACAGATGCTTTATGTTTCCCCTCTGCTATTTTCCTTTTATAGTATGCTTTCATCTGCGGATCCCAAGAGATGGCAGTAATAGCTGCCCGGGTAAGGTATACTTTTACTTCTTTGTTAGCCAATGAAGAAGTCTGCGTTTTTCCCCGTATGGAAATACCTGAAGTATGTTCAAATGGGGCGACCCCACAATAGCAGGCAAATTTCCTCGGGTTGTCAAATCTTTGAAAATTGTCAGTAACACACAGTAATACAATGGCATTGATAATTCCTATTCCTTTTATACTTCTTAATAGCAAGTAGTTTGTGTAAAGCGATGTACTGGCGGCTATTAGTTGCTCCATATCCTCTTCCACCTCCAGGATTCTTTCTTTTATCGACTTGAGCTGCTCTTCCAAAAAAGAAATGGATTCTGTCACATCAGCCAACTTAGCCATCCAGGAGAATGTTTCCAATAACTTTATGCTTGATACTTTTTGCTTGACCAAATTGTCACGTATAATAATCCATCCCCGCAGTCTCACCAAGTCTTTGTCAGGCAATTTGTATAACTCCAGTTTTCGATAGTGTAATACCGCATAGTTCGCTATTCTTTTGGCGTCAATGCGGTCATTTTTGCCTCGTTGCAAGCCTATGGACTTCTTGATGGTCAACGGGCAAACCAAAGCCAGGGAAAATCCCATGGAGACACTGGAAACAGATAACTCTGTGACATAACTTCCCATGTTTTCAGCACAGAACAAGAGTTTGGATAAAGAGAGATGATAACCAGCTATCCAATCCAATAAAGATTGGATCCCAGTTGGAGTGTTATCAAAAGACTTGTGAGACAACTCTTTTTCGTCTGCGGACATTAATGATGCATCGAAAGTTTTTTTTCCTACATCAAGACCTACAAAATGAGAATAATTCATAACTTTGTATTTACAGTATTAAACATGAAGGAGAAACAGCTAATACATTTATTAGGTCGTGAGCCTACAATTCTAACTGGCTAGGTTCTCCTATTAAGAGAGTTGCAGTCTGATTCAGCCTATAGTCATTTAAGACTAGTGTCAAAGTTAGTTCACTGCAACTCTACTTTTCAAATATACACTTATATTTTGTTGTGATATTTAATACTGCAAATGTAAATGTGTCAAAACTCTGGCACAACCTCTCTTTAGAATGGAGGAAATACAATAGCCTTCGCTCTTTGAGTTATATGACTACATCGCTGTTAATATGTGTTTTGTTGGAAAACTCTTTTAGTGAGTTCTATAGGTCTGTAAGATGCGAGCACTGGAAAAAATTATAATCAAAGATTGTTGTTTTTTCGAGAGGATGTATGATATTTTTTAGTATATGATGTTTGTGTTTTCTTATTCTATAGTTCTTGTTCTTTCTAGCAGTGAAAAAAGTAAATACTGGCTTTTACTGTAGAATAATGCATAAAAAACTATTTTGATAGGATCCGTAGCTGATGGCTCGCTATTTTGGGATGTCATATATCCTAATCTGATGAAAAATAAACTTTTGCTCTCCTTGCGTATTCAACGCAACAAGTTGATACATACTAGCGAGCAGACACAAATCGGAAACCACTATATCCTCGTCAGTGGCTTGTTGCAGGAATCTTTAATTTCTTCAATTTTTATTTTGTAATATTGGCTGCTTTAACTTAATCCATAAACACAACATAGGTGTATCTTTGAATTTAGTTAAACACACATCAGCATCATTTAACGTTAGAAATCTATTCCAATTGTCAGCTTTTAATAGAGGGATTTCTACTGCTTCATCGAATAAAGTAAAGGTAGCTCCCATATCATTAAACACTCTAACAATCCTATTAGTTATAATCTCTAATTCTTTCGCCAGAATAGGTTGCTTCAAGTCGTTGTTCTTATGGAGTATAATAACCGTCTCATCTTTTGATTTTCTTTCTATCATGCAGTTAAAATATCCGAAGTATTTATAAGAAGTACTCAGATAAGTTAAAAATTGCCCAGATTTTGTTTCGACTCTAGTTACTTGCCTTGTAATATAATCGCTAAGAACTTCATCAAAATATTCACGCGCAGATTTTTTATTGTTATTTATTGCTTCATCAAATTTTTCTATAAACTCATCTATTGAATATACTTTAGTGTTGAAATTGAAAAGTTTGTATAATGTTTTGCTCTTGAGGCGCATACCTTCGTCATCACTAACCATGCAATCGCAGTATGAGCCGAAGAAACTGTGGTAACAGTCGACTTGCATATTTCTAAACTTAACCTTCTTCCGGGTTTCTTTATTAACTCCAAATAGATCAAGAAGTATATATGACATATAATATACCGTTGCAAAATCAGTGTATGATAATCCTGTTTGAGTTAAAGAGGCTTGAATAATATCTAGAAAGGATAATCCTAATGGAGATGAGGCTAACTGCTCGTTAAAAACATTTTCACCTTCCGCTTTAATTGATGTCGGATTATATCTAGCAATAGTATTGTCTCTCATAATTTTGTATGACTCCTTATTCTCATAAAAATAGTGGGAGACGAATTTCATTAATGATGTAAAAGTTGATATGTCCATTTGGAGTTCATCGACTGAAATTGGGGCTCTTTTTTTTAGCCAATCAAAATCTAATTCACCTTTTAAATCCTTAATGCTAATATCAACAATGTTATTGATAACATTCCGCTGTTCTTCTGTTATTTGTGAAAAATCAAAATTTTCAAGCCAAGAGAAATCCTCTATTTTGCCTATAGTTTCGAAAGCATTGCGTGGGGATTGCTTTATAACTTCCTGTTTATGGTTTTCGTATATTAAATGATATCCACTTACTATCGATTGCATATATTCCATTTCAGTATATTTAATATCCGTTTTATCATCTTGCAAATCAAATAAATGAGCATTTGAGTAGAAGAAAATAAACTCATCTTTGTGAGATAATATCTTTTCACGCAAAAGAGAATACTTTTCTTCTTTTGCATTAAATAGATGACTGAAAACTTGTTTATCCAAATATATTGTAACCATAAATTGTAAAATAATAACGATTTGTTTGTTGTTTTTACCTTCTTCAATACTAAACCTTTTCGTTGTATTTCTGGAAGATTTTTTTAATCTTCTTTGTCTTAGGAAGTTTGAAAGAAGGGTTAAATAGAGTAACAGATTGGCAATCGTTTCTGGGCTTTGTTGTGCATTGCTGTCAATATCACTCTCTTTAGTACAAAATTACGAATAAAAATCAGAAGCACATCACCCCGTCCTGTGTTTTTTACGTGGAGGTCTTTTTGCCATCACCAAATAAATCCGGTTTAAGCGTAATATCAATTCTTAGTGAATTACCGACTATTATTGCTGGAATTTATACTTCAATCCATACTTCTTCCAGTTTGCTATACAGTGTTGTACGTTCGATTCCGAGCAGTTCGGTGGTAACCTTTCATTTTCTGTTTGCCTGTTTCAAGGTACGGAAAATCCTCTCTTTGTTTTCAGCGTCATTGCGCAGGGCGAAGCTGACGGATGAGGTTGCTCTCGTCATGGTAAGCTACAGGTGCTCTTTCGTGACAAGATCTGTCTGTACCTGTAACACCGCATCCATAATTTTCTATCGAAACTTAAGGACATTGCCCGGTCACGCATGGGCAGTAATGTCTTATTGCGCACGTCATGGATTTGCGACCCTTACTCCCAGTAGGTGTATTCTCGTTGAGAGTATAAGCCGAGTATTGCGGCATACGAAATTATCACTGCATAGAAGTATGTTATGATAACCATCTGAAAAATAGACCTGGATTTGACAACGTTTGGCAACAGACTTAACCAGTCATCTACTGAAATCTCAGTGGCTATATTACTCATGGAACGAACAATTATAACAATCAGAGAAAACGGCAGAGTGAATATCCCGAAGGGTAATGTATGGATGTCAGAAATGGAGTTGGTGGTGCTGTTCGGAGTGATAGCTCAGGTATTCCAAATTGTCATCAGAGTGATATACAAAAGTGAAACACTCACCCCTATGACAACTCAACAATGTACTGTTATTACTTTTACAAGTTGGAAGATATTCTACAATCATGAAATTATTATTGTCCTTGTGTTTTAGAAGAATACACTATTTCATCCACAAGTTATATTAAAATGGTCATTTACTACATTTTCAGTTTGGGAAGAAGTGATGGGAACAGATTGACTTACTACACAAACATAAGATAACACATCCGTCTGCCTCACCGCTTACCGTTGAAACCTTAAGAGAATTTTATGTGATTCGATTATTGTATTTAAAGATAGGCGTTATAAAATTGGCTTATGGTACATATTAGGGTAAGTATAATACTTATTTTTAGCTTTAACCTCATTCTTACATCAATTTATACCTCACCTAGGCAACCTTATTTAACTGTAACCACCACTATCTATGTATCTGTCATTCATTGGTAAATAGAAAAAATGTTTTTTTCAAATATAATCAAAACTAAAAAATGGCTTATTCTATTCATTGAAAACTGAAAGTGTTTTTTTAGCCATTTCGATTCGCTGATTAAAGAATATACGAGTTTTTTCCCAAGAGTAATATGGGAAACAAGCGGTTGATATAGGAAGCGCTGCTGCTTCCTCATTTAACAGAATCTTAACCCAAATTCTTTGGTCTCTGTCACGATAGAAAAGCCACTGTACATTAGCGGCCATTGGAGATATTTCATAATCCTTCCAATAGACTGAAACGGAATCGGGCCGGCAAACCTGTACATCAGTTTTTTCTATGCCCATCAACGACACAAAAGGTATAACTGTTTCTGCATGAGCAAAACGAAAGTTAGCCTGATAATCGGATTTCCCACTTATCACCTCTTGAGCAGAACGAATGAATTCAGAAAGCAAAGGCCAAGCGATTGCAACCGGTAACATCTTACCGACAGGTGCAGAGCTCTTACTCATATATTGTCGCAAATTCTGGGTTTGCCAATAACGATGCCATTCATCAAGTGTAAAAAGGTCTTCCAAATTTAATGGGATGCTTGTATCAGGAAGAATAGCCGCAACAGAAAATAAAGCCATGACAAATTCCTCTGCCTCTTTATCCAGATATTGTTCCGGATTAAGAAGAAACTTCTTCATTATAGGAACTGGAGATATCTTCTTGTGTACAAAAGCTTTGTATATAGGAAGCCAGTCACCTTTCTCTTTATAATTGACATAAGATTTATTCAGATCAAAAAAACGAAGGATATGATTATATTGTTTTCCTTCACTTCGCTGTACCTGTAAAGCTGGATTATGCCTTATCATGCAAGAAAGAAAAGCGTCCATACTATTTATGCTGCGGGGAACATAGGTTGCTATTGCTTCAATCTTGGCAGAATTGCTGAATAGTTGAGGATAGTTCCTTATCATACGTCCGGCAATTCCTTCTTGTTCCGTCTCGCCCAACTTTGACAATTTTCCCCATTGACCGTCAAATAATCTGGATAAACGTCGTATCATAGAGAGTAAAGCCATGCCTTCTGAGGTCAGTCCATTCTCTTGTTGGGCTGATACCAATACCTTCTCCACTTTGTCTAGGGCTTTTCTTGAAGTTGGGAAGCGGGCTCCATGTCTTCCCAGATGATTTATATAAAATGGGGTCATACCATCCCGAAAAGTAATGGACGAGTCTGTCCTATTAGGATAGGGCATGGCCGTCCCTGCATACTTCTGTATCTTAGTTTGTCCCCATATAACAGGAAAAGTGAGAGACATAAAAGTCAAAACAAATAATAATCTTTTCATATTATACCTACTTAATTCATAGGCTATAACGATAAAAATGAGGATTATGTTTGCTCAAAATCAATCTTAAGACATCCAAAATCTTCATGTCCGCAAATAGTTGAACAAACGAATAAAATACGAACCAATAATGATTATCACTATATGAAGTTACTAAAATGATTGAAAATTAGAATATTCTTTTATTAAATAAGTGGTTATCCAGATGATATATTCAGCAGATTCATTTGTTTGTCACTATTTTAAACTTTATATTTGCATAAAGAATTAATATCTATATTAAAGAACTGATTTTAACACGGAATAAATGGACAGCCTTTACTTATAAAAACAAAATGGGCGAAGTATTGAATTATATAGAATTATATAATTTTTATTGAGAAAACATTATGGAGAATACACAAGAATCCACTCAAGTGCCTTCGGCGCAAATTGAGCAGGTATCACAATTTCAAGAATCCTTAACTCCGACCTTGCTGAAGGAGAATGACTCCGCTTATGAGTCTGTCCGTGATTTACGGGAAGCACTCAAGGCTGAGGATGTTTTGAATATTGCCCTGACCGGTCCTTATGGGTCAGGAAAAAGTTCTGTATTACACACTCTGATGTATTTGAAAGATGAAAAATGGAACTATCTGCCCATATCCTTAGCAACATTGGATGACGACAAACATCAAAAAACAAAGGATGAAGAAACGGAAGACCAACAAGAACTTCTGGATAACCAAACCAGTGAAAAATCTACAGGTAAAGATAACTTCGATGACCGGGATAGTGAAAACTATAAAGAAAAACTGAACCGAAGAATAGAATACAGCATTCTCCAGCAATTAATTTACCGAGAAACGATTGATACTCTACCCAATTCACGCTTCAAACGGATCACACACATTACCCCAAAACATATATCGAAATTAGCATGTGGTTTTATCGGAACGATTCTTGCATTTGCAATCCTTTTCGAACCTAGTTGGATGAGAATTGACTCGTTTTATCGTGTTTTCAGTCAAGGATTTGTTTTTAACCTAATAGGGGATATTGTGGCTCTGCTATATCTGTTATTTGTCTTATATACAATAGCACAATATGTTATCCGGATATATGGCAGTACCAAACTGAATAAGCTCAACTTTAAAGACGGCGAGATTGAGATTAAAGACGAAAACTCCATTTTCAACCGCCATCTAGACGAGATTCTGTATTTCTTCCAGGCAACTGATTATGACGTAGTGGTCATTGAGGACCTAGATCGCTTTGATACCCCCGATATCTTTCTGAAATTGAGGGAACTCAACTTCTTACTAAACAATTCGGCTGTCGTAGGACGAAAGATAAAATTCATCTATGCAGTGAAAGATGATATGTTCAAGGATTCCTCCCGGACAAAGTTCTTTGATTATATAACCACTGTCATTCCGGTTATCAACCCTTCCAACTCGAAAGACAAACTGAAAGAAGAATTGGAAAAGAGAGGGCATAAGGAGGAGATCAAAGCTGATGATTTGGAAGATATAGCCTTTTTCATAGATGATATGCGCTTGTTGAAGAATATTGCAAACGAGTATCACCAATACCACAAGCGGCTTTTTGTCAACGGTACGGAATTAAGCCACTCAAAACTACTGGCCATGATTGTGTATAAGAACTATTATCCTGATGATTTCTCAGCACTACACAACAGACGTGGAAAGGTTTATCAATGCGTATGTCATGAAACCAAACAGGAACTCACCAAGTTTGCGCTCCAGATATTGAACAAACGGAAGGAGGAGATGGCCAAACGTCGCGAAACAAAGGAAAGGAACCGACACCTGAAGGCAGGTGAATTGCGAATGATTTATGTAAACGGATATGTTACCCATATCAACGGCAATCTAATTTCTATAAAGATTAATGATAACTATTATGAAACGAGTGCTATATGGAAGGATGAGGATTTATTTAATGAGCTCATCCAAAAAGAGAGAATAGAATACAAATATTTTAATTCATATAGTATTTATACATCCCATACAAACATCCGCTTTAGCGAAATAGAGAAAAAGATTGATCCAAAAACATCTTATGCCCAACGGTTAGCCGCTATTACAACAAAAGACAAAGATTTAGCCAGGGAAGAGGAGGAACTGAAAAAGGAAGAATATCGTATCAACAGTTTTTCTTTGAAGCAACTGTTTATGCAGTTTAAGATGAATGAATGTGAAGCTTTCCAGAAAATCAAATTGGCTCCAATGATGGATCTCTTTATCCGGCGTGGTTATATTGATGAAGACTATTATGACTACATTTCTTATTTCTATCCGAACACGATTTCTCAGAATGACCGTCTTCTGCTTATAGCCATGAAGCTGGACAAAAGTCCCGAATATAATGCCAAGATAGACAAGATACAAAGTTTTGTTGCACAATTACCAACCTATGCTTATCTCAGTGATAGCGTGCTTAATATTAATCTGTTGGATTATTTGGGCAAACATACGAACATCGAACGAGAACGGTTCCTTCTATTCATGGCACGATTGGAACAACCCGTAGCTAAAATGGATTTTCTGGCCCAATATTACAAAGAGGGAAAACAAAATTATAATGTGTTTAATCACTATATCAATTGGAACGTCAATGATAGCTGGACTTCGGTATTGAACTGTGAGTACAGAGACATTCTGATCGAAGCATGGTTAAAGTTTTGTGAGAACAGCCATATAGGTGAGTTTCAAAAAACATGGTTGAAAGATAATTATGATTACTTAGCAAACAGATACGATTGCTTTGACGATAAGAAAATCAACTTTATTGCCAGTGTATGCTGTTATGAGGAATTGACAAATACTTCCAAACCCTTGTTGGAACTTATTATTAAAGGTGACAGCTATACTTTGACGAGACACAACATAAGCTTATTACTGAATCATATCAGCGATAGAGCAGGTGCAAATGAAAACAATATCACCCTAACGCGCATCAAAAGAGTCGGACGGAAAGACGTCATTGAAAGGATACAAGAAAATATGGAAGAATGCATTCAAAATGTCTTCCAGAATATATGCGATGAAGATGAAGAATCCATGCTGGAGATTTTAAATAACAAGGAGGTTAAAATGGAGGTTAAACAGAAATATCTCAAGACCCATATTAATCCTATCAATGATGTATCTAAGGTGAAAGATGACATGAAAGGTTTAGCATTTGGACTGGATTTACTAGTACCTAACTGGGATAATATAACCAATTACTATGTACAAAACGACTGTAATATAGACGATGTCTTATGGGCATATTTAGATAAACATGCGGAAATACTGGGAACAAGAAGATTTGCAGGAAGTGAGCCACATAAGCATTCGCTATTTAATAATATTATGGGTAGTAACCGGATTAGTATTAATTCCTACAAGCAGATATTCTCAGCCTTCCTGTGTAAAATGGATCTGAATGAGGAACTTTTAAATTTGGAAGATGAGCGAATCAGCTATTTAATAGATCAGAATAGCATTGAGTATACGGAGGATAATATCCGATACCTCAGCCGTCATAGTGATATACTCTATGGCAATTTTCTGTTGCATCATAAAAATGAGTTTTTAAAGGACAAAGATAAAATAGCTTATAACAAAGACCTGGCTCTCTGTTTGCTTGGTAGCTACAAGTTATCCGGCAAAGAAAAATCAGTTGTGCTCCAACAACTGAAAGCAACTTCCATAGATGTCAGTCAGAAACTCGCCAATATTATCTGTGAAATATTAACAGATTATGAAACAGAAATAGATTATGACCTGCTGAAAAAGGTTCTTGTCAAGGCATCCGTATTAGAGAAAGCAATAACAGTCATTTATCATACTATCAGACAAAACCAGGATAACCATGATGTGATTGATGAGCTATTGGCATTGTTGCCATTACCCTACAGCAAGATGAAGGAGAACGGAAAACACCCAATTATACCCGACACAGAACTGAACCGAAGCCTTTTATCATTATTAAAGGAGTGTAACTATATATCGTCTTTCTCCAAAGATAAAAACGGATTGAAGGTCAATACGAGAATTATCAAACAGTAGGAACAATTTTATGCCTTATAGAAAAAGACACGTCTTCGAAAGAAACTGAATTATCTAATAATTTGTAAGCTGAAGAAACTTTAGTTCCAAACTGCAGAAACTAAAGTTTAATCATACAAAACAATGTATTTTGTTGTAACTCTCTGAAGATAAAACAAATATAGAGAGTTTAAAAGATGCAGGTAACGATTTGGTGATGGAAGTCTTGCTTCGGGTTACACTGCTTTGCATAGTTTCAAATAACTCATATACAAATGTAGGCAATATTTAGAATATAGCAAAATATACTGCCATCTATTTTTGTATAAATCTGATTATTAACATATTAATGATTTAAGGCATAATTTATTGATGCTTACTTGTTATAGAATAGCCGGGGACAGTGCCTCCCGGCTATTTTCTTGTCCCAAATTGGCGTTTTCTGTCTTTTTTTGGCGGTTGCTCAACGGTTGAGTAACCAATGGCCTTATAATATCTCCGTAATATTGCACCATAAACAATAAAAATAAGGTCATTATGAATAACAGAAGAACTGCACCGGGTGGACAGACAATCCACATGCTTAGTGCCATACTTGCTAAAGTTACTAACATTGAAAAGTTATTGGCTCCTGCCGTACATAATTTGCCGGACAGCGAGATACTGGATTCAAAAGGTGTGCGCCTGCTCACCAAAATGTCGGACAGGACACTTTTAAGACGACGTAATGACGGGACACTTCCCTTTCACAGAGACAAGGGGAAGATATATTACCGCCGCTCGGACGTGCTGCGTGCCATGTTGCTGGAAAAAGAAGAACACTCTAAAAAATAAATGTTATGAAGAAGATGATTAAAATTGAAAGCGGTTCATTCGCTGCACTCGTGAGAAGTTATAAGAAGTCGTTGAACATGCTGGCCGTCCTGCAACATATCTGTCAGGAAAATGACGTGGCGCTTTCCATGCTGCCTGATGAAGTCTGCGAACTGATAAATCTTGATCCGGCAGAGATTGAGAAACGGCGTTTGAGCGGACGACTGCGTTTTGCGGAAGAAGAGAACGGGACAAAGCATTATTCGATTGTGGATATTATCAACCTGAAAGACTCGATTGACTGGAAAGTAATCAACAAACAGGTGGAAAGCCTTTCCTTTGAGGAAAAGGAATGATGTAATTTACGGCTGACAGACAAGGGCACGGTCGGCAAGGTCGGATTTATCCGGGTGCCGGCCGTGCCTTTGTCCTTTCCTGAAAAGCGGCTCTTTGCTGTAACCTGCGGAAGTGGAGCCTGCGTAGCTTCCGGGGGTTACAGCAATGTGCCGCAGGAAACATTAGGATATTTTTTTCAGTTCCCTTGCCGGGTTTGCGATTTCCATAGACGGTACATGTTTAGCCTGCCGTGGTAAATCCGGAGTCACGTCACTGCCACTGACAAGCCTCTGTTCTTCCGCTCCCGTTTCTTTACCTTCTACATTTCCATGCCGTCCTACCGGTTTAAGGGTAAGCTGTATCTTCCGGTTCAATGTGGCAAGCTCTTCACCCAACTTTTTGATTTCTCCCTCTTTGGGCCATGTGGCTACCACTATTTCCTGCAAGACCGGAATATCTTTTGACAACTCCGCATTTTCCTTTTCCCGTTTCTCAATCATGCCGGGAATACGTTCCAGCGCATTGATGAAATACATTACGGCCAGTTTCGGGTCTTTGGCAATGTAACCGTTATGATAGGTATATTTGATACCGTCCAGTCCCTCGACCATGAATTTGTTATGCAAGGCTTGCGTGTCTCCGTCACAAGTCTTTTCGGTACGGACAAGGATACGAAAATCGAACAGAGTTCCGATTTTCATATAATCGTCTTCCGTTCGGGCCTTCTGATTGATTGCGGCAAGCCGGTTGCCGAGTATCTCGATATTGTCCGAGTCCACACCGTCCAGTTTCAGGGGATTGGGACGAAGCCCGGTTTCCGTATCTACCGGAGCCACTTTATTGAGGTATTCCCAATCTCTGGTAAAGCGTCCGATAAAAATGTTGTTCTTCTCTATTCCGGCGGTCTTTTCATTCAGCTTTCCTTTCGCGTTTCCTTTATTACGGTGATACGCCTGCCTTTCACTTTCAAGGACTGCCAGTTTCTTGTCCAGTTTTGCCTTTTCCAACAAATCGTCGTTGCCTGAAAGAATAGCCACATATTCACTGAAATTGCCTCCGCCGTTTTCGTCTATCGCCCCTTCGTCAATGGTACGGGCGGCCAGATTGCAGCTTTTAAGCTGGTTGATGAACACCTGCTTGTTTTGCAGCAGATTGAACTTGTAACTGTCCAGAGATTTTTCCACCGCATAGATGTAACAGTCCACCTTGTTATCGGCATATTGCTTGGCGATGATATTGCCCTTTCTTACCGCCCGTCCGTTACGCTGCTCCAGGTCGGACGGCCTTCAGGGTATGTCCAGATGATGGATGGCCACGGCACGCTCCTGCGCATTGACTCCCGTTCCCAGTTTCTGTGTGGAGCCGAAAAGGAAACGGATGCGCCCGGAGTTCATATCCTTGAACAGTTCCTTGCGTGCGTTGTCGCTGTTTGCTTCCTGAATGAACTTTATCTGCTTTTCCGGAATATTATGGTCTTCCACGAGTTTACGCCTTATCTCACTGTAGATGTTCCACTGGTCGGGTTTATAGGTACTCAAGTCTGAAAAAATGAACTGTGTGCCTTTCTGGTCGAGATATTTATAGTAATATTCCGCAATCTTGGCTGCACAATGGGACGCCTTGTTTCCCGGATTATCGCCGTATTCAGGGTCTATCAGCCGCATGTCAAGCGACATCTTGTTCGAGTAGTTGGTGGCGATCAGCATCTGTGCCTTTTCTTCCGCCTTGGACAAAGGTTCCCTGTCTATGTAGGTTGCATCCCCGGTTTCAGCGAACTTTATCAGTTTCTGAATGAAAATTTCCTGCTGGGGAGTGGGCGGTATGTGATAGAGTTGCTCGTTGAGTTCCGGCCTGTCAACCCCTACGTCTTCGGCCGTTTTGTAATCGGTTATCTCCGCATAAAAATTGGCGAGTTCCGGCACTTTGATAAAATAGCGGAAACGCTCTTTCTGCACGACCTGGTTGGTCACGGAAAATTCAAAGTCCGTGCTTTTCTTCGCATAGACGGCCGCCCAGCCGTCAAAGCAGGTGATGCCCTGCCGCTCCATTTCCTTCGGACGGAGATATTTGAAAAGGAGATAGAGTTCCGTCAGACTGTTGGAAATGGTCGTACCGGACAAGAATGTGGCTCCCAAGTCTCTGCCTGTGCGCTCCTGTATGGTACGGATGGCAAAGAGCATGTTCATGGCCTTCATGCTTCCTTCGGGATTGCCCAGACCGGAAACTCTCGCATGGCGTGTACTGAACATCAGGTTCTTGAAATTGTGCGATTCGTCAACGAAGAGATGGTCGATGCCCATTTGCCTGAAATCGGTCACGTCATCTGTCCGGTCTTTTATATCCTGTTCCAGCTTTTCAAGTTTGGCCTCAAGGTTTTCCTTTCTTCTTTCCAGCCCCTTCTTTATCCAGCCGCTCACTTCATTGCCTTGCTGCTCGAATACGGCGAGATTCTCTTCGATGCTGTCTATTTCCTGCGTATATATTTCCTGCTGTATTTCGGGGGACTGGGGTATTTTCCCGAACTGGTCGTGTGTCAGGATGATACAGTCCCAGTTATTATTTTTGATGTCATGGAATATTCCGACACGCTTCTCCGGCGTAAAGTCCTCCTTGCCCGGATACAGCACTCTGGCATTCGGATAGGCCCTCTTGAACGTGTCGGCTATGTCATGCACATTGCTTTTGAGTCCGATAATCATCGGCTTGTTCGCCAGTCCGAGACGTTTCATTTCAAAGGCGGCTATGCACATGATAAGGGTTTTGCCCGTACCCACCTCGTGGTCAATTATGCCACCCCCGTTCATCTTCAGCATCCATACGGCATTTTTCTGGCTGTCGTACAAGGACGGTATGCCCAGCCCTTTCAGGTCAAGGAACGGGAAACTTTGCAGGGAACCGTCATAATCCGGGCGTACATAGCAGTTGAACTTGCGGTTGTACATGTCCGCAAGGTGTTGTTTAAATTCGGGGAGCTGTTCATTCAGCCAGCCTGTGAAAGCAGACCTTATTTCATTGATTTTGGCGTCGGCAAGCTGGATGGCCTCGGCATCCCGTACCTTTATATCATTGCCTTCTTCATCCTGCACGGTTTTTGTTATGTCGGGCACCGTGTTGTGCAGCGCATGTTTCAGCAGGTCGTTTCCGTAATAACCTCTTTTTTCCCCTTTCACATAATATCTGTCGGTGATGTTCGCGTTCGTTTCTTCAAAACTCACACTGAACTCGTCGATGGATTCCGTATAGTGGATATGGGCTTTTGCCTCAAAAAGATAACCGGCAAACTCTTCATATACGGATACGGGTATCCACCTTTCTCCCAGATTAAAATCAAGCAGTTCGAAACTGATCGGCTCCGGTATGGCTTTCTGCAAGGCTTCCAATGATTTCTTGCTTGCGTCGTCATCGGGATAGTCTTTCAGGTAGTTCTCTATCCATTCGACTTTGGCCACTACATTGCCCGCTATGAAACGGTCTTTGATTTCATAGTTCTTCATCATAGGATTGTAGAAGATACGGTTTTCCAGTTGTGTGAGCAGTTCCTGCCTGCCTGTTTCACTGAGATTTTCCATATATTCCAGATTGACTTCCCCGAACTTGTTCAGGGATGCCGCAAGCGCTTCCTGCGGTGTATCCACATGTGTCACTTCATTGGCGTTGAACGATACGGGAACAGAAAAGATATCCGCCTTCTGTATCTTGCCGTTAACGGAACGTTCCAATGAAAGTATTTCCCGTCCTCCGGCATCCATCAGCAGGAACTTGGCATTGTCCTTTCCGTTCAATTCCCTGAACATGCGGTAAAAACTGTCATACCGCTTGACCAGTTCTTCCCGTAGTTCCGGCTGTTCCGTTTCCGTTTCGGCTTCCTTATTGTAGAGATTGTGGTAGGCTTCACGGAGCGGGATATAGTAGGCGGCCCGGTATTGTTGGGTGACTGTCAGTTTAAGCGGATGGAATTGTACTTCGGGAGTACCCACCCCTCTTAAATATCCGTATTGCTCACCCGATTTCACGATGGAACCGTTCTTGTATTCGGGACGTGTCTCTCCGGTAAACGGTCGTGGTTCCATTTCTTTCTTCCGCTCTTCCTCGAATTTTTGTCTGCGCTCCTGCCATTTTGCTTCCGCTGCCGCCCGTTCCCCGGTCATGTCTTCCTGCGTGGCGGCTTCATCGTACATGTTCTCTTGGGAGAAGAGATTGAACATTTCCGGTTCATCCCCTTTCTTTTTGCGGGATGCCGACGGTGCCCGGCTTGGTGAAGGTCTGCTTTCTACCACTTGCACCTCCGCTTGCTCTTCATCCGCATAGGCGGCAAACAGGTTGAGCATGGGTTCATAGGGCTGTGCGGGGCTTTCTTCCTGTACCTCCTGCCGTTCTGTCTCTCCTGCTGTTTCCAATAGTGTCTCAAACTCTGTTTTGAGGATGGTGGAGCCGTTTGAGCGGGATAGATTGTCATCATAAAGTTTCCGGTCAAGATGGTTCTCCACATCTTGCGCCAATAACTGCCTGAGATGTTCGGAAATGGCACCGACACCTCCTTCATGAATAAAATTCATGGCCGGTTGTCCGTACATGTTTTTACCCATAGATACGGAAGTATGGACGATATGGTCTAAATCGGCATAGCTGTTGTTGATATTGATGCTGCCGGATATAAGGCGGGTTTCAATAAAGTTCCGTTCCTTTTCGGTAAGTTCCGATTTTCGGGTATTCTTCTGCAATACGATCAGGTCACTGCTCACTTCCGTACCCGCATCAACAAACAGGTTGTCCGGCAGACGTATGGCTGAAACAAGATTGGCATGGTTCACCAGCCACTCCCTGACAGGGCGGTTCTGTGGCGAGTCCATGACACCCGAAGTCGTGATATAGGCCAATATCCCGCCTTCGTGTAACGTGTCCATACCTTTGAGAAAGAAATAGTTATGTACGGCAGCAAGTGAGGATTTACGCACGACGTCTTCGCTCCGGTCAAAATCCCGGTCATAAACTCTGGTATTTCCAAACGGTATATTGGATGAAACCATATCGAAGTAGTTATTATAATAGGGCTGTATGGACTGGAAACCGTCTATGGTCACTCTGCTTTCCGGATAGAGGGATGAGAGGATTTTTCCCGTGAGCTTGTCTTTCTCGAAACAATGGACTTCGGGTACATCCTTCAAGCCGTTGATAAACATGCCCGTTCCGGCAGAAGGGTCAAGAAAACGTCCCGGACGGATTCCCGGTACCTGCAAGGATTCCTGCATGGCCGTTACCACCGGTTCCGGTGTGTAAAAGGCTGTGAGAGCGGAGTTTTTGAGGCTTTGGACGTATGCCTTGTATTCTTTCCCGTCTTTGGAATACTCACGCAACAGTTCATGCAGCAGTCGGACTTGGGGAAACAATTCCCTGTCTGTCGTTCATTTTTCAATGTCCGTGTCTTTTTCCGCCGGATTCAGGATGCACTTCAGTCCTCCAAAACCCGAATAGCCGTTCAATACTTTGCGTGCCTCTTCCGTGAGACAGAACTCCGGACGCATGAATATCCATTCAAGTGCGGCTATATTGTCCGCTAAATGTTGTCGTTTGTTATATGCCATATTTTTCGATATTTGATTGGATGAAACCTGTCAGTTCAATGGTAAGGGTACGATAAGAAGGAGATGTCTCAAACCTGTCGTCTATAGGGTATTTCTTGAATACGGCTTCCGCAAGCGGCAATATTTTGAGACAGAAATCTTTCCGCCGTTCAGAGGGTATTTCAGGAAACCATTCGGAAACCATTTCAAAGACCGTATCGTACTTTGAGAATTTGAGTCCATGCTGGAGAAACGCATCTGCCGCTTCCAGAGCTTGCGCAACCGGCAGGCCGCCGCGTACCGCATGTTCGTAAGCCTCTGCGGCACTGTTCGCACGCTTCTGAATGAGCACCTTGTTTCCGGCCATGTGCGGATGGCTTTCTTTCAAATAAAAAAGGAGAGCTGACTTGAAATAGGACAGTTCTCCGTTGTTATCATGTTGTGTAATCATCATCTGTTGTTATTATTAAAGATTAATATGATAGGGAAGTAATCGGAAATATACCCGATAACCTGAGAGGAAACCGGGTATATAGATTCGGTAAACGTTCTGTTCGTTGTCGGATTATGAGAATGACAGGCTGCTCTTTCTGGCCTGCGGTCTGGAAGATACGACATGACGGGCCGTTTGTTTCGTCTCTTTCTTCTTGTCATTCTTCTGGTTCTCAACTGCCGGCTTATATTCACGGGCATTGCGGCCTATCAACAGGTTGTTGCTCTTGTTGCTGAATCGTACATCATCCGAGAAAAGTTGCCTGGTCTTGGGGTTGCGCATGTTTTCGATGAATACCATGCCGTGATTTTCCAGTATCTTTTTCTGTTCGGGGGAAATCTTGGCTCCTAAAATCGTATCGTTGACCTTCAACTGCTTGTCGGATTGTTTGAAAGCAATGTCCCTGATGGTCGGATCAACATAAGCCACACCGGAGAGCATGGTGTCATTTTTGCGCTGTATGTCATTGACTGGAAGCTCACCTCCCGATGCAAGTATCTGCTTCTGCTTGTCGTCCAGTCTCTTTCCATAAATATAATCCGGGATTTTGATGGCATCCACGGGCATGGTGATGACTCGGTTGGTAGTCTCGTGGAAACTGACATAACATTTGCAGACATTTCCTGTAAGGGTGTCCTTCATCTCCTTGATGCCTCCCAATGTTCCTGTTTCCGCCAGCTTGTTCTTCTCTTCATCCGTAAATACACCTTTATAGGCGGGCGAATCATATTGGGGCTTGTCCAGACGGGTGAGGATTTTGAGTTCCACCTTGCCGTCCGCACCTTTCACGCACATGAAACAGGCTTCGCCCATATCCTTCTTTTCTCCGTTTATTTCTTTGCTGATAGGCAAGGCGGTGGAAGTGATTCTGCCTTTGAGAAACTCGCCCATGCAATGATTGTTGAACAGTGTCTCTTTATCAAGGCCGAGGGCGTTCAGGTCTTTCCACGGCAGTTGGTGTTCATCAAATTTATACCGTCGGGCAAGTTTGGCGATACGCCCTTCATCGTTGAGTTCGCTGTTTTCCACCAGCTTCTTGCCGTCCGGTCCGGGATCTTCCCCTTTTCGGATTTGGATGACCGCATTCAGCGTCTTGTCCAATAAGGCGAAAGGAACGAGGAAGAAACTGAAACTTGTGGGATTTTCATACTGGTTCTTGAAGTTCGTGAAAAACAGTTCCAGTGGTGAAGTACGGTCCAGTTTGAGAAAACTGTTGCTGTTCTTCTTGTCGGGTGGTACGACTTCGATACTGCCGTCCTGCTCGTTCATTTTGGAAATGACGGCGGTTTTGTTCGTTCTCTTGTCAAGGACTGCCATTACATGCTCGTCCTGACTCTGCTCTTGTTGTTCTTGCTTTTTCTTAGCCATAAATTAAAAAATTAAGTGATACAATAAATTACCGGGTAAACTTTAGCCCGTCGGTGCGAATGTAGAGGTTTAATTAATAGAGAATTAGGTTTTGGAAGTAGTGGAAATGAATGGCGGGAATTGGCTGCAAATGGCGTAAGGTAGTACAATAAAAAAGAGGGTATTTGTTGTCGTTTTCTTCTGTGTCTAAAATATTAACCTCATCTTCTTTCTGTTGTCTTTCTTTTTAACTTATCTGTTGATTTTTCTTTTTTTCTTCAAAAACCACAAAAAAAGAACTAATAGGTTGATTGTAAGTACTCAAATTAGTGCCATAATTTGTTTGATGTGAAAATCATAGCATTCAAATTAATGTTTTGATTTTCTTTATTTTTGTATTGATATTCTAAACCTTTGTTTATCTTTGCAAATGAATCAATAGCATAAATATGACTATATTAGGAAAATATTTGTCGGAAAAATCTATTAATAAAGCCGATGTGTCTCGTAAGACAGGCATTAGTAAGTCAAGATTGAGTGAGTTAAGTAGAAAAGAAACTGCAAAATTAAAGGCAGATGAAGTTTACTTAATAGCACTTGCTATCGACGTTCCTCCAGAAGAAATCTTGCAAAAAGTTTGTGGTCATCTTAAATTAATTAAGCTATAATGAAAAAGCCTACCTATATCGATATATTTGCTGGATGTGGAGGTCTTTCTTTAGGACTCCATAATGCTGGATGGCAAGGATTGTTTGCTGTTGAAAAAAATGCAGATGCCTTTAAAACGCTTGAATATAATCTTATAGAGAAAGTTAATCATTTTCTATGGCCTGATTGGCTTCCTAAAACCTCTCATGATATTAATGTCGTCTTGAAAGATTATAAAGAGCAGTTGTTAGGTTTGCAACGAAAAGTTGATCTTGTTGTAGGTGGTCCTCCGTGCCAAGGGTTTTCTATGGCTGGAAGAAGAAAGGAAAATGATCAACGTAATAATTTGGTGAAATCTTATATCAAATTCATCAAAACAATACAGCCAAAAATAATTTTTTTTGAAAATGTAAAAGGGTTCACCTTGGAATTTAGAAAAAATAAGGACAAGGGTAAAGAGTATTCATCTTATGTCGAACGCGCTTTAAATAGAGCAGGATACTACGTAAAAGGAGAACTTGTTAATTTTGGAGAGTATGGCATTCCTCAGAAAAGGACACGTTTTATATTAGTTGGAGTAAGAAAGGATGTGCCAAATGTGTCTAAAGATACGGCTTCGCAATTCTTTAGTCTAATAAAGAACAATCGGCATTCTTTTTTGTCTAAAAAGAATTTGACCATTGAAACTACTTTAGGAGATGCTATTTCTGATTTATTAAGAGAAAATGGAGAGGTAGATTCACCTGATACAAAGTCATTTAAGGCAGGAATGTATTCCTCAATAAAAAGTTCCTATCAGCAATTAATGAGGATTGGGGTAAATCAATGTATTCCTGACAGTCATCGCTTTCCAAAACATCGCCCCGAAATCTCAAGTAAATTTCAAATTATTTTAGATACCTGCAAAAAAAATAAAGATATAGACTCTTACACAAGAGAACGTTTTAATATAAAAAAACATACGATAATACCATTAGATGAGCAAAAAAAGAGTCCAACTATTACAACGCTTCCAGATGATTATATTCATTATTCAGAACCTAGAATTTTGACGGTAAGAGAATATGCAAGAATACAATCTTTCCCTGACTGGTATATTTTTCAAGGGAAATACACAACAGGAGGTAAAAGGCGAACGCAGGAAGTTCCACGTTATACACAAATAGGCAATGCTATTCCACCATTGTTTGGAGAACAAGTAGGAATTATCCTAAAAAAAATGATATAGAAATGGATTTACATTTTAAAACAAACATACAGCTCAAGAGTATTATTGGTAAAGATCTTATCAATGATGACAATATTGCCATTCTTGAGTTGGTGAAAAATTCTTTTGATGCAGATGCAAAGCGGGTAGATATTTCATTCTCAAATTTGAAAGAAAATGATGATAAGTCAATTGATTCGTATTCAGAAAAAACTTCACGCTTAATTATTAAAGATGATGGTTTAGGTATGAATCTAGATGATATCAAGAATAAGTGGCTAAATATTGCATACTCAGAAAAAAAACAAAATACTCGTCAACATAATCGGATGATGGCAGGTGCTAAGGGTGTTGGGCGTTTCTCTTGCGACAGACTAGGTGAGTTTTTAAATCTATATGCTAGAAAAAATGGCGAAAAATCCTACATACTTCTGAAAATAGATTGGAAGATGTTTGAAGTTGAAGATGAAAATAAAGAAATACAAAGTGTCATCCTCGATTATAAAGAA
The DNA here is from genome assembly GCF_000011065.1 of Bacteroides thetaiotaomicron VPI-5482. Lineage (GTDB taxonomy): Bacteria > Bacteroidota > Bacteroidia > Bacteroidales > Bacteroidaceae > Bacteroides > Bacteroides thetaiotaomicron. Next base: position 6,239,671 of record NC_004663.1, read on the forward strand.
TTAACAGAAGAAGATTTAGTTAAAAGAAAAGTTGAGCCATTCAAACAAGGAGTAATCTTAGAGATAATAAAATTGCGGAGCAATTGGGTCTATGAGATTAGAAATGACAAAGGTATTATTATAGATTGGAATACAGACAAGCTTGTAAACCTAAAAAAATACCTTGAAAAATTAATTAATCCCAATCAGGCATTTGAGGAAAATGATTTTGGCATTTATTTGAATGCACAAGAATTTATAGTTGAAAATAATAATAAGGAAGATTCTCAAAAATTTATAGGAAAAATAGATAATACCATTTTTGAGAAACTTGATTTTAAGACAACAAGTATCGAAAGTGAAATAATTGAAGATGGACAAATTATTCTAACAACATTAAAAGATAAAGGGAAGACAATTTTTTGGATAAAAGAAAAAAATGAATTTTATCCGGAGATTAAACATGCAAAGTGTTACCTATATTATCTAAATCCATACTCTAAGGCTTTCTTTACAAAACAAACGGGGGTAAGACCTGTAGAATATGGCTCAATATACTTGTTTTTGAATGGTTTCCGCATTCCCCCATATGGCGAGGAGAGTGACGATTGGCTAAATTTAGAACAGAGGCGAGCGCAAGGTTATGCTAGATTTCTTAGTTCAAGAGATATTGTTGGACGGATAGAAGTTCTAGATTCAGAAAATTCATTCCAAATAATATCAAGTCGAGAGGGATTAGTTAGAAATGAAAGTTTTTCAAAATTAACAAATCGCGAAGGCTATTTTTATAAATCTTTCAAGAGGTTAGAAAAATATGTTGTTGATGGTTTAAATTGGGATAGCATTCCAGAAGAAGATAAAGATAAAATAAGGGATATTGAGAAAAAAATAATTTCGGGTCAGTTAAAAGAAAGTGAATTAACCTTTCGTGAAGATGAAGTTATAAAAAGAAGGCGTATTTATTCCAGTATTCATTCTATTATTGGAGCAAAAGCTAGCGATGTTATTGAGCTTTATATTAATGAAGATTTAATACTTGATAAAATCGAAGAAGAGAAGGCTAACGCAGAACGAGAATTTGAACAACTTATTACTGATTTTGAAAAAAAGAAAATAGATGCTGATACCCTAAATCGGATTTTGCAAAAAAAAGCCATTGAAAATAAAGACTTAGAAAAACAAATAGCCGATTTCTCGAAATATTCTACAAATGAAGCTACTGCTAAAGCCATTGCGGAACTCCAATACTACAAAAATACAATAGAAAAGCAAACACGAATAATTGAAGAATTAAAACTTCAATTGGAGCGAGAAAAAGAAATTAATGAGAAACATCAGCAAGAACTAGAAAAACTTCAAGCGGAAAAACTTCAAGCGGAAAAAACAGCAGAAGAAGAAACGAAAAAACGTGTTGATGCCGAAAAGGAAAAAGAAGAGATTGAAAAGAAAAAAGAGAAAGAGATTCAATTAGAAAAATTGAAAGTCGAATTTTATAAAAAGCAATCAACTCCGGAAACAGATGCTTTAATACATCATGTGAAAAATAATAATCAAAAAATAAAAGAAACAATTTCACTTATCATTAATAATCTTACAAAAGAACAACTTGGAAGTTCTTTAAAGGAATCAATTATAGAATCTTTATATGAGATTTTACACTTTGCAGATAAGTCACTAAAAGCAACAGATTTGATTCTTGAAAGTGACTTAGACAAAGCTGATGCACAAAAAATTAATCTCCCAGATTTTATATCTGGTTATTCCAAGAATAACAAATATAAGATTAAGGTACATTCAATTAATAATGTCCGCTTATTTTATATAATTGGAAGCAAGCTTGATTTGGCTCTGATGATAGATAATTTTGTAGATAATTCAGCAAAATGGGGGGCGAAAAATATATGGTTTAAGACTAAGTTAGATGGTAACTTTTTAATTCTAAACATATATGATGATGGAGAAGGGTTATCTTCTAAGTATAAAACGAACCCTAATGATATATTCAAATTTAGAGAAACAGCAAAAGAAAATGGTACTGGATTTGGATTATATCTCGTTTCAGAGTCTCTTTCAAAAATGAATGCCAAAATAGCGATTGATAAGCCTGAAATAGGCAATGGTATGAATTTTAAGATTATTTTCAAATGATTCAAAAACACTTAATATTAGTAGATGAGCAATCTCAGAGTGCCGTCTTACAAAACATAAAAGCTACTCTAAAAAATGATGGCATTGAATTAGTTTTTAAAGAATTTAATCCTATTAATTATCAAAGAAGAGAGAATGGAGAAATTCTATTTGATGCTGAATCTTTTAAAACTGATTTATTAGGTTTGCCTTACTTTAGACAGCTTGATTCTATTGTTTGTGATTACAATTTAATAGCAGGCGTTATAGATGGGTTTCAGATAATAAAAATTATAAAATCGATGAACCCTAATTACAAAAAACAAGTAATTCTATATTCCGCACAAATAGAGAATGTTATTGAAGATATTATAAAAACAGATGACTTCGAAAAACAAAAAGAAAATCTAAAGTCGCTGATTGATTGTAATATAGATTTTCGGAAACGGGACAATGATTATGAACAAGAGCTTGTTAAACATGTAAAGAAAGAAAAAGAATTTAATTTTGAAGATGAGCTAATTAAATGGTTTTTTCTTCGAAGAGATGATACATTTAACTATTTATTTCCAAAATATGCGGGTAAAAGATTTGAGGAAATAGCCACTTGGCTTCAATCAAAAACACCTGATAGTATAGAGTTTAAAAAAGACTTAGTTGAACAGGTTATCTCTTATTTGTCATCAATTAATGGCTTAGAAGAAACAAATTAATTTTATGACGAAAATTTTTGGCATATATCCTACTGATAGACAAGAATCTATTACATTCTTGAATAGAATAAACACTTATCTTTGCAGAAAGCTTGACAATCAATGGCATTGCTATAAGATAAAATATTCTAATGCGGATCATGAGTCTTGTATAAAAAAGGCCATAGACAGTAATGCAAAGTTTATTTTGTTCATGGGACATGGGCGAAGTGATTGTTTATTTGGTTCTTGCAATAAAAAATCTCAAGATTTTATAGCAGAAGATGCTGTGATTGAGAATCCCGAATTTTACAGAAATGAACATTTTATTCATTCAGATAATATTTCAAAGTTTAAAGGTAAAATTTTTTTTAGTCTTTCTTGTCTCTCCAATAGGAACGACACTAAAAGTCTTGCTCGAAGTGCGATAAATAATGGTGTTATAAGCTTTGTTGGATTTGGTGATATTCCAACTGATTATATTGTAGGAAAAAATATTCCATTAAAGGCTATTGCTATTTACAAAGGTATTATATCTAAAGTGATAAAAATTAGTATTAGCATATCCATTCAAAACAATTACACAGTTGAGGAAATGGTCTCTTTAATAAAAGTTCTTACAACTAAAGAAATACAAAAGATAATTCTTTCTCCATATAAGAATAGACACAAGGAAATCATAGTCAAAAATCTTTTTCTTTTTAAACAAGAAATTATGATATTTGGAAATAGATATGAAAGGCTACTATATGAATAGTATGTTGAATGATATATACGCAGGAATTTAGTTTGAAGAACGGTTTTTGCGGCAATCTACGGAAGTGGAGCCTGCACAGCTTCCGGGATTGCCGCAAAAACCGTGGGAAACATACTGTTATGACAAACGGCTATGCTTGTGCCCGTGCACCTTCATCACCACCTAACAGGTGTTTGAGTTCCGGATCATTCTCTATGCGGATTAACTCGTTCTCTACAAGTTCCACAATATCCTGCTTGATTTGCTGGTAGTTGGCCTGTATCTGCTGCTCCATTGTATCGTTACCGTTCTCGTCCAGAAAACTGCTGATTTCAGGAATGGGTTGATAGGAGGTTGTTTCCTTCTGTACCGCATCATTATCCACTACTATTTGCGCATGGAAAACTTTCTGGTCTATCGTTTCTCCGAAATTATCCGTTACAGCACCCACAAACATACCCTGTGAGAGTGTACTGATTTTGCTGGCAGGTATCAGGCTGTCCAGTTGCGTGCTGATGGAAGTGGATGTATCGTTACGGTTGATGCTCATAGACTCCCGTTTTTGCAGGATTTTTCCAAATCGCTCTGATAGTGTTTTTGCCGTCTCACCTACTACCTGACCACTGAAGACATTACCCACAGTTGACATGATAACGGCGGCCTCCTTGTCACCATAGTCACGTTTCAGTTGACTAAAGTCTTGGAAACCCAATACGACTGCCACTTTGTTGCTTCGTGCTGTTGCTATAAGGTTATCCAACCCTTTAAAGAAGATGGTTGGTAACTCGTCAATAATCACACAACTTTTCAGTTGTTTCTTCTTGTTTATCAGCTTTACAATACGGGAGTTATAAAGTCCTAACGCCGCACCATAAATGGAAATTCTATCGGGATTGTTACCTACACAAAGAACTTTAGGTTCTTTCGGATTATTAATATCCAGTGTAAAATCACTGCCGGACATTACCCAATAGAGTTGCGGACTTATCAGTCTGGATAACGGGATTTTAGCACTTGCAATCTGGCCCTGGAGCTGTTCGCTCGCTCCGCCTTTCCATGCGTCAATGAACGGACTAAGATAGTTTTCCAAATCAGGATAACTTGTCAGGATAGTAAAGACGTCTTCATATCTTTTATTAAGCAATTCTATGGCATGAGGGAACGTACAATACTTGCCGCCTTCATAGATTTTCAAAAACCATATTATCGCCGTAAACAGGACAATCGGGGATTCCACGAAGAAGTCCCCCTGCTTCTGCACCCACGACTTATTGAGGTTAAGCATTATGGTGTACGACGACTCGTAAGCGTCTGAAATATCCGTCATCAGTTCCGGTGCCAGCGGGTTACAGCGATGGCTCTTGCGTGGGTTATCGAAATTTATCACGTAGAACTTAGGCGGTATCTTATAGCGGTGTCTGTACTTAATCAAGTGGTTATAAGCGATAACGGACAAGTCATCAAATTTAAAGTCGTATATGTAAAGTGCATAGGACTTCTCGATTGCCTGCTTTATGTAATTATTGACCACGGCATACGATTTCCCGCTACCCGGTGTACCTAAAATCATGCTGGCCCGAAAAGGATTCACCACGTTTATCCAGCCTTTCCATTCCTTTTTCCTGTACCAGAATCTAGTCGGCAGGTTAATGGAATACTCGTTTTCCATAAGGCGGGTTTCCTGCATGAATGATTCATTTTCGGTATTGAAAACGTCCTCCAGCAAATTGTTCTTCAACAGACGGCTTATCCACAATCCCGATGCCAACAGACAGAAAAAGCCACCGACCAATGTTGTGGTATAAAGTACCGCACATACACCGGATGATGCGTCAATGGACAGTAGCCACCAGTTCAGGAAAAAGAGTATTGCACCCGCTATGGCCGCAATGATAATCTGCCTTCATGTGATTTCATGCTTCTTCACTCCCTTGTTGCCCATGCAGGACAGACTGAGGAAGAGGACACAAAACAGTTTGGTGTAAAGCAAAGATGAAAATAGTCCGGTAGTACGTTGGAAATTGGACAGTATCTTATCCACTATATCGAGCGTTCAGCCCATTTCGTGGAGCCAGCCGTAACAAAACCAATAGATGTGTATCGCCAAAAATAAAAAACTGATGGCCCGCATAAAGTCCGTGACTTTGGCAAGACCTCTTAAATCATCTTCATTCTGCATAATTGTAACTATTAAAATTAGACTTCTTCTATACATTATTATATTATAACCTGCGCCTGCGCTTCTTCTTTTTCTTGTGCCCGAAGCGGAAGGCCGGATCGATGTACTCGTGCGTATGGTCATCTTCCATGAGTACGGAGAAAATGTCAATGGCACCGAGTGCGGACGTATCAATCAGACTGCCGGACGGTTCACTCTGATAGTTGCCTCGATTTTCCTGCTGCCGGTATTCCTCCCTTTCCTGTCTTTCTTCCGCATCCGTTTCCCGTGCCTGCCGGGGCGTATCCTGCTCCGGTGGCGGTATCAGCTTTGTACGGTCCGCATCCGGATTATTGAACAGTTCGTTGAATACATTGGCTGAAAAGGCCTTGCCCAAACGCGAGCCGTTGAACACTGTCCGGTTGGTATGGTCTATGAAAGTGATACCGTACAGGCGTCCTTCGGGATTGATACGGTAAACCACCTCTATATCCGCATCTTTCAGCCTGCGGGCAAACGCTTCTTTCGTACTTATGTCCTGCATGGCTTTGACTATTTCCTGCCGTGCCCTTTCGGCAAGGCTGTTCCTTTTCACCTTTTCGGCGGTGGCGGCAAACTTCTTTTGCAGGGCTTCATAACCGAATACCTTTCCGAACTTGCTGGACTTGAAAGGCGTGCCTGCCTGCTGTCCGTCATCATCCAAAGCTCCGTACATGATGCCGTAGTATTCCTTCCCGTCCACGCTTCCCCTGACTTCATAAACGGTTACGTTATACAAGTTCAGAAGGGTGTTGTATTCGGCAAGCGAATGGCAGTTGTAACATTCCAGCAAAGTACGGGCAGTATGCTTCACCTGCGCTTTCACGTCACCTTTCGGATAATCCACTTTTTGCAAGGATAGTAATTCCCTTTCACTGTGTTCTCCGAGTGTGGAATGAAGGCCGTACTTCACTTCCATATCCCGACAGATATTCTGTGCCCGGATGGCTTCCCGGTTGTGGTCTATTTTTTCTCCCTTCTCGTTGATACGTACCGAAATGATGTGCATGTGTTTACGGTCTATGTCTTCGTGTAGCCATACGATATAGGGCTGGTTCCCGTAACCGAACTTTTCCATGAACTCCTGCGCCAATACGGTCATTTGTTCTTTTGAAAGAATGTCTTTTGGGGAAGGATTCAATGAGATGTGGATAACCGGTTTCCTGACGTGCGAGTTGAGTGCGATATAAGGCTCGAAAGCCTGCACGCAGTTTTCAATCGGCACATTGCCGGAAGTGTCCGCCGCTATTTTCGGGTGTCACAATACCTTTGCCGTACCGTCGTCCACCTTTATCTTATTATAGGCAATCACTCCATAGAATGAACTGCCGGATGTGATATTCGGCACCATGACGTTATTCCTTTTTAGTGAGATACTCCTTCTCGTACCGCTTTGTCAGTTCGATAACCTGCCTGCATACTTCTTCCAGTTTACGGGTTTCTTCGGCAAGTTTGTAGAGAAATGCAAGCGATTTCTTCTCTCCGTAAATGGTATGGATAGTCTTTACACATTGGTTATAGTTATTCCCGATACGGCGGAACTGCTGATAGAAAGCGGTGAGCTGGGCATAATATTCCTGCGCTTCCTTGTCAATCTTCACCACCTTGAATTCTCAGCCGAAGATACGGGCGAAGATAAATTCGGCCTTGTTCTTCATACCCGATTGTTCAAACATCGTGAGGAATTTTTCATTTTCCTCACTGTTCAACCGCACTGAGTGGCGATGCACCCGTGGGTCTGCGAGCACCTTGTGCCCCTTTTCATTGCTTACAAGCATCCTTTTCTTCATGACATGAATATTTTAGAAGGTTCGACTTGGGAGAACCGCCACCCCCGAAAGACCTTTCGGGCGAGACTTTGAGGGCCTGAACTTCAAGTGAGGGCCTCAAAGTACACCTTGCTATATGCTGACGCATATTAAAATCCGGCTGTGCCGGATTAAAGGTCTAAAGGATTTGTTTAACGTTCTCTTTTCGAGAACGGGCTGCGCTCTCCCGGCGACAAAGGTAGATAGTTTTTTCGGTATGGGTATTATCAGGCGTTACGCCAACAGCTGCCAATAAATGACTTTGAAACCACGGTTATGTCACGGATGCTCTTTTTGAGGTTTATTTGCAGCCGGATAGCTATTCAGTTACTTATTTGGATAGATAAAAAGGTAGTTATCAGGATAACTATCCGAATAGCTTTCTGACTAAACAGGCATTTAATTAAGCAAGTTTTCAGATAAGCATTCATAAGGCTATCTATTTACTTGCACAACTATATACAAAGATGTATAGACAGGCAAGTGTATATTCGGATAAATGGAGAGGTAAATATACTATTAGCTAAATACTTAGATAGACAGCCAGATAGCTATGTAGCTACATAGCTGAATAGATAAATAGCTATATAATTGCATAGCTATGTAAGTATAAAGCTAAACGGATAGTGAAATGACTGAACGGATAAGTGGATAGATGTCTATCTGCTGAATTATAAATAAAATTATTCACTTAAATTAGGCAACGATGGAAAAAAGAAAGGAAACGGTATTCATTTCGTTCGCTTCCCAGAAAGGGGGCGTAGGTAAATCGACGTTTACGATTTATGCGGCATCATGACTGCATTATGTAAAAGGTCTCAGCGTAGCGGTAGTGGATTGCGACTATCCGCAACATTCTATTATGAAACAGAAAAAGCGGGATATGGAAGTGGTGAAGACCACACCCGTTTATCAGAACCTCTTGGTGGAGCAGACCGGGCGGTTGAAGAAAAAGGCTTATCCGGTCATTGGAAGTACCCCGCCGGATTGTATGACTGACTGAAGGAGATTTGAAGGGAAATCGGACATACATTATGACATGGTACTGTTCGACCTGCCCGGAACTATGGGTAGCGACGGGGTTATCGCTGCAATTAGTGCGCTCGATTATCTGTTCGTGCCGATAAAGGCAGACCGTCTTGTGCTGGAAAGCACGCTGAACTTTGCCACCACCATTAATGACCGGCTGATAAAGACCGGCGTGTCCGCACTGAAAGGTCTTCATCTATTCTGGAACATGGTTGACCGCAGGGAACGCACGACATTGTATGATGTGTATCAGCAAGGTTTTTCCCTGTTAGGGCTGGATTGTCTCAAAACACGTATTCCCGTGCGCAGTAACTTTACCAAGGACTTGTCCGCTATGGGCGGCCCCGTTTACCGGAGTACGCTGTTCTCTCCCGATGCGGCATTCACCAAAGAGTGCGGCTTCGATACGTTTATGGATGAAATCATATCTGTACTTAAAACCGAATAGTCATGGCAAAGAAAACAAGCGGACAAAATCCGGTGGATGAAGCGTACCTGCGCAGCCTGATGGCAGGGGTTCCTTCGGAGCCTCCTTTATCATCTGTACCTTCAACCGGCGGAGGTAATGGCGAAAATAGAGAAACCGCTTTATCCGATGAGAAAGGAAAAGCGGATGGCACTGCAAATGAAACAGTCAGGGATGTTTCCGATGCAGGTGGTGCCGACCGTTCGGAAGTGGTTACGGAAAAAACGTCACCGAAAACGATTCGCACGGCTCTGGCTGACTTTATACGCAGATTCCTCACCCCTTATAAATGTGAAGGCAGACAGGGGGTATATATAGACAAGGAACTGCACCAGAAAATATCAGTCATCGTGGGCATTGCCGGAAAACGGCAGTTGACGGTAGGAAACTACATAGACAATGTATTGAAGGAGCATTTCGAGAAACATGCGGATGAGGTGAAGACCTATTTACAAAAGAGTTATAACAAAATATTTTAGGGTATGAATATACAATCAGGTTACTATGAAGCCGGAATCGCTCTGTTCTGGCTATTGTTCGCCTATCTGTTCATGGATAAGTTCCTGTTCAAGGGACAGCTTGGCGAAATATGTTTCGGAAAGGCACGCCGCCGCATGGCAAAAGCTCTGCGGGGCGTTGCCGGATGGTTCGATCCGGTGAAAGAGGAACAGAAAAAAGGGCGCAGGCGCTCGAAAGGGAAAGCGGAAAAGAAAGACGTTCTGGTAGCGCCGGAGTCTGAAAAGAGGAATGTCACGACCGCAAAAACGGAAGTGAAGGACAAAGAAAAGGCTGAAGTCAAGGAAAAGGCAGAGGGCAGGAACATGGAAAAACCTCCCCAAAAACGCTCTGAAACGGACAGTCTTGTCGTTACAAAAAGCTACGGGATACGTCAACGGCCGCCAATAAACGTCACCGGTTCCGGAACTATTGCAGGTAAAGAAAATGCCTCTACTTTTGCTGGCAGAAACGAAGATACAGCGCCACAAAAGGTAGCACAAGTGCCGCCGGAGCGCATTCCGGAACTGTTCCGGGACAAGCGCGTGGAAGAGTGGAGGGCTTCTTCGGATGAGAGTTCCGGCAAGCCGGATGGCGATAGCGGACAGGGAGGAAACGGTGACGAAGTGGATACGGATGAGTTGAACGAGGAACTGGATGATTTGAACTGTATCCGCGAAGAGTATTCGGGCGAGGCAACCGGCATAGGGCCGGAAGAGATTGACCTGATTATCGACCTCTGCAACGGCAAGGATATTCCGACAGACAAACGATTGTCCCTTTTAAGGGCGATCCACCATATCAAAGATACGCAGATTGAACGCTCGATACTGGAAAGTATCAATGGCAGCGACAGCCGTATCAGCAAATTTCTGGATGAAGCCGAGCAAATGGGCGGGGCTGCTCCGGACAGAGATTAACCAATTAAAAAAGGAGGTAACAATGACAAGAGGTTATTTTGATACGGGTTGACAGCCCGTATCACCTTAAAGAGAGAAATTCGCTATGGTATTAATGACTGAATAAACCAACAAAACCATGTATATGACTTATTTCGATTCGGGTTGATAAATGGATGTTCCCGCCTGGTAAGGGAACACTCCAATCAAGAAGAGACAATACCTTTGGTAACTTACTTATAAAACAGAATGGCTATGACAAAAGGCTATTACGATTCGGGATGACAGACCGCCTGCGGCATTCACCCGGTAAGGCAACAAGAACTATTCACCATTAAATTTTATCCGTATGAATATAGGACTGGTAGATGTGGACGGACATAACTTCCCCAATTTTGCGCTGATGCGCCTTTCAGCTTATTACAAGGCAAAAGGGCATCGGGTGGAATGGGCAGAACCGACGGGACGGTATGATAAGGTGCTGGCAAGCAAAGTGTTCACTTTTAGTTCTGACTATGATTACAATCTGCTGGATGCGAAGGAAATCATAAAGGGCGGAACGGGATATGATATTGCCGGCAGGCTTCCCGAAGCTGTGGAAAACAGCCGGATGATGGATTATTCCATTTACCCCCAATATCCTTTTTCCCTTCAGTTCTTTTCAAGGGGCTGCATCCGTAAATGCCCCTTCTGTCTCGTCCGTGAGAAGGAAGGATACATTCAGGCCGTGGAGCCGGTGGAGCTGAACCCGAAAGGGAAATGGATTGAGGTGCTGGATAACAATTTCTTTGCCAATCCGCAGTGAAGATCGGCGGTAGATTATTTGATGAAGGCCCGGCAACCCGTTAAACTGCACGGTGTGGATGTGAGGATTATGAATGAGGAACAGGCCTGGCATCTAAACCGGATGAAGATGAAGCAGAACATCCATATTGCGTGGGATTTGCCCCGGCTGGATCTGACCGACCGCCTGAAAGAGATGGTCAGGCATGTGAAACCTTACAAGATAACCTGCTACGTGCTGATAGGATTCAATTCGACCGTTGAGCAGGATTTGTTCAGGTTGAACGTACTGAGGGAACTGGGGATTACTCCCTTTGTTATCCCTTTCCGGGATTATGCAAACAAGCGGACGCCTACGCAATACGAGCGTGACCTTGCCCGATGGGCGAACCGGATGTGGCTATTCAAGTCTACCTCCTTTGAAGACTATACACCCCGCAAGGGTTTCAAGTGCGGAGAATATCTGAAATAACCTGATAAAGACAAGACACAATAGAGACAATGAGAACAAACGGTTATTACGATTCGGGATGATTCACATCCTGCTTTCAAGAGAGAATTAACAAGAATGTTTCACCACCAAATCAAGTGACAATGCAAATAGCATATTATGACTCCGGCTGATTTCCGGCCGGAACTTACCCCCTGAATCAGTAAACCATAAACGGCCACGGCTGCCTTATGGGGATAGTGAAAGGGGGCAGTCCGTGGCTTTTTTAATCACCTAAAAAATCACGGAAATAAATGAAAAAGAAAAGATTGATTATGATGCTTGCCGCTGTTGCGGCGGCAAGTGCGGCAATGGCCCAGGGAAACGGGCAGGCAGGTATTACGGAGGCCACCCAGATGGTGACAAGTTATTTCGATCCGGGAACAAAATTGATTTATGCAATCGGTGCCGTAATCGGTCTCGTTGGCGGCGTCAAAGTCTACCAGAAGTTCAGTTCGGGCGACCCCGACACGAGTAAAACTGCCAGTTCGTGGTTCGGAGCCTGTATCTTTCTGATAGTCGCCGCCACCATTCTGAGGTCGTTCTTCCTCTAAGATTCATACTGAAGACAGTAACTTATGGCTGATTTTGAGATAAATAAAGGTGTGGGCCGTGAGGTTGAATTTAAGGGGCTTCGGGCACAATACCTGTTTATTTTCGCTGCCGGCCTGCTTGCCGTGTTCGTGATGTTCGTCATCATGTATATGGCAGGCATCGGACAGTGGATCTGCATCGATTTCGGGGTATCGTCGGCTACGGTGTTGGTATGGCTGACCTTCACGCTGAACCGTAAATACGGAAGTCACGGGCTGATGAAGCTGTTCGCGGCCCGGAGGCATCCCCGGAGAATCCTCTCACGAAAACGTATCACACGTCTGATTAACAAACAACAATCGTAAATTATGAGAAGTATATTAAAAGCATCCACATTGGAAAGCAAGTTCCCCATCATGGCGGTGGAACACGACTGCATTGTCAGCAAGGACGCCGACATCACGGTCGCTTTCCGGGTCACACTGCCGGAAGTGTTTTCGGTATCCTCCGCAGAGTATGAGGCGATGCACGCCACATGAGCGAAGGCAATCAAGGTGTTGCCGAACTATTCAATCCTGCACAAACAGGATATTTTCATCACCGAGAAATACGAGCCGGACAGCCGGAAGGATGACCTCAGCTTCCTCTCCCGCAGTTTTGAACGCCATTTCAACGAGCGTCCCTACCTGCACCACACCTGTTACCTGTTCCTCACCAAGACCACCAGGGAACGCTCCCGGCAGCAAAGCAACTGGAACACGCTCTGCCGTGGTTTTCTGGTGCCGAAGGAAATCAGGGACAAGGAAACGGTGGAACGCTTCATGGAAGCGGTGGGACAGTTTGAAAGTATCGTTAATGACAGCGGCCTTGTCAGGCTGGAACGGCTCACCACGGAAGAGATTACGGGAACGGAAAACGAACCGGGCATTATCGAGAGATACCTCACGCTCTCGGCTGACGGAACTACCATGTTGCAGGATATGCAACTGAACCCTGACGAGATGCGTATCGGTGACAAGCGGCTTTGCCTGCATACGCTCTCCGACCTCGACGACCTGCCGGGAAAGGTAAGGACGGACGGTCGGTACGAACGCCTCTCGACAGATCGCTCGGACTGCCGTCTTAGCTATGCCGCCCCTGTGGGCGTGATGCTGTCCTGCGACCATATCTACAACCAGTGGATATTTATAGACGACAGTAACGAAAACCTTTCCCGTTTCGAGAAGATGGCGAAGAACATGCAGTCGCTTTCCCGGTACAGCCGCAGCAACCAGATCAACAAGGAGTGGCTGGACGAATATCTGAATGAGGCGCACAGCAACGGACTGCAATCCGTGCGCTGCCATTGCAACATCGTCGCATGGGCGGAAAACGGGGACGAACTCCGCAGGGTGAAGAATGACGTGGGAAGCGCACTGGCATTGATGGAATGTACTCCGCACCATAACACGACCGACCTTCCGGCTCTCTATTGGGCAGGCATACCGGGAAATGAAGCGGACTTTCCGGCCGAAGAGACGTTCTACACGTTTACCGGGCAGGCGCTCTGTTTCTTCACGGCTGAAACCTGTTACCGGAACTCGCTCTCTCCCTTCGGCATCCGCATGGTGGACAGGCTGACGGGAAAGCCCGTCTTCCTCGACATATCGGATTTACCCATGAAAAAAGGGGTGGTGACCAACAGAAACAAGTTCATACTCGGCCCCAGCGGCAGCGGGAAGAGTTTCTTTACCAACCATCTTGTGAGACAGTACTGGGAACAAGGGACGCATATCCTGCTGGTGGACACCGGAAATTCATATAAGGGACTCTGTGACCTGATACATCAGAAGACCGGAGGGGATGACGGGATTTATTTTACATACAAAGAAAATGATCCGATTTCTTTCAATCCGTTTTTCACGGAGGATTACCAGTATGACATCGAAAAGCGGGACAGCATCAAGACACTGATACTCACCCTTTGGAAAAGGGAGGACGAACCGCCCCGACGTTCGGAAGAGGTGGCGCTCTCGAATGCAGTCAGCCTGTATATCGAAAAGATAAAGAAGAACCGGAAGATAAAGCCGAACTTCAACTCGTTCTATGACTTTGTAAGGAAGGACTACCGCAAAGTGCTGGCGGACAAGAACGTGCGGGAGAAGGACTTTGATGTGGACGGTTTTCTGAACGTGCTGGAACCTTATTATAAGAACGGTGAATACGGGTATCTGCTGAACTCGGACAAGGAACTGGATTTACTGAACAAACGGTTTATTGTATTTGAGTTGGATGTTGTGAAGGATAATCCAATCCTCTTTCCGGTTGTCACCATCATTATCATGGAGACGTTTATAAATAAAATGAGACGTTTGCAAGGTATCCGCAAGATGATACTGATTGAGGAAGCTTGGAAGGCAATCGCCAAGGAAGGTATGGCAAACTACATCCGTTATCTTTTTAAAACAGTCAGAAAGTTTTACGGAGAGGCGGTTGTAGTGACGCAGGAAGTGGATGATATTATCTCTTCCCCCGTTGTGAAAGAGACGATTATCAACAACAGTGACTGCAAAATACTGCTCGACCAGCGGAAGTATCAAAACAAGTTCGACCAAATACAGAACCTGCTCGGCCTGACGGACAAGGAACGCAGCCAGATACTTTCCATCAATCTTGCCAATGCAGCGAACCGCCTTTATAAAGAGGTCTGGATAGGGCTTGGCGGTACGCAAAGTGCGGTATATGCAACAGAAGTTTCGGCTGAAGAGTACCTTTGCTACACCACCGAAGAGACTGAGAAACTGGAACTTACCCGCCTTACGGAAAAGCTGGGCGGAAACATCGAACTGGCTATCAAACAACTTGCCGAAAGCAAACGGCAGGAAAACAAGTAACCATATTAATCTATAGAAGACAATGAGTAAGAAAGATTTATTAAGCCAATGCAGGGAAGCACTCGGAGATGCGACCCTGACCAATCTGGATTTGCTGAACCTGATCGGGGAAATGAAGAAGGAACTGGAAAATGACCGCATCTGCGGTCACTGAATGAACAAGGAAGGCGGCTCCACGCTGACAATCCGTAAATCCAACCATGTGACGGACGGATTCAAGGGATACAAGGCCACGCTGTTCGCCGGAGAAATGAGTTATACCGAAATCAATATCCCGCTCCGGAAAGGTGACGACCTTTTCCTGCACGGGAACAAGGATGCCGGATGTATCGGGTATTTCAGCGGAAGCGAGGTGTTGCTGTTCGGCTGTTACGGGCCGTTTGCCCGTGATGACGACAGTCGGTATTTACTTACTAAAGAAAGGAGATAGACGCATGAAAAAGAGAATGATAATTTTATTCATGGTACTGCTGTCCCTTTCGGTGACAGTCAAGGCACAATGGGCAGTGATAGACCCTACGAACCTTGCTCAAGGCATTGTAAACTCGGCCAATGAAATTGTACAGACTTCCACAACGGCACAGAACATGTGAAGTAACTTTCAGGAGACTGTAAAGATTTACCAGCAGGGAAAGGCCTACTACGACGCTTTGAAATCCGTACACGACCTCGTAAAAGGGGCACGCAAGGTACAACAGACTATCCTGCTCGTAGGTGACATCAGCGATATTTACGTGACCAATTTCAATACGATGATGGGCGACCCGAACTTCACCGTGGAAGAACTCTCGGCCATTGCTTTCGGGTATAACCGGTTGCTTGAAGAAAGCAGCAACCTGCTGCTGGACTTGAAGGAAGTGACTACGGCTACCGGACTCTCGATGACCGACAAGGAACGACTGGACATCATCAACCGGATATACGGCGAAGTGCTGGAATACAAGAACCTGACATGGTACTATACCCGAAAGAACATCGGCATATCGTACCTGCGCAGCAAGAAGAAGGGGGATTCCCAGCGGGTGCTTGCCCTGTACGGGACACACGACCAGCGTTACTGGTAATCATTCATCCTAAAAAAACAGATAAACTATGATATTACTATCAATAGATTGGACGAACCTGCATGAGTTGCTGCGTTCGCTTTACGATGAAATGATGCCGCTGTGCGAGGATATGGCCAGTGTGGCAAAGGGAGTGGCCGGTATCGGTGCCCTGTTCTATGTGGCCTACCGAGTGTGGCAGTCCCTTTCAAGGGCGGAAGAGATTGACGTGTTCCCGCTTTTCAGGCCGTTCGTGCTGGGACTTTGCATCATGTTCTTCCCCACTATGGTATTGGGGACAATCAACGGGATTCTTTCCCCCGTATGCAGTGCCACTTCCTCACTGGTGGAACAGCAGACTTTCGACATGAAGAAGTATCAGGAAGAGAAGGACGAACTGGAACGGGAAGCGATGCTGCGTGACCCGGCAAAGGCTTTCCTTGTGAGTGATGAGGAATTTGACAAGAAAATAGACGAGCTTGGCTGGTCGCTGGGGGACATGGACACGATGATAAACATGTACGGGCAGAAGGCGGTGTATGACATGGGGGAAAAGGTGAGGCAATGGTTCCGGGAACTGCTGGAACTCTTCTTTCAGGCAGCCTCGCTGCTGATAGACACGCTGAGGACTTTCTTCCTGATTGTCCTGTCCATACTGGGGCCTATCTCTTTTGCGCTGGCCGTCTATGACGGATTCCAGAGTACGCTCACCACATGGTTGTCACGCTATATCTGTATTTACTTATGGCTGCCCGTGGGCGACCTGTTCGGCGCTATCCTTTCACGCATACAGGTTCTGATGTTGCAGCAGGATATCAAACAGATGCAGGACCCGACGTTCATACCGGACGCATCCAACAGTGTGTATTGTATATTCATGATTATAGGTATCATCGGTTATTTCTGCGTTCCCACGGTGTCCTCATGGATTATTCAGGCAGGCGGTGCGGGAGCTTACGGGCAGAAGGTGGGCGGTGCCGGGAAAATGGCCGGAAACGGTGCGGCGGCAGTCGGTGGGGCAGTCGGTGGATCGGTAGCCGGACGCATCAAGAAAATGTTCTAAACGTATCACTTAAAAAAACAGAAAGAAGACATGGAGTTCAAATCATTAAAAAACATCGAGACATCGTTCCGGCAGCTACGGCTGTTCGGAATGGTATTCCTGGGAGTATGCGTACTGGTAACGGTCTTTGCCACCTGAAAGGCATACGAGTTTGCCGAGGCGCAACGGCAGAAAATCTATGTACTGGACAGCGGAAAATCGCTGATGCTGGCACTTTCGCAGGATGTGCAGCAGAACCGCCCCGTGGAAGCGAGGGAACATATCAGACGTTTCCACGAACTGTTTTTCACCCTGTCACCGGACAAGAGCGCCATTGAAAGCAACATCCAGCGTGCCCTTTACCTTTCGGATGAAAGTGCCATCGGTTACTACCGGAACTTGCAGGAGAAAGGCTACTTCAACCGGATGATCGCGGGAAACATCTCGCAGACGCTGACGGTGGACAGCATACAGGGGAACTTCAACAGTTATCCCTACGAGATGAAGACCTATAGCCGGCAGCACATCATCCGTTCGAGCAGCGTTACCGAAAGGTCGCTTGTCACCACCTGCCGTCTGAGGAATGTAACCCGGAGCGACAACAATCCGCAGGGCTTTCTGATAGAGAGTTTTACCATCATCGAAAACAGGGACATCGGACAGTATGAAAGATAACGGTATAAAAAAGGTCTTCCACTCGTTCAGAACGGAGAAAGACCGATATATAATAAAACTCCGCAGGCGGTGGCAACGGCTGAGCTACCGGCAGCAAAGGATTATCATCCTTTACCTGCTCGGACTCTTCGCCGCCATCGACCTTGCCTACATCGTGGGCGGTTTCTGCGGGACAGACAAATTTCCGATTGAGGTACAGCATCTCCAAAGGATTGCGCTTCCCCAAACGGACAGTATTCAACCATTAAAAAACAATGTATCCAATGACACAATCCGATAAGAAAGAAGAAAAGAATAAAGAAACGCAGAAAGCGGAACCTGTATCCGAAAAGGGGAAGAAGTTAAACCGCAAGGTTGCCGACAAGCTGAAATTCTATGGCGTGGTGACATTCCTCTCCCTGCTTTGCGCCGGGTTCATCTGGTTTCTCTTCAAACCGGACACACCCGAAACGGTGGAAGGGACGGCAGGAATCAATACGACGATACCCGACGCTATCGCACCGGAGACGATGGCCGACAAACAGAAGGCTTACGAACTGGAAGAAATGAAGAAACGCAGGCAGGAGAAGGTAAGAACCTTGCAGGATGTGGCCGGGGGCTATCTGACACCGGACACAACGGACGGGCTGAAACCGGAAGAAGATGTACCGAAAGCGGATGCTATCCGGGAGTCCAGAGAAAAACAGCGGCAGATTTCAAGACAGATCACCTCGTTCTATAAGGAACCGAAGGAGAGTCCGAGGGTGGACGAACTGGAACGGCAGGTAAAGGAGCTTAACGAAAAGCTGGAACGTGAACGGAAAGGACAAGACCCGCTGGAACTGATGGAAAAGTCGTATGAGATGGCGGCACGCTATTTCCCCGGACAAACGGGCGGACAGGTGAAGAACATACAGCCTGCCGGGGGCACCGGTACCGGCAATCCTGCCGCCATAGCTGCCGGACGTGCCACGGAGAATGTGGTTTCGTCACTGGCCGTACCTCCGGTACCCGACACGATACCCCGCAATTACGGTTTTGCCACTGCTCTGGGCGGCGGACAGCTCGCCGGAGCCAATACGATACCTCCATGCGTGGACGAAGACAAAAAAGTGACCACCGGGGCATGACTGAAGTTCCGGTTGCTGGAACCGCTGCAAGTGGGTGGTGTGCTTGTACCTGCCAATACTCCGCTATATGGTACGGTGCGTATCGAAGGGCAACGGATGGCAGTCACAGTAAACTCCATAGAGAGCGGCGGGAACATCCTGCCGGTGGAACTAACGGCTTACGATATAGACGGGCAGGCCGGACTTTTCGTTCCGAATACCGCAGAACGTACCGCCATGAAGGAAGCCGCCGCCAATATCGGGGGCAGTTTCGGAACAAGCATCTCGTTCGCACGCAGTGCCTCGCAACAACTCGTCATGGACGTGACAAGGGGCGTGCTTGGCGGCGGATCACAATATCTGGCCACAAAGATGCGTGAGGTGAAAGTGTCCGTGAAAGCGAATTATCAACTTTTATTAATATCCAAAAAACAGTAATCAGATGAAGACAAGAATTATTTTATCATTAGTCATACTTTTAACCGTATTGTCGGTAAAGGCGCAGGAACCGGTGGAAACAAAGATTTTCCCCACCAACCAGATTATCTCACCGCATAAGATTGAGGTGACTTTTCAGAAAACCGTACATATCCTTTTCCCTTCCGAAGTGAAATATGTGGATTTGGGCTCGTTCGACATCATAGCGGACAAGGCCACGGGAGCGGAAAATGTAGTACGCATCAAGGCGGCGGTGAAAGGTTTTGAAGGGGAAACGAATTTCTCCGTTATCACTGCCGACGGTTGTTTCTATTCTTTTAATGTGGTTTATAAGGACGAACCAGCGCAACTTTCCATTGAGATGGAAGACTGGCTACGGGACAATCCCGAAGGCGGGATTGCGGGCGACCGCATGTTCGTGAAGCTGAAAGAACTCGGCGGGGAGACACCGCTGGTGGTGAACCGTATCATGTACACGCTGTATAAGAAGAACAAAAGGGACATCAGGCATATCGGTTGCAAGAAGTACGGCATACAGACACTGCTCAAAGGGCTTTATATCAATAATGACCTGCTGTACCTGCATACTTCCCTGCGCAACAGTTCGGATATATCGTTCGACATTGACTATATCCGTTTCAAAGTGGTGGACAAGAAAGTAGCCAAGCGCACGGCCATGCAGGAGAACTTCATAGAACCTGTAAGGACATACAACCGCCTGATAACGGTGGACGGGAAAGCCACGGTGCGGGGTATATTCGTGCTGCCCAAGCTCACCCTGCCGGATGACAAACTGCTCGTGGTGGAGGTTTACGAAAAGGGCGGTGCCCGTCACCAGTCGTTCCGCATAGAGAACACAGACCTTGTGGCGGCAAAACCAATCAGTGAACTGCATCTGAAATAATAACCTATATATAATATAATGTATATGCAAAGAATACTATTCATACTGACAGTTGCCATGTTGTCGCTCTTTGCGGGCGAAGCATACGCGCAGCGTGACCTGCCGGGACAGACGGGTGTACAATTTACACCAGGGGGAGTCAATCATTTCCTTTCATGGAAGAGTGGTGGCGAACGCCACTACTTCACCTCGCTGGCCTTTACACATACCAACCGTAACCGTACCTGCTGGCTGTATGGTCTGGATTATCAGATAAAGGAGTACACCTACGAAAATAAGGCAATACCCAAAGCGCAGTTCACGGGGGAACTCGGCTATTTTATTCCCGTATTGTCGGACAAGGGCCGGAACGTCTGTTTCCGTATCGGACTTTCCGTTTTGGGCGGCTTCGAG